>NC_018655.1:0-1200000 GCF_000299365.1 Candidatus Nitrosopumilus koreensis AR1
ACTGCAGTTTGGATTCGTGGCTTTAATGCACCTTGAGGCTTTACTGCTTCACGGAGTTTGCCAGTTACGCTTTGGGTCTCTTGTCGAGCCCAAGTCTTGTCGAAGTTTGGCATGACTTGAATTTAGAAATTTAGTCTTAATGCATAGTGTAAATTTAGATCAGTTTTTGGCTAAAATTAGCTAACAAACTATATTCTGAGACTCTTTTTGTAATGTTGTGGCTAGAATTGCAGTTTTTGATTCAGGACTAGGCTCACTATCCATAATTCAAGAGATGCAAAAATCATTCAAATCTCAAATCATCTATTTTGCTGATCAACAAAATTATCCATATGGCAAAAAATCTCAGGCTCAATTGAATAGAATCATGAAAAAATCTATCAAATTATTGCATGGTTTTTCACCAGATTTCATAGTTGTTGCATCAAACACACCAAGTCTTATGTTAAATTTGTCTACATCAAAAATTTTTGATGTAAAACCCCCGCTTAAAGAAGCAAAAAAACTCTCAAAGTCAAAACATATCGGAATTCTTGCAACTGAATCTGCCATAAGAAGTAAGGGGATGTCAAAATACATCCAAAAAAACATTTCAAAATCTTTTAAAATTTCCAAAATTAATGGTTCCAAACTTGTAGATTTAGTTGAATCTGGAAAATTTCTTACAGAAAAAAAATTTTGCAAAAAAATTATTAAAAAAGAACTAAAAATACTTGTTCAAAATCAAATTGATGTGGTCACATTGTCTAGTACACATTTGCCCTTCTTAAAAAAATATTTAGAACAAGAATTTCCAAATATACGATTTATTGATCCAGGAAATATTGTAGCTAAAAAAATCTTTTTAAAAATAAAAAATACACAATCAAAAAGAAATTCTTTGAAAATTTTTACCTCAGGAAACATAAAGAGTTTTCAATCAAAACTGTCAAAGATAGGAATCAAAAACAAAGTTAATTTTTTGACTTTTTAGCTTTTCTATAACCATGACTAAATTTTTTATCATATAATTTGGAATACTCGTATGTTTGTGGATCAATTACATCACTAATAATTACAATGGCAGTTCTAGTGATCTTTTCTTCTTTTAGTTTTTTTGCAATATCTGCAAGAGTTCCCTTGATTATTTTTTGATCCTTCCAACTTGCTCTATACACTACAGCAACAGGTGTTGATTTTTTGTATCCACCTGCAATTGCTTCTTTAACTAAATTTGAAATTAAATGAACACTAAGATAGAAAATTAAAGTTGCTTTGTGTTTTGCCAACTCTGAAATTTTTTCTCTTTTTGGAACTTTAGTTCTGGATTCTGCTCTAGTTACAATAATGGTTTGGGTAACTCCTGGAAGAGTCAATTGTGTTCCTAGAGCAGCAGCTGAGGCTAAAAATGCAGTAATTCCAGGTACAACTGTAGATTTTATTCCTTTCTTTGTAAGATTATCAATCTGCTCTTTTATTGCACCATAAATTGATGGATCTCCATCGTGTAGTCTTACAACAAGTTTGTCTTTTTTTGCGTTCTTGTACAATAACTCGAATATCTCTTCTCTTACCATTCCAGCAGCATCATAGAGTTTTCCTTTTTTACATAATTTCAAAATGGATTCTGGAATCAAAGAACCAGAATAAACTATAACCTCTGCCTTCTGAATCAACTTTTTTGCTTTGACTGTAATTAGTTCTGGATCTCCTGGTCCACAACCAACAAAAAATACATCAGACACGTTTTACCACCAGAATTGAAAAATATTTTGTAGTCAATGTATCATCATTTACTTCACCTAAAGTCATCTTTCTGATTATTTCATTTTCAGTTCCTAGGTCTTGTCCTATTGCAAATATTGAATTATCTGGGAAACCAGATTCCTTTAGAACATTAATTACTTGATCAAAATATCTACCATCTTTAAGAAATATCATGGATTCAGAATTTTTTGCAATCTCTTTAACACTGCTTAGATCATAACATGATGGGATTATTGCAACTTTTTCTGCACCTTCTGCAATACTTACTCCAACTTTTGATGCAAATGTAAACATTGAAACAATTCCGGGAATTACACTGATATCTATTTCAGGATATTTTTCAGTTATATCCCTGTGCATGTATATCCATGTACTATATAGAAATGGATCACCTACTGTAAGATAGACTACGTTTTTTCCTAATAATACAGTTTCAGCCATAATTTTTGCATTTCTTTTCCAAGTTTCTTCAAGGACATCTTTGTCTTTTGTCATAGGAAAGATTAGTTTAATGATCTCTTGATTTTTTGATTTGTCAATAATTGAATCAACAACAGATAATGCGATACTGGGTCTATCTTCTTTTGAGGCAGGACACATGATAATGTCTGCATTTTGAATTGCCTTTACAGCTTTGACTGTGAGAAGTTCAGGATCTCCAGGACCTACTCCTATTCCTATTAATCCAGGCATGAAAGAAGTGAATTTTCTCCCAATTAAAAGCTAGATTAGATTTTGGTAGCAGAAATTATGGTTACAGGATTTCTTGCAAGCATCATGGTTCCTGTAGTTGTTTTTCTGCTCTTTGATATCGTTACCTGAGTAATGTCAACTGCTTCAAATTGCAATTTATCTAAAACTTGTAACACGGAATATAGTGTTTCAATAAGGATAATTCCAATCACAATTCGCCCTCTAGATTTTAACTTATTCTCTGCCAACTCTACGATTTCTTTGGTATCTGCACCAGTTCCTCCAACAAATATTACATCAGCATCTTCAAGTTTGGATATTTCCTCTTTAGCGTTTCCAAATATTGCCGAAATATTTGAGATGCCAAATTTTTTTGCATTTTTTTTTGTCAAATCTACTGCGTTTTGATCATAGTCAATTGCCAAAACTTTTCCAGACGACTCTACCTGAAGTGCCGATTCTACAGAAATAGAACCGCTACCACAACCAATATCATAAACAGTCTGTCCTGGTTTTAGTCTTGCCTTGCTGATTTGTATGGTTCTTACTTCTTCTTTTGTTATGGGAACTTTTTCGGTTCTTTCAAACTCTTCATCAGGAATTCCAGGAGTTTTGTAATTCCACATTAGACAATCACCTTTTGTAGGATGATTCTGCTAGATGTTAATTCCAGTAGAAACACTTCCAGAATGAACTAGTGTATAAGTTACAATCCATGTAAACAAATACAAGAAAACATAGCTACCAATCGCTTGTGTAACAACCTTCTTTCTGTCTGAAGATGGTAACTGCATCTTCATTCCCTTTGCAATAATTATTGTTCCAAAAAATACGATAATCATAAATCCAATAGATGCCCATCTTCTTTCTTCCCCTTCAATGTCTTCAAAGATGAAGGTTGCTGCAGTACCAGCAATAACCGCTAGTGCTACACGTAGCCAAAATAATTTATTTAATTTTCTATCTTTTTCACTTTTCTCAGCCTCACTAATTTGAGGTTCCTTGGGTTTTTCAGGAGTCGTAGATTCTGGTTTTTCTGTTTCAGGAATATCTGTTGACTCCTCTTTAGACTCCTTCTTAGAGTCTTCAGGCTCAGGTGTGGGTTTTGATTTTTTCTTTTTGAATCTTGCCAATTAAATTTCTAGCGTGTCTCAAGCAAACCATGTTTAATATCTTTGGTCAAAAATTGAGCACGTCATAGCAAGGGTATAATTTTAGATGTAAAATATGATAGCTATGGCATTATCTGGAATAGAATTACGATATTTGGTAGATAAAATCTCAGAGCAAGTTGAAGACTACTATGTAAGTAACATCTATGGGATAACAAAAGACAGCATACTCTTCAAGCTACATCATACTGAAAAGAGTGATCTCTTCATGATGATCTCGACTTCAGGAGTTTGGTTAACTGAAGTAAAAATTGATCAAGTGGAACCAAACAAGCTACTCAAAAGATTACGAAGTGATCTTCTCAGGTTAAAATTAAAAAAGATAAAACAGATTGGGGCAGAACGAATTGCGTACTTTACATTTGAAGGATTTGGAAAAGAGTTTGTGTTAGTTGGTGAATTTTTTGGTGATGGGAATATCTTACTCTGTAATGATGAAATGAAGATTCTAGCATTGCAGCATTCAATTGATGTAAGACACAGAAAGCTAAGTGTAGGTTTAGAATATGTCACGCCTCCTCAAAGTGGGCTGGACATTTTTAATTTATCAGAATCTGACTTTGAAGATATTAAAACTACTGAACTGGTCGCAGCAAAATGGTTTGGAAGAACTCTGGGTTTACCAAAAAAATATGTTGAAGGTATTTTTGAAATTGCAAACGTAGATCCAAAAAAAATTGGAAATCTCTTAACTGATTTAGAAATTAAAAGAATCTTTGAGACCACAAAAAAAATTGTTTCAGATATTATTTCAGAAAATCATGATCCTGTAATTGTAAGAAATGAAAAAACAGAAGTTTTGCCAATCCAGCTTGGAAAATTAGAAGGTAATGTTACTAAAACAAACAGCTTCATAGAAGGACTAGATACTGTTTTTACACAAAACATCGTAGAGAAAGGAAAATCCATCCAATCAAGTGGTTCTAGTAAGAAGATAAAGGAACTCCAAACCCAAATTTCTGAGCAAGAAAAAGCAATTGAAACAGTAAAAGAGAGATCAAAAAATATCACAAATGTAGCAAATTCTCTTTTTGAGATGGTCTCAAAAGGAATTATATCAATTGAGGATGCATCGGCCCAAGAAATTTTATCAAATAACAATGCAAAACTGATTACTGAAAAAGGAATTCCACTAATTGTAATTCAGGATGAAAAAATAAAGATAAACATCAAAGCTCCTCTTCAGTCAATTGCATCTACATTATTTAATGAAGCAAAGAAGCAGTCAGGTGCAATCAGCTCAATCGAAGAGATCAAATCAAAAACCTTGAAAAAATTAGAAAAATTACAAAATAAAACGGACTCTGAAAAAGATTCAGTTCTGGTTTCTGAAATTAGAAAGAAGAATTGGTATGAAAGGTATAGGTGGTTTTACACATCTGATGGATTTTTGGTAATTGGTGGCAGAGATGCTGCATCAAACTCAGCTGTTGTAAGAAAACATTTGGCCAAAAATGATAAAATTTTTCACGGTGACATTTTCGGTTCTCCATTTTTTATTATCAAAGATGCACAAAATGCACCTGATACTAGTATGAATGAAGTTGCACATGCTACAGTTTGTTTTAGTAGAGCATGGAGAGAAGGAATGTATGGTGTAAGTGCATACTGGGTTAATCCAGAACAAGTGAAAAAATCTGCTCCAAGTGGAGAATTTCTTCCAAAAGGATCATTTACAATTGAAGGACAGAGAAATTTCATTAAGAGTGGAAATCTCAAACTAGCTGTGGGAATTATACCGCAAGAAGATGGCTATGCGTTAACATGCGGCCCTCCAGATCCAATTAAAAAAAACTCGATCTGTTATGCAATAATTGAACCTCAAGGAATTGAGATGGTGGATGCTGCAAAAAAAATTAAGATAGAGTTCTTAAAAATTCATGAAGAAATTACTAAAAAAATTAGTATTGATGAATTTGTTCGTGTAATGCCTGCAGGAAAAAGCCAGGTAAAAGATGTGAGTAGGGGCGAAGCAGATATTCAAAATTTTATTGATAGTGAATTGGATTAGCAGAATCAGTGTCAAGTGATAATTTCATTCCGTTATTAATTGAAGAAAATTCTTTCTCAGATAGAATTACTAGTGGTATGTTTGCAAGTGCACACCCAGTAGCCACTGTAAGATCTGCCTTTTGACAAATCATTGCAAGAGGTGCAGTACCATTTGATTTGATAGAATAAATTGTATATGCGCCAACACTACTTCCAACACCTGAAGGAAAAACTAGAATCGTATCTTTGATTGATTTTTGATATAGGTCATGACTTTTGTCACTAATGACTCCAGTTTTTTTATCTACCGTACCTAGAAAATTAATGGCATCTCTTGATTTTAGGACGGTCCCTTCAACTTTTCCTGAAACTAATACCTTCATCTCGTCTCATCTTCTATGATTTGGGATAGTGGTTTTAGATTTACACCAACACCATTGGAATTTTTTAGATAAAATGCACCCTTGATGCTATTAGTGGTGACTGCATCAACATTGTCTTTGTTAATTAGAGGAGTAAGACAGGTACAACAATCAGAGAGAATCTCGCATCCAGCACGTTCTAATTCATTTGTATAACCAATCTTTCTTGCTTGTTCTTTTACAGTTCTTGGAGTAAATACCATGCATCTCTTCTCAAATGAACGACCCTTTAGTTTTTCAGCAAGATCTGAAATCTCTTCTAACCCTAACTGTGGACTACCAAGTGTAATGATATCACCTTTCTCAGATGTGTTTAATTCATCATGAACGTTTTGCATTGCTTTCTCATCAAAATCTATTTTTTCAGAGTCTGGATCGCCTTCTCCAAAAATAAATTTGGCACACGTTCCAGAAGTTCCCATTCCACCACACATTGCCTTACATTGACGATTATCCATCTCGCCTAAACCCAAAATATTTACAGAAACATCTCCAACTTTACCTGCAAAAAATCCTAACATTCCATATGTGAGTTCATTTGGATTGTCCACTTTCATTTTGATTGTTACGTTTGGAGAATCATCTTTACGCAATGATGAATATGGACTTTTTCCAGTTAATGCACTAGCTAAAGCACTAAACGCACTTTCCTTATTTGTTTTCAAGTTATCATAAGAATTTGCATGAATTGCTGCATTGCTTTCTGCAAATGCAACCTGAGTTCCATCTTTTGGAATATCAAAAATTTCGTAAGGTATACATGAAAAAGATGGAATCACACCCATTGCCTCATAGGATTTTCTAATCGATAGTTGTTTTGAAATAAAATTCTCATCTAAACCATAATCATGTACATTGTCAATATCAAATCCCATTGGATTCAGAGTTGTCTTTACTTTTACTCTGGCATCTTTACTAATATTTGAGAGAAATTCCTCACCTGCATCACCTATGGTGTTGTAATTCACTCCTGAGAGATGGGTCCATTCAATTGGGATCAGTTTTTCTGCATCTGTTGCCTCGCCTGTTGCGACAAGAATTCTGTATGCCATTTGCATAATTTCACCTTGCTCGCCTTTTAGTGCAGATTCTTCTCCTCTAGTTAATTCCAATGAGAGTGATTTGGATTTACAGTTATAATACTTGTACGTAGTTTTTCATATGAAAATGGAAAAAATTCTAGCTAAAATGATGGATACGATGAACTCTGTAAAGACTCCACGAATAACTGCACTAAGAGATCTTCATGATGCAGAGACAGGACCATTTAGTATTTTGATTGGAACCATTCTTTCTGCAAGAACAAAAGATGAAAGTACAACTAAAGTGGTCAAAATATTATTTTCAAAATATAAAAATCCAAAACAACTTGCAAACGCTAAGCTAAAAGATGTTGAAAAAATAATAAAACCAATTGGTTTCTATCATGTAAAATCTAAAAGAATCATTGAAGTTGCAAAAATAATTGATTCGAAATACAAAGGCAAAGTTCCTGAAGATCTAGAAACACTAGTAGAGTTGCCAGGAGTGGGAAGAAAGACTGCAAACTGTGTCTTAGTTTATGCATTTGAAAAACCAGCAATACCAGTTGACATTCATGTTCATAGAATTTCAAACAGAATAGGCTTAGTTGATACAAAAAATCCTGAAGAAACAGAACAAGAATTGATGAAAAAAATTGATAAAAAATTCTGGATTGACATCAATGATACTTTTGTAATGTATGGCCAAAACATTTGCAAACCAATATCCCCAATGTGTGATGTGTGCAAAATAAAAAGAAACTGCAAGTTTTACAAATCTAAAATAACATAGACATGAACTGTTTTTCTTAAATTTTTTATTTTGATAAATTAAATTTTTCATAAAATATGAAATTATTTTAAATCGATCAAAATTAATTGAAATTTTTTTAAAAAATTATAATTTTTCCTGTTTCCAAATTGGTACTTACTTTAATCCCTAACAACCGTATTGGGCTCTCTTCTGACACATACTTTCCTCGTTTTTTATCTGTTTTAAAATTGAATTTTTTTCATTAGAAATGAATAAAAAATTTCACTCAATTGCGATCGTTTCGATATTACTTCTATCTCTGATGTCATTTGATTATTCATTTGCCATAAATTATGATTATGAAAATGATTTGACAAATAAACTTCCTCAAATATTGGAAGTAAATCTATCCGAACAAGTTGGAATTACCACAAATGATTTTCTAAATTCAATTGATAAAGAAAAATCAGAACACCACTCAATCCACTTAGTTGAAACTGTAGGTGTTATATCTCAAAACGAACTTCCATCAGAAATACATTTTGTGAAATCAATTGATGAAAAACAAACTATGATGGAAAGAATCTGGAATGCTGAAAAAATTAGATATACATCAAAACAAGTAAAAACATCATATTCTCAATTTCAAATTAACAATGAGTTAATTTATGTTAATAACGACCTAATCTTTGAACAACAAATACCTGATCACGGTTTTGACTTCTATGTTCTAGACAATGTTGATACTGCCATAATTCAATATGTAGGTGGTTTAAGTGATGAGGACACATCACTTTCATTTTTATCTTTAGTGTTATTCCCAATTGCAGCTTTTTCTTTGTTCCAGATAGAAAATAGAGAGAATAGAATTACAAATACTAGAAAAATGTTTTCCGCATTTTTTGTGGTTCTTCTTGTTTCAACTGTTGCTATCACACCATTATCCATATCTTCATCTTATTGGGGTATAGCTTATGCAGAAGAATTTTCTTTTGAAGGACTAATTGATGATGTCAATAATACGATACCCTCTGATTCTACTTATATTGAAAATTCAACCGATGTTGAACCCATTCTAATTCAAGTTATCGAATCAAACTCAACTTCTACACTCATCGAATCAAACTCAACTTCTACACTCATCGAATCAAACTCAACTTCTACACTCATCGAATCAAACTCAACTTCTACACTCATCGAATCAAACTCAACTTCTACACTCATCGAATCAAACTCAACTTCAACTGAACCTATTATCGAATCAAACTCAACTTCTACACTCATCGAATCAAACTCAACTTCAACTGAACCTATTATCGAATCAAACTCAACTTCTACACTCATCGAATCAAACTCAACTTCAACTGAACCTATTATCGAATCAAACTCAACTTCTACACTCATCGAATCAAACTCAACTTCAACTGAACCTATTATCGAATCAAACTCAACTTCTACACTCATCGAATCAAACTCAACTTCAACTGAACCAGAAATTATTATCCCGGAAGCTACTGTTTCATTCCAATTTGATGAACCTATTATCGAATCAAACTCAACTAAATCCAAATCTACATTGGAACTGAATGGAAATGATAATTTCATTCAGATTCAAAACGTTACAGTTACTGATGATGTTGATGGTATGACTGTAACTGCATGGATAAAACCTGATTATTCATCTGGTTCCCCTGAGTTTACAGTACTAAGTAAAGAAAAATCCTTCTCATTTACTATTAATAATAAACAAAATGATCATTCTGCTTCATTTGCAGTATTTGATGGAATTAAATGGACATCTGTTAAATCAACTACTCATATCACTGAAAACTGGAATTTTCTGTCATCTACATTTGATGGTGATAACATAGCGATATTTGTAAATGGAACAAGAGAAGGAACACAGGAAGTTGTAGGTATTCCTACACTTACAGAAAATGGAAAATTAACTACAACTACTGTTGAAAATATTCAATCCGAAGAAGACATTGTTATTGGTGCTACAATAAACACAAAGAACGAAATTCCGAAACCCAGCAACAAATTCTCAGGAGAGATAGATGATGTTTCGCTTTATGACTATGTTTTAGATGATGAACAACTTTTTGCAATGTATGAGCAAACAAAAGAAATCTATGAAGAATTAGCAGCCATCTCTGAATTAAGCATTGAAGAAATTATTGCACAAATAGAAGCAGAACAAGCAAATTCAGATATTTTATCAGAGAATCAAACTACAACAGAGCCTGAAAATGTTATCATTGCTAACCAAACATCATCTGATGTAGAATCTAAAGTAGTTGATTTGCCTGTATCTCCAAAATTATATCCAATAAAGAAGACATTTTCTATAAACGAAAATCCTAATCTGGAGTTTGAGTTTAACGACAAATGGGATGCTGAAGAACAAATTGTAACTGAAATCTTTGATGCAAACGGAAATCAAGTAACAGTTGATACTTCACTTGTAAAAATTAGAGATGGAAAATTCAAAATTGATCTAGATTTTAATGAAAATCAAAAACCTGGTCTATACAAAATAAAGACTACTCTCTCAGTTGATGGAGAGATTCACGTTGTAGAGTCGGAGTTTGCATGGGGACTGGTTTCTCTTAACACAAAAAAGAGCATATACAAACCTGAAGAGACAGCCGAATTCATTATAGTTGTTCTTGATTCTGAAGGACACCCAATAGATAATGCTGAATTGTCCATGTCCATAACCAGTCCAGCTAATGATGTCACTAACATTTCATCAGGAAACGGAATTTTTGCAGGAGATGAAGTTGGATTGTATGATGCAGAATATGATACCACAGTTGAGGGAACATACAATATTACAATACATGCAACAACTGATGAAATTGACACAGATTTTGAAACCACATTTGATGTAGCATCATCTTATAAGTTTGATATTATTAGAACTGCACAAAGTAAAATTGATCCTACTATAAATCTAAACGCATTTGATGTTATAATTGACATTGAATCATTTACCAATAAAGATACCATTACAATTACAGAAACCATTCCTACAATACTTGATGTAGAAACCGACGCAAACGTAGTAACAATTGGAGACAGAAAGATTTTGACTTGGACTAGGAATTTGATTGATAATAAAACAACAGTAGAATATACTTATTCTGTTCCATTTGTTTTTCCAAGTTTGTATGATCTGGGACCTGTTGAAATTAATGATGGTGATATAATATTCACTGAGGCAAGAGCATGGTATGTAGCAAATGATCCTTGGACTGGATGGCGAGTTCCTGGTGCTTCCAGTATTGCTAGTGGTACTGTGGGTAATTCTGGTACGGTTAGTGCTGTAACTGCAGTAGATTCAAGTTTTATGGGTGGCACTGGTGCATCGACATGGGATGCTACTGAGGCAGTTAATTTTTCTACTTTTGGTTTTACATCTCCAGGAAATATTCCTAGTGGTGCAACAATTAACAGCATTACTGTACAAGCTCATATGACAAGTTCAAAAACTGGTACTCTTGGTTACACAGTGACTCTTCTAGGTCCAAGTATTAGTGGCTCATGTTCACAGACTGATACTAACATTGTTACAACAAAAAATGTTTATGTAAATGGCACAACAACTGGCGTTGTTAATCAAGGTAGCAATGGATGGGATTGTACTGGTATTGATATTGCTGATATAACAGACACTGCTTTTGGAGCCAGAATTAGATTAGATAGTACTACAGCTACTGATATGGATCTTGATTATGTTGCAATACAAGTTGAATACGTAGTACCATTAACCAAATCACTCTCTGACTCAGTAACTATCTCTGACTCAGTATCTGCTTCTATTGTCCAAATCAAATCACTCTCTGACTCAGTAACTATCTCTGACTCAGTAACAACTACTATATCACTGAGCAAATCATTCTCAGAATCTGTCTCAGTATCCGATCAACTCTCACTCTCACTCACAAAATCACTCTCTGACTCAGTAACTATCTCTGACTCAGTATCTGCTTTTATAGTTCAAACAAAATCACTTTCCGATTCTATATCGATATCAGACTCTATCTCATTGTCCCTCACAAAATCACTCTCTGACTCTGTAACCACTAATGACACCATATCTAATGCTGTTGATGGTCTTGCTGGTTCCACTGGAACTAGTGGAAATGCAAATCCTATATTATCAATAACCGCAGATGCCTCTGATACTATTCTTGTGGCATGGATTACTGATGAAGCAAATCTTGATACTACTGCAGTATCATCCAATCTAAACTCTACTGGTTGGCAATTTCTTGGTGGAACCACATCTGCTCCAAGATTAGAAGTATGGTATGTTCAAAACCCAGCAATTGGTTCTCACACAATTACATTTACCAAAGCAGGAGGAGATGCAGGATTTGGAGCTTTGCTCTTAACTAATACTGACATATTTACTGATCCTATTTTACTTGATACTACTATTGGTACTTCTGTAAGTCCTTCAAGTGGTGCATTTGATACTGCAACTGCAGGAACAGATAGCACTGTCTTAGGATTTGTAGGAGCTAACGAGGCAGATGATTTTACAGCTGATCAAGGAACTGATATTCTGGGAGTATCTGGAAGTGGTGGTAACAAAGTAAGAACTGAAGTATCATCTCAAGATAATGTAAATGCAGGTTCTGTAACAGTTACTTCGTGGACTCAAACTAATCAAGGTGGTCAAGATCCTGACTGGTCAGTTGTTGCAATGGAGATATTTGAAGCAGGTACTGATTACAATGAAAATCCTGCTGAATCAATATCAATATCAGACTCTCTTACACTCTACTCTGTATCAGTATTTGATTTAGTAATGACTTCTGTAGCTCAATCGCATTTACTCTTTGATGGTGTAGCCATTAACGATACAATACGTTTCTCTCTCCTAAAGTCACTCACTGACGCCGTATCAGTATCAGACCGCATATCTCTGACACTTGCAAAATCACTCTCTGACTCTATAATCATTACAGATACTGTAGATACTGAAAAATTGATTAACATAGTTTCATCTAAAGTGATTTCAGATACTACAATTGATTTGACATTCTCAGCAAATATTGATTCTGCTACCGTCTCTACATCTGACTTTACAATTAGCGGATTTACTGTAACTGGAGTATCTGTTGTTAATAGTATAGTTACACTAACTATTTCACCTGCATTATCTGCCAGTGCTACTCCAACAGTCCAGTTAACAGGATCTGTATCTGATGTTTCAGGAAATGTTTCAGTAAATAATCAAAATATAGTGTCTAGTGCTGATACTGCCGCAGCTGCACCAAAAATTACCATACTTTCTACAAACGGTACTTCAATAACAGTATCTGGTACATCCGAATCAAATTCATCAATTGAAATATTTGCAGGTATTACTTCTATTGGAAATTCTACTGCAAACAGTGATGGAAACTGGAGTAAAACAACAACTATTCTTGGTAATGGTACTTACTCAATTACTGCTAAACAAACAGACACTTCAAATAACATATCTGTGGCATCAACTGCCACTTCTGTTACACTTGACTCTACCAATCCAACTAAATTACTAAAGACAACATCTTCTACCACTAGAGTTCAAGTAGACAGTAATAATTCACAAGTCATTATGACTACTAATTCCAGCGTTAATACAATAGTTATGGATGATGATGTAGATGAGTCTGTCATATTAGATTATTCTAGTGATGCTTCTGGTGGCAAGGTTCCTGCAATATCTACAGGGTTTGATGTACAATTCAAAACTTCTCCGCTAAACAGTACTTCAAAAATATCTAGCAAAGTCACGTTTGCATCTGGCACGTCTTTTACTGGATCTTCTGGATGGGATGGAAAATTAAAACTCCCTACAAAAACTACTGTCTCTGTTCCAACTGTGACATCTAATGGAGTTACAAAGACATTCACTAACACAATTGTCTTTGAAATAGGTGACAGCTCCACTTCTATTAGTTTAGACAAGCCTGCAAGAATTGAATTGACTGGACTTGCTAATGATAGCTATGAAGCATTCTTTGTGTCTCCTGGTAATACTTTGAAATTCATTGATAAACAATGTACTGCTGATTCTGCTGATGGATTGGGTTCAAACAATGAATGTACACTTGAAGTAGGTAATGATGTCGTCATTTGGACTAATCACTTTACACAGTTTGGTGCATCTAAGGCTACATCCACCAGTTCCAGTTCCAGTTCCAGTTCCAGTTCCAGTGGTGGTGGTAATACAGGTGTGGGACCAATTGGTAAGGGCTCTGGCCGTGGAGGATTTGCAGGAATCTTGGGAACTCCACTTACAATTAATGAAGTATCATATGACAAGTGTGAAGAAAACATTGCACACATCCTAGTTTCTAGCGATGCTCAAAATCCACCAAAAGTCATAGTTCATACAACAAAGACTGGAACAGTAACTGCCACACTATCTGATGATCAACCCTATGAAGAACTAAACAAGATCACTAGAGTTGACAAATACCTATATGAAATTCCAATTTCCTCAAGTGAGATATTCTTGATGGTAACTGTAACTGAAGAAAAAGGAACAATCCAAAATACTGTAAATGCTGCAATCCATCTCACATCCTGTGACGGAGTTGTTGTGATTTCAGATATTACTGAAGACAAGGCAACTGAGATATCACTTGATGCACCTAGAATATTTGATGTGAAATTCCAAATTGAGAATGGAACAAAACACATAGCAGATGTTGATTCCGAGTACTTTTATGTATCAGACCAAGATCTTACAATCTCGGCAATTATTGATAGCAAGACTGCTATAAAGAGAGTTGAACTTAGAACAGTCACGCTAGGACAATCTGATGATGAGTATGTTGCAATGAAGATGGATGTAGAACCAATAATCTATACTGATTCAGCTTATCAAGTTACAACAAACATGCCTTCATTCCTAATGCAAGGTCCTGCAATTGAATACTGGATACATGTCACTGATGATGGACTACGTGAAGTTGAATCAAGACATTATACAATGGGTGTTGAGCCAATAACAGTTCCAGACGTATCTCTGGAATTAGATGTGCCATCCATTAGTGCAAGTAACTCCATAGTAAGACCTAACTTGTATGTGGAAAATGATCATGCGCCAACATATGGTATTGCATCTCTACTAGTTGATGGTAAGGTCGTTTCAAAACAAGCTCGATTCTTTGAAAATGGCCAAACCAAAGTATCATTTGATTGGAAGACTTCATTCCATGAAGGTTTATCCTCATATGAGATTCAAGGCAAAGTAGACCTGTATGGAACCTCCAAAGTTACTGATTCAGCAGTGCTTTACAACTATCCAAAGACTGTTTCAATGTCTGCCTATGATATGAAAGCTATACAACCAATTGAGGTTGATGGAAATGTCTTGTCTGAACCAGTATTGATTTATGCATCAGATACTCAAGACGAATTCAGATTCAATGTAATTGCACCAAACGGTCAGTGTATTATTGGTTCATCTGATGAATGTTCAGTTCAAGATAATACTAGAGGAAATAGAGGAGGATTGCAAAGTGTAGAATATGAAGGACAAATCCTACGTGTAAAGTATAGTGGTTCTGAAAATGTACTAGAAAGATTCTCTATTACATCAATTGATCCTATTGTGGGTGATTGGATAGTCACTTTGGAGACTGAAGAAGGGCTGATCCCACAAGCACAAGCAATCAAAGACTTGACTGTCAAAGTAAAACAAAAGATAAACTCTGAAATGATTACAGTCTACTCTGATTAGTCTAGGGGAATGCTACTGATTCTAAAAGAATTGAATCAATCTCAGAAATTTTTATTCTAGTCTGCTCCATAGAGTCTCTTTTTCTTAGAGTAACTGTATCGTCTTCTAATGTCTGATGATCAACTGTAACTGCAAAGGGGACCCCAATCTCATCTAATCTTCTATACCTCCTACCAATTGCACCTGAATGATCCAAAAATGCATCAAACTTTCTTTTAATGGAAAGATAAATCTCATCTGTTTTTTCCTTCAAACCGTCTTTTTTGACTAGTGACAAGATTCCTACATGTGTTGGTGAAAGATATGGTTTTAGTGATAATACTGTTCTTTCATGTTCTTTGTCATCTTTTAGTGAATGCTCTAAAATTGTGTAAAGACTTCTGTCAATTCCCATCGAGATCTCAAATACGTGTGGTAGAACCTTGTTATCATTATCCATGATCTCAAATTTTTCTTTACTCTTGGTTGCATGACTAGACAAATCATAATCTGATCTATAATTGCATGCAACTAGTTCCAACCATCCAATTGTAGTTTCAACTTCAAAATCAAATGCAACTTCAGCATAGAATGCTTTTTCCTTGTCTCCTAATTTTCTAAATCTACTCTTTGAGATATCTATTCCAGTTTTTTCATAAAATTCAGTCAAAATACCCAAATAATATGCCACAAACTTGTTTGGAACAGTTCCGGATTCTACTGCTTCTTTACAGCTCATTGAAACTGGCTCAGAATCTGTCTGAACTCTGATTATTGTATCTTGAATCTCTGCAAACTTTTCAACTTCGTCAAGCTTGGCAGGATTGCAAAATACTTCAATTTCTGCCTGATAAAACTCTCTTAAGCGCAGTAGACTTTGTCTTGGTGCTATCTCATTTCTAAAACTCTTTCCTACTTGTGCTATTCCCAAAGGTAGCTTGCCTCTCATGGTTTTGTATAATCTAGGAAAATCTACAAAGATTGATTGGCATGTTTCTGGTCTAAGATATGCCTCTTCTTCTTCAGGACCAATTCCTACTCTGAACATCATGTTGAAATTCTTTGTTTTATCAAAATCGCCTTTACATTTTGGACACTTTATGTTGTTTTGATTAATTACATTGTCAAATTCTTCCAAATCAGCACTTTCAGGAATCTCAATATTTGTCAACTCTGCAATAGTTCTATCAGCTCTAAATGTTGAATTACATTTTGTACATTTTATTATTGGATCAGCAAAATTTCCCAAATGACCTGAAGCCTCAAAAACTGATTTTGACATTATCTGAGAACCGTCAATCTCAAGCATTCCGTCTCTTCTGACAAGCTCCCTTCTCCACAACTCTAGAAACTTATTTTTCAAACCGACGCCTGTTGGACCGTATTCCCAAAAACCAGCTTGTGCATCAGAATATATCTCACAACTGGGAAAATAAAATCCGCGTTCAAGCGCTAATTTCATTACTGCTTCATAGTCCATGTCTACTCACTAAAACCATTGAATAAATTTCTACGCAAATTCTTTTGCCTTTCTAATGTTCTCAAAGTCATCTCTATCATCATCAATTGGAGTTTCTAAAACTATGGGTATTTTTTTCTTGTTTGCAAACTTTACAATGGCAGAAATTCCTTTCTCTCCAATTCCACCCAATCCTAAATGATAGTGTCTATCTAGGTTGCAACCAATCTCACCTTTTGCATCATTTAGATGAAGAATTTTCAAATTATCCATTCCTATGTATTTATCAAATTCTGCAAAAGTCTTTTTCACTGCATCTTCAGTTCTCAAATCATATCCTGAAACGAACGCGTGACATGAATCTAAACATACGCCAAATTTTTTTGAAGGCTTTAGTTGTTTGAATATTTCTCCTAATTGTTTAAAGTTTGAACCAACAGAATTTTTTTGTCCTGCGGTGTTCTCTAGTAGAATCATTACATCATTTTTTGTTTGCCCAGCTTTGGTTAATCCTTTAACCAGTCTCTTTATTCCTGCTTCTTCTCCTGTGCCCAAATGACTTCCAAGATGAGTTACAAGATATGGAATTCCTAATTGTGCACATCGTTCAACTTCATCTATCAGAGTTTTTACTGATTTTTCAAAGCCATCATCTTTTGGAGTTGCTAAATTTGGAAGATATGGCATATGGGCACAAGTTGCAAATCTGTCAATCTTACTTTCTTTTAGTTTTGATTTGAATTTGGTAATGTCTTTTTTAGTGAGCGCTTTTGCATGCCATCCTCTTGGATTTCTAGTAAATATTTGAAATGCAGAACATTCTCTTTCAATTGCGTTGTCAACTGCTTTGTCAATGGAACCTGAAATTGATACATGACAACCAATCTGCATTATTCTAATTTTACTCAAACATAATTTAAATCAGCATCAAAACGATGAAACCAGATTTTTAAGTAAACTAGGTAAATTACTAGTATGCTTGCACTAGGCCAAGACGAAATTGCAAAGTATCCGTTTTTAGCTGATGCTGGTCAATATCTCAAAGACAAAGGATTTACTCTGGAACAGTTTGGAACTGATCCTGATCTAAAAGATCTGGTGATCAAAGCATATGAAAGAATTCAGGTAGCTGCAGACGGAAAGATCTACAAATCTGACCTACTTGGAGATCAAGTGTCTAAAGAGGCTGCACTGCCAAGGGAGGTTTTCTCGTTTTTACTGGCTATAGTCTTGCTCAAACTCAGTGGCATGCACACTCTAATCAAAAGATTTGCACTTGCAGAAGCTAGACGGGCAGAAAAATATCTAGAAAAAGACCTGGCAAATATTTCAGATGAATCAAAAAAACAATTGGCAATTAAAATAATTGATGATTTATTTTCAGTTCAGATAGAAAAATTTAATGATTATTTTGTAATTCCTGTATCTGATTATCTAAAACACTCAATTAACTTTCATGAAAGGGAATGGAAGCTAACTAACAGACATGTGGAAAATGGGCAAGTGTTTCTTACCCCTCATGAAACAGTAAGATTAATCAGAAAAGAATTAGGCACATACATTAATTCAAAAATTGTAAACGCAAAAACTCCTACAATGATTCCTGGTTTTGAGGACTCTGTAAACAAACTTGTAATGCTTTCAAAAAAATTCTCAACTTTTACAGTAACTACTGGGGAATATCCCCCATGTATCAAACATGCCATTGATATACTTGAAAAGGGAGAAAACCTTCCGCACTCTGGCAGATTTATGTTAGCTACTTTTCTTTTATCCAAAGGTCAGTCGGTTCAACAAATCGCACCACTATTCAAAAACGCACCTGACTATAACGAACGCGTAACGCTTTACCAGTTAAATCATTTAGCTGGAACATCTGGAAGCGGCACTCAGTATTCTTGCCCTTCCTGTGAAAAACTAAAAACACAAAGTCTATGTTTTGCAACATCAGAGTGTGATGGAATAATTAGTCCTTTACAATTTGGAAAGAAGAGAAAATAATGAAAGAGACTGAGATAAAATTTTTAGAAAACTCGTTCAAAAAATATTATTTTGAGCATTTTGATCTTATTCGTGTACCTGAACGTACATCTGAAAGAGAGTTTGGTTATCAAAAATTCAACTCTGGAATGACTCGTCATATTTCAGTCAAAGATGATAAAGAATTGCATTTACTATTAATGCAAAATGTTCCATCTGATGTATACTGCTCAAATGCATATTATTCATTTCCAAACTTACCTATGAATGAAAAAGACTGGAAAGAGGCCGATCTCATTTTTGATATTGATGCAAAAGATCTTAATTTATCATGTAGAAAGGATCATACAGTATCTATCTGTAATGAATGTGATAACATTTCAGATAATTCTGAAAAATGTGTAAAATGTAATTCAACAAAATTAGAAAAAAAATCTCTACCTTGCAAAAACTGTATAGAATCATCAAAAACTGAAGTTTTAAAATTATCTGAAATTTTAACAAATGATTTTTCAATAAACAATGATGATATTCAAGTATATTTCTCAGGCAATGAAGGATTTCATATCTATGTATATAATTCCCAATTTCAACAAAATGGTTCTAGAGAAAGATCCGAGCTTGTCGATTACATAATGTTTAATGGCGCAATTCCTGAAAAGTTTGGAATGAAAAAATTCAAACCCGATAGAAAATCCTTTCCAGATTTTGATGAGTTTGGATGGCGGGGTAGATTTTCAAAATATGTATTTGGTTCAAAATCAAAAAGATCAAAGATTATTTCAGAATTACTTTCAAATGGATATTCATCTTTTCAAAAAGTTTTAGATGATGTTTCTGAAAATATTGGTGCAAAAATTGATCCTAATGTAACAATGGATATACACAGAATTTTTCGTTTACCTGGTTCAATTAATAGCAAGAGTGGTCTTACAAAAATTCATTGTAAGAACTTGGAAAAATTTGATGCTTATGCGGATTCATCTTTTCTTAGTGAAGACACTGTAGAGGTATTGGCAAATTGTCCAATTGAGTTTAAACTAAAAAACAAAAAATTTGGACCCTACTCTAATGAAAAAATAAGTGTGCCTACATTTGCTGCAGCTTACATGATCTGCAAAAAACTAGCAACAATTGCTTGATTTTGCCGGTAAGACATTAATTTGCCGAAACTCAACTCAACTTGATTTTGTATAGCGCCTCTACAGATAAGCAGACTCCTCCACCTGATGCTGGAAAGTACATACGATTAGGAATTGTTGCAGTAATTGGTATTGTTATCTTTGCAATTGTAGGTAATCAAGCAGTAATTTTATCAATGAATTTTACCGAATTTGGCGATCAGTTTACCAAACCTCTCTATTACACGCTTGTGTCTACCATAATTCTATCTGCAATCGCACTAGTTCGTGTGAATATTTTGGGAAGATCTTCTATTTTCTGGTATGCAATTAGTACTGCAATCGGATTTTTGGGAAAAAGCGGCCAACAGCCCATATCCAACGTGGTCCCAAGTTTTAGGGATTACAAACTTAGTTCAGCACAATTTGTAATCTGGCAAATCACCAAAATTTTCCTTTTTGGCGCATTCTTTGCAAATGTCATGTTTGGATTTGCTGCAATGTCTTTTATTGATGGAAATTATCTTGGAGTGGAAAATCTACCAAAATTATTCTCATTACCATTTGTAACACCTGAAACTGATCCAAATTATGCTGCAGAAAATGTAGTTCCCATGATTCCTGCATTAGTAATTTTGATTCCTCCAATACTTGCAGCTATTGGATTACGTTTAGTTCTGTATGTTGGTATACACAGAATAATCAATGTGATAACTTCATTTCTTCAAGATTCAAATGAAGGTAAACCACGATACCTCAACTATGTTTCAACTATTGAAGGAATAATTGGTATTGGAATAATCTGGGCAGGGTTTAATCTATTTTTCACTGACCAAATTGACTATAATACAAGATACGTTATTGGTGGAACACTGATAATTGGATTTGCATTAATTGCATTTTCAGTTATTGATAGGATTAGAGCACGTGTTCTAACTCATATGTTTAAGAGAGATGTATACATTCGAATTCTTACGATAATTGCAATTGCTATAATTGTTGCAGGTTTTGTTTCTGTAAACAATAGTATTGCAGATGCAAAAAAGATTGAATATTTAGGACCATACACTGCTCAGCAAATTGGAGTTAATAGATATCTTGGAGAACTAAACAACATTCAAGAAAACACTCATGATGTTCAATTAACAGCTGTTTCTCCAAATAATATCAAAAACTATGTATCTCAAAATAGTGATGTTCTTGATGTCATTCGAGTTTGGGACTGGGAAGCAGCTTTTGCTAAATTAAAGCCTGAAATCGGCCTTATTCCTTATGTAGACTTTGAAGATAATGATATTCTTAGGTTTAACAATACTTTGTATTGGACTGCATCTATGAAACCAATCCTTCCAACATCTGTTAGTCTTGAAAATAGATGGTATAACGAACATCTCGTGTATACTCATGTTCCAGAAGGATTCCTTACTTTAGAGGCAACAGATGGACAAATTGTTGAAAGTGACCAGTTCTTCAAACAAAGAGAAATTTACTATGGTGAAGGTGGCCTGTTTGAGCAAACATGGTCAGGATATCCAAATTCCAGAGGTTCTACTAGTGCAGAACTTGGTGGCGCATCATATTCTGGACTAGGAGGATTAGATGTATCCCCTCCATTAAGTTGGATGTTTGAGCCAAACTTTTTGCTCTCATTTCCAGCAGAATCTGTTCATATTATGAGATACAAAGATGTTAATGATAGAATGGAAACATTGTATCCTTATTTCCTCTATAACCTATTTGGTAAAGAATTAGATTCACTTCCTGTAACTGATGGAGAAAACTCCTATTGGCTAATTCCATTGATAATCGGATTTGATACAAGAGATGTTCCATGGTCAGTAGGCAATCCGTATTTACGTCTAGTCGGATATGCTTTAGTTGATTCATACAATGGTGATATTCAATTACTAAAAACTGGAGATGATTTCTTTACAGAAATGTTTGCTAGTCAATATGCTGAACAATTTCAACCAATGCCCGCTTGGTTAGAAGAACAAATCAGATATCCTGTTGAATTGTTTAACTGGAAAACAGAAATGTATAATGTTTACCATGTGACAAATGTAGAAACATTCATTCAAGCAAATGAGTTTTACGAGATCCCTCGTGGTCTTGATACCTATTATGTAGAAGCAAAACCACCCGGATTTGATCAAACTGAATTTATAGGATTACTATCACTAGAATTGAGAGGTTCTCAAGGAAGAAATCTTGCAGGATACATGGTAGTTGAAAATGATCTCACTAACTTAGGAAACTTGCAGTTCTATGAAGTTCCATTAAATTCGACTACCAAATTAATTGGCCCAACCGCAGTTAGGGAAGCTCTTGACAGAGATCCTGAATTTGCTCAATTAAAGACATTATTGAGAAATCCAAGAATAGGTGATAACATTTTGTATCGTGTAGGCGTTCATGATGTTTACTTTATTCCAGTTTACACTGCTGGTGCTGGTGGTGTAGTGGCACAATTAGGCACAATTGCAGCGGTTGGTGCTGCATTTAATGGTGAATATTTTGTTGGACTAGGTGATACTCAAGAAAAGGCCTTTGAAGCTTACTTGAAAAAAGTTTCAGGTGTAGCAGGAGCTGTAACCGTAGCTGATGATGATTATATTGAATTAGATAGAGACGACAGAATTGAAATAATCAAATCTGTATTTGAAGAAAATGAAATTACTGTTTCAGAACCTACATCAATACAAATTCCACTATCGTTTAATGAAGGAGAATTATTCTTCTTTACTGAAAATGATAAGGAAGATACTGTAGAGTTCTTATCTCAATTCATTGATGACTTTGTAAAACCAAGAAGTGATAGAGTATTCATGTGGCAAGAAGAAAATAATCTCAACATTGGAACAATATTTGTCAAAGATGGAATATCTGAAATCCATTATGTCTCAATTGAGGTAGGCAACTAATTGCTTCTAGTTGTTGATAATGGTTCTGTTTACACAAAAAATCTAATTGATTTTCTTACAAAAAAAAATATCTCATTTGCCAAACAAACCCCAAATATTTTAGATCTAAATTCATTACAAAATTTTGACTCTTTTATCTTGTCTGGGAGAAGAAAAAATGAAAAAAAAATTAATGAGGTCAACTCAAAAATTATACTACATTCAATTGAAAATAATTCAAAATTACTAGGAATCTGTTATGGTGCAGAAATTTTAGCACTTACCTTGGGTGGAACAATAAAAAAAAGTCCTTCACTTAAGAAAGGAAATGAAATTATTCATATTCTAAAAAATACATTGATTGCCAATGATTCTATATCCGTATTTGAAAGTCATGGTTTTGAAATATCTAAACTTCCTGAAAAATTAATTCAACTTGGAGAATCAAACAACTGTAAATATGAAATCATACAATATGAAAACAAACCAATTTTTGGAACACAATTTCATCCAGAAATGACTCCTGATGGAAATGATTTGATTGAAAAATTTTGTTTACTATGAAGGATTTTAATTACTCAAAAAGCACACTAATTCATGGATCAAGAAGATCATGAGCTGCTCTTACCTTTAGTTGAAGAAGAAAACATTTGTCTTCCATTGCCTGTTAATGTTGTCTCTAAATATTGGAATGTTGATTTACCTATGGCCGAAGCCGCTGAAACTGCAAAAAAATATTCAGGATTCAATGGTAGTGTGATAATTGAAGGAATAGAATCAGCTGAAAGACATGGATTAGTATGCAAAATAGTACATTCTTCTTTAAACGAATTAAAAAAAATAATTGACTCTGGAATCCCTCCAATAGTAATTCTTCCTGGAATTCCAGAAGTTACACAACATGCTTCAATTATTACTGGATATGATGATAAAGAAAAAACAATTCTACATTATATTCAGAAAGGAAATCAAAAAGGAGAGATGCAGGAAGGTGCGATTCCTGAAGATATTTTTGAAAAAGAATGGTCTGAAGAAGGAAAAATATTGATATTGTTAGCTCCCTCCGATATTATGTCTTCTATCAAACTTGAAAATGACTCTTTTGAAAAATCAAATAGATTATGTTTTGAATCAGAGAGACAAAATATTTTAAAAAATTTTTCTGAATCAATTGAATTACTAAAACAAGCAATTGAGATTAATCCTAATAATTCAACTGCTCTTCATCTTTTAGGAACTATGATGAATGAACAAAAATCACCTGAATGTGTAAAGTGTTATGAAAAATGTTTAGAAATCAATAATAGATCATATCTTACCTATAACGGTCTTGGTAACTTTTATCTAAAAACAAACCAATTTGAAAAGGCTGAAGATAATTACACAAAAGCAATTGAAATTAATCCAAAACGTTCTGCTAAAATTTACAAAAATAGAGCCTATCTTAGGGAGAAACAAAATAAGAATGATGATGCAAAGGAAGATCTCAAAAACTATTTGAAATATTTTCCAAAAGCACCTGATAGGGGAATTATAGAACAAGCAATTAGAGAAATTTGATGCGGAGTGCGGGATTTGAACCCGCGGCCTTCAGCTTGGGAAGCTGACGTCATACCAGACTAAACTAACTCCGCTTGAGCCATGTTTGTTAACTATGATTAAATATCTTAATCTGTAAATTACAATATGGATGCAAAATGTCCTGAATGTGAAAAAGTCGCAATACTGGATGATAAAATTACGAATGTAAGGTGTCCGCATTGCAATTTTGAAGCAGACTATGATACGTATATTGAAATCATGAAAGACCAGGCAATCAATATGTCCTCTGAGTATATTCCTGACAGACCTGGATTGTAAACTACCAATAATTTCCCTTATCTGAACAATCTAGATGTGACCCACAATTTGGGCAAAACATATGGCAAGCTTGCATGTCCACCATCTTATTATCGCATTTAGGACATCGTATATCCTCTACCATGATTCTTCTTGTGATTATTAATTTAAAAATAATGTCCAAAGGTTAATTAGTCGTTTCACTTTTTTTTCGAATACTTGGCAAACTTCAAGATAACCATATCTGATATCAAAGGAAAATCAATGTCAAAAGAGCTCAAAGACAGTGATGCTAATCCTCTTCTTGGCCTTGAATTGGGAAATGAAACTGATGCTTCTATTGTTGGTTTAAGTGGAAAACTAAAACTTACTGGTGGAAGTGACAAGTCTGGTGTTCCAATGAGAAATGATATTCATGGTTCTGCAAGAAAATATGTTTTACTTTCTAAAGGAGTCGGTTTGCAAGCAGCAGAGAAAGGACAAAGAGTAAGAAAGTTAATGCGTGGAAATGCTGTTTCAGAAGAAATCTATCAGATTAATTGTAAATATGATGGTGAATTACCCATTGAAGCTCCTGCTGAGGATGCAGTAGAGTCTTCAGAAGAAAAACCTGAAGATAAAAAAGAATAACTTAACATATACCGCTTCTACATTTTGACTCATGCATTGGAGAGAGACACTTCCTGATTGGTACATCAAAAAATATGGATATCAACCATGTGTTAACATTGGAACTGCAGGTCATGTAGATCATGGAAAAACTACTCTTATTCAGGCATTAACTGGTTCTTGGACAAGTGTTCATAGCCAAGAATTAAAACGTGGAATTACAATTCGTGTTGGTTATTCTGATGCAGCATTTTACAAATGCAAGAGTTGTGAAGAACCCTTAGGCTATTCTACAACACCAAAATGTAACAATTGTGGAAAAGAAAGTGAACTATCTAGAGTTGTTAGTTTTGTTGATAGTCCAGGACATGAAAGCCTGATGGCAAATATGTTATCCGGTTCTGCACTAATGGATGGAGCCTTATTACTTGTAGCTGCAAATGAAAAAGTTCCAAAACCACAAACAAAAGAGCATCTTTTAGCACTTCAGACTCTTGGAATTCAACAAATTGTAGTTGTTCAAAACAAAGTTGATTTATTATCATACAAAGAGGCATTAACTAATTATCAAGATATTACAAAATTTGTTAAAGGAACGCATGCTGCAAAAGCACCAATTATTCCAATTTCTGCCCAATCTGGTCTAAATATTGATGCTTTGATAGGTGCAATAGAGGCAAATATCAAAACACCAGATAGAGATGAAAAACAAGATACCGTTATGCATGTTCTGCGTTCTTTTGATGTTAACAAACCTGGTACTAAATTAAAAAACATCAAGGGTGGTGTAATTGGTGGTAGTTTAACACAAGGCATCTTCAATGTTGGTGATGAGATTGAGATTAAGCCAGGAATTTTAAATGAAAAGAAAAAAGTCTATGAACCCCTAGTCACAGAGATTACATCTCTAGGTACTGCTGCAGGAATTGTTGATTCAGTAAAACCTGGAGGGTTGGTTGCAATTGGAACCAAACTTGATCCATCAATGACTCGAAGTGATTCATTTATTGGATCAGTTATTGGCAAACCTGGAACCTTACCAGAAAACTCTACACAACTAAAACTTGATGTGACCTTATTTGATTCAGCAGTAGGAACCACTGAGGATATCAAAGTCCAACCAATACAATCAGGCGAATTACTACGAGTAAATATTGGAACAGCTCCTCTTTTAGGCAAAGTAACCAAAGTAAAATCAAAAAATATTGAAATTGAATTGAGAAGACCGGCTTGTATATTTGAAGGTGGAAACGTAGCACTAAGTAGAAGAATTGATGAAAGATGGAGACTAATTGGTGCAGGAATAGTTGGTTGACGTAATCTGCGACACAAATTTTCTGATTCATATTGCTACAAAAAGAATAAAAAACATTGATAATCTTGATGTAGAAATTGGTTCAATTTCTTTTGTGGTCCCAGAAGTTGTAAAAACAGAATTATTGAAATTATATACAATTCCTGAAAAAAAACAAGATATTGAAAAAACATTAAACTACATAAAAAATTTTAAATCTATTCAATTATCTGGAAATTTTGCTGATAAAGAATTACTAGAATATGTAAAATCTAAAAAATCAATCGTTGGAACCATGGACAAAGAATTAAAAAAACAGATCAAACAAAATGGTGGTTCTATATTGTCTCTTTCTAATGATAAAATTGTTTTAGAATCTTAGAAAAATTTAACTTTGAGCATTAAAGTTAATGTAGTATATGAAATTAGAAAGTCCTTCTTTTAAAAATGGTGAAACTATTCCAAAAAAATATGGTTATAAGAATGGAAATATTAGTCCACCATTAATTATTAACGATGTTCCAGAATCAACAAAATCTTTGGCTTTAATTATGGATGATCCTGATGCGATGGGAGCTGTTGGAAAAGTTTGGGTTCATTGGCTTTTATGGAATATTCCTAAAGATATAGAAAAAATAGATGAAAACTCTATACCTGAAAATTCAATAGAAGGGAAAACTGACTTTGGAGAAATTGGTTATGGTGGACCTGCACCTCCTGACAAGGAGCATACTTACATTTTCAAACTGTATGCACTTGATACAACACTTAATCTAAACAATAAATCAACAAAAGTAGATTTAGAAAATTCTATGAAAGATCATATTGTTGCTGAAACAAAATTAACAGGAAAATATGCTCCTCAATAAGGAAAATTCGCTTATGTATAATATTTTCATATAAAGAGTAATAAGCCCAGTTTTTATTCAAAAAAATATTGAATTCAAATTCTACGTTAATATCTGTTGGAAATTTTGATTTTAAATTAAGTCATCTACTGATAATTGGGATTCTTGCACTGTCTTTTTCAATTTCTTTCTTAGTAAGATCTCAACCTGCCGAATGGGGTTGGGAATTAAATGAATTTGATCCTTTTTTCAATTACCGAGCAACTGAATATTTGGTAAATAATGGGGTTGATGCATATTTTCAATGGGATGATGAATTAAGTTGGTATCCTCATGGAAGAAACGTATCTGAAACTTCACAAGTAGCATTACACCTAACTGCTGCTACAACTTATTGGGTATTTGGTGCTGGAGGAAATCTGTATGATTTTACTATACTTTTTCCAGTAATTTTTGGTTCTTTAACAACTATAGTGCTTTTTGCGCTAGTTCGAGTAATTGGTGGAACCACTGCTGGATTGTTTTCAGCTTTGCTTTTTTCAGTATCTATTCCGATTTTAACCAGAGGTACAATTGGATGGTTCAAATCTGAACCACTTGGTTTGTTTTTTGCAATTTTAGCATTGTATCTTCTTTTAAGTGGAATTAATTCAAAAAATAATAAAATTGCCATTCCTAAGCTTGTTTCTGGTGGATTTTTTATTATATTGGGTTTATCTGCATGGGGTGGCAATCAATTCTTCATAATTCCTTTAGGATTATTTTTCTTAATACTACCTTTCTTACGTAAAGATCATAAATTTTTGATTTGGGCAATTCCAATTTTCAGTTTATCTGCAACTGTTACATCTCTTGGTTTTGAAAGAATTACATCCAATTTTATAGTAGGGTTGGGTGGTTTTGCATTACTAATACCAACAGTTTTTCTTGTATTGTGCATAGTTGTTCAAAACAAAAGTAATGAAAAATACAAAACTAGAAACGGTTTATTATTTTTATTATCATTTTTAGTTGCAACCTCTGCGTTTCTTGTAATCAACGCCTCTGAAGAGTTCATACCATTGCCATCTCATAGATATCTTAATGCAATTAATCCGTTTCTGACTACTACCGATCCATTAGTTGATTCTGTTTCAGAACATGCTACGACTACTATCCAACATTCATTTTTCTTCCATTCTGTAATAATGCTCTTTGCTGGCATTGGAATTTGGATGTTGATAAAAAATTCTAAATCTTCTATCATTCAAAATGATATGAAATCATTTTCATTAATCTTGGGAATTACTGGTGTCTATACTGCATCAGCATTTCTAAGATTGGAAGTATTTGCATCAATATCTGTTATAATTCTGGCCTCATTAGGAATATCGATTTTATGTCAATCGTTCTTTTCAAATCAGACACAATTGAGTAATCTGAAAAATTCCATAATTAAACTATCTTTTGGTATTGGTTTGATAGTACTACTGATAATTCCACTAACTTCGTACTCTCCACTAAATGTGTTTCAAGTAGGTGATAATCCATTTACCATGCTTAATGGTGGAACTAATTACGCTGTAGCAACTAATGACTGGAATGATTCCTTGGAATGGATAAAAAATAATACTCCTGAAAATTCTGTTGTTGCAGCATGGTGGGATTATGGATATTGGATCCAAGCGAAATCTGATAGAACTACTCTTGCTGACAATTCAACAATTTATACTTCAATTATAGAAAAAATAGCAAAGATTTTCCTTTCTACACCAGATGAAGGTTGGAAAAAACTGCAAATAATGGAAGCAGATTACTTTGTAATCTTTGTTGCTGGTCAGAGACTAACTTTAGACGGAAACGAAAATCAACCAATTTACATTTTACAAGGTGGTGGTGATGAATCGAAAAAGCAATGGTTTATGAGAATCGCGGGTGAGCCACTCAATAAACATCTTCAATCAGATGGAATTAGTGGAACTGATCATTTTTGGAATAACACACTATTAGGTAAGATGATTCCGTTTAATTTGATTGGATATGTTAATTTTCAAACAAACCAACAATCATTATCGTATCAACCTGGATTCACAGCAATTTATGAAAAAGATGTAAAATTTTCACCAGATGAAGATGGCCCATTAAGGTTGGTTTACTCGTCACCCAGCTTTGATGCTTCAAAAGGTGAAGCTGTAATAGGGGTTTTTATTTATGAAATTAATAAAGACTATGTTCCATTAGATTAATTTTCTAATTGTATCTCTCAGCTAATCTATATCTCATATACTTGTCATCTGGTGAAAATTTTGCAGGATGTGCAGATATGGTTTGCTCATCACATCTAGAGCATTTTTCTTTTAATGTATATTGATTACATCTTGTACACTTTCGTAACTGAAATCTCATTTTAGTTCTCTCTAGTTTTCTTTGATTCTTCTCTGGTGAATTTGAATGATCCTTTCTTTTTTTCTATATTAGTTTGAATTTCTGCAATAATTGGTTTTAATGATTTTTCTGCAGATTTAAAATCTTCTGAGGTGATAGACAATCTATATTTTGGTGCACCCAAATATGTAATGTCAATGGTAGAATCTTTTTTTAGTTCATCCAAAAGAACTTTTTTAATAATTTCAATTCCATCTGATTTTGAGTTAATAATTTCCATAATTCCTCTAATTTCTACCGATGGAAGTTTGATTTTAGAACAAATTTCTTCGATCACATTTGCCGTTTTCTTTGGAATTTTTAATTCTTTGACTGAATCAATTCCATTTCTTCCAATTTCAATAAATGCATCATAAATCGAATCATATTTTGAATAAATACTGTCTTCTAGTTTTTCAATATCTTGGTCAGATAATTTTGCTTTTTCTTGAACATTCTGTAATAGAGTTTTTCCTTTCTCAAATTTTTTAACTTCTTTTAATTTTTGCTTTTTCTGATCTTTTGAAACCTGTTTTAATGAAAGGTCAATGTCTCCACGTTGAGGATTTACTTTTTTTACTAGAAGAACTTTTTTCTCTCCGTCTTTAACAAATCTATTTACTGATCTTATCCAACCAGGTGCAATTTCGGAAATGTGTAAAAACCCTTGTAAATTATCATATTCATCTAATGTAACATATGCACCATGATCCATGACTTTGGTGACTGTCGCAAGGACAATTTCTCCCTGTTCAGGCATTTCTTGAACTTCTGTAGACATTTCTTCTAAAACTCTTGTTGTGTAAATTAATGTTGCTGGTTAGAAATCAATTCCTTTTTTGGCTTTGATCCCCTTTTGAAAAGGATGTTTGATCTCCTTCATTTCTGTGACTAAATCCGCAATTTCTATTACTTCTTCTTTTGCATAATTTCCTGTTAGAACTAAATCCACATCCTCAGGTTTTGCTTTAATCAATTCTAGCACATCATCTACAGAAATTAGATTCAAATTAACTGCATAGTTAATTTCATCTAAAATCACAATATCATATTTTCTTGATTGAATCTTTTCATTACTAATTTTTATTGCTTCTTTTGCAACTTTTTCATGGTCTTCTTTTGGACTTTTGTCGTCAATAATGCCTACAAATCCCTTTCCAACTGTAACCATCTCAAATTCTGGTTCAAGTTTTTTTGTTGAATCCATCTCTCCATAATGCCACGAACCTTTGATAAACTGAATCATACAGATTTTTTTATCATAGCCTGTAGCTCTTAATGCAAGTCCTAAAGCAGCAGTTGTCTTACCTTTGCCTTTTCCTGTATATACAATTGTTAAACCGTCACTCATGACATTTCATTTCATCATCTAACTAAAAACATTGAGTATTTTACAAATACATCGATTTAAATAAAAAAATAATAGTATTCATGCAAATTGAAAATTCCAAGAATTGTGTTGGCAGGTGCTAGTAGTGGAGTTGGAAAAACATCTATCACCTGTTCAATAATTTATGCATTACAAAAAAGAGGTTTTTCTGTTCAACCATTCAAGGTTGGTCCTGATTATATAGATCCAAGTTATCTTTCAAGTATTTCAAAAAATGAAACATTCAATTTGGATGTTTGGTTGATGGGAAAAAATCATTTGTTGTCTAGTTTTGTCTCAAACTCAAAATCTGATGTATCTGTTATTGAAGGTGTCATGGGATTTTATGATGGGTTTGATGGTAATTCAAATTATGCTAGTACTCATCATGTATCTGAAATAACAAAATCTCCTGTGATACTTATTCTTGATGCCAGCAAAACTGCTCGGTCTATTGCAGCAACTGCTTTGGGATTTCAAAAATTTCATAAAAATTCTGGAATCTCTGCAATAATTCTTAATAAAATAGGTAGTAAAAAACACGAAAATCTGTGTAGGCAAGCATTACAAAAAACAAAACTTCCAATAGTTGGAGTGATCCCAAAAGATTACTCTCTTAATCTAGAATCAAGACATCTGGGATTGTTCTCTACCTTAGACAGCAAAACATTATACAATAAAATTCAAAAAATTTCAAAAATTATTTCAAAAAATTTAGATATTGATCAAATCATTAAAATTCTAAAAAATACTTCTGAAATGCAAAACATTTCAAAATCTCTTCATAAAAAACCACAAACAACAATAGCAGTGGCATTAGACACATCTTTTAATTTTTATTATCAAGATAATTTGGAAGCTCTTAGAAGAGAAGGAGCATCATTAAAATTCTTTAGTCCTACAAATGATAAAAAAATTCCAAAATGTGATGGATTGTACATTGGTGGCGGGTTTCCAGAAATTTTAGGTTCTAAATTAGAAAAAAATCAAATCATGAAAAAACTTATCAAAAATCTTGCTGAAGATAATCTTCCAATATATGCAGAATGTGGTGGATTAATGTATCTCACAAAATCTATTTCATCAGAAAATAAAAAATACAAAATGGTGGGCATTTTTGATGCAGAAACTTGTATGACAAAAAGAATGAAACTAAATTACACAAAAGGAAAAATTAACCGCTCAATAATTTCTGAAAAACCCCATAATATTCAAGGTCATGAATTTCACTATTCAAGATTAGATTCTATATCTTCTGATTCAAAGTTTGCTTATGAACTAGAAATTGGTGATGGAATAAAAAATCACAAAGATGGATTGATTCAATACAGTTCTCTTGCGTCATATGGACATCTTTATTTTGATAGTTCTAACTATGCAAAGAATTTTGTTAAAAACTGTATAAAATACTCACGGAGCTGATTCTGCCCTAATCAATTTGAAAATGGCGTTTATGATTGCGGATGCTGAAGAACTACCTCCTTTTCTGCCCAAATTTGTAATAAATGGAACCTCATCCAACCTAGATAATTCCTCTTTTGATTCTGAAGCACAAATGAATCCCACTGGAATACCTATGATTAATGCGGGTTTGACAATTTCCTCTTTTACCATTTTTATCACTTCTTGAAGTGCTGTAGGGGCATTTCCTATGGCTACAACTCCTCCATCAATATCTGATTTTGCAATCCTCATTGATACTTGAGAGCGTGTTTTTCCCTCTTTTTTTGCCAATTCCATAATTTCTGGCTTTGAGATATTGCAAACAATATCATTTCCAAAATCTTTAGGATTTTGTTTATTGAGGCCTCCAATTACTCCATTTACATCTACTACTATGCTGCAACCATTTTTCAAAGCTTTCATCCCACTTTCAATTGCATCTTTGTGAAAAATTATTCTGTTTTTATCTGCAAAATCAAAATCTGCTGTAGAATGAATGATTCTCCTTACAATAGGCCATTCTTTTTCATTGTATGGATGAGAACCAATTTCATCTTCGATCATCTGCATACTTGCATCTTCAATTGATTGACCTTTTTTAGTTTGCATCTTCTACCTCTCTTGCTCTTTCAATAATCAAATCAATAATTTTTTCATCTGTTCCAATATGTTTTGTAATAAAAACATCTTTAAGATTTGACTCTTTTAGAGCTGGGATCAAATCATTATTAATATCAGTTTTAACATGTGCTCCTTCATGTAAGAAATAAAATACAATTATCAATACTTTTGGTTGATCTTTTTCACATTTTTTAATTCCCTCAAAGATATCAGGTTGTTCAATCTCTAACCAACAACGACTTACATTTCTATAGGAATTTTTTAGTTCATCTACAATATAGTTCAATGACATTTGTGCATTAGGATCTTTACTTCCATGACCAATAATCATCACATCTACATCTTTGTTAGGTAATGCAATGTTGTTTTCTTTCAGGGTAGTTGCAATTCTGTTTTCAACAATGTCCACCAAAGTTTTATGCATACTCATTGGTTTAGTTATTAGAAATTTTACTTCTGTATCTTTTTGTAATTTCATTACATCAGTTACTGCAATCTTGACTTTTTTTCCTGGATACAAAAAATATGGTACTATTGTCAATGAATCAATGTCTTCCTTTAGGCATTTTGAAATTCCGTCTTTAATGAATGGTGGTTCTACCTCTAAAAAGCAAAAATCAGTAAAAACATAATCTCCTTTAGCCTTGATTCCCGCACAAATTGTCTCTAATTCTTCAGATGCCTCTCTTTCTCTACTTCCTCTATCAATAATCAACAATCCCCGTTTCAATCCTCAATCCTCGCTATAGCTATGGTCAAATTTGGTGGGAATTTCTGCTTTTCTACAATTAATTTACCATTTGACACTAGAATTGCTGCTGCTTCTGAAACACTGGCTGTTCCTTCAAAGGCTTTTACAGTATCAGATGGGTTGGGTGCTGTGATTTTAGCCAAATCATCTCTATTAACATATTCTACTGGAATATCCATTTCTTTTCCAACGTCTATCAATCCCTGTACATCTTGTGGTTTTTTTATTGAAGCTAGTTTCGCTATTGATTTTGAACTTAGTTCAAATTTTTTTAGACAATCTTCAATACCATCTCTGATAGTTTCTTTTGATGTGTCCCAATGTAATCCCACACCAACTACCAAACTTGGAGGTCTGTAAATAACCGATTTAGATGCTAAATCATTTTCAATAATTTTATCTGAAATTATTAAATTTGCTTTAGATTTTGAATTCTTTAATTCATCTATGGTGTTGTATAATGAAACATTTTTTGGTAATTGTTTATGCCACTTTTTCTCTCCTGCCTCTTGAAAAACCCCTATTGGTTCCTCATTTACCATATGGGCACTAATTTTTGTAACATTAGAATCATCGTCGATCTTCCAACCCAAATCCCTTCCAACCAAGTCTACTGCAATAGTTTTGTTTACATCAGCTGCTGTGGTAATTACTGGTTGTGCTTGTAATTTCTGTGCAATTTTTTCAGTAAGTTCATTTGCTCCTCCTATATGTCCTGATAATACACTAATTACAAAATTTGTTTTATCATCAATTACAATTACCGCAGGATCTGTTTTCTTGTCTTTAAGATGAGGTGCAATTAATCTAATTACTGCACCTAAAGAAAACAAGCATATTAAAGCATCATTACTATTGAAAAGTTCAACAATTTTCTCTGATGTGGAATCGGAATACCATGTAATTGAGTTATTTTGATTAGCAAATTTGGATGGTGCAAAAACAGTCCATTCTGGAAAACTTTCTTTGAGATTCTGACCTATATTGATACCATTTTTAGTAATGGCAAGAACTGAAATCTTTTCCATATTCAGAACTTTGTTGATTTAATAAAATACCTTACCCTTTTTGCTCTCTTGCTAAGATGTTTCCTTCAAAATCAAACAATATGACATCAATAGGAACTTTTTCTTCACTGTGTTTTCTCATATGTCTATATACTTCACTACAAATTAATTCAAAAAAACCACTCACATTATTTTCTTGAATGATTTCTGATACATGTCTTGCTGTATTTGCTTTTTTTATACTTTGAATAATTTTTTCGTCAGCATTGACTTTTTTTGCTAATTCTGCTAAAAAATTCATATCTACTTTTGAGCCCTTTACATGAGTTTGCTTCACTCCTGCAGCCATTTTTGCAAGTTTTCCAATAAATCCAACAACATATGCCTTTCTGATATTTTTCTTTGCGCATTGTTGAATAGTGTATCCAGAAAAATCTCCCATCTGTACAAAACAATGTTCTGGAAGATCTACAATTTTTTTTGCAAAATCTTCACTTCTTCCTCCAGTTGTTAACACTACTGTATCATTTCCCATCGCAATTGAAACATCCAAATTTTGTCTAATTGATGCAGCATATGACGCAGTTGAAAATGGAATTACTATGCCACTAGTACCTAAAATTGAAATACCGTCTTTGATACCTATTCTAGGATTATCCGTTTTTGGTCCTAATTCTTTACCTTTTGGAACTGATATTATGACTCTGATTCCTTTTTCTTTTAGGACATTTTTGCCTATTTCTTTTAGATTTTCTGTAATCATTTTTTTTGGAACTGGATTGATAGCAGGTTTGTTGATTTCTAAACCTAGGCCTGGTTTAGTTACTATGCCTACACCTTCTCCACCATCAATTTCAATTTGATTTTTGTTATCATTGAATGTCAACTCAACTATAATTTCTGCACCATGTGTGACATCTGGATCATCTCCTCCATCCTTTATTACCGAACATTTAGCCTTGTTTTTTTCAAACTGACATGAATTAACAGGAATCTTGATAGTAGTTTTTTTAGGTAAGGTGATTTCAACTTCTTCAATCTTTTGTTGATTAATAATTGCTAGTAATGCTGCTTTTGATGCTGCAGTAGCAGAACTTCCTGTTGTATAACCTGTTCTTAATTTTTTTTCTTCTGCCACAAATTAATGCATTCATTTTACTGTATTAACTCTTGTTTACCATTTTTATTTTCCAAATAGATTTAAAATAAAAGTACTTGAAATTTCTATGGACAAACCTCTTCAAATCGTAATTACTGGTGCTAGTGGGTTTATAGCAAAAAATCTTAGGAAATACTTATCTGAAAAAAATGTTAATCTGATTTCAATATCTAGAAAAAATTTTAAATCATTCAAAAATGAAACTAAAATCGTTTCTAAAAACTATGAACAAAAATTACTCCTTCCAAAAATAAAAAATTCTGATGCCGTGATTCATCTTATAGGAATCGGAAAACAATCAATAAAAACTGATTATGAATTAATTAATGTCCAATTAACGCAAAAAATTGTTGATTTATCAAAAAAAGCAAAAGTCAAAAAATTTGTCTATACAAGTGGACTTGGTGTATCAAAAGATACGCCCTTGGGATATTTTATCTCAAAACTAAAGGCTGAAAAATCTATTATCAATTCAAAAATTAACTATACCATTTTTCGACCTTCGTATATTGTAGGTAAAGACGACCTTTTTACCAAACATCTAAAAAAATCTATCAAAAAAAATAAAGTCATTATTCCAGGTTCTGGAAATTATTCGATACAACCAATTTTTATAAATGATGTTACAAAATTAATTTTTCAATCTATTATTGATGATAGATTTAACAATAAGATAATTGATCTTGTTGGGCCTGAAATAATTTCATTTAAAAAATACATTCAACTGTTCTTACAAAAGAAAAAAACAAAACTATCTCATATTGATATTGAAGATGCATATCATCTTGCAATAACTAACTCAAAATTTGATTATGGTGTAGATGATCTAAATATTCTGGTTGGAAATTTTGTTGGAAATCACAAAAAACTTAAGAATCTATCAAAAATTAATTTTCAATCAATTAAAGAATTGTTAAAGACCGGCTCCTTGCTTTAATGCATCCACCTTGTTCGTTTTTTCCCAGCTAAATTCTGGTTCGTTTCTTCCAAAATGACCATATGATGCTGTTTTTTTGTAAATTGGCCTTTTCAAGTCTAACTGAGAAATAATTCCAGATGGTTTCATATCAAAATTCTTTCTAACCAAGTCTTCAATTTGATTTTCAGGAATTTTGTTTGTTCCAAATGTGTTCACGTATAATGATACTGGTTCTGCAACTCCAATTGCATATGCAAGTTGAACCTCACATCTGTCTGCAAGACCTGCTGCAACTAAATTTTTTGCAATATATCTACACATGTAACAAGCTGATCTATCTACTTTTGATGGATCCTTGCCAGAGAAAGCTCCTCCTCCATGTCTTCCAAAACCCCCATAGGTATCTACAATAATTTTTCTTCCAGTAAGACCTGCATCTCCATGTGGTCCTCCAATTACAAATTTTCCAGTTGGATTGATATGAATTTTAATATCGTCATTCCATAAATCCCCTAACACTGGTTTGATAACCTTGTCGATAATTTCTTTTCCAATCTCTTCTTGAGATATTTCTGGTGCATGTTGAGTAGACACAACAACTGTTTCAATTTTAGTAGGTTTGTTATCTTCATATCTCACAGAAACCTGAGTTTTTCCATCTGGTCTTGCCCATGGAAGCGTATTGTTTTTTCTTACTTCAGATAATTTTTGTGCAAGTTTTTGTGAAAGTAATATGGGCATTGGCATAAGTTCTTTTGTTTCATTTGTAGCATATCCAAACATCAATCCTTGATCTCCTGCTCCTTGTTCTTTTTCTTCAGTAGCTGTAACTCCTTGACTGATATCTGGGCTTTGTGAATGGAGACGTAAAGTTACTTCACAAGATTCTGTATCAAACATCAAATCTTTATTATTATATCCAATTTCTCGTATAGTTTTTCTGACAAGTTCTTCTTGAGCTTTTTTATCAAAATTTGCCTTTGATGTCACTTCTCCTGCAACTGCTACAAAATCTGTAGTAACCATTGTTTCAACTGCAACTCTTGAATCTGGATCTTGTTTAAGAAATTCATCTAAAAAAGCATCTGAAATATTGTCGCAGATCTTGTCTGGATGACCTTCTGTTACTGATTCAGATGTAAATAGAAAATTATTTGTCATAAAACTCACTGCCTACTAGAGTTCATTTTCTAGTTTGATGAATAATACGTTGTTACCTCTTACGATAACTCTACCATAATTTGCAATAGTTTTACCTTCGTGTAATTCCTCAGCATCCGTCATAATCAAATTCATGTATGAGTCAACATTATCCATCTTACCTTTGTATTCGACTTCATTTTTCAGTCTTACAGTAACTTTCTTCTTTGTACTTTTTTGAAGAGTTGTTAGAGGTCTTTTTGCGCTATTTGATTGAGACACTAATTGTTCACTTGCTTTGCAACTTTGTTCTCTAGAATAAAAGCCTTACCTCCTTTGAAAAAATTGTAATTCCTTAAATTTTTTCTTCTTTTTCTAGTATTAGTACAGATGATCTCTACTGGTTTAGAAAAAATTGACAAATTTCTATCGGGTGGAATTCCTGATGGTGTAATTGTAGATATTTTTGGAAAAAATGGAACCGGAAAAACTCAACTATTGTTACAATTAGCAATAAATTCTATAAAAAATGGGGGTCATGTCTTGTATTTTGATACTACTGGAGGATTTAGACCTGAACGGATTCTGGAGATTCAAAAAAAATCTGAAACTCAATTAGATCTTCTTAATCAAATTACAGTTTCAAGGTTAACTAATACTTCTGAACAAATCAATTCAATAAAAAACATCGATAATAATTTTTCATTAATCGTAATTGATAATGTAACTGATCTGTTTTCTTATGAATATAAAAAAGATGAATCTGTATTTGAGAAAAATTCATTATTTATGAAATACATGCAAAAATTATCCTATCTTGCAATATCTAAAAAAATCCCTGTAGTTGTTACTAACATGATCAGAAACATAGAAGGAAAAGAAATTGAAAATATGAAAAGCGCAATTGATCCATTTACACATATCAAAATTCATCTTATAAAAAATTCATCCAAATTTAACGGAAAAATATATTCTGCCTTTGCAGAAGATTCGTTTTCATACATAATTGATAAATCTGGATTATCTGAAGATATTTAACGGTCTAACATAAAGAATACTAGTGGCAGATATTTTTGATTATTTACCGACTATAACTATAGTGTTATTTGCACTTGGGTTGATTGGTGTAATTGTTTATGAAAGATCACGTTCCAAGAGCACAGATGAATCAGACTCCTGAGTCTCTATTTGCAAATTTTGGTTTTTCTAATCTAACTGAAATACAAAAAAAGGCATCACCTATAATTTTACAAAAAAAAGATTGTCTAGTAATTGCTCCTACTGGTTCTGGAAAAACTGAATGTTCTGTAATCCCAATTTTTTCCTTATTGACAAATTCTAAAAAAGCTGGAAAAATTAAAGCTCTTTACATTACTCCATTACGTGCATTAAATCGAGATGTTTTTAGACGAATTACAAAATATGCTCATCAAAATAAACTATCTATTGAAATCCGGCATGGGGATACCTCACAAAAAGATAGAAAAAAAATTACTGAAAATCCTCCTGATGTTCTAATTACAACTCCTGAAACTTTGGTTATTCTTTTAACTCAAATCAAATATCTTGACGCCCTATCTGATCTAGAATGGATTATAATTGATGAAGTACATGAATTATTATCTAGTGAAAGAGGCACTCAACTCTCTCTAAGTGTTGAAAGATTGGAATTTAATTCTAAATTTCCCCTTACAAAAATAGGCTTATCTGCTACTGTTGGAAATTTCGAGGAAGCAGGAAAATTTGTTGTAGGTACTAAAAGAAAATGTGAGATAATTAGAGATACTTCTGTAAGAAAATATGATGTAGAAATAAAATACGTGGATGGAACAATTTCTGATGTAGCAGAAAAAATTGTTGAACATGTATCTGAATTGAATTTAGATTCACCCGTTCTCTTATTTACAAACACTAGAGGCGAATCTGAATTTTTAGCCTCAATACTTAAAGAAAAATCCAATATTCCTATTGAATTACATCATGGTTCTCTATCAAAAGAAGTTAGAGAAGAAACTGAACAAAATTTACGTGAAGGAAAACGAGGAATTGTCGTCTGCACATCTTCCCTTGAATTAGGCTTAGATATTGGTTCTGTTGAATTAGTAATCCATTATGGTTCACCTAGACAAGTTTCCAAATTAGTTCAAAGAATAGGTCGAAGTAGACACAACCGTAATGCATCTGCTAAAGGATTAATTATTACAAATAACTCTGATGATGAATTTGAAGCACAAGCAATACTTCAAAGAATTCAAGAAGGTTCTATTGAAGAGCAAAAAATTCATGATGGCTCACTTGATGTTTTAGCTCATCACCTTGTTGGACTAACAATGCAAATTGGAGAAATTTCAATTGATAAAGCATTTGATCTGATTATAGGAGCCTATCCATTTAGAAATCTAAAACTAGAAGAACTTGTAGATGTTTTAGATTTACTTGATTCGAACTATTTGATATTTTTTGATAGAACAAATATGACTTTTTGGAAGAAAGGACGTTCTTTCAAATATTACTTTGAAAATCTTTCTACAATTCCTGACATTCTTAAATTCAAGGTATTTGACAGTGTTGGAAAAAAAATTATTGGAACTCTAGATCAAAGATTTGTAGGTGATTATGGTGATTCTGGAAATATTTTTGTTTTAAAAGGCTCACAATGGAGAATTCTAAACGTTGATGAGAAATCATTCACAGTAAATGTTGAACCTTTTAGAGGTGGAGGAATTACTGTTCCGTATTGGGAAGGTGAAAACATTCCTATTGATTATAAAACTGCCAGAAAAGTGGGTAATTTTAGAAGCAAAGTTAGGAAAGGCTTACTCCAGTTAACAAATAAAACAATTGAAAAATTAAATTTTGATGAAATTTCTGATGATGATAACATAATAATTGAATCAAGTAGATCTCAGGGTTCAATTGTAATCCATTCTTGTTTTGGCACAAAAATTAACTCTACACTTTCAACATTACTTTCTTCTATGTTATCTTCTGTGTTGGGTTCTGTAGTAGATTCTCGTTCAGATGGTTATAGAATTGCAATATCTTCAAGATCCAGAATTTCAGAAAAATTATTTCTTGAGGTCTTAAAAGATGACTATGATCTGTTTTCAATGATTACTGCATCTCTTGCTGGTACTCATAATGTTAATTGGAGAACTTGGTGTGTTGCAAAAAAATTTGGTATTGTAGGTCGTGGTGCAATTTATGAAAGAAAATCTGCACGATTTTTGTATGAGAGGTACTCAAAAACTGCACTTGTACATGAAGCATTACGCGAATTATTTCATGACAAATATGATCTTAAAAATACTGATAAACTGTTAAAAGAAATTCGTGAAGATCAAATTCATATTAAATGGTTAGAAGTTGATCAATTTTCAAAACTAGCAGAACCTATTTTGGATCATACATCAAAATATTATTCTTCTCCTGCAAATCTTGATAAAGGAATTCTAGATCTTGTAAAAACTAGACTTGAAAAAACAAAGCACCGTTTGATCTGTGCTAGATGTGGAAAATGGGAACGTGTAGTTGAAACAAACGAAGTAAAAAACATCCTGATTTGTCCTTATTGTAAGGGACGACAAATTACTGCAACATTTTATTCTGATTATGATCTTCCAAAAATTATTCGAAAAAAATATGAGGGTAAAAAACTGACTAGTGAGGAAAAACACAAGGCAGATCGTGCCTGGAAAGTATCTTCTTTAGTAGAAAATTTTGGTAAGACTGCAATTATTGTCATGTCTGGTTATGGGGTTGGTGCAGATACCGCTGCACGAATTCTTCGCAATATGGTTGATGAAGAGCATTTACTCAAACAAATCTATGAGGCAGAAAGACAATACGTGGTTACTAGAGGTTTTTGGGATTCTTAATTCTTTTTTGTAATTTTGGAAAAAGCTGTTAGGAACATCTCTATTCTGCCCTCTAGTCCGGCCTTTGCATTAAGGCCTGTTATTGAAACAATTTCACCTAATTCACATTTGTCAATTAATCTTGCTTGATTTCTCCATCCTTTAACCCAAATTTGTCCAGTATCGTCTTCCACAAACATTTCTGAAAGTGCAATTGATTCTCCAGTTTTTGTTTGAACTTCGCGTCTTTCTGGAACTTTCAAAATTATAGCTTCTATACAATAACTTCCATCAGCTTTCACATCGTTAATTTTTGTTCTAATCTGAGACAATGAAGGAATGTTTTCATCATTTTCTAATTTTCTTACAAAAGAATTCTCATCAAGCGTAATTGAATTTCCATAAACTTTTGATGGCATACATTCTATGACATCTCCTTCGACACAAATGCTAGTTGAATTTGATGAATCACTAATGTTGTATAGATTCTTTTTATTGTCAACAGCTAAAATCATATTTCTTCCATTTTCTGTTGGTGACATTGAAAGAACTCTTGCAATTACTGGTTCTGCTTCTTTACCTCCTTCAATCTCAATTATTGTTGCATCATTTCCATGAATTTCTAATCCTTGATTTCCAGATTTGACTCTGACTCCAAGTAATCTTACTTTAGCTGATTGTGAAATCATGTTTGGAATTGATGATTCATCTTTTCCCCATAATACTACTCTCATTCCATTTCCATCTTTCCCCTTTAGCCTCATTCGCAATGCTTTTCCAGGCATACCTCTAGAATTTGTAAATTCCATACCGCTAATCACACCATCAATTTCTCCTAAAACAACTAGATCTTTTTGACCCTCTTGCAATTCACTTACATCTCTTGTAATTCTATCAATAGTTGGAATTTCACTTGTAGAATCGATAGTTTCTACATTAGAACCTGAACCAATATTGATTGTTGGTGATCCATCAAGATCTGATTTGACATAAGCTTTAATGATTTTAATTAGGTCTCCGGGTTTTAGATTTTCAATTCCAGGAAGGTTTGCTTTTTCATCCCATAGTTTTACACTCGCTGTAGAGTTTGCATCATCATATACTGTCATAGTTCTAAGATAAAATGGAGAACCATCTTTTCTTGAAAATTGTTTTGCAGGTGATAAATTCAAAACCCTTGTTTCTAATGAAATTTCTTTTGCCCCTGCATAGAGATCTTTTAAACTCATTTCAATTTTTAGTGGTCCTGACAATGTTACGCCATAGTCTGATGCAATTAAGAATAAAGCTCCTTGGTCAGTCAAATATCCTGCACCAATTTTCTCTTTTTTTAGTTTGATTTGCTCTTCAATTATCTCTCTAGTTAATTCTGGTTTTTGTTCAATTAATTTTTCAATCAGGCTGTCAAATTCCGACAATTCATAATTGCTACCTTTGTTCTATTAATAAAAATTTCATTATGTTCTTACATTGTGTTTCTGTCAAATTAGATCGCTTTATCATCAATTCCAAATCATCAATTCCAAATTTTTTCTTGTTTTGAACATATTATCTCTTAATTTGATAAACTCCAACAAAATCTATGATGAAACAACTGATTAACTAAATTAGTAGGATGATCGCAGTTTTAACATGTCCTGTATCGATGTTAGCCATTTATCAAAATCATATGGTTCAATTAAAGCTGTAGATGATATTGTATTAACAGTAAAACCTGGACAAGTTTTTGGATTTTTGGGACCAAATGGAGCAGGGAAATCCACTACCATCAAATTACTTACTACCTTAATTCCTCCTTCAACCGGCTCCCTCACAATATTGGGAATTGATGCGATCAAAAATCCCTTGGAAGTGCGTCACAAAATTGGAGTAGTTTTACAACAACCTAGCTATGAACCTACTCTGTCAGTTGAAAAGTCACTTGACAAATATGGGATGATGTGGAATATTACAAGAACTGAACGCAAAAAACGAATGGAACAACTTTTGAAAGATTTTGATCTAGTTGAAATTAGAAAGAAAAAAAATGAAGATCTTTCTATTGGTCAACGAAGAAGAGTACAAGTTGCACGAGAATTTATGCATGATATGGATTTATTATTTTTAGATGAACCTACAGTAGGATTAGATCCTAGTGCCAGACGAAAACTGTTGGATTATTTAAAAAATAAAGTTAAAACAGGGTTGACAATTTTTTACACGACTCATATTTTAACAGAAGCTGAATATCTCTGTGATAAGATTGCAATTATTGATAAAGGAAAACTTATCACAGTTGATTCTCCTGAGGCACTAAAAAATAAATTTGGAAAAGAAAAAACTATTAAAATTCATTTATTAGAAAAAACCCTAAAATTTCTGACTTGTTAAATGGAATTTCTGATTGCAAAATAAATTTTGAATCTGGAACAAATATAGTTATTCACTCTGAACAATCTGAATTAGTTTTGTTAAAAGTCTTGAAAATACTAAATGATAATAATATTGAGATAGAAGACTTATCTGCAGTTCCTACAAATCTTGAAGAAATATTCTTAAAAATGGTGAGAGAAAATACATCCAATAATTAGACTCGTAAACAGAAACATTACAATTTCTTTAAATCCTGGATTTTTAATCTGGCAAGTAATTTTTCCTCTGATCTATATTTTTGTAGCAGGTTTTGCATATGCCCCGTTAATTCAACATGTACCTTTTGGTGCAAAGGAACTTGATTATCCTGCATTTCTAGCCTCTGGTATGATTGGATTCAACATAATGAACAGTACTCTTGTTTCAGGAATCATAATCTGGAACGATAGACGACATGGTATGTTTGAGCAAATAATGTCTGGTCCTTTTACGCGAAGTCATTACATTCTTAGCAACATTTGCACTATAGGCATAATTGGTTTAGTCAGTGCTTCTTTGATCGCCTTGGTAGGCTATCCTGTATTTTTTGAATCTATAGAATTTTCATTAATTACCATCCCAGTGATTGTTTTTGGTGCAATTACTGGCTCTGTTTTATTTGGTTCATTAGCATCTATAATCTCAACCAGATTACGTTCTAGTGAAGGATTTAACGTAATTATTAACACTGTTTTTCTATTTTTTGCATTTGTTAGTTCAGCATTTTATCCTGCAGATAATGTTCCTGAACCATTACGTACAGCATTTTATCTAAATCCATTAACTTATCTAGTTGATGTAATTAGAGCAGGAATTTTTGGAAATATTACTGATTTTGTGATTATTGAAATGTTGGTACTTGTTGGAATTGCTTCCGTATTTTTTGTTATTGCATCAAAGCTTCTAACTAAGTTAGATTTTTAGAAAATTAAATTATTTTTTAAACTTTTCATACATTTCGTTAATTTTTTTAATTATATCTAGATCTTCATATTCAATTAAATTCAAATTTGGTATAACGCAATGACCTCCAATAATTCCTGGATACATTTTTGGCCTGTTTCCTAAATTTTCATGTATTTCATCTGCAAATTTCCACATTTCATCAAAATCTATGCCTTCTTTTTCACAAATCATCTTTGTTATCTGTGCATAGTTGATGAGCCATCCATAATATGATGTATCCACTAAAATTTTTGCAAGCTCCCCTGTTTTTGTAGTTGACATCCAATCAACTTTTTGAAATCTTTTTTGTAAATCTAATTTAATTTCAGAACTAATTTCATTATTGTCTGACGCAATAAATTTTGTATATTTTTTAATATCGTCTAAAAACCTTCTATGAACGCCACGAACTGGTGAAAATAAAACTGGAATGTTAGATTTATCCTGAATATTTTTTGTTGTACCTGGTCTAACTGTTGAATGAATAATAATTGCTTTCAGACCAATCAACTTTGGAATCCAACTTAATGTAATGTCTATAAATTGTGTTAATTCTCCTGGCAGACAAACATGTAGGTATTCTGGATTTTCAATTGTCTTGTTTTCTGAATAATTTTTACATTTTGAAGATTCTATGTCTATGCCAACACAATCAAAATTTCTTTCATTCAGTAAACCAAACAAAGTTTCACCTACTTCTCCCATACCTAATACTATGTCTGACATTGTACCTATTGTCTGAAAAATACTTCATGCTATATTCGTGTTACATTTTTATCATTTTTTTAAAAAGTAGCCCGAGGCAGATTCGAACTGCCGTCACGGGCTCCAAAGGCCCATATGCTTGACCTCTACACTATCGGGCTGCTAAATCGAGCACACTAACTCCCTTAATGAACTTTTTATTCTAATATGCCTAAAATTATCCTGACTTAATCTTTGATTACACTAATTAATTTTTTAACAGGATCTTCCATTTGGTTTAGAATTTTTTCTGCTTTTAGTTGATTTGATTGTTTTGTAGATTCAAAAAACTTTGTTATTTGATTTGAAACTTTTTCAGGATTTGTTTCTCTCTTTATCAATTGTTTTCTCACCAAAAAATTTTCTATGATGTTTGGAACTGCATTATACGATATTGTGGGAATGCCCATTAATGCAGATTCTGCAGTCATTGTGCCTCCTGAACCAATGAAAACATCTGTATTCTTTAACAAATATTTTCCATCAAATGACATTTTTACAACTTTAGCTTTTTTACCTACATTTTTTTGCAGTTTTTGAATTTGCTTTGTGTATCTGCCTAAAATAACAATATTTTCCTCACCAAATTTAGAAATTATATTAGCAATAATTGGAATAGTTTTATTTGATTTTTCTGTATATGATGCCTCCTCCTCCTCTACTCTTATCAAAATATTTTTCTTATCATTATTTTTGAATGGAAGTCGCCCATGTTCATTTATCTTTCTTTTGATTGTTACTGCTGCATCAATTGCCTTGTATGAAATAATATTTTTTTCCATTATCCCATATTTTGAAAATTCTTTCTTTGGAATTGTGTAGGGAATTAACAGCTTTTGAATTAACGGTAATGTTAATTTCATCACTGCTTCGGCCTGTGGAGAATCACAAAATGCAATATGTTTAATTCTTAAACCAAATGAAATTCTTGCAGCTTCAGGTGAACAAAAACTAATTACAAGATCTGGTGCAAATACTTCGATTTTTCTAACTAGTGTTCCCATTCTGTCAATACCTGCTTTTAGTTTGGAATTTTTACTTCCACCACCATGTTTACCTACAAAAATCAGGTCAAAATTACGGATTTTTGCTAATTTTGAAACTTCTCCATAATTTCTAGAAGTGCATAAAATACTGTTTTTTTTACCTAATTTTTCAATAATAGGTTCCGAAAACAATAATTGCTTCGGAGTTAGAACATCTATCCATATTTTCAAGTAATTTTCATAATTGAAGTTAGTTCAATAAGTTTTTCTTAGTCTAATCCCATGCTTAGTGTAATGGGGGGAACAAAAGTTGTTGTTTATGGTCTTAGTACAGAAGGATATGCTATTGCATCACAAATGGCCATTAAAGGAGCCGATGTTTACATAATTGATGAATCGACCCCGTCTGCAATTTCACTAAAAGCAGAAATTGCAAAAACTTATCCTAATGTAGCATCTCTAAAAGAAGATGAACCACTATTGTCTATGGAACCAATAGAAGTGGCAATTTCCAAAGCTCAATATCTCTTCTTTACTCCCAGAATCAGAAAAACTGGACAAGATATAAAAACTGAAATTCATTCAAAATTCAAGGATGCAACTACCTCTTTAAAGAAAAAAAGTTCTGTTGTTTTTACTCTTCCAACAGGATTTGGTGGGAATAATGAAAATATTTCTTTACTTGAACATGTCACGGGACTTGAAGTCGGAAAGCATATCTCATATTTTTATTATCCTTTAGAAGGTACTGATCAACAACCAAAAATTATTGGTTCTTTCAATGGCAAAAAAGATCCTGTTTTGTCTGATTTATTGACTACTGGAAAAAAAGAAAAAATTTTTGTTGCAATTTCATCCTCTGAGCATTTTCATGCAATTAACATTCTTTCAAGATTTTCAAGTCTGTGTAGTGTATTAGAAGTTTGTAAATATGCACAAGACGAAATCACTAAAAATGATTTATCTTCAGATGATTTTCAAGAAATATTCCTCGATGATATGGTTGCTGGTTTATTAGATCTTAAATCTTTAGGCTCATCTTTTGAGGGTGCAAATACTCTCATGTATCTGATTAATGGAAGTGTCAAGGGAATTGATGGCTACATAAAACGATTGATAGATGAAATACGTACAACATTAAAGAAAAATGATCTTAAGGCCAGCAGAACTAAAATTGCATTATCTTGGACACTTGATCAACATTCGATGCGTGGAGATAAAATTGAAATGCTTCAAAATCTGACTTCAAGATTACGTGATTATATTGGTGATGTTGAGGCATATGAGGATCCGAACTTTGATTTGTTTCACAGCGATAAAACAACGATTGTTGTAGCTTGTTCAAAATCTGATCTTGAAAATATTAAAAAAACTAAACAAGATTCTGATTTGATTATTGTCAAAGCAAATCCTTTATGCGAAACAACCCAATAATGGTATAAATTAGCTAAACTAGTATTCTGTTTGAATTGTCTACTGATAATGAATCCGATGAAATCCCTGTAGATGTTGTTTCTGAGAATGAAGACTCTATTCAAGAATCTGAGTCTTCAGATACAATGAAAGAAAACTTTTCAGAGTTATTGGATGTAGAAAAACAAAAAACTACAGAATGTGAAGAAAAACTAAAACGCATTTTAGCAGACTTTCAAAATCTTACTAGAAAGACACAATCTGATATTGAAAATGGTGTTAATGCTAAAGTAGATGAATTTGTATTGGATTTTTTAAAAATTTATGATGACTTTATTCGTGCTAGGGATGTTTTTTCTCAAAATAAAATCAACACCGAAGGTCTTGATTCAATTTTAAAAAATATGGATTACTTATTAAAAAAATACGATATATCTCCAATTGATGCGTTGGGAGAAATTTTTGATCCCAATCTTCATGAAGCAATATCTGTTATTACTGATCCTGATTTAGATGACAATACAATCACCAAAGAGATCAGGAAAGGATATATTTCTCAAAAGAGGGTTATAAGACCAACATTAGTAGAAATTTCAAAAAAAGGATGATGATTAAAAATGGCTAAAGTAATAGGTATCGATTTAGGAACAAGTAACTCTGCTGCTGCAGTAATGATGGGTGGAAAACCAACAATTATTCCAGCAGCTGAAGGTCAAACTGCAGCCGGAAAAGCATTCCCATCAGTAGTAGCTTTCTCTAAAGATGGTGAACTTTTGGTTGGCGAACCTGCTCGTAGACAGGCAGTTACAAATCCGGATAATACCATAGTTGCAGCAAAAAGAAAAATGGGCTCTGATTATACTTTTAAAATTCAAGATAAGGAATACAAACCTCAACAAATCTCTTCATTTATTCTACAAAAAATAAAAAAAGATGCCGAAGCATTCATTGGCGAATCTGTTGAGAAAGCGGTTATTACAGTTCCCGCATATTTTGATGACAATCAACGTCAAGCAACAAAAGATGCAGGAACAATCGCAGGTCTTGATGTTGTTAGAATAATTAATGAACCCACTGCTGCTTCTTTAGCATTTGGATTAGATAAAGCAAAAGAAGACATGAAGATACTTGTCTTTGATTTTGGTGGTGGAACATTAGATGTTACTATCATGGAAATGGGAGGTGGTGTTTTTGAAGTAATGAGTACGTCTGGAGATACTCAATTAGGAGGAACTGATATGGATAAAGTTTTGATTGATTACATTGTTGATGAATTCAAGAAAAAAGAAGGGGTTGATCTTTCTCAAGATACAACTGCAATGACAAGAATAAGAGAAGCAGCAGAAAAAGCAAAAATTGAATTGTCTACTGTAATGGAAACTGAAGTTAATCTGCCATTTATTGCACATGATCCTTCATCAGGCGCAAAGAATCTTGAATTAAGATTAACTAGATCTAAACTCGATGAATTAATTGGACCTATTGTTGATCGTTGTAAACCTTCTATACAAAAAGCACTTGAAGATGCAAAACTCTCAAGTTCTGATATTGACAAAATAGTAATGATTGGTGGTCCAACAAGAATTCCACTAGTTAAAAAATTTGTCAGTGGAGTTATAGGAAAGGAAGTTGAATCAGGCGTTGATCCTATGGAGGCAGTAGCAATGGGAGCTGCAATCCAAGCAGGAATTATTGCTGGTGATGTTACTAGTGACATTGTTCTGTTAGATGTAACTCCATTAACTTTAGGAATTGAAACGCTTGGAGGTGTTCGAGAACCATTAATTGAAAGAAATACTACTATTCCAACTTCAAAAAGTAAAGTGTTTACAACTGCAGCTGATAATCAAACAGCTGTCACTATTCATGTTGTACAAGGTGAAAGACCTATGGCCACAGACAATGTCTCCTTAGGTAGCTTTAATCTTACTGATTTACCTCCTGCTCCAAGAGGCGTTCCTCAAATTGAAGTAAAATTCGATATTGATGCTAATGGAATCATCAATGTAACCGCAAAAGATCTTGGAACTCAAAAGGAAGCAAAAATTACTATTGAAACAAAAACCAAATTGTCAGAAGAAGAGATTAAAAAATTAAAGGAAGACGCTGAAAAATTCTCTGAAGAAGACAAAAAGAAGAAAGAGAAAATTGATCTTAAAAATGAAGCAGAAAGTTACATCTACACAACTGAAAAATTAGTTAATCATGATCTAAAAGATAAAATTTCTCAAGAGCAAGGAATCAAAATTACTGATGCTGTTAAAGAAGTAAAAGAATTTTTAGACAAAGAACCTAAAGAATTAAAACCAAAACTTGAAGCATTACAATCTTTAGTAAATGAAGTAACTACAGAACTATACAAGAACGCTGCCCCCCCACCTGGTGCAGATGGACAACAAGGTGCAGATGGACAACAAGGTGCAGATGGACAACAAGGTGCAGATGGACAAACTACAGAATCATCTTCAAATGATGAAACAAAATCTAGTTAATTCTCTAAATTCAACCATTTATACAGCAATTAGAATAAAGGAATGATTCATGTCTGCAAAACGAGATTATTATGAAGTTTTAGGAGTATCTAAATCATCTTCAAATGATGAAATCAAAAAACAATATAGGAAATTAGCATTAAAATTCCATCCTGATCGAAATCAATCTGCTGAAGCTGCAGAGCATTTTAAAGAAATTTCTGAAGCATATGCAGTTCTTTCTGATACTGAGAAAAGGCAACTTTATGATCAACATGGTCATGCAGGTGTAGATGGAAGATATTCGAGCGAAGATATTTTTCAGGGTGCAAGAGGTGATTTCAGCGATATATTTGGTCGTGGAGGCGGCGGATTTGATTCCATTTTCGAATCAATATTTGGTCGTGGAGGCGGCGGATTTGGATTTGGTCAAGAAAGGGGTTCTGACATTCTCTATCAAACATCAATAACATTAGAAGATGTTTTACATGGCAAACAAATGGAAATTGAGCTACAAAAACAAATTCAATGTGATACATGTAGTGGTTCAGGATGTAAACCTGGAACTGATAAAAAAACATGTTCTTCATGTAATGGACAAGGTCAAGTAAGACAAACACGAAATATGGGATTTGCATCATTTGTTACTGCAGCGCCATGTTCTTCATGTAGAGGGCAAGGCTCAATTATTGAAACACCATGTGGTGATTGTAAAGGCCAGGGAAAGAAAAAAGGTACAAAAAAAGTTACGTTTGATATTCCACCTGGAATTGATTCAGGCGATTATACTGTACCAAATGAAGGAAATGAAGTGCCTGGAGGTTCTAATGGTGATCTGATTGTTAGAATTAGAGTACAACCTCATTCACAATTCAACCGAGATGGAAAAGATATTTTCTATGATCAAGATGTTTCTATGGTTGATGCAGCATTAGGGTGTGAAGTTACTGTTCCAACTTTAGAGGGAACTGAAAAAATTAAAGTTGATTCTGGAAGCCAACCAAACACAATTATCAAATTAAAAGGAAAGGGCGTACCTCACATCAATTCTAGGGGTAGAGGAGACCAGTATGTTAGAATTGTAGTAAACATTCCTCAAAAACTTACCAAACATCAAAAAAATCTTCTTGATGAATTTAAACAAACTAGTGATTAACTGACTATGAAGATTGCATTAGATGTTGATGGTGTACTTGCTGATGTAATTCAATTGTGGTTAAATTATAGTAATTCAATCAGGCCAGAAATTCAGAAGCATGATATTACTGATTGGGATTTTTGGAAAAAATTTGAAATTAATCGCTATGACTTTTATGCTGAATTGAGTTCGTGTTGGAAAAATTGGATCTCAATCCCGCCCACCGAAGAAAATTTAGCATCCATCACAAAAAATCTCTCTGATCTTGGTCAGGTGGATGTTGTTACTGCAAGAGAACGTTCTACTGATTCTTTTGTAAAGAACTGGCTAAAACACCACAAAATTTCTTTTGATAATTATGTTTCAGTAATTGATGGTCCTATGAAGGCTGATTTGGATTATGATGTTTTTATTGATGATTCACCATTAAATGCACAAAAATTTCTACAAAATAAGAAAAAGGTAATTCTATACTCTCAACCATGGAACCAACATGTTGTTGGAAATAATGTTCATAGAATTTCAAGTCTTTCTGAAGCAATTAAAAAATTAAGTTAATCTTTTACAAATTTTTTAATATTTACTTGATGTCCTTTTCTTACATGAGTTGAATGAGTTGTCTTTAACAACTCTGAAATTTTATCATCATCGTAAAATTTAATGTTATAACGTCCTAGCACTTTTTTACAATTCATACAATAAACTTCTTTAAATTCCATTTTGAATTGATAGCTGTTGTACTTTCAGTATAATAAAGAAACTTATTCTAGATTTCAAAAATTTATAGTGCGGGAGTCGCCCAGCCTGGTCAACGGCGTAAGGTTCAGATCCTTATCTTCTAGGAGTTCGTGGGTTCAAATCCCACTTCCCGCATAATTCAGTTATTTTCTAATTTATTTTTGATATTTTTCAAAAGAAGTTTATTGATTGTTTCACCAGGTGCTTTACCTCTTAATTCTTTCATAGCAATTCCCATTAGAGGTCCAATCGCTCTTTCTTTTTGATTTTTTACAATTTCTTGGTTGTTTTCAACAATTTGATGACATATGTCCTCTAATTCTGATTCATCTACAGTCTCAATTGAGGCGTAATTCATTGCATCTTCTATTGTCTGAGATTTTCCATTCATAATATTTTCGAAAATAATTTCAACTGATTCTTTAGTGATTTTTCCTTCTTCCAAAAATTGAAATGTTTTTGTGATTTCTTTATTTTTTAGTAATTTTGAATCTAACCCATTTCTCTCTAAATTTGTTATAGTTGAACATAATACTGATGCGACAAACGTGGGATTTACATTGGTTTTCTTAATTATATTTTCAAATAATTCAAAATAGTTTGAATCAAAAAGCTGTTCCGACAATTGGAGATTTAGTTGGTATTTTGTTTCTAGTTCTTTAATTGAGTCATCCCATGATTTGGGAATGTCCTTTATTGCGTTGTCTAGATCTTTTTTTGAAATTATTATTGGCGGAATATCTGTTTCTGGATACATTCTTGCTGCACCGGGTCTTGGTCTTAGAAATTTAGTCTCTCCGCTTTGAGTTGCTAATCGCGTATCAATTGGGATTCCTTCCTTTTTGATGTATTCAATCCTCAAAATTATCTGGTCTATGACCTGATTCATTTTTTCTTCTGGTGCTGCCAAAATTAAAAATCCATCATTGTCATTGATTTCTAAAGTTTTTTTCAAATCCTCAATATCTTCATTTTCAATACCATAATTTGGTAATTCATCAGAATGAAAAACACCTCCTATTCCAAAAAATCTGACTAGTTCTGCTATTTCTTTTCCCAATCTAATTCCCTCATGTGGTGTATATCCAAACATGCCTGACATATTTCTAAATGAAATCCCAAAAATTTTCTGATTTTTCTTTATGGCGTTTTGAACAATTTTTGATTTACATTTTTTAAATAACTCTGTGATATCTTTTCTATCTTTTTTATTGTGAGCCCAATCAATATTCTGTATTTTTTTTGAGATTTTTAACAATCCATGCTGCCTTTTAGCCTCATATTCTACTACTTTTTCTAACTGATCAAGTTGCTGAACTCCTTTAACTTCAATTACAACACTTCCATCTTGAATTGAAATATTAACATCTTGTCGAATTGAACCTAATCCTCTTTTTACCTTTTTGGTACTTCTTAAAATTCTCCCTAATGTTAATGCGATTTTTTTAATTTCATATGGTTTTACTTCAAATGGTTCAGTGGCAATTTCAACCAAAGGTATTCCTAAGCGTTCTAAACCGTATTTCTTTATTGAACCATCTTCTCCCAAAATCTTTGCAGCATCTTCTTCAAGACAAATAGACTGAATTCCAATTTCTTTGCCGTCTACGTTAAAAGAACCTCCTTGGGAAATTAGCATTGTACGTTGAAATCCTGTTGTATTTGAACCGTCTACAACTGTTTTTCTCATTGGATATATCTCTCTAAATATATTTGATTTTAGAGCTGATGCAATAACCAAAGAAATCTTCTTTGCATCCTCATCTAACTCGTGTGGTGGTTCTTCATCTTGCTCAACCAGACAGCTGCTTTCTGGGTTTGCAAAATACATTATGGTTTTTGATTTTGATTTTTCAAATAATGCCGCTGGGTCATATTCTCCTAATTCACTTTTAGCAGCACGTAATTTTCTTTGAAATTTAATAGAATATTCATCTGTATCGACAGGTGTACAATTACAAAATAATTTCTTATTTGTATCTAGTTGTTGATGAATCTCAAGTCCTACCTTTACTCCTAATCCATCTATTAAAAATTCTGACATTTCTTCTCCTAGATTGACATTTCAGATGCAATATTGTCAAGCATAATTTCTTTTACATCTTCAATATTCTGAGTATTCCCAAGGGCCCACATTGCTTTTACTAGTGCTACCTCTGAAATCATATTTTCTAGAGGAACTATGCCTAAATTTAGGAGATCTCTTCCACTTTCATACACAGTCATTCTTACTCTTCCATCAATACACTGTGATGTCATGCCTAGAAACATCCCTTTTTCATTGGCTTTTTTTATGGAATCATACGTGACTCTTCCAACATGTCCTAACCCTGTTCCTTCAAAGATTATTCCCTTGTATCCCCTATCAATAATATGTTCAATTAATTCTGGATCATATCCAGGATAATACTTTACCAAAGCAATTTTTGTATCTAGGTTAATTTTTGGTTGAAATTCTTGAGTCTTGTAGAATTCTTTAGACATATTTTTTTGAATTTTTTCTTCTGCAATTATGAACGCAGGATCGTCCCCTACTGTTTGAAATGCTCCTCGTTTACTTGTATGATTTTTTCTAACTCTTGTTCCAATATGGCATGCAACAGTATTATCATTTTCATCATTATGCATCACAATGTATACTCCTTTTGCTTTACTTTTTGTAATGAATTTTGTTGCTCCAATCAAATTTAATGCTGCATCAGATGATGCTCTGTCTGAAGATCTTTGTGAGCCAACTAAAACAATTGGAATTGGAAATCCTGCTAATGCAAATGAAAGAAATGATGATGTATAATGCATTGTATCAGTTCCATGAGCAACAATGATTCCTAAATAATCTGAATTTGAATAACTACTAATTTTTTTTGCAATATCTAACCAGTTTTCTGGCATTATGTTTTCAGAATATTCTGATAACAAAACTTCCGCATCAATATTTGCAATTTTAGAAAGTTCAGGAACTGATGAATTCAATTCTTCAGCAGTTAACACTGGAGTAACTGCTCCTGTTCTATAGTCAACTTTACTTGCAATTGTTCCTCCAGTTGAAAGTAGCAATATTTTTGGTAATCCTTCTATTTTGTTTATTTTTTCAGACTCATCAACAATTTTTTCTGAAGATTGGATTTTCTCAACTCTCTTAATTTTTACAATCTCTAATCCGACATTATATCCACTCTTTAATTTCAAAACAATGTGTTTGTCATCGCTGTGCTCATATCTGGGCATAATTATGCCTGAATACGTGATGTCTGAGAGAATTTTTACTGAATCGCCAACTATCACTTGATTATTCTTTAGAAATTCTAATGAATCTCCTTCATATCCCCTATATTCTGACATTTACGAGAATTAGATTTGCTATTTAATTAAAACTAGCTATCTCTTCATTTTTCTTATTTTTGGACACAAAAAATCTATTCCAACAATAATATAATGCACGTTCATACGTATTTGGAATTCTTTTGTATTTTATATGGCAACCAATATCTACTAAACTCCAATGAGCTTTTTTTGGACCTAACAATAACCATTTTAGTAATCTTAAATCAAGTGACATCTGCAAATATTTTTCAAATTTTGAAATATCTTTTTCATTCATTATTAGTTGGGTTCCATCTCCGTTACATGGTATTGCAATAGCTATGGGTTCATCATCTTTTTTGTTATTATTTACATCTAGTCGTAAAATAATTGTAGTATCTGATGTCCAGCCAATTTTTTTTCTAACCAATTCAAAATTTTCATAAGCTTTTGGAATTAATTCTAACAATTCAGACATTTCTGGAATTTCTTCTTTTTCATAATCAAATGATTTGTTCAAAAAATTATTTTTTACATAATTTTGTTTTTCTTTAAGGTTTATTGGTTCATATTCTTTTGAAATTTGATTTTTACTGATATCAAAAAATTCATTATGATTTAAGATTATTCCTTTATGTTTTTCTTTTGGGATGTTTTGCTTTAACCATTCAAAAGCATACTCTAATTCTGGTTCTCCTCTAAATTGATTTAATTCATTAAATCTCCCTGTTAGAGTATATCTTCCTGCAAATGGAATATAAAATTTAGGTTCAAATAAATTAATGAAATCTTTTGTAGTCTCTAATTTTTGTTCTTGTTTCTTTTTTGATTCGATTATTTTGTCTTTGGTTTCAAGCTCAAATGTTTGTGGGTAGGATGATGCCTTAACATATCCTACTAACAATACATCAATTTTTGGATAGAGTGTTTTTACTAATTTTGCTGTATTTCTTGCAATTTGGAATGGACAATCATTAGTATTAACAATCACCTCTTTTTCATTATCGATAACTGACATTGTATCAATTTGTGTGGTGCCAAATTTTGCTTCTAATAGTCCACAACCCATTAATTTTCCACAAATGTTTGGATCACAATTATCTGCTGCAAGAATATTTATGAAAACATTATTTTTTAATCTAATTCTAATATTATGTTCAAGTTCAATTACTTTGAATCCCAATTCTTCAATTTTGAATTTCAACGATTTCTCAGGAAAATTGTGAATTATGATTGGAATTTTCTTGTCAAGATTTTGTAGAGTTTGTTTGCTACAATGATCCGGATGTATATGACTTATGTAAATAAAATCTATATCTTCAAACATCTCTGATTTGAATTCATATGGTGGGTAAATTCCCCATGAACCAAAATATTCTTCTCCGATTAACCATGGATCGCAAAGAATTTTGACATTCTCATCTTCTATCAGAACAGATGCAGAATTTAAAGAAGTAATTTTCATTATTTTTATCTATTCAACCCAGATATTTTTTAAAAATATCTGTTATTATCATGCGATTTCTAGTTTTATCTATAATATGATGCTACTAGTTTTTCTCCCATCTTAAGGTCTTTTTGTTCTCTTACTTTCTTTACTGCTTCCTCAAAATGTTTCATAGTGACTTTGGCCTCAATACTGTTCTTTTCAACATCTTTTACATCTGGGTGTTTGTCTAAGTATTCGTGAATAACTAGTGATACTGCTGTGTTTGCAATAGATGCGGCATCTGCTCCACTCATTCCATCAGTAATTTCGGCAATCTTTTCTAGATCAACATCCTCTCCCATAGGAATTTTTTCAGCATTAATTTCCAGAATACGTTTTCTACTATCTTTATCTGGATTTGGTACTTGAATAATTTTGTCAAATCTGCCTGGTCTTAACAATGCTGGATCAATCATATCTGCTCTGTTTGTTGCAGCTAGCACAACGACTCCGTGCATGTTTTCCATTCCATCTAACTCTGTAAGTAATTGACTGACAACTCTTTCGGTGACTGCAGTTTCTCCTCCTGCTCCTCTAATTGGTGCAATTGAATCAATCTCATCAAAGAAAACTACACATGGTGCAGATTGTCTTGCTCTTTTGAAAATTTCTCTAATTCCTCTTTCAGATTCACCTACCCATTTGGATAACAATTCAGGACCTCTAACTGAAACAAAGTTTGCTTCACTTTGAGTTGCAACGGCTTTTGCAAGCAATGTTTTACCTGTACCACTTGGACCGTGAAGTAGTATTCCTCTTGGCATATTATGTCCTAACTTATCATATAGTGCTGGATATTTCATTGGCCATTCAACTGCTTCTTGCAATTCACGTTTTACGTCTTCTAAACCACCAACTTCGTCCCATTTCACATCTGGATTTTCAATGAAAACTTCTCTCATTCCAGATGGAGTAACTTCAATCAATGCCTTCTGGAAATCTTCATGGTTTACAATTAATTTATCCAAAGTTTCAGGGGGAATTTTTTCTTCTTCAAGATTTAGAATAGGTAATAATCTTCTCAAACACTTCATTGCAGCTTCTTTACATAGATATTCCAAGTCTGCTCCAACATACCCATGACTAACTGCTGATATCTTATCTATATTAACATCATCAGATAACGGCATATTTCTGCTGTGAATTGCAAGAATGTCTTTTCTTCCTTTTTTATCGGGAACTTTAATCTCAATTTCTCTATCAAATCTGCCTGGTCTTCTAAGTGCAGGATCAATTGCGTTTGGTCGATTTGTTGCGGAAATTACAATTACTTTACCTCTTGCTTCTAAACCATCCATTAATGATAACATTTGAGAAACAACTCTTCTCTCAACTTCTCCAGTAACCTCTTCTCTCTTTGGTGCAATAGAGTCTATTTCATCAACAAAGATAATTGAAGGAGCTTTTTCTCTTGCTTCTTTGAAAATTTCTCTTAACCTAGCTTCACTTTCACCATAAAATTTACTCATAATTTCTGGACCTGAAATACTGATAAAGTGAGCATTACTTTCATTTGCAACAGCTTTTGCAAGCAATGTTTTACCTGTTCCTGGTGGGCCATACAACAAAACACCCTTTGGAGCTTCAATTCCTAACTTTTCAAAGATTTCAGGATGTCTTAACGGAAGTTCAATCATCTCCCTTACTTTCTTTATCTCGTCAGTTAAGCCTCCAATGTCTTCATAAGTTACTTGTGGAACTCCACGTAATGTTTCTCCTTTTTCTGCAATATGGAAAACAGTCTTTTGAGTAATCAAAACTGCATCCGCAGCCGGTGTAACTCCAATTACTTGAAAAGTTAAACGTCCACCAAAATATGGAACCATTACATTATCCCCTTTAATCAAAGGAACGCTTTCTAAAGCATCTGCAAGATATCTCTCATCAATTGGTGGAATTGCTTCTAATGGTGCAACTACAACCTTTTCTGCAGCAACTGCTTTGATTTTTCTAACTGAAATTGTATCCCCAATTGCAATTCCTGAATTATTTCTTCCAAGTCCATCGATTCTGATAATCCCCTTTCCTTCATCAGATGGATATAGTGGAAGACATTTTGCAACTGTTCTTCTTTTACCTTTAATTTCTATAACATCACCTGTGGAGGCATTTAATGTGTCCATAGAATCATAATCAATTCTTGCTACTCCTCTTCCAACATCTCTAGTGTATGCCTCTAGAACTTTGAGAGAGAGTGCATTTTGGCTCATATACAAATGCCCTCTGTCTAATTTTTATACCTTTGTGGTAATTTCTCTAAATGACAGGTAAAAATCACAAGCTTAAAATCCTCTTTACGTAGGAAACGATCAACTTTGGGTAAGAGACCATTAGTAAGAAGACGTGGCCGTGGAGGAAATCAATTTAGATCTACATCTACTGGAAAAGTAGGCACCAAAGCAAACTATCCTCGTTTCTCATTATCTGAACAACATGAAGGAGAAATTATTGATCTTGTTCATGAACGTGGAAGAGAAGCACCTTTAGCTAAAGTTAGATTTGAAGATGGATCAGTATCATTTGTTCCAGCGGTTCTTGGTGCAAAAGTTGGCACAACTTTGCAATTTGGATTAAAATCAAAAATTGAAAAAGGAAATGTAATTAGCATTCAAAATATTCCTGATGGTACTATAGTCTGTAATATTGAAAAGCACTTTGGTGATGGTGGAGCAATTGTAAAATCTGCAGGAACTGATGCAACTGTTTTCTCTCATGGTGATGAAGGTGTTACTGTTAAACTTCCTTCTGGAAAATTTACTACTCTAAATCCAAAAAATAGAGCCATGATTGGAACCCTTGCTGGAGGCGGATCTAGTGAAAGGCCATTTATGAGTGCAGGAGGTAAATGGAGAAACTTCAAAGCTAAAGGAAAGAAATATCCAATAGTCAGAGGTGTTGCTCAAGCAGCTTATGTTCACCCACACGGTGGTGGTCGTCATCAACATGTTGGGCAAAGTTCCACTGTTTCTAGAGATGCTCCTCCTGGAGCAAAAGTTGGAAGTATTGCTGCAAGAAAGACTGGTAGAGCTAGAATTAAAGAAAGAAAGTAATTTTCTATTTGACCCAAAATTGATTAATAGCTCCAAACAATCTTTGTTAAATGTCAAATCAACGAATTAGACTTTTTGTAACAGGTAGAGTTCAAGGTGTTTTTTTTCGTCAGACGTTGAAAACAAGAGCAATACAAAATGATGTTTTTGGATGGGTAAAAAATCTCAAAGACGGTCGTGTTGAGGCTGTTTTAGAAGGAGATGAAGAAAATGTCAGCCGTCTAGTTGAGTGGGCTCATGGTGGCCCTGCAAATGCGATAGTTGAAGATGTAGAAATCCGTAATGAAAAATTTACTGGCGAATTTTCAAAGTTTGATGTTTTGTATTAATGAATTTGTTCGTATGCTTCTTTAATCAAATCGCCAAATTCAGAAATTTGTTGGTCTTTATTGATTTGAATAATTCCTACAGGTTCTTTTCTATTCTTCTGAATTTTTATGATCACACCTTCTTTTTGAGGCTCTATGTCTGTAAACCATCGAAATGTCATTGATTTGCAAAAAACAACTCTGTGCATTCTGACATCTTCAACCACATTTTCTCCTAAACCAAAACAAAATTCTCTAATTGAATCAAAAAGCGGTAATACTTGAGTGGGAATTTGTTTTCTAAACTCTTCATAACTTCTTTTGTTTCCAAATGAAATCATTCCTTCCATGAATTTGTAAATCTGAATTTAGAACAGGGCACGGCTGGCACCCCGATCCTACCTACTACCAATTTTTCTAAAACAAAGTATGCTATATTTGCATTAGGTTTGATTCTCTTTTAGTTTCAATACCATGTTGCAAACTGAGCATACATTTCCTGTACAATCATTGCCGCATTTCTTACAAATCATTTTTTCTTTATAGTTTGTTTCTTTTACGATGTTTGATACTCTGAGAACTGATTGATACAAATTATTTTTAATTCCACTATGTTGTTTTTCTAATGAATTTAGAAATTCACGAATTTCTGTTCTTATTCCCTCATTCATGTGAGGACAAGGTTCTGATTGAAATGGAATGTTATTTGTAAATGCATAAAATACTATTTCTGATTCGTATATCTCACAAAATGGTTTGATTTTTCTTAAAGAGTTTGAAGATGTATCAGGATCCATCCATCCAATCTTGTTAGTATCTCCTGAAAGCATGTTTATGACAAATGTTTGTAATGTATCGTCTAGATTATGTCCTGTTGCAATGACATCTGCGCCGATATCTTTTGCAGCATGATCAATTGCTCTTCTTCTAAGAGTACCGCAAATTGAACATGATGATGTTTTCTCATTCTCTCTCAAGTCTAACGCTTCATCGAGTGTAATCTCAAACAGATCCTTGTAAGAGTAAACTTTGTGTTCTACACCTAATTTTCCACAAAACTTTTCAACAATTTCCAGTGCTTCATTTCTATATCCTGGAATCCCTTCATCAATAGTAATTGCTTTAATTCTAAAATTATGAGTCGATGACATTTCATGAATAATCTTCAAGAGTGCCAATGAGTCTTTGCCTCCGGATACTGCAACTGCAACTAATTCATTATTCTGAATCATTTTGTGCTTGGAAATGGTTTTTGCAGTTTTTCTTACAATTGAATTTGAGAAACATTCAGAACATAGTTTTTGTCCTGAATACTTTCTAGTATAAACTGCTAAATTTTCACAGCCATCACATTTCATGAACTTGAATAATTTTTTTCATTAATGATTCTTTAGGTATTTTCTATATTGTGAACCAACCAGATTTTAGATATGATAGGGCAATATTTAGGCCAAATAAAGCAAAAGTGAATGCATAGATTCCCCACATTACGCCATTTACCGATTTTTCTGAAATTCTTTTATCAATTATTGTATGGATGAATTTTCCACCATCTAAAATTGGTAATGGAAGCATGTTGATTATTCCGATGAAAAATGATATCATCCAAAGCCATAAGAGAAACATTGAAACATTTGGATCATTCCATTCAATGAAATTCATTACCGGTTTGTATGCAAATGAATTATCTCTCATAATACCGATCAATCCTCTTTCTGGATCATCTGGTGCTGCCATTACTTCAAGATTAAATTCTAAAGGCTGTCCGTCTCTAAGCACGGAAACACTTGCCATATCTCCTGGATTCAAACTGGGGAAATCAACCGGACTTAAAATCGGTTTGTCATTGATTGATGTTATAATGTCGTTTGCAAGCAATCCTGCTTGTTCAGCTCCTGAGTTTTCAATGATTGAAAGAATTAGAACACCTTCTGGTAATTCATAAAATGAACTCAAAAGTGGTTCAGGTAAAACCATTGCAAAAAATGGGTTTGTAAGTAAAATTGCTCCTAAAACGAATGCAAAAATTACATTTGATGTGGCTCCTGCTCCAATTACTCTAAGCTTTGAAATTTTTTTTGCTTTGTTGAATTCTTCTTCATCAGGTTCTACAAACCCTGCAAACATTGCGATGAATATTGCAAAACCTCCTGTTTTGATCTTGATTTTTTCTAATGCTGCAACAATTCCATGTGCACCTTCGTGAATTACTAGTACAACTGGAATTGATAATAGAAAATATGTGATTGATGCAGCTGAGGTCAATGTTACACCTGGAATCAGAACCGTCAATTCTGAGAATTCTGTTTGTGCAACAAAAAAGTTTGCAACATTATTTAACAAAAACCAAAATGCAAAACCCATCATGAGAAAACCTGAAATTACACTTACATCTGCAAAAACTCTAATTCCTCTTCTTGTCCGACTAAGAAGTTTCAAAAGTATTGAGTTGACTTGTTTATTTTTGTAAGTTAGACTGTATGCCTTTATTTCAAAACCGTGTTTTTCTAATTTTAGCCCCTTTGCAACAATGACAATAACAACCCATGCCATTAACACATAGATAATCGAATTTTGGGTAATAAAATCAAGTTCCAAACTAATTGTAATTTTTTTAAGGTACGGACATTTATCGGTTACTATGAAACCGGCAGTGATCATCTCAACATATCCTGATAAAAAATCAATCACAAAACTTGCAAAAGTGTTTGTAAAAAATAAGACAGTCGCATGTGTCAATATTTCTAAAATATCTTCAATCTACTCTTGGAACAAAAAAATTGAAAATACCTCTGAATACATTGCTATTTTTAAAACTACGTCAAAGAATAAGAAATTACTTGAAGAAAAAATCAAGGAAACCCATCCATATGATGTTCCTGAAATTGCTGAAATTGATCTAGCTTCAATAAACAAACCATACCTTGATTGGCTGATAGACTCTACAAATTAAGATTCTACTGAATATCGTAACAAGGAAACAATTCCTCCCAAACCTGTTACTCTTAGACCGATGTCTGTAGACGAGTCGACACTATACATCTTCACTCCCTTTTTCTCGACATCATTTAGAAAATCTATCATTTTTTGTTCATCATCTTGAATTGCTTTATCTGAAAAAACAAGAGACTCAACTGCTCCCATTTGGTTTGCATTAAACGTCTCATCAAAACCCATAGTGAATTTTTTACTTTTTTATTTGCAAGAAGCATAACTTCATCGATAATTGATGATACTTTTGCCAGTTTACTATCTGACATTATATCTTTCATTGTGTTGGATTTTGTAAATGTGTAAATTCCATCTTCTCCTCCGGAATCTATTCCTTCAACCACCTGTACTTTGATTTTTTGAAAATTTGGAGATTTTTGAATAAAATTTGCAAATCTTTTCTTTGTTTCACCAGGACCAAAAATTACTATCTCATCTCCATCTTTTAGAATAGTTGAAACTGCTTGTTGTACTTGTTCAAAGAATTTTTCGATGTTAAAATTAGTTTTGTATCTCTTTCCTCCAGAACCTGAATAGATATTTGGCATAAATTCTAAATGTGTTCCTCTTAATCTTGCAATTCCACTATCTCCTGTGTCTATTGCTACTAGCACAAAACCAACTTGGTTGTTACTTGATTCTAAAAGATTTTTTTCAAATGGTAACCATTTTTTCTTTGAGATTGTAATTCCATCATTAATTTTCAAAATAAATGAGTGATGTGTTCCATGTGGTACTGATTCATTACTTGATTCAGATATTGTTCCTCCGATTCTTAATCTATCTAACACGTCATCAAGTGAAATTTTTTCTACAGTTAATGCAATTCGAACTTTAATTCTCTCTCCTTTGTCTGGCCTTGAATAGTCTTTATCTTGTTTTAGTACTCTAGTTGTATCGCCAATAACTTTGTCATTTTCTTTAATTATTCTACGTAAATTCAAAAGATCATCAGAATCTTCTGGAATTACAGAAATTAAATTATCATCAATTTTCTTTGTAATCATGTTGTTATTCTAGTCTACAAAGAGAAAAGAGTTTAGTTTGTTACTTCGTTAGCTTTTTCTTCAGATTTCTTCTTCAGGTAACTTTCAACCCAATCCAAAGTAAGAACTCCTGATTCAGCCAAATTTGTTAAAGAATTTGCAGATGCTTCACCCGTTACTTTACCATGATTTCTTTTTAATTGACGCCATTTGAGAGATGTATTGCCACTCTTTGAATTATAGATGATTCCCAGAATGTCCCTTGCATTAACAAATGTAATGTCTCTAATTTTTTTCAATGTTACTTTGTCAGCTGCTTCGACATAAATTGCACCTAGACTGTCTTCTCTTTCTGCAAATACTTCAGAGTCCTCCAAATAACTTCTTGGAGCATAAGATTTGCATGTACTAGAGATGATGAATCTTCTAAAACTCTCTACTGATGCCGGGGTGTCAATTGCAACCATTTTGAATGAATAATCTATTGGCCATTTATAATATTATGTAAAATTGTTTATGCGTTGCTTGCCTGCTATTTTTCTATTTGAATATGCTTCATAAGTTAATCTAAGATTAGCTTTTTTTCCATCACAGATGCTTTAAGATCAATGTGTTGGGAGTAATTATGTTTACTCGGAATTATAAATTTAGATTATATCCAAATTCTAACCAAGAACGTCATTTACAAAATAATTTGGCAGTATGCAGATGGTTATACAACAAATTTGTAAAACAAGCTAAAAAATCATTTCTTAGTAGAAATGATATGAATTATTTTTTAACTGAACTAAAACAATCAGAACCCTGGCTTTACAACTATTACAGTAAAATGCTTCAAATGGTATCGACACAGATTGAATCGGCAGAGAAATCATTAATTAAACTAAACAAGAAAGGATACAAAACAGGCACTATAAAATTTGCGATATACAATGAATATCGTACTTTCACGTATAACCAGTCAGGATTCAAATTTGAAAAGCGTGGAGATAAAACATTATTGCATCTCTCAAAGATTGGATATGTAGAAATCAGAAGACATAGGAAATTTCCAGATAATGCAAACATAAAACAAGTTATAGTTACAAAATCCAAATCAGGAAAATGGTATGCATGTTTAACATGCGATATTGTGGAATCATTGTTCAACATTCCAAAAATTGATTTCAAAAAATCAGTCGGAATTGATGTCGGCATAAAATCATTCACGTATGATTCAGATGGTTGCTCCACACCAAATCCATTAAACCTCAAAAAGATGCTAAAACCACTTGCAAGAGCACAAAGAAAGGTATCTAGAAGAAAGAAGGGATCAAACAACAGACTCAAGGCAATACGACACTTACAGAAAATACACGAAATAATAGCAAATAGAAGAAAAGACTTTCAGCACAAACTATCTACACAATATGCAAAAAACAATGACGTCGTATTTGTAGAAAAACTGGAAAAACTAAACATGGTAAAAAATCGTAGATTATCTAGAAGTATAATGGATTCTAGTTGGGGAATGTTTTTGCAAAAATTGGAATACAAATGCAAACTGTTGGTTGAAGTATCATCTCAAAATACAACTATTGATTGCTCACGTTGTGGCAACAAAGTGCCAAAGGGTTTAACTGTTAGAATTCATAGATGCGGTAAATGTAATCTTGTAATTGATAGAGATTACAACGCAAGCATCAACATCTTGCAAAAAGGATTGAAAATATTTGGTCAAGATAATCTACCTCAGGAACTGTGGAAAGTAACGCCTGTAGAGATCTCTATGAGGTCTGTGAAGCAGGAACAAATCATCCAACGTTTTAGATGATAGTTCACCAAGCTTCTTGAAAGACTCAATAGGAATCTCGCTCAAACATGGTTTGCAGGTGGTGATGAACCTATCCCTTTGAAATGATGATGAGGATCTTGAGTTCTGAGCCTGCCTATGATTTTAATTGGTGATTCACTTAGAAAATTTATGAACTCCCTTACTGAATATCTGACCTTTAATGTTCAATCACGTAGAGGCTTTGTCAATATTACTCCTGATATTAGAAAATTAGTAACTCAAAGCAAAGTCAAAGAAGGTTTGTGTCTTGTTAATGCGATGCATATTACTGCAAGTATTTTTATCAATGACAATGAGGGTGGACTACTACATGATTATGAAAAATGGTTAGAAGAATTAGCACCTCATGCTCCAGTTAATCAATACAAGCATAATGATACTGGAGAGGATAATGCAGATGCCCATTTAAAAAGACAAGTGATGGGAAGGGAAGTAGTTGTTGCAATTACTAATGGTGAATTAGATTTTGGTCCATGGGAACAAATTTTCTATGGGGAATTTGATGGAAAACGACCAAAAAGAGTTTTAGTTAAAATAATTGGTGAATAGTTTTCTATCCAAAATCTGCATCACGTTTTTGACTTTGTGATTCATTCTTTCTTGCAGCAGCCCTGAATTCTTCATCATGATTTTGAGGTCCATGTCCACATTTTACACATGCAATTTTGAACCCGTCATCATTTTTTTCATACGTTTCACATCCGCAAAAACATGCCATGCATAGTCTAATTTCTAAGATGATATATCTTTTAGGATGTTGCTATGAAGATGCTTTACAACATTCTCCAACTGGAATGTCATGATCATGAGGACATTTTCTTGGATGTTTTAGCATTGTACATAATGCATCTGTAAATTGTTTGTTCATATGATGTTCTATGCCGCATACCATTTCTTCATCGATATCCACTTTGAGTGCACTATCCATCAAAACTTCTAATAATCTACTATTTCTCATCATGCTAGAACCAATTGCTTGACCTTCATCTGTAAGTTTGACCCCTGCCTTGTTGTAAGTGACCAAATTCTTACTGTTCAGTTTTTTTAGCATTTGCACTACACTTGGTTGTCTTACATTGAGCATCTTTGCAATTGTGCTAATTTTGACTTCTTCTCCTCTTTCTTTGATGTGCCAAATTGCTTTAAGATACATCTCCACATGTTCAGCTTCTGCCGTTCCTACAAACAGAGTTTCTTCATCATCATCTAATACATCCATAATTACACCTTCTTTGAATCTTTTAATAAATATTCGAAATATTGACGTGCAAATCCTGCTAATCCTGCATGATCTGCCCAAATTGCAACTACCTCTGAAGAATTTTCAGCAGCAACTGCTGGACCCAATAATATTACGACATATTTTTTATCTGAAATGATGCCTCCTCCAAACAAACCTTTCTTGATTTTTACAGTTGCAACTCTTTTGATTGCTTTGATGTACTCTTTATCCATCTTATCTGATGTGAGTATTGTAATTTCCACTCCCTTGTCATGAAGTGATCTTAATTTTGGCAATGCTTGTTTTACTAATTCTTCTCCTGCTTCAGGTAACGCAATCATTACTTCATTTCTGCATGTTTCAACCATCTCTAGAATCTTTGCTGCAATGTTTATTGCGCCTGATAATACCCAGATGTCTGGCTTTTCACTAGTTCCACTTTTTTCATACAATGGAACTAGCTCATTTAGAATGACACTTTGATTCTGCGAAAAATCATTTTCCATTTTTTGCTTTGTAGTTTCTAGTCCTGTTGACGGTGATTTTGCAAAATATTTTGTTGGTCTAGAATCATCTGTCCCAATCCATCCTTTCTCCTCTAGAGTACCTAGAACTTCATAAATTTTTGAATATGGCACTCCTGATTTTTGACTAAGCTCTGATGCTGTCAGTTCTCCTGATTTTAGCAATGCAGAAAATGTTCTGATCTCATAACTTGTTAGACCTATTTTTTCTAAAGCCTTTCTTGTCTTATCAGATATGCTCATGCGATCTAGTCGTTCAGTTTTGATATTTAAATCACGTATGCCTACTTCCTAAATTCCACCCGAGGCCAAGTATGAAATGCATTATATACCATTTCAGAAAAATGCCTATAGAAGCATGGCACTGATTCAGATATCTAATCAATCTACAAAAAATTTAGGAAAAAATCTACTATTAGATTCACTCAAAGCATTTGTCCAGATTGTAACATGATTTTAGATGCTGAAGTATTTGAGCGAGATAATAAGGTCTTCATGTCTAAAGTATGTCCAACTCACGGTGAATGTGAGGAACTGTACTTTGGTTCTTACGAATTATACAAGAAATTTAGTACTTATTGGATGGATGGTAAAGGCGCACATTCTCCAAATGTAATGATTGACAAATGTTCTTGTCCAAATAACTGTGGATTGTGTTCAAACCATTTGTCTCATAGTGGATTGGCAAACATGATTGTAACTAACAGATGTGACTTGACATGTTGGTATTGTTTCTTTTATGTCAAGAAAGGTCTAGAAGGTGCTTACATGTATGAACCAGATCATACTCAAATCAGAGGAATGATGAAGACTCTGAGAGCAGAAAGACCAATTCCTGGAAACTCTATGCAAATTACCGGTGGTGAACCAATGCTTAGAGATGATATTGCTGATGTTATCAAAATTATGAAAGAAGAAGGTGTTGATCATATTCAGATGAACACCAATGGAATTAGACACGCAATGGATCCTGAAGCTGCACGCGAAGTAAGACTTGCTGGATGTAACAACTTGTATCTCTCATTTGACGGTGTAACTGCAAGAACAAACCCAAAGAATCACTGGGAAATTCCATATGCACTTGATAGTTGCAGAAAGACTGGAACCACTGTAGTATTTGTTCCAACTGTAATCAAATCAATTAATGATCATGAGTTAGGCGGAATTATCAGATATGCTCAAAAGAACATGGATGTAGTTCATGCTGTAAACTTCCAACCAGTATCACTAACTGGTAGAATGGGTAAAACTGAACGTGAAAAATACCGAATTACTGTTCCTGATTGTATCCAAAGAATTGAAGAGCAAACAAATGGTGAGGTAACCATTGATGACTGGTTCCCAGTACCAAGTTGTATGCCATTAACAAACGTGATTGAAGCGTTCTCAAGCAAACCAAAATACGAATTATCAATTCACTTTGCTTGTGGTGCTGGAACATACATCTTTGAAGATGAAGAAACAAAGAAGTTTGTCCCATTAACAAAATTTTGTGACATCCAAGGAATGTTAGAATTATTTGAAGATAAGGCAGAGGAAATTCGTTCTGGTAAAAACAAATACTTTACAATGCTTGAAGTTGTAAGAAAACTCAAAGGATTTGTTGATTCAAAGAAACAGCCAGCAGGATTAGACTTGGCAAAGATGTTTGGAAATATACTCATGAAGAGATCATTTGATTCAGTTGGTTCTTGGCACGTCAAAGGACTATTCCTTGGTATGATGCACTTCCAAGACAAATACAACGAGGACCTAGAAAGACTGCAAAGATGTGATATTCACTATGTTACTCCTGACCTTAGAATAGTTCCATTCTGTGCATTTAATGTAATTCCAGAATGGTATAGAGACAGAATTCAGAAAAAGTATTCTATTACTGTTGAAGAGTGGGAAGAAAGAGAAGGCGTCAAACTCGAAGATGGTCTGTACCGTGGCCTTATGAGGCGTGGCGCAGGTGACGAACTTGCTGCTGGCTGTGCAAAGAGCCAGATGTTCCATGATGCAGCGCAAGCAACAATGTAAAATCAATAAATCTATTTTTAATTAATAACATTTTTCAACTCAGTAAAACATTTTTTGATTGTGACTCTATCTGAATCTCAAACAATTGCTTTGCTTGAAGTTTTACGTATCTTACGACACAATGAAAGTAGGTTTGCTAGGAAAAAAATTTATGAATCATATCTTGATAGAAAATTTGAAAATTTAGAATCTTTAGATCTTGAAACTATACATTATGTAGAAAAATTAAATGGTGATTTTGATGAAATAGGTTTTCTTGTTGAAGAATTTCAAATTAAAGAACAACTATTTCCCTTATACTCAGACACTATTAGAAGGATTTGGATTATTTTAGAAAACTATCTACAAAAAGAACAAAATAAAAGAAGCAAAAAAGATCCTGCAAGCAAACAATTTAGTTATTATTTTACCAACCTTGCTCAAGAGGCAAAAAAATATCGAGATAAAAATAATCTGCCAGAACCTGGAATAACTGATCTTAGAAATACATAATGAAATACTCTTTCTAGACTCATTCCTTAACAAATATAGACCTTTAATAGAAACAATAATTTTTAATTTTTATGCGAATTCTAATGATCTCTCCTACGAGTTCAGGTATAGGAGGAATTGCTCAACATGTTCAAGGACTAAAAAAATTCTTAGAAGATAAGGGTAATGAGGTTGATATCATCTCATCTGAAAATACTTTTACAATTCCTATCAAAAGATTAAAAAATCCTAGCTTTATGGTTTCTTCTTTTATTAAAAGTAAATTTAAAAAAAACTATGATATTGTTCATGCCCAAAATCCTATGTCTGCTTTGGCCATGAAAAATGTAAATGGAAAAAAAATACTTTCTTTACAAGGAGATTTTTCAAAACAAATCTCATTACTTCATGGTGAAACTGCAGGAGGAATATCTAAAAAATTAGAGAAAAATGCATTAAAATGGGCTGATGTAATAACAGTTCCTTCACAAGAAATGTATGATGAATACACAAAAGAAGGATACAAAGTCACTGTTGTCCCAAATGCAATTGACATCTCATCATTTCCAAATGATGAAGACAGACGTTATCAAAAACAAATAATCTATGCAGGTAGATTATCCAAAGAAAAAGGAATTTTAGACTTGTTGGAAATTTCAGAAAAATTGTCAAAAGACATTCATCTACTTGTAGCTGGTTCGGGACCTGAAGAGAATGGGGTTAGAGAAATAACAAAAAAATTTTCTAATATTCATTTTTTAGGATATCAGCCTAAAGAAAATATGATCAAATTGATTCGTGGTTCAGATATTCTCATACAACCTTCAATTATGGAGGGCGGTACAAGTTCTACCTTGCTAGAAGCTATGGCTTGTAAAACTCCAATAATTGCTACATCTGTTGGTGGTAACAAAGAGACAATACTTCATATGAAGACTGCATATGTTATTGCACCAAATCATCCTGAAGAGATCTATGATGCAATCAATGATTTATTTGCCAATCCTGAAAAACAAAAAATTCTGTCAGAAAATGCTTTTAAAATCGTAACCAATTACGACTGGGAACATGTTGGGCAAAAATACTTGGATGTCTATAACTCTGCCTAGTTTTTTGATTCATATCTTTTTATATTAAATTTGGAATTAAAAGATGAAAACAATGAAAGTAAGTCTAGTCAGAGCCCGATACCCAAGTGTTTGGGAACCAACAAATTTAATGTATGTTTCATCTTTCATTAAAGACAGATACCAAGGTAATCTCGAGGTACAAATTCTAGATGGCTTTTTTGACTCTGATGAACAAATTCTAAATCAAATTTCATGTTCTGACTATGTAGGCTTTAGTGGAACAACACCGCAGGTTCCACACATTAAAAAATTAAGTAAACTTGTAAAGAAGGAATATCCCTCTATGAAAACAATTGCTGGAGGTTATGGGCCTTCTTTGCAACCTTTCAAATTTCTAAATGATCCTACAATCGACTATCTTGTAGTTGGCGAAGGTGAACAATCAATGCTGGATATCTTAAATGGAAATGTAAATCAAAAACTTGTCAGCAGTACTCCAATTGCTGATGTTGATTCAATTCCCAATCCTGATAGAGACTCTATAGACTTGAATCGATATATCTCAATTGCTGAAAAAGATGAGGGACGAAGAGTTACTTCTATTATGACTGAACGCGGATGCGCATTTGGTTGTACCTTTTGTGCAGAGGGTCAATTTGGGACAATATGGAGAAAAGCGGGTCTTAAAAACGATGATCTTGAATACGAAAGAGCAGTCAGATTACGTGGACGAAGCCCCAAATTAGTTGTAGAAGAAATGATTGAGGTACGAGATCGATTCAATATCACATTTTTTAAAATGAATGATGCTGAAACAAATCCTTCCCGAGCACATTTTCTAAAACTTTGTGAGGAAATGATAAAACAAGAAGTAAATGTTCCGTGGGGATGTAACATGAGATGTGATAAAGTAGATGATGAAATGTGTGAGATGGCAGTAAAGGCCCATTGTGAAGAGTTCTGGATGGGATTAGAATCCGGCTCCCCGGAAATTCACCGTGATATCAACAAAGGAACTACTGTTGAGATGATCAAAAAAGCATTTGATGTTTCAAAAAAATATGGAATAAAACGGAGGACTTATGCATTACTAGGGACTCCATTAGAGTCTTATGAAACAATAAAACAAACTGAAGAACTGATTGATTATGTTGATCCTGAAATTATTGGATTTTCAATTCTTGCACCATATCCTGGAACAGCATATTGGAAACCTGAATATGATAAACTAGATTGGTCACAAATCGACGAATTTTCTAATACCACATGGAGTTCAAGCAACCTCACTAATCAGGAACTACGTACTGAACAAGCCAGACTAATTGAAAAATATTCCGATAAACTTGCACCAATAATTAGAAAAAAGCAAAAATTAGGAATGGGCGGGTCCCAAACCCTTGATTCCATTATGGGTGCAATGTAAGAGAAACTAATGGTAGAAAACTATGATTCAAAGATTTGGTAATGAGGAAATAAATGCTGTAAAAAAATCTATAACCAAATCATCGCTCCTTTCAGGTTATACCAATAAATTTTTGGGTGGAGAAATTATTCAAAAATTCGAAAAAGAATTTGCTCGGTTTCATAAATGCAAATATGGAATTTCTGTTAATTCAGGAACAAGTGCATTGTTTGTAGCTCAATTAGCTGCTGGAGTAAAAAATATGAAAAAAGTAAGTGTTCCATCTATAACTTTCACAGCCACTACTTCTCAAGTTGTTGCATGTGGAGGCTCTCCAAATTTTGTTGACATTGATCCTGAATCTTATTGCATGGATTTTGATTTTTCAAAAAAATCTCCATTTGCAATACCTGTTCATCTTTTGGGACATCCTTGTAATCTTGAAATGATTAAAACCATGAAAGAATATGGTATGTTTGTCATTGAAGATTGTGCACAAGCCATGGGTGCAAAATCTAAAAATAAAATTGTTGGTAGTATGGGTGATTGTGGAATTTTTAGTTTTCAAGAAACAAAACATATCACAACTTTAGGAGAAGGGGGAATTATTGTAACAAACAATGAAGAATTTGCTGAAAAATGTAGAAGTATCAGAAATCATGGAGAGTATTACAAAGATCAAATGTCTGTTGGATTTAACTTAAGACTAACTGATGCACAAGCTGCATTTGGGATTGTTCAACTGAAACGATTACCCAATATTTTGAAAAACTTTCGAAAAAATGCAACCCATATCATGAAAAATCTTCCTGAAAATATTCTTCCACCTATAATTTCAAAAAATGTAGAACATTCATTTCTCATTATTGGATGTCGATATGATTCTACACATGGGATTTCAAGAGAAAAATTTCTTGAAAGACTTACAAAAAACAGGAAAAAATTTCTTAAGAATGAACAAATCTCTGACATAAAGGGATTAAACTTACGACCAGGAAAAATTATCAGTTCTGGATATAAAACCACTCAATACAACATTCCACTTTATCGAAAATACCGACCAAAGAAAATCCATCCAAATTCTGAAAACTTTCTTAAAACCAGTTTGTTTCTTGATATACATAGATGGCGAAGCCAATCTGAAATTAATGAGGAACTAAAAATTCTTAATAATACATTTTCTGAACTTAAAAAAACATGATTCTTTATGAATGAAATTCATTCACTAGTAAGTGTTTTATGGCAATTAAATCCAGAAGTGAGAATATGACATCAATATTAAAAAATAAATCAATTTTGGTTACTGGTGGTACTGGTACTATTGGAAGTGCATTAGTCAAGCAAGCAATAATAGAAAATGCCAAAAAAATTATTGTTTTTAGTAATGATGAAAATGGTCTTTTTGAATTAGAAGAACAATTTTCTAATCATAAAAATATTGAATATGTTATAGGCGATATACGAAATGAAGATATCGTTTCTTCAATCATAAAAAATATTGACATCGTTTTTCATGCTGCTGCACTAAAACATGTTGATAGATGTGAATCAAATCCTTTTGAAGCAATTACAGTAAATACGATTGGAACTCGAAATGTCATTAAATACTCCATTATAGAATCTGTCAAAAAAGTTATTTTAATTAGCACTGATAAAGCTGTCAATCCAATTGGTGTAATGGGAGCAACAAAACTTTTGGCTGAAAAGCTAATGTCTTCTGAGGGATTTCAACAAAATTCTAAAACAATTCTTGCCACTGTAAGATTTGGTAATGTTATAAAATCACGTGGTTCAATTTTGCCAAAGATTGAAAAACAAATTGCAAAAGGTGGACCTATCACATTAACCGATCAAAGAATGATGAGATTTTTTATGAGTGAACATGATGCAATTAATCTCATTCTGAGTGCTGCTGATCTTGCAAAAGGAGGAGAAATATTTGTTTCAAAAATGCCATTACTAAACTTAAAAGAACTATTTGAAACAATGAAAGAAATTCTTGCTCCTAAATTTGGTCACGATCCAAACAAAATCAAAATGAAGACTATTGGAATAAGACCTGGCGAGAAATTAATTGAATTTTTGCTAAATAATACAGAAATGGAAAATGCGCTAGAAACAAAAAATTTCTTTATAATCCCTCCTATATCTAAGCCTGAAAGACTCAAAAAATATGTAGGTGCAAAAAAAGCTAAGAACATTCAAAATTATTTTGAAAAACTTCAACCTATTTCAAAAAAAGAAATCAAAAATCTTCTAAAACAAAGCTATGAATCATAGACATTCTCAAAAATATCATAATCTATTCTGAAAATCTTCATATGATATGTAAAACCTTCTTCTTGTGAATCAAATTCTTTGATTAAATATGGAAATTCATTTTCATTTTCAAAAACATTTTTTAAAAATTGAACCCTATACAAGAAATGTTCTGAATCATCAACTATAATGTGAGTTAATCCTGATTCTTTGTTATTTTTGATAAATTCTTCTAGTGATACATTTGTAATTGGAATTAACCCATTACATTTCCTAGGGTCTAGGCATTTTGAAATATCATTTGAATCATTAAATTGATTTCGTAATATTGGAAATTCTTCTATTTCAGTTAATCCAACAATTGGAAGATATCCTGATTCTGGAATGTATTGATTGATAATCTTAGTTTTTTCTGCAACAATAAATGAAAGTTGGTATGCTTCAAATTCCCGTTGAGACTCTTCATTTTGATATTCAAAAAAACCTATGGATGCCAAAACTATACATGATGTAGATAGTATCAAAAGAAGATCTTTTTTTGATACTCGATCATATATTTTTTTGATTGGATATAATGATACAATACAAAAAATTGGATATAGTAAGAAAAGATATCTTGTGTCAAATGCTTTTACTGAATAACCGTAAAATGCAGGAATTGCAAAAATCACAATTAATGCAGTAATTGAGATTTTTGTAGGTTCTCTATTCTTCCACATCAAAAAAAAGCCTATAGGTAAAATCAAAACAAAGCTTGGAATTGCTGCCCATCCCAACATTTTTACAAAATTTACTATTCCTTCACTAATCCAATTGTAAATTCCTATTGAACTAGAACCTCGTTCAATTTCGTTCTGTGAATTAGATATTTTACTCGTTAAAGAGTCGTATCCGGTTACTTCTGTACGTAAAACTGACATTGGTGCAACTACTAAAATAAACAGAAATAAACATAATAGATATTTTAAAATTAATTTATTATTTTTTTATGATTTAAAAAATACCATGTACTTATTCCAATTAATATAAAAACTCCTTCAACTCTTACAATTGTTGCAATTCCTGCACAAATAAAAGCCAGGAAAATGAACTCATTCTTTTTACTTAAAATCAAAAAAACACTCAACGCTGCAAATAAAATGTAAAGAGGTTCTGTGACTCCTAACAATGAATTTTCAATAATTCTTGGCTCAAATGCAAAAATTGCAGCACCTACAAGACTTAATTTATCATTAAAAAATTTTTTACAAATTAAAAAAACTATTGGAATTGTCAGACAAGAAATTATTATACTTAAACTTCTTTGTAATATCATATAATCTAAAAAATTTTCAGAATTTGTCATGGAAAAAAATACTGACATAAAAAGTGGCCAGCCATTATTTCCTACATTGTATCCTCTTGGTAGTTCTCCTGTTATGCTGACATCATTTGCATACCAAAAATAATCTAATGCATCTTGTGTTAACGGTAACTCAAATGGTGTATAAAAAATCCTTATTATCAATCCAGAAACAAATAATCCTATTAAAAGAAATGATGTATTTCTCAAAATTCTAGGTTTTTGATTTTCTGGCCTTCTAGTCTTATTGTTGAATTCAGAGTTCATAACAAAAAATTCCTAAAAATATTATTAAACTATCCTAGATCTTGGACTGAATTTTTTTATGCCTGACAAATATCCTGCCTCTGCTACATTAGCTATAACTAGTGCTACAGCTAGTCCTAAAATCCCATATATTTCTCCTAAAATGAATATTAATACAATTTGTACGACAACAAAGATCGCTGAGGCTATTACAACAGTTTTGATTTTTTCATTTCCCATAAATTCTGACATATACATGAAAGTAACTGTTTTGGGAATTATGGCTATGCTAAGAATTTGTATTACTAAAATTGCATCCAAAAATTTTGGAAAGAAGTTAGGGATTAGAATTGGAGATAAAAAAATTCCTAATACAGCTAGTATTCCTGATGCACCAAACACAACTTTTTTTAATTTTATGTTTGGTTTTCCACTAGCATCTTGAGGAAGTGTGTAATACAAAACTGCAGCAGGCAATAAAGATAATAAATTAAAAATTTGAATTCCTAAATAATAATTTCCTAATATAGCAAATCCAAAAATTGGAGCAATAATTAATTTGTCTAAATGCCCACTTAAGACTTTTGAAATATCTAAAACATAGTTATTTGCAATAAAATTTTTTTTATTTTTTAGATGTTCTATTGAAAATTCGGATTCTTTTAGACTTTTGTATACTATTATTACAAATGGAATAAAAGATAATCCAATTCCTAATATTACTCCATCTGGACCTATTCCAAAAAATAAACCCATGGCCAGACCAAACATAAGTGATCTTTGGGTAATTATTAATTTTGAATATTTTATATAGAATTTTTTTCCTAACGTTTCGCTTATTATTAAAGTGAAAATTACATATCCTAAAACATGAATACTTACCCCTAAATTCTGAAATATGAAAAATATAATTACCGAAGAAATAATCCCTGATAATCCAACCATATACCATAATGATTTTTGAATTTTTTCTCCTTTGGCAGTATACACTGTCATTGTATTGTATGCACCTAATCCTGCTGCAACTCCTACAATTGATGCAATAGAAAGAAAATACCCTATTTCTCCATAGGCTTCAGCATCCATTAATGCTGCTAATAAAATCCAAAAAATTCCACCAATTGCAGATGCAACAAGATTTGCCACGCCTATTGCTGTTAGATCTTTAAATCTCACAACAAGTTTGATGATTTTTTCAAAAAACTTTGTCATAATTTTTCCAATTCTTTTAATTTTCTTTTCCTTCTCTCACTAAGTTTACCAATGTAAATAACAAAATTGCATTCATCAGAAAAATTAAACCTAAAATTGTTGTTCCAATTCCAATCAACGAAACGTTGGTTATTATTTGTCTAGTTTCAGCAAATCCCTGAATTGCCCAAAAACTAAAAATAAACCAATAGATAAAAGAACCACTCCTGGAATCCCATAAAACTTCAAAGGTCTTTCTATTGAAATGAATTTCATTGTGCTTACTATCACTGATGCACCATGACTCACCGGATGATGTGTTGATGTATTTCCTTCATACAAAATTGTTACAGGAATTTCAAAAATTTTTAAATTTGCTTTATTTGCTTTAATTAAAATCTCTGTAGATACCCCCATTCCATTTTCTGATGGAGTAATAGATTCTAGAGCTTTTGAATTATATGCCCTTAAACCACTTTGTGAATCTGTTAATTCTTTCTCTCCGGATATATTGGCAATCTTTGTGATTACTTTGATACCTGTTTTACGATAATTTGGAATATTTGATTCATCTTGACCTAAAAACCTAGAACCAATTACAATGTCTGCCTTATCTTTTGTTAATGGTTCAATTAGTGATGTGATATCTTCAACTCGATGTTGACCATCTGCATCAAATGTTACTAAACTATCTGTATTCAATTCTTTTGCTTTAAGAAATATACTGCGAATAGCTGCTCCATAACCCAAGTTTTTTTCATGGCGTATTACTATCACATTCATTTTTTCAGCAATTTTTGCGGTCATATCACTTGAACCATCATCACAAACTATGATGGAATAGCCCTTATCCTGTAATTGAACAATCACTTTTGCAATATTTTTTTCCTCGTTGTATGCAGGTATTCCAATTGTTATCAAAATTATTTCCTCTTTTTACCTAAAGTAGATAAGGATGACGACTCAATTTATAATAACAACTAGAATATTGTTGATAAACTATGAAATCCAAAAAAATTCTGATAACAGGCGGTGCAGGATTTATTGGAACTTCGCTTGCAAATACTCTTTCTAATAATAATGATGTAACGATTTTTGATAATTTTTCTGTAAATGCTAATTTTCAAAATTATTCAAATAATGAAATTATTTTGGTGAAAGGAGATTTGTGCAATCCTGATGATTATCAAAAATTAAGTAATGATTATGATGTTGTATTCCATCTAGCTGCAGATCCTGAAGTTAGACTAAGTGTAACTAATTCACAATCAATATTTCAGAATAATGTTCAAGCGACCTACCACTTGCTAGAATGGTTAAAGACTATAGAAACAAAAACAATTTCATTTACATCAACATCTGCTGTATATGGAGATGTAGAAATTTTCCCAACACCTGAGACGATACAGTGTTTTCCAATTTCCTTGTATGCTGGAAGTAAATTAGCTTGCGAATTCATGATCTCTTCATATTGCCATACCTATGATAAGATTGGTACGGCGATCAGACTTGCTAATGTGGTAGGGCCTTTTTCAAAACATGGTATACTTTTTGATATGCTAAATAAATTAAGAAAAAATCAAAATGAACTTGAGATTTTAGGAGATGGTACTCAAAACAAGTCATATCTTTACATAGATGATTGTATTTCTGGACTTTTAGCAATAACTCAAGCAAATACAAAAAATTTTCAAATATTCAATCTAGGTTCTGATACGCAAATTCAAGTTAAAGACATAGTTGACATAATATTGAAAAATACTAATTTAGAAAATACTCATAAAAATTTTTCTGGTGGAACAAAAGATGGTCGTGGATGGATTGGGGATGTAAAAACCATGCTGTTGGATATTAGCAAATCTAAGAGTTTAGGATGGACTCCATCTCTAAATAGCTCTGAATCTATTGAAAAAACAGTAATTGAATTATTAAAATCCAAACCTATTTTTGATTAATTCTGTTATATCCAATCTTATTTTTTAGAACAAATGCATTTTTTGGTGATACAAAAAATGTTAATGGTGTTATTAAAAAATAAATTAAATCGTAAGTTGAATTAAATCCTAAATTTTTTACTGCATTTTTCTTGACTTGAAAATTTATTTTTCTATTTTTTCTCCAATTTTTTCCTCTCATAACTGAATCTGTAGTTTCTCTTAATCTAATCAATGGTTTTGGTATATTTCCAACTTTGAATCCATTTGAAATAACTCTAAAATACAAATCATAATCTTCTGCACCATTAAATGATGTATTATATGTACCAATTTTTTCTATGATTTTTTTTCTAAACATTATTGATGGATGTAAAAATGGATTATGAAACATGATTTTCTTTCTAATTTCTGAATTTTTTGTTGGTGGTTCAATGGTTCCTAAAATTTCATTATTTTCTGAAATTGATGTTGCCCAACTTCCTATTAGGTCTAAATTATTTTCTCTCAAAAATTTTTCTTGTTCCTCAAACCTATTTTTTTCAGAAATATCGTCTGCGTCCATTCGTGCAATCAATTCCCCGCTTGCTTCATTGATTCCTTCATTTAATGAATTTGCAATTCCTTTTTTTTGTTGTAAAACTACTTTTAATCTTGAATCTTTTGATTTTTCCTTAAGGACTGATTCAATATCTTTATCTAAATCTGAATTTGATTTTTCAAAAATTACAATCACTTCAATTTTTTGATATGATTGTTCTAATATGCTTGAAATGCTTTGAATTAGAAGTTTTTTTTAATTTTAAAAACAGGGATTAGAACAGAAATGAGTTCTTTTTCTATCATCTTATTTGATTTTTCTGGCATGAATAAAACCATATTCATTACTGTGTTTATCAGGTATTAATTCAACTTGATATTCTATATTTTCTAGAAACTTTTTCAATTCATTTCCATTATGAATATTATCATTATGATATTCTAACGAAATCAATTCAATTTTATTAAAAATCTGTTCGTTATTCATTAAAATTTCATACTCCGCACCTTCACAATCTAATTTTAACAAATTACATTTTTCAATTTTATTTTCTTCAAGAATTTTTTGTAATGTAATAGATTCTACTTTTTTTTCTTTTGGTCCTTTTTTATTTGTTGAAGAACCTACAGTTCCAAATTTACCATATTCATCAGAAAACAAAGTGCTTATTCCATTCTTTTTACCAACAGCTTTTTGATACGTTACAGTATTTTTGATTGAATTAATTTGAATATTTTTTAGAAGCTTATCATAATTTTTTTCATCTGGTTCATAACAAAATATCTTTGCTGATGGATATTTTTTGCCAATATATACTGAAAAAGTTCCAATATTAGCACCAATATCAATTATATGCTGATTTTCATTTGTTTTTATCAAATATCGATCATAATTATTTTCTGAAGAAAAGTTTTCTATAATTGCAACAACATCCAAAGCATTTTCATTTGTATAAAAATTAATTCCATTTTTTAATTCTATTTTTGGTGGACATTTATTTTTTATAATTAACTTTAAAGTTTCTTTAGAATTCTTTGTTATATTAATTATTTTTAAAATAATTTTTATTTTATGAAATAAATTTTGAATTTTCATGAATCTAATTACTTTTGAATTGGTGAATCACATTTAAAATTTCTTTTATTAATTATTATCTCTTTTTTCTATAAATTTCATTTTTTGTCCATCCTTTAAATGATGTTCCAAATCTTACTTCATTTTCATCTACCCATTGTATGGTTTCCTCTAATCCTTCCCTAAACGAAGTTGTGATTTTCCAATCAAGTATTTTTTTTGCTTTATTATTATTGCATTCTAATTTATTTACATCAAAAGGCCTAATCCTCTCTTTATCCGCTTTAATTTTGTAATTTTTATTCAATATTGAGCCAATAATTTTTACAATTTCTTTAATTTTGTAAGATTTTCCACTACCTAAATTAATCGTCTCACCAATTGCTTTATCCGTAAAAAGTGCTTTAATCACTCCATTTGCTGTATCTCTAACAAATGTAAAATCTCTTGATGATTCTACATTTCCAAGTTTTATTTCCTTATTTTCTTTTTTGAACTGTGAAACGATTTCTGGGATGATATATGGCTGTGTAATTCTAGGCCCAAATGAATTAAATGGTCTAATTATGACTGCTGGGAAATTATGTTCTTTATGAATTGTAAAAACTGCTCTATCTGCTGCTAATTTACTTACTGCATATGTTGAATGTGGTAAAGTTGGATGATTTTCATCCATTGGACTTTTTTTTGCTGTTCCGTATACTTCACTTGTGGATATGTGAACAAAATTTTTCATTTTTTTATTTTTCATTGAAGCTAAAATTACATTTAATGTACCATTTGTATTCACATCAAAAAATTGCTGCGGGAAATTATATGAATCAGGAATGAATGGCAATGCCGCCAAATTTATTACATATTCACACTTTTTAATTGATTTTTCTAAAAGTTTTTTATTTTTTATGTCTCCTTTAATGATTTCAATATTTTGAATATTTTTTAGATACTTTCTTTTACCTGATGAAAAATTGTCATAAATAACTGCCTTTCCTCCTGAATTTGTTATCTGTCTTACGATTTCTGATCCAATAAATCCTGCACCGCCTGTTATCAGAATTTTTTTCCCTTTACATTGTTCTATAGTTTCAATTTTCAATATTATATTACACCAAATTTAGATTGTTTATTTAAATAATCCTAGATTAGACTTAAGCCTAATTGATCAAGTTTGTATCTGAAAAGGACTTTGAAATATCAAAAAGATCATTTCCTATGTCTTGTGTAGATCTAATTGTCTTAAATCCACAATCTGAATTTTTGTTGGTAAAACGAGCAATTTCTCCCTATAAGAATAAGTGGTGTTTGCCTGGTGGAATAATCCATTTTGGAGAAAAATTAGAGGCTGCTGTAAAACGAATCTCTAACAATGAATTGGGTATCAATACAAAAATCATTGAAGAGATTGGTTTTTTTGAAAAAGTTTATCCTGGAAGACATGATATCACTCATTGTTTTCTTGTTTCTACCAAAAATACTAACATAAAATTAGATTTCCAAGCATCTGATGCAAAATTCTTTTCTCAAATTCCTTCTCAAATAGGCTCATTTTATATCCCAATGCTTCAGAAAGCAATTTTTCTAGACAAGTAATTTAAATAATTCATAACTTGATTTGACATACTGTGATTAACTGGAATGAAAAAAATGTCTTAGTTACTGGCGGAAATGGATTTTTAGGCTCATATGTTATTGAAGCATTGAAAAAAAAATCTGTTAAAAATTTAATCACACCTACATCATCGGAATGTGATTTAACTCAACACGAAAATTGCAAAAGAATTGTTAAAAATATTGATATTGTTTTTCATCTAGCTGCTAAAGTTGGTGGTATTGGATTCAATAAAGAAAAACCTGCAGAATTATTTTATGATAATATAATGATGGGAACACAATTAATGAATGAAGCAAAGAATACTGGCGTAGAAAAATTTATTGCGTTAGGAACAATTTGCAGCTATCCAAAATTTACGACATTGCCTTTTTCTGAAGATTCTATATGGGATGGATATCCTGAAGAGACAAATGCTCCATATGGACTTGCAAAAAAAATGTTGCTCGTTCAATCTCAATCCTATAGGCAACAATATGATTTCAAATCAATTGTAGTGTTTCCCACGAATCTTTATGGTCCTAGAGATAATTTTGATCCATCAAGTTCTCATGTAATTCCTGCACTAATAAAAAAAATCCACAAATCAAAAATTGAAGATACCCCGTTAACCGTATGGGGTGATGGTTCTCCAACCCGAGATTTTTTGTATGTGGAAGATGCAGCAAGGGGAATTATCTTAGCTGCTGAAAAATATGATGATGATTCTCCCATTAATTTGGGATCTGGAAAAGAAGTTTCCATAAAAGAATTGGTCACTGTTTTATGTAAAATCATGAATTTTGAGGGTGAAATAATTTGGGATACATCAAAACCTAATGGTCAGCCACGAAGATGTGTGAGCATAAAATTAGCAGAAGAAAAAATTGGATTCAAACCTTTAGTGAATCTGGAAACTGGTTTAGAAAAAACCGTAAAATGGTATATTGAAAAAATTAATGGAACCTTGTGATTACAATGTGCTTTTTACAATCCTAAATCGATATTTCAAAAATTTCTTTCAAAATATCATTCCTTTTTTTAAGGGAAAATTCTCCCTTTTCAATTGTCAGTTTAGATTCTTTTCCTATCTGATTTCTTAATTTTTTGTTTTCAATTAAAAGTTTGAAATTTTCAATTAATTTTTTTGTCATAAATGGTCTTAATTTTCGCATTTCTACTAGAAACTGTTTTGAATAATCATTAGGGGCCCCATTTTTTGCATAAAATGATTTTGGTTTAGGAAGATCTATCAATATACCATTTTTCATATTTTGGATTAATTCTGGTGTGTTGTAAAGTGATGTTGCAATAACAGGTAATCCATAACTCATAGCCTCTAAAACTGATAAATTAAGTACTTCAAAGCCAGAATGAGGAAAAATATCTGATGTTTTAAATAATTTTTCTAATTCTCTTGTTGAAAGAGGTTTTTCTAAAATCGTAATATTGTTGTAGTTTTTCAATTTTTCTTTAAGGTGTTGAGGTACGATAGATCTTATTACTAATTCAACATTTTCGAAATCTTTTTGAATTTCTAAAAACGCATCAATTGTTTCATACATTCCTTTAAACTCAAAACTATCTATATTTGCTGGATTTGTACTTCCAAGAAATAAAATTTTTAACGTTTCATTATCTTGTTTTGAAAAATTTTTTGGTGGAACTGTATATCTAACAATCTTAATTTTTTCTGAAAAGTTTTTTGTATCAAAAGAATTTTGCAAAGTTTCTAAACTCCACTTACTCCAAGGCATTATACATTTACAACTATTTGAAGAGAGTTGTTTTGAAATGATACTTTTACTAAATTTTATATCCAAATATCCTGATAATGCGTTTGAATATTCTAAATCAACAATCCAGTTTTTTTCAGTTTTAATTACATGTTGTGATGCATAAATTAAATCTACATCATTTTGTATTGTGACATCAGAATTAATTTGTTTTAAAATATATGGTAATGAACCAAAAGACTGCAAAAATTGTTTGTATAAGTAATTCCTATGTTTACTAGCTATTTTTGTAAATATATGATTTTGACTTTCCTTTGATGAAACAATTGTGTATCCTTCAGGAGGATAATTCTTTAAAATATCATACAATGCATGTAATTTCATTCCTGTAAATCTAGATTTTAGATATATTCTTTTCATCGTTATCTTATTTTGTTATTTTATTTTTTATTATTAATAAAATCTCAAATATTACACCTAATCCAGCTTCAAAATTTAACATAACCATTTGATCCAAATTTTTTAAAAATACACTACTTTCTAAATTTCTTATACACCATGATGTTAAAGGATAATTTGGAAAAATCATGCCCAATGAATTGCGGTTAAATTTTTTTGCCAAATACAAAATCCCTTGCCATGATTCTCCATGTTCTCTTCTTAACAACATTTTTTCTGGAAACTCATTATATGAACCATATTTTACTATGTTAAACATAATGGGCCATTCATCACCCAAAAATCTTTCATTAATCATACTTTTTTGAAGAAACTGTGTTCTCATTACCCCGTAAATCATATTACTGGATTTTGATTTTAAAATATCCTTTATTTTTTTAGAATAGTTTCCTTTAATTGGATAGAGATTTGGCCTTTTTGAATATAATTTTTCTCTAATTTTTTTTCTAGTATTTACAATTTTTTTTCATCTTCATTTGATTTTATAAAATCTTCTTTGGAAACTGACCCCACAAATTCTTTATTTTTAACAAGAAATTCAAAATTCTTTTCTAAAAATTTTGAATCCCATTCATCATCTACTGCAGCCCATACAAAAAACTCTCTTTTTGCATTTTGTAAAACATAATCAAAATTTGACATACCTCCAATATTCGTAGATTGTTTATGATATGTAATTCGACTATCTTGTTTTTGCATTTCTAAACAAATTTTTTCTGTTGCATCTGTAGATGCATTATTTGAAATAATAATTTCAAAATCTTGAAATGTTTGATTCAAAATTCCTTTGATTCTTTTCTCAAGAAATTTTTCTCCATTATATACAGGTAATCCAATCGAAATTCCTGAGGAAAATTTATTTGAATCATTATTTTTTTCCATATTCCTTCTCTCGATTATAACTTATGGTTCAATTTGATGTTTATTCATTGTACCTTTAAAAAAATTGATTTTATAGATGATTAAATATATCAAACTTTCAGAAATTAAATAAATAATATTAACACAAGTAATACTAATTTTACTATTATGAAAAAAGGAAACATCAATCGTCCAAAATTGCTTATTCTAGGAGGAACTGGGCTTGTTGGAAGTACATTGGCATCATATGCTCAAAAGATTTTTGATATACATTTGACTTATTGTACAAATTTACCTCTTTCTACTTTATCTTCTACAAAAATTTCCTTACCTGATGAATTATCAAAACTTGAAAATTTGATTGTTCAATATGATCCTGATGTTATTGTTCATACAGTTTCTCATCCAAGTGTAGATTGGTGTCAAGAAAATCGTGACCTGGCAAATTTTCTTCATGTAAATCTTACAGAAAATATTGCTAAATTTGCTAGTAAAATCAATTCAACTTTAATTTATTTGTCTACTGATTGGGTTTTTGATGGAACAAGAAATAACAAATATACTGAAAATGATTCTACCAACCCCATTAATCATTATGGAGTTACAAAACTTTTAGCTGAAAAAATAGTCTTAGACTATCCTCAAAATGTAGTTTTAAGACCTGCAGTAATTTATGGTTGGCATAAAAAATCTAGATTTACTAACTGGATCATAGATACTCTCAAAGAAAAAAAATATGTTGATCCTCATGTAGATCAATATGCTACTCCAACTTTAGTGGATGATTTAGCACTTGCAATAATTAAAATCATTGAAAATAAATCATCTGGTTTATTCCATTCAACTGGCAAAAGTTGTGTTAATAGATTTGAATTTGCAACACAAATTGCTGAAATTTTTAATTTAGATACAAATTTGATTAAACCCGTGACTCAAAGTGAAAAACCACAAAAAGCTCCAAGGCCAAACCGTACATGTTTGGATTCAAGTAAATTAGAAAATTTAATAAATTTTAATTTTCATGATATTACTTCTGGAATTGAGTTTATTTTTGAACAATCTCAAAAATCTAATTATGAGTAAATTTGGATTTTTAGTTTCTATCATTTCTTCAAAAAGTACATAAGTTAAGTACATAATTTTTCTATATGATAGTTGGAATAACTCCTGTCAGAATTAGTTTTGCCGGCGGAGGTACTGATCTACCTGAATTCTATAATGATTTTGAGGGTAATGTACTTACTACAACCATTGATCAATTTACTTATGTTATTTTTCAACATAGGAATGACACTTCATTTCAATCATTTTCTCCAGATTTTCAAAAACATTACAAAGCCACTGAACTAAAACAAATAGAAATTGAAGATGGAACTGAAATTGCTTCTTCAATAATAAAATTTTTAGATTACAATTATGGTTCAAATATTACTGTTTGCAGTGATGCTCCACCAGGTTCTGGTTTAGGATCATCAAGTTCTTTAGCTGTTAATTTAGTAAATGTTATAACAAAACTTCAAAAGAAAAATTGGCAAAGCTCAGAAATAGCTGAAACTGCTTTTAAGATTGAACGGGAGATACTTCATTGGCCAATGGGAAAACAAGATGAATATGCAACAGCATTTGGAGGTTTTAATTTTATAAAATTTACTTCAGAAAAAACAACTGTTTCGCCTATATCGTTATCTAACTCATTAAAAACTGAATTACAAAAAAACTTGGTTTTATTTTTTGTTGGAAAGACACGAGAAAGCTCTCCCATTCTATCTAATCAAATCGAACGAATAAAACAAAAAAATCAAAATATTTTAAAATCGTTACAATATGTCAAAGATTTATCACTCGAAATGTGTGATTCCATTAAAAAATCCGATATTACAAAATTTGGAGAATTACTTCACAAAGGTTGGGAAGCAAAAAAACAATTTTCAGATGGTGTGTCTAATCAAAAAATTGATGATATCTATAATTCCGCTTTAAAATCAGGTGCGTTAGGAGGCAAACTAACTGGAGCCGGTGGTGGTGGTCATATGCTACTATATTGTGAATCGAGCAAGCAACCTTCTTTAATTAAAAAAATGAATTCCTTAGGTTTACAAAAAGTAAATTCTACATTTTATGATGATGGTCCTAAAATTCTAAACTTATATGACTTTGCTACTTCTGATAAAACATGACCACAGATAAAAATTTTTTAATTGATTTTCTAGATGCTCAATCAACATGCATTTCATCTTTATCCAAAAATGTTGATCAAATATCACAAATTGTTAAAATTCTTATTTCTGCACGAAATTCTAACAAAATTATTTTTACTCTAGGTAATGGAGGTTCTGGTTCTACTGCATCTCACTTTGTTTCAGATTTATTAAAAACTGCTTTAACAAAAAATCAAAAACGATTCAAAGCAATTTCTCTTGTTGATAATATTCCGGTAATACTTGCATGGTCAAATGATGTTTCATATGATGAGATCTTTTCTGAGCAATTAAAAAATCACCTTTCAAAAGGTGACGTGGTACTTGCTTTTAGTGGTAGTGGAAGATCTAAAAATATCATAAAAGCCCTAAAATTTGCTAAAAAAAATGGTGCAATTTGTATTGGTATGACTGGTAGTTCTGGCGGTTTAATAAATAATGTATGTGATGTATGCATAAAAATTCCAAGTTCTGATATGTTAACTATTGAATCACAACATTTGACATTATGTCATTGCATTACGAATGCTATTAGACATAAAGGTAAACCTGTTTTTAAATATGAATAAAAAAAAAGCAATTTTTTTAGATCGTGATGGAATTTTAAATCGAAACCGAGATGATTATGTCAAAGATATTTCTGAATTAGAAATTTTTCCCAATATTGAAAATTTTATTAAAAAATTACAAGCATCTGGGTTTTTGATAATTGTTGTAAGTAATCAATCTGCCATTAATAGAGGCTTAACTACACATAGTAATGTAGATGAAATACATGCTTCTATACAGGCTTATCTAAACAAATTTGGAGCAAATATTGATAATTTTTATTATTGTCCTCACACTCCTGCCGAAAATTGTACATGTAGAAAGCCTAAACCTGGATTATTAATTAAAGCAATTGATGATTTTTCTATAGACCCTTTATCTAGTTGGATGGTGGGTGATAGAGATTCTGATGTTGATGCAGGTGAATCTGTTGGTTGTAAAACTATAAAGATTCAAGAAAATTCTTGTGATTTTGAAAATATTCTTAAAACAATATTATCTTAAGAATTTTTTTCCAAACCTCAAAATACCTGAAAAAAAGTGAATTAATATGAATATTTTAGTTACTGGTGCAGGAGGCTATGTTGGATCTAATTTAATACCTGAACTTGTTAAAGATGGACACTTTGTCAAATGTCTTGATAGGTTCTTTTTTGGAAAAGATTTTCTGTTATCTTTCCAAGACACAAATCAAATCGAATTAATTCAAGATGATATACGTTGGTTTGATCCAAAAATTTTAGATGATGTTGACATTGTTTTTGACTTGGCTGCATTGTCAAATGATCCTGTTGGTGAATTGAACCCTGAGAAAACTTTTGAAATAAATCACTTAGGTAGAGTCCGAGTTGCAACTGAAAGTAAAAAACATGGTGTACCTAGATATATTCTTGCATCTAGTGCTAGTGTATATGGCCAACAAGATAATTTAGCAAATGAGGATGTAGAAGTTTTTCCAATAACTGCATATTCCAAAGCTAATCATAAAGCGGAAATTGATGTCTTGAAATTATCTGATGAAAAATTTTGTGTTTCTGTAATGAGATTTGCTAGTCTTTATGGATTTTCTCCTCGTATGAGATTTGATATTTCAGTTAATAGTATGGTATTGGATCTTTTTAAAACTGGAAAAATTGTTGTTAGAGGAAAAAATAACAAACGACCGTTTTTGCATGTTCAAGATGCTGTTAATGCTTATAAATTAATTTTAAAAGCAGACACGGCCTCCATAAATGGCGAAATTTTCAATGTGGGAAATGAAGAACAAAACTATTCCATTGGTCAATTAGCTGAATTGATAGCTCAATCTGTTGGAATAAAATATGAATTAGAATTAGGTGATAATAATGATCACCGATCTTATGCTGCATCATTTGATAAAATCCGAAACACTTTAGGGTTCAAACCTGAAAAAAATATCTCATTTGGTGCAAATGAAATTTATGAAAAATTAAAAGCTGGTCAAATTACTGATTCTACAAAAACCATTACTCTCAAATGGTATCAACATATTGAATCTGATCCAGAATTATCTAAAATTTTAAAAATAAATGGAAAGTTGCTCTGATTAAATCAATCTTTAAAGTTTGTCCAATCTTTATCTTTTTGAGAAATTATTGATGGCGTCATTGGCCATTTAATATTGAACATTGGATCGTCCCATCTTATCCCATTTGCATTCTCTGGCATGTAATACTGTGACATTTGATAAAATAATTCTGTATTGTCTTCTAATGTTTGAAACCCTAATGCAAATCCTTCTGGTACATATAACTCAAAATTTTCTTCTGAACTTAATTCAACACTTCCCCATTTCTTGAATGTTTCAGAATTTTTTCTCAAATCAATAAACACTTCAAAGACTTTACCCTTCACACATTTTACAATTTTTGCTTCTTCATAAGGTGATTCTTGATAATGCATTCCACGTATTGTTCCTTTTTTAGAATTAAATGATATATTGCACTGAACAATTTCTGGATTCAAATTATTTTTTAAAAACTCATTTTTATCCCAAGTCCTTGCAAAAAACCCTCTTTCATCTTCAATTTTTTCTATTTCAACGATGAATACGCCTTTGATCTTTAACTCGTGGAATTTCATAGGATGACAACCTCTGGAATTAATACAATAAATTTTGCCCCCCATGCTCGAATTTGTTTCATTTGCTCCATGATCTCTTCCTTAAAATTCCAAGCCAAAATCAATACGTAATCTGGTTTTTTTTCAAAAATTATGTCAATTGGATATACTGGAATATTTGTTCCTGGCAGGTACAGATTCTGTTTATGGGGATTCTTGTCTACAGTGTATTCGATAAAATCAGTGCCTATTCCACAATAATTTAATAATGTATTTCCTTTGGCAGGCGCTCCATATCCTGCAATACTTTTTCCCTCTTTTTTGATTTTTATCAACAATTCTAAGATATTTTGTTTTACTTGTTCAGTTTGTTTTTGAAATTGAGGATATTTTGAAATTTCTGCAATCCCAAATTTTATTTCTTTGGAAATTTGTTTTTCTACATTATCTGAAATCTCAAAATTTATGTTATTTTCATGTTTAATGAATATTCTAAGTGATCCTCCATGAATTGGAATTTCTTGAACGTCAAATATGGTCATATTGTATTTTGTAAAAATTTTTTGAAGTGTAAATAAGGAAAAATATGAAAAATGTTCATGATATATTACATCAAATTCATTTTGTTGGATTAATTGTAATAGATAAGCTGAAAATTGTATTGTAATTATTCCTTTATCTGATAATAATATTTTTAATCCTTTCATAAAGTCATTTAGATTTGGCACATGTGGCAAAACATTAAACCCAATCAATAAATCAGCTTTTTGCCCCTCCTCAGCTAGTTTTTTTGCAGTTTCTTCTCCAAAAAATTCATTTATGGTTTTTATTCCTTTTTCATTAGCGATTTTTGCTATATTTGATGCAGGTTCAATTCCTAAAATTGGTATGTTATTTTTTTTGAAAAATTGCAATAAGTATCCGTCATTACTTGCAATTTCAATAACTTGTTTTTTTTCATCAATTTTCATTTTTTTAATTACTTCATCAACATATTCCCTGATATGTTCCACCCATGTTGTTGAATATGAAGAAAAATATGCATAATCTGAAAATATCTGTTTTGGATTTTCAAACTCTTCTAATTGTACCAAAAAACAATTAGAACATACATATGTTTTTAGAGGATAAAATGGCTCCATTTTGTTTTTGTCTTTTAGATATGAATTTGCCATTGGTGATTTTCCCAAATCCACAAAAGATGTTTTTAATTCGTTATTACAAAATCTACATTTCATTATATTTTCATCCAAAGAGCTTCATTATTTATCCACATTTTTTCTAATCTATTTTTATCATTCATTGTATCCATAGGTTGATAAAATCCTGAGTGTTTATACGCCACTAATTGGCCATTTTGAACTAATTCCTTCATCGGAGTTTCTTCAAAAATTGTTAGGTCATTTTCAATATAATCAAAAATTTTGGGTTCTAAAACAAAATACCCTCCATTAACCCAATTATTATCTCCTTTTGGTTTTTCCATAAATTTGGTAACAACCTCATTTTCAATTTCTAAAACCCCGAATCTTCCTGGAGGTTGACATGCTGTAACTGTTGCAATTTTTTTATTTTTATGATGAAATTCTATTAATTTTGAAATATCAAGATCATTTAATGTGTCTCCATATGTAAAACAAAAAGTTTCTGTACAGTATTTTTTAATTTGTTTTAGTCTGCCTCCGGTCATTGTATCTAACCCTGTATCAATTATTTTTATATTCCAATCTTCTGGAAAATTTTTTTCATCTTCAAAAAATTCTATAATTTTTTCCTTTTTGTACCCTGAACAAACTATGAATTCTTTCATACCAAATAATGCATATCTGTTCATAATGTGCCATAAAATTGGTTTTCCTCCAATCTCTACCATTGGTTTTGGTTTAACTTTGGTTTCTTCACTGATCCTAGTTCCTAATCCTCCCGCTAAAATTACTGCTTTCAATATGCTTATTTAACCAACTAAACTCTTATTGCCTCTTTTATTAGAATTATGATAAACATGGACTCTAAAGATAGTATTCTTTTCTGGATTGATAGTGTGTGGAGTCAATTTGCATTTGCAAAGTTTTTACAAGAGAAACATGATGCTGATTTTTATGCTATTTCTGATTTAAGTATAAAAAATACTAATTTTCTAAACAAACAAAAAATTGTTACTTTTAAAAAAATTTGGCATATCCGTGATAATCAAGAACTAAAATCTGGAAATTTAATTGATTTAAATTATCTGAAAACTATTGAAGAAAAATTCGGTATAAACATTTGGTCAATAGTATATGCTGATCGCTATTTCTACAAGTATAATTTATATCATAATTTTTCACGAAATGAAATTCTTCAATTAGTTCAAGCTGAATGTAAACTATATGAACAAATTATTGATGAAATAAAACCTTCTTTTTTGATAATCTACCCATTTAATGATTTTAGACAGGAATTACTTTACAAAATGTGTAAAAGAAAAGGTACACGAATTATGACCTTAAGCTATACAAGAATAAATTACAAATTCATGCTTTCTGAAATCACTGATAAAACTGATCAAAAATTCATTTTTGATTCTACTGATGATGATGTACCTGCTAAATCCTTTGAAGAATTAAATGAATACTTCAAAAAGTACCCTAAAATTGTAAAACAGTATGTTAAGAATAAAAATCCTTTTAAAGAAAAATTAAAAATTGGGTTTTCTTTTTTTCTAAAAACTTACAATTCTGAATACAAAAAATTGTATCGAAATATAGGAAGAACAAGATTTAACATATTTAAAAATGAAATTAATATAATTTATAATTCTTATTTAGTCAAAAATTTTTTTAAAAAAAATTCATTGACAAAAATTTCTTTTAAAGAAAATTTTATTTATTTTCCAATACATTTTGAACCAGAAAGATCAATCACAGATCCTGCACTGTATTATACTAATCAAATTGAATTAATTACCCATATTGCAAAATCTTTACCTGTAGATTATTGCTTATGTGTGAAAGAACACCCTGCTCAAAGTTTAACTGGTTGGAAAAACCTTGATTTCTATAAACAAATTCATAAATTACCTAATGTCAAATTATTGCATCCAGCATTTTCTCAAGAAGATATTCTTCAAAAATGCTCTCTTGTAATAACTATTGTTGGTTCTACTGGAATGGAAGCTTTGCTTTATCAAAAACCTGTTATTACTTTTGGGGATACAATATACTCTGAAATCTCTTCTGTTAACAAAGTTACTGACATCACTACTCTTCCAGAATTAATTCAAAATTCCTTAAAACAAAAAGTCAATCTTAAGGAATTAAATGCCTTTGTTCAATTTATAGATCAAAATTCATTCGATTATGAATTCTTGGAAATACAAAAATTCATTGAAGATACTATATTTGAAGGAGGATTTTTAGATTCAGAAATTACCCATGACAAACTTAACCTTCTGTTTAAAACTCATAAATCTTCTTTCGAATTAGTTGCGAATGAATATGTCAAAAAAATTGAATATTTTCATGATCTAAATAAAAAATAACTATATCAGATTTTCTTTTTTGAGAATTGCTTTGATTTCATTTTTTGTTAATTCTGGTACTAGATCAGACGAATAATTCTCAGTTAAAATAGTACTTTTGACTTCTTTTATTGAATTATAATCATAATTTTGATTTTGTTTTTCAAAAATTATGTAATCTTTATCACTTTCAAATGTATTCCTCAGTTCCTCTTTACTAATTAATGTCTCATGAAATTTTTCACCTGGTCTAACTGGAATTCTCTTCTCATTGTTATTGGCATTAGTTAATTCCATTATTGCTTCTTTCATTTCTTTTACTCTGTATGCTTTTAATTTTGGAACAAATACTTCTCCTCCTTTTCCATATTTCAGTGTTCTAAGAATTAGTTCTAATGCTTCATTCATACTAATATTGAATCTTGTCATACTTGGATCTGTGATTGTTATTTCTTCATTATTTTTTATCTGTGATAACATTACAGGTAAAAGAGACCCTCTGCTACCTAAGACATTTCCATATCTAACACACAAAAATTTTGTTTTACGTTTTCCTTTGTAATAATTTGCAGATACAAAAAGTCTTTCCATTAGCATTTTAGATGCTCCATAGGTATTTAGTGGTGAAACAGCCTTATCTGTTCCAATTGCTAAAGCAATATCTACATTGTTATCTAAACAACAATCAATCAAGTTTTGAGAACCATAAACATTTGTTTTTACAGCTTCAAATGGATTATACTCAGCAGTAGCTATTTGTTTTAGAGCTGCAGTATGAATTACAATATCTACTTCTTCAACAGCTCTTGAAAGTCGATCTTTGTCTCTTACATCTCCGATAAAAAACCTTAATCTATCATCTTGAATCTCACTTTGCATTTGTGATTGTTTCAATTCGTCTCTACTGTAAATTCGAATTGTATCTACATCTTCTTTTAATAATTTCTTTGTTAAGGCTCTTCCTAGTGAACCAGTTCCACCAGTAATGAGAATCTTTTTTCCTGCAAACATGTAATTTTGAACAAATATCCTAGTTTTATGAGTTCTCTTTTTATAGAACACTCTTCAAGAAATTATATATCTTCAAGATTGGTATTTCCTTTATGACTTCTGATTTAATCCATATTGGAGGCAACTCTATTTTGTCAGATTTGCCACAAAAAATAACTATCAAAAACCGACCCTACATTTTAACTAAAAATCAAAATGGTAATTTGATTTTATACAGTGCGATTTGTCCTCACGCTCAAGGAATTGTTGAGCCTACTGGAAAAAAACAATGGAGATGTCCTTATCATGGATGGACTTTTGATCCAGAGACTGGAAATTCTATAGTTCCGCCAAATTCGCATTTATCTTCATATGATGTAATTGAAAAAAATGATAAATTATTTGCTGATTTAAAATTTGTAAATAATAATATCATATCTACTAATCTACCATATCATAAAAATAATCTTAAAAGTAAATTTCCCAAAATTACATTAATCACCCAAGCTTGTTTGTTGGTAGAATGGGATGGATTCAATCTATTAATGGATCCTTGGATTGAAGGACTTGCATTATGTGGTTCATGGACGCATTTTCCTCCTTCACAATTTACTGTTCAAAATTTACCTAAAATTGATGCAATATGGATTTCTCATGAACATAGTGATCATCTTCATCCATATACCTTATCTTTGTTAGACAAAAATATTCCAGTTTACGTACCTGATTTTGATAATGAACGACTCGGTAAAATTGTAAAAAAAATTGGATTTAAAAATGTCATATCAATGCCCCCATTCCAATCATTTAATTTGACAAAATCTATAGAACTTATTTCATTCAAAGCTTCAATGAATTTTAGTGATAATATTCTCTATTTACGAACTGGGGAATTTACAATGTTGAATTTTAATGATAGTGGAATTAACTGGAATATTAAAGATAAAGTTGATCATGTAGATTTGGTTTGTGCTCAATTTTCAAGATTACCCGCTACAACTTATCCTAGTAACTGGACTCATCTAAACGAAGAAACAAAAAAACAAATTATTAAAGAAAAAAATCTTGCTTCATTAAAACAATTAAAATTATTGGTAGATGTCTTTAAACCAGATTTTTTCCTACCTATGGCATCATTTGTAGCACTCTTCCCTCCTGAACTTTTACCATTTCAAAAAATAAAGAAGGGAATTTCTCTCAATGATGTAAAAGAACAATTCAAATCTTCAGATGTGAAGGTTTTAGACTTGATTCCTGGAGAATCATGGGATGAAAATAAAAATTTTATTTCAAGAGTTGATAGTCGAGAGAAATTCTTTGATGACGATTATTTATTATCATATCTAAAAAAAATCAATAATGATGAAACAATGACACAATTTCTCTTAACAAATGACAATCTGACACATAATCAATTAAAAAAATATTTTTTAAATTTTAAAAATTTTGACATAGTACGTTTTATTGGAAATATGGATTTTTGTTTAACAACGTTTTCAGAAAAAAATTCCCTTTATTCTTTAATCTCGTTTAGAGATGGTGATATTATATATCAAGAATTATCAAAACCTGAAAAATGTGAACTTTCAATGTCCATTCCAATGCCAGTTGTTGCTGAAATTATTAACAATGATCTTTCATGGGATGAGGCTTTCTATTGGACAACTTTTCATAGAGATCCTGACGAATACAATTTAGCGTTCTGGAAATTTATGCATGCTCCTTGGAGATCTTTTAACAATGCAGAATGGATACAAAGTAATGATCCTAACATGTTGGGGAATGTATCTATAGCAACACTTGTTGAACAAGGAGGAAAATCTGTTTCAGATATTTTAGAAAAATATGGTCTGTTTTGTATAGGGTGTAGCAAATCTATTGGTGAAAATCTAAACGATGGATGTGCTATACATGGAATTCCAAATAACAAACGATTAAAATTAATAGATGAAATCAAATCAAAAATTAAATCCTTACAATAAGGTAAATTCTAAAAATTTCTTAATATAACTGATAAATTCATGAAAATAGATGATTGGATGCATAATTCAGGCAAGAATGGGTTCAACAAGACTTCCAGGAAAAGTGCTAATGAATTTAGATAATGAACATAATTTGCTTCATTTTATTCTTAAGCAAATAGGATACTCAAAAAGTATTGATGAAATAATTATTGCAACTACAACTCTACCCGAAGATAAACAAATTGTAAGTTTTTGTAAACAAATGAATGTCAAATATTTTTGTGGTTCAATCAATGATGTTTTGTCAAGATATTTTGAATGTGCAAAAAATTTTTCTTTAGATATTGTTGTTAGAATAACATCTGATTGTCCTCTAATTGATCCAAACATAATTGATTCACTCATAAAAATTTTCGTTGATAATGAATATGACTACGTTTCTACTCATTTACCTAGAACTTTTCCTCAAGGAAGTGCAGATATAGAAGTTTTTTCTTTTGAAACACTAAAACATGTACATGAAAAGGCATTAAAACCATCAGAACGAGAACATGTGACTCCTTTTATCTATAACAACCCTGACAAATTTTCTATTTATAATTATGAACACGAAACAGATTTTTCAAAATTAAAATGGTCTGTAGATAAAAAAAATGATTTACATTTTGTACAAGAAATAGTAAAACGGATCAATGAACGTCCAATTTTAACTGCTGACATTCTTGATGTGTTAAAAAAAGAACCTGAATTAAAAAAAATCAATAAAGACCACATTCTGAATGAAGGATATAAAAAATCGTTAGAAGAAGACAAAAAATTAGGATTTTAAAATAATCTTTTTCAAAATCTTGTTATATTCAATATGACTAGCAATTTTATGACCGAATCTCATTCAGGCCGAATTTTAAATGAAATCAAAAATTTTAAAATAATTGATTGTAAATCTTGTGGATTTATTCACATTTCTCCAATTCCAACAAATAGTGAATTACTGGAACTTTATCAAAAGGAATTCTTTCAACACATAAAACCTAATGATATCAAAAAAGATGAATCAGAACTAGATTATTGGAACATTACATATGATGAAAAATTAAAAATTCTTGAAAAACATCTTAACTCTAATACCAAAAAAATATTGGATATTGGTTGTGGTGCTGGTTTTTTTCTTAAACGAGCTATGAATAATGATTGGGATACAACAGGAATAGAACCATCTGACGAGGCTGCTGACTATGCTAACTCTTTAGGTATTAAAGTAATAAAACAATTCTTTCAAAACCTTACATCTAATGATCTTGAAACTTATGATTCAATTCATATGAGATTAGTGTTAGAACATTCTTCTTCACCTGAAGAAATAATCAAAAAATGTTATTCTTTATTGAATAAAAACGGAATATTGATTGTTGAAGTTCCTAATGATTACAATCCATTACAAAAAATTGTTAAAACTGTTTTACAGAAAGATGAATATTGGCTTCATCCACCAATTCACATAAACTATTTCACTTTTTCCAGCCTTAGAAATCTTCTAGAAAAAAATAGATTTAATGTAATACATCAAGATACTACCTTTCCACTTGAGTTGTTTTTATTAATGGGAAATGATTACATACAAAATGAATCACTTGGTAAACAAAAACATATTGAAAGAATGAATCTAGAAATTAATTTAAACAAAGGCAATTCTGACTTAAAACAAGAACTTTATTCTAAACTTGCCGAATTAAATCTTGGAAGAACTATTATTCTATATGCCAGAAAAATCAATTGATTCTAATTAAAAAATAAATTTTATAATACATAAGACATTAATCAAATTGATTGAACAAAATTGAATTTCGTGATGTACATGATGATGATTGGGATTTTTTAGTAAAAATTAGAAATGCTTCTCATGAACTTCATGGTAATACTTCAATTTTCACCAAGCAAGAATACAAAAAATATATTGAAAATCAACTTCTTGAAAATAAAAGTAATAGACATTGGATAATTATGTATGAAGACAAAATGATGGGTCATGCTAAAATCATTAATCAAGTGATTGGATACATTTTTGCACCTGAATTTCAGGGCAAAGGTTTATTGAAATTTGTATTTGACAAATTTGAAACCGAAGTTGCAAAACTTGGATATTTAACTATGTTGGGTAGAGTAAAAATCACACATCCTGTTTCACTTTGGCAATGTATGAAACACGGATGGAAAATGGTTGGTTTGGAAATGAATGAAGATCCTGAATTGTCTGAATACAAATTATCAAAAGATATTAAGAATTCTTAAATTTTTTTATCCTAACATTGTTTATGTATTATAATTAAATCAGGTTTGAAAACATATGGAAAATCATAATATGGTTGTAGATAAGTAATTTAATTAGAAAATGAAATCAAATTCTGTTTTTGTAATTGCTGAAGCTGGTTCTAACTGGAGAATGGGTACTCCGGAAAGAGATCTAAAAATGGCAAAAACCTTGATTGATATTGCATCTAAATCAGGTGCAGATGCAGTAAAATTTCAAACTTATCGATCAAAAACAGTTTATGTTCCAAATGCAGGAACAGTAGATTATCTTTCAAAACGAGGAATTAAAGAATCAATTACAAAAATTTTTGATGATTTATCTATGCCATATGAAATGATTCCTGTTTTAGCCAAGTATTGTAAATCTAAAAAAATCGAATTCATGTCTACACCATTTTCAATAGATGATGCAAAAGCAATTGATCCTTATGTACGTCGTCATAAACTTGCTTCATCTGAAATTACTCACAGTAGATTAATTGAATTTTTAGCTAAAACAAAAAAGCCATTAATTATTTCAACTGGAGCAGCTAATTTAACAGATATTGAATGGGCAATAAACCACTTTTATTCTCATGGAGGAAAAAAACTCTATTTGTTACAAACAACAATGAAATATCCCGCATCTTTGGAAAGCTTAAACCTTTCGGCAATTACTCATTTAAAAAATAAATTTAATTTGCCTGTAGGATTTTCTGATCATAGTGAAGACCCAGTAATTGGACCAATTGTTGCAGTAACTCTTGGTGCTGAAATTATTGAGAAACATTTCACATTAAATAAACACTTACCTGGCCCGGACAATTCTTTTGCACTAGAACCAAATCAATTAAAGAATATGATTGCTGCAATACATAATGCACAAAAATGTTTTGGAAAAAATAAAAAATTGTTTTAAAAGAAGAAAAGTATTATCAAAATTTTTCACAGAGATCACTTCAATGTATAAAACCAATTAAAAAAGGTGAAATTTTCAACGAAGGAAAAAATTTTGATATTTTACGTTCTGGTTTACAAAAGAAGGGGCTACATCCAAAATTTATTGATGAAATTGAAGGAAAAAAATCTACTAGAAACATTCCTTTAGGTGATGGAATAATGATTGATGATTATGAAAAAATATGAATGGATCTTTATTGATTTTGATGGAACATTAGTTGATAGTTTGAATTCATTGTATAATGTATACTTGAATTTTCTAAAAAAATTCAATATTGTTGGAAATAAAAATGAATTTACAAAGTTAAATGGTCCCACATTAACTGAAATTGTTTCATATTTTAAAAAACGATACAATATTAACGAAAACGAATCTGAGTTATTAAAAACATATGAACATGAAATAGAATTATCATATTCACAAAATGTAAAACCAATTCCAGGTAGAGAAATATTATTAGATTTTTTTAGAAAAAATGGATATAATGTGGCGTTAGTAACTTCATGTTCACAGAAAATTATTTTATCGTATTTGAATGATCATAATTGGAATTCCTTTTTTGATGTGATTATTTATGGAGATCTAGTAACCCATTCCAAACCTGACCCTGAGATATACAATTTAGCTTTAACAAAAGCAAAATGTGATCGAGAGAAAATTTTGGTATTAGAAGATTCAGAAAATGGGTATATCAGCGCAAAAAAGGCTGGATTAAATTGTATTGTTGTACATAATAAATCACAGCAAGAGATATTTTCTTTATTTCAATAAGATTCTCATTGGATTATGAAATTATTTCAAAAGGGGAAATTGTACTTTATCATGTAATTGACGAAGATGACATTTCAAAAGAAACTATGGAACAAATCTCAGCATATTGGAATGATTATGTAAAATCAAAAAATTCTTCTGCATTTAATGATAAAGTTCTACGATTTGTTAGATTAGATCAAAAAAACAAAAATAAAATCTTCGTTACCTTTACAGATTATAAAAATATTATAGTTGATAGAAATTTTTTAAACTCCTCCCTTGGTTTGTATCAAGTTGGTGTCAGTGGATTATTACTTGTTCACGAACAAAATGATACTTTTGTATTATTTGCAAAACGAAGTAACAATGTTACAGAATATCCAAATTTTTACGAATTAGTTCCTTCTGGAAATTTAGATAAATCTGTTTTAGATGAAGATGGAATTATACATTTTGATTCAAAAATTTTAGATGAATTTAAAGAAGAAACTGGCATATCTGATTCATTAATCAGCAATTCACAATCTTTTTGTTTTGTAAGAGATAACATTAATCATGTTTATGATGTCTGTTGTATACTAGAAATCAATACTGATCGAAGATTGTTTGATGATTCATTTAAAAACGTGTCAGAATTCTATTCTCCATGCTTTGTCAATATTAAAAATTTAAAAAAATTTCTTACAGACCATGTATCTGAAATTGTACCAACATCTAAAGCAATATTGGAATGTTTTTTTGAGAAAAACAACACTTGATCACTAAAGGTAAATTTCAAAATATAAGAAAGGTATTATATCTTAATGTTGAGAAAATTTTATGATATTTTTATTTTGTGCCTATAGAGATTGGGCCTTAGAACTTTATACAAAACTTTCAAAAAAATATAAAATGAAACTAATATCTTCCCCTAAAGATTTAACTTTAAAAAATGTAAAAAAAATCAATCCTACAATGATTTTTTTCCCTGATTGGTCTTGGATTGTACCAAAAACTATTATTCAAAATTATCCTTGTGTGTGTTTTCATGAGTCTGATTTACCAAAATTCAGAGGTGGTAGTCCGATTCAAAATCAAATTATTAATGGAATCGTTAAAACAAAAACCACCGCATTTTTCATGGATGAGGGATTAGATACTGGAAATATAATTATGAAAAAAGATTTATCATTAAAGGGTTCTATACAAGACATCTTCCAACGAATGATCTCAAATGATTATGATATGATTATAAAAATTATCAAAGGGAAATATAAAATTAAAAAACAAAATGGAAAACCAACAGTTTACAAAAGAAGAAAACCTGAAGATAGTGAATTAAAACATTTGAATCATTCTACTCAATATTTGTATAATTTTATCAGAATGCTTGAAGATCCATATCCTAATGCTTTCATAAAACTTGGTACAAAGAAAATTATCTTTAAATCTGTAAAACAAAATAAAGATAAGTTGGAATTTAGAGGTGTTATTGAATGAAGGCTTTAGTTGTAGCAGCACATCCTGATGATGAAGTTCTAGGAATGGGTGGAACAATTAAAAAACTAACCCGTGCTGGAAATGATATCAAAATAGTTATTATGGCAACGGGAATCACTTCACGACGTTCAACAAATTATAAAAACTCAAATTCATATGAAATTGATGAACAAACTTCTAAAACTATGAAAACACAAATTGAAAAGTTACGTCAAGATGCTATACGCTCATCAAAAATTTTAGGTGTAAAAAAATTGAATTTGAAGATTTTCCAGATAATGAAATGGATATTGTTTCAAATCTAGAAATCACAAAAAGGATAGAAAAATCTATTTTTGATTTTAAACCTGATACTGTTTTCACTCATTCACAATACGATGTTAATGTTGATCATAGAGCAATTTTTAATGCAACAATAACTGCTACACGACCAAAACAGAAATCTACCGTAAAAGAAGTAATATCATTTGAAGTTCCATCCTCAACTGAGTGGTATTTTCCATCTAGATTTTCACCAAATATCTTTGTAGATATTCACAAAGAACTTCCATTCAAATTAAAAGCATTAAAAGAATACAAAACTGAATTAGAAAAATTTCCACATCCTAGATCATTAGAATCATTAGAAATTATTTCAAAACGTTGGGGTACTGTCTCTGGTTATCTTTCTGCTGAAGCATTTTATTTAGTTAGACAATTAAAATCAAAATTTTAATTTTATACGTATTTTGATTTATTGATATTTTTAATTATAAAATCAACATTATTTTCTGTAAGGTTTGGATGCATTGGAATTGACACAATTTCTTTTCCAACTTCTTCAGTAATTTTCAATTTTTGTTTTTGAGCATAAAATGTCATTTTATGAATCGGATTATAATGAATTCCAGTTTCAATTCCATTACGATTCATTTCCTTCATAAATTTTTCTCTATTTTTTACTCTAATCCAAAACAAATGGTATGAACATTCATAATTAAATGGCATTTTATTTTCAACTGTAATTTCTTCACAATAACGCTTTGCAATTTTTTTACGAATTTTATTTACTTTATCTAATTTTTTAAGTTGTTTTAACCCGATTGCTGCTGAAAACTCATTCATGTAGTAATTCCAACCTAATTCCGTGATATCATATGTACTACCTTTTCTATTTGATATTCCACACCATCTTTTTGTTAGTAAATTTTTTCTCGATTTTAAACTAGATTTGTTATTTAGAGTAATTGCCCCTCCATTAGGCATTGCCAAATTTTTCACAGGATGAAAACTGAAACAAACTGCATCTCCATGAACTCCAATTTTCTTTTTTTTGTATGAAGCACCAGCTGCATGTGCAGCATCTTCTATCAAAATTATATTATTATCCTTACAAATTTTTTTTATTGTGTCAAGATTGCATGCCATACCACCAAAATGTACTGGTAGTATCACTCTTGTCTTTTTTGAAATATGGCTTTTGATATTTTCAGGATCAATACATAATGTTTTAGAATCAACATCTGCAAAAATTGGTCTCCCTCCATTGTAAACTACTGCATGTGCAGTAGACACAAATGATAATGAGGGTAAAATAACTTCTTTATTTTTTAAATCTATTAATGATAAGGCCAAATGCAATGCAGCAGTTCCACTATTTACTGCCACTGAAAATTTTGAACCAATATATTTACTGAATTTTTCTTCAAATCTGTTAACATTTCCAACACCTGAGCCAGATGCCCAAAACCCACTTTTTAAAACCTGGTTAATTACATTTTTTTCTTGTTGATCTGAATTTACTTCAAATAGTTTGATTTTTTTCTTCAATTTTCGTTCCTGTATGATATTACTAAAATATGTAAGTTCATTTTTATCATTTTACATTTTCCCTTTAACAAAATCTATAGATTTTACTGGTGTTGGATTTGTTTTTAATAATACAGCTTTGTAAATTGAGCAATAATCAAGAACATAAATTAGATTAATTAATTTTGATAAAATGTTTCCGTTAACTGATGAAATTTCCCAATAATCAATTTTATTTTTTTTGAAATATTTTTTTACCACAACCCATCGCTTCTTTGTTTTAATATAATCATCTCGTCCCTGAATTAAAATTGGTTTAACCTTTGATTTTCTTTCCCAAGATACAATTCCATTATGACATGCTTCAACTATATCTTCTGCAATAACATGAACTTTTGAATTTTCTTGCAAAGAATTTTTAAATCTAATTGCTGCAGCTTGTAATCCCCATGGATAATATATTATGGGTATATCATTTATCCACTTGGCTAAATTTAATGCTGAATTTGTTTTAGTTATATTTTGACTTGAAATATTGTTTCTTGTTTTTTTGAGTTCTCTAATTGAATCCACTATGTCTGAATTTTTTATTGGAATTATTGGTTTCATTACATTAAGTATTGAATATAAAAAATGAAGGAAAAGATGCTCTAGGCGAATGAAATTTTTCAACATTTATGTGCATAATTTTATGTTTTTTACAATAAGCATTCATTTTGCCTCCAGAAGAAAATGCAATTATTCTGCAATTTAATTTTCTAGCTGAATCAAGCACTACAAGAGTTTCTTTTGTATTTCCGGAAATACTTACTGTAATTACTAAAGTCTTTGAATTAACGGTTTGAGGTAACAAAAAGCCTTTAACAATACTTACATGCATACTGTTCTTTGAAAAAATTGATGAAATAATATCCCCTATTGCACCAGAACCCCCCATTCCCGCAAAGACAATATGATCTACTTTTTCAAATTTTATCTTTGCAAATTTCTTTAAAAATGATTTTTCAGCAATTTCAGGCCATTTATCATACACATCATACATTTTTTGTTTATCGTATGTTTGAAGATCTTTTTTGTTCAATTGTAACCCTCTTTATTGTATTTCTATAAGTTATTATCTAAATTAGAAATTTTCTTATTCCTTGAGAGAGTTCTATTTTTGGTTCATAATCAAGTTCTTCTTTTGCTTTTTTAATTGATGCTGTACTATGATCTATTTCCCCAATTCTTTTCTTCTCAAATTTTATTTCTAATTCTTTGTTTGAAAGTTTTTTAATTAAATTTGCTAATTCTAAAATACTTGTATATTTCCCACTTGCAACATTATAGATTTCACCATTTTTTTTGGAATCTAATGAAATCACTTTTACAAATAAATTTACAACATCTTCAATGGCCACAAAATCCCTTGTTTGTTTCCCATCTCCAAATATTGTAAGTGGCAATTTTTTTTTACTGCATTCTACAAATTTTGAAATAACTCCTGCATATTCTGGAGATTGACCTTCTCCATAAACATTAAACAATCTAAAGATTTTTGAGTCAAAATCATAATTTTTTGAAAAATTAATTATTTTTTCTTCCATTTTCTGTTTGCTTTTCCCATATGGTGAAATTGGATGTATGTTTTCACTTTCTATTGAAACATGATTCAAGATATTGTTGCCATATACTGCAGCGGAGGATAATGCAAAAATTTTTTTAATTTTATTTACATGACATGCTTTTAACACATTTTCAGTCCCATCTACATTTGTTTCAAATGTTTCTTGTGGATTTTGAATTGATTCATTTACACTAATCTTTGCAGCAAGATGAATTACGATATCATTATCTATGGAGTTTTTTGAAACGTCATCCAAATTTCTGATATCTCCTGTTATTACTTTGCTTTTATTAAAAGGAAATTTTTTTAAATTTTCTTTACTAGAATTTGAAAAATTATCATAAATTGTTATTTCATGATTTTGTTTAATCAGTGCTTTCACTAAATGTCTTCCTATAAATCCAGCACCACCTGTTACAAAAATCCTCATTTTCATCAATATTTAATTTCACTTCTATATTTGGCATTTGTATGATGGTGTTCAAAAATTGATTTTTTATATTTAGAATTTATTTTAAATAAGGCATCTTCTTCAAAAACTCTAAATGTCATCTGATCCTTCTTCATTACGAACCGTAGATTGGAAAAATAATAAAGTTGTAATGATTGATCAAACCAAATTACCTAATGAACTTGTTTTTGTAGAATTTGATGACTATAATCAGGTTGCTGATGCAATTAGAACTCTTGTGGTACGTGGCGCTCCTGCAATTGGAGTATCTGGTGCTTTTGGTTTGGCATTGGCAGTATTACAAAGTAACGCAACCACAAAAGATGAATTAATTTCAGATTTAGAAAATGCAAAAAAAATTCTTTTTGAAACTAGACCTACTGCAGTAAATTTGGCTTGGGGTTTAGAAAAAATTATGATTGTTGCAAAATCGAGAGATTCAGTTGAACAAATTAGGGAACAAGTCATATCTGAAGCAAAAAAAATGGCAGATGAAGATATTGAAATTAATAAAACTATGGGAAAAAATGGTTCTATTCTTTTTGATGATAATGATACCATAATGACTCATTGTAATGCTGGTGCCTTAGCAACTGTTGCATATGGTACTGCATTAGGTGTTATACGTGCAACAAAAGAAAGCGGTAAAAATGTCAAAGTCATAGCTACTGAAACAAGACCTATCCAACAAGGTTCACGATTAACTGCATTCGAATTAAAACATGATGGATTTGATGTTAGTTTGATTCCAGATACTGCTGTTGGTTATAGTATGGCAAATGGCCTAGTAAATAAAGTCATAGTTGGTGCAGATAGAATTGTAAAAACAGGTCATGTCTTTAACAAAATTGGAACCTATCAAGTAGCGACAATGGCAAAACAACATGGAATCCCATTTTATGTTGCAGCGCCATTATCAACAATTGATATGGAAAGTAACGCAGAAGATGTCATAATTGAAATGAGGAAAGGAAGTGAGGTGACTGGAATTGGTGATAAAAAAACTGCTCCTGATAAGATTAATGTGATCAATCCTGCATTTGACATGACTCCTCCTGAATTGATCTCTGGAATAATTACTGAAAAAGGCATAGCAAAACCACCATATGAAGAATCCATTAAAAAATTATTTGAAAATTAAATTAATCAACCTTTATTCAAAAGCATTATATTTCAAATAAATAAAAAACGTCATACAATTTTTGATTTATGTATTTCACTTTTCTTTCTTTTAAGAGATTTAGTTTTGGTTCAATTTTTTGAAAAAGCTTTGGAAAATTCTGTTTCCAATATTTATTATTATTACCACGGTATGAAATAGAAGTTAATGTTTCAGAGTATGATTCAAATCCAAAAATATATTTTTTTGATAATTTCAACATCTTTTTAATAATCTCTTCAACTGCTTCAGGATTGATATGCATTAAAACTCCTGATGTAAATACTAAATCAAATGATTTTTCAGGTAATTCCAAATCTTCTATGCTTGAATTGTAAAATTGTACATTGGGATATGTTTTTCTTGCAATATCTATTGCTTTTGAATTAATTTCTACTCCTGATATTTTTGTAAATCCCATTTTTTTAATATGGAAAAATTTTTTCCTACATTGCATCCCAATTCAAGGATTTCAATATTTTTATCAAGACCGTCTAAAAATTCAATAAAAATGTCGTCAGGATTTTGTCCTGTTATTTTTTTATAATCATTGTTGATCTTCTCAACAGAATCGTTCCTCTTTATGTATTCATCTCCAAATTCTCCTGACCAAAACTTTCTTTGTTCAAAATTTAACTTGGAAAAATCTTTCATAAAATTTGTTGAGTTTGTTAGAATTTAGAGCTTGCTGACTGTAATAGATGTTAAAACGCACTAGAATCTTATCGTATAGGTTTGAGAGTAAATACTGACTATTTTATTAAAAGAAAAAATAGAACCTATTAAGCAAAAAAACTTGAATTAACTGAAGCTAATTAATAGAAAGTTTTTATTGTTTTTCAAACTGCTCTTAACAATATGAGTGCAGTTTCTCCACAAGCAATCGAGGATTCTTTAAAACAATGCATGGATCCGGAAGTTCCTCTAAACATTGTAGAAATGGGACTAATCTATGGAATTGATGTGGCAGAAAACAATGATGTCAATATCAAAATGACAATGACGACTCAAGGTTGCCCTCTTCATGAAACTCTCGTTTCTGATGCAACAAGATTTGTCAAAAAAGTTCCCGGTGTAAACAATGTCAATATTGACATTGTGTGGGATCCACCCTGGTCCATGGATAAAATGTCTGAAGAGGCAAAAACCAAAATCAAAAACATGGGATCTGGTATGAATACCCCTGCACCAATAAACTATGAAACTGCATTACCTCAAGGCGTTGGTAAACTAGTTCAACAAGAGGACGGTTCTATGGTATTAGCAAACGAACATGACCAAGGATTCATGGTAAATCAAGCCATAGTTGATTTTTGGAAGTCATGTAATGGACAAAGAAAGGTTACAGACTTGGTTGAAATCTTTGCACAACAAACAGGACTACAAAGAAATCAAGTTGAAAAAGAAGTTATGCAATTACTGCAACAATTGCGTGATGGTGGATTAATTGCTATTGCTGGACAACCAGATGCTCCAAATGTTGAGTTTAAAAAATAATTTTAGAAAATATAATTTGAATTTGCACCATCAAAGTTTATTGTAACTCCTGACAAGTACTTTATTTTATTCTGAATGATTGATTTTACAAAATTTCCAATCTCTTCAGGCTCCCCGAGTCTCTTCATTGGTAGAGATTGTTTGTATTCTTCAACATTTTCTATTAATTCCTGAGTCCTGTCAGTGTTGATTGGCCCTGGTGCAATATTGATACAGCTGACTTGATTTTCAGCATATTCCTTGCTTAATACCTTGAAAATTTCAGCAAATGCTGCACGATATGCTGATGAAATTATTAATTTTGAATTTGGTTCTTTAATTACGCTTGAACTGATCAAAAAGATGTATCCGTTATCGCTGATCTTGATGTTTTGTAGAATAGTAACGAATCCCAAGAATAACTGATTGTGATATAGGTTCCAGTCCTCTTCCGTAATTGTTGCAAATGGCTTTGGGGAAGGTCCGCCGGTATTCAGAACAAGAATGTCTGTCTGAGTGTTTTTTTCCACAAATCTTCTAACGCTGCTCAAATCTGACGTGTCGATGTCTTTTCTAGAGGCTGCAAATACCTCTACACCTATGGACTTTAACGATTCTGAGATTGCCCTTCCTATTCCCCTTGAACCGCCCAGTACTATTGCGCTAGCCATATGTTTTTCAAATAATACAAGACAATTAAATCTCTTGTAACGATTTCATCCACGCAAGTTATTTTCCGCATGCCTTTACTATGCACTGATGTAATGCCATTCTGTGTCTTGTTCAAGTCCTACCAGCCCGTAAATTATGCTCATCATGGAGTCCTTTGGATGATTGAATTCTTTTTTGGCATCCAGTCTGGTATCAAGATCTTTCTTTAGATCCTTTCTTGTAACAGAGCAGAGCTCTGAGATCAACCATTCAGTCTCATATTCTCTGCTAGCAGAAAAAGGGATCATGAATTTAGATCTAGGATGGCCGCCTCTTGGATGGTGTCTTGATGTCTCAATCAGGTCGATGAATTTTTGTATCTGCGATGTCTTGTCAATCAAGATTCTGCCCGTCTCTTCCCCGTGCTCGTCTATCTTGTCACGATGAATCTGCATTGGCTTGCTCTCATTACTGATACTGCGGCATCCGTAGAAATTCTCGCTTCCAACTCCTGGAAACATCCTACCGGAAGTTCTATTGGCACCGCCGTCCTGAATTGTCTTGACTTGTATTGCACCGTACCCCAAGTCCCCCACACCGATGTCCCACCTGCTTGCCCGAAACAACTCATTGATGTGTTCTGTTTGATCTAATTGGTTCTCAGATGGTCGCTTGTCAATGTACGCAAGCTGAATCCTGTCATACTTTTTCCAGTGAATCAAAATTGATATTACTGTACTTGACGGATTTCCAGAACCAAAGTCCACTCCCATAGATATTTTGATGGAATCTTTCATCACGTCCTTCCACATTGCAATCTCATGCGGTTCCATCAACCCAAGATACCTGTAAGGATTCATGCAGGAGAGTACCATCTCCGGCGTGATTGGCCGTCCCTCTGACCTGTAAAATTTACCCATCACGTGAGATGTAAAGTAAGACTTTGAATTGTTCTTTTCCTGGTATTCTATGGAGTAGAATGGGGATGTACGATACTTGTTTGTGGAATCGTCAATGGTCAGCGCGTTTGTTGCAAAAATTGTCTGCGGCAGATGATATCCGTGGTATATTGCATTTTCCGTGTTTTGCGGAACCCACCTTCCACTCAGAACCTCTTCAAGATAATCTCCGACAACCAACCCGTTGCTGTCAAACCGTAACATGTCTCTCCAGTTGTGGTTGTCATAAACCCATTCCCGCTGATCAGATCTTTTCCACAGTTTCTCGTATGGCGAACCGAACTCACCACCCAATCCGAGAATCGACATCTTGCCTTTTGTTGCCATCATTGTCTGCCTTACCTTCTCCAAATGCTCAATGTCTTGGTACTGCGCCTCGTCCAGTATGCAGTGGTTCAGAGATTTTCCCTCTACGTGAATGTACTGGTTGTTGTCTGTCATGCAGTATATCGTGCTGCCGTTTTTCAGCGAAATCTCTCCCATGTTTCCAAGCTTATTGCGAGGAAACTTTGACAGTACTGGGTTCTGGCTAAACGTGCCAATCTGAAGTTTCTGTTTGGAAAAGCCAGTCAAGCTAGATTGGTTAAACGTGACATACCCAACCTGGATGCCGGGACTGGATGTTGCCTCGCATGCAAGCATGTCTGAGATGTATGTTGACTTGTAAATCTGCCTGCCTCCAACTATGATCTTCGAATGATAGTCGTCCATGTAGATGTCCTTCCAAAAGGGCGCAGTAAGAAACGTCCTTCTTTTCCCTTCTACTGTGGGCCGAGCCTTTTCTATCCATTCCAAAGGATCTGTTGGCAATGTGATGAGATGTGATGATCTTTTTGCACGTCTTTTCTTTATCTTGTTGATTGCATCTTTTGCAATCTTTCTGTGTCCCACATTCCAACTACTAAACAGCGCCATTTTCAATCATATACTCCTTGATTTCCCTGGATAGTACTATGTCTGCAGTAGGAGTGACTGTGAGGTTTGTCTTTTTTAGAATCATGTCTGAAATTTTTTCAATCAGCAAAATACTTGTCTTGTAGATGTTGTTCTCAAGATTTGGTATTCCGTTATTTTGCTCAATGCTGTATGTGATTTGTTTTTCTAGCGTTTCTTGTATCTTGTAAAGCTTTGACAGTTGGTTGTCTAGCGCAATATTGGAGTTTGAGATTATGATCTTTGATCTTTTAACAAAGTCTGGGTGTTCCGTAGATGCGATTTCGTCATACCACTTTTTGTAATATTTTTTTACAGTGTTGTGATTGATCTTTGTCTCTCTAGATGCAATAGACACGGTCAACATTTTTTCAAAGTATGGCCGCAACTTTTTTTCAATACGCAATTGGTCTGCTTTGCTTGGCCTACCTTTATTCACTAGAAACCCTCCTGGATATTTTTTGTAAATGTATTTTCAAATGAAAGTTGCTCATAAATTAAAAAAGCACTGCAAGCTAGAAATGTATTTGATTTTTTTAAAAGTTTAGTTTCCCCCGCTTTCATTCCTGTAACTGGACAAACGCTGTCCAATTGACTGTCCAATAAGAAAAATTTCCACTCCGCGTAGAGCTCTCTTGGCCTATTTACGCATCACATTAGAGCTCAAAACAGAGCTCAAATGTACAAAATGTGAGCTCAATACGAATAGCATTTTGAGCTCTGAGATGAATCCACTAATGACGCACCATCTTTTTTGGGATGTTTTGCTCGTCTCTTGTCTGTCTCTGGGTTGTTTTGGGATGCACAAAAAACCAGCTACAGTACTTGTGAGCTATGCATGTGCAGTGAGCTGTTATGCGCATGTCCCAGAATACTTTGGAAAGGGCTCTGCAGTGCTGTGATGACAATCGGTTTTTGTCTAAACTCTCAAGTTCACACTTTTTTGAAAATCAACGTGATAGTTATATCCAAAAGTACGATACTGTGAATGTTGAATCCAGTAATTTATGCCGGCATAGCGTGCGGTTCAATCGTAGCCATTTTGGGGATTTTCATTGCACTGGATGCAAATTCCGCATCTCAACTCCAGTTCACTGCAGTAGAAAACGAAGATTTTGATTTCATGTCATTGTCAATGGATAGCACTTATGCCGTTTGTAATCCAACAGGCTTTCCAACAAGTTTTGATAAAATCTACGCTCAACTATATTACAAAAATGACGAGGTAGCTGATTTTACGATATGGGGCTCTTCAATTCCTGCGGGAAAGGCAGTTGACGTTGATGGGAGAATTGACATTAACGCTCAAACTGTCTTGCAAATGTTCTTGGGAGCGTTTGCTGGCGCTTTTGCAGGCCAGACGCAAGAATTTGATGAAGAAGACGTAACGATAATTCTGAAAGTTGAAAAATCACTTCTTGGTTTCATACCGTACACATATGAAAAACAAATGTCCAGCGGGAATTTGGACGACATACAAAAATTCTTTGTCAGCACAACCGATGCAAAATGGGATTGTGATTATTCTCCAAAACAACAACAAGATTATGAAGAAAGAGGATTTGACACATCAAAACCACTGTCAGAAAACATAGAACGCGAAAGCACGATTACAAAGATTAACCAAATCAAGGAAAGCAAGGAGAATTACAGAAAAACAGTTTCTGCTTTGTATGACTGGGATTCCATCTGGTATGATGAAGAAAACAATGTCACGATATCCAACAAATTTGATCAAATTTTAGGCGTTTATGAGGATTATCCAACAAGCGTCTGCAAGGGTGATGTGGTGAGTATTCGTGGAAAATTATTAACTTCTGAAGGGATTCCAATCAGAGATTATCTGATTACTCTTGATGAGGAAATTACTTTAAAACGCCTAGACAATGTTAGGACAGATTCTGATGGAAATTTTGAATTTCTTTGGGTTGCAGAACATGTTAGACCTGCAGTAACCTATTCGCCATTGGGCAAAATGAGTTTAGAGATGTTAATGGTTGACACTCCGGAAAATTTTATTCCTGTGAAAGTTATTGAAGTGTGGGATTGCTAGATTCCAAGATCCCATTTACTATACCGCAAATTATTCAAGAAAAAACAACAAATGCTTAAGTTCATACAAAAATTTTAGATGTATGGCCGTAACAATTTCAGGCATTGTTGAGAAAACAATTGCAGGTATTTTAGGCGGTTTGGTGGTTTTACTTCTTGGAAATTATGCAAAAATCGAAACATTACAAAATTTTGTGAATGCAGTTTCCCTTAACGATGCTATTTTAATCACAATCATCATAATTGTCGGGGTAATTTTGGCAATATTGGTGATTAGAAGGAGAAGAAGGTGGCATTGGGTCTCAGGCTAGAAAATTTAGCCGTCTCCAAAATTTAACAATACCTGATTTTAGATATTTGAGCCTATTTTACAATAGAATATTCTGATTTCCCACTAATGATGTCCCATTTTACTAATTTTAATTCCGCAAGACGGCCCATGGTTGCAACCCTTTCTGAAGTTACAGAATATACCTTATCTGCTTCGTCAGGATTGTGGATTCTTAGATACTCAATCCATTCTTCTTTGAATACATCATCTAATTCATCAGAAGACATTTTTTTAGTTTCTAGTTCTTTCATAATCCGTTTAACTACTTTATTCTCAAAATCAAATTTTGAAATTATTTGTTTACGGATTAGTTTTACTTCCTCATTTGAAAAATTAGAATCAAATCTATCTTCATCTAATATAGGATTTTCTAGTATTGCAAATTCTTTTCCTAAATCAGACAATGTAAGAAAACAGCCATCATCATTAATTTTTGCTCTAACCAGTCCTAATTCAAAACATGCACCTTTAAAATCCAAATCTTTTTTAAGAAAACGTCCAACGAATTGTTCTTTAAAACGAAGTTCACTTGCAGCTATTTTATCTAATTTTTTCTTTTTCTTAACTCCCTTCAAATTTTTTGTTTCGGATTTTGGCAAGGGCAATCCTGTCGAGAGTTTTTCATTTCGGCCCAACTCATTTTCATCTTCATATGCTTTTAATTGATCTGATACTCTTTCTGCATACTCAAATGATTTTTCTCTTAACTCGTCTAATGAGAACCAAATTTTGTTTGTTGATGTAATTAAATTTGCTAATGTCCGTACAATAATTTTAACAGGAAAAAATCTATTGTAAAACGTCCAAATCATAGAACCATATGATAAGATAATTTCATTTTTCTCAGTTTCAACACCTGTTAGTAATCCATGTAATTCTCTTTGCATTTCTTTGATTATTTTTTTTAATTTCTAAATCGAGTGGTTTTGAAGAACCGATACCTTCAGTTGAAGATTCTGATTGTTCTTCTTGAATTTGATTGTTTAATGCAATTTTGATAAAATCATACAAATCATCATATTTTCCATCTTTTACCAAATCCTCAATCTTTTTGTATAGATCGCTATCAATGTCTACCTTGATTAGCATGGGTGTATTTCGTGCCTGTATTATTTAAAATATATAGTAAAACACTCTAAATATTCAATGTATTTCGTGTTATACATAGATCCATATGTTATATCCTTTTTAGATACTCTTTTATACTGTATAATACTCTTTATACTGTAGGTATGGCAACCGTACAGTTTGAATCGATGTTGGCTTTAGACTCTTGTGTAGTAATTGCTACAATCAAGAGTCCAAAAATAGCCAGAAAAATTATCCGCATTTTTAGAGGAAACAATAGCAGAGTAATCCTTCAAGATGTAGTCTTAAAGGAAGCATCAAAAATTCTTGGAATTCCAAAAGAAGAAGTCCTAGAAAAAATCAGCGCAATTCTCAGAAAAGAGGTACAGGTATTTACAACAACTGACTCTATGAGAAATGAAGCAACTAGATATGAAAACCAATATGGGATATGTCACAATCCAGACAGTAAAATTCTAGCTGCGGCAAAGACATTTTCCTGGACACTTCTTACTATGGATAAGAAGATGCTTCAGACTGCAGAGTTTGAAGGAATTTTAGCACTAAACCCAGTATGGGTGGGAGGAAAATAAAATTGCCTCATTATTACTTTGATATTGAGACTACGGGACTAGACCCAAAGGTAGATGAAATCCTAACCATTCAATATCAAAAGATTTCAGTTCATACAGGTGAAGCTGTAGGCCCACTGACAATTCTGTCTAGTTGGGAATATTCCGAAGAAGACATTGTAAAAGAGATTGCAGTCAACATGCTAGATGAATACCCTTGGAATTTCGTTCCGGTTGGAAACAATCTGACATTTGAGTTCAAATTTCTGTCTGAGAAATTTAGAAAATATCTTGGAACAGAAATTGATGTAGAGTTTTTTGTTACAAGACCTCACATAGATCTCAAATCAGTAATGATACTTGCAAACTCTGGCAAATTCAAAGGATGTCACCTAGTACTTGGAAAACAGGGCAATGGCTCTGAAGTTCCAACATGGTATGAAAACGGAGAGTTTCAAAAAATTATTGAGTATGTAAAAGACGAGGCAAATTGTTTTCTCAACTTTACATCAGAAGCACAGAAAGTATTGGGAAATAGATTCACGGGAGGACAAAGAAATGTCTGACAATCAAAGAGTTGTAAAACTTCCTTCGCAAGTTATTCTTTTAGTGCTCAAAACTGAGGCTAGAATGGACGAATTTCTGGCAAAACAGGCACAAAAATTGGAGGTTGAGGGTCTTGTCTAATTCCAAAATCCAAATTTCGGTAAATGCAATCAAAGGTAAAATTGCCGAAGAGATTGCAAAACAAGATTATCTAAGAAACGGATTTGAAATTCAAGAAACAGGAATTGGAAGTGACTTTATTGCAGTAAAGAAAACAAACGATACCATCTACAAAGAATACGTAGATGTAAAGTCCGGCAATGCAAGACTGACCAAGAAACAAAAAGAAACTAAAAATCAATTAAGAAAAGAAAACATCTGTTACTCCATATATCGTGTTACAAACCAACATCTAGAATTCCAAATTCAAAATAATCCTCAATTGCAACAACTTTGCCAATACTTGGGATTTGACATTTCTCAATATGCCGGAGTGTTTGTTATTCAGGATCCAACTAGTTGTCCTAATTGCGGGTTAGGCGGTGAAGGCTTGCAAGAAATTCTATCAAAGTTTGGACTACGCAACATGGGAAATGGAACTGTCAGAGTTCAATCTTGGTGTAGAAATTGCAGGAACTATTCAAGGAGAGGAAAAAAATGAGATGCAAACTATGCAATTCAGTTCACAAGAATACTTCTAGATACCAATCATGGATTGAACATCAGATATGTCGTACATGCTCTTATGTATTGGATATCTTTTCTTGGAACTCAAATTATCTTAAAGAGTATTGGGAGGTATCTTTTGCTTCCTGAATTAATTCCGTCTGTCTCTAGGCATTTTTTGTATTCTATACTAGAAGATAATCACAAAAGTGGAATGGCAATAATAGAAACCATGGCAGAAGCCCGTCCTGAAGAAATAGGAGAATTTTTGTCTTCCCTAGCTAATTGCCTTGTTTCTTATTTCTACCAATTAGAAACAGGCTTTAGTGATTACGAGAAAATTCGAATTCAGGCACTAAAAGCACTAAAGAATCCTGATTATGAGGATAACGTGGAGGAGTGTAATTGAATTCAAACAAAATCAGATCAGATTATGAGGATCATAACTTTATACGCGTAGTATCATCAAAAAATATTGGAGGTTTTAATTTTGGAAACTAGTTTTTTTGACAAGTTAAAGCCATACAAACCAGAGCAGTACAGTTCGAATATCACATTAGACAAACTTGTAACTGTGGGATTGCTAAAATTGGATGAAGCAAAAATCGAAAAAAGCTTTGACAATGTTGTGGTGATATTACATAAACTGTTCCCAGAAAAATTCTCGCTAATTACATATCCTCAATATCCTGACTCCATTAGAGTTGATAACACACTTAGACTGGATGCAAAAAAACACAGCAAGTATCTTACAGGCAATAGGGTTCAAGGATACGAATTAACCAGTTTAGGAAAAATCACAGCTGAAGATACACTTGTACAACTAAGTTCATCTAATTCTAGAATAGTTAACAAAATCTCCGGAACTCAAAGAAATAGAGCAACAAGGGCAATTGGAGGCGTAAGTAATTCTGATGCATTTAAAAAATATTCTACAAAACAATTTAAGGAAATTAACAGATTTGATGTATGTAGTTTTCTTCATGGAACATTAGAAACAGATAACGAGAAATTGTTAGCAAACCTCAAAGTCCTAAAGAGATTTGCAAAAGATATTGGAACTCTAAAAGAGTTTGAAGACATATCAAAACAAACTTTAGAATTTTTTGATTATATTGAAAAGAATTGGGAGGAGTATTCTCATGACTAGAACTGGCAAAAAACTAATGGCATTAGATGACCGTCTTGTAAGTAGAATTCAAGAAAGGGGAACTAGGGGAAATGTAATTAAAAGTCTAGCTGAATTGGTCAAAAATTGTGATGATGCTTATGACAGATTAGAATTACAAGGAGAAAAGACAAGTGGAATTATAGAAATCGGTTATTGGAAATTACCAAAAGGCAAAGGGTTCAGTGTTTCAGGATTTTTTGTAAGGGACTTTGGTGCAGGAATGTCAACGGAGCAACTAACAAATGCTTACTTTAGTGAATCTCCAGACAAAGGAAACTATGGAAGTGACACTAGTGGAGATACTAGAAATGGTGCCATAGGGGTAGGCGGAAAGGACTGTTTCAAAAATATGGTCGATTGCCTAATTATTTCTGTTAAAGATAATCAGTTGACAGTTGCAGATATTGAAACAGATGTACGTACAGATCGTCTAGCAAGCGAGATTATCTCAGGAGAAGATGCAACACCGTATTTGCAACAAGTAAATAACATGCTAAAAAATTCTGCCGAGTCAATTGACTTATCTAAAAACCAAACATTTGCCATGTTCAGACTTCCTGAACATCATAGTGGTTCAAGAACAGATACTTTGGCCGAACAACTAACCAACTTTTACACTCTTAGATGGATTATGGAATCAAATATTCGTAAAGTGAAATTAATCGATGTAACAACTGGTCAAACATCAATATTAAAACACATTCCCACTCCAGGAGAAGTAATTTTTGAAAAATCATTTACCATTCCGTATTCTAATATCGGTTATGACGTACTAGTACAAATCAAAAAATCTGAAACGGACTTGGATCATAAAAGTGACTTTGGGGAAAATATTCTGATAAAGGATAATCGAGGTGCAATTTTAGATAACAAACTGTTTGGATATGAATCGGATTCTGGTGCAAATAGAATATTTGGACAAGTTGTAATTAATGATTGGAAAAAACTTTACAGATTAGAAAAAGGAAAAATTCTAACTGATCAACGTGAAGGGCTAGATTATAATCACAAATTCAACAAACTTTTAGAACAGATAATCAGAACACACCTAAAACCGATTATTGATGCTGAGAAAGAAAAACAAGGCAGTAATCCTAGGCTTGAACAAGGCTTAGACAAGAATATCAAAAAAGCATTTGCGTTTATCAACAAAATTATGATGAAGGATCCTGATGCGGGAACTCATGAAGAAGAACTTCCTGATGTGCCCCCAGAAGGAATTGAATTTTCAAAACCATCATTAACAATTCCATTTGAAAAAACAAAAAAACTCAAATTATTGTTAAATCCCGGTAGAGTTCCAACTAATTCTGAAATTGCATTACGAGTATTTGGTGAGGCAATCACAATAAGTCCTGAAAATTCCATTAGTGCTCCTGGAACATATGACGTAGATGTCCCATATGTGGAAATTGAAATTACAGGAAAGAAGTTAAACGCAAGAAGTACTCTAAAGGCCTATTTTGGGGAAATGGTGGCAGAAACAGAAATTTTTGTTGTGCCAGAACAATTTTTCCAGCCAAAACATGGTTTTGCATTTAAGCCCTCCAAAGCCAATTTGATTCCAAAAAAATCGCGAAAAATTAAACTTGTCATAGATACAAATCTTGTAGATCCGGGCACACCAATAGAGATCTCTTGTGATGATGAGAGAGTTGAATTTTCACCCAAAAAACTTACTGTTACAAATCCTCCAAATCTTGGCAAATATCTCACCGAAGAAATAATAGAAATTTCATGTAGTAAACTGGGATTAAAGGCAAAGTTAGTTGCTGAAACAAAGACGAATGCAGGTGAAGACAGACAAGCAATATGTGAACTAGAAGTTAAAGAAAAAGAGCCTCCAAAACAATTTTTCAAAGACTATGAACTAGATCCTAAAGGAGAAAAAAGAGTTCGTTCAAGATTCAAAGATGGAATTATCTATGTTCACGTAAATGCTCCTATTTTGTTATTCACTTTTGGTAGAAATCAAAAGAATCTCAGAGATAAGAAAGCAGAGGCCATCTTTATGTTGGCAGATACAGTTGTTCAGAGAATGGCAATGGAATGGGCAACATGGAAGGCCGATAATAATAAACTCGATATACTATCTGATAGAGCTACAGAAATTCAAGTTGAGAAAAACAGTATTGAATACGAATACGGTCTTCAAATTCATCAAATGATAGTTCAAGGATTTACAAAAAAACTAGAGGATCTTTAATCGGTAAGGAATAAAAAATGGATGCCAATCAAAAAGATTCTGCATTCCATATTGACATTAGTGATTTAGAGGAAATTGAAAAGAAAGAAAGAAAAAGAAAATACATCAATGAATATCAAAGAAAATATGCCAAAAGATCATATGTAAAAGATAAACTAAGCAAACAAAAACAAAACAAAACACTAACTGAAAAAATTAAGAAACTAGGAACAGAAGATCCACATAGGATTTGTAAAAAATTGGGACGTACTAGAGCATACGGACGACGACATCCAGAATACTTTTACCGATGCTCAAAATGTGATGTGTCTTATTCAGATAAAGAAAAAGAGCATTTCTATAAAGAAAACAAATGCCCATGTTGCCATTTGATGTTAAGACAAAGGAAAACTGTTACTCAAAAGAAAAGTCTCAATTAAAGATCTAGTTATAAGTAACATTCAAAAATATGATATTCATACTTAGAGGCATACTAATAAGAATAGTTTGTAGATACACCTGCAGGAGGAGCCTCATCTCAAAATAATTAGAATCGAACACTTCCTTGTTCATCAAAATCAAGATTAGAATTTATCTTTGCAATTATAGCTGAAATCAATACCAGAACTACACCTACATAAAATATCTCAGGTATCCAATCAAGTGTAATTCTAAAGATAAGAATTATCCAACCTATGAAACCAGTTATAGATACAAACAATCCAATTATGCCAAGTCGAAAAATTGCATATAGCAAAACAATGAGTTCAAGAATTCCAGCAATGGCTGAAACAGGTTGGAATACATTAGCCCAAAACCATATCAGAGTCTCATTTCCAAGTGATTTGATTAGTTCCCCAAGAAAGATTTCATTTATTGTAGCAGGATCGATATCATGTCCAAATTGTACAATCACATAAAGTGAAATTGCAGAGAACAAACTAAACAAAAAAACTTTATACGGATCATCGAGTTCTTTTATCCATTCAATAAACTCTACAATAGAAGGTTCACGTTTACTCATATTGAAACAGCATATGTTAAGATAAGAGGTTCATAAATGATTCCAACCTGTTAGTCTTGCAGTAGAGAAAGAATTTGAAAATTATTTAGATTTTTTTAGTTGATCAACATCTTTTCTCAATTGAGTAAAATCATGGTTTAATTTTTCATATTTTTTGTCATTTTCTTCATTAGTAACAAATTGATTATAGAATAACAATATTGAACTTCCGGTCCCCCATGCAACAAAAAATAATGAAAGAATTAATTCCACAGCAGTTTGGCTTTGAGAGAGTGCCCACATTCCCATAGGCGTGACAACAAGACTAATCATTAACATCTTATAGAGATTTTTCTTTTCTGTTCTTTTGTACCAGGAAATCCCATCTTGTAACCCCAACGGATTATTATAATATCCTGGATGGTTTGCAGGAAAAATCTTCATGTAAAAATTATCAAATGAATGTAAGGCTTTTGAGAGTTTTAGTTTAATTTCAAATTTATGTTTTTTTGGAGTTGTGATGGCACTCATGTTATTCTATTAGTAAAACTAATTTTTAATGTTTATTGCAATAAAAATTGAATCAAATCTTTTACTCTTAGTTGGTAATGATGATATGTAGAAAATTTAGTTATTATTTTGAATATGTTCAACAAATGCTAATGTATTACGTATTTTCAGGGTAGGTTCAATTCCAGGATTTTCATTTAGTTGTGCTTGAAGTATTTGATTGACATTTTTAGAGGAGTCAACCTTATGCCAGATATTATTTTCATCCGTAATTTCGCCCATAGATCTATGAGTATTCATTATTCCCTCATACGATTTGATAAAATTAATCCCATAACCGTTTTTTTCAGTTAACCCTTTCAAGGGAACATCATATGGTGTAATGTACACGTTTTCATTGTAATCTTCATTATCTGCAGATAAACTTGCATTTCTAGAAGCAATAATATTTGCAGATGGTGCTAATGAAACACCAATCCATTGGGATTGTTCATAGTATTCTGCAGCTTCAAACATAATCTTTCCTGTAAGTGCTCTATCATTTTCATAATAATCCCCATACGCAATACAACCACGAAATGGAATATTGAGACATAGTCCTAATGCCAGTAAATAGGATGCAGCACTTGAAGCAAATTTTAGCAACACATGATCACCCCAATCCTGGGTTTTGAGTGGAATTTCAGGATCAGGTGAAAAAGACATCAGAACAGTATCGGAAAATGATCTAATTTTCATCAACATTCCGACCTCTTTTGCAGTGTCTGCATTTTTTTCCATGAATTGCAGAATTTGTTCCCATTCATTGAATAGGAAATTCTCTTGATCTTTATTCCATCTAGCTTTTGTTCCTAAAGCATCCAGTAGAACTATTGCTCCTCTTTTCATAGATTGTACAGCAGACATACAAAATACAATGAAAAATGACTATTTATTTTGAATTCTTATAAAATCAAGATATATTTCTGATGAAACCTTTTACTCTTGCAGTCTAAACTATCTTAATTTCGGAATGCTTCTGAAGTAATACTTGGAGGTGTCTTTAGATAAACAACATACAGCCTTTTCAATTGGTGTGAATTCCTTCTTTTTCTCAATAAAATAATACATGTATGTTAGTAAAGCCCTATGAACTCCGTCCATTAACATGAATGGACCTTCTGGGGATGTCCCACCAATCATCCAAGAATATCGTCGTGCAATTTCAGGATCATATTCTTGGAGAGTGGACTTCATCCAATCCATTCCTTTAGAAAAGTTAGAAAAATGGTTTTTATCATATTCAGAATTCCAGTTTTGTTGTTCAGAATTGGGTAGCCAAACAAAATCTGCAGAATGGAGAAGTTTTGCATAATGTGACAGTTGTGTTATGTCCGAGTCAAACAATGACCAACCATATCTTTTACCATAAGGACCAATTTTGTCATTGTAATAGATATGTAGATTGTTTTCAAAATCAGATTCATTCAGAGTAACATAAAAGAATCTGACTTCATTTCCCAGATTGTTGAAAACAGATTGTTTTGAGAATTTTGGATCATAATCTACCTGAAATGCTTGTTCTCTAGAAATTTCCTCCAGAAAATGGGGCATACAAAATCATAATTTTAGACATTATTTTCATTATCGGTCAAATGGCGACTACTTGTTATCCTCTCTAACAACGTGTTCCTAATCAAATTTGAACCAAATGTTCGTTCTGAATAAATTATTGAATGATTTCTAAGACTTTTTCAGGTGGAATTTGACCATAACTCTTCTTTAACTCATCTATAGTATGCCAGCCTCCCACCTCTGCAATGATTCCATAGTTGTAATTGGTTTTAGACAACCAATAATGAGCACCCAAATGTCGCAGAACATGTGAAGGACGAGTTAGAAAATATGTTTCATTTTTTCCTAAATCTTGAAAAATTTCAACGAGTTGTCGATTGATGGTTTTTTTGAAAGCATGTTCTGCAAGTGATGACTCGACAATTCTATCGCAGTTTCTATCTTTTAATAATTTCAAACTTTTTTGAGTATCTTCTCTTGTAATGTACTTTATCCATTTTCCTCCACGGATATTTTCAGTCTTTGATTCAATCACAGACATAAGAAATATGGTGTCATCATGTTTTGTTTTTAGTTCTGTCCAATCATTTTTCATGTTGTACAGAGCACCAAATCGTGCACAAGATTCGATTCCAACCCAGAACCACCTGTATACATCTGAATCTAAACCCCATTTTTCCTTGATGAACTTGTCTGCTGCATCAAACTCTTCTTGTGTGAATCTAATGTCTGCATATTTTCCATGATGGGGAACTTTTTGAGACATTACTCCTGAAACACCTTTTCTCCAGGTAATATCGTAAAACGAACAAAAGTCTCTTACTGCTTGTGCTTTGTGGTAGACGGTAGTATTCTTTCCGGTAGGTTTGCATCCACGATTAGAGCATACAACATCACCGTTTTGGAAATGCTTTGCAAACGTTCTCATGATTTTTTCAGTTTTCTTTGCAGAGATTGTCAGATCATAGGGAGTTACCTTGCAGGTATTGCAAACAATCTCAAGGGAGCGTAGTCTGTTTCTCCAGGACTTTAGTGGCATTCCTTGCTTTCTTGTCAGCATGTCATCCATCCATTCAGAGACAAGGGGGTCAGATGTGATGGAATGGTGTTTGTTGAACTCCCGGAACTCTTGGTCTTTTGATTTTGGCAAAAAGAAATGGCCTGACCTTAGGCGGACCATCTCTCCTCTCTGCGATAATAACTTGATGTAATTGTAGACGGACTGTCTGGCGATTCCAAGTGCCTTTGCAATCTCTGGTGGCTTTAGCGGGTAGGGCCTGTTTCCCTTGGCGTAAAGCAATCTATGGATTTCCTCTAGAATGTCATCTTGTGATGCTTTCTTGCCGTAGAGGGTTATCTTTCGACGTGCCATTACTCTGCAGGCAAGTCTCGAAAAAATTTTTGAAAGCGGAAACTATGGGATGTTTGTGCAATTAGCATTAATCTAATTGGACAAACTTCATGTTTTTAAAATTAAATGCAAATATACCCGGATGACTAATAATATTGGACAAACCTTTAGGGGTTAACCCCTAAAAAAACAAACAATGTTAAAATAATTTTTAATTATTTTAGACTATTTTAGAAACAGGCATTCAAGAATAAAATTCCGTCCAACTAAATTTTCTCTATCAAAATTTCATCTTAGCAGATTTCCTATCTTGTCAAACCAAAACTACCTAGAGCCACTCAAGACATGAAATACTATGAAAACATCTAGAATGATAACAAAGACAAACAAAAGAATGTGGCAGTCAGATGACTTTGCATTGTACTGTTTTTGATTAAAATATTTTCTTGCTGCCTAGATTTCCTTAATCTCTGTAATGGTCCCTTGAACAGAATCCATCTTGATTATTGCCTTTTTCTCGCCCCAACCTAATGCAACATACCAGTCTCCTGCATCTTCATGATACTTTGTTTCCAGAGTTTGAATGGTATCTGGTGCAGCGTTGTATTTTTTTGCAATGCCTGATACTGCAAGGGCTATTGCATCCTTTTCTTTTTCCAACCTTCTCTTCATTAATCCAATTCCAGGACTCATGGAGTAACTAGATCATGTCATCTAATATAGTTAATTCATAATATTGGCCATAATGTCGAATTTTTCTAATTGACACTTACAATATTTCAAATAACCCAATTACGTTATAGGAATAAAATGAAACTAACTCAAAGACTTTCAAACTCTGCAATAGCAAAATCAGGCACGCTTGTTTCGCTAGTTTCTATTTTCTCTATGGTTGGTCCAATCATAATTGTTTCAGCAGGATTCTGGGATGCAATTTCCCATATTCTAAAAGAACCAGAGTTCTTTTGGAGCCCTTCTCACATTGTAGTCTACTCTGGTGTCTCGATGACTGCCTGTGCTGCAATTATGGGAAGCATACTGATAATCCGAAAATCGGTTCATCGTTCTCTTAAAACTGGAATCAAACTGGTAATTGTTGGCTCCCTTCTACAGATTGTTTCAGGCTTTGGCGATTCTCTGTCCCATGATCTTTTTGGAATTGATGGATTAATCTCCTGGTCCCACCAACCTCTGGAGATAGGACTTTTACTTGCATCATTAGGTGCAGTTTTGATTTTAAAAAATAGAGAACATACAAAACTCAAAATATTTCTTCCATTCTCTATAGTAACGTTTTTGTTTTTTACTACTTGGCTGATTTTTAATTTTGTATTGATTTTTGGGCATACCATTCAATGTATTCAGATCTATGAGATATTCTCTTCAGGTTGCTCAATACTATAGTTTTTAATTTTGAAAAATGAAATAATCAACATTACGATGGCACCAACAAAAATCATTAGCCCTGATGGCACCATTTCCTGAGAATTTGTATCCCCCAATTCTATCTGCACATAAATTGAATTTTTTGCAATGTTGGTAATTTTTATGGTATGTTTGCCGTCCTCTTTAAAATCAAAATATCCTACTGACATTTTTGTTTGAACCATTTGTTCTTGAATCACGTTGTCTCTGGGATCTAGTATCTGAACAAATACCTCCTCTCCTGAGAATTCAGGTATGTATAATTTGAAATATCCAATACCCATACCAAAAAATTCTGACTCTGTCTCAAATGAATTAGATTGTTTTAGTACAATTGAATCGTATTTTTTTTCAGTCTCATCAAAAACATACGCTGTCCAAATCATTCCTACAATTACCAATGCTAATCCAAGTTTGAATGGAGATATTCTCATTTCATCATGCAGAGAAATTATTTGCTTAATAAGATAATCTAAAGGGCTCGGAGGGCTTCGATCCCTCGACCTGGCGGTTCGAAGCCGCCCGCACTATCCAGGCTGTGCAACGAGTCCAAACAAGTAAGAATTTAACGGGCCTAAATATCTGTCTAGATACTTTGAAGGTATCAAAAAAAGTAGCAGGTGTAGAGTACGCAATTAGAGATATTGTTCTTGCTGCAAGAAAAGTACAACAAAAAGGAATGCAGGTAGATTATCTCAACATTGGTGATCCTGTCCAATTTGGTTTTCAACCACCTGATAATGTTAAACAAGCTTTGATTGATGCAATTAACAATGGTGAAAATTACTATTCTACTTCTGAAGGTCTTTTGGAATTAAGACAAGAGATTGCTAAAAAAGAAAACGCTAAAGGCTTGTCTATTTCTGCTGATGAGATTCTAGTTACAAATGGAGTTTCAGAAGGACTAGACATGGTAATCTCATCAATTGTTGAGGAAGGAGATGAAGTGCTGCTTCCAGGACCCTATTATCCTCCTTATGCTTCTTATGTTAGACTGCATGGTGGAATTCCAGTAGAGTTTGCAGTTGACTTGGATAACTCTACTCCTGATATTGAGGATATCAAATCCAAAATCACCTCAAAGACTGTTGCTATTTGTTTGATTAGTCCAAACAACCCAACTGGCGTTGTATTTAATGAAAAATCACTCAAAGAACTAGTAGATATTGCAAATCAGCATAATCTCTACATCATATGTGATGAAATCTATGATCAGATAATTTTTGATGAAAAATTTGTAGGAATTGGCAAAGTTGCAGGAGACTCTCCGGTAATTGTTCTAAATGGTTTTTCCAAAGTCCATCTAATGTCTGGCTGGAGAATTGGCTATATTGCATTTAACAATTCACCAAAACTTGATGCAATTAGAGAGAATCTTCCAAAACTAGCCAGAGTGCGAATTGCAACCAGTCTGCCCGTACAACATGCTGCACTAGAGTCATTACGAGGACCTCAAGACTATATCTCAAACTTTGTGACTGAAATAAAAAAACGCAGAGACTTGGTTGTAAAGAGACTAAACGAGATGCCAGGACTGTCTTGTCCAAATCCAAAGGGCGCATTTTATGCATTTCCAAAAATTGAAGACAATAGATTTGGAACAGACAAAGAATTTGTTACAAAACTATTGGAATCAAAAGGAGTTTTAACTGTACATGGTTCTGGTTTTGGAGAAAAATATGGCAGTGGTCATTTCAGGTTAGTTTATCTTCCAAGCCTTGAAGTTTTGGATTCAGCAATGAACAAGATTGAGGAATTTGTACGTCAGTAACTCCAAACAGAAATCTTTTCAGGAATAATTTCAATAATACAGTCAGTATCATCAAGTAATTCTTTTGCTGACTTGTTTTCCAATGTCTTAAAGTAACGTAAAAGAATCTTTTTTGCAATTGTTTTTACTTTGGATTTTTCTAAAATCACATTTGCCTTTCCTTGACCCATCACACCATAGATGTTGGGCGCATTAACTCCTGTATCTACACAAAAAGAGACTCTGTTGTTTTTCTTTGCATTTTTTGCCTTTTGTGTCTTGGTGTTTGTGCCAATGTAGAATTTTTTAGCACTGTATCTGTACCAAACAGGAACAATGTGTGGGGTTTTGTTTTTTCCAATAGTAGATAACCGCAGTATCTTTTGAGTTTTTAGAAATTCATCTTTTTTGCTCATGTCTTCTGAATCCCAATGCTATCATAAAAATACCAAAGGCCAGCATTGCCATTGATACCTTTTCATTAGTAATTTCACCATTTATCAGAAACTCTTCAACAAACTCTGGTCCCCATATCAATAACTGTCTGACTAAGACAATCCCTGCCATAACAGAAAATAAAACTCCGATAGCTGTATACCAATTTCTACCTCGCCTATAGTATTCGTGGCTCATGATAAAAGGACCGACTCAGATGATTTTAATTCCGGGATTTTTTATCTTGTTTTGAATCATTGCGTTTAGCAGCAATGGCGTTGACATTTCTGCAAGATATGATAATTCTATTGGTCCCAAGTAAATTGATCTCAAACCTTTGATTTCATCAATTAATGTATTGACTACACCGACTGACTCTTTGTCATCTCCACATACAAAAATATCATAATCTAGCTCGAGAGTTGGATTCACCAATTTTTTCTCAGATATTACATGAAATGCAGAAACTAATTTTGATTTATCTTTCATATGGTTTGACACTAATTTGTATGAGAATGGCTTGTTGTCTTTAATTGAAACACACTCAAATCCAACATCTGTTTTAGTCATTGGAACGATTGGTGATACTACAACACAATTGTCATTAACTTCTGGTAATATCCCAGAACACACTGAATCAATATTTTCATATGGAATTGACAAAATCAACACGTCACTTTCTTTTGCAACTGAAACATTATCGTTTCCAGAAATACTTCCTTTAATTTCACCAAATGCCTCTTTTGCCAAATTTGTATACTCTACAGCTGATTCTGCTGCTCTTGCAGCATCCCTAGAACCAACTATTACATCGTGATTTTGTGACCATCTCAGGGCAAAGCCTTTGCCCATTCCACCTGTACCGCCAATAATTCCCACTTTCATGATTAATCACAGACAATGTTATTATTATCTCTATTTGAATTTCGAACAGATTGGGACAAATAATTTTCCTAAGACACGGTCAGGCAAAAAATAACACTGAACGAATTTTAGCAGGACGAACTGAAGGTGTGCCGTTAACTGATGTTGGTCAACAGCAAGCACAACATACCGCTGAACTACTTGAGCATATGAACATCTCTGCAATTTATTCTAGTCCAATACAAAGAGCAAAGCATACTGCAGAAATTGTTGGAAAACATAATTCCCTTGATGTAACAATTGATGATAGATTAATCGAACTTGATATGGGAAAATTCACTGGTATGGCATATGATGAAATATTTAATGATCATGGAAATGTCTTTATGAAATTCTATCAAGGTGATCTTGAAATTGCTCACAACGGAGTTGAAACTTTTGATGAAGTCAAAAAAAGGGTATTGGGAATTGTTAATCATGTAGTTGAAAAACATCCTGATGAAAATGTTGTACTAGTCACTCACATGGATCCTATCAAAGCAATGCTTTCAACTGTAGTTGATCTGTCTCCAACAAATCTATTTGAACTAATTATAGCAAATGCATCATTGAATCTCTTTAGAGAAAACAAACGAAAATTCTCAATTTCTGGACTTAACGTAATGCATCCAACTAGATTCGATCAAGGTTGGTAGCTAATAATCTTGAAAACCCTTAAATAGAAATCATAGGTCACGACAGTCATTCACTATGAAGGGTATAGTCGGGTTATTCCTAGTATTGGCTGTTTTAGTAGTAGTTCCTGCTGTAGAACATGCTTTTGCTGCAGGTGATGAACCAGGCGAATATCTTGATCGTAGAGTAATAATTTGGAATTTATTCTTTAGAATGATGACTATTGCATTTGTAGTTGGTGCAGTTGTATCAGGTACTATTATTTGGCAAGTTTGGAGATTTAGAGAATCTCATCCAAAAGCAAAACCAACTCCATATGAGGGGACTGACTGGTAGAAATGAGTGGACATTCTAACTGGCCTGAATGGATTTACGTTGGTGTTGTAGTTGCTTTGATGTGCTGGGTTGGTGCAGAAGCTTGGGAAGCAGAAAGACTCGTAGAACATGTTCCTGCCGATGCCGAAGTTATCAAAGTAACAGGACAACAATGGTTCTGGTCTTTTGAACATGAAGATGGAACAAAAGAAATTGGTGAGTTGCATGTTGAAAAAGGCAAAGCCTACAAATTGGAAATTCATTCAAAAGATGTTAATCACTCTTTTAACATTCACGATTATGTTGTTTTGATGGATGCAATTCCTGGCAGAGTTAACACTGTATGGTTTGCACCAACTGATGTTGGTGAACATGATATTCAATGCAGAGAATATTGTGGATTAATTCATTATAACATGCGTGGAACATTAATTGTGGAGGAACCACACTCTTGATAACGCTTTTATCCATATTGCTGGAGGGAATTAACTAATGGTTCTAGAACTACAAAAACCACGTCCGATTTGGCAAATAATGTTCTCAACACATCACACTGATGTTGGTTTACTTTATCTTATCACATCTTTAGGATTCTTGTTTATGGGAGGTGCATTGGCACTTGCAATAAGAGCTGAGTTGTTCTTGCCAGGATCACAAATTATTGCTGATTCGATGACCTTTAACAGAATCTTTACTGTTCACGGAACTACTTTGATCTTCTTGTTTATCATACCATTTGCATCTGCAGTTGGTAACTACTTTGTACCTATCATGGTCAGATACAAAGACATGGCTTACCCAAAGCTTAATGCAATTGCATTTTGGATGATTCCACCTGCTGGAGCCCTTATCTGGCTAGGATTTGCAGACTTTACTTGGTATGCCACTCCTCCTTATTCTATTATCAGCGCACCAGGTCCTGCTGCTGACATGTGGATATTTGGACTAAAAATTTTAGGTGTATCTTCTGTTCTTGGTGCAATTAACTTTGTTGTTACGATTCTCAAATGTAAACATCCTGACATGTCCATTGGTCAAGTTCCACTTTTGGCTTGGTCTTTCTTGTCATCCTCATTGATTATTCTTGTTGCAATTCCAACATTTGCAGCAGCATTATTGATGCTCTTAACTGATAGACTTGGTGTTACTGGATTCTTTAATCCTGCAATGGGAGGAGATCCAATTGCATATGCACACTTGTTCTGGTTTACATTCCATCCTGAAGTATACGTTCTCGTTATTCCAGCTATTGGTATGATGTATGAAATTATTCCAAGATTCTCAAGAAAACCAATCTATAGTTTCAATTCTGGTATCTTTGCATTTGTATTATTATCAATTGTCGGCTTTTCATCATGGGCACACCACATGTATGCAACAGGAATGTCATTTACAGAAAAGACTGTATTTATGGTAGGAACACTTGCAGCAGTTCCAGCATCTGCAATGCACGTCTATAATTTCATTGCAACAATGTGGAATGGCAGAATCAAATTCTTGACCCCAATGATGTGGTCTGTTGGTGGTATTGCTTTATTCTTCTCTGCAGGTGCAGGTGGTGTTGCAAACGCTGCTATGCCATTAGACTTTACAACACATGATACTTACTGGGTAGTTGGACACTTCCATCTCTTTGTGATGGGAACTATTGCATTTGGTTCAATTGGATTCCTCTACTACATGTACCCATATGTCACAGGACGAATGTATAATGAAACAATGGGTAAGATTCACTTTATCATGTCTTTCATAGGAACTGTGTTGGTCTTCTTTACACAACACGTACTTGGTTTATACGGTATGCCAAGAAGAATTTTCGATTATCCACCAATCCCAGAATGGATTGCAATGAACCAAATCGCATCAGTTGGTGCAATGATTATTGGAGTCAGCATGGCAATATTTTTGGCAAACATGATTTACAGCGCTGGAAAAGGAAAACCTGCAAACACAGAGGATCCATTTGGTGTTGGAGGCAAATACTATTATCCATTTGAGGCAAAGAACCCATCACATTAGGAGATAGATGAAAATGAGTCACGATACACAAACCGTTTACAGAACCACTCCTGCAAGAACCGGAAAGATGATGGCAATTATGTTAGGAATCTGTATTGTTGGAGGAGCAATCTTCTTTTCAATGTGGGATTATTGGATTTCACAACCTGCACCAGTTGTTGCAATGATGGCAGGAGAAGCAGATAAAGCCGCACCAGCCGCAGCTACTGGAAAGACAATCACACAAGATCTTTCATTTATAGAATCATCAGATTTTAGGACTTTGGCGTTTAATTCATTACCTGGAGAACCAAATCACAATCCAACAATTAACATGAATGTTGGTGATAAAGTGGTATTTGATGTAATAAATGATGGAAAATCATTCCATGCATTTGGTGTCACAAAAGCTGATGAAGGCTTTGCAGGAATTATTCCTGGCAGTGAAATTGGAGCAGCATCTAATCCACTAAAGCCAGGTGAAGGTGGAACTTCAGAGTTTGTTGCAGGTGAAGAAGGCACTTACTACTACATCTGTACAGTTCCTGGTCACAGGGAACAAGGAATGGTTGGTGAAATCATTGTAGGCTCTGCACAAGGCGGTGGCAGTTCTGGTGTTGCAGCAGCTCCAACAGGCGTGTCTCATGACTTTAATTTGGACTTTGTAGAATCTGATGATTTTAGAACATTAGCATTTAATGCATTACCTGGATTTGATGGTCACAATCCTGAAATTCGTGTAAGCTCTGGTGATGAGGTTACTATAACCTCTACAAATACTGGTAAATCATTCCATGCATTTGGAGTTGTTTCAAACCCTGAAGACTTTAACAATGTAATTTGGGATTCTGCAATTGCAGCAGCATCTAATCCTCTAAAACCTGGTGAAAGCGGTAGTACTACTTTTACTGCTGGTGCACCTGGAACATATTATTACATCTGTACAGTTCCTGGACATGCATTACAAGGCATGCAAGGTAGTTTCATAGTAGAATAGTTTTGGCAATTCAATATCTTGCATTATCTACAATGGTTGTTTTGTATTCACTAATGTTCTTAGGTGGATATGTTTCTGCGGCAGGACTTGGTCTTACATGTCCTGAATGGCCACTTTGTCCAAATGGTGTAATGCCCTCTGAAGAATATCTCATTGAATGGATTCATAGATTTACTGCGGCAACTACTGGTACACTAGTAATTGCTACAATGATTGCAGCAATGATTAACAAAAACTCACACTGGAAAATTAAACTTACAAGCTCTCTTGCGACAGTTTTTGTTATTACACAAATCATTCTTGGTGCTCTCGTGATTGATCTAAAACTACATGCATTGCTAGTTGCAATTCATCTGGGAGTTGGTATACTGTTATTCTCCATGGTCTTGTTGACTACATTATTTGCATTTAGAATTTCTAGAGTTCAAATAGAGTCTAGGGTTTAGATTTTTTAAAAATTTTTGGTACATAAATGTACATTACAACACCTGTTAGTGCTAATGCTCCTACAGTAATTGCTGCAAAGAAAATAGCTCCAAATGGACTCTGAGTTCCCATGTTAAATGTATAAGTTAAGACCTGACCATTTTCCTTCATGTCGTACAAGTCAATTAACACTATATGATTTCCTGAGTTTTTCCATATGTAGTCAAATTCCCAATGAGAACCCTCTATTGATTTTGGAAGAATTGCATCAATCTGTTGATCATTATAAAATATTCTTATTCCCATTGTAAATCTGTCAACTTCTTCATAATCAAAACCCTCAGTAACTCTAATCATAAATTGAGATGGTTCATCAATTTGAGGAAATTCAGGAGATGTTGCTACTTGGACTCTATATCCTCCGTAGAATTCCTCAGCAGAGTTAAACATTGAATGAGCAAACACATCACTTACTCCGGGTGTTGAGAAAAGTATCAAAATTGAAAAAATCAAAACTGATCGCTTTTTTGTCATTTATGATTTGTAGACTTTGGATGAATATATTGTAACTCGTTCCTTTCAGAAAATCTTCAAAACCTTTAAATCCTTATTGCCAAGACATTGAATCGTTGACCCTCGTAACAAAATCAATCGATATTAAGACACCTGTAGAAAATGTCTTTACCTATTTTGCAAGACCAGAACATGTTTCTGATCAAATCAAAACTGATGCAGTAGGCATGACCGTTGTTCCTATGGATATCAAGGAAGGCATGGGTGTAGGTACAACCTTTAGAATTATCGGTGACTTTAGCGGTAAACGTTTAGAGTGGGATTGTGAGACAATTGAATTTGTCAGAAATGAAAAGATAACTGCAAAACAGATTGAAGGCCCATTTAAGAAATGGCAAATTACTAATGAATTCAAGTCATTAGGAAATAACCTCACAAGAGTTACAATGTCAGTAGACTATGAAATGCCATTTGGCCCATTGGGTGCAATTATGGATAAAGCAAAGTTTGCAAAATCTGCTGAGAGAGGAATGGAGACTGCTCTTTACAATGTTAGAGGTTTGTTGGAAGGAAATGGTTCAATTCCGGTATATATCACACTAGAAGCATACCAAAAACTTCTTGCCGAAAAGAAAAAGATGAATGATGTTCCAGTTTCAACTGCACTAACTGCAATCATTGAAAAATACAACGAAATTGAAGCTAAAGCATAAAACATAATTTTCCTTTATTTTAGAATCTTAAGATTAATAACAACTCTGGGCTTAGTATTTTTGGTGGGTCTATGGCGCAGCCAGGTAGCGCACCGGACTCTTAATCCGGTTGTCAAGGGTCCGAATCCCTTTAGACCCGCTATTATCTGACATAAATAAATCCTGACACACAATTGAAAAATTTCTTGTTGAATATTGTGAGGGATTATTTGGAAAACTAGAACATACCGCTCAATAGTTCATGAATTATAATAAAAGATTGGGCTAAAGTTGCCCAATCTTTGGACGATGGTAAACTATAGCAGGTGACATGGCATGATTACCATTCTTTCTTTGAGTAATTTACCTTAAAAGAAAATAGTAGAAATGATTAGTATGATCTAAATACTATTTTTTTCAGACTGGAACTGCTTTTAAATTTCTAAATGAAATTACTCTAATTCAATTTTAGAGTATTTTTGTGCCAAATCTTTTAACTGATCAACGCCAAGCGGTTTTGCAATAACTTTGATTAGTCCTTTTTTTATTGCTTCTTGATTTTTGGGTTCGTATTCTGAAACTCCTGTAATAATTACAACACTGGCATCTTTGTCTATTTCTTTGATTTGATTAAATGCTTCATACCCATCAAGTACTGGCATGTCTCCATCCATTATAACTAAAGATGGATTGAATTTTCTAAATTTTTCAACACCTGCTTGACCATTTTCAGCAGTTATGACTTCAAAATTATTCAATTCAAGAATTTCTTTATAAATATTAAGTAAATCTATATCGTCTTCAACAACCAGAATTCTTGTCTTCATGGTAAATCTTACATTCATAATTTACTATTAAAGGTATTCAATTTTTTTAAAAAAGTTAATACCATGATATACTCATATATGTTGAAAATATAAAAAATAGTGATCTTATTTGAGTAAAAATGACTCTCTTCCAAAACTAGATTTTGTTAACACCAAATCTGTTTTGACATTTTTAATTATAACATTGGTTTCTATTACTTTGTTATATCAGGTAAGACCATTTGTAGATGATGCTCAATTTGCTTGGATTTCAGTCCCTGCATATCTTTTTTCAACTGCAATCCTAACAATAGTTGCTATAGTAGTTGGAATAAAATTATACAAACAAAAACACTATCAAACAAAAGGATTTTTCCTCTTTGCTATAGGCGCAGTATTTTGGTTTATAGCTGAATTCATTTGGTTAATGTATGATCATATTTGGGATGGTAGTCCATTTCCATCTGAAGCCGATATTTTTTACGTAGCTGCATATCCGCCTATGACCACATTTTTGTTTATATCGTTAAAACCAGTTCTTAATTCTGTTAGCAGAAATGTTTGGTTGTTTGCAATTGCTTTAGCTGCTTCATTTTTGTTTCCATCTGTTACTGCAGCATATGATGATATGTTGGGTGAAGATGCATTTCCAACAGCTATAGCTCTTGCATATCCAATAATGGGATCAATCCAAGTAGTTCCTGCAATTGTTGGAATTATGTATCTTGCAAAGAAAGGTGCAAATTTTTCTTGGATGTTAATTTTATTTGGATTTATCATATATGGTACTGCAGATACATTTTTCTTATTTGCCGAACTTGATGGAACCTATTACGATGGCCATCCAGTTGATCTGCTTTGGTTGTACACTTACATTCTACTAATTTTTGCATTTTATATTAGATATAAGATTTCAAAGATACCCACTACTGAACAACATGCCATGTTCTTTTCTGAAAAGGTACAATTTGAAACAATTAGTAAATTTGGAATTCCGCTGACATTAGCAATAATTACTATGGTTATTGGAATTTCTCTTATTCATTCAATCTTTATGGAAACTGATGAACAAATCACTTCTCAAAATATTATGCTTGGAGTTGTTGCTATGCTGGCAGTTTTTGCAGCAATAGTATTAACTTTGAACAAAAATCTTTCTCGTCTAGTTAAAGTTAGAACAGAAGAACTTGTTGAACAAAAAGAAAGTCTTGAAAGGCTTGTAGATGAAAAAACAAGAGAGATATTAAAATCAGAACGACTCTCTGCAATTGGTGAATTATCTGGAAGACTTGCACACGACTTGAGAAATCCTTTATCTGTAATGAAAATGTCTGTGGATTTATTAAAAGAAACTCCTCCAGATACAAAACTATCTGATCCAACTCTAAGTAAACGTCTTGATTTAATGGAAAAAAGTATTGATAGAATAGCTCATCAAGTAGATGATGTGTTAGACTTTGTTAGGCTTTCACCACTCAAATTAGTTCAAGTTTCTGTACGTGACACTATTCAAAACTCTATCAATAAAATCAATGTGCCAGATAATATTCATCTTCGTATATCTGGTAAAGATTTGGAAATCAAATGTGATCCAGTTAAACTAGATGCTGTATTTCTAAATCTTCTTGTTAATGCAATTCAAGCGTTACCTGATGGTGGAGAAATTGAAGTTAAAATTTCTCAAAAAAATAACTTGGCAATTTTAGATTTTATTGATTCTGGTGAGGGAGTTTCTGATGAGAATCTTGGAAAAGTATTTGAGCCTTTATTTACTACTAAACAGAAAGGTACAGGTCTTGGATTGTCTAGCTGTAAAAGTGTTGTAGAACAACACAATGGAACAATATCGATAAAAAACAACCCTTCAACTTTTACTGTATTTTTACCAATAGATTCTGAATAGTCACTATAATCAAGTTATAGTTTTTTCAATAACACAAATCGTCTTTTTTCAGGCTCAATGTCTTCATGCATATCCACATCACTTACAATTCGTACCTTGTAATTCATCCAACGTTTAACCATATTACGTGATTTTTGATTCTCATCAATTTCTTTTTCTACATCATTAAATGTCTCGCAATTCATAATGTATTTTCCTGCAACTCTGTGCATCTCTGAAATTCCTTTTTCTAACGTTTCATCATCTAGATAATTTAATAATCCATGAGTAAACACAAAATCTATTGATGAATCTTCAAATGGTAAATCTGAAATGGTTCCTTTCTTAAAATTGGCTACTGATAATTTTTCCTTTGCAATATCTAATGCGTATTCATTAAGATCAATTCCATGAATCTGAAAAGTATTTGGAAATAATCTTAAATCAATTCCAGTCCCACATCCAATTTCTAAAACACTTGTACAATGTAGTGATGTGGCAAGATCTTTTGTGAATTTTGCAAATTCTTCATTATATCTTGACTCATTTTCATCTGCATATTTTTTCCAAAATTCTTCATTGTAATTCATGTATCTTTTAAGATATGGCAGTATTTGATGCTAATTGTTAATGACTACATTTGCATGGGATGAGCTTTGTATCAAATGTACAGTCGTGAGGACCATCTGACTTTCCTTGTGTTGGAATCTCTTTCATACAGTCTTCATGACGACCTTTTCTGCAAAACCAACAGATTTCTTGGTTGTCTCCAGTAGCACATGAATCCATAGTTTCTATCTATTTTTATGGGTAAAAAACCTCGTGGAAGTTTAGATATATGTTAACCATGGCAAGAATCTTTCATCTTTGCCCATCACTACATCAGTAAATGATTTTTGTAGTGCTTTTGTAATGTTGCCCATTTTGCCTTTGCCAATTTTTACTTTGTCAATCTGCGTTACGGATTTTACTTCAGCAGCAGTACCTGTCATGAATACTTCATCAGCAGCGTAGAGATCATCTCTTTCTAGATCTCGTTCTATTACAAACCCTCCGTTTTCTTCAATGATCTGTATTACGCTATCTCTTGTAATCCCCTCTAATCCTCCTGCAGATAGTGGTGGAGTTTGAATAATGTCATCTTTTACAATGAAGATATTTTCAGCACTACCTTCAGCAATTTTCCCATGCAAATTCAGCATGATTGCCTCATCATATCCGTTTTCTAATGCTTCCATCCTTGCTAGTGCTGCGTTTGCATAGTTTGATGCTGCCTTTGCTTGCATTGGCTGGGATCTAGAATCAATTTTTACCCAACTTGATACTTTACATTTTGCTCCTGAGAATTTTCCAGCTTTTGATTCGCCCATCTTCCATTCCCAACATGAAATAGATGCATCAACTTTGTTCTGTGTTGGGGTTAAACCCATAGTTCCATAACCATAATATGCTAATGGTCTAATGTAGCATTCTTTGAGCTTACTTGCTTTTACTGTTTGAATGATCCCGTCAGAAATCTCTTGTTTTGAAAACTGCATTTTCATTGAATACAGTTTTGCTGATTTGAAGAATCTATCTACGTGTTCTGGTAATCTGAAAATGGCAGAACCATTTGGTGTATTGTAACATCGTATGCCCTCAAAAATTGATGTAGAATAATGTAACGCATGAGTTAGAACATGGACTTTGGCATCTTTGAATGGCACTAATTTCCCATTCATCCATATTTTTCCAACTTCTTCCATGGGAGAGGAAAAAAACCATGCTAATTTAAAGAATTATCTTTTGATACTGTTTTTTGTTATTGGAAACTACATATCTGACTAGATTTAAAATGTGATATGGAATGGACTTTGGGATATGTCGCAATTGCCCTTCTTGTCATAGGATTAATTGGTCAGGCATTTGAAATGAGAAAAATTCGTCAGACTGCATACAAGGATGAACAATTAGGCTCGCCTACAATTTTTACAAATAAGAAAAATTTCAAGTGGTATGGAATTCTTGGAATTGGGATAATTCTTTGGTATTTTGCTGAGCGTATGTAATCTGATCTATATAGATCAGCTCTAAATACTAGAAACGGCAACATAAAGTATCGCGTGTTTAGGGTAACGCCGGACTGAATCTAGATAATGGTCCAAGAACAAACCCTTGATGGCGCTACTGGTGTAAAAACCGTACGCCATACTTTCGCTAAATAAAATTAATTTTTGAAATCTCTTGATGTATCGCACTAATTGCTTTTCTAATATTGTCTTTTGTATCTTCTACAACAATAACTATTCGTGAAGTTTCTTCTTGCGCATCCATGTTCAAAATATTTAATCCTGCTTCACCTATCTTTGCACTTGTTCTAGATGCGACTTGTTGAACTCGCCACATCTCGTCTCCAATTAATGTGATAACTCCTCTGTTGTATGTTATTGTTGCAAGAGAATCAAATCCCAGCAAATATTTTTCATTTCTTTTCACATAATCTCCATCTAGAAATAATATTCTTGAAAACTCCATGCCGTCTTTTGTAAATGGGGATAAAATAATAAATTCACTATAACGTTTGTCTTTGTCTAACGACGTCAACAATCTTTGTATTGATGCTGTCTCAATTCTAAAAATAGCACAATTTTCTTTTCCTGTAACAATTTTGATGGGATGTCCTTTTTGCTCATCTAATGTCCGTTTTATTATGGTAATTTTATCTGGATTTTTCATGTTTGTAACTGTGATTGACATGTCAACACCATTTTCTACAATTTCTTTAATTGCTATTGGATCTAATATTTTCATTCCAAACATCCCTGCAAGTCTTGCTTCGTTGTACGATAATTGATGAACTTCTCTTAATCCTGATTCTATAATTTTTGGGTCAGCTGAAACTACTGCGCTATCTTTCTCAAAATCTATGCTGGTTTCATATTTTTTATGAAACAAAATTCCTAAATCTGCAGCTGTACGATCAGACCCTCCGCGCTCATATGTAGTCATGACATTGTCTGTTGTTTTTCCGATAAATCCACCTATGGTAACTACCTCATTTTGTTCCACTATTTTTTCAGTTTTTTCTATTTTTGCACGGGATTCTGATGTTAGAAAATTTGTTGATTCTATGTTGTTATCTGTTATTATGGGCCAATCTTCAAAATCTATAGATTCGGATTTGATATTGTTACTTCTTAGGATGTAATTCATCACATGAGACATCAAAATCTCCCCTGAAAATGCTAGTGCGCGTGAGCGTACTTCGTCAACAAATTCTTTATTCTCAGTTGTCTCGTCTAGTGCTTTTCGGACTTTTTCAAGATTTAAATCAATTATATTTCTACATCTTTCTTTGTTTTCTGAATTTACCAACTCTAAAATTTTCTGATATGTCGATTTGATGATTTCTAGTGATGGGGCAGTGCCATTTGCAGCATTTTCTCCTTGCTCTAATATTACATCTGTTAGTGAACGTTTTTTTCCATTATCAATTGTTAATGGTGCTGAAAAAACTGCAATTACTTTGGCATCCTTTTTCAAATTAGTAATTCTTTGAATTATTTTCGGAATGGATATTCCATCTGGGCCTATTGCACTACCTCCAAATTTTGCTACAACCAATTTCGTCATGGTACTTTATCAAAAATCAATGGCTATCTATTAAGCTTTGAATAATTTTGGCAGCTTTTGTTGCACCTTCTGTATTGATTTGCTTTCTTCTTTCATCTAATTTCTCTATAATCAGTTTGTCAAGTCTTTTGATATCTTCAAAAACAAATCCTTGATCTTTAGCATTATCTTCTTGTTCAAAATGGCCTTTGATTGGAATAAATATTGCAGGCGTACCGTACGCATTAGCTTCATCAATTGTTGATTTTCCTGCAAGTGAAATTAAAACATCTGATGCATAAATTATCTCATGTAAATTGTCTACAAATCCTAAATTTATTACATTTTCATAATTTCTGTTAACTGATGGACCAGAAACTAGTACAACTTTAATGTCTTGATTAATTTTTGAAACAGCACCTAATGCTTTTTCAATTAAAAATAATCCTGCATCAGTACCTCCAATGGAAATAACAATAGTTTTTTTGTCAAAAGAAAGTTTTTCTCGTAATTGTTCTCTTGTGTGGTTTGTTTGTCTTACTATTGGTCCTACTCTTTTGATATTGTCTTTAGAATCTCCAATTTCTGGAATTATTACGCTTTCACATTTTTTTATAATTTCTTGCATTGATTTATTCATCTTTTTCTCAATAAATGATGCCAAACCTTTTGTGAAATGTGTCTCTAAAATATCAGTAATGAGGATAGTCGGAATTTTCATTTCTTGAGCTACTGATAGTGATGCAAAATCCTCATCACTTACCGCCAAACTTGGATTGTCTTTTTGTAAAATCTTCTGTGAGATATTTTTGCAATCTCTATAATATTGATAGTAATTCCAGAGCCATTTTGCAGGATTTTTCAATATTCCATTTTCAACAGTAAATGAAGGTGGTTTATAGACATCTTCTACTTGAATCTCTAATTTTTTTAAAATTCTTGCAGCACCACTACCAGTAACAAAATTTGTTGTGATATTTTGGAAATTACTTTCAATTGCAATGTCTCTTGTTATGTGACCTAATCCTATTGGACTGGAAAAAAAATCTAAATGAACCATGAAATTGTTATTTTTTTATCAAATTTTTAGATTCTTACCTTCTCAAAGTTTAAATGGTTTTTAACTACGTTGGTTTCTGGGCTCATAGTCCAGGTCGGTTATGACGTCGCCCTTACACGGCGAAGATCCGGGGTTCAAATCCCCGTGGGCCCATTCCTTTCGAAATCTTATTAATGATAATTAGTATCAATATGTGGTTCATTTTGGCAAAACGAAAAGTTCGAACTGGTAGAGGTACAAGGATAATCGAAGTCGATGATAAAGACTCTGCTTGGTCGGGAAATGATTTCAAAAAACTTCAAGAAGAAAGAAAAAAAGCATCCTCGAACAAGTATATCACAGTAGGCCGTGGAACTGCTAAGATTAAGTTTGGTGATATGGAAAGTACACCAATAAAATCCACTAAAGGCATGTGGATCAGTTCAGGAAGAGGCACTGGAAAAAGAAAACTCTGATAGTAGATACCAAATAATCAATGAATGTACATTCCTTATCTAATATTGTCAATCAATTTTTAATCAAAAATTAATTAAAAAAATTTAGTTGTCAGTTACTTGAAAGAACGCACTTTTCTAACAACTTTGTTGTGATCTAGTGAAGCAGTTGTAGTGATATACAGAATATGGTTTCTTCCTGCTGGAATAACTAGTCTCTTGACTTTGTCATATTCTGCAACAACATATTTGCATGGTCCTAGACTCCTCATCAGTTTTTTGCGTTGCTTCCAATCTTTTGCTGCAGCCTTTAATGATGCTAAGCTCTGTTTCTTTGACACCAAAAGATTTACCTTCTTAGAACGTGCAGAGAACAATAAATTGCCTTTGAGATCACAGACGCTTACCACTCTTACAGAAGGGCTGATTTTCAAAATCTTTTCAACAGCATCCTGAATTTCCATAATAGTAAGAAATCTTTCTAGATGATAAGATTTTCTAAATCAATTTTAAATCTCATTTTTAGTCATTTTCTTAACAAATAGTGCCTGAATCAATTTTTTACTTTAATAATTCGTGTTCTATAGAACATAATATTGGATTACGAAAAATTCTGTTCACAGATTTTGGATGCTGATCCCAAAATTAGATTTGCCACAGTTTATGATGAATGGGCAGCTCGTGTAGGTGGCGGTATGAGAGAAGGTTTGAAAAATTTGCTTTCAGATCATGCAGAAAAAGAATTGGTAAATCTCTCTATATTAGACTGGAAAGCACGTAAAGACATGTCAAAATGGCTTGGAAAAACCATCTATACTCTTGGTGAATATGACAAGGTTAAACGATTCTCATTTTATCTTGGTGATGATCATTTGCTTCTTGTAAGTTCTGAAAAAGATAATGATACCAACACTGTAGTTGATGAAGTCATTCGATTATATTATGAAAATCAGGACAAAAAATCTTAATTTAGAAACATACTATGAATAATTGTGGATAATATATCAAAAAAATTTCTAATTGTATCTTGCTTTGCTTTATTTTCATTGATTTTTCTAGGCGCAATTTATGCTGGAACAAATGAAATTGCTGTTGGTGCTGGACAAGCTCCGTCATATCCAACATGGATTGGAATTTCATATGTTGCAGGATTGTCCATGATTGTACTTCCTTGTACACTTCCATTAGTTTTCATCATAGTTCCACTAAGCATAGGTCAGGGATACAAGAAAGGCCTCTATATGGCATTACTATTTGGAGCAGGATTAACACTAACAATTTCTGCATATGGTATTGGTGTTGGAATACTTGGACAGACTGCAGAATTAGATCAAATTTCAACATACATGTTTTTGATTGCAGGAATTGCAGCTTTTGTTTTTGGTTTGTCTCAATTAAAATTATTGAAACTCAAACTTCCCTCGTATTCTGGAACCCCGAAGTTTATTCAAAAACGTGGAGATTTTTCAAAATCATTTTTTATGGGATTGTTGCTAGGAAACGCAGGAGTTGGTTGTCCCAACCCATTGTTTTATTGGTTGCTAATTTACATTGCAGGAACAGGAAGTATTGAAATTGGTGCAAGTTTGGGAGCCATTCATGGGGTTGGAAGAGCAATTCCTCTAATCTTAATGTCTGTGCTTGCAATTGTTGGAATCAATGCAACTAAAGGATTGACTAGAAATCAAATTAAAATTGAAAAAGCAACTGGGTGGATGTTAATTGTAATTGGCTCATTTTTGATAATTAATGGATTGCCAGAGGGTCATGAATGGTATGAAGAAACCTTCATTCACCAAGGATGGAACAAACTTGTTGAACTAACCATGATTCCAGCTGAATTTGAAATGGATGAACACGAACATGCACATGAAGATCAAAATATTTCAAAAGAGATTATACCTTTCATTATAATCAGTTTGATTGGGTTTGCTATAATTTGGTATTTGATTAATATGAGAAAACAAGGTACGGTAATGGCATGAAAGATCCTGTTTGTGGTATGGATGTGGGTGAAAAAGGAGAGGCATTATTACATGATGGTAAAGAATATCGATTTTGTTGCGCTTCATGTAGATGGGCCTTTGAACAAAACCCTGAACAATTCATTGAGTCATGAAAGTCCAAGTTCTAACTACTCCTGGCTGTTCTGCCTGCACCACACTAGAAAAAATGTTGGACAAACTTAAGATACATTATGACTTGATTGATGTTGCAGAAAAACCTGAATTTTTAGAAAAATATCCTATATTCACTGTACCTGGTTTAGTGATTGATAATAAATTAGAGTTTGTTGGAATTCCAAAACTTACTGAATTAAAGAAAAAACTTTCTAAATAGCAAGAAATGTTTTTTATACTGCACAAATTTGATATCTTAAATGACGGATTACTCACTTAATGAAAAAATGATTATTGTACAATATGGGATTAAAAAATATGAAAATGAAGAAACACTTATCCAAAATTTAAAATCTATTTTTCCTGAAAAAGACATACAAAGGTGTATTGATACTTTGATAGGAACTCAAAAAGTGCGAAGAATTGGTCCTGAAGTGATACAAAATAATGAGAGTCACACAGAACTACCTGACATTCCAGATAACCTAAAACCTATAATTGATTCACTTTGATAAATTTTTAAGTGATATTCAATGTTGAAACTTATGAATTACAAAGGAATTTTTTTAACAGGTATTTTTACTGTAGTGATCCTTTCAATGTCTACATTTGCATTTGCTCATCCTCATCCTGGTCAGATACTGATTAATGGCCATACACATGAAACACAAACAGAAATTATTCCATTAAGTGGAATAATGGCACTTGAAAAGTCAACTGTTTTTTTCCATGCACCTGAAGATAATACTTTGCCATGGGGATTTGTAGAGGGGAAAATTGCAAATCATGTTGAAGGTTATCCTGTCATAATTCAGATTTTTCAAAATAACGATGCAGTTCATTTTGCTCAGACTGATGTAGGAGAGGATGGAAAATATGAATACAAATTTAGAGTATTACATTCTGAAAATGGAGAAACAAAGAAAATATTTGACGGGGATTATTCTGTAAATATCTTCAAAGTAGTTTATCTAAACCAAGAAAATTTTATCTAGAATCCTCTTAAGCCCTGAGGACGCATAATTTCTGGATGTTGTTTCATCCATTCTATCTTATCTAACATTGCCTGTTTGTCTTGAGGAAAAGTTCCTTTAATGGTATATGCATTTGAACCATGATTTGCTCTAAATACAATCTCATCTTTTGTATCAATCTGTTCGATCAAACTTTGTAATTCTTCTAATGATTCATCATCATCAATTCTAACAAATTCACCTCCAAACTTATCAAGAAATTCTTGCTTGATTCCATTTTCTAAATAGAGAGTTAATGCACCTACATAATGCGGAGAACAAGCACTGATTACTTCAGCAGTACCTTTGATATGCTCTTTTGAATATTTTCTGCCTCCTAATCCCAAAATTACCATACATGACATAATGTAACCAGCTTCCTTTGCCTTGTTGACTGATTTGATGATAGTTTTTCCAATTGCTCCTTTAGTTACTTTTTTTAGAACAATATCTGATCCACTTTCAATTCCTAAATAAAACATATCAAGACCTGCTTCATTCATTTTTTTTAATTCATCAGATGTCTTTTTTAAAATGTTCATTGGCATTGCATAACAAGAAATCCTTTCAATCTTTGAAAATTTTTCTCTAATGTACTTTACAATTTTTATCATATATTCTGAATCAAGATTTAGTGCATCGCCATCTGCAAGAAAAACCCTTCTAGTTTCAGGCAAATATTTTGCCATCATGTCAATTTCTGACTTTACTTCATCCCATGGCCTCTCAGAATATTCTTTTGATCTATACATGTCACAAAAAGAACATTCGTTAAATGAACAACCTAATGTTACCTGAAAAATCAATGATCTTGCTTCAGAAGGTGGTCTATACAGTGGTGCATCATAATTTAACATCATTTCTTATTTCACTATTTTTGGCTGATTATGTTTTTTATACTTTCATTATATTTGCGCAAAATACCTTTTAGTGGTAGGCAAGAAAAATTTACATTCATTATGGCAAATGATCCTGATGCAAAAAGACTACTTTGGTTCATTTTTGCTGGTTCCCGTGGAGGTCTAAACAGGTTAAAAATTATTTCAAAATTAAAAGAAAATCCGTTAAACACTAACCAATTAGCAAACGAATTGGGTCTTGATTACAAAGCAATTCAGCATCACATTAAGGTACTTGAAAAAAATAATTTGATAACAAAAACAGGTGAAAAATACGGCATTATGTTTTTCATCTCAACTTTTTTAGAAGTAAATATGGAGACATTTGAAGAAATTGAAGGAAAATTGGATAAAAGTAAATAAAAGCTCAAGAGGTGTTTTTCTCTAAATGGAACCTACATCTCTGATTTTGTCAATTGTCTCAATTATCAATATGGGCATACTTGGAATTTTGATTGTCATATTTGGAAGAATGTATGGAAAAACAAGGGCACAACTTCCGCTTGGAATGATTGTTGTTGCTGCTATGTTATTTTTACATAATGTAATTGGTGCTATGGCTTACTTTTCAATGGATCAAATTTTCTCACATGATATATTCCCATATATGTTGGGAGTTGGTGTTGCTGAGCTTGTCGGATTGATAATATTCTTAAAAATTACTTTAGATTAATCTTAGTTTAATTGTAACAAAATTAATCAGAACACATGTTACAGGAATATCTGAAGCTTAACAAAAATATTCTAATTGCATTTGCTGCATCAATTATAATTTCGGCAATTATTGCACAAATTTTATCTGATCAGGCTGATTATCTAAACACAACATATACTACAATTGCTGATTATCTCATTTACTTTTCTGTTTTTAGTGGATTGTTCTATATTGATAACCATAAGAAATATCGTCTAAAATCAGGTAAGACCGACACAGAAAAATTAAAACATGATCTAAAAAGGCTTATCACTTCTCTTAGCATTGCAGAAATTATCTATACAATAGTTAGATGGGGTTTACAATATTATTTTCTAGTGATTAATTATGATCCATATTTAGCATCAATTGCATCACAAGGAATATCTACAATTATTTACATGATAGTAATTAATCTAAGTGTAAAGATAACGAGGCTGTATAAAGATGGGAATTAGTGTTTATGTTGATGGTTCTGGAGGTTCTAGTGGTGGATACGGTTTTTTTGTAAAAGAAACTGGCGAATCTTTTTATGAAAAAAAACCTGAAATTACTAACAACCAGGCTGAATATTTAGCAATAATTTCTGCATTGAACAAATTTGTTGATTCTAATGAAGAAATTACAATTTACAGCGATTCAAAAAATACTGTAAATCAACTTAATCATGAGTTTGCAATAAACAATGAACAATTACGTAATTTGGCTAGAGAAGCTTGGAATCTAATTGGAAAATTTTCTAATTTATCAATAATTTGGGTACCTAGAAAAGAGAATTTAGCAGGAAAAATGCTGGGAAGCTAAATTTTAGAGATCAGAAATTTCTATGAATAACTTTATTATACAAAATCTTTTGATCAACGTTACATGACAGAATCTGTCGTTTTATCTCCCAAATCAATTGCAGTAATTGGTGCATCTGATAAAAGAGGAAGCGTTGGTGCTACTATCACTTCAAATATTATGAATGGGTTTAAAGGAACAGTTTATCCAATTAGTCCTTCTAGGGAGACTGTATTTTACAAAAAAGCATACAAGAGTGTTCTAGATGTTCCAAAATCTATTGATCTTGCAGTAATCGTTATCAAAAATACATTGGTTGCACCTGTGTTAGAAGAATGTGGTAAGAAAAAATTAAAGGCGTGATTATCATCACAGCTGGATTCAAAGAAGTTGATGAAGAAGGAGCAAAACGTGAACAGGAAATCAAAGATATTGCTAAAAAATACAAAATTCAAGTTATTGGGCCCAATTGTCTTGGTGTCATGAACCTTGATCCAAAAACAATGATGAATTCTACTTTTCTTAAGATTACACCAAAATCTGGAAAAATTGCACTTGTTTCCCAAAGTGGAGCAATTTGTGCTGCACTGGTTGAAGATGCTAGTGCCCAAGGAATTGGTTTTTCTGCAGTCGTAAGTCTTGGAAACAAAGCTGCGATGAGTGAAGTTGATGTACTAAAGATCCTTGCAAATCATAAACAAACTAAGGTCATTGTCATGTATCTTGAAGATATGGGTGATGGCCAAGAATTCCTTAAAGTTTGTAAAAATATTACTAAAAATCTGAAAAAACCTGTACTTGTCCTCAAATCTGGACGTAGTCCTGAAGGTGCAAAGGCTGCAATGTCTCACACTGGAGCATTAATGGGTTCTGATGAAATTTATGATGCTCTTCTAAAACAATCTGGTGCAATCCGTGTTGATACAATGGAAGAATTATTTGATTATGCAACAGCTTTCTCAAAACAACCACTGCCTTCAAGTGGTGATTTAGTTATTGTTTCAAATGCTGGTGGACCTGCAATTATCTCTACAGATGCATGTTCAAAGGCTAACATTAAGATGGCTGATATTACAAATATCAGGAAAAAAATTGATGAGGTAATTCCTCCTTGGGGAAGTTCTAGAAATCCAGTAGACATTGTTGGTGATGCTGATTTTAATAGATTCCATAATGTTTTGGATCGTGTATTAAAGCATCCAAAAGTTGGTTCTGTAATTTCCATGTGTACTCCTTCTGGTACGCTAAATTATGATAAACTTGCGGAAGTTATTGTTGATATGTCAAAAAAATACAAAAAAACAATGCTTGCAAGTTTGATGGGATTGGATGAAGGGATTACAAACAGAGAAATTTTGGCTGCAGGAAATGTTCCATATTATACATATGCTGAAGGTGCAATCAGAACACTTGCTGCCATGATTAGGTTTTCTAACTGGGTCAAATCTTCACCTGGTAAGATAACGAAATTTAAAGTAGACAAAACTAAAGCTAAAAAAATATTTGACAAAGTAAAAAAAGAGAAAAGACCAAATCTATTAGAAGAAGAAGGTCAAGAAGTTCTCAAAGCATATGGTTTACCCCTTCCTAAAAGTGCACTTGCTAAAAATGAATCTGAAGCAGTAAAAATTGCAAAGCAAATTGGTTATCCTGTTGTAATGAAGATTGCATCTCCTCAAATTATTCATAAATCTGATGCAGGTGGTGTTAAAGTCAATTTAACAAATGATGCTGAAATTAAAGATGCTTTCAAAACTATAGTCAAGAATGCAAAACAATACAACAAAAAAGCAGAGATCAAGGGCGTCTTGATTGTAGAGATGGTTAAAGGTGGCAAAGAATTAATCATTGGTTCAAAACTAGAACCTGGATTCGGTTCCGTAATTATGCTGGGTATGGGCGGAATTTACGTTGAAGTTCTTAAAGATGTTACATTCAAACTTGCTCCAGTAACTGACAAAGAAGCAGATGATATGATAGCATCAATTAAAACTCAAAAACTCTTACAAGGAGTTAGAGGCGAAAAACCCTCTGACATTACAAAACTCTCTGAATGCATTCAGAGACTATCACAGCTAGTTTCTGACTTTAAAGAGATCAAAGAATTAGACATGAATCCTGTTCTTGTTATGGAAAAAGGAAAGGGATGTCGAATTCTAGATGTACGAATAGGCATCTGATCGCCATTTATTCCTAAATTTGTGCAAGCGTAAATCTAGAATATTTATACAACATGAAACTGATTATTGTTACATGGCTAATGTCTTAAAGACAATTAGAACTGGTGATGATTATATTGAAAGCCTTAGAGGCCGAGATCTCAAAGTTTACCTTTTTGGTGAACTAGTTAAAGAACCAGTGGATCATCCTATGATCAGACCCTCAATTAATGCAGTTGCAGAAACTTATGATCTTGCAGTACGTGAAGAAGCACTAGCTTCTGCTGACTCATCAATTACTGGACTTAAAGTAAATCGATTTTTACATATTGCAGAAAGCGCTGAAGATTTAGTTTTACAAAATAAAATGCAAAGAAAACTTGGTCAAAATACTGGTACCTGTTTCCAAAGATGTGTTGGAATGGATGCCCTGAACTCTTTACACTCTACAACTTTTGAAATTGATGAAAAACATGGAACTGATTACCATAAAAGATTTTTAGAATTTGTAAAAATGGTTCAAAAAGAAAATCTTGTAATTGGTGGTGCCATGACTGATCCTAAGGGAGATAGAAGTAAAGGACCATCAGAACAAGATGATCCTGATCTGTTTACACGTATTGTTGATACTGATGAAAAAGGAGTTTACGTTTCTGGGGCCAAAGCACATCAAACTGGATGCATAAATTCCCACTGGATAATTTTAATGCCAACTATTAGACTTACTGAAGCTGATAAAGATTGGGCAATTGTAGGTGCAATCCCTGCAGATGCAAAAGGAGTCACTTACATTTACGGCAGGCAATCTTGTGATACTCGAAGTATGGAAGAAGGTGACATTGATGATGGTAATGCAAAATTTGGTGGTCAAGAAGCATTAATCATATTAGATCGAGTATTCATTCCATGGGATAAAATATTCATGCATGGGGAATATGAGTTTGCATCAATGCTTGTAGAACGTTTTACTTGTTATCATAGACGTAGTTATGTATGCAAAACAGGTCTTGGTGATGTTCTAATTGGAGCTGCAGCTACCATTGCAGATTATAATGGTATTCCTAAAGTCTCACACATTAAAGACAAGATTATTGAAATGACTCATCTCAATGAAACAATATTTGCTGCTGGTATTGCATCTTCTCATCAAGGACATAAGATGAAGTCTGGAGTTTATCTTAATGATGATATGCTTGCACAAGTTTGCAAACATAATGTCACACGATTCCCATATGAAATCAGTAGACTTGCACAAGATATTGCAGGTGGGTTGGTAGTTACTCTTCCATCTGAAAAAGACTTCAGGCATCCAGAAGCCGGACCATTACTCAAAAAATATCTTGCTGGCAGAAAAGGTGTTGATGTTGAAAATAGAATGAGAATTTTAAGATTAATTGAAAATATGACTTTGGGCAGAAATGCTGTTGGATATCTCACTGAATCAATGCATGGTGCAGGCTCTCCACAAGCACAGAGAATTCAAATTCAAAGACAAATGCAAGTAGGGTACAAAAAGAATCTTGCAAAGAATCTAGCAGGAATCACAAATGATGTTGAAGAACCTAAAGAATCTTCAGAATACTTTAAACGAGTTTTCAAAACAAAGGATTCTGTTCTTTAAATAAAAATTAACTGTAACATTTTGTTGTGACACTTTTTTTGTTTGAACATTTTATTTGAGATCATATATTAATCACATATTTTCATAGTAACCAATGACATATACAAAGAAAATCTTTCGTAAAACAACACTCATTCCGGTTCTATTAGCAATAGGATTCATGTTTACAACTCCAATGCTTTTGGATGTTGCAGCAGCTCCTGGAGGTAATGGAAATGGAAATGGTGGTTCCACATCAATTCCTTCTGATGCATTACTTCCAGATATCTCACCTGGTGTTCCTAAACATCTTAATATTCATAATCAACAACAAAATGAATTTTTGAGATTTACAAATACATGGAACAATGTTGGTGTAGGTGCATTAGAATTTGAACCAGTTTTCCCAGATTCAGATGCTGTTGAAGGTACTACACAAGATGCATTCCAAAATCTATATGATGATGCAGGTAATTTTGCAATTCCTTCACAAAAAATTTGGAGTACAACTGTTAGTGAGTTTATTTTCCATGAAACTCATAACCATTGGCACATTAGTGACATCGGAGAATTCTCGATCCGATCTGATGATAACGGTGTCCCTGGTGAAATAGCTAAGAATGTTAATGGAGATGATGTTGCCGCTGTTAAAGTTGGATTTTGTATTGCTGATGTATACAAATACAATGGTGATAACTCTCCAACTTCCCAAAGAGTCTATTGGGATTGTGAAGTAGGTTTACAAGGAATCGCACCAGGTTGGGCTGATCAATATCATCAATCTGTCGAAGGAAACGAAATCAACATTACTGATCTTCCAAATGGAACTTACTTCCTAGTACACAAATGGAATCCTGCAAATGCATTTGTTGATGCAGATGTATCAAACGATGAATCATGGATGAAATTTGATCTAACGGATGATGGAAATGGTAACAGAAAGATTGTTGAAATCGAAGGATTTGCTCCTGAATGTCAAGGTGATGGTTCTACACCTGGCATATGTGGCGAAATCAACAAAAACAACTAATTTTTTTTCTTTTTTAATCAAAAACCCATGTTCATAAACAATTCTATTCTTTTGAAACTTATGATTTCTCAGGATCCTTTTTTAGTAATTTTTACGTAATTATATTACCAAGCAAACAGGACGATCTCATGCTATTTTTGGCATAATGTGAACCTGTTTGCCTGAAATTTAGAAAAATCTATTTTTTATATTCTTCTGATTTTCCATCTGATTTTGTAGATTCGTTTGATTCAGTTTCAGATGATTCTTCATTTTCTTTTGTTTCCTTTAGTTCTGTAGGTTCAGAATACTCTATGTCTTCTTCAATCTTATCAATATCTGATAATTCTTCAATCGTATCTGGGTTTTCTGAATCTAAAGGATCTGTAAATGATAATTCTTTTTCCTTTTTTCTTTTTGCTATTTGTTTGACAACCATTATTCCAATAACAATTGCAATAATGACATAATTGATGGGTGGTTTTAGTAATTGTGTGATGTATCCTACTTGTGGAAGAATATATGCTACTTTTCCAATGTATTCTTCTTCAGTAATTGGAAAGTCTGTTCCGGGTATTGATGCTGGGTTTGCATCTCCTTTTGTTCGGATTGTTTTAGGATCATCATCTAAGATAGATGCAACTCTATGTACAATCACTCTATTGTGATCAGAAGGTCGATTAAACACAATAATGTCCCCTACCTCGATTTCTTCAAATGGTTCATGCCCTTGAACAATTAACACATCATAAACTTCTAAAACAGGAATCATACTTCCACTTGCAACCACATAAAATGGGTTTTGTGTTCCAAATGCAACTTGTAATCCAATCCAAATTACTAAAACACCTACTGCAACAATAACAACATCTTTGATAATTCCTTTTGAAATAGACTTTTTTGCCAATTACATAATCGCCTATTATATCATTGATTAAATTTACTGGTTATTGCAGCGACGTTCCACATTCTTCGCAGAATTTTGAACCTTCTTTATTTGAAAATCCACACTTTGAGCATTTACCTGGTGGGGCACTCTCTTCTGGATTTCCTAATAAGATGACTTCACCCACTTTTTTGATATTTTTCCATGGGATACTGCCTTCAGTTCCATCATTTTGAGTAATTACTAGAACCATTGATTGTGTTGAATCAATTCCAACCTGTTTTGCAATCCCGATTTTGTTAGCATTTTCATCATATACTGCTCTGCCTTCAATTGAACTTACTGATGTTGCAGGACCCGGTTGGGTAGATGTTTCCTGTGTAGGTTGCGTCTTAGGTTGTTCAATTTGTTGTGATGTTTCAACTTGTGGTGCTCTTTCTGTTTGTGGCTCTAATGGTTTTGCATTTCCTACATCTCCTGATTCATCTTGTTTGTTGAATTCTCGGTATTCTGCAATTGATGATTCACATGTATTGCAAATGTATTGACCTCTTTCTGCAAGAATCAAATTCTCTGCAACTTCTTCATTTGGATTTTCAAATTCAATTTTTGGTGCTCCCTCAAATTCTTTTTCACAAGTATTGCAAAAATGTTTAGAAATTTTATCTGCATCTAATCTACCAATTGGTGCCAAAAACAAATCTGGACCTCCCAGATTCCCTTTCATTTGTTGTTCATCTGTTACACGGGCCATTACATAGCCCCCAGAACCTCTTAATTTTTTTATTCTAAGTTCTGAACTCATATCTGGGTTTTACCAAAACGTCATTTAAGTATATATCAGAATTAATTTTCCTACCAAAAATATGGTGTTAATTCTGGTGAACATTTTTAGGTACGAATAACAAATCAACAATACAATGGGAATAACGCAAATTTCTGATGCAAAGTCTTGGGAAGTTGATGTGATAAATTCTGACATCCCTGTATTTGTAGACTTTTGGGCTGAATGGTGTGGTCCGTGTAGAATGGTGGGCCCGGTAGTTGAAGAACTGGCAGCTGACTATGATGGCAAAGTAAAATTTGTCAAGGTTAATGTTGATGAGGCTAATGAATTAGCATCAAAATACAATGTTTTTAGTATTCCAACCTTGATTCTCCTTAACAAAGGTGAGATAGTTAGCCAGCAAGTAGGTGCTGCTTCTAAAGAATCATACAAAAATATGATTGATAGGGCATTAGCATAAATTTCAAAACACGTTTTTCTTATTTTTTCATACTATAATTTTCTAAAAACTTACAATTTCTATTGTTTGTTTATTTTTGAAAAATTTGATAAATGAATAAAAGCACACTTCTGAGAGTAGTTTAGGGGCCGGTGGTTTAGGGGTATAATGCCTCGTTCGCAACGAGGATGTCGAGGGTTCGATTCCCTCCCGGTCCACTTTTCCAGAAACTATTATACATAAACACCGAATATTATCTTCATGGAAGTATTTGATGGCAAAAAAGCAGCACAAGAATACATGTCAAAACACACTTTGGCGTTTTCAACTCCAGAGCTAACTCTTATGAGGTTTGCATTTTGGTTAGGAGATTCTGTTCCAGATCCAAACAATGAAGGAAAAGGTATTCCAAGAATGATGACCTTTTTAACCGAGCAAGATTTTGAACCTGTTTTAATTGATGATGAAAAATACGAACCATCAGGAGCAGTTAAGAGCTCTGGATTAATGGGAAATGCCTATACTGAACAAAAAACTGATGGAAAGTTTTGTTCAGAATGTGGTACTAGCCTTTCAGCAACCGCAAAGTTTTGTCCTGAATGTGGAACAACACAAGAATAAACTAATTTTTTATTTTATGCTTTAGTTCCACACTTTGTACAGAACTTTGCATTTGGTCTTAGTTCTGCACCACATGAAGAACACCCATTTCCATTATTTTGTGGGGCAGTTTGTCTTGGCATAAGTGATGGATCTGGTGATGGTAATGTGCCGACATTGTTGAATGATTCTTGTGCAGATACAATTCCTGGCGGCCCTCCGCCTACTGGATTCTGTGCAGTTCCTGCCCTTGGTGGCATGTTGCCTGGCATACCTCCTGCCATTGTTCCTGGTTGTCCCATACCTGGCATTAAACCGGGTGATTGTGTACTTCCAGAACCTGAACCCATTGATTTTTTTAGTTCAAAAATTACTTTGATTGCTAAAAACTCTAATGCAGAATATGCTACCGTATAATCTCCTAATTTTTGGAAGAACTCTTTGTCACTTATCTGACCTTTCTTGTACATGTTGTTAGTATCAAGAAAGGATTCATAGTATCCCTGTGATTCATCAAACAAACTTTGGAGTTTGTCAAATAACATGTTTAGTGTGTCAACTTCTCCAAATGACATACTCTGCTTCGGTTTTTGGAATATTAATTACTTTAGGATCTAAACTTGACTAAATATTGATTTTCTCAGAGAAAAAAGCAGTCTCCTTTGCTATGGAGACTCTGTAATGTATTAACTAGTTTATGTGAGCTTTTGGGCCCCCAGCTAACACCGCGAGATGTCTCTGACTCAATGAATATTATACTGTCAAGTCTTTGTTAAAAAATCAGAGTCAAAAAGAATCACTTTTTACTAAATCTTTTTTGGTAATTTCTTAATATTCTACTTTGTCTTCTAAAAATTAATCATAAACAATATTTGTCCTGCTGTTCAAAGCAATATTGATGATCAAAAATATAGTGATAACTATAGTCTGTATTGTTTCAATAACTTCTATTGTTGTATTCTTTGTTCCATTAGTAGATGAATTTGAAACATTCAATTGTATTACGACTCCCTGTGAAATGCCAAAAAATCACCATCTTTGAATCCTTTCAAAAACAGTATTCTGTGATTAACAGTTTTGAAGAATGTATGTCTGCTGGTAATCCTGTTATGGAATCCCATCCACGACAATGTAGAACAATTGATGGAAAACACTTTGTTGAGAAAATAGATTCTTCACAATAATTATGTCATCACTGTAACTTCTTTTTCTGACATTCCACCATATCCCGGGTCTATCTTTTGTTTTGGATTTAATGATGTATCATGATGGCATGGTTTGTTACAAACTGGGCAAAATTTTCTATCCATTACAATACATTGACATATGTGGTTTTTTACATAAGCTTGTGCAGCTTGATTCCATTCTCCTGTGCCGTTACAGTACACACATACATTTGAACCACTAGAACCCACTCCTTTGCAAAAGTCACATACATCTTCTGTCATATCTATTATTGTGATAAGCTGGTTTTTGAATCAATATATTTGAAAAGATTGACCATCTCAACGCATAATAGACTGCAGGCAATAAAATTTTCAGATGACGTATGATACTGTAATTGTTGATTCACACGTTATACTCCCACAAGGCTTGATGGATAAAAATATCATTATTGATGAAGGAAAAATTGTTGGCCTGACAAATGACATTCCATCATGTGATGTCAAAATCAACGGAAACGGTTTGATTTCTGTTCCTGGCCCAATTGACACACATGTCCACTATGGTGTATATTCTCCAATTAATGAGGCGGCAAAATCTGAATCTCATGCTGCTGCAATTGGTGGTGTTACAACTATGATGAGAATGCTTAGATTGGAAGATCCATTTTCTAGTTCATTACAATCTCAGTTGGATGCTGCATCTCAAAATCATTATGTTGATTATGCAATACACGCATCTATATTTAATCAGCAACAAATTAACGAAATGAATTATTGTGTGGATAAAGGTATCACATCATTCAAAATTTACATGAATCTTGGAGGTGAAATTGGACATGTTTACATGGATATGCCTCCTAATTCATCTGAGCTTGTTGCAGCTAATGTTAATGTAACTGATGAAATTGTTGAGCAGACGGTAAAGACTGCAGCGTCTCTTGGTTGTCCTGTTTTGGTTCATGCAGAAGACTATGAATCCTGTGGGTGCGGAATTAAAACTGCTAGAGAGAAAAAACAAGATGGATTATCTGCATGGTCTGAAAGCCGTTCTCCTGAATTTGAAGCAAAAGCAATCAAGACAGTATCAAAGTTTGGACGTGATTATGACTGTGTTATCTATTTTGTTCACATTGGTTCTGAACGAGCTCTTAAACAAATTCAAGAAGAAAGAAAATTGGGTACCAAAATTTTTGTCGAGACATGCCCTCATTACTTGACATTGTCTTATGAAAAACAAGATGGATATCTTGCTAAAGTAATGCCTCCTATAAGAACCGAAAATGATCAAAAAGCAGTATGGAATGCACTTTCAACCAATCAAATAAACACTATAGGTACAGATCATGTTGCAAATCAACTTAAACTCAAGTTGGGGGGAGATGATGTTTGGTCTGCATTAGCAGGATTTCCAGGAATTGGAACTGTACTTCCAATATTACTTAATGACGGAGTAAATCAGAATAGAATCACTTTGGAACAATTTGTAAAATTCACAAGTCAAAATGCCGCACAAATATTTGGAATGTTTCCTCAAAAGGGCACTCTTGAAAAAAATTCTGATGCTGATATTACTATGATTGACTTGAAAAAAGAGAAAACAGTTTCTTCTGAACTGTTTGGCGGATTTTCAGATTATATTGTTTATGAGGGAAGAAATCTGAAAGGTTGGCCTGTTAAAACAATTGTGAGAGGAGAATTAATTGCTGAAGACTTTGAAGTGATTGGGAAACTTGGATATGGCCAACTTGTAAAAAGAACCATTGGTTGAAATTCTTAGAATAATATTTATGTGAAAAAAATAGATTTTTTTTAAATGCAATACGTATCTTTATTTTTTACATTTTCAGTGATTCTTGGAATTTTGTTTGTTCCGTTAACTAGTTCATTTGCAGAATCAATCATCCCTCCACATAGACAATGGACACAATTCAACGATATTAGCAAAATTACTTGCAAAGATGGATTGATTCTTTTGCAAAAAAGTAATGGTTTTCCTGCATGTGTTTCATCTACAGCCTATTTGAAATTAATTGATAGAGGATATGGTATGTTTGATTCTAAAATTCTAAAAGACCGTCCTATGATGATGAATGATTTGATGACAAATATGGCATCTAATACTTCAATAATGCATCATTGGCATGAAATGATGCAAAATGATCCTACTATGATGAAAAATACTATGAAAAATTGGATCTCAAAAATGAAAGAGAATCCAAAATTTTTGAAAAATATGATGGGGCCTATTACATCTGATCCAGAATTAAGGCAAGAGATGATTGAACACATGAAAAAACATCCTGTAATGGAACAATCTCTAAAAGATCATCCTATGTGGATGGCTTCTGTACATGAACCCATGATGGGCTCTACAATGGGATCGGGTATGAATCAAGGAATGCATTCTGGAATGTGTTCTTGGTGTCCTGAATATGAACATAATATGCAACATGTGTCTCATGCTAGTTTTACAAATTCTGATAGAATGATGAACATAATACATCATATGTGGATTGATGACAAAATGGTTCAAGACATGCATGAATTCATGCTTGAAAATCCGGAGCATATGAAACAAATGTCAGAACAAATGATGGGGCCAATACTGGGATTTATGATGGATGATACAGAAATCAGACAACAAATGATAGATTTGATGCTAGACCATGAAGACTTTATGAATTCAATTCGCCATATTGATTCTTCTAAATAATTTCTAATTAAACAAATTTGATTGCGCTATATCCTACAACGCTGCTTGTATCACCTTGTATGTCTCCACTGGTTGTATAACTTAGAAGCTCACCTCTTGTCGCACCCAGTTTTTTGCAAGCAATTAATGTGGATGCCATTGCTCCATATCCGCATGCAGTAATTTTTTTCTCCATTAAAACACTATAGAATTTTTCAACATTCATTTCTAATATTGGTTCAATCAAAGCTTTGTCTTGTGAATATGCAAAAGAATTTTCCTCATAATGTGTAAAATCAGAAGAGGCAATAATCATTGCATTTCTTGATTTGGCAATTTGAGCTACTGCATTTCCTACATCTTTTGCCATTTCTAAGCTTTGGTCTCGTAAAATTATTGGAAGAATCTTGAATTTATTAGAAAGTGTTGATTGTAGCATTGGAATTTGAACCTCTAGACTATGATCTTTTGAATGAGAAAATTCATCAATTTCGATATATTTTGAATTGTTTGCTATTTCTTGTGCAGCTTCTGAATCCACTTCTACAAGTCCTAGAGGTGTTTCCCATTGAGCGTCAATCATTGTTGCAACATCTTTTCCAATTCCGAAGTGATTTGGTCCAATAATTATTACAAGTTCAGGATTTTTAGATGAAATTGCCTTGTAGGAATGACATGCGGTGGGACCAGAATAAACATAGCCTGCATGGGGACAGATTATCCCATAAACTTTCTCATCTTTTTGTATTTGATTGCCAGGCCCATACTTATGTTGAAGACAGGAATCTATCATTTCTTCAAGTTCATCTTTTGTTTCAGGATAAAATTGTCCTGCGACAACTGGTTTTCTAATCATAACACATCTTACACATTATTTTATAAAAGAACATTAGATGATTCTCTGATAATATTCCCATTAGGTTCTTCTTCTTTGAAAATCATTCCTTGAAATTTTGAAATCTTTGTTGACTTGTCTTTCCATGCATCTTTGTTTAATCCTGCCTTTTGACATGTATACTCTAAAAATTCCTCTTCACTCCATCCATATTCAATAGGAACTTGAGGCAATAACAATCCTGAAGAAAAATCATTTTCTGCAATTAATCCGTCTCTACCAACTTTGATCTGTGATAAATATTCAGAATAATCTCTTACTTTGATTTCTTCTGGATGAGTAAGAACAGTTACTTCAAATGTTATTTTATCCATTTCATCCGTGACTACTGGGGTAAATCGCGGATCTCTTGTTGCAGCTGAAATTGCGGCATCAATTAACCCATCATACAATTTCTTTATAGGTGTTGGATAACCTATGCATCCTCTTAGATTGTCTTCTTTGTTTAGTGTAACAAACACTCCTGAACTAAAATCAAATTTTGAGTTAAATTCTGAATCAGAAATTTTTGAATTATTTTTTAAAAATTCTGTCACAGCTTTTCTTGCCATCCTAACTAATTCTACTCCATCTGAATCTGAAAATTGAAAATTTGTCATACGTGTTAAATATGTAAAATAAACATAAAAAATGTGCTATGATTCTTGGCAAAGAAGCTGAATTATACGAAAAACTACCAAATGACAAAGTAAAATGTACAGCATGTGCACGATATTGTGAAATTGGTAATGGACAAATCGGCTTATGTGGGATTAGAGGAAATGAAAATGGAAAACTACATCTTTATGCATATGGGAAAGTCGTTTCTGGACATGTGGATCCTATTGAAAAAAAACCTTTGATTCACTACTATCCTGGAAGTAAAATCTACTCTATTGCTACAACTGGATGTAATTGGCTTTGTAAATACTGTCAAAATTCTGATATCAGTCAACGACGAGAAGTTCAGGGAATTGATATGACTCCTGATGAAGTTGTTGATACTGCACTAAAATATGGTGCGCATGGAATTGCATATACATACAATGAACCATCAATCTTTATAGAATTTGCAAAAGATTGTGGAATTGCTGCAAGAAAAAAAGGACTGTTTAACATATTTGTTTCAAATGGATATGATACTCCTCAATCTGTTTCGATGATGAATCAATTTCTTGATGGAATAACAGTTGATTTTAAGGGAAGTGCAGAAAAAGAGTTTACACGTAAATTTATTGGAGTTCCTGATCCTCAACCAATCTTTGATACTTTGTTAGAAATTAGGGATAGAACTAACATCCACATTGAAATTACAGATTTAATTGTTCCAAAAGTTGGAGATGATTTGGAACATGCAAAAAAACTCTCAAAATTTATTCTAGATGAGTTTGGGCCAGAAATGCCAATTCATTTTCTACGATTTCATCCAGATTACAAGATGATGGAATACCCAAGCACCCCTGTCGAAACATTAGAAAAACATTATAAAATCGCAAAAGATGTTGGACTAAAGTATGTGTATCTAGGAAATGTTCCTGGTCATAAATGGGAGCATACGTATTGTTCTGAATGTAATAATATTGTTGTAAACCGTTACGGGTTTAGTATACGAGAATGGAGTCTTGACAAAAATAATTGTTGCAAGTTTTGTGGAAATAAAATTCCAATAGAAGGAAAATTAAGAGAAGGATACAAAGAAGACCGTTTCCAGTTTGTATCTTAATGTTATTTCATGGTTCTTAGTTGCCTTTCAGTATCTCTTATGAAATCCTCATATTTCATAATCTGAGTAGTTATACGGAAAGCATTCATTTGATCTTCGTTGTCTTTTGAGCCTAGGAGTGGCTTTCTTAACTCCATTAGTCTTTGCTGTTCTTCTGTAGCCTTTAGAATATCATTTCTGAGATCCTCGCTTGTTGCCACGCATAATATACGTGATTTTTAGATTTAAGAATTTCATTTACAAAACATCAAATTTTCCACCAGTTTTTGCTCTATAGATTACATCTGGCTTTCTAATGAAAATCCCTGACTCTAAGACCCCTGTGGTTCCTTTGATTTTTTGTGTTAATGATTTTGGATTTTTTATTGTTCCAAAGTCACAATCTAAGATGATATTCCCATTTTCTGTAAAAAAAGGATAACCCCTATCTAGTGAACGTAGTTTTGCTTTTCCACCTAATTTTTTAATGGAGTTTGTTACTGAATTTCTAGCCAGTGGATGTATCTCTACTGGAACGGTTCTTGTAAAGTTTTTTACAAATTTTGTATTGTCTGCCATCACTACAACTTTCTTTGCAATACTAAACAAAATGTTTTCTCTAAGTAGAGCTCCTCCACCACCTTTGATTACAAATTTTTGAGAATCAATTTGATCTGCACCATCAAACACAATATCAATGTGTTTTATCTGATCAACTTCTATCAATGGAATTCCAACTTTTTCTGCAATAAGTTTGATTTGTAATGATGTTGGAACTCCTTTGATATTGTAATTTTTTAATTTAATTAATTTCCCAAGTGATTTTACAAGTGCAGTAGCTGCTCTACCGCTACCTAAACCAATCACATAATCATCTTTTACAAGTTTTAATGCATTACTTGATAATGCCGTGATGGCATCATCATAAGACAATTACTCTACCTCTGCTTGATCAAGCTTTGATAGAACTTTCATGATGTCACCTTTGATTTTATCTAAATCATCAATGTCCTCATCAACATCATCGTTATCTGCTGATGTTGGTTCTGGTTTTTGTATTTCTGGCTCTGGAAGTGCTTTGTGTTCTGTAATTTTGGCAACTTCTTTATTGATATCTGGTTTTGTTTCTACTTTGGGCTCAGGATTTGATGTAACTTCCTGAATAATCTCGATCTTATCTTCAACTTTTGGTTTTGGTTGAATAACTTCTTTAACAATTTCTTCTTTTGGCTTGATTAATTCAGTTTGAATTGTTTTTGGCTGTGGCATTGGTTTTGGAATTTGTTTTTCCTCTTTTCCAAATAAGGGGAATTTTGGTTCTTTTCTTGAAATGTTTGTTAAAGTGGTTAGTTCAAATGATTGTCGTGATCTTGTTGCAGGAATTGTTACTGGTTCTGTTTTTGTTTCTCTTGGTTTATCAAAATTGAATGTGTTCTTAAATGAATTTGTAGATTGCTTTGTTTCTTTTTGAACTTCTGGTTCCTTTATTTTTGGTGTTTCAACTTTTGGAACTGACATCTTTGATGACAGTTCGTATAATCTATCATCTAATTTTGATAACTTTTGATCCATTAGTGTGATTAAACCGTCTCCAACAGGACCCAAGTCTGGATGTTTACTTGCTTGTTCAAGTTTTTCTAATTTTGCTAAAATAATGCCTAATTGATGTTGATATTTTAATAACAATTTATCCTTTTGAATTTTAGAAAATTCAGAATCAGACTGATATAATCTTGAAATTGTTTTTGTTAGTATGTCTTTTTCAATTTTCAATGAATTAATTTGACTTTTAATGTGCGAACTGGCACCGAGACTTAATAGTTGATTTTTATCTCTTGGCATTTTTCGTACAGCCGCAGCTGTAGCTACGCCTGCTAATGAACTAAGAATAAGAGCAATTTCTTGCATCTATGTGTACCATTTAATCCAAGAATATTTTCTTCTTTTGGCCTCTGGGAATCCACAACTTGCGCATTGGTGATGACGTTTGTGAAGTGAGTTATTACCACATCTTCTACATCTGATGTGTACTTTTTTCTTTGTAAAACCACCCATAGAAGTTGTACCTTTCACCATGTCATATCACCTAATTTTGTGCCGGTGGAGGAGAAATCATAACTACATTGTCTCCTCTGACTACAATGGTTCCAAGGCCTTTTGAATCGCCTTCAGCAGGAATCTCCTCTGAAGAATCGAGTAGCAGGTTCATGTGTTGGTCAAAACCAAGTAAATTACCTCTAATGGTTTTGTTTCCTTTGAGTTTTATCAATACAACTTGATTGATACTCTCATCCAATACTTTTACTGCCATATCAACGGACATCTATTTCACTTATTGGCTTTGATATTGAGGGATTATATTAAAATTTCATTGGTGAAACTATGAGCTATGCCCAGTAAGGCAAGTTTGACACTTTTTTCCAAGATTTTTCACAATTTCAGCTAAAATTAACTGTCCCTCTTTTTTTGAAGCTTTTGTAGGATCTCCCCAAATACCGTTTTTGGTAGCTTTTGGAAATGACTTATTTGCCAATTTGCCAATTTTCTTAATTTCATGTTTTGTCATTTTTTCTGTAGTTAGTCCTTTTCTTGCTGACTTCATTTTAACATTTTTTGAAATTGCTAACATTAGAGATGTTTCTACAAATCCAGCATGATCAAAATCTCTATTCATAAAATGCCAATATGAAAATGGAAATACTTTGAGTTTATTTTTTGAGATTTTTTTCAGTTTAACATCAATATTTTTTATTGAATTTTGATTTCCGTGGTGCCCGTTAATTATGAAAATCGTTTTGATATTGTTTTCTAACAGTGATACGCATATGTCTATTAAAATAACACGTAAGGTAGTTTCTCTAATGCTCAAATTAAAAAATGGGGCATGTTCAAACGATACCCCATAAGATAAAGTTGGGAACAAAAAATACCCATTTTTTTCACAAATCCTTTTTGCTACCTCTGTTACAATATCTGTGTCAGTTGAAATAGGAAGATGTGGACCATGTTGTTCAATTGAGCCTATTGGAATGACTGCAACTTGTTTTTTTCTTTTAATAGAACTTCTAAGGTTAGGATCAAATTGTGTTTTTATGTCTGTCATCTGATTCACTTTGATTTAACGTGAACCTTTCTCCATCGAACTTCTAATTTGTTTTCTAGATGCATCTTCATTGCTTTGAATAATGTGTCTGCTTCTAGTTTTTGTCCTTTTGACTTTATTTTTTCTAGTGTGTCGTTTGGATCTACTTTGAATGAATCTTGGAAAATAATGGGACCTTGATCTAAGTTTTCTGTTACATAATGAGATGTTACCCCTACAATTTTTGTTCCTCGTTCGTGAGCTTGTGCATATGCTAATGCACCAGGGAATGCAGGCAACAATGATGGATGAATGTTAATTATTCTATTTGGATATCTCCAAACAAAGTTGGGACTAAGAATTCTCATGTATCTTGCAAGTGCTATTAAATCAATATCATATTTTTTACAAATCTGAATAATTTTTTCTTCTGCTTTTTGTTGATTTTTTTCTTCAACTGCAACAAATGGGATCTTTGCTTTTTTTGCTAATGGCACAAGCGTTTTTTCAGTGCCTATTATCACTGAAATTTTTCCTTTAAGTGATTTTGACCTTGCCAGAATTGTTTGTAGACATAACGGTTCTTTTGTTACAAACACTGCAATATTTTTCTGAGAATTTGTTTCATGATGAGTGCTTACATCCATCTTTTCTTTTTTAGCCAAAATTTGAATTTCTGAATCAAATTTTTTCACATCTACTGATTTTGAAAAGGAAACCTCTAGATACATTCCAAAAAGACCTTTGATTACATTTTGGTTTACTTTCTCAATGTTTCCACCCTTTGAGAATGCAAAATTTGTAAATGAAGCTACAATTCCTTCTCTGTCTTTACCAACAACTGTTATGCCCACTACAGTTTTTTTCATGACTTTGTTTGTTGAAGATTTTCTTATTATTAATCATTCACAGAAATTAACATGGTGCGGGAGGTGGGATTTGAACCCACGAACTCCTAAGAGATAGGGTCCTAAGCCCTACGCCTTTGACCAGGCTGGGCGACTCCCGCAACGGACATGCCATTAAACACAAATTTATCTATTATTGAATTACATCATGGCAAAATTTTTTGGTACAAATGGAATTCGTGGTGTCTTTGATGAAGATTTTACATTAGAATTTGTTCATGACATGACTTTGGCAATTGGAACTTATTTTCAAAAAGGACCAATATTGATTGGATATGATGGAAGAGATTCTAGTCCAGTTATTTGTAAAGTTGTAACTTCTACTCTTAATTCAATAGGCATTGATTGTAATGTTGCAGGAATTGTTCCAACACCCTGTCTTGAATTTGCAGTAAAAAAGTTGGGATATTCTGGAGGTATCATGATTACTGCCTCTCACAATCCTCCTCAATACAATGGAATCAAACCTGCTGCATCTGATGGAGTAGAAATTTCACGAGAAGATGAATTAATTATTGAGGATATCTATCTTCAAAAAAATTGGATTAAAAACTCTACAAATTATGGTTCTACAAAAAAAGAAGAACGTGCAATTGATGTTTATCTAAATGGAATCATTTCACAAGTTAATTCTAAATTAATAGAATCAAAACATTTCAAGGTTGTTTTGGATTTAGGTAATGGTGCACAGGCTGTATCTGCCCCTAATTTTTGTAAAATGATTAATTGTAAAACATTTCTTGTAAACGAAAATATTGATGGTAACTTTCCAGGACGTGGTTCAGAACCCACTCCTCAAAATCTTTCAGAATTATCAAAGACTGTAATTCGCAACAATGCTGATGTGGGGATAGCATTTGATGGTGATGGTGATAGAAGTATTTTTTGTGATAATAAAGGAAATATTTTGACAGGTGACAAATCGGCATTATTGTTAACTAAACATATCTTATCTAACCATCCAAACTCTTTAGTTGTTACATGTCTAAATTCTGGTTCTAATATTGAAGTTCTGGCAGATCAATTTGATTCTAAAGTAATTCGTACAAAAGTTGGAAGTGTTGAAGTCTCAAGAAAAATGGTTCCGACAGATGCTCTAATAGGGTTTGAAGAGAATGGTGGATTCATGTTTGGAAAACATAACCAGGTTCGAGATGGATGCATGACTTTGGCATTGATGCTTGATCTTTTAGCAGTATCTTCTAACTCATTGTATGATGAAATTTCTAATCTTCCATCATCTTTTACTACAAAAGATAAAGTCGCATGTTCTCCTGAAAACGTTCCAAAACTAATTTCCTCTCTAAAAGACGAATTTCCAAATTCTGATCTTACTGATGGTATCAAAATCAATATAGATTCAAGAAACTGGGTTATGATCCGACCTAGTGGAACAGAACCAATTGTTAGAGTGTATGCAGAAGCTCAAAGTCAGGAAAAATTAGACAATTTAATGTCTGAATATCTCCAAAAAGTTAAGACAATCATTTCCAGATAACACTTTTAAAACCAAACGTAACGATGATGAGAATGGAGAATGAACCCTAAGGGTGACGAAGTATGGGAAAAGCATATTATGTTAAATTTGAGACGCCAGAGGACCTCGTAAATCCAATCTTAGAGGCTGTTAGAGTTGCATCTACCAGTGGTAAGGTTAAGAAAGGAACTAACGAAGCAACTAAGGCAATCGAACGTGGTACTAGCAAACTAATTGTTATTGCTGAAGATGTAGAACCACCTGAGGTAGTTGCACATCTTCCAATTCTTTGTGAAGAGCAAGGAGCAGCATTTGCATTTGTTCCAAGCAAACAAGAGTTAGGCAAATCATTAGGTATTGACATTACTTCTGCCGCTGCAGCAATTTTGGATGCTGGTGATGCACAACACATTGTAGACCAAGTTGTCTCATCAATTGCTAAAATTAAAGGTGGAAAGACTGATCAATGAGCGCTACAACTGATGAAGTAGTTCACTCTGAAATTATTCAAATTGTTGGACGAACTGGTATTGCTGGTGAAGTAATTCAAGTTAGAGTTAAAGTTCTTACTGGAAAAGATAAAGGCAGAATTCTTACTAGAAATGTTAAGGGTTCTGTTAGATTAGGAGAAATTCTAATGCTAAGAGAAACAGAGAGAGAAGCAAAGAAGATCAAATAGGTGAATTGAATGAGTCTTTTAGTTAAACCATGTAATTTCTGTAACAGGCCAGTTGCAAAAGGTTCTGGTACAATGCTTGCAAAAAATGATGGAACAGTATTATGGTTTTGTTCTGCAAAATGCAAAAAAAATGCACTAGAACTCAAACGTGATCCAAGAAAATTCAAATGGACAAAAAAATACGTTAAAGGCGGAATTAAAAAGAATTAAAATTGACTGAAAAATCATTATTCATTGTAAAACCTGATGCAGTAGCTAGAAATCTAGTCGGTGAAGTTATTTCTAGATTTGAAAGAAAAGGATTCAAAATTTTGAAATTAAAGATGTTTACATTTACTCAGCAACAAGCAGAAAATTTCTATGGTGTTCATAAAGACAAACCATTCTTTGGTGAGCTGACGTCCTTTATCACATCAGGACCTGTAGTTGCAGCAATTATCGAAGGTAATAATGCAATTGCAACTACTAGAATAATGATTGGAGCAACAAAATCTTTTGAAGCAGAACCTGGTTCAATTAGAGGTGACTTTGGATTGGGATTTAGTGAAAATATTATTCATGCATCAGATTCACAAGAAAGTTTTGATCACGAATCGAGGGTAGCATTTGAGTGATCTGATTTGCAAATTCGTCAGCCCATAGTGGCAGTTCTTGGTCACGTAGACTCTGGTAAAACATCCCTTTTAGACAGAATTCGTGGAACAGGCGTTCAAGGTAGGGAAGCTGGTGGAATCACACAACACATTGGTGCAAGTTTTCTGCCTACTGAAACAATTAAAGAGACCTGTGGTCCTCTATACAAAAAACTTGAGCAATCAGAAAATAAAGTTCCTGGAATTTTAGTTATTGATACTCCTGGACACGAAGTATTTACAAATCTGCGTTCTCGTGGAGGCTCAGCTGCTGATATTGCAATTTTAGTAGTTGATGTTAATCGTGGATTTCAACCACAAACAAATGAAAGTTTGAAAATTTTACAGAGTAGAAAAGTTCCTTTTGTAGTAGCTTTAAACAAATGTGATCAAATTTCTGGATGGAGAAAATCTGAGACATCTTTTATTTCACAAGCAATCAAAGAACAAGATGCATCAATTCAAGCTGATCTTGACCAAAAAATCTATGATGTTGTTGGAACACTCTCTGTTTTAGGATATCAGTCTGAGGCATTTTATCGTGTAAAGGACTTTAAATCTGAGATTGCAATTGTTCCCATTTCTGCTCGTTCCGGTGTTGGAATTCCAGAATTGCTTAGTGTGTTGGTGGGCTTGACTCAACAATATCTGCAAAAAAGACTAAATCAAGAAGAAAAAGATACACGTGGAATTGTTTTAGAAGTTAAAGATGAAATTGGATTAGGTCCAACTGCAAATATCATTCTAATTGATGGGTCCATCAAAAAAGGAGATAGTATAGTTGTTGCAAAACGTGATGGTGTAATTGTTACAAAACCAAAAGCATTGCTGTTACCAAAAGCACTCGATGAAATGCGTGATCCTCGTGATAAGTTCAAACCAACACCTCAGGTAGATGCCGCAGCTGGATTAAAGATAGCCTCCCCTGACCTTGAAGGTGTTTTACCCGGAAGTACACTATATGTTGCAACAAATGATGAGGAGATTGCAAAATACACCACTCTCATAGAATCTGAAATGAAATCCATGTTTGTAGATACAGAAACCAATGGAATTATTTTGAAATGTGATACTATTGGTTCGCTTGAAGCTATAGTTGAGATGCTTAGACGCTCTCAAGTACCTGTGGCCAAAGCCGATATTGGTCCTGTAAATAGACATGATGTAATTGAAGCAAAGGCAATAAAAGAAAAAGACAGACATTTGGGAATTGTTTTGGCATTTAATGTCAAAGTTTTACCTGATGCAAAAGATGAGTCAGAAATTAGTCATATCAAAGTCTTTGAAGACAAAGTAATCTACAGTTTAATTGATAACTATAACGCATGGGTTGAAGAAGACACTGCACATGAAGAAGATGCAATATTTTCTGAATTAACTCCTGTATCCAAATTTACTTTTCTTAAAGGAATGGTCTTTAGAAATAACAATCCTGCAGTTTTTGGAATTCGTGTAGATGTGGGAACCCTAAAACACAAAATTCCATTTATGAATTCTGATGGACGAAAAATTGGAAATATTCATCAACTTCAACATGATAAAAAAACAGTAACTTCAGCTAAAGCTGGTGATGAAGTTGCTTGTTCAGTTCAAGATGTGACTATTGGAAGACAAATTTTTGAGGAAGAAGTATTTTACACATTTCCTCCATCACATGAGGCAAAACAACTACTAAACAAATTCATGCATAAACTAAGTATTGAAGAACAAGAAGTATTGAATGAAATTGTAGAAATCCAAAGAAAAAAAGAAGCAGCTTATGCTTACTAGCTTATTGTGAGTGTTTTTTACAAATCATATTGATTCCGGGAGCTCCTACTGCACCCATCATCTTGTCCACTATTTGTCCTGATTTGAACATGATAAATGTGGGAATTGATTGTACTGCAAATTTCATTGCAATGTTTTGATTATTGTCAACATTTACTCTTGCAAATTTTACCTTGGGATATTTTTTTGATAGACTCTCAAATACTGGATGCATCATCTTACATGGTCCGCACCACTCTGCCCAAAAATCAACCAAAGTTGGATTTTCAGCTGAAATTGTCTGCTCAAAATTTGAGTTATTCAAATCGATAATTCCAGGCTCAACTTTGGGCTGATTTTGTTGTTTTAACATCTCTTCTAGTTTTCTTTGCTTGATTCTTTCAATTTCTGGATCTTCAGACAATACGATTCTAAAATCTATTCTACTAAAAAATCTATATTGAAAAATTATTCATCAGCTGATTTTACTGGAATTGCTTCATACCTTCTTGATTTGCAAATGGGACACTGATCGATATATCTTGTATAACTAACTGAGGTGTATGCAATTCCACAATCTCCACAAATTCGAAGATTTCTACTTAGTTTTCCCATGTTGATTATCAAAAAGTATTATGATTAAAACCTAACTCGTCTTATTTTTTTGATTCCGTAAAACAACATAACTGGTGCTACAAAATACATTCCCACATTCATCAAAATTACTCCGATTCCATATCCAAGAACTTGTGATTCTGATTCTGCAAACTCCATTATAGACAATGATGATAACAATGGAGTAATTCCAATCTTTACTGCTTCTCTAAAAGTTGGGTTTTCTCTTTCCATGTCCGCAATGTATGGTGAGAATGAATAGTAAATTTGATTGAATCCTGTCATAAATGATTCTCCTGAATTAGTATTCATTAATTGATTGTCACGAATTTCTCTGAGTAATTGAACTTGTGGTGCCATCTCAGAACCATATGCTGCAGTTGCAATTAGACAACCTCCACCTTTACTTTCAGATGAAATAACTGTACATTTTCCATCTACTAACTTTGTACCTTCTCCACATTCTCCAAATTCTGGTTCAACGATTTCTGGCTCTTCTAATCCCACTGCCTCATAAATTGTCATTTCAGGATATGTTTTATCAAACCAATCTTTGTATGTAATCTCATTATTGTATCTGTCTACATAGTATTGTGGATCTAAATTTGGATCAACAAATGGTGCTAACACCTTTGGCTCTTCTAATCCTACAGCCTGATAGATTGATGAATATTCAGGATAATTGTCATCAAACCACTTTTTGTAACTTGCCTCATTATTGTATCTGTCCACATAACTTTGAGGATCTTTTGATTCATCAACAAATGGTGCTGGAATTTCTAATTCTTCAGGTTCTGATGTTTTCTCTTCAGGTTCTGATGTTTTTTCTGGTTTAGGTCCTGGATTAACTGCAACAGGTTCGTTTACTATAATTGTAATTGTGTCTCTATCTGTTTGACCACCTTTAGTTGCAACAATATCGAATGTATATTCTGCCCCCGGATTGTTTCCATGAGAACCTGATGGAGTCCATACAAATTTTCCAGTATCTGGATTTAATGTGGCTCCACTAGGTATGTTTCCCTCTAAGCTATATACTACTCCTTCAACTGAACTATCTGTTATACTTACAGTGAATGAAATTGTCTTTAACTCATCAACTTCCTTATCTGGTATGGGTTTTAATTCCAAAACAAAATCTGGAACCACAAAAATTCTATCTCCATCGTATTCAATTTTTATTGTAACTCCTTCTTCTTCTTTTTGATCATCTGTAAATGCTGTTGCATTGTAAATTCCTTCATTGTCGAAGAAATTTTCTACTGGTCTTGGTATGACTAAAAATTTTCCTTCATCTGGATTAGGATCAGATAACATTCCTTCAAAATTTCCATTTGAATCACGAATTATGACATAAACAATATTGTTGCCTTCTTGTTGACCACTAAAACTAAATGATTCGTCTGTAGTGTAAAAGCTCTTTTCTAGTGAAAATGATATGACATCAGCATAGGCTGGCGTTGTGATTAGCAAAGATAATGTAAACACTGCAAATATTACTAGTTTTACGTTCACGACATTTCTTTCATTTTGAGCCTTTTAAAAAACACGTATAATTTCTTCTCGATATTAGCAAAGAAATATTCACAAATCTACAAGTCAAGCAAAAATCTCATAAAAACTCCCCCATTTTGCCTTATTTCCATGTCATAAAATGTTGGAGCCTTTATCTCTACTTTGAAATTGTGTTTCTTAAAGTCAAGTGGTTCACCGTACGCAATAGCGTTAATTTTGTAATCTTTATTTTGAATAATTTCAAATTCTATTCTTTTAATTGCAAATCCTTCTGTAATTAAGATAAATGGTATTTCTTCTAACCAACTAAACAATAGGTATCGTAAGTCTTTTCCATGAGCTGAAAACTTTTTTTGTTCTTTTTCTTCTACTTTATCTTGGTCAAGTGTCAAGTTGATTACTGCATCTGCTGTAACTGAGAATGCTTCTTTAAGATCTTTTGCAGTAACTTCAACTATTGCATCAGTTGCATGATCTAAAAATTTGTAACTCAATTGTATCTTTGATTTCTTTCTGATTATTAACCTAGTTGGTTTTATTTTGCTTTTGGATCCATTTCAATAATTCCAAAAACATTCATTTCTGTATCTGCACATTGTGCAAACCATCCTACTTTAGGGATTGCCATTTTTGGAATAATCAATTGTCCTCCTTTCTCAATAATTTTTTTTGAAAATTCATTAATTGATGAAACTGTAATTGTATTTGTTATGCCGATTTGACCTGGAACTCTTTTTGATAATCCTCCGTTAATCCCAGGTTCTTTGTCCGAACCTGTTGTAACTATCCAATAGTCTATTGGCCCGTCCCATTTTTCAAACTTCCAATCAAAAACTTCTTTGTAGAATTTTTGTGCTCTTTCTGGATTATCTGATGGAATATCAAAGTGTGAAATTCTTGGCATGTATATCTGAATTTCTAACAAAATCTGGTCATAAAATAATTTCTAATCTCATCGTTTACTCGTAAAGTAATTTAGTACGATTTTATTTTCAGAATCAAATGGAACCTTTTGACTCATTTATTGTGTTTATTACAGAATTTTTAGGAGAACATCTCTATGAGGGTATATTCATAGCAGCTTTAATTGAAACTATAGTTCCACCAATTCCAACATTAGCAGTTTTCCCAACAGCAGGATTTTTAGCATCTCAACAAGGGATTCCACTAGTTGGAGTAATTCCAATGATAATTCTTGGCGCTATTGGTGCAACCCTAGGAACTTCTTCTATTTACTTAATTGCTCTAAAACTTGGCAGGATAGTTTTACTACGTTATCTAAAGCATTTTAGAATATCTGAAAAAAAATTAATACGTGTTGAAAATTGGTTTGCAAAATATGGGGATAAGGCTGTTTTTCTTGGAAGAATGGTACCTGTTATGCGCGAAATGATTTCAGTTCCTGCAGGTTTACTGAAAATGAAAATACCAAAATTTGTTTTGTATACGTTTGCAGGTTCTTGCATTTGGTCTACTGGCACCATTCTATCTGGATATTACTTTGGAGAAGCAATGGGACTTGCAACAACTCTTACACCATAGTTAATTCTTATATTTTTTAGATGTTCTGATGATCCTTTAACACATCTCAATTCACAAACATAAATGCCAATTATTTTTACTTTAATCGTCTTATGTGGATATTTTAGTTAGAATTTCTATATTTGAAACTTATACTTGTTCTGGATCTCTATCCAAATTCACTCCAATAAATTCAGCCCATTTGGTTAATTTTTCTAAAAAATCATTGTCTTCTTGTGTAAACATGAATCCTAATGGAATTATTACATAAAAGAACTTGCTAATCAATTGTTCATTTTGATATTGAAAAATTAAGAACTGCCTAGTTTTGCATAGTTATGTTAAACTAGACTTCTTTGATTAATGATTTGATACTTGAAATGCTCTCTGCATTAAGCTCAATTTCTTTATGTTCTGCCAGGACATGTTCTGTAACTTTTGTCATTAACTCTGCTTCGGATTCAGCTGATGCTGACCATCCACAATCTTTACCTGCATCTGAACAACTAATGGTTTTTGTCATGAAATTGATAATTTTTAGAGATATTTATCTAATTTTCCAATAAAGAAATATCTAAATCATAACCCTTTGTGGAATAACCATATGGATCTTCCACGAGGAATGAAAGATTTTGAGGCTATTGAAAATTCAAACATTGAACACATTCGAAACCATTTCAAGAAACTATCTAATTTGTATGGATTTTCATTTATGGAACCCTCTGTTTTAGAATCCTTATCAACACTTGAAACCAAGTCTGGTCCTGCAATAAGGGACGAAATTTATTATTTTAAAGATAAAGGGGATCGTGAAGTCGCATTACGTTTTGATTTTACAATGGGTTTGACAAGATATGCTACTGCACAAAAATCAATAAAACTACCAGCAAAATTTTCTGCATTTGGTGGTGTGTTTAGGTATGATGAACCTCAAAAAGGACGATATCGATATTTTCACCAATGGGATGTGGAAATTTATGGTAAGAAAACTCTGGAATCTGAGGCTGAAATTATTGAATTAACATCACGACTTTTTGATTCATTATTGCTTAAAGATATTGTAATTGACATTAATCATCGAAATCTAGTTGAATCTTACATTAACAAAATTTTTGAAACAACTGATTCTGAAAAGATAGCAGATATTTTAAGAGCAATTGACAAGATTGCAAAAAAATCAAAGGATGAAATTCTAACTGAATTTACAAAAAAAGGATATGATACTGCAAAACTTGAAAAAATCATAGAATTCTCTCAAATAAAAGGTACTATTGCTGAAGTGGAAAAAATTTTTGACACAGAACAACTAGAATCGTGGAATGAACTAAAACAACTTTTTGAATCTTTAGAAAATAGAGGGGTTTCAAATGTTAGAATTAATTTTGGTATAGTTCGTGGACTGGATTATTATTCTGGAATAGTTTTTGAAGTATTTGATAAAAATTCAAAACTTGGAGCATTAGCTGGTGGAGGAAGATATGATACTCTGACAAAAGCATTTGGTAGAGATGATATTGGTGCAACTGGTGTAGCAGGTGGGGTAGAACGAATTATTCTTACAATGCAAGAGCAAAAAATAATTCCAGAAGTTTCACAAAATAGAATTGCAGTAGTTTACATAAATGAAGATATGCAAAAAGTTGCTCATTCTATTACATCATTATTAAGACTGAACAATATTCCTGCTGATATTGATTTGGCAGGACGTAATATAAAAAAACAAATGGATAATGCAGGAAATGCAAGATATTCTATTATTGTAGGTCCACAAGAACTTGAAAATGGTAATGTTGTGTTACATGACATGAGAGATGGTAAAGAAGGAACAATTTCTTTAGAAAAACTAACTGAAGACCCTAATTCTGTTCTTAGTTTAGAAAAGCCCTAGTTAACATCATAATCTCAGGACCTGTTGTCAATGATCCTACCACAATGCAATTGTTATTAGCTAAAATTCCTGATGAAACATACGGAATTCCATTATTGATGGAGCTCTGTTCTATTTTTACGCCTAGCAAATTGGAAAATGTTTTCATATCTTCCTCATCTGCTTCAGGATGAATTGCTGCTCCTGAATTATTTGCCACTAATACTACTCCTGTCTGATTAAAACCTGCAATTTTTTTCTGAATTGTCTCAACACCCAAAACATCTGAAATGGTTTGACAGTCTTCTTTTGATAACCATGGTGACACAACTGCTCCCTTGTCATTTGCACAAATCACATTTCCTAATGCAGTTAATTTTGAATCTAATACTCCTATTTCTAAGTCTGTTTCTTTTTTGAGAAAATCATATTCATTTTGATATGCAGTTTTTGGTAGTAAGATTCCTTTGTTGTTCATTACACATAATGCGCCAATTAATCTGGTATTGGCAATAGAAGTGAAAAGATACTCTACTCCAAGATATTTTGATATTTTTTCTGCTTTAGTTTTTGCAAATCCCATTGGAAGTAAAATTATGCTGTCATTAACACTAATGTAAACTCCAATATTTGGACCTCTGTACACATCAAACTTGATAATATCCATATCCACAAAATTGATCGTACAGCGTTATGAACGTAAGGGATCTATTTCTGACTAGAATTATCAAATTACGTTAGTCTAGCTTTAAATAATAACTGAAACAAAATCACATCATGCCAATAGCAGAAAATTTCCCTGAAGGATTAAAACCATTAGGAAAGATTTCAGATAATGATGGACACTTTCACATAATGTGGGGTCCTGGAAGATCTGATGCAGAAGCATTTTCAGACGCTGATGTCAAAGCAGCATATGAAGCAAGAGGAGAAGAACAAGTTCCTCTTGGTGTAAGTGGCACAATGGTTGCAGTTGATTGGGACTCTTGTGTTGCAGATGGAGCATGTATTGAAGCATGTCCTGTACAAGTTTTCCAGTGGTATAGAACTGAAAAAGATATTCCAGCAAAAGATGTAGTTGGTCAGACTTTTGAAGGAACTGGAAGTTCTGTTAAAGATGAAAGAAAAGATATGACTGATAAAGCAGATCCAATTCGAGAACACGATTGTATTTGGTGCATGGCATGTGTTTCTGTTTGTCCACCACAAGCAATCAAAGTAGATCAATCAAATGTTGAAAAACATGAAAATGCTGCAAAAACTCTGTAGAATCTAAAAATATTTTTAAAAATTTTTATTTTTGTTAATTTTTACCGATCTGCCATAGTTTAGTCCCGACTAATTTTATCTAGCTTTAAATAATATTTTGAAATAAAGTACTTTATGCCAATAGATGAGAAATTCGTTGAAAATCTAGAAGTCGTTGGAAAGACAAGCCACAGTGATGGTGAAAATAAACACTTCATTTGGGGTAAAGGCAGAACTGATGGTGAAGCATTTTCTGATGAAAATGTCAAAGCAGCATATGAAGCAAGAGGAGAAGAACAAGTTCCTCTTGGAATTCACGGTACAACTGTAGCAGTTGACTGGGACTCTTGTGTTGCAGCAGGTTCTTGTATGAGTGTCTGTCCTGTTCAAACCTTCCAGTGGTATAGAACTGAAAAAGATATCCCAGCAAAAGATGTTCTTAATGCAACTTTTGATGGAACTGGTTTGACTGAACAAGATGAACGTCTAGATTACACAGATAAATCAATGCCAATCAGAGAACATGATTGTACACAATGTATGGCTTGCCAAGAAGCATGTCCAACACACGCAATCTTGATTGAACCATCTTACCTAGAGTATCACGAAAAAGCTGATGGCTCTTATGTAAAAATGGAATCAGGTTCTAAAAACCCACACGCACACGATTAAAGAAATTTTTTCTTTTTTCTTATTTTTACAAATTTAATTTCATCCTCAACAAATTTTAATGTCTATTATCCACAAGTTTTTGCAGAGGTCGCCTAGCTCGGTAGGGCGCGGGCCTTGAGAGCCTGTGTGCGCAAGCATACGGGGGTTCAAATCCCTCTCTCTGCGTTTTTAACTTTCTATTTTTCCAAGTTCTGCAAGCATTGCAGAGAGTTGAATCTCAGAATTTGACCCAACTAAAATTCTATAATCATATTTTGCAATAATCTCTAGAATGTCTGATAATTTGTCATGTTTTGATTTGAAAACTGCCGAATTGAGATATTTCAAAAAGTCTGATTCTGACATTCCATAAACCTTGATTAATTCGATCATTTTTTCTCTTGCTTCTGGAATTTTTCCAGACAATGCAATTTTTAGAACTTCATCAACATCTGTGGTTTTTGTTAATCCTGCAGATGCCTTTACATTTTCTTCAGAAATAGCGCCCAGACTTGCAGTAGCTTGCATCAGATTAATTGCATGTCTTAGATCTCCTTCTGAATACTCATAAATTGCCTTTAGACCTTTTTTGTCTGCCTTCACTTTTTCTTTTTTAGCGATTTCTTCTAGCCTTTTTATGACATCTTCTTCAGGCACTGATGTAAACTTGAATGTTGCACATCTGCTTTGAATAGGATCAATAATTTTTGAGATGTTATTTGCAATTAGGATAAACCTGCAAATTTTTGCTGTATCTTCTATGATTCTTCTTAATGCTGTTTGAGCATCTGAAGTCATTTCATCTGCTTCATCTAAGATAATGATCTTGAATGGAACATCTGCCATTCCTGCATATCTTGAAAACTTTTTTACTTTTTCTCTGACCATGCCAATTCCTCTCTCATCAGAGGCATTCAATTCTAAAGTGTAGTCTTTTGCAAAATCTCCTAAAATTTGTCTTGAAATACATAGTGCAGTAGTTGTTTTTCCAACTCCAGCTGATCCTGAAAACAACAAGTGAGGCATATCTGTAGGATCTTTGATTAAAGCTTCTAAACTCCCAATAATTTCTGTTTGATTAACTATTTCGGAAAGTTTCATTGGACGATATTTTTCTACCCACATCCCAGTTGCAGTCATATGAGTACATGGAAGCAATTCCCACTAATAAATCCGAATTGGTTATTATCATATCCCCTCGAATTAAAATCAAAATCACTCACAATACTATGTGCGATCAGGCTCAGGTTAATTTAGATCAATTGATCTCACTAAATTGTAAAAAGATTTGATCGATCCGAAACTTGAGGATCCTCGCGATGATCAGTGATCTCTAATGGAAATTGATAAAATAGAAAAAGTACACTCGATTGGATACCGCCTAAAGGATGCTAAATTCACTGTAAATCAGGACTTCAAGTTTGATGTTGCAGGTATGAAGATGGAAGGAAAACAGGGCGAAGTAAACAATATGCCTCAATGGGTGGGTAAAATTTTGGCAGATAATAACTTGGGACTACTTGATTCACCTGATATGATTACTGAACTAAAACAAGCATTATCAAAAGAAAAAATGGTTGGAGAATATCAAATATCTACACTTGAACCTCATTTTTACATTAAGCTAAAAGAATCAATGAAAGAATTGAATCGAGATGATTTTGACAAAGTTGAAAGTATGATGCTAGAATTGTTTAGGATGAGAAGAGGAAAATTAGTAAAGTTAGCTGACTCTATCAAATTAAACTCTGATTTGTACAACAAGCTAACTGTTGAGGAAGTAATTTTCTATAAAACCATATATGAAAACAGCATAGAGTTTGAAAATCAAATAAAGGGTGATAATAATGAGTAGTGCTCAAACTAGTACATATACTGATTCTGCTCTTTCTGACAAGGTAAAAGAATTCTTAACTCGATTCAAAGATAACACTGGTGGGTACAAGTATGTACAGGCAATCGATGAGATGATGCCTAAGAATTCTAAATTCATTATTGTTGATTACAATGATTTGATTATTGAACCAGAAATCATATCTATATTTTCAGAAAATCCTGATAGAATATTTGATGCGTTCTCACGAGCAATCAAAGAAGCATTACAAACAAGATTTCCTGATTATGCTGAAAAAATTAAAGATGAAGTTCGTGTTAGACTAGTCAATTATCCTTCTGAAAGAAGTCTTAGACAAATCAATGCTGAAACAATTGGTTCTATTACTAGTGTATCTGGGATGGTAGTAAGGGCTTCTGAAGTTAAACCTCTTGCAAAAGAGTTGATCTTTGTTTGTCCTGATGAGCATCAAACTAAAGTAGTTCAGATTAAAGGAATGGATGTTAAAGTTCCAATTGTATGTGATAATCCAAATTGTAAACAAAGAGATTTTGAGTTAAAACCTGAGGCAAGTAAATTCATTGATTTTCAGATTCTAAGACTGCAAGAACTTCCTGAAGATTTACCTCCTGGACAACTTCCTCACTATATTGATGTCACAATCAGGCAGGATTTGGTAGATAATGCTAGGCCTGGAGATAGAATTGTTCTTACAGGAGTAGTTCGTGTGGAACAAGAATCTGTTACTGGTGTAACTCGTGGACATAGCGGATTGTATAGGTTAAGAATTGAGGGAAATAATATTGAATTCTTGGGTGGACGTGGTTCTAAAACCTCAAGAAAAATTGAAAGAGAAGAAATTTCTCCTGAAGAAGAAAAAATGATCAAAGCATTATCTGCAAGTCCTGATGTTTATCAAAGACTAATTGATTCATTTGCCCCTCATATTCAAGGACAATCTTTAATCAAAGAAGCAATTTTGTTACTAATTGTAGGCTCTAATCAAAGATCATTAGGTGATGGCAGCAAAATTAGAGGAGACATTAACGTATTTCTTGTTGGTGATCCTGGTACTGCAAAAAGTGAGATGTTAAAATTCTGTTCTAGAATTGCACCACGTGGTTTGTATACTTCTGGTAGAGGTTCAACTGCTGCAGGACTTACAGCTGCAGTTGTAAGAGACAAAACCGGAATTATGATGTTGGAAGCTGGTGCAGTTGTTCTTGGTGATCAAGGGCTTGTAAGCATAGACGAATTTGATAAGATGAAGCCTGAAGATAGAAGTGCACTACACGAAGTTATGGAACAGCAATCTGCAAGTATTGCAAAAGGTGGTATTGTTGCAACTCTAAATGCAAGAACATCTATTTTAGCTGCTGCAAACCCAATGTATGGAAAATATGATCCATTCAAAAACATCACAGAAAATGTAAACTTACCCATTCCTCTTTTGACAAGATTTGACTTGATCTTTGTTGTAAGGGATATCCCAACTAAAGAAAAAGATGAAAAGATTGCAAGGCACATAATAGAACTACATACTCCTCAAGGTACTGACAAAAGATCTGTAGTAGATGTTGATTTGCTTACAAAATACCTTTCATATGCTAAACGTGGAACTCCTGATCTCACAAAGGAAGCAGAACAAAAAATTCTTGATTATTACCTCCAAATGAGAAATGTTGAATCTGAGGAAATGATTACAGTTACTCCTAGACAACTAGAGGGCATCATTAGACTCTCTACTGCTAGAGCAAGATTACTCATGAAAGACAAGGTTGAAGAAGAAGATGCTGAGCGTGCAATATTTCTGATTCAAAGTATGCTTCAAGATGCTGGTGTTGATGTAAATACCGGAAAGGTTGATCTTGGTGTCTTACAAGGAAAGCCTAGAAGTGAGGTATCGAAAATGCAACTATTCATGGATGTCTTAAAAGGTCTTGAAGGTGACAATAAAATTCCAGTTGAAGAAAGGGCTTTTGTCAAAGAACTTGAAAAGAGTGAAAAGTTCACTGAAGAAGAGGCGAGAAATTACATTAGAAGAATGCTTAGAGAAGCATCTATTTATGAATCAAAACCCGGTCACTATAACCGAGTATGAAAATAGAAAAACTACAACTTCCAGAATCTGCAATTGAATTTTTAAAATCACAGGGTTTTGAAAAACTATATCCGCCACAGGCTGACAGCATAAAGTCTGGATTACTTGATGGTAAAAGCGTACTAGTATCTGCTCCTACTGCAAGTGGAAAAACACTGATTGCAATGCTTGGAATGATGAGTTACCTTTCTAAAAATAAAGGTAAAGTAATCTATCTTAGCCCTTTGAGAGCATTAGCTGCTGAAAAACTTTCTGAATTTAAAAAATTGGAAAAAATTGCATTAGGAAATAAAATTAAAGTTGGGATTTCCACCGGCGATTTTGAAAATATCGAAAAAAATCTAGAAAAAAATAATATTTTAATTTTAACTAATGAAAAAATGGATTCTATAATTAGACATGGTGCTGAATGGATTGATGAAATTGGTTTAGTGATTGCTGATGAGGTTCATCTAATTGGTGATGAAAATAGAGGTCCTACATTAGAAATGATCCTAACACAACTAAAATTATTAGAAACAAAACCTCAGATTGTTGGTCTTAGTGCAACTATAACAAATTCCGATGAGATTGCAAACTGGCTTGGATGTACTTTGGTGGAAAATGATTGGAGACCTGTCCCTCTCTCTGAAGGGGTTTGTGATGCTGGAGAAGTAACTATGGCTGACGGTACAACCTTTGAAGTTGAGCGCAGTATTAGGGGAACACCTATTGATTTAGGCGTACAATCCGTTAAAGATGGAGGACAATCACTAGTTTTTGCTGAAACTAGAACTCGTTCAAAATCTCTTGCAACAAAGGCATCTGATGCAATATCTCAAATCTTAGAAAAAAAGATATGAATCAGTTAGAAAAAACATCAAAGAAAATTCTATCTGAAAATGAACATACCGAATTGGTCAAGACATTGGCACTTTTAGTGAAAAAAGGAGTTGCATTTCACCATGCCGGACTAAATCAAAACTGTAGAGAAATAATAGAGACAGAATTTAGAAATGGAACTATCAAGTTGTTATCGTCAACTCCAACTTTAGCTGCAGGTGTTAACTTGCCTGCAAGAAGAGTTGTGATTTCTAATATTAACAGATACAATGCAAAAGTTGGTGCAAACAGACCAATTAGCGTTTTGGAATATAAGCAACTATGTGGAAGAGCAGGAAGACCTCAGTACGATGATTATGGAGAATCAATTATTGTTGGAAATGGTAATGCTGAAGATCTCATTGAGTATTACATTAATGGTGAACCTGAACCCATTGAATCAAAAATTACTGATGATAAATCTCTGAGAACTCACGTACTCAGTGTTATTGTAACTCATCCTGGAATTAAAAAAGAAGAAATCTTAGAATTCTTTTTACAAACACTTGGTGGTATTCAATCCCGTAAACCTACTCTAAAGTTTGCGATTGATATTTCGTTACGTTTTCTTTCTAGCCAACATCTGGTTGTAAAGAAAGGTGAAAGATACGCTGCAACTGAATTTGGCAAAAAGACATCAATGCTTTACATCGATCCGCTTACTGCAACTTACTTTAGAGATGCAATTGAGAATGTATCTAAAGAAAGAAAACACACATTTGGATTTTTACATTTAATTTCAAATTGTGAGGAATTTTTCCCAAAATTCTCACTTCGGCAAAAAGACTATGAAACAGCCAGTCTTATGATAGAAAATAATTCTTCAGAATTGTTAGAACCAATTTCAGAATATGATTGCTCAAGAAGCCTTTTAGCTCTTCAGTTATGGATTACTGAATCTACAGAACTAAACCTCTCAGATAGCCTTGGAATTGAGTCTGGTGATATGCACAGGATGACTGAAACTGGAAATTGGCTTTGTTACTGCCTAAGGGAGATTGCAAAACATGTGGAAAGGGCAGATTTACTTGAGGAATTAGGTGATTTAGGAAGAAGAATATCTTATGGAATCAAAGAAGAATTACTTGATCTAGTCAAGGTTAAAGGGATTGGAAGAGTTAGGGCAAGAATTCTATTCAAACATGGAATCAAGAATCTGGATGATTTGGAAAAAATTCCTGTGAATAAATTAGCAGAAATAGATAAAATTGGTTCAACCATTGCGGATAACATTAAGGCAGAGTTACGAAGGGTTAGATATTGATTGATTTAGTGATTCCGGCAGTTGTATCATGTCTCATTGCCTTTTTTGTTGTCTTTGTAACTATTCCTCCGTTAATCAAATTTCTAGAAAAAAGGAACATGGCAGTAAAAGACATGAACAAAAAAGAGGAGATCATGATTGTAAGGCCAGGCGGACCTTCAATCATTTTAGGAATAATTGTTTCAGAAATTATCTTATATGCATTTTTACAACTAAATGAAATCATTGCAATTATTATTACAACGACTGCTGCATTTGCAATAGGATATGTTGATGATAGAAAAGTTATGGGTGGATGGTTCAAACCTGCAACACTTGCAATTGCAGCAATTCCAATAATTGCATTTGGTGCATATGATTCTGATTTAGCATTCCCTTTATTTGGTGATGTACAAATTCCTGCATTATATCTTGGTTTGATAATCTTGATGATTCCAATCACTGGAAACACAATTAACTCTATTGATGTTCTAAATGGTGTTGCAAGTGGATTTATGGTAATTGCAAGTTTTTCATTGTCAATCTGTTTGTTTATAGTACAAAACTATGAGATTGCAATTGTAAGTTTACCTTTAGGGTTTGTTTCATTAGCGTTTTACAAATATCACAAAATCCCAAGCAAAATTTTTCCAGGTGATTCGGGAGCCCTTACGCTTGGTGCTATGTATGGTTCTATTGCAATAGTTGGTGGTGTGGAAATAATTGCAGCAGTTGCATTACTCCCTGCAGTAATCAACTCCTTTTTGTTCCTATCCAGCGTAAAACGAATAGTGGAACACAGACAAATCAAAGGAAAACCTGTAGATCACACTGATGATTTCAAACTAAAAGCAACTGACGATAATACAGCCCCTGTTACTTTGGTGAGGTTGATTCTAGCAGGTGGGCCACTATCAGAAAAACAAGTAGGGTTTGCAATATTCAAACTTGCAGTATTTTCAGGAATTCTGGCAGTAATTACTGCATTTATGATGGGGGTGTCACTTTGAAGGCTGGACTTTATGGATTCTTGTTTGCAATGTGGGTTTTGATTCTCATTGGTGGTGGGATTATTGTTACTTTGTTAGGCCCAATAACTATTACAGGTTATGGTGATATGAACTGGTTTATTGCATCTGTAATCAAAGCAATAATTGCAATTATTCTTGTGGTGATTTGGATTCTAGTTTTATCAAAGATGAAAAACTGGATATTTAGAAAAGAGATTAAGTCCTAACTTTCTAACCATTCTTTTTGTTTTTTATCGTATTCTTCTCTAGTTTTTCTGATTGTAGCAGGTGATCCCATTACAACAACATTTTCTGGAACATCTCTAGTTACAACTGCTCCCATCGCAACAACACTGTTTTTTCCAACAGTAACTCCAGCTTTGATCACTGCACGTGCTCCAATAATTGCCCCATCTTCAATTGTAACTCCAACCATCTTATCACACATTGGGTAAGGATCGTTTGTTAAAACTGCAGATGGACCAATGAAAGCATTTTTTCCAATTATTGAAAGTGGTGGGATGTATGCTGACCCTTCAATCTTTGTATTCTCTCCAATTTTTACATCATAATCAATATGAACAAGTGAACCGATCTTACAATTGTCTCCAATTTCTACATTGTCGCCAACATAAGTAAAATGCCAAATCGATACATTCTCTCCAATTTTTGCTTTATCTGAAATAAAGTTTGTAACCATTTTCTACAAATGCCATGGGTTTGCCTTTGTAATAATTTTTTCAGGTAGTTTATCCTTAAATTTTTTCAAAAAATCCATCTCCTGTTTTTTATCTCTAAGTTCATCAGGCAGCATGATTGGAATCTCTTCAATTATTGGGTAGAATCTAGAGCATTTTGAGCAAAACAAAGCACCTTCTGATACTATTTTGTCTTTTTCTTTTATTTCAAATAATTCTAAAGGATGACTTTTGTCAATTGGACATGCCAATATATCCATCATGTTTTTGTTCATTTTAGATCTAAGTATATTGGAACTCCTTTCTGACTAGATAAAAGTGCAGCTTCAGCAATTTTTGAAACATTAACTGCTTGCTGTGCTTTCACAATATGTTCACTTTTACCTTTAATTGCATTAAGAAAACTTTGAATTTCTCTTAACAATGGTTCTTGTTTTTCATTGTCTATGATTTCAACATCCTCTTGTTTTTCTACTTTAATTTCTTGTGTAATAAAATCCGATGATATTCTTGCATCATTACAAATTGCATGAAACTTTCTAATTCTTTTTGGTGTAATCCAATTTGATGTGATGATTGCAACTTTGTTATCTCTGTATCCTAACATAATTGTTGCAAAATCCTCATGCTCATGTTTTATTTGTCCTGATCTTGCAAATACCACATTTGGCATTTCATCAAATAACCAGTTTGCAGTATCAATATCGTGAACTGATGTGTCATAGATTATCCCGACATCTTTTATGTGAAGTGGCATTCTATTTTCACGGTGAAATTCAAGCATAATCAAATCGCCATATTTTTTTCTTTAACCATACTTTTTACAACATCCACTGCTGGATTAAATCTCTCTATGTATCCACATGTCAGAATTACTTTATTTTTTTCTGCAATCTTTGCAAGCTCTTCGCCTTCTTCTGTTTTGTATGTAAGAGGTTTCTCAACAAAAACATGTTTTTTTGCTTCAAGCAATTTTTTTGCAATGGTTGCATGAGTAGATGTTGGTGTTACTACAAACGCCCCTTCAAATTCTTCAGAATTTAACATGTCCTCAAATGACGTATAGTGATTGACATGATATTTTTCTCCAAACTCTTTACTACGTTGCTCATTGGTATCACAAATTGCGCATAGTACTCCTAGTTCTGATAAAACTCTGGCATGATTTTTACCCCATCCACCTGTACCAATTTGTACAATTTTCATTTAATACACCGCAGTCAACCAATGAGAATAGTCATCATTTTTGTTCATTACTATGTCTGTATATTCATCCATCATCTTCTTTGTAATGTCTCCTGATTTGCCATTGCTAATTTTCTTTCCATCAAGCGAAATTATGGGTGTGATTTCAGCTGCAGTTCCTGTCAAAAACACTTCATCAGACATTACAAGTTCACTTCTTGTAATGTCTCTTTCAACTACCTCAATGTCTAAATCTCTTGCAATTTTGATTACTGCATCACGTGTAATTCCTTCTAACGCTGATGATGCTAGTGATGGTGTTGCCATCTGACCGTCTCTTACAATAAAGATATTTTCTCCAGGTGCTTCACTGATATTTCCATTATGATCCAGTAAAATTGCTTCATCCACACCATTTCTTTTTGCTTCTTGTGTTGCAATGATGGAATTTAGATAATTTCCCCCCATCTTTGCTTGAGGTGGGGTCGATATGTCTGAGAACTTTCTCCATGAAACAATTCCTGCTGAAATGCCATTTTTGTTAAATAAATCTCCAAAAGGAAATGTGAAAATTGCTACGTTTGTTGGCGCTTTTTTCAGTTACGTGAAGATTAATTCCATAATCTCCCACAAAATAAAACGGCCTAATGTAACACGATTTTTTGAGTTTATTTTTTTTACAAATTCCTGTTATGGCATTACTAATTTCTTTATCTGAGAAATTTAATGAAATATTATAGAATTGTCCTGATCTTCTAAATCGTTTTACATGTTCATCCAATCTAAACACATGGAGATTCTTTCTATTCCAATATGCTCTAATCCCTTCAAACACTGATGTACCATAATGTATTGCATGTGTAGTGATTGGAACTTGTGCTTTTTCTGTTAAAACATATTTTCCGTCAAACCAAACATATTTTGAAAGTGGAAGTTTCATAGAAAATTTTTACATTTAGTGTATTAATCTCTATTTATTTTGACCAACCCTCTTTGGGAAATTTCATTCCAACAACTCTTGTGGTCATATCTTCCAAATCTGCAAATTTTTCAACCGTTTTCCAATCCTCTTCAATTACTTTGGCTATAGCTACTGGAACATCTTCTTTCCATGATGATTCTTTTCCAAGTGCCGCATTATACAATTTTTCTTTAACTGATGCTGCAGAAAGTGATTTTCTCTCTCCAACTCTTGGTTTTAATCTGTATATCTTTAGCATGTATCCTTCTGCTTTGTCTCCCGTGTATGAGAAAAAATCTCCTTTGACTCCTCGTAGAATTTGTTTTCTTAGTTGCCATGATTTTGATGATAATAAAGGTGGCATGTATTTCTTGAATGGTGCAAAAAATGCATAATCATCAGTAACTTGAATAGAATTTCCAAAAACTGATTCTAACATCTTTTTTCTAGTTTCAAAATTAAATGGAAAACTTTTACTATTGATCTCTTTTTCACCATCTCTAAAAACAACAGGCATTACTTTAACAACATCTGCATCTTTTTTTAATTCCTCAATAATTTCTACATGAGCATTTGTTACAGGATTTAGATGTGCAAGATACAGTGCAGTAATCAATTAGATTAACTAAATAAATCTCATATTTCAATGATTGATTTTTTCAAAAATATTATCCGTATGATTCGTATTTTACTTCAAAACTTCCATCTTCGCGTTTATCATGTTCAGTGACAAATCCCTTTGGTTTTAAGAAGTCCATCACACCATCAATGGTACCCTGCCATCCACAAACATAGAATATTGTATTATCTTTGGTTATTTTGTCTCCAATTAATTCTTCTAATGGAGACATTCCACTATCTCTTGGTCTTAGGAATGTTTCAACTCTTCCAACTTGACCTGCCCATGATCTGTTGAACCATTCTTGAGGTCTACTGATTGCTGCTCTGTACTTAAAATTCCATTCATCTTTACCTCTTCTAATACTCTCATTTTCTAATTCAGTTAACAGATCTTTATAGCTTAATTCGTCAACATAACTGGCACCATGTAATACGACAATTTCTCGTTTATCTCCTGAATCATGTAGGTGTTGTGCAAAACTGACAAAAGGTGCAAGACCTGTTCCTCCACCAATGCAGATGATTCTTCTGTTGTCTTTTTCTCCATTTGGAAGTTCTTCATTAATCAATAATGCTCTTCCAGTTGGCTTTAGCCAAAGAATTTCATCTCCTTCTTTTGCATTAAATAGTTGTGTAGTTAATCGTCCTGGAAGTGGTTTTCTAACCCATCTAATTACAAGCTCAATGTATTCTCTATTTTCTGGATGTGATGCAATTGAATATGCCCTTCTGACAATTTTTCCACCCTCTACAGGATTTGGTAATCCTAACGTAATGAATTGACCAGCTTTATACTCTGGAACTGGACCTTCTTTTGGAACTAATCTAATAATTACAAGATCTTCTTTTAATAACTGAACATATGTGATAGTTGCTTTGTTATCTACTACCATAACGATTCAATCATAATCTTGACGGTTAAATATATTGTGTTAATTTTATACATCTGTTTTCTAGAAACCGCTAAACGTTAATAACCAATTTGAAAAATGTTATTGATTCAGAATTCTGAATATGGGCCGGTCGTCTAGTCTGGTAGGATAGGTGCATGGCATGCATCGGATCAAGGGTTCAAATCCCTTCCGGTCCACTATTTCTTTTTTAATTCAGAAAGCATTTTCAACATTTCAGAATCTGCATCTTTAGAAATTTCTCTAATTCTTTCTTCAGAAATTGAAAATTTTAGATCAATTATCGCTTGTAATGCACTTTTTCTCACTTCTAAATTTGTATCCAAAACTGAATTCAAAAAAATATTTTTTGCTTCTTTAGCTTTTAGATATCCTAATGCTCCTATTGCACATGATTTTACCATTGAGCGTTCGTCGTTTGCAATCTTTATTATCTCAGGAATTGCTGATGTCTCATTTCTATTTGCTAATACTAGTGCTACAAAACCCCTAATGTTTTTACTGTAAGAATTCAAATTTTTAATTAAAAAATTTGTAATTTTATTTTTATTTAATACAAGTGAACTAAATGCCTCTCCTCTTACTTGAATATCATCATCATCTAATTTTGAAATAATTTTTTCTAAAATTTCAGGATCATCTGTTTCATCTAAAGTTTCTAAAATTTTGATTTTTTGTTGACTGTTTCCAGATTCTAAAACTTTTGAAATATTTTCCAAATTCTAAATAAAATCCAATTTTCTAGTTAATAATGGTTCAATTTTTTCAAAAAAATTTCTTCATACTAGAAAAAACACTTTTAGCTTTAAATTATCCTTAAATAGCAAATTTTGCATGTCAACCGAAGCAAGAGACACCATATTCATTGGTAAGAAACCATTGATGGCATATGTTACATCAACGATACTTTTTTTCCATCTTTCTAAATTTAGAAAGTTCCACAAGATCATTAAACTGATCAAAATTCACTACTTTGTTTTTGTATTTTGAAGTTGTTCCCGTCTTCTTTAATTCTTCAAGTATATTCATTGTAGCAAAAGTATTTGCAAACAATACTGATAATGGATACAAAATTATGTTAAATCCCATTTTATGTAATTCATGAGCTGAACTAATTGGAGTTGCTCCTCCTTCAATCATGTTTGCAACAAGTGGTGCATTTATTGATTTTCCAATTTGTTTCATTTCTTTAATTGATCTTGGTGCTTCAACAAACACTGCATCTGCTCCTGTTTTTTTATTTTGTAATCCTCTTTCTATTGCAGCGTCAAGTCCTTCGGTTGCTCTTGCATCTGTTCTTGCAACAATTATGAAATCTTTACTTCCTCTTGCATCTATTGCAGCACCAAGTTTTTCAGTATATTCCTCTTGTGAAACAACTTCTTTTCCTTGCATGTGTCCACATCTCTTTGGCCATCTTTGGTCTTCTAGAAAAATTCCAGATGCTCCCGCAGATTCCAATTCTTTTACAAGTTTCCAAACACTAAGTGCATTACCATAACCCGTATCTGAATCCACTATTACTGGAACTTTAACTGCTCTACAAATTCTTCTAGCATTATCAATGGTTTCAGTGGCTCCTATGAATCCATAATCTGGCATTCCAAAAAGAGTGGCTGATGTACCATATCCTGTTTGAAACATTGCATCAAATCCTACTTTTTCAGCAATCTTTGCACCAATTGCATCATATACCCCAGGAATGACTAGAGGCTTGTTAGATTTTAACATGCTACGTAAATTTTTCATAAACTTGTTGCCTCTATGAATTATTTATCATTTTAGAAAATCATTATGTCGATATTTTGTTTTAGTCTTTGTTTAAATCAAAATAATCCTCAAACTAACTAATCATTCCACATAAAATTTGAGTTAATTCTGTATCTTTGGATAATGTTGTAACTGCAATCAATAGTCACATAAATCAAAAATTAATACTTTATTATAGATATAACTAGATCTATTTTCCTATTTTTGTTGAAAATATTTTGGACGTAACACAGGATTTAATTCAATTCTGTAGTTGCAATAATGATTAAAATTTTTATTCTATTTTGATCTCTTTGCCTTTCTTTTCCACATCTTTTGCATCAATTTTCTTTAGTTCTTCTTGAAGAAATTTTCTATATTTTTCAGTTTCCTCATTAGTCATGTTTGCAACATTTGAACTTAAAATTGCACCCATTGAAGATATTTTTTCAAGTACATCCATTGCTACAAATCTTCCAACATTTCCTAATCTAAAAAGAACATCTAATTGCTTTTTTACAATATCATTGACCTTGTCAACATCCTGAGCAGTTTCTGCACCTTTTTCTGTTAATTGATATTTTCCATCTTTTGTCTCTTGAATCAATCCTTCGTCTAACAGTCTGCCTAACAGAGGATAGATCAGACCTGGGGATGGTTTCCAAATTCCATTGCTTTGTTCTGCTGCATAATTGATGATTTCTTTTCCTGTGTGCTCTTTTTTCTTTAACAATTCTAGTATGAAATATCTTGAAAATCCTCTAGGGACTGAGCTCCCTACTCTTTGAAACCATTCTGAAATCATCACTAGTGATATCACTAGTGATATATATGAATATTTTGGATCATTCCTAACAATTACTACATATTTATCTCGCCTCAAGCAAGTTTGTCTTAAAATGGTCGATTCAATCGAGTTTGATTTGATAATTTGTGGTTCTGGATTAGCTGGCCTTAGAGCAGCAATTGCAGCTGCAAAAAAAGGACCGAATCTGAAAATCGGAATTGTTTCAAAATTGCAGGTAATGCGATCTCATTCTGTTTCTGCAGAAGGTGGAACTGCTGCAGTCATTCAAGAAGATGCCGGAGATACAATTGAATCTCATGTTTATGATACCGTAAAAGGTAGTGATTTTCTTGCAGACCAAGATGTTGCAGAAAGACTCTGTGTTGAAATGCCAAAAGAAATTCATCAATTAGAGCATTGGGGTATGCCTTGGTCTAGAAAAGAAGATGGGAGAATTGATCAACGTAATTTTGGTGGTTATAGTTTTCCTAGAGCGACTTATGCATCAGACAAAGTTGGTTTCTTTGAAATGCAAACATTGTATGATACATGTCAAAAATTTGAAAATATTGAATATCTTAACGAATGGTTTGCAACATCTATAATTCATGATGGAAAAAAATTCATGGGTCTTACTGCAATTGAATTAGGTTCGGGAACATTTTACACAATTAAGGGAAAAGCCCTCATTATCGCAACTGGCGGTGCTGGAAGGCTGTATAGTTTTTCAACATATGCATTATCTTCAACTCCTGATGGTTTGGATATGGGCTTACGTGCTGGTATGGCACTCAAAGATATGGAATTTGTACAATTTCATCCAACAGGAATTTTACCCTCTGGTATTTTGATTACTGAAGGTGCAAGAGGTGAAGGCGGTTATCTACTTAACAACAAAGGCGAACGTTTTATGAAAACTTATGCTGCTGGAAAAATGGAATTAGCTCCACGTGACATTGTATCAAGATCAATTATAACTGAGATTCAAGAAGGTCGTGGTTTCAAACATGAAACAGGAGTTGATTGTATGAAACTTGATTTGCGACATATTGGAGATGAAAAGATTAAAGAAAAGTTAGGTGGAATCAGAGAAATTTCAATCAAGTTTTCTGGAATTGATCCTGCTCAAGAATTACTTGACATTAGACCTGTTTGTCATTACATGATGGGTGGACTTCATACTGATATTGATGGTGCAACAGAAATCCAAGGTGTTTGGGCAGCAGGTGAAGCCGCATGTAATAGCGTTCATGGTTCAAACAGATTAGGTGCAAACTCTACCTCTGAATGTATTGTTTGGGGTAAAATTACGGGCGAACTTGCGGCAGATTATGCTATGAAAAACACCACTGCAGATCAATGGCCTCATCATTTAGTTGCAGCAGAAGAAAAGAGAATCTATGATGGAATATTTCGAGGAAATGGTGATACTAATCCATATGAAATTAGACAAGAATTAACTGATACTATGAATGAGAAAGCATATGTTTACAGAAACGAAACTGATCTTGTTGCAGGTCTTAAGAGAATTAGAGAACTAAAAGCACAAACTTGGAAACATGTAGATGATAAAGCAAAAGAGTATAACACCAATTTTTCAAATGTGATGGAATTAGATTCTATGTTTAGAGTAGCTGAAATTGTTTTGCTTGGTGCAATTAATAGAAAAGAATCACGTGGTGCCCATGCAAGAACTGATTATACTAAAAGAGATGATGCAAACTTTTTACATCACACACTTGCTTACTATGATCCAAACGAACCAATTATGAAGACATATCCAGTAACAATCACTAAGTATCAGCCTGTGGAGAGGAAGTATTAATGGCTCAAGACGAACATAAAGAAGGCATCAAAGGAATGGCTAATCCCTGTCGTTATGGAATCGAAAGAGTAGCTTACTGGTTAATGAGATTAAGCGGATTGGGATTATTGGCATATTTTATAGGTCATATTTATGAAACTAGTAATATTTTACGAGGGCGAGTAGGATGGAATGAGTTTTTAGAATTAACTCAAACTACTGAGGGGCACATTATATTAGCAATTGTGATTGCGATGTGTGTATTTCATACTGTTAATGGAATTAGAGTAATGTTGGGGCATGGTGGAGTTGGTGTTGGAAAGCCATCAAGACCTGATTATCCTTATGATCCAGCATCTCAAAACTATAGACACAAAATAGGAATCTATTCTGCAATAATTCTTGCTGCTGTTGCTATGATGTACGGATTAGCCGTAATGTTTGGTGAATAAAATGAGAGAAAGCACAATAATGAAAATCCACTATGGAACTGCTTTGGCAGCAGTTGCTTTGGTTGCAGTTCACATATTGATGCGTATGACTATGGGATTTGCTGACTCATTAGAATATGATACAGTTCTTGCAAATTACAAATTCATTCCTTACGCAATAATGTTAGAATTAATCTTAGTATTGCTTTCAGTTCATGGATTTAATGGACTCAGAGTGATCTTGTTAGAACTTAAACAAGGACGTGTATATGAAAAAACAGTTTCTTATGGATGTCTTGCAGCCATGTTTGCCTTAATAGCATATGGTTCACGAACAATTATTATGACTAACATGGGGATGGTATAGAGATGGCACAAGTTTCTAGTATTGCAGATGAACAATCCTCAAAATCAATTACTCTTAGAATTGCAAGATATAATCCTAAAAAAGATAGCGAAAAACAATTCATGGAATTCACTGTTCCATATGAAAAATGGACTACAGTACTTGAAGCAATTCTTGATGTAAAGAAACATTTTGATCATTCAGTTGCTGTTCGTTATTCATGCAGACAAGCAACATGTGGTTCATGTGGAATGATAATTAATGGAAAACCACGACTTGCATGCTTTACAAAAATTAGTGAACTTGATTCAAATGTTGTTACGGTTGAACCAATGAACAACTTTCCAATTATTCGTGATTTAGCTGTAAAATTTGAAAGATTGTTTGATACTCATCATAAAATCAAACCATACCTAGTTAGAGATGACACTGAATTAGAATCTGATGCAAAAGAATTCATGCAATCTCCTGAGGAGTTAGAACAATACATCCAATTTGCAAATTGTATCAAATGTGGATTATGTAACTCTGCATGTCCTACTATGGCCACTGACTCTTCATTTGTTGGTCCACAAGCTCTTGCTCAGGCATATCGCTATGTTGCAGATAGCAGAGATAAAGGAAAAGATTCCAGACTAAAAATTATCGATGACTCTCATGGTATCTGGAGATGTCATTTTGCAGGCTCTTGCAGTCAGGTATGTCCAAAAGGTGTAGATCCCGCAATGGGGATTCAACTTCTTAGAGGATATATGCTTGGTTTTAGAAGCTAACTAAGTTTTTTTTGGATTTGGGCTATTGTTTACTTGATTGTTGATCTGTTCTGCCATAAAGTGATTTGAGACATTTACCTTAACATCATCGACTCCGTCTACTTTCAAAAGATTGTCATGTATATCTTGACAAATTTTAAAACCAAATACTGCTGGACAGAATGGACTTGTTAAGTGCAAATCAACTTTAACATTGCTATCATTGATGTCTACCTCATCAATTAATTCTAGTTCTACAATTGATGTATTAATTTCTGGATCTACAATCTTTGACAACTCATCGAAGAGTTTTACCCGAAGCTGTTTGATATCTTGACTCATGTGGGCAAAAGCGTCGATGCTATATATAACCATTCTAGAACCTTAGTTGATGTATCGTTCTCGTCTTGGCAATGATTTGAGTGATATTACTTTAGATTATGTATCCTCAATTGACGATGATTCTACAATTGCTTTCTATGATATTCTTGGAAGTCAAGCTCATACATTGATGTTATATCAACAAAAGATTATTACAAAAAATGATGCAAAAAAAATTCTCTCTTCTCTTGAGAGCTTAAAAGATGAAACATTCGATTCATCTTCAGGTGCTGAAGATATTCATGAACTAATTGAATCACTAGTGATCAAAAAAGCTGGGATGGCAAGTGGGGGTAAAATGCATACTGCAAGATCAAGAAACGACCAAGTTGTTTTAGATATTAGGATGAAGATTAGAGATGATATCAACATTATCTGTAATTACCTTTTAGACGCCATTGAAGCTCTTGTTTCTGTGGCTAAAAATCATCAAAAAACAATCATGCCTCTTTACACTCATCTTCAACAAGCTCAAGCAGGTCTGTTTTCTCATTACCTTCTTGCACATGCAGATGTTTTATCTAGGGATTTTCAGAGACTTTATGGAACTTTTGAAAGAATAAATCAAAGCCCACTTGGAGCCGGACCTGTTGGGGGAACAAGTATTCAGATTGATAGAAATAGCACTGCCAAGATGTTGGGCTTTGATGGTGTAGTTGAAAATTCACTTGATGCAACCAGTACCCGTGATTTTGTAGCAGAATACATTTCAATGATTGCAATTTTAATGACTAATCTAAGTAAGATTGCTGAAGATTTTGTTATATGGTCTACAACTGAATTTTCTTTTATTGAATTATCTGATGAATTTACATCCCCTTCAAGTGTAATGCCTCAAAAGAAAAATCCTGATATTTTGGAATTAACTCGTGGAAAAACAGCCGAAGTAATTGGAAATCTTACTGCAATCCTATCTACTATCAAAGGATTGGCATCTGGTTACGGTCGTGATTTACAACAAATAAAATCTTCAATATGGTCTACCTCAAAAATTTCAATTAGTGCTTTGTTAATTTTCAAATCAATGCTTCTAACTTTGAAAGTTAATGAAAAACAAATGAAAAAAGTGACAGAATCAAGTAATCTTATTGCTTTAGATGTTGCAGAAAAATTAGTTCAAGAAGGAATTCCATTCCGTGAAACTCATAAAATTGCAGGCTCATTGGTTCAATTGGCACATGCCTCAAAAAAACCTCTTTCAAAACTAACTTCTTCTGACATCAAAAAATCTGTGACTGGCACAAAAGTTGATTCTAAACTGGTTTCAAAAATTCTCTCTTCTACAACTGTTGTCTCCTCACTTAAGGAACGAAAATCTTTTGGTTCTTCAGGATATGATGAACAAAAAAGGATGATTTCTGACAGACTCAGTAAAATCAATGATTTTAGAACTAAAATCACTCATAGAGAAAACAAAATTAACTCTTCTCTTAATGATTTGAAAAAACAGATAGATGAAATAATTCAAAAATAAAAAAAGTAGCGGGTCTAAAGGGATTCGGACCCTTGACAACCGGATTAAAAGTCCGGTGCGCTACCTGGCTGCGCCATAGACCCTCACAAAAAATGCTTTACGTGTATAATTTAGTCTTTTACAAAATTTTTTGTTGTGACAGAAACTTTTAATCTGGCAATTTGACTCAATGAACTTGTGCCCTTGTAGTATAGCCCGGTCTAGAATTCGGCCCTGTCACGGCTGAGACGCGTGTTCAAATCCCGCCGAGGGCGCCATTATTTTCATTTATTCATTTGAAATCATTTTTGCAACCGATCAAAATTGTTTTTTCATAATTTATTGTTCTAAAACTAATGGTTTACAGTCGTTATCACAAGAATATTAAAATTCAGGCAAATTTGTGATTATTTTGTTGTCAGAAGAGAAAAAAGAATCTGAAGAAGCAAAACCTGCTGAAGATTCTACATCTGAGAAACCATCTGTTGAAGATGCTGCAAAAACAGACTCTGTAGAAAAAGCAAAAGCAGAAGCTGCAGAAAAGGCAGAAGTTGCAGCAAAAGCAGCAGAAGAAGCAAAAGCCTCTGAAGCAATTGCTAAAGCAGAAGCTGCAGCAAAAGCAGCAGAAGAAGCTGAAATTGCAGCAAAAGAAGCTCTGGCAAAAGCAGAAGCAGCAAAAGCTGAGGCTGAAGCTGCAGCAGAAGAAGAATACAAAGCAATTGCAGCTGAAGTAAAGGCAGAAGCAGCTAAAGCCGCTGATTATACGTTTAAACGACAAAGTGAAGAGATTTTCAGACGTGAAATGGGTGAACCTGAATTTTGGTTAGAAAAAGAAGAACGTTTCCCACGACCAATTCTTACTGCAGAACAACAAGATTCACTTACTAGACAAGCAGAAACTCCACATGATCAAACACCTGAATATGTACCTGACCATGTTTTGAGTCCAGAATTTGAAGGAAAATCTAATTATGAAAGAGGTGTAGATGAACTTTTAGAAGTTACAAAATTAAAACTTGAAACCTTAAAGAATAATCCAGATGCAACTGAAAAAGAAATTAAAGCTACAGAAGATGAAATTGTTTACTTAGAATCATTACATGAAAATTACTTTATTGGTATGAATGTATTTAGAACAGCTAGAGGCGGTAGAGCTAAGATCACAAAATGAGGATGATATGATTTGGGTAATGTAAATTTTGATGTAATGAATATGAGAGTAACTTTCAAAAATGTTCCAATTTATTCTCTGTCAAAATTTGCATTCAAAGATGTAGGCGCAGCATGTGAAGAATTCAAAAAAATTCCCGGTGTTGATGAATGTATCATAATTCAAACTGCAAGTAGAGTTGAAATTTTTATTGTGAGTAATATGGAAGATGAAGACTCTCCTGATGCCAGAAGAAATGAAGCTAAAGGCCTTGTCTTAAATCAAGTCAAAGATACATGGGTATCATTGTCTGCATTGGAACAAATAGATATTGATCATTTTGATCAAACAATTGAAGTCTATAAGGGCAATGATGTATATCTTCATCTGTTACGTTTAGCTGCAGGACTTGATTCTTTTGTTATAGGAAAGAGAGAAGTTTATGATGAAATTACTCAATCCTTAGAAAAAGCAAAACAAGCCGGAACTTCAGGGAAAACACTTAACAAATTATTTGATAGCGTTATCCGATTAGCCAGAAAAATGAGGGATGCTACTGGAATTGAAAAAGATGTAATATCTCTTGGCGATGTTGCAGTAAAATTAGTAGATGAAAAAGCTGGCTTGGATGCAAAAAAGAAAGTATTGTTATTAGGAACTGGTGAGGCTGCTGCTCAAGTTGCCAAAACACTAAACAAGAAAGAAATTGCATATGATGTTGCAAGTAGAACTATTGATAGAGCCACAGGGTTTTCAACAATTGTAGGTGGAACACCTGTAAATTTTGAAGATGCGTTAGCTGGTTTGGATAAATATGATATTGTATTTGTTGCAACAACCGCTGATTATTTCATTATCACTCATGAAAGAATTAGATTAGTTATGGAAGAAAAGAAGAAAGGAACTCTTATCATGGATATTTCCGAACCAAGAGCTGTAAATGAGGATATTACATCTCTTCCAGGAATTAAATTATTGTTCAGAGACCAAATTGCAGAAATATATGATGAAAGTGTTAAAGCTAGAAAAGGTATTGTTCCTGCAGTTGAAAAAATTATAGAAAAAGAGTTACCTGTATTGTCAATTAGAATGCAAAAATTAGAAAATTAATTTCTTAGAGGCCCTGTTTTCTTAGTAGAAATTGCATAATAGCTTCTTTAGAATAATCAATTCCATGTTCTTCATCAGTATGATTTCTAAAGTTTTCAATTACTTCTTCCATGTCTCCACTAGCTACAAAATCACATTCAAAACCATAATCTCTGCACTTTAGTTCTGCCATGCATTTGCAAAAATACTTTCAATATAAAAATCCACAGGTAGTATTAACATGAGTTTGATAGTCTCAAAAATGAAAATTATTTGTTAATGTTTATCCGTATGATTCAAACTTGATTCCAAAACTACCATCTGGCTTCTTTTCATGTTCAGTAACAAAGCCTTGTGGACCTAGAGAATCAATTACTCCATCAATGGTTCCTTGATAACCACAAATGTAGATTATTGTATTTTCGGGGGTAATTTTCTCACCAACCATCTCTTCTACAGGGGATAATCCTGTTTTTTTGTCTGGTGCAAAAAATGATTCAACTCTACCTACGTGACCATTCCAAGATCTATTGAAGAATTCTTTTGGTCTACTGATTGCTGCTCTGTATCTAAAGTTCCATTGATCTCTTCCTCTCCTTTCACTTTCCATCTCTAAATCTGTAAAGAAACGTTTGTAACTTAATTCATCAACATAACTGGCACCATGCAATACAACAATTTCTCGTTTATCATTTATGTCATGGAAATGTTTTGCAAATGCAACAAATGGTGCAATACCTGTACCACCACCAACACAAATCACTCTCCTTTTATCCTCTTGTCCATTTGGTAGTACGTCACTAATTTGTAACGCAGTTCCACTTGGATCTCCTAACCAAACTTCATCGCCAACACTTGCATAGAATAATTCTGTAGTTACTCTGCCTGGAAGTGGTTTTCTCACCCATCTAATTACAAATTCAAAATACTCTCTATTTTCTGGATGTGATGCAATTGAATATGCTCTTCTTACAATTTTTTTCTCAGCTGGTATTGGAACTCCTATTGTTAAAAATTGCCCAGTTTTGTACTCCGGCATTCCACCTTCAGGAACTAATCTAATAATTACAAGATCTTCTTTTAATAATTCTCTATAAACGACCTTGGCCTTTGTCTCACTAACCATACAACAAGTTTTTTCGTTACTTTGGATAAATATATTTCTGTTATACTTTATGAAAAAAAATTAATTTCTTAACGAATATTTGAAAATTTATTCATTGATCTGTGACATTATCTCATCAAGAATTTTTTGATTTGCAGCTGCAATAAAAGAAACTCTTGTATCGTAGCTTAGATCCGCATCAAGTGGATTAAGATCTGCATCTAAAAGCAATCCTCCTGCTTCTTTTACAATCAGATAACCTGCTGCAATGTCTTGAATTCTAATTTTATCTCGTAAATCAATAAAAATATCCATTAATCCTCTTGCAAACAATGCCATCTCAAGAGCGTTAGCACCAAAATGTCTTGTGTGATTATGATTTTCAAATATGGGATGAAGCTTCTTCATTAATTCTGTTGTTGCACCTGATGTATTGATTCCAATAATTTTGTAAATAGGATCCCTATCGTGCACTTTCATTTGTTCTTGATTGAAAAATGAACCTTTGTTTTTAGACGCCCAATACATCTCACCATTATCTAGATTTGTGATTACTCCATCTGTAATAGAACTAAGTTTGTTTTCTGTTGCAAAAGCTAATGAACTGCAAAAGAAAGGAACTCCTCTAACAGCATTTGCAGAACCATCAATTGCATCCATGATAACAAATCCTTTTGGTTCTTTTGATAATTCCACTCTGCCACACTCTTCACCTAAAACTACACATGGAAAATTGATTTCTTTTAGATAATCAATAACTGTTTTCTCTGCAATAATGTCTATGTTTCTTGAAATATCTCCCCCTGCACCTCTTCCAAAATCTCCTGCAGCATGTTCAGTTCCTGCAAGATCTTTTACATTTTCATAAATCTTGTTTGAAACTTCGCGAAGAATTTCAATTACTTCCATAACAAAAAGTATACTTGATTCGTAATTTAAGTGAAGAAAAATATTTGTCTTGAAAGCATAAATAACAATACGGGAGCTAAAGTTTGTGAGTGGTAAAGATCAATCTGTTGTAAGTAAAGAAGCTCTAATGAGTACAAAACCTGGCAAACAAATTATGAAACAAGGCTTGTTCAAATCAAAAGGATACAAATTATTTAACAAATACAAGGAAGAAACAGAAAACGAATTTCCAAACTTTGCAGATAGATTTACTCGAGGTCTTCTTAATGAAATTAAATCTGATACTGATCCCAATTCAACACAACAAGCGTTTGCAGATGAAGTCGGTTCCACTGAAATTATTTTAAATGCCTCTGAAATTGAGCCTGTAAAATCAAAATTAGAAAGTCCTGACGTTCTAAAAGATAGAGTACTCAGAATTTTAAATTCTAATTTTGTTAAAATGACCTTTCCTGTCTTTAATGCTCTTTTTGATGGAGCTGCAGAATATTCTGGTAGAAATGATCCTCAATTAAGACAAGATATGGTTGAAGGTCATATTCTGGCAATTGATCTTAGTGAACCAATGGATAGAATTGTAGACAAAGATGAAGATTTAGATTATCTTGATGATTACAAATTAATGAATCCATATATTCTGAAACTAGCTCGTGATAAAATTTCTAAAGGTGGAGATGTGGTTCTAAAAGAATTTGAAGAAGGATTCAAAGATGCAAGAGTTGGACAATACCTTGATGAAAAATTAAAATCAAAACCAACAAAAATTACTGAAGAAGAGATGACACTTTCTTATAAAAAATATCGTGCAGTAATGGGAACTGCAGGAAGAAATATGGCGTTGGCTGAACGACCTCTTGGGGAAATTTTCTATTTGGGAATGGCAAGAGCTGCTGAAGGTGTTGGTTGTGGAAATGAGATCGAAGACTCTATTAAAAATGGATTTGTAAAAATTCCTTCATGGCCACTTTATTATTCATTATTAGCAAATGATGTCAAAAAAGGATTTGAGATAACTTTGGAAAAAAGTAATCTGTATTTACAAGATGCAAGACTTGCAATAGAATTACTTCCTGACGGTTTCTCTCATAAGGAATTCTTAGAATTTTTATTCTTAACTGTTGATCATTATAATCAATATTGGTATAATCAATTACAAAAGGCTAACAAATGGCCTGAATTTGAATCAAAACTTCCTAAGTGATTTACATTGATGTGGTCTGAAAAATATCGACCTCAGAAGATTTCTGATATGGTTGGAAATGAAGAAACTCGTTCAGTAATTATGGAATGGTTTGCAAAGTGGAAGAAAGGAACAAAACCTCTACTTTTAGTTGGCCCACCTGGAATAGGCAAGACCACTATTGCATTTCTTGTAGCCAAACAATTTGGTTATGATATGATTGGCCTTAATGCAAGTGATGTTAGAAGCAAATCTAGAATAAATGAAATTCTCACTCCTGTATTAGGTAATGTAAGCGTACTTGGAACTCCTATGATATTTGTTGATGAAGTTGATGGAATTCATGGCCGTGGAGATTATGGTGGTGTTGCAGCACTAGTTGATATTCTAAAAGAACCAACTGTGCCAATTATTCTAGCTGCAAATGATGACTCTGCTGATAAAATGAAAAATATCAAAAAAGCAGTTAAGATAATTTCTTTCAAAAAAATTCCACCCCGTCTTCTTCGAGTTTATTTAGAAAATATTTTGAAAAAAGAAAATGCAAATCTTAGTCCTGGCTCTTTAATCAAAGTAATTGATAAATCTCGAGGTGACATTCGTTCGATGATTAATTTAACACAATCATTTGTAACCGGATTTAATCCGCAAACAGAAACAACATTTGAAAATATTGATGTTGAAGAAGGTGTTAATGCATTTTTTAAAGCAAAATCACTTGAAGAAGCTAGAATTGTTTTGTATTCTATGCAAATTGATCCAAGGGAAAAAATAAATGCGTTTTATTCTAGCATAATTACAAGTAATTTAGACAATAATGCTCTTGCAAAATACTTGGAAGTCATTTCTGAAGCTGACATGCTTTATGGCAAAATTATAAAAACACAAAACTGGAGATTATTAAGATATCTTAATGATGTTTTGATTAAACTTTATGAAAACGATGATAGGATTAGATATGCACAATACAATCTTTCATGGCCTTTACTTAATAGAATTCGTTGGGATGGTGCTAAAATAAAATCACTATCATCTGTTATGGCAAAAAAATTACATTTGTCTTCTAGTGCCTTTGTTACAATTGGTTTACCTTTTGTTTTATTTTGTATAAAAAATAAAACATTAGAATTAGAACTGGAGGAAACATTTGGAGATATTATTGATAAGGAGATTGAATTGATGCAATGAGCTGGAGAAAAATACCTATGAAATTTCCAGGTACTTGTATTGTATGTAATGAAAAAATAGAAATTAATGAAATTGGCCTTTGGGCAAAAGGACTTGGTGTTAAGCATGAAAAATGTGCTGAAATTAATGAATTACAGTGTATAGTTTGTGGCGGTCCTGCTGGGTGCTCTCAATGTGAGTTTCAAGATATCTGCGATATTGCAAATGTTTCTCAGTTTTGTGTGTGTAAAAAATGCAGTGAACAAAAGGACATCTTTAATTTATATCAAAAGGCAACCAACAAAAAATTTCCAATTATTAACTCATAATTCTCTAAAATTCTAACTGATCTGGCAATTATTTTAAAAAAAAATTCAACCAAAATTTTTACAAACTAAATTAATATAGGAAACCGTATTTGATTAGATCACCATCATGCATTCTAAAAAACTTGAAGATTTTGGTAATAAACACAAAATTTCTCAACAAGGTGGTGGTCAAGACCGAATCAAAGCACAACATGATAAAGGTAAGTTAACTGCACGAGAAAGAATCGATCTTCTGTTAGATGAGGGCAGTTTTACCGAAATTGATCCAATGGTAACTCATCACTACCATGAATATGATATGCAGAAAAAGAAGTTCTTCACTGATGGTGTAGTTGGTGGCTATGGCACAATCAATGGCAGACAAATTTTCGTATTTGCTTATGATTTTACAGTCCTTGGTGGAACTCTAAGTCAAATGGGTGCCAAAAAAATTACTAAACTAATGGATCATGCAGTTAGAACTGGATGTCCAGTTATTGGAATTATGGATTCTGGCGGTGCAAGAATTCAAGAAGGAATTATGAGTCTTGATGGATTTGCAGATATCTTTTATCATAATCAACTAGCTTCAGGAGTTGTTCCTCAAATTACAGCAAGTATTGGTCCATCTGCAGGAGGCTCAGTGTATTCTCCAGCAATGACTGACTTTGTCGTCATGGTAGAAAAAGCAGGAACAATGTTCGTTACAGGCCCTGATGTTGTAAAGACAGTTTTAGGTGAAGAAATTTCATTTGATGATCTTGGTGGTGCAATGACACATGGTTCAAAAAGTGGAGTTGCGCACTTTGTTGCACAAAACGAATACGAATGTATGGATTGCATCAAGAAATTGATCTCTTATATTCCACAAAATAATTCTGAAGAACCACCAAAAATAAAAACTGATGATGATCCAAATAGACTAGATCATAATCTAATTAACGTTATTCCAGAAAATCCATTACAACCATATGATATGAAAGATATCATTAATTCTATTGTTGATAACCATGAATTCTTTGAAGTTCATGAATTGTTTGCACCAAATATTGTTGTAGGTTATGGTAGAATGGATGGACAAGCAGTTGGTATTATTGCAAACAATCCAATGCATCTTGCAGGTGCACTTGATATTGATTCATCAAACAAAGCCGCACGTTTCATTAGATTTTGTGATGCATTTAACATTCCCATTATCACTTTGGTAGATACACCAGGTTACATGCCAGGTTCAAACCAAGAACATAACGGTATAATTAGACATGGAAGCAAATTGCTTTATGCATATTGTGAGGCAACTGTTCCACGAATTACACTTGTAATTGGAAAGGCATATGGTGGTGCATACATTGCAATGGGAAGCAAAAATCTTAGAACTGATATTAATTATGCGTGGCCAACTGCACGTTGTGCTGTATTAGGTGGTGAGGCTGCGGTAAAAATCATGAACAGAAAAGAATTGGCAGCTGCAGATGATGCTGAAGCACTAAAGAAACAACTAATCGATGAGTTTACAGAAAAATTTGAAAATCCTTATGTTGCAGCATCTCATGGAACCGTAGATAACGTAATTGATCCTGCAGAAACAAGACCTATGTTAATAAAAGCACTCAAAATGCTAGCAAACAAGAGAGAAAAACAACTTCCTAGAAAACATGGAAATATCAATTTGTGATTAAAAATGATTGAGAAAGTACTTATCGCAAATAGAGGAGAAATTGCTCTTAGAGTAATCAGAACATGTAATGCATTAGGTATAAAGACTGTTGCGGTATATTCTGATGAAGATTACAATTCTTTACATGTAAAGAAAGCTGATGAATCTTATCATATTGGTGAAGCAGCTCCTGCAAAATCATATCTTAATCAAGAAAAAATTCTTGAAGTAATGTTGTCTTCCGGAACAGATGCTGTTCATCCTGGTTATGGCTTTCTTTCTGAAAACGATGACTTTGCAAGACTATGTGAAAAAAATAAAATCACTTTCATTGGCCCATCTGCTGATTCGATGAATCTGTGTGGTGATAAGATGGAATGTAAGGCTGCAATGTTAAAAGCTAAAGTTCCAACAGTTCCTGGAAGTCCAGGACTAGTAGATACTGCCGATGAAGCAGAAAAAATTGCAAATGAAATTGGTTATCCTGTACTCTTGAAATCCGTTTATGGTGGTGGAGGTCGTGGAATTAGATTAGTTACTAATGATAAAGAATTGCAAGAAGGTTTTGAAACAGTAACATCTGAATCTATTTCTGCTGTAGGAAAATCTGCAATTATTGTTGAAAAATTCTTAGAAAAAACAAGACACATTGAATATCAAATGTGTAGAGATCATCATGGCAATGCAGTCCATCTATTTGAGAGAGAATGTTCCATTCAAAGACGAAATCAGAAATTAATTGAACAAACCCCATCACCTGTCGTAGATGCTGCAAAAAGAGAAGAAATTGGTGAATTAGTTGTTAAAGCAGCAGAAGCTGTTGATTATACTAACCTGGGTACAGCAGAATTTTTGAGAGCAGACTCTGGTGAATTTTATTTTATTGAAATTAACGCAAGACTACAAGTAGAACATCCTATCAGTGAAATGGTTTCAGGATTGGATTTTGTTAAATTGCAGATTGATATTGCAAATGGAGAACCACTTCCATTCAAACAAAAAGATCTAAAGATGAATGGTTATGCAATTGAATGTAGAATTAATGCAGAAGATACCTTTTTGGACTTCGCACCTTCTACTGGACCTGTTCCAGATGTGACAATCCCAGCAGGACCAAATGTTCGATGTGATACCTATCTTTATCCTGGATGTACAGTATCTCCATTTTATGACTCATTAATGGCAAAGCTCTGTACATGGGGACCAACATTTGAAGAATCTAGAACTAGAATGCTTACTGCATTAAATGATATGTATGTTGAAGGCGTAGAAACATCCATTCCTCTCTACAAAACAATTCTCAATTCTGAAGAATACAAAAATGGAGAGTTATCTACTGACTTTTTAAAACGTTATGGTATGATTGACAGATTAACTGAAGACCTTAAAAAAGAAAAAGAAAACAAGAGTGAGGCTGCTTTGGCTGCAGCTATTATTCATTCTGAATACTTCAAAAATAGAATTCAAAACGACAGCACTAGTAGTGCAACTTGGAAAAACAAACTGGATTGATGATTAATGAACTATAAGATACCTGACATTGAAAAATCATTTGAAGGGAAAATTGTTGAAATCTTAGGTAACAATGACTATGTAATTAAGATAAATGACAAAGAACATCAATTACGAATTCTTAATATGAATGCAAAAGGAATAGAATTCATTTTAGATCAACAATATCATAAAGCAAAATATCTTGAAACTTTAACCAACGAAATGAATCTTGTAATTGATAATGTTCCAATCACACTAAATATGAACACACATTTTGATGAGGTTGTTTTCAAAAATTCAGGCGGTGCTGCTGCTGGTGGTGCTCAATTGGCACTCAAAAGCCAAATTCCAGGCAAAGTTGTATCTATCGCAGTTTCCGAAGGTGATTCAGTTAAGAAAGGTGATGTTGTTTGTACTTTAGAATCAATGAAGATGCAAGTTGCAGTAAAAGCACACAAAGACGGTGCTATAAAAAATCTCAAAATTAAAGAAGGTGCAACTGTTGCAAAAGGCGATGTTATTGCTGATTTAGAATAAAAAAGAAATTGGTTTCCTATTTTAGGAAATTTTTAATCTCTTCATAGTTTGGTTCTTTTAATGGATCTTCTGAAACCCATTTGTAACCAATCTTTCCGTCTTCCATAATTATAAAAACAGAACGTTTAGCTGCATTGTAGTCTTTTATGTGAAGCAAATCTTTCATCAATATGTCGTAATCTCTAATTGTTTTGCTATTGTAATCTCCCAATAATGGAAAATTGAATTTGTGTTTTTCTGCAAATGCTTTATTTGCAAAAGGACCGTCGTTACTGATTGCTATTACCTGTGCACCCATGTCGGCAATTTCTTGCCAAGAATCTCTAAATGTACATAGCTCAGTTTCACATACTGGAGAACTTGCTGCAACTATGAATGAAAGAACGATTTTTTTACCTTTGAATTCATCCAAAGTCCGCATTTTTAGTTCTGTATCTGGAAGCTCAAAATCTGGAGCAGTATCTCCGATATTGACTGACATGATCGCATTTTATCAACGTTCTATAAAGTAGTTTAGAAAAAATATTTTTTTTCGATCAAACTACTAAAATCTGAAACATACCTTTTTATACAAAAATCAGGGTGAAAAGCTAAATTGGTCGGGGAATTAGCGGGCAATTACAGTACTGTGGTATTGATGTTTGCCTTTGGTATAGTAGCAATGGCACCTGCATTAATTATTTCACGAATGGTTTCTCCTCGAAAACGAAGCAATCCTGTAAAATTTTTACCAATGGAATGTGGTCAAGTCCCATCTGGAGAAGGACGAACGCATTTCATGATGCAGTATTATCCGTATATTCTCATGTTTGTAGTATTTGATGTAATGGCAATTTTCTTGTATGCATGGGGAAGTGCACTTTTGGAACTCCCAAAGAGTGCAACTTTACCGATGATGGGATTTTTAGCTATAATGTTTGGTGCAATGGCATTTGCATTGTATCAATCAGGGAGAAGAAGAATATGGTAGTTTTTTATACAAATCAAATTAATGAGGGTAGGGGATAAGATTGCTTAAAGACTTAGTTACACCAGAAAATGCAAATGTCTTTGTAGGAAAACTCGGGGATATTTTAGAAAGAGCAATCGATAAACCATTGGGCTACGCCATCAATTGGGGTAGAATTTGGTCACTCTGGCCTGTCCACATTGAAACAGCTTGTTGCAGCGTAGAATTTGGTGCCGCATCAAGTCCAAGATACGATGTTGAAAGATTCGGTATCATTGAAGCATTTGGATCACTTAGACAATGTGATCTAGTTGTTGTTCAAGGTACTATTACAAGAAAGATGGCGCCACGCCTAAGATTAGTTTATGATCAAATGCCAGAACCAAAGTACGTAATTGCTATGGGAGCTTGTGCAATTACTGGAGGATTGTATTTTGATTCATACAATGTACTTCCAGGAATTGACGGAGTGATTCCAGTTGATGTCTATGTTCCAGGTTGCCCACCTAGACCTGAGACTCTCATACAAGGATGTATTTTGTTGCAAGAGAAAATCAAGAGAATGAAGGCTAGGAAGTTTGTATAATGAGTAGTAATCCTGAAAAACCAACAACAGAGGCAAAACCTGAAGAGAAAACAACTCCTCCTAAACCGGCACCCAAACCCGCAGCAAAACCTGAAGAGAAACCAGTTGAACTTCCTGCCTTTGAAAAAGGAATTTTAGATAAACTAGTAGAAAAGTTTGGAGATAAAGTAGAAGTAGACTTTGTAAAAGAAGACCGAATTGGAATTAAAACAAGTAAAGACAATGTTCATGATGTAGCACAATTCATTCGTGATGATCTTCATTATGATCATGCAGAATCAGTTTCAGGCGTAGATTTCCCAGCAGACAATGAAATTGAAGTAGTTTACCATCTTGGTTCCTATACTGAATCATCCCTTGCAAAACAGATTCTTACATTATCGACAAGAGCTCCAAGAGAATCAAATCCAATCCCTGGACAAGATTCTACAAAACTTCCAAGTCTTAGAGATGTATTTTACAGTGTAGAGTTTGGTGAACGAGAAGTTTTTGAAATGTTAGGTGTTTTCTTTGATGGTCATCCAGATAATAGACGATTACTTTTGCCTGAAGATTGGGCAGACTTGCCACCACTTCGAAAGGACTTTGCAATAAAGGGTAGATAACAATGACTGACATAATGCCACCAGGATTAGCACTAAAGAAAGTAGATGAGAGAATCATGACTCTCAATGTTGGGCCACAACACCCAGGTTCTGGCCACATGAGAATTGTTGTTCAAATTGATGGTGATTATATCGTTGCATGTGATCCAGATCCAGGATATGTGCATCGTGGAGAAGAGAAGATGGCTGAATATAGAAATTACATTACAAATGTTCCTCACTTAGAGAGACCTGTAATTCATGATTCATGTAATATTCTTTATCCTTATGTTTTAGGAGCTGAAGAAATACTTGGAATTGAAGTTCCAGAACGTGCAAAATACGTTAGAGTGATTTGTTCAGAACTAAACCGTTGTATCTATACCATGTACTGGCTTGCAATTTATGGAATTTTCTTAGGACATTCTACAATGTTCATGTGGCCTGCAGGTGACAGAGAACTCTTGATTGATCTTATGGAGAAAGTATCTGGTGCTAGAGTAACTCATGCACATTTCATTCCAGGTGGAGTGAGAAATGATTTGCCTGCAAACTTTGAAGATGTTTGTTTACGTCAAGTAAATTATTTTGAAAAACGTATCAAGGAATACGCTGCAGTGTTTTATGATAACCCTATTTTGATTTCCAGAACTAGGGACACTGGTGTATTATCACGTGAGAATGCTATTAGATATGGAACAACTGGTTCTGTACTTAGAGCAAGTGGTGTTGATTATGATCTAAGAGTAAAGGCACCTTATGATGTCTATGATGAATTAGACGTTCATACCAATGTGATGAAAGAAGGAGATTCTTATGCAAGATCTAAAGTTCCATGGCTTGATATGATTGAAAGTTGTAATATTATTAGACAGGCATTACAAAAAATGCCAAAGTCTGGCTCTGTTCGTGCAAAACTAAAACCAAATCCCAAGACAAAAGGTCCTGCAACTGTCTACAAACGAGTGGAATCTGGTAGAGGTTCTCTTGGTTGTTATATTGTATCTGATGGTAAGCCTGAACCCTACAGAGTAAAAATGAGTGTTCCTTCATTTAGAAACTTACTTGCATTACCTAATCTTTTGATTGGAGAAAAACTAGGTAACATGCCATCTGTTTATTGGAGTCTTAATTATTGGCCAGTGGAGGCAGATAGGTAAATGTCTGCTATAGCACCAAAATTCAAACTAAGTGAATTTATCAAATCTCTACTTGATAATCTATTTTGGATAGTCCTAATTTTTTCACTAGTTGGTCTCCCTGCAGCATTTATTGTGTTATTCTTTATTGAAATGCCTGTAATTAATGGTGAATTACTTACACCATTCCTTGCATTAACATGGATAGCTGATCCATCACGTACCCTTCCAATTGTAAAAGCATTCATGGCAACTGACATGTTTAGAGTTATGGCATTTCCTGGATTTGGATTTGCTGCATTGATAGCTGCTGGAACAATTTTTGTTGAAAGAAAGATGCTTGCAAAATTACAATTAAGAGTAGGTCCTTTCTACTGTGGAAAAATTGAAGGTATTTTACAATTAATGGGCGATGGTCTAAAACTAATTTCTAAAGAGATTATTATTCCTGCAAAAGCTGACAAACCGATATTTTGGGCTGCTCCTGTAATCTTTGTTGCAACCGCTGCTGCGTTTGTAGCATTAATTCCTGTAGCCCCTGGATGGGTAGTTGCAGATGTGGACTTGGGATTACTCGGAGTTTTTGCAGTAATTGGATTTTTCCCAATCATAACAATTCTTTCAGCATGGTCTGCAAACAGTAAATTCCCATTCATTGGAGGAATCAGAGCTTTATTCCAAATGGTTTCCTTTGAAATTCCATTAATCCTATCTTTGTTAGGAGTTGTTATTCTTACTGGAACTCTTAATTTGTCTGAAATTGCAGCAAGCCAATCTAGTTTTCCATGGATTATCTTTTTGCCAGTTGGTGCAATAGTCTTCTTTATCACAATGCTTGCAGAGTTAGAAAGAATTCCATTTGACTTACCAGAGGCAGAAAGTGAAATTGTTGCTGGTTGGTTAACGGAGTTCTCTGGAATGATGTATGGCCTAGTTCAACTAGGAACATATCTGAAACTTTACGCATTTGCAGGACTGTTTGTTGTTTTGTTCTTAGGTGGATGGAATGGCCCAATGGTTGTTCCTCCATTCCCAGAAGAAATTCTTACTGATGGAATTGTACTGGGCCCAATCACTGCCAACATTCCAGGATTACCTCTATTTGATCAAGCAATGTTAAATGGAACTCTTTGGTTTGTTCTAAAAACAGTTGGTGTGATTTTCTTTATATTGTTGCCCAGAGGTGTCTTCCCAAGAATTAGAATTGACATGTTGTTGAGTCTTGGTTGGACCAAATTGATTGGACTTGCATTCGTTAACATCTTTATTGCACTAGGCTTGCTTTACGCTGGAGTCTTGGGACCTGGAGGATTACAATAATGGGAACTGCAACTGGAATTATCCGTGCATTAAATTCAGGAATAAAACACATCGCAATCAAACGATTTACACTTCGTTATCCTGAAGAGAAACTAAAGTTTGTAGGTGATGGTTATCAATTTGATCCTTCTACTGGTGTTGGTATTGCTGGACTAAAAGGTAGACATATGCTATTTCACGATCACTGTACTGGATGTCAATTATGCTCAATTGCATGTGAGGGTGTTGCTGAAGCAATTGCAATGGTAAAAGTTCCTGAAGAACAAAAACAAAATAAAAAATCAATCATGCCGCAAATTGATTATGGAAAATGTGTTTTCTGTGGTCTTTGTGTTGATGCATGTCCATTTTATGCATTATACATGACAAATGATTATGAATTATCTTCATTCACTAAGGAGGGATTAATCTATACTCCTGCACAACTTGCAGTCAAACCCTATATTACACAAGACAGTGAAATCCAAATTACTGATAGAGGTGCAACACATGGCTGATGCTGCATTTTTAGCACTTACTGTAATCACAATTGGTTCTGCAATTGCAGCCCTTGAATTAAGATCATTAATTTATGGTTCCATCGCATTGATGGGAACACTTGGTGGTATTGCAGGATTCTTCTTTTTGTTAGATGCTCCATTTGTTGCATTATTCCAACTGGCAGTTTATGTTGGTTCTATTGCTGTCCTGATTTTATTTACTGTTATGCTGGTAAAAAGAGAACTCATATTCAAAAAAATTGAAGACAAAAGAAGAAAGTTTGCAGGAATTGGTTTGATGCTTGTAGTTATGGTTTCATTAGGTGCAGTTTTTCTAGATTCAGGAATTAAAACAATCACAACTGATGAACCTGCTGTTGATTTTAGAAATATTGGTACAGACTTTGTAACATATTATTGGCCAGCATTAATTTTGATGGGATTAATTTTAGCTGGTTCTGTTACTGGTGCACTTGTATTAGCAAAACGAGAGGATGTGGAGAATGGCCAACGAACTAGTTGATTTTACATTAGTATCTGTTGCCTTGTTGGGGATAGGCATCTATGGTCTTGCAGTTAAGCGCAATTTTATCAGAATGTTGTTTGCAGTTGAAATTATCATTAATGCTGCTAACCTTAATTTGGTTGCATTTGGTAGATTCTTGCCTCATAGCGGTGGCCAAACATTAGCATTATTCTCTATTGCAATTGCAGCTGCTGAAGTAGCAGTTGGATTGTCATTAATTATTGTGGCATATCGTATGTATCAAAATGTCGATATTGCAGACTTTAGGAGTTTGAAGGGATAATGGAATATGCATTATTACAGGCAGTTTTCTTGCCATTACTGTTATCTCCAATAGCCTACATCCTAGGACGAAAGGTAGGCCCCACACCTGCTATGTGGTTTACATTTGGACTTTTACTTTATACCACAATTCTTGTAATCAATGCAGCATTATCTGGAACTGTAGAAGAACATTATCCATGGACAGAACAATTTGGTGAGTTTGGTTTCTTACTTGATGGTTTGGCATCACCATTTGCAATAATCATCTATGTACTATCAACAATCTTGGTGCTGTATTCAAAACCATACATGATTCACAAATTCCATGAACAATTTGAAGAAGAACAAAAAATCAACCCTTCTTCAAGTGGACAAAGTTCTATTGTTGAATCATCTTCTCTATCAAACTATGTAAATGCAAAATCTGGTCTTTACTTTGCACTTTATCTTGTATTTGCAATGGGAATGCTTGGAACAGTCCTTTCAACAAATCTGATAGAATTTTACATATTCTTTGAAGTTATGTTAATCCCTGGTTTCTTTTTAGTTGCACTCTGGGGTGATGGTCCAAGAAGAAAGATTGGTTTGATGTTCTTGTTTTGGACTCATGCTGGTGCAGTAGTGCTGTTATTGGGATTTTTGATGATAGGTTTGACTATTGGTAGTTTTGACTTTGCTGATATCAAAGAATCTGAAATTCCTCAAGATATTGTAATGATTTCTGCAATTGCAATTGCAATAGGCCTTGGTGTCAAACTAGCAGTCTTTATGTTCCATGTTTGGCTACCCTATGTCCACGGTTCTGCACCTACTCCAATTAGTGCATTGCTGTCTCCTGCAATGATTGGAATTGGTGCATATGGTGTCTTTAGATTAATTGTTGAATTCTTACCTTCTACATTTGCCGAACTTTCAATTTGGTTCCACATTTGGGGACTTGTTACAATGATTTATGGTGGCGCTATGGCACTCATGCAAGATGACCTAAAACGTCTTCTTGCTTATTCTAGTATCAGCCAAATGGGTTATCTTTTGTTTGGTATTGGCTCGCTTTCTGTTCTTGGTCTATCTGGTGCAGAAATGATGTATGTAACTCACGGAATAGGAAAAGGTATTCTCTTCATGATGGCTGGTGTGATTATAGTTAAAGTTGGAACTCGAAGCATTTCAAAACTTGGTGGTTTAGCAGGAAAGATGCCAATAACTGCAACATGTGCAGTCATTGGAGCTTTAACTATCATGGGTGTTCCGCCAACTAGTGGATTTATGGGGGAATGGATTCTATTTTATGGTGCTTTAGAAACTGCAATTGAAGAAGGTTCAACATTAAGAGCTGTTACTTTTGGTTTGGGACTTGTTGCAACTGCACTTACAATGTCTTACATGCTTTGGATGCTAAAACGTGTGTTCTTTGGAAAAACACCTGAACATCTTGAGAAAGTCAAAGAAGGTAGTTGGTATATGACCGCACCTATGATGCTTCTTGCAGGATTTTCAATCGTTGTTGGAATTTATCCAGATATTTTCTTGAAGACAATCATACCTTTCATGAATGGAGTGTTAGGAGTATAGAATATGGCAACTGAGGCAATTGGTATCCCATTTGAAGCAAGTTCTCTTAGTGCATGGCTTGTTTGGATTCTCCCATTTGCAGCTGCACTAATCATGCCAGGAATTGGAAAATTATCCAAGAACGCTACTGGCTATGTTGCAGTTGGCTTTGCATTGATGAGTGCTCTGTCTGCAGCTTCACTCTTACCAATGGCATTGGAAGGACATGAAATTCATAAACAGATTATGTGGATTGAAGCTATTGGTCTGAAAGGTGGTGTATTAGCTGATCCACTTTCAGTAATTATGGCAAATGTAGTTGGTTGGATTTCATTCTTGATTATGATTTACAGTACTGGTTACATGAAAGGGGATAAAGATATTACAAGATTCTGGTTCTGGATGATGTTCTTTATTGGTTCAATGCAATTAATTGTATTATCTGATAACTTACTCCAAGTCTTCTTTGGATGGGAAGGAGTAGGACTTGCGTCATATGCACTGATTAGCTTTTGGTATCGTGATAAAAAGAAAGATCATGTTGGTCAAGAAGGACGTACCGTTCTTGGTTTGTTAGATTATTATGCTCCAACACATGCTGGTATGAAGGCATTCATCATGACCAAAGTTGGTGATGTGATGATGATTGCTGGTATGCTTTTGATATTCTTGTTTGCTGGAACCTTTGGTTTCAAAGAACTCATGGGAGATCATGAATGGGCTATTGCTATGAATGCTCAAGGTCTTTTGGTTCCTGCTTTTGTGCTGTTATTTGGTGGTGCTGTGGGTAAATCAGCACAATTCCCATTAAATGAATGGCTACTTGAAGCAATGACTGGCCCTACTGCTGTTTCTGCATTAATTCACGCAGCAACAATGGTTAAGGCTGGTGTATTCTTGGTTGCAAGAATAGGACCAATTGTTTTTGCATTAGGTGCTGCAGGAATTATGGCAGATCAATTCTTTGAGATTGTTGCATGGGTTGGTGCAATAACTGCATTATTACTTGCAACACAAGGAATGGTTAATCCAGAAATTAAAAAAGTCCTTGCATATTCAACTGGTTCACAGATTGGTTACATGATGATGGCATTAGGTGTTGCAGGATTATCTCATCAATATGTTGATGGTTATACTGCAGGCTTTTTCCACTTAATTTCTCACGCAATGTTTAAAGCATCATTATTCATGGCAGCAGGTTCCTTGCTGCATATTGTTGGTTCTCGATTCATGACAGATATGGGTGGTCTGAGAAAACACATGAAAAAGACATATGCATTCATGTGGGCTGCAGGTCTTGGTTTAATGGGTGCGCCATTTATCACAACAGGCTTCTGGAGTAAGGATGCAATATTTGCGGCAGTTTATACATCTGGAAACGAATGGGCATTACCACTATATGCAATTGCAGTATTGACTGCAATAATTACAGCATTCTATACTACAAGAATGATTGGAATGGTCTTCTTTGGAAACAAGAGCAAACATATCCAAAAGATGGAAGAAGAAGGACATCATATCCATGAAGCCTCATTATCCATGTGGGTCCCATATGGAATTTTAGCAGTACTCACAATAGGAATTGGTCTTATTGGATTATCCACTGAAGAAGGACTACATCACTTGTTTACTGATTATCTTGAACACTCATTTGGTATTCACACTGAACATGCTGCATCAGAAGCATCATCAATACTGCCTGAATTCTTACAAGGATTAAACCCAGTTGCACTAGGTTCATCACTTGCAGCATTTTCAATTGGTATTGGATTAGGATACATATTCTATATTGGTAGATGGGTTGATCCTGTCAAATTTGTTAACTCTAACATTTTCTTTTACGCAATTCACAAAGTCATCTTAAGTAGATGGTATCTTAACGCAATAGTCTATTGGTGTTTTGTTGTAGCACCATTATGGTTAGCAAGAGGTGTATACAGATACTTTGAAAAGACAGCTATCGATTATGGTATGAACGATGGATTCCAAAAAGCAGTTGGATGGAGTGCTAAAGTCGTCCAAGGAACTCAAACTGGTGTTTCACAATCATACTTATTCGTATTTGGAGCGGGATTACTGTTCGTAGTTCTGATATTGTTGATGTAGGAGAGATATGAGATGTTAGAAATTACTTCCACTCCATTGGTATTAATTGCAATTTTGGGAACTGTTGGTGTTATTCTCCCAATAATCAGTATTGCAAGAAAAGAAAAAGGCTCTAACTCATTTTATGCTGTCATTGCATTTGCAGCATTAATCGTATCTATGGCATACGTTGGATATGAATTCATTAACAATAATGTAGCAGCATCTGCTCTTTTCTCTGAGGATGTAGTTGCTGATGATGCATTTGGTGGATTCTTTGCAATTGCAATGCTTATTGTTGCTTTGTTCACTACCGTTGGCTCCTTTAATTATATGAGAAAACATAATTCACCTGCTGTTTACTATTCACTAATCTTACTTGCAACAATTGGTATGATTCTAGTTGCATATTCTACTGATTTGATAATGTTGTTTGTTGCATGGGAACTCATGAGTATCCCAACTTACATCTTGGTTGGGTTCATGAAAAAGAATCCAAGTTCAAATGAAGCAGCACTAAAATATTTCTTGTTTGGAGCATTATCTTCAGCCATAATTGTTTACGGAATTGCATTATCTTATGGCTTAACTGGTTCAACAAACATTGGAGAAGTCATTGAAGGTTATTCGACACTTGATCCTTCATTATTGCCACTTGCATTACTTTCAGTTGGAATGTTTATTGCAGGATTTGGATTCAAGATGGGACTTGTTCCTTTCCATCAATGGCTTCCAGATACTTACGAAGGTGCCCCTTCACCAATAACTGCTCTTCTTGCAGCGGCAACCAAAAAAGCAGGATTTGCTGCAACTATTAGAATTGTAGTTCTTGGAATGGTTGTTCTTAATCTTGATTGGACTTTAGCTCTTGGTATTATTGCAATAATGACGATGACTATTGGTAATGTTGCAGCTATAATGCAAAAGAGTCTTTCAAGAATGTTGGCATATTCTAGTATTGCACATGCTGGATACATTTTGATTGGATTGGCAGTTGCACCATACAGTTCTCTTGGTTTACAAGGTTCTTTGTATCAAATCTTCAATCACGCCGTGATGAAAGGTGCTGCCTTTATTGCAATTGCAGGAATTGTGACAACTCTTGCTGTTACTCATATTGACAAACTGAAAGGTCTTGGAAGAAGAATGCCAATTACTGCTTTAGGCATGGTTATCTCATTATTTGCTCTTGCTGGCGTGCCTCCACTTTCAGGATTTTGGAGTAAATTGATGTTATTTGGAAGTGCATTAGATGCTAGTTCTGCATTATGGTGGGCTCCATGGCTTGCAATAGCAGGAGTTCTTAACAGTGCATTATCACTTGCTTACTATGGTTGGATAACTAGAAAGATGTACTTTGAAGGAGAAACAGAAAAGAGAGTTTCAGAACCAAAATCAATTGTAGCAGTAATGATATTCTCAATCATCTTCTTAGTTGGATTTGGTGTATATCCAGAACCACTTCTTAAATTCGTAGAATTTGCAACACCAATAGTTAGTTTAGGACTTATGCCTTAAACGAAGTAAATTTAATTAAATTATCTAAATTTATTTTTGCGTCATTATCTGGGATTTTTCTTAAACTAGTTCTTGCTTTTTCAGAATATTCCTTTAACAACTCTTCCATTTTATTGAAAACATCCCTTGGGTCAGAACTTTTCTTAATTAACATATTAAACAATTTATCCTCATTTTTCCAATCTAACAGATCATCTCTTATTTGATAGGCAATTCCAATATTCTTTCCATATTCGGTTAACCCCTCGATTTGCTCTTCTGTTCCGTTTGCAATTATTGCACCTGTTCTAGCTGCCACTTCAAATGCTGTTGCAGTTTTGTATTCTATTACTTTGAGATAGTCATCAAATGTAACATCTTCACTTGACTCTAGTCTGCTTTCAATCATTTCTCCTTCACTCATCAGCATTGCTGTAGTTGCCAAATCTTTTGTTATGCGTGGGTTATCCAATCTAGAACATATTGCTAAAATTAACCCTAAAACAAAATCTCCTGTAAGTACACTGGTATTGTATCCGTATTTGATGTGGAATGGATCTTTTTGTCTTCTCATTGTTTCGTTATCAATAATGTCGTCATGAATTATAGATTCCATATGCAAAAATTCAACTGCACATGATGCTGCAAACGTGTTTTCATCGGTTTTACCAATACTTTCAGCCGACAAAGTAAGAATAATTGGTCTGATTCGTTTTCCACCCTCTAAAGAATATTTCAACGGCTCTATGAATTCTGATTCTGAATACAGATCCAGCTCTTTGTCTAGTGCTTGATCAATTTTTTTGATATATTCACCATATGTTTCAAGTAAAGGATTAATCTCGATATTCTTTCTGTCCAAGATGAGCCTCTATTGAAAAAATTTCCCATTGTTAATTAAATCTTGGTGCTCCAGCCGGGACTTTCATCGATTGATTTTGAACCCGGGATCACTGCCTTGAAAGGGCAGTATGCTTGACCGGTCTACACCACTGGAACCCAAAAAAATTCCGTATTTTGTCCATAAAATCTTTTGTAAACCACAAAGATTTTTTTATTGGCAGATTTGGAGTCAATTCATGAACATAATTGAAAAAATTGATGAAATGATTGAGGAAAGAAGTTTACTAAAACATCCATTCTACCAAGCATGGTCTGATGGAAAATTAACAAAAGAATCACTAGCAGGATATTCAAAGGAATATTTCCAATTGGTCAAAGAGGTTCCATCCTTTATGGCTCCTATAATTGAAAAAGCTCCAGAATCCGTTGTAAAAGAATTAGTTGAAAATCAACAAGAAGAATCTGATCACATTAAACCATGGATTGCTTTTGCAAGTGAACTTGGAATTTCTGAAGATGAATTATTATCATATTCAGGTTTGCCAAAAACCAGAAAAGCTGTATCTGATTTGAATGAATTAATGGATACTTTTGAAAGTGGTGCATGTGCAATGTATGCATTTGAAAAAGAAATTCCAAAAATCAGTCAAACAAAACTTGATGGATTAGCGGAATTCTATGGCATGACTAGTAACGAAGCTACAGAATACTTCAAACTACATACTGAAGCTGATGTTAGACATGCAGCGTCATGGAGAAATATTCTTGAAAAGTCATCAACTGATTATGACAAATTAATTAAGGTTGCAGAAAAATCAATTTCTGCACAGAATTTGTTATTGGACAGTTGTTTTGAAGAATACTGTTAATCTCATAACATTTTATACCTAAGAAAAAATTCATCTGCTTAGGGCCCGTAACTCAGCTTGGTAGAGTAACCGGCTCATAACCGGTGAGCCAAGGGATCGAAGCCCTTCGGGCCCATATATTTTCAATTAGTTTTAAAACAAGCAAATTCAAATTTTACTGGCTGCAATGAAGAATCAGAGTTATATCTGAATGATGATTGGAAGGCATTTGTCTGAGCTGCCAAAACTCATTTGCCAATTTGTTTTTTTACTTTGTCTAAAACATCATTGTCCACTAGATTTTGTTCATGCAAAGATTCTGTAATCTGCAAAATATTTAGAATTGAATGCATTTTGACTCCAAGCTCCTCCATGGCTTTATCAGCTCCTTCCATTCTATTGACAATAACATATGCATCCTTTATGGAAATGTTGACTTCTTTTAACGACTTTATTGCATTTACAACTGAACCGCCAGTTGTTGCTACGTCATCTATCATTACTACTTTCATTCCATCGTGAATTTTGCCTTCAACTGATTTTGATGTTCCATAATCTTTTGGTTTACTTCTAACATAGATGAGTGGTTTAACAGTCTCAATTGCTAATGCAGATGCAATAACTAGACCTCCTGTGGGTACTGAAACTATTGAATCAAACTTGTCTAGTCCTATATTTTGAACAATTTCGTTTTCAAGATATTTTACCATCTTTCTGAATTCATGAGGATAGCTTGGGACTAATCTCAAATCCACATAGTATGAACTCTTTTTTCCACTGGCTAGTGTAAATTCTCCAAACTTTATGATGCCTTTTTGATGCAAAAAGGTTGCAAACTCTTTTACAAATTCCATACCAAAATTAACTACACTGGATTTATTTTGGTTTGTATTATGAATGAATTATGCCTGAAATCTGGTTAAATTATGGTATTACAGACGTTGTTTTGGATATAAGGGCTGAGAATCTGGAGCAAAAAATTGATTCTGATGGTAAAATTCTAGATGATTCTTCGATTAATGAAAAACTGAGTACGATTGATTTTTCTAAATCTATAGATCTTGTAGTCTTGCATAATTCAAAATCTGTTCAGAAAATTATCTCATCTATGTTTACACTATGTGAACAAAAATCAAAACCTTTTCCAAGAATTCTTACTGATAAAAAAATTCTAAACCAAGTCAAAGCAGGATTGCCAGAAGGCAGCTCAATCAATGAATTTGACAACATGGAAAACCCAAACTCCAATCTTATGTTTGTGGGTGAAATGGAATTTGACGGCCTTTTTGGTTATGAAACAATCTCTACACGACTTATCAAAAAATTTGGTTTAGAGTCTATGCTCTCAGCATATGCAAAAAGACAAGGAAATCTTCCTGTTCCAGGACAATATCCTGAAAGTCTTCAAGAAGCAAAAAAATTCTCTGACAACTTTGAAATTCAAGGAATTGAAATTATTGCAAATTCTCAAGGAATAATAGATTTTTCAATTGACCATCCTTCAGAAACTATGTCTAACACCAAAACTCTAGAATCCAACTCGATTAAAGATGTAGGCCAACATAAAACAATGATAATCAGCACTGGTAAAGATGCTAGCAATGATAATCTTGGAAAATCTTTTTCGTCTCTCTGGAATTGTTCTAATGCAATCAAAAAAGATGGCCTTGCTATTTTAGTTGCTGAATGTAAAGGAGGGCTGGGATCTGATGCAATTCAACAATATATTGAAGACCGATTGAGTTTAGAGCAATTACGAAACCCTACAAAATACATTAGTGGGATGGAAGACCTTTTGTTTCTTTCAGAAATCCAAAAGAATTTTCAGATTGGACTGGTTTCAATTTTGCCTGAATTCTATGCAAAGAAACTAAACATGATTTCATTACCTGGAATTAAATATTCTATGGATTATATTTTGAAAACACAAGGTGCAAGACAAAAAGTTGTAGTGGTGTCTGATGGTGCACGACTTTTACTAAGGTAATAAACTAGGCAAAAAATCTGATGGCAATGGTGCACATAAAATTGCTAATCCAATGATTCCAATGTATGCAAGTTTTCTCTTTTTTGAAAGTGGCGAAATATCATCTAATGGCATCGCACTAGGATTTCTTGTGCTCATTACCAAAATCAAAATTGCCATTAACCAATAATTTAACAAAACTAGAATTGCCATACTTCCATAAGTTGCATATCTGTGCAATTTTGGACCAAGTAGTGTTCTGGCCATATGGCCTCCATCTAATTGCCATGCGGGAAGTAAATTCAAAAATGTGATTAAAAATCCAATCCAAGCTGCAAACATTATGGGCGTCATAATAACTTCTTGACCTGAACCTCCTTTTCCAAACATTGCTAGACTTGCAGTCATTAACAATGGTTCACCTTGTTCCCATTCCATCAATCTAGATTCTTCGAAGAGCCCTGCTGCAATATCTGGATCTAAAATTGGTGCTGTATATGCTCCATAAATTGAAACAATTATTGCAATAACTAATCCTGCAATTGGACCTGCAATGGCAACATCAAATAAAATTTCTCTATTGATAGTTAACCCTCTTGATTGAATGAATGCTCCAAACGTTGGTATTCCTATTACCGGTAAACCTGGAATAAAATATGGCCAAGTTGTTTTTAGTTTGTGTGCTTTGGCTGCAATAATATGTCCTAATTCATGAATTCCTAAAATCCCTAATAGTGATAATGTGTAAACTCCTGCCATTTCCAAGGGTTCACCAATCTCTACAATTGAGTTTGTTCCAGATGTCCTATAATACCCATCAATCATAACAAATGTTACTACAATTGCAAACAAAATTCTAGGTGTCCATGCGGTTTTCATCCATCTTCTTTGCTGCTTTGGAGCAAATTTCTGAATAATAACAAATTTCTTCCCTTCTTTCTGTTCTAATCTACATGCAAAACTCATGCCTTCTAACTTTCTAGCTAAGTTCTCAAATTTTGACTTGAACTCTCCATCCTCTATTTGAAATTCTAAGGAAAACTCTGTTTTTATAAAATCACTTACACTAAATATTGAATTGACCAGAGAAATTATATCCTCTTGGGAATGCTCTTCCATTCTTTATGACTAATTCTTTCCATTAAATGGTCTTTTGGTTTAAAATTAAATATTGATGGTCTTAATCCATAGTATGCAAGTAATTCTCAGACAACTAGGTGATTGTAATATTAGACGTGCTGAACCAAGTGATCTTATTCCTGTTATGGAAATTAATTTGAAAACACTCCCTGAGCACTATTCTGATTATTTCTATGAAAGCTTACTTGCAGAACTCCCTGAGGCATTCATTGTAGCTGAGATTGGGGGAAAGCATGTTGGATATATTATGTGTAAAACTGAATATGGTTTTTCAAATTTTAAGAAATTGGGTTTTGTCAAGAAAGGTCATGTTGTATCAATTGCTGTTCTTGATGAATATAGAAAGAGAGGAATTGGAAATGCTCTTGTTGAAGAATCTGTAAAAGGTGTAAAGGCTAGAAAATGTGATGAATTCTATCTAGAAGTAAGATGTAGTAATAATGAAGCTGTAAGATTGTATGAAAAACTTGGATTTGTAATTAGACAACAGCTCAATGCCTACTATCGTGATGGTGAAGATGCTTATCTTATGGCAATTGAACTAGATTAGTTAAAACCAATAAATAACTCTCGAAAAATTCTCCGCCATGGACAAACGCAAAGGGATGGGCATTACCATCTTTCTTCTTTGCATTGGTGGATTCTTTCTTTATGCTTATTTGTTAATGCTTTCTGAATGGAGTCCTATTGTATTGCAATTATCTGTATTAATGATTGCAGGAGGAATTCTTGGAGTTGTTGCATGGATTGGATATGTTATGGCAACAACAAAACCTTCATCTGCATCAGTTACTTCAGACGATTAATCTACTTGAAAATTTTTACATCTACAACGGTTTGATAATATCTAGGACCCACTGGTCTAACAATTTTTGATCCTAGTATTTCTGATTTTACTGGTGTTACTTGAAGATAATGTTCTTCTGAAAGTTTTCCTGCATCTGATTTTTTATCTGCATGTATGTGAGAATAATAATGAATAACCCCTCCATTTTTAGTAGTCTTTATTGCAGATTCTAAAAATTCATCTGACCTTTCTGGTAATAACATTAAGGTTCTATCTGATTTGTCTACAAGCTGTTCATTAATAATTTGAGTTGCATCCCCATTAATTGAAATGACTTGTCCTGCAAGTTTGTTTAATCTGATATTTCTTTCACACAACTTTGATGCAATTGGATTGATGTCTATACTATACACAGTGCATTTTTTCTTTTTTGCAGCAATAACTGAAAACATTCCTACCCCTGCAAACATGTTTGTCACCACTTCATCTTTTTGAATTAGGCTTGCTATTCTGTCTCTTTCAGTAGATAGTCTGGGCGAAAAAAATGCATTTTCAACATCCACTACAAATTTACAGCCAAATTCCTTGTATTCTGTTTTTGTGTTATCTTCTCCTGCTATGATCTCAAGATTACGTGTACGAAAATCTCCTTCCACTGCAGATGCTTGGTAAAATACACTTCTTGCAATTTTTACATCATTCAATAATGTCTCACCAATAATTTTCTTTTTAGGTAAAAGCGATTCTGGTATTCGTACAATAATAATGTCGCCAATTTGATCAAATGCTGAGATTAACTCTTCGCTTTCTTTTGGTGAAAGTATGTTTTCAAGTGATTTTTTTAGCATTCGGGTCAATTCTTGTAATAGAAATTACCCGAAGATTTTTGGTCTTTGTCCAACCTACTCTCAAGTTTATTTACTCTGGGTCTGAGACTTTTTTCATCACGTCTAAATGACATATCAAGTGATTTGAGAAATCTATTCATTGCATCTGCTTTTGGCATTGGAGATGTAGCTATACCTGCAACACCTGATTCTCCTTCAAAAATTACCATGGAATCTGAAATCAAATCCATTAACTGTAAATCATGATCAATTACTATTGCCGATTTTCCAAACGAGCGAACAAATTTCTGTAAGAATTTTGCAACTGCTATTCTATCTTCTACATCTAAAAATGCTGAAGGCTCATCAAGTGCATACAAATCTACTTTTTGCAATAAACATGATGCTACTGCAACTTTTTGTAATTCTCCTCCTGAAAGGTTCTTGACAGATTTATTGTATAATTTTTTTATCTTTAATGGATCAAGAATCTGTTCTTCTTCCATACTTCCTTCCACTTGACCTCCATTTGCCTTGTCTAACAGTGCTACTACTTCTACATCTATGTCGTTTTGAAGATATTGTGGTTTGTAAGCTATTTTGATTTTTTTATCAATACTACCTGAATCTGGTTTTTCAACACCTGCAATCATCTTCATCATGGTTGTTTTTCCTAAGGCATTGGCACCCATTATGCCTAAGACTTCGCCTTTTCTAACCTGTCCAGGCTCAATTGTTACTGAAAATGTTGGATATTTTTTCTCTAGTTTCGGATATATGACAACCTCGCTTCCCTCCTGAAATTCATCTGTAGAAGACGAAGACACATCGAAAGAAAATTTCTTATCTCTAAATCTAACATTTTCATTTGGTAGATAGCCGTCAAGAAATACATTGATTCCTACTTTGGTTGATAAAATATTTGAAACAATTCCGTATGCAGTTGGTTCACCGTATAATACTTCGATATAATCACTAAGAAAATCTAGTAATGTAAGGTCATGTTCTACTACCATCACACTTTTTCCAATCTTAGCTAAACTCTGAATCACACGTGCTACTCCTGTTCTTTGAAAAACATCATTGTATGATGAAGGTTCATCAAAAAAGTAGAATTCTGTATCTTTTGATGCAGCAGCTGCTACTGCAATTCGTTGTAATTCTCCACCGCTTAATTCCTTTAGATTTTGCTCCATAGAATTTTCTAATCCTAACTCTTTGATTAATTCTCTAGAAACACCACGTTCATCGTATTTTTCAATTAATTCATTTCCTGTTCCGTCAAATGCCTGTGCAATATGATGAACTTGTTGTGGTTTTATTGATGCACGAATTTGATTCTGTTTGATTTTTTCAAAATGTTGTTTAAGTTCAGTTCCGCTGTAGTATTTTAGAATCTCATCCCAATCAGGTGGATTTTCATATCTTCCTAGATTTGGTTTTAAGTTTCCTGATAAAATATTGACAACTGTGCTTTTCCCCATACCATTTCTTCCTAATAGTCCTACTACCTCTCCTTTCTTTGGGGTTGGTAATTTGAAGAGTCTAAATGAGTTAGGACCGTATTGATGAATTTTGTCAGTCGCTAACTCACTTGCTAAATTTACAATTGTTATTGCATCAAATGGACATACTTTAACACATATCCCACAACCATTACAAATATCCTCATCTATCTGGGCTTTTTTTGATTCTTCATTTAGAACAATACAATCTGCACCCGATTTGTTTACTGGGCAATATTTTATGCACTCCAGACCGCATTTTTTAGGCTGACAAAGCTCGTGATCTAGAACACCTACTCTATGTGTCATGTCGTAATCGGGTATTTTCTTTGTTTTATACCTATTTTGAATATGTTTGATGATGGCGTTACGTTAATAGATGAGAATCTGATATCAATTTTCAAGCCGGCCATAGCGTTAGGGTGCGACCCAATCCCTTTCCGAACTTGGAAGTCAAACCTGACGTCGCTGTTGTGCTACTAAGATGCGAGAGCCCTTGGGAAGCAACAGTGCTGGCATTTTCTAATTTTCAATCAATCTTTTAATATCCAATTAACTTGATTAATGTGATTTCAAATGCCTAATTGTAGTGTCTGTGGAGAAGACTGTGATAATGACATTAGACTGTTAAACCATATGATGGAAAAGCATGGCTGGAGAAATCCAAATGTTGGAACTCCTGATAGAAATAGTAGAGGTTATTGATTTACAATTTTTGTAAATAATCTAAAATCAATCTTACTCCAAAGCCTGTTGCTCCTTTTGGATTGTAAGATTTTTCTTTTGTAGCTGTCTGTGTCCAAGCAACCCCTGCAATATCCAAATGTGTCCATGGTGTGTTTTCAATAGCATTTCTTAAGAATGCGGCAGCAGTTATTGTTCCAGCTGCCCTGCCTATGCCAATATTTTTCATGTCGGCCACATCTGATTTTATCATATCCATGAACTCTTGATTTAATGGAAGCTCCCAAATTTGCTCCGTAGTATTTTTTGATGACTCAAAAATCTTCTTTGAGAGTTTTTCATTGTTTGAAACCATTCCTGCTACGTTAGTACCTAATGCTATAATACATGCTCCAGTCAAAGTTGCAAAGTCGATTATTGCTTTAGGCGAATAATGTTTTTCACCATATGCTAGCGCATCAGCTAAAATCAGTCTTCCTTCAGCATCTGTGTTGAGAATTTCAGCTGTTTTTCCATTGTATAGTTTTATGATGTCTCCTGGTCTGTATGATTCTCCGCCTGGCATATTTTCGACAGATGGAATAATTCCAATTACATTAATTGGTAATTTTAATTCCGAAACTGCTTTCATAATTCCTAAAACTGTACAGCCACCACACTTGTCAAATTTCATTTCATCCATGTTTGCACCTGGTTTTAATGAAATTCCTCCTGTGTCAAATGTTACTGCCTTACCAACAAGTACAATCGGTTTTTCATTTCTTGAACCTTTGTTGTGTTCTAGAATAATTAATTTGGGTTCATTTTTACTTCCTTGCCCAACGGCTGAAATTCCACCAAAACCTTTCTTTTTTAATTCTGGTTTTGAGATAATTTTACATTTCATTTTATTTTTTGCAATTGTTTTTGCAAAATTTGCTAACGTTGATGGTGTACACTCATTTGGAGGCAAATTGGCAATACTCTTTGTAAATATTGCACCTTCTGCAACAATTTCTGCTGTTTTTATTGCTTGTAAAACATTCTTTGATTTTGAAACAATTATTGTTAAATCTGGAGACTTTTCTTCTTTTTCAGCCTTAAATTTTTCAAATTTGTAAAGCGCCATCTTTACTCCTTCAACAATTTGTGATGCTGCTGAAATTTGATTAATTACAAAAGTAGGAGGGGTAATTATTGAAAACTCTTTTAATTTTAATTCTCGTGCTTTTTGAGCAATTTTACCTGAAATTTGCCTAAATGTGTCATTTGTAACATCTTCTTTTTTACCAATACCTGCAATTAAGATTCTTTGAAATTGTTTTTTTCCTGTAATTGGAATAATTGTAATTTTACCCAATTTTCCTTCAATGTCGTTGAGTGATTGATTTATAGCTGATGTGGTTTTTGCATCCAGTTTTGGTAAACCTAAAACTTTACCTGATTTCTCTAAGGCAAATCCACAAAGAAGTTGTGTTTTTTTTGGAGAATTTTCTACTCTTATCTTCACGGTGATTCTTAATTTTTAGAGTCTTATTTAGATTTATGACTCTCTTGACTACATTCTCTAAGCATTTCATTGATCACTGATGAAAAACTTACAGTCGAAGATGTCTCTTTAATTTTTTTTGCTTGAATATTTCTAATTTTTTTGGCAACATCATCATCAATCATTATTGTTTTACGTTCTGACATGAAAAATTCCGTAGTTATTCTGGTTAAAAATCTATTTTTGGTAATTATTTATGAACTTCATCATAGTTTTTGATGATTCTACTATTGGAAATTAAACTTGATGATCTAACAAATACTGCTTTAACCGTTTTACAATCTTGTGAACATTGTTCATTAATTTCATCTACAGAAAATTTTCTCACTCTATTTGAAAAAATTGTTTTTATCATTGGTAGTAATGCAGATCTACCACCATATGCTGCTTTTTCATCGATAAACCAAAACATGTCTAATGCAGATTCATCTAAAAATTTATCTCGTATTTTCTCACCTTCATTGGTGTAGTGTCCTACCATCTTGATTTTCCCTCTGGCAAAAAAAATTCACAAATTTTGCAAATCTTACGCATAAATAACACTGATTATCAAAAACTACAATTGGAAAATCCTCCTTGATATTCATATTATGATTACTCTGAAATTATCTAAAAATTTTGCCAATTTTACACAGTGGTATTTTGCTTGTGGTTTGGGAAGCATTCTCTGCAATAAACAGGTCTGTCTTCTTTTGGTTTGAATGGTACTTGGCATTCATTTCCACAATCACCGCATGTTGCCGTGTGCATTTCTCTTTGTCTGTTGAATCTTGTTCTGCCTCCAAATCTGTCTCCACTGCGTCTTTCTGGTCTGTGGTTTGGGAAGCATTCTCTGCAATAAACAGGTCTGTCTTCTTTTGGTTTGAATGGTACTTGGCATTCATTTCCACAATCACCGCATGTTGCCGTGTGCATTTCTCTTCTCTCTTCAAATGACATGTCTATCAAAAATTTGATAAATTCTGCTGTAATTAAACTATTGTAAACTCTAGATTTTTCTAAATGATATTCTGTTTTGATATTCTTTGATCTTTTACAATTTTTTCCGTGTTTGTTTAAGTAGATTTTTATTAAATTTACAGTAAAAACGATCGATATGGGGCTCAATTATTGTCAAATTAAGAAAAATATTCTAAGGGCCCGAAAATTAGTAATCAAAGCCACAAACACTGCTGGTTCTGGTCATCCTGGTGGTTCATTTTCCATGGCAGAAATTTTAGGTTGTTTATTTGGTAAATATTTGAAATTTGATCCTAAAAACCCACAATGGGAAGATCGAGATCGTTTAGTATTATCAAAAGGTCATGCATCTCCTGGCCTATTTTCTAACATGGCTGTTGCAGGATATTTCCCAGACTCAGAACTTGAAACTCTGAGAAAATTTGGGAGTAGATTACAAGGTCATCCTGATTTGAAATGTCCCGGTGTTGAATTTTGTGGAGGTTCTTTAGGTACTGGCCTGTCATATTCTGTAGGAATTGCACTAGCAGGAAAAATTGATTCTAAAGATTATCATGTCTATACGATTATTGGTGATGGAGAATCTGATGAAGGACAAGTTTGGGAAGCTGCAATGACTGCATCAAAATACAAAGTTGATAATCTTACTGCTTTTCTTGACCGAAATTTCATTCAACAAGATTCCTATACTGAAAAAATTATGCCCCTTGATAAAAAATTAGAAAGTGATGATATTTCTGAAATGTGGAAAGATGCTTCTAGATGGAAGACTGGTGACAAATGGAGATCGTTTGGATGGAACGTAATTGAAATTGATGGACATAGGATAGAACAAATTGATTCAGCCATTAAAAAAGCAAATGCAACAAAAGGTGTACCTACAATAATTATCTCAAGAACAATTAAAGGAAAATCTGTAGAGCACATGGAAGATAACCCTGCATGGCATGGTAAAGCCCCTGATTCTGATGTTGTGCCAATTATCAATCTTGAACTAGATTCTCAATTTATGATTGCCCCATCAATTATTGCCGGCGATATGACTAATCTTGAAAATGAAATTAAACGATGTGTTGCAGGAAGAGCTGATTATATTCATCTAGATGTGATGGATGGGCAATTTGTTCCAAACAAAACTTTTGATCATACTAAAATCAAAGAATTACGATCACTTACTGTAATCCCATTTGATTCTCATTTGATGATTAATGAACCCGTAAAACATGTCAGAGATTACATTGATGCTGGTAGTGATATCATAACTGTACACGCAGAAGTGACTGATGAATCCAGTTTTGGAGAAATTCATGATTTATTAAAACAAAATCAAGTAGGTGTTGGATTTGCAATAAATCCTGATACTGATTTACCTGAATGGTCTTACAAATTTTTACCTTCACTTGATCAGCTTATTGTAATGTCTGTAGTACCTGGAAAATCTGGACAAAAATACATTGAAGAAACACATGCAAAAATGGCTAGATTGAATTCAATACTAAAAGAACATAATTTTTCAGGATATATTGAGGCTGATGGAGGAGTGAATCTTGAAAATATTGGCTCAGTTTTTGCAGATGGTGCTCGTGCTTTTGTAGGTGGCGGTGCTATTGTTGGACAACAAGATGTACGTGCTGCAATTCGAGATTTTAGAAATGAGGTCTTAAAATCAAGAAGAGGAATTTTACTTGATAAAGCCAATGAACTAGGTGGTGTTGAATTAGTAAACAAATGGATTGGACTTCATATTGTAGGGGAAAAACAGGACCAAATTAAAAAAATTGCAGAGGAGAAAGGATACATTTGAATGAACCAGTAATGACTGACATGCGTTCCGAATATTCAAAGTCTTTAATCCAAATCGGAAAAGAAAATCCAAATGTTGTTGTGTTGGGAGCTGATACAACTGATTCATTAAAAACCTCGGAATTTGGAAAAGAATTTCCAAATAGGTTTTTCAATGTTGGAATTGCAGAAGCAAACCTTGTAACAACTTCTGCTGGATTGGCAGTATCTGGCAAAATACCTTTTGCAAGTACTTATGCTATATTTTTACCCGGAAGAGCAGTTGATCAAATTAGAAATAATGTAGCTTATCCTTCTCCACCTGGAAAAAAAGGCCTTAATGTAAAATTTGTTGTTTCACATGGTGGTTTGTCTGTTGGACCCGATGGAGGCTCGCATCAACAAATTGAAGATATAGGAATTATGAGAGTCATTCCAAATTTCCGAGTTTTTATTCCTGCAGATACAATTGCAGTTTCTAAACTAACATTTTTGATGGCCAATGAATATGGACCGTTTTACATGCGAATGGCAAGATCAAAAACCCCTGTAGTTCATTCTGAATCTCAGAACTTTGAAACTGGAAAAGGGATAACTCTTAGGGATGGTTCTGATTGCACAATTGCTGCATGTGGTATAACTGTACGAATGGCTTTAGAAGCTGCTGAAACACTTCAACAAGAAGGAATTTCCTGTAGGGTTTTAGATATGTTTTCAATAAAACCAATCGATAATGAAATTTTAGAAAAAGCTGCTCGTGAAACTGGATGTATTGTCACAGCTGAAGAACACAATATTATGGCAGGAATGGGTTCTGCTGTAGCTGAATCTGTTTCTGAATCTTACCCTGTACCTATCAAAAGAATTGGGGCTCAAGATATGTTTGGAGAATCTGCTAGAGACCCGGAAATCCCTCTACTCTTAGAAAAGCATGGAATAACATCTTTTAATATGGTAAAACAAGTCAAAGAAATTAGGAGTAAAAAACTATGAAAATTTTTCTTGACACTGCCAATTTAGAATCAATCAAAAAATTTAACGACATGGGGTTGCTTGATGGGATCACTACTAACCCATCTTTGATGTCAAAAGAAGGCGGTAACCCAAAAGATGCAATGGAAGAAATTACAAAAATTATCAAGGGTGATGTTAGTTTGGAAGTTGTTAGCACTGAATTTTCTGGAATGATTGATGAGGGAAAACGACTACGTGAATATGGAAACAACGTTGTTGTTAAAGTTCCTATGACTCCTGATGGCCTAAAAGCATGCAAGTTACTTTCTTCTGAAGGAATTCCTGTAAATGTAACCTTGGTCTTTTCTCCAAATCAAGCTTTGCTTGCTGCAAAGTCTGGTGCAAAATATGTCAGTCCATTTATAGGAAGATTAGATGATATTGGCCAAGATGGAATGAATTTGATTAAAGAAATAAAGATAATTTTTTCAAATTATAACTTTGCAACTGAAATACTAGTTGCAAGTGTTCGTCATCCAATGCATGTGGTTGAAGCTGCAAAAATTGGAGCTGATGTGGTGACTTTGCCTCCTGGAGTATTAGATAAAATGCTTCAACATCCATTAACAAAAATTGGTTTAGAAAACTTTCTCAAAGATTGGGAAAAAGTCAAATCTGAAAATCCTGATGTCAAAATCTAAGATTGTCTTTGTTTAAAACAAAACCATAAAAATAAAGTTTTGAGGAAATTTAGGATGAACCTTTATTCTTACTCTTTCTAGAACCTGTTCCTCTGCCTGTAACTCTAGTCATTCCTTCTGTTGATGGTCTAGCTTTTGGATCTGGCATATCGCCGAGTTTTCTAGAACCTGTTCCTCTGCCTGTGTGTACCATTCTGTTTGAGGCAGCTTTCTTTCTTGCCTCTTGAATTTTCCTAAATTCGTCGCCTGACCATTTTTTGGGATCATCGTCAACTTCAATAGTTCCTGTTCCCCTTCCAGTTCGTATTCTGATTTTACCCATAAAATTAGTTAAATTATCTGGTATTTATCTAAGCTTATTTTCTACCTGCAAATTTTCCAATCTATTTTGAAATTTCTATTAAAAAGTCTAATTTCTTTTGGAATCAAATATTAGAGTCAAATTGTATATTTTTGTAATCTCTTGGTGATCTTGTGAAAAAAATTCTTTATTTTATTCTTCCAGTAATTGCATTTGTTTTAATTTTCACAAATGCATTTTTTGGTCATCTGATATTTGAATCACCTTATGACCAAGATATTAACAAATATTCTATCTATGTACATCTTCAAGATGAATGGAATAGCCATCCTGGAAATATTTTGTTTGATGTCACAAATGTTTGGTCAAATTCATCTTCTGATGATGTATATTTTGCAGATCCTTCTGATATTACCACTCTGACTAACTATAATTCTAACCAACTACAATTCCAAAACAATAAACCTTACGTTGAATTAAAGCATGAATTCAGCAATTGTGAATCAAGTTGGAAACCAATGTTGTATAGATTTGTAATTGATTCTGTACGCCAAAAAATTGAACTTGTAAAAGGTACGCAATTAAATGATGATCCATATATCACGATTTTGCCAAATATAGAAATTAAAAAACAAACTACCTCTGAATCATATGCGCAGTTTATACCAATATGTACTTCAAATGAATCTACCTCATACGAGTTTTCAATTTCAATAAATGATAACAATTCGTGGTTCGATGTTTATTTTGTAGATTCAGAAAAACAATTAGAAAATTATCTAAATTCTGAAACATTCAATTATTATGATGGCGAAGGCTGTTCTGCACAAAATTATCAAAGCTTTAGTGGAGAATGTGATGATGTAGGAAATAATTCTGGTCTTTTAATCATCATACCTGACAATTTAGAACAATCGTTAACTAAGGTTAGGGTGAATATGCATGAAACGCTATGATCCTATTAGTTGTTGATCCAGCCTAACTTTTTGAAATATGTGAACATCATGATTGCTGGAATTGCTGATGCAAGAATCACAATTATGAAAGTTGTAAATGGACCTAAGAACATTGGATTTTCTCCAATACCTCCTGGTAAGTTTACGTTCATTCCATAAAATGTTCCAATAACTGTTGCTGGAATTGCTAGCGTGAATATGATAGTTAAAACTGCAAGCACTTTGTTTGTTTTTTCTGTACTTAACACAAAATCGGTATCTTTGTAAATCTCCATTGTTTCTCTTGATTCTTCTAATGTTTCAATTACTTTGTCTATGTGATCAATAATGTCGTCAAAATACAGTGAAAGGTCCTCTTCATCTCTCTCTGAAAATCTCTTTACATTTTTTGTTATTTCTAAAACAAATTTCTTTAGTGGATTAGCTATTCTTCTTAATCTGTTAATCTCTCTTCTGAGTAATGCAATACTCCTAGCTACTGGTTTTGTTTCATCAAATACTCTGTCTTCAATTTCGTCTAAATTGGCAATCATCTTTCTGGAAGTGTGTAAAAGGTCATCTACTAACACATCTATAATTTCGTGAAGTAATAATCCTGAAGTTTTTTGCAATATTCTAGTTTTTCGTTGTTCGTCTGAATCTGATTTACAAATATCTACTAATTCTACAAGTGGTTTGAGATCTCCTTGGTGAACTGTCACTAGAAAATCTTTTCCTACAAATATGGATAATTGACTATTTTTTGAAATTCCAAGTTTTTGGGCAAGTGGTGGAAAATGAAGAATTACAAAGAAATGATCATCATAACTATCTAATTTTGGAAGCTCAAATTTTGTCATACAGTCTTCAATGTTTAAAGCATTGAAATTGTATTTTTTAGCTAGTTCTTCTACATCTTTTCTGTCTGGATTTTGCAAATCAATCCATACAAATTTTTCAGATTGTATTGTCTCTGTCTTTTTTTCAATAGGACTCTCTATGGATTTTCTACTTGAACGTAATCTATTTGGGATTAGTCCTTTTCTCATGTCGAACAATACCCTGATACAACAAATTTAAAGCGATCGTTAGTAATTGTATAAAACCTATAATTGATTACGAACTGGAAAAATAAACCAGAATTTCAGGCTCTGACTACTTGTATGGAAGTAAATACATTCCACCGTAATATGTTAGTCCGATTGTAATGGCCATTGCAATCCACCAAAATCTCATAATGTAAATTCCACATAGTCAATAATAAATCTACAGTCTGATTTTCATAAAAAATCAAAGATTATTACAGGATAGTTTATTTTTCTAATATGTGGCCTTCGTAGTACAGTGGTTAGTATAGAGGATTGTGGATCCTCGGACAGGAGTTCGATTCCCCTCGAGGGCCCGCTTAATTATTTTACACTGATTTTTGTTAGAGATGTACTTATTTCGTTAGGATCTTTGACTGAACCTTTTAGTATCAAAATATTCCAAACTTACTTGATTCCATTTCTTCCTTTATGGCAAGCTTGAATCTAGGTGATTTACTTTCTAGATTACTAGTCAACCATGTCAGAAACTTCTTTTCTGTCCCTTTTCCCTTTAGCTTCTCAAAGTCAGGACCCATCATATCAACTAATTTTTGAATGAGTGATCTATTTACACTCAATACAAAAAAATGCCATCCAAACGCGAATTCTGAGTCTGTCATGACAAAATCTTCTTCCCCGTGAACCATTTCTTCTAAAAGTGATAATTGCCTAGTTAGTGCTTTACTTGTTTTATCATAATCCACTGCTGATACGTTAATGTGCATTCTTCCATCCATGATTGATTTATGTAAAAACAAAATAAAAGGATTACATGGATTATTCTTTTAACATAGGTTCAAAATCAATGTCAAAATTCATTTTCATAAGCTTCATGTATGTCTGAATTGATTCAGGGATCTCATCTCCACAAGCAACTCCCAACTTTTTTGCATTAATCCATATCACCAATGTCTGAATGATTGTAAGAAATCTATCATTTTTGATTTCTGGTGATCCTATTGCTTTTGTGTATCTTTCGGCAAACTCCCATGCCGTAACAAAATCTACGCACTTTACACCAAATATTGCTAGTAATTGTTCTTGCATACTTTTGGATTTTTTGAATGGAACTTTGTTGATAATATATGGAAAATCTACCTTGTCTGGAATGCAATCTGGAAGAGGTCCCCAAATTGTAATTATTTTTGTTTCTGGTTTTAGTTTTTCAAATTTTTCTAACATTTGATTTGTAATGTTTTCATCTGTGAACCAAAATAGGATCACTGATGCATCAGATATTTCTGACTCTAAAATATCTTGACATATCAATTCAGCCTGAATTTGTTTTACTTTGAGATTTTTTTTGGCATTTTCAATCTTTTTGCAATTGTTGTCTATCCCTACTGCTTTTTTTACTTGAAATTCCTTTTTTGCAATTTCTATTCCTTTTTCACTTCCACACCCTAAATGGTAAAAAACATCGTCTTTTTTTAGATCAACAATCTTGAAAATCTCTTTCAGAGATTTTTCTGGTAACTCTACGTCCTCTCCACTAAGTAAATTCTCAGGTAGAGTCTCTAAATATTCATCAATTTTCAATGATACTTGTTTTAAAAACGAGAATTTATTCCCTTATGCTTTCTAACTTGGAAACTGCTTGCCATAATTGGGTTCTGACATAAGATGGCATATTAGGATCTTGTGTTACATCGTCAAGCAAACTAATTGTATTTGCTGCTCTTACAGATAATGAATATTCTTCATTATTCAAATCAGCAATCAAGTCTGTAATGGATTTTTTTATTGTCTTTGGAGTTGAGCTACTGGATGTGATCTGATTTAATGTCTCAATTGCCTCTTTCATTGATTCTTTATTTTGTTTATCGTCAGCCATTTTTACACCTTTTCTTAAAAATTAGAAGTATATAGTTACATCTCTACAAACACGTTATCTGATTCTACAACAACGCTGTATGATGTCAAATCTCTAATTTTTGCTGGGAATTTTACTAATTTTCCTGTCTTGCAATCAAATTCTGCTGCATGCCATCCACATGTGATGACACATCCATCTAATTTTCCTTCTGAAAGACTTGCACCGGAATGAGTGCATGAATCATCTGTTGCACAGTATTCACCATCTATATTTGCAACTAGTATGTCTCTTCCATCAATTGATACTTTGATCATTTTTCCAGGAGGAATATCTGCTGTTTTTCCTGCAATAATTTTTCCCATTGAAGTTTTTATCTGATAATGCTTAATATTTTTTCGTATACATGATTAGAAATGCAAAACTTTCAGACAAACTTCAAGTTTTAAAATTTTGTCAAAATACATTCTCATGGGGTGATTATGTTGAACATGTTTGGGATTTTTGGATAACTGAAGATCTGTTGTTTGTTTATGAGAAACAGACGCCTGTTGGTATTTGTCATGCATTTTTCTCAAAAAATCAAATTTGGATAGAAGGCATTAGAGTAGATCCAAATTTCCGAAAGCAAAAAATTGCATCTGATTTAATAAAACATGTAGAATCGTTAGGAAAAAAAGATAGTGCATTATTTTCGTTCATGCTAGTTGATACTGAAAATTCAATTTCACTTTCTATGGCAAAATCATTAGAATATGGGATTTTTCAAACCTGGAATTTTTATTCTCTTGAGCCTAAAAAAAACTTACATTTCAATATTATTTTTGCAAAATCCTTAGATGAAAGTATTTGCACTCATTATGTTAAATCCTGGCGATGGCTTCCAATTGATAATACGCTACTATCTGAATTTTCTAAACAAAATAAATTAATTCAATCAAAAATTAATGGTAAAACTTCTACTGCAATTCTTTCTGATTCTGAGCATTTTGATAATACTCTTATTGTTACATTATTTTCAGGATCTGATAAAAGTACATCACAAATACTATTATTTCTGCAAAACCATGCCATACAAAATAACTATACTCGCATTCAAATTTTAACTAAAGAGAATTTATCAAATTTAGATCTTTTGGAACATAAACTATCGTTTCATTTATTGAGAAAACATCTAAGTTGATTTTACCACTTTTATTGTATTGTTTAAAATTCCTAAACCTTCAATTTCCATCTCAACTTTATCTCCATCTTTTAAGAACACTGCATTAGGTTTGTTCAGCATAACTCCTGCAGGTGTGCCTGTAGAAATTATATCTCCTTTTTCTAATGTCATCACTTTAGAAATTTTTGAAATTATTTCTGGAATCTTGATGAACATGTTGCTTGTAGAAGAATTCTGTCTTAATTCTCCATTGATCTTCGTTGTTAATTTTAGATTCTGAGCATCTTGAATTTCATCAGCAGTTGTGATCCATGGTCCACATGGTGCAAATGAATCAAAGCTTTTTCCTCTGGTGAACTGTTTATCTTTAAACTGGACATCTCTAGCTGAAACATCATTGAATATCATGTATCCAAAAATTACATTTGATGCCTCTTCTACACTAATATTTTTACACTTTTTTCCAATTATCAAGGCTAATTCTACCTCATAATCTAACTGTGTGACAAAATCTGGACATTCGATATACGAATTATTTCCATTAAGAGCGGTTCTGGGTTTTATGACAATTGCAGGATCTTCGGGTGCTGTTAATCCTTGTTCTTTTGCATGATCAACATAGTTGAATGCCAAACAAATTATTTTATTTGGATTTGGAATTGGTGCTAATAGTTTGAATTTGGAGATATTTTCTTCATAAGGCAAATCCTGTATTTTATTTTTAATTTCATCAAACCATCCGTCAAAAAGAAAATCTTTTACGTTATGTGGAATTGGAACTCCTGTAAGATAAGTTATTTCATCTTTTGTTGCAACTTTATCTCCTTTAACAAATCCATATGTTTCATTATTTTCATATGACAATCGTGCTATTTTCATCATTAATCACTTGTGTGTAAAAATTGCTTGATTTTGTGAATCTTTTCTACAATATCCAAATCTAACAAATTGAATTTCTTCTCCTTCTTTTAATTGTAGGTACTGTGGTTCTGTATAAACGTCTAATTCTTCTAAACTTTCTTCATTAAACTCTTCACCGTTGAACAAAACTTTTGGAATAATCATTTTTATTTCATGAGCTGTTTTTTGAGGAACCCATTGAATTTTTGGCATGTTAGTTGAATCTCCTTCTCCAATAAATTCTCCTTCTAACTCATTGCCTGCTTTTGTAATCTGGACATTACCTAATCCTAAAAGTCTAATTGATGTCTGTTCCTTGATTGATTCTGCATCGTCTCCAGAAATGTAAAAATCTTCAGTAATTTCGATTTTTCTTTTACCCATATCATTTATTGGATGATTGGGAATCTCAACTACTGATATTGGTAAATTTTTTATTTTAATTTTTTGGCATTTTTTACCATAAACAATCTTATGCTGTCTGCATCTACAAATTTTCGATTAAATGCTTCAAGAGCATCAAATGGCGCAAGTGTATTTGCTTTTGTTAATCCTAAAGACATGATGAATTTTCTAATTGCTTCAGGCTTGATCCCTCTTCGTCTAAGTGCCTCTAGGGTTGGGAGTCTAGGATCATCATACCATGAAACCTTGCCTTCTTCAATCAAAGGCTTGATTATCCTCTTTGATATGGGCATTCCTTTGAATTCTAGCCTGGAGAAAAAACCTTGTTGTGGTTTTCTCATGCCTAATGCATCTAAAATTGCATCAATTAGCTCTTTTCTTAGTTCAAACTCTTTTGAACGAAAAGCATGTGTCACTCCATCAATACTGTCTTCAATTGCTACTGCAAAATCGTAACTAGGCCAAATTCTATATTTGTCGCCCACGGTGTAATGCTTTTCATCTATGATTCGTAATAATACAGGATCTCTCATAACTGCATTATCTGCTTTCATATCACCACGGAACCTAACTATGGCTTCTCCGGGTTTGAATTTATTTTGCATCTTTTCCCAATTTTTATTGTTTTTTCCAATATCTTCCATGCTACATTTACAGGCTTTTCGTTCTCTTCGATTCTTACTGATGTCTTCTCTTTTACAAGTACAAACATACGCCTTTCCAGAATTAAGTAACTCTATTCCCTTTTCATAAAATAGTTCCATGTCGTCTGAAGTATTTTTTACCTGATCAAATTTTATTCCTAACCACTCTAATCCTACTTTGATTGCAGCATGATATTCCATTCTTTCAGCTTCTGGATTTGTATCGTCCATTCTAAGTATGAATTTTCCACCATACATCTTTGCATATTCTGAATTAATTATCGCAGCTTTTGCGTGTCCAATATGTGGATATCCATTTGGTTCTGGAGGAAATCGTGTAACTACTTTTCCTTGTACCGCATCTCTTAATTCTGGTAGTCCTTCTCTTTCTTCAATTTTTTCTTTAGGTGCTAATGCTTCTGGAAATTTTTCTTCCATTTCTTTTTGTTGTTCTTCTGATGATAACTGATTAACTGATGCAACAATTTCCGATATCTCTGCTGAAATTTCTTTTACTTTTGCTCTAAACTCTGGTTTTGTTCCAAGAATTTTTCCCAAAATTATTTTATCTTGAGTGCTGCCTCCATGCTCAAATGCATTTTGAAGAGCCATTTTTCTGATTTCTTGTTTAACTTCTTCATCCATTATGAACTACCTGATGATCCTTAGACACTTCTCTTAACTACGAAATCTAATAGTGCAATGAGTTCTGTTTTTGCTGAACCCGAGTATTTTGATAGTGATTTTTCTGCTTTTTTAGCGTATTTTAGTGCCTGTTTTCGAACATTTTCTTCTATGCCAAGTGAACGAATCACATCTACTGCTTTGTTTAGGTCATTTCTTGAAATTTTGGGATTTCCAAATGCCTTTAAAATAATTTTTTTGTCTTTACCTTTTGCAATCTTTATTGCCATTAAGATTGGAAGTGATTTTTTCCCTTCTCGAAGATCGTTTCCTACTGGTTTTTTTGTAATTTTAGGATCTCCCATAACTCCAATTAAGTCATCAGTTATTTGAAATGCAATTCCTAGATTTCTTCCAAATGAAGAAAGATTTGAAATGTCTTTATCTTTATTTGTTGCACATATTGCTCCCATTGCACATGATACATCAAACAATGCTGCTGTTTTCTTTCCAATCATTGTAATGTATTGTGATTGTGTCGGAATTTTCTTCTCTTCAGCCATTTTAACATCAAGTAATTGTCCTTCACAAACATCTACACATGCTTGTGCAAGTCTTGAGATAAGATGTGTTGTTGCAATAGGTGATAATTTTGTATTTGAAATAATCTGATATGCTTTTGAAAATAATACGTCTCCTGCAAGAATTGCAATTGGCATGCCATATTTTCTATGTGTGGTTGGAACCCCGTGACGCATTTCATCATTATCCATAATGTCATCGTGAACTAAAGTAAAATTATGAACCATTTCCACTGCACTGGCAGCTGGCATTGCATTGACAGCATTTCCCCCTAAAATTTGACAGCTTCTAATTACCATATATGGCCTGAGTCTTTTCCCACCGTGAATAATCAGATGACTTGCAGCATCATAGAGTTTTTTTGGATTTCCTTTTAATTTTGATTTAAGAAACTTGTTTACAGTTTTTGCATTTTTTTCAATTTGATTAGTATTTTTCATTTACTAATCTCCATTTTTCTTGTGGCAAATGTGTTTTGATTGCAACCTGTAACCCCTCATGAACATCGCTGGTCATCCATGTAGATAATACATTTGCGTGTTTTTCAAGCATGGCTTTATCAGATTTATCAAGTAATTCTAATGCAATGAGCATCCATGGACAATAAATTTGAGGATTTGTTTTAATTTCTAACAGTAACTCACTGGCTGAAATCCATTTAATTTCGTCTATTTCTCCTTCAATTTCTTTCAATTCTGTAGATTTGTCTATTATTCCAATCAATGTTCCACAAATTTCATTTTCTGAACCTACATCTTTGTAAGGTACATGATATTCAAATTTATGTAAATAATCTAATTTTCCTTCAATCCCTAATTCTTCAGGCATTCTTCTTTCTCCTGATGAAACATATGTTTCTGATTCTCTAGGATGACTTGCAAATGTACCATCCCAATCTCCTGGCCATAACATTTTCTCTTTTGCTCTTCTTGTTAGAATTAATCTTCCATTTTCATCAAACAACAATGCAGTAAATGCTCTATGGAGTTTTCCATTAGGTAAATGACATTTTACTTTTTCTTCTTTTCCAATTGGATTATCATTTTCATCAACTAAGATAACAAATTCTTCAGTCATTATTTTCCTCTAAACAACGTTCCTTCAAATTTCCTATTTTTAACCGCTTTCACGATTCTTTCAGGTTTGTTCCCGTTAACAAAAAATACATTCATCCCCATTTTTGAAATTTTTGACGCTTCTTCTATTTTTCTAGTCATTCCACCAGTTACATCCATTTTATTTTCAGATATTGATGGATGTTCTCCTTTTAATTCATGAATTAATTTTTTAGATTTTAGATCAGAGTATACTCCATCTTCATTTAAAGCAAAAATACAAATCTTGGGTTTTAGAATTTTTGCAAAATGTGTCATTATTTTGTCTCCTGATAAAATGAATGTCTTGTTTTGTCCATACCATAATGCATCACCAAAAGTGACTGGAACCAAGCCTGATTTTGCTATTTTTTCAATTTCTTTTACCTTTTTTGTTATTGGTTTATTTCCTATCATAAAATCTGTTGGTGGGAGACAATATGGATTTAATTTATTTTTTAGAAATGAATCTAAAATTATTTTGTTTAGTTCTATCATGGAGTTTTTTACAATTGCAACTCCTTTCAAATCATATTTTCTTTCTTTAGTATGCATATTATATTTGACAGACCAATAATGTCCATACGAACCTCCTCCATGAACAATCACTATTGGTTCTTTAATCTTTTTTAGACTCTTTGCAAGATTATCAATTGTTTTTCTTCTTGGTGATAGTGGTTTGTCTTTGTTTGTGATAATTGATCCACCTAATTTTATGAGAATCATGCTGTTCAAAATTATCTATATAATTAAAAAGTATCCAGTCCTTTGAAATCAATTTTTACAGAAAAGCATTCGTAATTTTTATTCTTAAATTCTCTAATCGTATTTTCTACATTAGATTCATCTGTAAGAGCAAAAATACATCCTCCGCCTCCTGCACCTGTAATTTTTGCTCCAAACGATGTTTCATATCCAATTTGAATCATTTTTCTAAGTTTATCATTTGAAACTCCAATAGTCTCTAGATATTCTTGATTTTGAATTATTTTTTGCCCCAATTCCGTAATGTTGTTTTCTTTTAGTAATTCTAACACATTTTCAATAAGTAGCGATTCGTCTTCACATAATTTTGAAAATTCTTTCTCATTCCTTTCTTTGAATTTACTTACTTCTTTAACAACACTTTCTGTTGAATGCTCTACATTTGAATTTGCTATTACGAGATGAAAATTAGGCTCAGATCCTATCTTTGTGAATCCCTTTCTCTTATCATACTCCATTAAACCTCCAAATGTACAAACAGTACAATCTGCTCCTGATGTATTTTGAAAAATTGTCTTTTCAGCTTCTATTGCTAGTTTTAAGATTTCATCTTTTGAAACATTTCCAAATAATTTTGAAATTGCAGCTGCTCCTGCTACACAACATGCAGATGATGAACCTAGACCTACTCCCAATGGAATTTCAGATTCTACACTAATTTTAATTCCAGAATTTTTATTTTGAATTACTTTGTTTGCCAAATAATAAAATGGTTTTAGTGGGGAATTAATTTCTGAAATTGGTTTGTTTGGTTCTAATTCAAGTTCTCCTATGTTGGATTTGATTGAAATCTTTCTTTCACTAGTATCCTCTGCAATAACTGTAATTCTTTTATCAATTGCACAAAGAATTGCTTTTACTCCATACACAACAAAATGTTCTCCGAAAAGAATAACTTTTCCTGGAGCAGATGCTTTGGATTTCAAGTAAACACTTTAGGATTCTGATTTATTTATTCGATTTCCTCTTCGGTAATCTTTGTTTCAAAATCATCTATCTCAACACTCATAGAGTCTTCTTCTTTTAACTCTCCTTTTTCAATGAGAATTTGACGTACCAACAACCAGTATACTGTAGCTAATGCTTTTCTTCCTCTATTATTTGCTGGAATAATTACATCAAGATTTGATGTAATGTTATCTGTATTTGCAATTCCTATTACTGGAATACCTGCATTAGTTGCCTCAGTTATTGCTTGTTCATCAACTTGAGGATCTGAAATCAATACTAATTTTGGTTCAATGTAATATGGTAATGATGGATTCGTTAATGTACCTGGCATGAATCTTCCAAGTAATTTCTTTGAACCTAATGTGTCACAGAATTTTTCAATTGGTGTTTCTGCATATTGTCTGCCTGAACAAACAATAAGATTCTCCACGCCTAACCTGTTGATGAATTTGGCTGCAGTTTTGATCTTTTCTAATGTGATGTCCAAATCAAGCATGTAGAGCCCTTCTGGACTGGCTTTAGTGATGAATGACCTCATAAATTTTGTCTTAACTTGAGTACCTACTCTAATTCCTGTAGATAGGATCTTTTTCTTGATATCTGTCGTTTCGGCTTGTTGGCTCATAGCGATTTTAAACCTCTGCCATACCGCGTATTAAATCATGCTCTGATAGGCGTAATAATTCATTTAATTTTGCTACTCTTTCTCCTCCTACAACGCCAACTTTGAGCATTTTTGACTTTGTTGCAAGACCAATATGGGAAATCTGTGAATCAGTAGATTCACCTGATCTATGTGATGTGATTAACCTAATGTTATTTTTATTTGCTAGATTTGCAAATTCTAGAGCATCATAAAGACTTCCTGCTTGGTTAACCTTCAGAATTGCTGCATTGCACGATTTCATGTTAATAGCTTTTGAAAGGATTTCTTTGTTTGTAACTGTCAAATCATCACCTGTGATCAAAGTATTTGGAAATTTTGCTGTTAATTCTGCCATGTCTTCAAATGCTTCTTCATGAACTGCATCTTCTGCATAAATTAATTTGAATTTTTCAATAATATCTGCAGCAAAATCAATTTGTTCAGATGATGTGTTTTCAAACCCTGCTCTATCATACACATACTTTGATTTTTCTTCATTCCACTGTGTTGACGATGCAAAGTCTACTCCTAACGATACTTCTTTTCCTAAAGTGAATCCCAAATTTTCACAAGCCATTGCAGAAACCTCTAATGCTTTTTGATTTTCTAGTTTTGGTGCCCATCCACCTTCATCTCCTCTACCGTTTGTAAAACTAGGATCTTCTTTTTCTAAAACACTACGCAACTCCTTATGTACTGCTAAGTTAGTTTCAATTGCTTCTTGGATAGTTTTTGCACCTGTTGCACAAATCAAAATTTCTTGAATGTCTGGTGTGCCGGGTCCTGCATGTGCACCACCTCCTAAAATATTTCCCAAGGGGAATGGAAATTTGAATGATGATTCATTTGATAGTGTCTTAAACAGTGGTTGTTCAAGTGCCTTTGATGCTGATTCCATAGATGCAATTGTTACTGCAAAAGCAAGTGCTCCTCCAATTCCTGAATAGTTAGATGAGTTATCAAAACTTTTCAGCGTATCATGAATTCCTTTTAGATCCGATGATTCTAATCCTATAAATTTTTGAGAATTTTCTTTTAAAATTTGAAGACTTTCTTCAGGTTTCCCATTACGGAAACTAACTGCTTCATATTTTCCTACACTCGCACCAGATGGAGCACAAACTCTTCCTAAAAATTTACCATCTGATTCTACATCAACTTCAATTGTTTTACTTCCTCTACTGTTGTATAGAATACGTCCTTCAATTGAAGTGATCTTGGCCAAATTATTCTAACTCAGATTGAACTTCTTGTTTTCTTCTCTGAATTGCCTCGTAGAAAGGAATTACTTGTTGAATTGTTTCAACAGTGGTCAATAACATCCTTCTACAACAATATCTCTCTACTCCCACAGAATCTAGAGTTTTCTCTGGATCTTCCCCAGCTTTGATTTTATTTTGATAATCGTCATATTTATCGGCAATTAGATTTCCACATGTAAAACATCTGACAGGAATTAACATACGAACGAAAAAGTAATCAAGGATTATAAAAACCATGCATGAAAATTTCTTTGCGGGCGTCGCCCAGCCTGGCCAAAGGCGCTAGCTTGAGGGGCTAGTCTCTCAGGAGTTCGTGGGTTCAAATCCCATCGCCCGCATACAAATTTAAAAATTATTTCTCTAATTTTTGTAAGGTTTTGATTAGTTCCATTCGTCTCTTTTCTTCTGTAATTATAGCTCTGACATCATCAACTAAAATTCTATTTACATCAATTTTTCTTCTAGCTTCTTTTACAACTTTATCGTACATTGAAAAAGTATAAAGTTGGAGATACAAATTTTCCATTATTTCAAAAACTCTTGTGGCTTCTTCAATATCATTAATTCTAATCTTATCAAACACTCTTCTTTTTAATTCCCCAATACAATCTAGTAGTCCTAAAACATATGATTCAGGCATTACTGATAATTTTTTATCTGATGGAATGTCTTTTTTCTCCACAATTGCGATTAGACATGCTGCTTCTACAAATTCTTGTTCTGGTGTTATTAGATATCTTCTCAGATCTCCTGTAGCTTTTTTCTTATATTTTCTTAAGAGTGATTCTGCTTTTTTCAGATTATTTTTGCCTGTCTTTATGTCATTTTTATGGACAGCAATAATTGCTCTACTGCAAAGAACAACCACTTCTCTAGTGTTTTTTAATAAAAATTCTCTTGAATCTTGAGCATCTTCTAAAGTTTTTGAAATTTTATTTAATGATGGCTTTACATTTTTTAGTGTCATGTTAGATATTCATAATAACCCGGATAAAGCCGTTTTCTAAACTCTTATTTTGGATATGCTTTTCACGTAAATTATGGAAATTACTGTTGAACAAATGTACAATATTGAAAATAAAGGTCATGATATGGGATTTTTAAAAAAATTCATGATGGAAAATGCAGGTGCTGCTGCAGTAAAAAAATTAGTTGAAAAACTTGGAAACGTAGAATCAAAAAATATTTTGATTTTTGTAGGGATGGGAAATAATGGGGGTGATGGATTAGTTATGGCCCGACATCTTGCCGGGTATGGCGCTAAAGTTACTGTCATGTTACTTGGAACTCCTGAAAACATCAAAACTGAAGAAAGTAATTGGAACTGGTCTATTTTGGAGAAAATGCCCTCTGTGAAATTAATGACTGGTGGTACAATTGATTTTAATTTTAAACCTGATGTTATTGTTGATGGAATTTTAGGAACTGGGATTTCTGGAGAAATTAGGGAACCATATGCATCTGCAATCAACTACATTAATCAAACAAATTGTTACAAGTTTGCAGTAGATGTTCCTTCTGGCCTAGATCCTCAGACAGGTGAAACTGCCAATATTTACACAAAATGTGATATGACTGTAACATTTCACAAAATGAAACAGGGAATTCCAAAAAGACCCGACTTGACAGGTGAATTGTTTGCAGAAAAAATAGGTATTCCTCCTGAAGCAGAGGAGGGAATTCTATGATAGTCCATCAAATACAAGTTGGAAACATGCAAAATTTTTCTTACATTGTTGAGGATGAAGACACAAGTGAATCTATCATAATTGATCCATCTTGGGATCTTATTGAATTGGAGATGATAATTAAAAAAATAATTTAAAAATAAAATACATTGTAAACACTCATCATCATTTTGATCATACTATTGGAAATGAAGCCATGGCTGAATCTACTAAAGCTCCTATTATTCAACATGAAAATTCAGAATTAAAACATGATATTACTGTAAAAGATGGAGATGTAATTGAATTTGGAAATTCAAAACTAAAAGTTATTCATACTCCTGGTCATTCAAAGGACAGTATTTGTTTGATAGGTGATGGAAAAATTTTTTCAGGTGATACTTTGTTTGTAGGAAATTGTGGTCGTATTGATTTGCCTGGTGGTAGTGCAAAGGAACTCTATCATAGTCTGTTTGATATTCTTTATTCATTAGATGATAATTTGGTTCTGTATTCTGGGCACAATTATGGTCATTCAGAGACATCTACAATAGGGCAAGAAAAAATGACAAACATGGTCATGCAAAAACGTACTGAACAACAATTTCTTGATATGATGGGTCAGTGATCTGTTGGAAGATTTTGAATTATCTGGAAATGTTAATCTGGCTCAAACCTTTATAGATTCTGTAAAATCCGGCAGGACCCTTTTTTCGTTTGTTATATCATATACAGAAACATCTGAAATTCCTGGAATAACTTTTGCTGGTGCTGATAAGGATTCGATTCAGTTTACTCCTCCAGCTGACGCAGAATATTTGCATTATGGATATTGTAAAACTATTGACAAAATTCCAATGACTCCTGATGGAAAACCTACCCCTGGTTTGTTAACTAAAACCGCTCTAGAATCTGCAAGTATTTCTCATCTGACAATTAATGCTGGAAGTAAAATCGTACCCAAATTACCTTTTATTGAATCAGGTTTGCCTTTTGGAAAAAATATATCAATTCAAGATGCTATGACTGATTCTATAGTTTCTCATGCAGTTGAATATGGACAAATTCTTGGAAGAAGTTTGGCATCATTGACTGATTGTTTGGTGATTGGTGAATGTATTCCTGGTGGAACTACAACTGCTTTGGCTTTACTAAAAGCGTTTGATTATGATGCTAAAGTAAGCTCAAGCATACCTGATAATCCTGTTGAATTAAAGAACCGAATTGTAACGTCTGCTCTTGAAAGAATAGATTCTGATCATCCCTATAGTATTGTTGCAAAAGTTGGTGATCCTATGATTCCATTTGTTGCAGGAATGCTGAGCTCTGCTTCTAGCATATCTAAAGTGATGTTGGCCGGTGGAACACAAATGGCTGCTGTTTTGGCCTTTGCATCCAAAATTGGATTTAATGAAGAAAACACTGCAATTGGAACTACATCTTATATCACAAATGATAAAACTGCAAATTTCAAAGAACTTGTTCAAAATATTGCAGACATTCCTATAATTTCTGTAGATCCAGGTATGAAAAACTCAAAATTTTCTGGACTGAAGGCCTTTTCTGAGGGATTCGCAAAAGAAGGTGTGGGAGCAGGTGGTAGTATTATTTCTTCGATGCTAAAAACTGGAAATAACTCTGAAAAATTTTTGGATTTGGTTGAAAAAGAATATCAAAGATTGTTTACTTGACTGTAACTGATTTTGCAAGATTTCTTGGATAGTCTGGATCTGTATCTTTTTCAAGTGCTGCATAATATGATAATAATTGAATTGGAATTATCTCTGAAATTGGATACAAAACTTCGTTGATTTTTGGCATTTCAATCCAGTAGTCATAAACATCACTTTTTACATCTGAGACCCCAATTATTTTTGCTCCACGTGCTTTGATTTCTCTTGCACTGGTAAGAGTATCTGAATAGGTTGAATCATTTGGATTTAGAATTATCACAAATACTTTGGAATCCATTAATGCAAGTGGTCCGTGTTTTAATTCTCCTCCAGCTATCCCTTCTGCATGAATGTATGTCAATTCTTTGAGTTTTAATGCTGATTCTGTTGCAATTGGATAGTTTATTCCACGTCCTAAAATGTAAATATCTGAAACCTCTTTCAAGTCTTTTGCAATTTTCTGAATGTATGTTGGATTGTCCAATGTTTTTGAAATAGATTTTGCGAAATCTTCAAAATCAATTGTTATGTCATTATTGCTTAACCTCTGCACGATTTTGTATAATATTACAAGTTGTGACGTGAAACTCTTTGTTGCGGCCACTCCAATTTCTGGACCACAATTCAAACCAATTACGACATCTGCCTCTCGTGCAAGTGAAGATGTCAATAAATTAACAATTCCAATAATTTTGCAATTTGTATTTTTTGCAATTTTTACTGCTTCTAAGACATCTGCACTCTCTCCGCTTTGGGATATTGCAATTAGAATAGAATTTTCTTCAATGGCATTTGGTGAAAATTGAAGTTCACTGGCCATAATTGGTTCAGCCTTGATTTTTACATATTTTGACAGAATCTGCTTTGCAATTAATGCTGAATTGTAACTTGTCCCACTTCCAGTTATGTAGATATTTTTAGCATGTTTGATGTAATCTGTTGCTTTTTCAATAGCATCACTAGTTTTTTCCCCTGCTTTCAAAATTGTTTCGGGCTGCTCGTAAATTTCTTTTAGTGTGAAATGCGCATAATCTCCTTTGTATGCATCTCCAAATTCTCTTGAAACTTTAGTAATTTCGTATTTTGTTTGTTCTCCGCCAAAATCTAAAATTTCTAATTTGTTTTTGTCTAGTATTACAAAGGTTCCATTCTCCATGTAAATAGCGTTATCCGTAAACTCGATGAATCCTAAAACATCACTTGACAAAAAGAAATCTTCTTTTCCTACTCCTATAATTAATGGTTCATGAAATCTTGCAGCTGCTATTTGACCCTTTTCAAACATTGCAACAAATGCATAATGTCCTTTTAGTTCTGAAACTGTTTTTTGAATTGCCTCTTTGACGTTATTTGATTGTTCATAATTTTTTTGAAGTACATTTGCAATAATCTCGCTGTCTGTTTCACTTTTGAAAACATATCCATCGCTTTCTAATTGTTTTTTCAAATCCTCAAAATTTTCTATAATTCCATTATGTACAATTGCAATTTTGCCTGAGTTACTAGGATGTGGGTGGGCATTTACCTCTGTGACTTTTCCATGTGTTGCCCATCTAGTATGGCCTATTCCAATTTTTCCCGGCAATGTTTCTAACTGAACTTTTGAATTTACCTCGTGTACTTTTCCAATACCTTTTTTCAGCTCAATCTGATTTTCTGATTCTGTTGCAACTCCTACACTGTCATACCCTCTGTATTCCATTCTCTTTAGCCCTTTTACGATAATGGGTGCTGCAACCTCATTTCCATAATAACCGATAATTGAACACATGACTATTCTATCTGAAATTGGGGTTATTTACTGATAAGCCTAACTATTCTTCTCTTCTGTTGAAGAACTATCATCTTTTGGTTTTTCAGCAGATGTTTCTGTGGTTTCAGTTGCTGTCTCTTCAGTAGATTCCACTGCTTCTTCAACTGGAGTTTCAGTTTTTGTTTTTTCTAGCATTTCTGGAATTTTTGATTCTGGTGCGAAATGAACACTATTCTCCTCTTCTACTGTAACTGTATATGATGGAATGTCCACCTTTCTTTCACCAATCATGATGTGACCATGAATTACCGCTTGTCTTGCTTGATATGGAGTTTTGAATCCTAGTTTTTTTGTAACAATAGTTTGTAATCTTCTTGAAAGTAAATCTTCTGCATTCAAATTCAATACATCATCCAATGTTGCATCTGCACTAACTAGTCCTATTCTTGCTAATGATTTCATTAGAATTGGTTCTTTCTCTGCTCTGATTTCTTGTCCTAAAGCAAGTAATGACCTTGCTTGGTGTCTCACTCTGGATAATTCAGTATGTGCTTTCCATAATTCCCTTTTAGTTCTTAATCCAAATGTTCCAAGAGTTTTCAACTCTTCCATTTTTAATTCATAATTGAGAGGTCTCTTTGGTTTTCTCCAATTTCTACGTGGATATTTTGGATCTCCCATTCAAAACACCTATTCTTTTTTCTCCGCTGGAGCTTTTTCTGTTGCGGGAGCTGCTGCAGCTGCTGGAGATGTTTCTGCTGCGGGAGCTGCTGCAGCTGCTGGTGCGTCAGATGATTTCTTTGCGGGAGCTGCCATGCCACCTTTTGCAACACCTACTGCTCCTCCTTTTCTACCAGATGTTCTTGTTCTCTGACCTCTTACCTTGAGACCACTAAGATGACGATAACCTCTCCAACTTGCGGTGATTCTTTCTCTTTCAATATCGTTTCTTAATGTAAATGGAATATCTGATGTTAACAAATGTAAATTGGTCCCTGTCTCAATATCTTTTCTTCTATTAAGGAACCATGCTGGAAAATTACCTTCAATTGGGTTTGAGATTAATTTTTCAATTGCTTGAACATTTTCCTCAGAAAGGTGGCCTATGTTAGAATTTGAATCAATTTTTAATGTATCTAGAATTGCTGTGGCAAAATTATACCCTATGCCCTTGATCTGGGTTAACCCTACAAGCATTTTCCTTTCTCCTGGGATATCATTTCCCACAATCCTGACAATGTGTCTATATTCTTGAGTGCTCAAGTATTCCAAAATTCAAAGAAACCCCGATAAAAACCATGCTAGGCACCGTTTTGGGTAATTTCTGGTATGTTTTGCATACAACGCTTGATTGAGATCGTTTACATCATTTTATCTAAAGTCTTTGTCTTCTGTCCAATCATTACCTTGAACATTCCATTGATTGCATTGGCAGCACTTTTTCACGCCTCGCTGAGCATCAATATCTATACAAAAACAGTGTTCTCCTTTCCCTGATGGATCATTTTCACATAATTTTTGCATACTTCGATATGTGGGCTTTTTTCTTAATTATCTTATTGGCTACTTGAAAAGTTATAACTTTCTATATTGTCATTTTTATTGAAATGACTGATTCCTTTGATCGCGAAAAAGTTGTAGATTGTATGTTTGATCCAGTGACTTCTTTAATTTTAGCAGAACTAGAAGAAGGTGAAAAATCCTGTTCATTTTTGGCAAAACAAGCTTCTATTCCTGAATCTGAAGTATTGGAAAGATTATCTTATTTGATAGAACATGAATTTATCTTCAAAACTACTGCTAGTGAAACTATGTTGTCTGCTAATTCTGAAAAACTCAGTAGTATTGTTGAGAGTGGTGAAAATTTTGATGAAACTATCAATGGCCTTGAAAAAATGGATAGTTATCTAAATTGACTTCTTTTTATTTTTGACTCTATAAACTGCAGAACCTGTCAAACCAACCATTCCGATTATCAAAACATATGCTGAAACAAAACTGAGGAATTTCTTTCCAGCATCTGGCAGTGGTCCTATTGCACCAAACACTTGAAACTCTTCATTAGAATTACTTTGTATGATCAGTTTGTAAAGACCTGAATCACGAATATCAAACCCTTCTTCAATAGTTTCAGAATCTATGTTTTTGGATGCTATTTTATTATCAAATGGATCTAGCACTTTGGCTGAAATCATGTTTTCTTTAAACTCCATAACTTGTACTGCAAAAACTCCTACAGATGATTTATCTGAATCAAAATCTCCTACGATCACAAGATCCTGATTTGAACTAACAACACCATTGCCCTGAAAAACACCATCCAGAAGTATCTGATTTCCTACTGCAAGTAGGATTAACCCAATTACAATTAATGCTCCTGAAGCAATTAGGATAATTCCTGCTTTTTGCATGATTTGGATTTTTTTTCTTTACTTTAAACCTAATTTTTTATTTAATCTTGTTTGACAAAGTTAGATTAGACTAAAAAAGTTAGCTTAGGTTAAATTTAAATAAAGAATTTGGCCTTATAGATTTGTTGAAATTCAATCGCTCAAATGTAATGATTTTGCTTATTTCTATAACTGCTGTTCTTTCCACTCTTGTAGTTTTTCCAGCAATCACTGAGGCTCAGTTAGAAGAAAAAACATTTGTTACTCACTCAGGTGCTGTTGTAAGAACTTCTGGAGAAATAATTGATCCACTTTACACTGTTTCAACAGTAGAATTTGATCCTGATGAATTTTTACGAAACTTTGAGTATGGTAGAGTGTCTTTATCTGAAACTGGTCAAACTATCAGAGAATATACCATAATTGCAGAAGATGATGGAATACAAGAAATTTCTCCAGGTGTATTTTACAACGTTTGGACTTTTAATGGAACTGTACCTGGGCCGACAATAAGAGCAACTGAAGGTGATCTTCTTAGAATCCACTTTATCAATAACGGCTCAAAAGAGCATACGATGCATTTTCATGGTATTCATCCTGCTGGAATGGACGGTGTCTTTGAACCCGTAGGTGGAAATGGTGGGCAATTTGTTTATGAATTTGAGGCAGGTCCTGTTGGTGTACATCCTTATCATTGTCATGTCATGCCACTTGAAGAACACATTGTACATGGTCTGTATGGTGTCTTTATTGTGGATCCAAAAGAAGGACGTGCGCCTGCTGATGAAATGGTTATGGTTTTAAACGGACTTGATACTGATTTTGACACTGAAAATAATTTCTATGCTGCAAATACAATTCCATTTTATTATCAGCACCATCCAATTCAAATCAACACCAATGAATTAATTCGAGTTTATGTTGTCAACATGGTGGAGTTTGATCCAATTAACAATCTTCATTTGCATGGAAATCTGTACAAATACTATCCGACAGGAACCGATATTGTTCCGTCATTTTATACTGATATGATAACCCTATCACAAACTGAGCGCGGAATTATGGAGTTTGAATATGACTATCCTGGAAAATATTTGTTCCATGCACATAAGGTGGAGTTTTCAGAAAAAGGCTGGGTTGGAATTTTCCTTGTAAGGGATAATCCAACAGATAATGATCGGGAAATAGAATATGGAACTTAGTAGTAAGTCTTCAAAGGCAAAAGTAATTGCAAGTGGAATAATTCCTTTTATTTTTGTAATTATTATGATGGCATATATTTTTGGACCAGGCGCTGATTTACTTGATTTAGGAATTCCTCTACCTGAAATAACTATTGAAAAAGTAGAATTTGTAGATTCTGAAATCCAAGCAACTGTTAGAAACACGGGCCCTATTCCAGTCGAAGTGGTTATGGCTGACGTCAATGATAGAATTCAACCTGCGGCTGTAGAACCTGATAGGTTTCTAGAAAGATATGAAACCACACTTGTTAGAATTCCTTTTGAGTGGAATGAAGCAGAACCTTACATAATTGGAATAACGATTGATGATGGGACTAGATTTGAAAAAGAAATTGAGGCTGCAGCTCCTGCATTACATCCAACATTAGATCTTGCAGTGTTTTTTGCAATTATTGGTACATATGTTGGGATTATACCTGTAATGATTGGACTTCTTTGGTTACCTTTTATCAAAAAAATCAGTAAATCGAAATACCATTTCTTTTTAGCTCTGACTGCTGGACTTTTACTTTTTCTAGCCTTTGATTCTATAGAAGAGGCCGTTGAAGTTTCTGATGAAAATTTAGCTGGTAGCTTTAATGGCACACTACTTGTTGCAACTGTTGTTGTTTTGGCTTTCTTGGGATTGTATTACTCTGGAGAAAAACTAGTGCAAAGGGCAAGTTCATCAAAACTTGCAAAACCTGTTGCAATAGCTCTGATGATTTCAATAGGAATTGGATTGCACAATTTTGGTGAGGGATTAGCAATTGGTGCTGCAGTCGGCCTAGGATCTATTGCATTTAGTACATTTTTGATCGTTGGATTTGCGCTTCATAACACTACCGAAGGAATTGCTATTGCAGCGCCAATGTCGAGAGGAAAACTAATGGTTGGAAAACTTGCTACTATGGGAATGATTGCTGGTGCCCCTGCAATTTTTGGCGCTTGGATGGGTGGATTTGTTTACTCCTCATTTTCATCTGTGATATTTCTTGCAATTGGTGCTGGTGCAATCTTTCAAGTCATTGTGGTGTTGATGAAATGGTTGCGAGAAGAAGGCGATAAAAATCTCTCTAGCGCACCTGTCGCATCTGGATTTGCTGTAGGAATGCTGGTGATGTATCTGACAAGCATTTTGGTCTAGTCTGGTTCTGGATGTATTGTTATCACTGCATTCTTGATTTCAGTTCTTATGATGTGCTCTATTTCTGATGTCAAGTCATGAACTTTCTCAATTGACAATTCTTTGTCAAATGAACAATCAATATCTATTTTGAGTATGTTTTCAAAATCTAATGACACTATTCTTCCTATTTTCTTAATTTCAGGATATTTTTCCAAAATTCTTTTTATTTTCTGTTCAGTGGCTTTATCTTCCAAGTTGAGATTTTCTGGTATTGTAACAAATGGTTCTAAATGAATTGTGGCATGTTCTATCTCTGGAATATTGTCATAAATTTTCTGTTCTATAATTTCAGAGATTTTGTGAGCGTCTGCTAGATTTTTTTCTCTATCTACCATTACATGTAAATTAGAAAATGTTTTTCCCTTGGTTTTATGGGTACTTACATTGTGCACTCCTCTTACCCCCTTTACATTTTTAGCAATATCTAGAATTTTAGCATCTAGTGGCACGTCTTCCCAATCTGGTTCAAAATGAATAGTTATCGAAGCATTTGAAATTTTATTTTTGATATTTTTCTCAACATTACTACTTATCTCATGTGCATTGTCAAAACTAGTATCTCCTCTTAATGATATTGTAACATCTGCAAATATTGTATCACCTGAACGTCTCATTAGTATGGGTCCTGCATCAATCACACCTTGAGTTGACACGGCAATATCTCTTACATTCTTTACACTTTCTGGTGATATGATGTCTGTCAAATCAAGAGCTGTTTTGTAAACCAGTTTTACACTAAGTACAGCTAACAATCCCCCTAAAATTAATGCTGCAACAAAGTCTCCATAATAGAAACCATATGATACCAAAACAATTCCAATAATTGCAATTAATGTTGAACCAAGATCCATAAATGCATGATAGAAATCTGCTTTGAGAGTTGTCCCACCTATTTTTTGAATTGATCTACGTAATAGAATTATTCTAAAAATATCTACTCCTATTGTGTACACTCCTCCGATTATTGCAAACATTCCTGGAAGTATACTTGCTGGAGGACTCTGTATTCTGTGAATTGATTCGTAAATGAAAAAACATGCAATCAAAAAAATTGCTATTCCCCCAATCAATCCTCCTAATGACTCAATTTTTCCATGTCCGTAGGTATGTTCTGCATCAGGAGGCTTTATTGCCATTCTTGCTGCCAACAACAAAACAAGAGTAACTACACTGTCCAATAACGCATGAATGCTGTCTGTAATTAGTGCCAAACTATTGGAGACAAGTCCGAAAACTAACTCTACTACAAATGCAGAAAAAATAGCTACAAGCGAAATCTGTAAAACTCTAGTTCTTTGTACAAACATTTTCCTTGTTTTTTAATAATTTCTATCATGTATTACAAGTTTCTAAGGATTATTCCTACGATAACATTATTTGCAAAGAAACTCTATTTTCTATCATTGGATAAAAATTGGTTATTTTTATTGGGTTTTTCCCTATTTCTCATTCCTGTTCTAGATGTTGATGCCTCTAGCAATCCTAACTTGTCGGTATCTGCTGAAAATTCAAAATTTGATAATCATTTTGCAGGATCTATGGTGATTGAGGTTGTCATCAGGGATTCCAACATTTCTGACACTGGTGAAGGAAAAGGAGAACCTGATGTTACTATTAATGGAAAAACACTTCGTATGGTTCAGGCAACAGATGGAAATTGGTATGCATATTTTGCAAATGTTGACAAGGCAAAAATTGCCGATGCCACAGTTGGCTTGGCTGGAAAAGGATTAGATTTTGGAGAATTCTGTAGTAGGGATACAGCAACATCCGTGTTTGGAATTTCTCTAAGTGAAACTGATGGGTTTGCAATTCCTCGACCTGATTCTGTTTCTGGTTCTACTAATGGCAATTCTTCTTTTTCTGAATGTACTTCTAGCCCCTCTAATACTTCTAATCATAATAATGTTGTAAGAAAAGCAAAATCTATCAACACTAATTCTAACGTCCCTGTTGGTCAAATTGGATTGGATGTTGATGCATGGCCATTAATTCAACTCTATTCTTTTGATGATGTAGTAATACAATACAATCCTGGAGGTTCTCCACAACAAGTGTTTCTTGATTATGATGAAATCCCAAACATTACATTAAATGTTGATAGGGATCTATATCCTGAGAACTCTGAAGTATTTCTAACTGTAAATGATATTCAATTAAATCAAGATCCAACTGATGAAGATTCTTGGACATTTGATATTGATTCTACAACAAACACTTTCTATCAAGCATTTGACAGTGCTGGAAATAATGATGCTAATGGAAATGCAGGATTAGTAGATCTTGTTCCTCATCTATCAAATTTGGGATTTGAAGATAATGGAAAATTATCTTTATCTCTAGGAAATATTTTAGAATTAAAAACAAATAATGATCAACCTAGTTCTTCAGTATCTGACGCCGTCCCAAACACTTATTCCAAAATCATAACCCTTGTTGAACAAGAACCAAACTCTGGACTGTTTACAAGTTATGATTCTGATGATCAGTCTGTCATTGGAATATTGAATGATGCACCACGTGGTCAAACTGGACAAATTACTTACAACAAAAAATCCATTTCAGTTGTAACTGGATTTTCTACCGCATCTGTTTCTTTAGATGGTGAACCTGTTTTGACGATTGGAAATGGCGCTCAGTTAAGACCGGGCACGAAATATCCTGTGATTTTGCAGGATCCTGATCAAAATCTTAACACTGGTGCTAGAGATGACCTTGATGTTTTTAGGGATACTGCACTAATTCCCACAATTACCATTGGAAATCCTGTTACGCTGGAACATGCTGGTAGTGTTGAATTTCACTCATCTTCACCTGTTCTAACTGGTGGAGATGATTCCAATTCTTCTGTGCCTGATTCAAACTCTGACATATTACTACTTGACACATCAAATGTATCTAATGCTGCCTATGAGATGATCTCAATTAATCTTGGTATCTCAGCTTCTTCATTAGCAGCATCACTTATTGACTCCTCAGAATCTAACACTAATGGAACAAACTGGATAAATTATGATTTGAGATCACTTGAAAAAAATTTAGGAATTTCTGATTTTAGCAGTACCACATTTGCACTTGCATTTGGAACTCGTGATTCTGCTCAAATTGTTATAGCTGACAATGGTGACGTGACATCCTCTCAAGGATTTATTCAAATTGATAACAATGATGTAACAAGCATTAAGGGAAAAACAGGCACTGCCTTTTTGATAATTGATTTTTCTACTGCTGATGACGTTACTATATCTAATGAAACAAACAAACTACCAATAGTTTTTGACTTTTTTTCATTTGGATTAAAAAACAATGATAGCATAAACAACTCCATTTATCGTTTTGAATTAGAAGAAACTTTTGATAATTCATCTGTTTTTGAAGGCACTTTTGAATATGCCGTTACAAACCAATTAAACATACTTGATCCTGATTTTATTCAAACCATCCAAACAATTGATGATGAAATAAAAATCATAATTACTAATAGATTAATTGATGAAGAAGGAATTGCAATCTCTTATGCTGATTTAGATTCCGTCGGTGTAACAACTACCACTTCAAGTAAATCTGATGTTTCAACACATTCAGGAACTGTTTCAACTACTTCAACAACATTTCGATTTGGTCAACCAGTAACAATTACTCTAAGTGACTCTGATCTTAATTTGAAAAGTGATACTGTTGAAATATATCAAGTAATCAATGATCCAAACTCTGACAATGTTGATACTGTAGGAAAAGACGGGGAAATTTTGTTAGAGATTAAACTTAAAGATATTCGTTACAAGCGATGTACTGTTAATGGTGTTGAACATGGTGGTTTAGCATCTACTGGATTTACACTTGTGGAAACAGGACCTAGTACTGGAATATTTACAGGAGTGTTCAAAATGCCATCTCAGATTTGTGATAAAACAGGCTCAAAATTGATCTATACTTCTGGTGGAAGCCTTGATGTCCGTTATTATGACTCTCGCGACGAATCTGGAAATGAAAATATCTTCAGCTTGTTAGATTCGAAATCTTCTGTATCTTATTACATTCCTGCTAATCTCAGTACTGAAAAAGTTTTACTTCCACCAACTGGTTCTTCTAAAGAAATAATCTTGACTGGAAGTATTGAATATCATAAACGTGGAGTTCCATTATCCATAGAACTAACAAATCCTGATGGTACAAAACAAAACTTTGGTGCAACCCTTAGTAGCAGCGGGGGATATCGTTCAATCTTTACTGTGAATGGTGACACTTTACCTGGAACATATTTTATCAATCTTTTTTATGATGGAAAAAATATTGGAATGCTTTCGTTTAACGTGATTTCTGAAAATGTTCCTGATTGGGTTAAAAACAGTGCTCGCTGGTGGTCTTCTGATACTATTTCTGATGGTGAGTTTATTGATGGACTTGAACATCTAGTTGAAACTGGGGTGATTACCATTGAGTCATCTGACACAAGTGACATGGACCAAGAAATCCCTGATTGGGTTAAAAACACTGCAAGATGGTGGGCCAATGATGATATTCCTGAAGGTGAATTCATAAAATCAATACAATACTTGGTCAAAAAAGGTATAATTCGAATATAATCTGGTCAATTTTTCTTTCATCAAATACATAAATACTGACAACTCATGAATCAAAATGAAAATGAGAGTAAGTTTTCTAGCATTTGTGTTGTTATCTATTTCAATTTTATCTTATGGCATGAGCGGTTCTGCATTTGCAGCAAATTCGTTCATAACTGCATCTACTGATTCAAAAGTTATTGGAAACGGTGGGACTGTAAAGCTATCTGGAACTATTGAAGATTATGATGCTACAGCAGGACATGGACTCACGTTTATTATTACATCTCCTGATAACAATATTGTAGGCATTGGTCAAATACCAGTAAAGTCTGATGGTTCTTTTGAAAAAAGTATAGTTGCTGGTGGTCCTTTATGGAAATTAGCTGGAGATTATGTTGTTGATTTTAATTATGGTTCGACTTCAGGTGATGTTACAATAAATTATGTTGGTGGAGAGCAAGTTATCACCACACCCGAACCAGAGCCAGAGCCAGAGCCAGAGCCAGAGCCAGAGCCAGAACCAGAACCAGAGCCAGAGCCAGAGCCAGAACCAGAACCTGAGCCAGAACCAACATGTGGAGCAGGAACTGAATTGGTAAATGGAATTTGTCAAGTAATCAAAACTGATGAACCAGAGCCTAAAGGCGGTGGTTGCTTAATTGCAACTGCAGCATATGGAACTGAATTAGCACCACAAGTTCAATTCCTAAGAGAAATCAGAGATAATACTGTAATGAGTACCGCATCCGGTGCATCATTTATGACTGGATTTAATCAATTGTACTATTCATTCTCACCAACAATTGCTGACTTGGAAAGAGAGAATCCAATGTTCCAAGAAGCAGTTAGGGCATTTATCACGCCAATGATTTCAACTCTATCTATTATGACATTGGCTGAAGATGGTTCAGAATTTGAAGTATTGGGATTGGGAATATCTGTAATTGCACTGAACTTGGCTATGTACATTGCAGCACCTGCATTGATTGGATTCAAAGTTCACAAATCTCTTAAATCACGAAAATAATCTTTTAGAGTTACTCTAGGTTATTATACTGAAAGACATTATCTAACATAATGCATATTGAATATGAGGAGTTTGATTCAATTGAAGATATTTTCATGTATTTAGCATCAGCAGCACCTCCAATGAAAAATACAATGCCAATTAATTCTTACAAAGACTATATCATGTCCTTTATTCCTCTTAGTCCTTCTACTGGGGAAACCTATCTTATGCTATATGTCAAGGGCTCTCTCGAACCTGGAATCTATGAGTTTGATGTATCTACAAAATCGTACAAAAAAGTTGATAATATTGAGAGAGCAGATAAGGTTTACTTTATCTCTTTGACTCCAAAACGAAACACCATAGCAGATGCTGCTATAGCAAGTCTATAGTTTCTTAGTTTGAATTTTTGGAGCAGATACTGATCTGCTTCTAGCGTATTTGTCAATTATCTCATCTGGGGTTCTTCCATTAAAGAGATCTTTACACAATCCTCTTAGATATCTCATAATTGCCCATGTTCCTGCCTTTAAAATTCCGTACATGAAAACTTTCATTGGTGGTCCATATGTCTTGTTTCTAAGAATAATTGGAATGATGTCATTAATCACGCGGAGGTTATTTTCCCAGCATTTCCAAAATAATGTAAACTGAGCTTCATTCAAATTTCCAAAGTGCATTGAATTCTTTTCACTAAAGTCTTGATACAATAATGGTGCCACTAATCCTCTAAAGTCCATTTCCCTAAAGTCACTCATCATGTCAATCGTATATTGGATATCATCAGGTGTTTCATCAGGCCATCCAATAATGATTGTAGCAGCTGGGAACCAATGATTTTCATTAAGAATTTTTGCTCCTTCTCTAACAACACTTCCCCACTCCTCAGTTGAAAATGGTCTTGTTTTAACACCTAGGTGTTTCTTTACCATGTCCGGTGCAACTGTCTCAATTCCTAAATTGGTTGCAAGCCACCTTCCTGATTGATCTTGTCCATTCACATGTGAAATTTGTTGCATTAATGTAGGATCTGCTGCAACTGCTGAAAATGTCATATGTGTTGTTCCAATAAAGTTTGCACCAAGTCCTTTTAGTGACTTCCACAAATCTGTAATCGCATCTCTGTTGGGAATAAAATCTCTGTTGTCACATCCATAAAGTAACATTTCATCAGAGTGTAACCAAATTGAATCAAAACCATAATCTAAATTGATTTTTGCTTCATGCTGTAATCTTTCTATGGGTAGATCTTTCTTTGATCTTTTATTTACATCACAAAAATCGCAACCCCTACCACATCCTCTCATTGCCTCAATCAAAGAATTGATTGTAGGTCCTTCAATTACTGGAATATTTTCAAGATTTCTTACAAAACAATGCATTAATTCTGGCGCATCATTTTTTTCTAAATCTTGGAATAAATCAACTGCTAATTCGTCTGCTTCACCTACTACAACCGTATCTATTCCATGAATCTTCATTCTGTCTGATTTTGCTAATTCCCATGCTCCGTTTCCTCCAACTACCACTTTGAAATCGTATTTCTTTTTGAGTTGAATTATACTTGCACACATTTTTTTAAATTTCATTGCAACATATGACAATTTTTCTGGTGACATTGTTGTGGTGACTGGTGCCATTCCTAATGGATCCATTACATTGATGCCAACAACTTTGGTATCTGGTCCGATTGATTTGTGTAACATATCAGGATGTCCAATAAATACATCTTCTCTGTTGTATCCTCCTTGAATCAATGAACTTTCGATTCTTCTTAGACCAATCTGAGCAACTTTTGCTTCACCTGTAATTGGATCTGTTTCTACTGAAGGACAAAATACTTTGTCAAAAACCCATTCTGGTAAAACCTCGTACGGTCCACATGCAATAAATCCATACAGAAAATTTCCTCTATAATTTGTCATTAAACTACGATCTGCAGTTAGTACAACACGTTTGCCAGCCAACTATCAGACTTCGTTTAATTATGTTATATATCATTTACGAGATTGACATGTCCAATAAGTTGTAAATTTTGCCTATTCTTTTTTTCTTATTGTTCTGTTTGCGATATTTGCTGCAATCCCACCAGCTGCAATCCCGTTGTCTATGTTTACTACCGATAATCCCAGCGAACAACTTTGAAGCATTGAAGCAAGGGCGGCAATTCCTTTTTCACCATACCCATATCCGACTGATGTTGGAATCCCAATAACTGGAATGTCTGTCATTGTAGAAACTAATGTTGCTAACGCCCCTTCCATTCCAGCAGCTACAATAATACAATCAACATCCTCTTCTATCATTTTTTTTAAGATTGGAAATATTCTTTGGATTCCTGCCACTCCTACATCATAACTTGTGATACACTTACAATTCATTGCCTCACAAACTAGTCTTGATTCTTCTGCTACTCCAATATCTGATGTTCCTGCAGTAAGAATACCTACTTTTCCACCATGAAATTTGATTGGTTTTTTAAATAATAATAATGAAGATGATTTTTTCCCTGTCTTGATTTTCACCTTTAACCTCTTTGCAAATGCTTGGATTTTTGGATAATCTGTTTTCTTTATTCTTGAGACAATCACTGAATTTGATTTTTCTAAAACTCGTTTTATGATTTTTTTAATTTCTTCTAGTTCTTTTGTCTCTGCAAAAATTATCTCAGGAATACCTCTTCTTTTTCTTCTGTTGATATCTATTTTTGCAATTCCTTCTATCTCTTCAATTGAATACAATGATAACATCTTTTTTGCATCATTAACTGAGACAGTTCCTGCCTTGACTGATTTTAGAACCTCGTGAATTTCCAATGATAGTTTTCTTTTTATGGATAAAAAAATGCTTAGATCTCAATACCTGATATTGCGCCTTTGACACTTTCAACTGCTTTGTTAAAGACTTGTTTTTCTTCATCATTTAGGTCTAATTCAATAATTTTCTCAACACCCTTTTTTCCTATGATTGCTGGAACCCCGATTGTGACATCTGAATGGCCATATTCTCCATCAAGATATGTTGCCACTGGAATGACTTGTTTTCTGTCCCTTACAACTGATTCAATAATTGCAGAAATTGCATTTCCTGGAGCGTGAACTGTTGCTCCCTTTAATTCAATAACTTTTGCTGCGACCTGTTTTGTGTTTTCAACCAATTCATCTAATTTTTCTTTTGGAAGAAATGATGATAGTGGAATTCCTGAAACTGATGAAAATCTTGGTAGTGGTAACATGTTTTCCCCATGTTCTCCGATTACTAATGCTCTAATGGAATCTCTAGAGTGTCCAGTTGCTTCATGGATAAATTGTCTGAATCTAGATAAATCAAGCATGCCGCCCATTCCAAATACTCTACTCCTATCAAATCCTGATGTCTTGTATGTGATGTATGCCATTGGATCTAATGGGTTAGTTACTGGAATAATCATAGAATCATCGGCATATTTTTTGACATTGTCTACTACGCTTTTGACAATTGAAGCGTTAATCTTCAAAAGATCCATGCGAGTCATTCCTGGTTTTCGTCCAGAACCTGCAACAACTACTACGATATTGGAACCTTTCATATCTTCAAAATTGTTAGATCCTTTCACTTCAACATCTATTCCTTGCTCAGAAAGCATATGGTTGATATCCATTGCCTCCCCTTGAGGAAGTCCTTCAGCAACATCTAGTAACAAAATTTGATCATCTAATCGTTTTAATGCAGAAAATACTGCAGCGTCTCCGCCTACTTTACCTGAACCAATAATAGTAATCATGAATGTCGCTGTTAATTTTCAATAATTAAATCTAATGAAATTTCAAACTGATCAGACGAATTTATAAGCATTTTCAATAATTTTTAATCATGGTTTTAGTAATTGATCCTCAAATCGCAGGAATATCTGGAGATATGTTTCTCTCTTCTTTGATTGATTTGGGAGCCGATAAAGACAAAGTTATTGATGGGATCAAAAAATCTGAAAAATTTTTCTCAGATTCTGTTATTAGAAAAATTGATTTTCAAAAAACCCAAAAACGAGGAATTGAGGCTGTTCAACTAATATTAGAAATTGATGAGCACTTACATGAAAGAAAGGGCTCTGAAATTAAGAAAGCAATCAATGATGCTACTCAAAATTTACAATTATCTGACAAGGCAAAAACCTTTGCTGATTCTTGCATTAACACCCTAATCTCTTCTGAATCAAAAATTCATGGTGTCTCAGAAGATTCAGTTCATTTTCATGAGGCATCTAGTATTGATACTTTGGTTGATATTGTTGGAATTACTATTGCTTTAGACGATTTAGGATTATTTGATGAAAAAATTATTTCTATGCCTGTCTCTGTTGGTGGGGGTAGTGTGACTTTTTCACATGGTACAATGTCTAATCCTGCAAGTGCAATTCTTGAGATTTTCAAAAACTCTTATCTAAAAATAAAAGGAAACAATGCTGATGAAGAATTGACAACTCCAACTGGTGCATGTATTTTAGCCAATCTGACAAACACGTCTATGGATTACTATCCTTCAATGAAAATTAATTCTATTGGATATGGTGCAGGAAAAAAAGATTTTCAAGAATTTTCTAATGTCTTAAAAATAGTCCAAGGCTCTACAAATAATTTGGAAATAGATTCAGTAAAAATTCTTGAGACCAATGTAGATGACATTTCTGGCGAAATTCTTGGAAATCTTATTGAAAAAATTATGCAAAAAGGTGCTCGAGATGTCTCAATTTATCATGGAATTACAAAAAAAGGAAGACCTACAAATCTTATATCTGTAATATGTGATGATCAAAATATTACTGAAATTGTTGATACGCTAATTCTCGAAACTGGAACCTTGGGTATTCGCATATCTGAATCTAATCGATTTATTGTACCTAGAACAAATCATAATGTTTCGTTAACAATTGATGGAAAATCTTTTGATATACGATACAAAAAATCTTCCTTTAAAGGAAAAACAGATTTCAAAATAGAGTTTGATGATTTGAAACATGTCTCAAGTTCTCTTGAGAAATCAATCAAAGAAACAGAATCATTACTTCGAAAAGAAATTGAACAACTGGAGAATTAAATGAAAAAACTAGATGAACTCAAACATTGGTTTGCTGATAAAAATAAAGTAATGATTGCATTGTCAGGTGGTGTGGATAGTGCACTTGTTGCATATGCTGCATATCAAAGACTTGGTGATTCTGCAATCGCAGTAACTGCTGACTACAAAACCCTTTCACAAGAGGAACTTCAAACAGCCAAACAAGTTTGTTCTGAAATAGGCATAAAGCAAATCCTATTAGATTATGACGAACTTGAAAATGAGGAATTTGCAAAAAATGATTCCACCAGATGTTTTCATTGTAGGATTGAATTAGGTGACCATCTCTTAAAATTGGCAAAAGAACAGGGTGTGAATGTAATTGTTGATGGAACAAATCTAGATGATCTTGGTGAATATAGGCCTGGAATTGAGGCATTGCGCCAAAACGGGATACGAAGCCCTCTTGTTGAAACAAATTTCTCAAAATCTCAAATTAGAGAACTTACAAAATCTATTGGACTATCTGTTCATGATAAACCTTCTAACTCTTGTTTGGCTTCAAGAATTCCTTGGGGTCAAAGAGTAACTGCTGAAAAGTTAGCTAGAATAGAATTTGGTGAAACTGTTGTTAAACAGCTAACAAAAATTAAACAAGTTCGTGTTCGTGATCTAAACGGTTCTGCAAAAATTGAAGTAGAAAAAAATGATATCTCTGAATTCACTAATGGTGTGTTAGATAAAATTACTGAAAAATTAAAGATGATTGGATTTTCTTCAGTTGAAGTTGATCAAGAAGGGTATAAACCAGGAAAAATTAATGTGATTGCAGATTGATTTATCTTGATAATGCTGCATCAACTCAAATCCATAATGATGTCTTGGATTCCATGCTTCCATATCTAAAAGAACAATATGGAAACCCTTCTTCTATCCATCGGTATGGTAGGTTGTCTCGTAAGGCAATTGAAAAAGCAAGAAAACAAATCGCATCTTTAATCAATGCTGATCCTTCTGAAATCCTGATTACCTCTGGTGGTACTGAATCAAACAATACTGCATTGCGAGGAATCACAACAGGACACTCTTCTGGTCAAATTATAACATCCTCTATTGAACATGACGCAATTTTAGAGCCATGTAAAAAATTGTCTCAGGATGGATTTGATGTTTTTTATCTTCCTGTTGATAAATTTGGTATGGTTAACCTCTCAGATCTGAAAAATAACATTTCTGAAAAAACTTTGATTGTTTCAATTATGTTTGGGAATAATGAGGTTGGTACCATTCAACCGATCTCTGAAATTGCTAAAATCTGTCATGAGCGTGGTATAATCTTTCATACTGATGCTGTGCAAGTAGTAGGAAAAATCCCCATAGATGTTCATGAATTAGGCGTAGATCTGCTCTCGATCTCATCTCATAAACTCTATGGTCCTAAAGGAATTGGTGCATTGTATATAAAAAAAGACATTTCGATTAACCCTATGATTTTGGGTGGTGGTCAGGAACACGGTTTACGCTCTGGTACTGAAAATGTAGCAAATATTGTTGGTTTTGGAAAAGCATGTGATCTTGCAAAAATAAATCTGTCTGAAAATATTTCTCATATGAAAAAACTTAGAGATACTTTGGTTCAAAATGTGGTCGATCAAATTCCTCAAGTAACTGTTAATGGACATCCGGAATCTCATTTGCCTAACAATGCACATTTTACTTTTCTTGGTGTAAACGGTGAGGACCTAATCATTAAACTTGACGAATATGGTATTGCAGCATCTACTGGTTCTGCATGTTCTGTGCATACTCAAAAGGCATCTCACGTTCTACAGGCAATGGGATTCTCACATGAACAAATAACTGGATCATTAAGACTAACTATGGGAATATTCAATGATCAAAAAGAAATTGAGCAAACAGTTGACATTTTAAAAAATATTGTAGAAGAATTAAGATCCGTGTCTCCATTTAAAGAAAAATACTCTTTTTCAAAAAACTAAATTTTTATCTGAAATTTGGTTCTAGTGAGAATTATTGTTGCCATTATTCCAACTAGTAAAACCATCATCACGATCGTCCCAAATTCTGGAACAACATATGTGCCAATAATCTCAATGTCTGAATCTCCCTGTTCAAAATTAATTGTAATTACTCTGGAATCTGCATGAACTACTGATTCTTGATATGCTACCTCTATTCCGTCAATCAAAATGATAAATGTGTCATCTTTCCCATCCTGTTTTTCAGCACCGATGAATTCTCTTGGTAAATCTAGTGTAATTACTCCTTCATCCGTAGAATCTACTTGAACTATTAACGCAAAAATATCTGAATCAACTATCATATTTTTAACTGTCCCACCTTTGATTGTGTATTCTACATCAAATGTTCCATGGCTTCCAGCATCAACTTCAAAATTAGTGGTAGTTTCAACTGCTCCTGATTCTGGAGTGTAATTGAATTTCGTCTCTGCCATGTTTCCGTCCCCATAAAGTACTCTGATTAGATACTCGCCTGCATTATTCCATAATGGACCTTCTGCAAGAATTGTGTGAGAATATGTTCCATCTTGGGCTACTGTGATTTGTGCAATGTCTACTAGATTCCCTGAAGTAAGTATTTGAAGTGTTACTGGTGTTCCTCCTACAACTGTTTGAACCTTTCCTGATATCACAATTGTGTCTCCTTCATCATAGTTTTTGTCATCTGTCTGAACAGACACAAATGGTTCTTGAGCAAATGCAAATCCTGTTGAAATTACTAACAAAGAAACTAATCCATAAAATATTTTAAAATTCACAAATTTTGAATGTCATGTTTGTATATTTCTTTTACTATCAAAAATGAAAAAATGAAAAAAGATGTGATTTTAGTATCTTGGCATAATGCTAAGTCTTGATCTTGCAGATACTGCAATTATTGAGATAATTGCTACTGCTAGAATCATGGCTGCAATTGTGCCAAACTCTGGGATTACAAAGGTACCAATAATTTCAATTTGTTCGGTTCCTGCTGGGAACATAACTGTTACTTTGTTTCCAACAATCTCGACATCATCCCATTCTTGTCCGTCAACTAATATCATGAAGATACCATCTTGGACTGTCTTTGATGGAGTTACTGTTAAGATTCCATCAGATTCTCTGGCATTGATGTTGATAACAATTGAATTGTCATCTGTATTGAGAGTTGCACCTGTTACTACTGCTCCTGAAATACTAAATGGTATACAATGACCATCTGCACTAATTTCACTAGCACCACATTGTTTGGATGATGTTGGTGTTTGGTAGCCTGGTGAGTATGCAACACCACCAGTTAATTCAACTTTGACACTGTTTTTCTTATCGGCACTGCCATAGTTTGCCTTAATGGTGTAGGTACCGTCGTATTTCCACATTGCACCTGCTGTGTTTAATGTTGTCTCAAAACTGCCATCATCTGCTACAGTGATTTGATCAACTGTGACGATAGAGTTTAGGGGATTCACAACAGTAATTGTAACTGGATATCCCGATGCTACATTTGCTACTTGCCCTTCTACCATAATCATGTCACTATGTTCATATGTTTTCTTATCTGTCCAAACAGATATTGGAATGTCTTTGAGCAACATCATGTTTGATGTTTCTCTTGCATTCTCCATAGTACATCCAACACATGCTTGTGGAATTTCATCCGCATATGCTGATGACACGGTTAAGGTACCGACTGCAGTCAAAACGGCTAGTAGCGCGAACGACGTACGATTGTTCATCTTGTTGCGAATTGAACCTGTCTCTATTTATGTATATTTAAAAAATGAAAAAAGATGTGATTTTAGTATCTTGGTATAATGCTAAGTCTTGACCTTGCAGATACTGCAATTATTGAGATAATTGCTACTGCTAGAATCATGGCTGCAATTGTGCCGAATTCTGGCACTACGACTCCGTCTTTAATCTCTACTTCAGTTGAAGCAGTATATTTTGGATCGTCAAATTGTTTTGCAGTTACAGTATAGAAACCATCTTGTTTCCATAGAGGACCACTTGTGTTGAATGTGGTGCTGAATTCACCATTTAGCATTGGCGATACTTGCCCGATGGATACTTTGTTTCCATTTGGTGCCGTGATAGTCAAAGTTACATCTTGACTAACCCTATCTGTTTGTCCTGAGATTTCAATTATTGAAGATCCCATTACTGCGTCTGCATAAATTTTCAACCCTGCATATTTAGCAACATTTGGTCCAGGTGGTACGAAGATATCTGAACTATAACTTGACTCAGTTACTGATGTTGTTTTAACCATTCCATCTACTATTTCTACTTCAACGTCCAAAGTGTATATTGAATTTTGTTGTAAGCTTTGTTTAGCTGATATTGTGTAAAATCCACTCTCTTTCCATGTTGGACCTACTTTGAATGTAGTCTCAAACGTTCCATCACTTCTTGGTGAAACTTGATCAATGACAACTACGTTATTCCCACTTGGAGATATTACTCTAAATGTAACGTCTGTCAACTTTGAAACTGTTTTACCTGTGACAGTAATGACGTCTGAATTCTTATCTGCTGTAGCGGTAATGAACATTCCTTGTGTCTGAGCAAATACGTCTTGCTGAATTGTGGTCATTGAAATTAATGACAGTGCCATAACGGCAAATACCACTGATGTTGTAGAACGTTTTAAATTCATCCTATTTTCATCCAAGTTTCTTTGGTATTTATGTATATTTAAAAAGTGAATTGGATAAACTGCGGGAGTTCATTTGATAAAATCATCATGTTTACTTTCAGGTGTTACGTTTTTTCATGGCATAATAACCAATACCGATCATAGAACCTAATGCGAGAATAACCAAAAGTGCCATACTGCCAAGATCATAACCTGATCTCTCTCCTGTCCTGATCTTACTTCCTCTGTTATTCCAAAAATCTCTTTGAGTTTACCTGTCCCCAAAATGATCAATATTCCAATTATGATATATGCCAAAGTCACTATTTGGTTACTCATGAATTGCTCATAAGGTAGAGTCAACTGAAATATTCAAAATACCTGCAATTATGATAACACTTTCAACTCCAATTTTGAGATTTTTTCTGCTTCTTTGAACCATTACACACATGATGTATGAGCATAAGAGTTATGGTTGACTAGCATTTTGAATTAAAGTTAACCATTTGTTAGATCCATTAATCTTGATTCCTACCAGTTCAGCAGATGCATCATTATTCATTCCCATATGAGAACGGATGTAATTGTGAAAAGTATGCATCCCTGAACTTGTTGGAGGATTATTTTTTCAAAATCTTATTTTTACCATTGGGCTTTCATTTAATCTGTGATTTCTTAAAAAATAATTTTATCATGAACCCATCTGTGCAATTCTTTAAAAAGAGAAAAAAGATGAAATTTTAGATTCTTGGCATAATGCTAAGTCTTGACCTTGCAGATACTGCAATTATTGAGATAATTGCTACTGCTAGAATCATGGCTGCAATTGTGCCAAATTCTGGGACTACAAAGGTACCAATAATTTCAATCTCTTCAGCCCCTGCATGGAATGCAATTGTAAGTGTTCTATCTGTTGATGTCATTGTTTCATCAAAGTCCACTTCTTCTCCGTCAACTAGGACAAAGAAATCATCATCTTCTCCATTTGGAAAAGTTGCATCCAATATTGATCTAGGGATTGTTAATGTGATTGAACCATCATCAGTGGCGTCAATTGAGATAATTAATGAGCTTGCATCCACATCAGGTATGATTCCAAGTAATTTAGCTCCTGTAATCTCATATCCTATCAAATCAGTTGAACCTTCAACTGAAACGGTTGTATCTGTTACTTTACCATCTGTCTTAACTGGTGTTGTTGAACCTGCAAATTCAAATGTAGTTTCTGCAACCCTGTTCTCATTTCCATATGTAACTACAACTGTGTATGTTCCTGATAATCTCATTGTTCCTCCAGCAGTTATTTCAGTGCTGAATTTTTTATCTGCACCTACTGTAACTTGATCAATTGCTACAATGCTACCATTAGGAGATGTAACCATGACAGCTACTGGAGTTCCTGCATATAGATCTCTGACTTCACCTGTTACCATGATAATTTCACCTTCTGAATAAGATGTCTTATCTGTAGTAACAACAATCGTACTTTGTATTTGTCCAAATGCTGGTGCCATACCAATACTTGCAACTAAAATTGCTGATAAGGCAAACACCATCAATTGTGATTTCATTGATTTTACGCCAAAATTTATCCTATTTAAGGTTGTGAAAAGATTAATTGACAAAAATAGAAAAATCACTACTTTCTTGACGAATTTCAGATTAGATATATATTAACCTGAGCGTGAGATTTTGACAGTTTGTGTGTATTCATTACTATTACATTTAATGTTCTGCGTGGGGGTTTTGTAATTGGCAACTAAGAAAAATCAAATCCTCGTACCTGATCACATCTATGTCCCAAAACATGAAATCATTTCAAAACAAGAAGCTGAAGAAGTTTTAAAAAAATATAATTGCAAACCAACCGAATTACCATTAATCTTTGTAAACGATCCTGCCATTTTGGGACTAGGTGTAAAGCCAGGTGATATGATAAAGATCACTAGAAAAAGTCCAACAGCAGGTGAGAGTCTCTATTATAGATACGTGGTGGAAGTATAGATGGCAGATCCTTCAACAAAACGTTGGCCAGTAATTCAAGATATTCTAAAAAGAGAAGGTGTTGCACGTCAGCACCTAAATTCATTTGATGAATTTTTAGAAAGAGGACTACAAAGTATTATCAACGAAGTTGGACAAATCGATATTGAAAATGCTGAATATCCTTACAAGATTCAATTAGGTAAAGTTAAACTTCAACAACCAAGAATGATGGAACTTGATGGTTCTATCACACACATCACTCCTGCAGAAGCTAGATTGAGAAATGTATCTTATTCAGCACCAGTAATGATGGAAGCAAGTGTTGTAGAAGATGGAAAGATTCTCGAGTCTAGATTTGTCCATATTGGTGATGTTCCGGTTATGGCAAAATCTAATGCATGCATCTTACATAATTTCTCTACACAAAAATTAGTTGAACATGGCGAGGACCCAAATGATCCTGGTGGGTACTTTATTATTAATGGTTCTGAAAGAGTAATTGTTGGACTAGAAGATCTTTCTTACAATAAAATTATAGTTGACAGAGAAACAGTTGGTGGAAATATTGTTCATAAAGCCAAAGTCTATTCTTCAATTGTTGGTTATCGTGCAAAATTAGAACTTGTAATGAAAAGTGATGGATTAATCGTTGCAAGAATTCCAGGTTCTCCAGTTGATATACCTGTAGTTACTTTGATGCGAGCACTTGGATTAGAATCTGACAGAGAGATTGCAGCAGCAGTTTCTTTGGTAGATGAACTTCAAGATGAATTAGAAGGCTCTTTTGAAAAAGCAGGCGATGTTCCAACTGCAAAAGATGCAATTGTTTACATCAGTAAGAGGATTGCTCCTGGAATGCTTGAAGAATTCCAGATTAAACGTGCAGAAACTTTACTTGATTGGGGTCTGTTACCTCACTTGGGAAAACATCCTGAAAATAGAAAAGAAAAGGCACAATTTTTGGGAGAGGCAGCTTGTAAATTATTAGAACTAAAACTTGGTTGGATTAAACCTGATGACAAAGATCATTATGGAAATAAAGTCATCAAATTTGCCGGACAGATGCTTGCAGATTTGTTTAGAACTGCATTTAGAAATCTTGTCCGTGACATGAAATATCAGCTAGAGCGCTCTGGTCAAAAACGTGGAATCAATGCAGTTGCTGCTGCAATCCGTCCTGGAATTATTACTGATAAACTAAACAATGCAATTGCTACTGGAAACTGGGGTAGAGGAAGAGTGGGTGTTACTCAACTACTTGATAGAACTAACTATCTTTCAACAATCAGTCACCTTAGAAGAATCCAATCACCACTTAGCAGAACACAGCCAAACTTTGAAGCAAGGGACTTGCATGCAACACACTTTGGAAGAATTTGTCCTAGTGAAACTCCTGAAGGCTCTAACTGTGGTCTTGTAAAAAACCTGGCATTATCTGGAATCATCTCTGTAAACGTACCCTCTGAAGAAATTGTGGAAAAACTCTATGATCTTGGAACTGTTCACTTTTTTGATGCAAAAGAAGATTTGAAAAAAGACGGAACTAGAATTTTTGTAGATGGAAAATTAATTGGCTACTACAAAGACGGTGAACAACTAGCAGAATCTCTCAGAGATTTGAGAAGAAATTCAAAGATTCACCCACACGTTGGTGTGTCATTTCATAAATCTGAGATTGAAGGTTCTACAAGAAGATTGTATGTTAATTGTAATGCAGGACGTGTTCTAAGACCACTCATTATCATCAAAGATAACAAACCATTACTTACTGCTGATTTACTAGATAAAATTTCAAAGAAACTCATCTCTTGGACTGATCTTTTGAGAATGGGAGTACTTGAAATGATTGATGCAAATGAAGAAGAGAATTGTTATGTTACATTAGATGAAAAAGACACAAAGAAACACACACACCTTGAAGTTTTCCCACCCGCAATTCTTGGTGCAGGTGCTTCAATCATTCCATATCCTGAACACAACCAGTCTCCAAGAAACACATACGAGTCTGCAATGGCAAAACAGAGTTTGGGATTCTCAACACCAATGATGAATACTAGTACATATGTTAGACAACACTTTATGCTATATCCTCAAGTTCCAATTGTTAATACAAAAGCAATGAAACTTTTGGGATTAGAAGACAGACCAGCAGGTCAGAACTGTGTAGTTGCAGTATTGCCATTTGATGGTTACAATATTGAGGATGCAATTGTTCTTAGCAAAGCCTCTGTTGACAGAGGACTTGGAAGGACATTCTTCTATAGAATTTATGATGCTGAAGCAAAACAATATCCTGGTGGAATGCGTGATGCATTTGAAATTCCAAACGCTGAGGACAATATACGAGGCTACAAGGGAGAACGTGCCTATAGACTATTAGAAGAAGATGGTGTTGTTGCAGCAGAAGCTCCAGTAAAAGGTGGGGATATCCTCATTGGAAAAACTAGCCCTCCAAGGTTCATGGAAGAATACCGAGAGTTTGAATCCTCTGGTCCTTACAGAAGAGACACATCAATTGGTGTCAGACCTTCAGAGACTGGTGTTGTTGATACTGTAGTTATGACTCAATCAAATGAAGGTGGAAAAATGTACAAGATTAGAGCAAGAGATATGAGAATTCCAGAGATTGGTGACAAGTTTGCATCACGACATGGACAAAAAGGAATTTTAGGAATTTTAGCTAAAGCAGAAGATTTGCCATATACTGCAAGTGGAATGTCTCCTGATGTTTTGATTAACCCACATGCATTCCCATCTAGAATGACAGTTGGCATGATGATGGAGTCTATCTGTGGAAAATCTGCCGCATTACGTGGAAAGAGATTTGATGGTTCTGCATTTGTTGGAGAAAAGATGGATGAGGTAAGAGAAGTAATGGATGCACATGGTTTTGAATATTCTGGTAAAGAAATAATGTATGATGGAAGAACTGGAAAATCATTTCCTGTTGAAGTCTTTATTGGAGTTGTATATTATCAGAAACTGCACCACATGGTTGCAGACAAGATTCATGCAAGAGCACGTGGACAAGTTCAGATGTTAACTAAACAACCAACTGAAGGAAGAGCAAGAGGCGGTGGTCTTAGATTCGGTGAAATGGAGAGAGACTGTTTGATTGCATATGGTGCTTCTATGATTCTTAAAGACAGATTGCTTGATGAATCTGATAAATCTGATATCTTTGTATGTGAGAGATGTGGTCTTGTTGCTTATCATGATGTTAAACAAAGAAAATATGTCTGCAGAGTATGTGGTGATAAGGCCAAGGTCTCATCAGTTTCAGTTGCATATGCATTCAAATTACTCTTACAAGAGATGCAGAGTCTCAATGTTGCACCACGATTGTTAATCAAGGAGAAACTATAATGTCCATTCAAGCAGTAAAAGCAATTGACGGAATCAGATTCTCTGTCTGGTCTCCAACTGAAATCAGAAAATATTCTGTTGCAGAAATCACTGCTCCAGAAACTTATGATGAAGATGGAATGCCTGTTCAAGGAGGTTTGATGGATGGTAGATTGGGAACCCTTGAACCTGGACAAAAATGTCTTACATGTGGAAACACTGCAGCAAGATGTCCTGGACACTTTGGACACTTGGAATTAGCAGAGCCAGTTTTACACATTGCATTTATTGATAATATCTACAAATTGTTACAATCAACTTGTCGTTCTTGTGCAAGACTCAAAGTTCCACAAGAAGACTTGGATGTCTTTAAAACAATCAAAGACAAACATGCAGCTTATACTGTAATTTCACAAAAACGCATTCCAGAACAAATCATTGAAAAAGCAAAGAAAGCAAAGGAGTGTCCTCATTGTGGTAAAACACAATACGAACTAATCTTTACAAAACCAACTATCTTTGTAGAAAAAACCGAAATTGGAGAACACAGATTACTTCCAATTACAATTAGAGAAAGATTCTCACAAATACTTGATGAAGATTTAGAACTTTTATCATATGACCCAATAACTGCAAGACCTGAATGGTTTGTATTACAAGCATTTCCTGTTCCTCCTGTAACTGTCAGACCTTCAATCATTTTGGAAACTGGAATTAGATCAGAAGATGACTTGACTCACAAGATGGTAGATATCATCAGAGTCAATCAAAGACTAAAAGAAAGTAAAGATGCAGGAACTCCTCCATTAATTGTTCAAGATTTGGTAGACTTGTTACAGTATCATACAACAACATATTTTGATAATGAAGTATCTGGAATTCCACAAGCTCATCATCGTTCTGGACGTCCTCTCAAAACATTAACTCAACGACTTAAAGGAAAAGAGGGAAGATTCAGAGGATCACTATCTGGAAAGAGAGTTGACTTTTCAAGCAGAACTGTAATTTCTCCTGATCCTAACTTGGACTTGAGTGAAGTAGGTGTTCCCGAAGTAGTTGCCATGAAACTTACAATTCCTGAAATTGTCACAGAATGGAACATTGAAAGAATGAGAAAACTCGTAATTAACGGACCTGAGAAATTCCCAGGAGTTAACTATATTGTCAGACCAGATGGCGTAAAGATTAGACTTGATTTTGTAGAGGATCGTTCTACAATTGCTGAAACACTTGAGATTGGTTACTTGGTAGAAAGACATCTTGCAGACGGTGATATTGTCATGTTTAACAGACAACCATCACTTCACCAGATGTCAATCATGGCACACTATGTACGTGTACTTCCAGGAAAGACATTCAGACTACATCCATCAGTTTGTCCACCATACAACGCAGACTTTGATGGTGATGAGATGAACCTTCACGTTCCTCAAAGTGAAGAAGCAAGAGCAGAAGCAATTCTCTTAATGAGAGTTCAAGATCAATTAATCTCTCCTAGGTACGGTGGACCAATCATTGGTGCACTAAGAGACTTTGTAACTGGTGCATACCTTCTAACTAAAGATGATACTACATTATCTATTCAAGAATTCTCAAATCTTGCAATGCTTGGTGGTTATACAGATCCACTACCAAAACCTGCAACTAAAACTAAAGACGGTCCAGCTTACACTGGAAAACAACTCTTCTCACTGTTCTTACCAAAAGACTTCAACTATGTCATTACATCAAAATGGTCAAAGGGAACAAAAGGAAAACCAAAGGATGTTGTAATCAAAAACGGTGAACTGATCAGTGGTGTTATTGACAAATCTTCAATTGGTGCAGAAGAACCAGAAAGTGTACTTCACAGAATTGCCAAAGACTATGGTAATGCAGTAGGAAAAACTTTCCTTAACTCTATTCTCATTATGGTAAAACAATTCATCACTCACTATGGATTTAGTTATGGTTATGGTGACCTTATTGTACCTGACAAAGATAAACAACAGATTCTTGATGACATTCAAGAAACTTATGATATTGTAGATGATTTGACTGATCAATTCAACAAAGGTACATTGAAACTAACAAGAGGTATGAGACCTGAAGAAGCACTAGAGGCATACATTGTAAACGAGTTAGGTAAAGCCAGGGACAAAGCAGGCTCTACTGCAAACGACTGTCTTCCAGCAGATAATGCCGGAAAAATTATGGCTACAACTGGTGCTAGAGGTTCATCACTTAACGTCGGTCAAATGGCAGGTGCACTTGGACAACAGTCAAGAAGAGGTAACAGACTTCATGACGGTTACAACAACAGAGCCTTGACACACTATCAAGAACATGATAATAATCCTGATGCACACGGATTTGTAAAATCCAATTACAGAGAGGGACTATCTGCCCTTGAATTCTTCTTCCATGCAATGGGAGGTCGTGAAGGACTGGTAGACACTGCAGTTAGAACACAACAAAGTGGTTACATGCAGCGTAGATTGATCAATGCATTAGAACACATTAGATTAGAATATGATGGAACAGTAAGAGATCCACACGGACACATCGTTCAATTCCTTTATGGTGAGGATGGAATTGATGTGCAAAAAAGTGATCATGGTGAGGCATTTAATCCAAGTAGATTAGTTGAATCTCAAACAATTATTGATTCTGGTAAAAAGGCAACAAAAGAAGAGATTGAAACTTTGGCAAAGAAATACACAAAGACGTTTAATCCAAGATTAACAACTCTTGTAACTGATGCACTACTAGAATCTGGACTAAGTAAAGATGGTATTGAAACCGTATGTAAAAAAGGACTGTTACTTTACAACAAAGCAAAAGTGGAACCAGGACAAGCAGTCGGAATCATCACTGCACAATCTATTGGTGAACCCGGTACTCAAATGACACTAAGAACATTCCACTTTGCAGGAATTAAAGAAAGAAACGTTACATTGGGTCTTCCAAGATTAATTGAACTTGTTGATGCAAGAAAGAAACCCGTAACCCCAACTATGGACATCTATCTTGATGAGGAATCAAAGAAATCAAGAGAAAAGGCAATTGATGTGGCAAGAAATGTTTTGCAAACCAAAGTCAGTGCATTGATTGCAGATAGTGAAACTGATTATGCAACTGAAATTAAATTAGTTCTTAGTGAAAACAGACTCAAAGAGAGAGGTTGCTCAATTGCTGAAGTTGAGGCAGCATTATCTTCAAACAAGAAATTCAAACTAGAGACAACTGGTGAATTAATTACTCTAAAACTAGTTGAAGAATCTGATACTGCTACAGCAATTGCAATCAGAAACAAGGTTCTCAATACTACTGTTAAAGGTGTACCTGACATTGAACGTGTAACACTTGTCCAAAAAGATGACGAGTGGGTAATCCAGACAACTGGTTCTAATGTTGCAAAGGTCTTAGAGGTAAAAGGAATCGATAAGAAAAATGTTAGGACAAACAACGTCTTTGAAATTGCCGGAACGCTTGGAATAGAGGCTGCAAGAAATTCATTAATCAATGAACTTAACAGCACACTAGAAGATCAGGGACTTGAAGTAGACAATAGATACATTATGTTAGTTGCTGATTTGATGTGTTCACGTGGTTATATGCAACAAATCGGAAGACACGGAATTGCTGGAACCAAAGACAGTGTCTTGGCAAGAGCCGCATTTGAGATTACTGTTCCAACAATTGCACATGCTGCACTTGGAGGAGAAATTGAACAACTCAAAGGTATTACTGAGAACGTAATTGTTGGAAGTAACATTCCAATTGGAAGTGGTACAGTTGATTTGTACATGCAAGTAAGCAAGAAGAAATAACTGGATGATAATTATGGCAGATGAAATCTCAACATTAATGGCAAACTCCAAAGACAAAGTTGTATTGCTTCGATTACGAAACAACAAGACCATTCAAGGAGTACTGCAAGACTTTGACATCCACATGAATCTTACACTAGAAAATGCTGAAGATGTTTCTGAAGAAAAACCTGATCCTCTGGGCAAAGTACTGCTTCGTGGAGATAATATTTTGGCAATATCTTTGCCTGACGAAGAATAAGCCTAACAACCCATAAATCCTAAACTGTTTTATGAACAGTATTGCTTGATTTTTTGTTTTTGATTTTTATTCTGCCATTTGCTGCAGCTCAAGAGATTCCAGACTATGAAAACCCATATGCTCCTATATTTTTTGACAGACCCATCTACTCTTGGACTGATAAAATCAAAATCCAAATAATTGCCCCTAGCTGGAATACTGACAACGATTTGATTGATTCAATTGGAGGTAACAGTGATAACCCAATAAAAATTTCCACGCGAAGTCATTCACTGGAATCTTACAGACTCACTGAGACAGATGTCTCCAGTGGGATATTTGCAGGTGAGGTGATTCTTACTGGATTTTTACATGACGCAGACGGTGATGGTAACTATGATACAACTCCTAGAACTGCAGGTAGTGGTCCTACAAGTGGGTTTTTGGAAGTTGAAAGAGACTCTGCAGTTACCGTATCCTTTGAATTTGCCGACGGTGTGGTGTTATCTGAATCAGTCCCAATATCTTGGAATCTTGGGTCAGTTGAATTTACAAATGATATCTTCTTTCCTGAAGACTCTGTGACAGTTAGAGTGATTGATCCTGACATGAATCTCAACCCCGAAGCAATTGATCAAATTACTCTTGAGGTTTTTTCAGACTCTGATGTAGGCGGAATTACTGCAAACGCAATAGAGACATCTGAGGCCTCTGGCTCTTTTACTGCTACAATATCTTTGACTAAAAACTCTGCATCTAGTGGAAACAGGCTGTATGCAATTCCTGGTGATGAGATTACTGCAAAATACAATGATCATACTTTGCCAAAACCTTATTCAGAATCTGATAACTTGGAAATCCGAGATAGTTCTAGATTAGAGTCGCCTGTTCCTCCAACCCAACGGCTGCAAAATACTGCAATCAATATTTCTAATAGTTTTGGAAAAACCATGCAATCCATATCTTCAAATCAACAAATACAGATTGTTGGAAGCATATCAAACATGCAAGAATATGATCAAACGTTTGTTTACCTATTTCAAGTAAAGAACTCTCAAGATTCTGTGGAATCGCTTTCTTGGATTCAGGGGCAGTTGTCATCCGGACAAAACCTTGATGTATCTCAATCATGGATCCCAAAAAGATCTGGAAACTACACCATTGAGACATTTGTTTGGACCTCATTGAATGACCCAATGGTATTGTCAAATGCTATGATGAGATCAATTTCAGTGACATGAAAAGTATCAATCATACGTGATTATTAAATAGAAAATTACATGTTTTTTTGTTGTGATGCGCATTATCCTAGGGATAACTCTAGTGCTAGCAACATTTGCTCCGCTTACATTCTCTGATATCTTTGCTGATTCATTTAATGTGAGTTTTGACAAGGATAGTTATCATACTGGTGATGCACTTGTCATATCAGGTCAGATAATTGATTTTGGGATGCCCATCATTGCAATGAGTGTATTTGATCCTACCGGACAAATTCTTTCTGCAAATAACTTGGAACTTTCATCAGATGGCAGCTTCTCAAAAACCATTTCACTATATTCTCCGTTTTATGAAATCACTGGGAAATATCTCGTAAAACTTGACTATGGTAAAGTTACTGAAGAGCATACCTTTGTCATAGAGGGTGATGTAGTAGAACCAGAAACTGCACCACAAGAGGATGTAGTGCCTGAAATCACATCTCTATATACTGAAAAAGATCATTATTTTGATAATGACACAATCCAAATTTTTGGTTCTGTGTCATCTTTGGACTCTCCTACAGTTCTAATTGGTATTCATGATCCATTTGGTTCTCCTGCTGGATTTTATTTTGGAAACATAAACAATAACTTGGAATTTTCTACAAGCTTTCTTGTTAAGGACGGTGTAAATTTTAAATCTGAAGGAACTTACTCAATTAAAGCTCATTATGCAGAGACAACTACAGAACATTTTTTTGAATACTCTGCAAATCCTCCTGTTTCAGAAGAACCTGTTGAAGATACCGCTGAGGAAACAACAGAAACAGTTGAAGAAACAGTTGAAGAAACAATTGAAGAAACAATTAAAGAAACAGTAGCAACAACTGAAACAGAAACAGTTGAAGAAACAGTTGAAGAAACAGTTGAAGAAACAATTGAACCAACTAAAACAGTAAAAACAACTGAACAAACTGAAGAAACAATTGAACCTGTTGATGATGTGATTGATGAAATAGTTTCTCAAAAAGAAACAGTAACAAATGATGATGGAGAAACTAAAACAAAAATTGTTTCAAAAGAAACAACAAAAAATAATGCTCCAAAAGATAACATTCTAAAAAATAAAGAATATGATAATCTATCTGTTGAGGATATTGAACTTGGAAAATTACTAAATCAAATTAATCTAAAATGTGATACTAGTACTTTTGTTGATACTATCTCTTATTATGACGGAATGGGACCTGCACTTTACAGATTATGTCAGTTTAATGATTCATTGGAATTTTTTAACAAATCTTTAATTGAAAATCCTGATGATGTAGAAATTCTTGTAAACAAAGGCTCTACATTAGGAAAGATTGGATATGTCTCAGAAGCAATAGCATATTATGATCATGCTATTGCCCTTGACCCTAATTACTTGCCTGCCAAAAATAACAAGGCAAACGCCTTGGCAAATCTTGGAAATCTAGATGAAGCAATTTTACTTTACAATGAAATCCTTGACTATAATCCAAATTATTACACTGCAAGAACAAATCTTGATACTGCATTATCCTTCAAATACGAAAATTCAGAATCATCAGAAGTGATTAATGTATCTGAATATGAAATTCAAAATTCATTTAACGAAAAATCTTCATTTGAAAATACAAAAGAAAAACCATCTAACATTTTTGAAGAATTAACTCGCGTCTTTTCATCTTTGTTTGGATTTGCTGAATGATCTTTCTTTTTTGTGTGCGTAATTTTTCCATAAACCTATAAAGCCCTGTTGAGACGATGCTGATAAGGAAAAACATGAGTAAGATACTTGAGAAATCTTTGAAAGATGCCCACAAAGAAGGCAAGTTAACAATGGGTACTAAACAAGTTTTAAACTCTGTAAAAAATTCCAAGCTAATTGTATTGTCTCAATCTGTAGGAAAAGAAACAGTTGAGCAAATTGAATCAGATGCAAAAAAAGAAAAAATACCTTTAGTAAACTTTCAAGGAACTTCAGTCGCATTGGGCAAATTATGTGGCTTGCAATTTAGAATTTCAACAATTTCATTTACATCAATCGATGACGCAAACATCAAATCAATTTTAAAAGATACAGAAGCTGAGGAAAAAAATGATTAGATATACTATTGAAAGTTTAAATGAGACATTTTTTGTTTGGAGGCATTAACAATTATGACACAATCAATCAAACTAACAACGGATCAAATGCGTATGATGTCTTTGTTCCAAAATGTTACTGGTGCAACAGCACGTGATTGTGTCGAAGATGAAAAACAAGATAGAGTAATTTTTGTAGTTAACACAGGAAAGATGGGACTTGCAATTGGTAAAGGTGGCATGCATATCAAATCATTACAGAACATTGTAAAGAGAAATGTTGAACTAGTTGAATTTGACGATGATCCGGCAAAATTTTTGTCTAATTTGCTTAATTCTAAACTGGTATCTGAAGTAAAAATAAATACACGAACAGATGGGACAAAACAGGCAATCGTTATGGTAGACCCAAGAAAGAAAGGAATTGTTGTAGGAAGAGAGGGCAGAAATGCTGAGAAGGCAAGAATGCTTGCAAAACGATATTTTGATATTACTAGTGTCTTGATTAACAGTCCTGAAAGACAAACTATGGAGATGTAAAATATGAGAAAATCACCACTTGGATTATTTGCAGGCAGAGTTCTAACTGCCAAAAAGAAAAGGCAGAGATGGGCTATCTCTACTTACAAAAGGAGAGAATTAGGTATTGATAAAAAAGCAGACCCACTTGGTGGTGCTCCCCAAGCAAGAGGAATTGTTTTAGAAAAAGTTGGAGTTGCAGCAAAACAGCCAAACTCTGCAATTAGAAAATGTGTTCGTGTTCAATTAATTAAAAATGGTAAATCAGTTACCGCATTCTTGCCAAGAGATGGTGCAATGAACTTTATTGATGAACACGACGAAGTTCACATTCAAGGAATGGGTGCAACTCAAGGTGGTGCAATGGGTGATATTCCTGGTGTTAGATTCAAAGTATTCAAAGTAAACGGAACTTCTCTTCATGAACTAGTTATTGGAAAGAAGGAGAAACCAAGGAGATAGAAACATGGCACAAACAAAAAACTTGTTATTATTTAGAAAATGGGATTTATCTGATATTGAAGTCAAAGACCCAGGTCTTAAAACTGCAATCTCTCTGAAAAAACAAATCTTACCATACACCTTTGGTCGTTCTGCACTCAAAAGATTCAACAAAGCAGATGTCAATATTGTCGAGAGACTAATCAACAAGACAATGCATTTTGGTAAAAAATATGCAAAGAACACCGGTAGAATGACTGGAAAGAAAACCAAAGTTCTCAATACCGTTAGAACTGCATTTACAATTATTGAACTAAAAACTGGCAAAAACCCAGTGGAAGTGCTAGTTAGAGCAGTTGAAAACTCAGCTCCTAATGAAGACACAACCAGAATTGTATACGGTGGTACTGTTTATCACGTATCAGTTGATGTTGCACCAATCAGACGAGTTGACTTGGCTTTGAGATTCATTGCTGATGCAATCAAGGAATCAACATTTTCAAATCCAAAACCAATAGAAGAGCATATGGCAGAACACCTAATCTTGGCTGCAGAAAATGATCCTAACGCTCCTTCTGTAAAGAAGAAGAATGAGCTAGAAAGAATCGCACAAGCATCAAGATAGAACTTTTAGAATATTCCAGTAGCCCGAGGCAGATTCGAACTGCCGTCTCCGCCTATATCCACTTTGTGAGATCCAGAGGGCAGAATCCTTGACCGCTAGACTATCGGGCTACTTGAAAGAAATTTTGAATGTTTAGAATATAATCATTTGTTGTAATCATTTTAGTCTAACTTCTCTGATTGCAGTTGCATAATCGCACTCTGCTCTTAATCTCATGTAGGGAATTAACTTGTAGTGTATTGAATACAGTGTTCCTTCTTTGAGTAGAATTCCTTTTTGTTGTAGTGATGCAAGTCCTCTTGATGGAATGTTAATTGAGATATTGTATTGTTGACAAATCTTATCGCGTTTGTCTTGAAATTGTTTTAGAGTAAATGAAACATCATTTAATTCTAAAATCAAGGGCCAAATAATTTCTGCCCAGACAAATCTCCTGTTCTCAGTAGCGGAAGCATACTTGCCTTTTTCACTCAACATTAATAACATCTGCAAATGATGTTATAACTTATTGTCCCAAAAGGAGATTGAAGAGTCATTAGATTTACTACAAAAAGATTGGGATGTAGACCCAATACTCCGAAACTTTATGCTAGGAAAAATTACTGATGTATCTGATAGGCCAATCAAAGTAAAAGATGTGGTTTTTCATGTTCCATATCTTAATTCTGAAAAAAAATTCATCTTGTGGAAATGTTTCTGGCCTGACTGCCACAACTGTTGTGACAGACAAGGTAGACTGCCACTAACTTCAGATGACTTGATTACCATTGGAAAGGGCCTCAAATACCAAAAACCCTCAGAATTTATCAAAAACGAAACACTAACTGTTACTTATTCTGAACCAGGACCATCTGGACAGATGACTACAATGACTACCATTAACCTCAAAAGAAAAAAAGATGAGACAGAAGCAGATGATGGAACGCACATCTCATGCAGATTTCTAGATGATGAGGGTGGTTGTTCCATGCATCCAGACAGACCTGGTGTGTGTTACCTGTATCCGTTTTCTAGCTGGCTTGAAAACGAGAAAGGAAAGCCACGTGTTCATGCAACATACCAATTTACTGGTGATTGTCCTGGATTTTATCTGGCTGAAGATCTAGAACCAATGAAAGAAGAGTTTAAGGAATATTCCAAGATAATATATGATTACAATATGGCATCAAATAGGACAAACCGCGAAGGATTTGGCTCTGTTAGTTTTGGGTAGATCTTTTTAGAAAATTATGCTTTAGCCACTTTCATCAAGTCAGCTATCTTGATATCCATTCCAAATCTGTCTTCATTCTTTTTCATGTATCGAAATATTGCCAAAAAGTCTGGAAGTGCCTTAAAGAAATTGAAATCCTTGTGAATTTTTGCTCGGACAAAATTAAACACTTTGGCATAGACCTTGTAGTGTTTCTCAACTGCCTTTTCATATGCCTTAAAGTCATGCATGTTATCTAGGAAAATCTCAACGCATTGCATTGATGGAATAATTCCCTCTCCTAACAATGCATAAACTGTTCCAATGGATTCTCCAACACCTACAACTTTTCCTGAATAGTATGGCTTGCATCTATCCGGTGTTGCTAATCTGATTGGTCTTCCCTTTGTCTTGAGAACTTTACCTCCGTGCTTTTTTAGAAAATCATCAGTTGCCTTGATGTGCTGTTTATTGTAATCCCCTGCTCCAATGTGGGCCCACTTTTCTCCCAATGGAAAATACCAGAAATATCCTGACATGCCAGGAAATGGTTCAATGTAAAAGTCATCATATGGAACTCCATTTTCATATTCTACTTTGTACTCGTATGTTGGCAAAAAGAAATCTTCCTTTAATTTTGGCAAGTATACTCTGTGAAATCCAGTACAATCAACTATCATGTCGTACTCTTTTTCTAATTCCTCAAGAGTTGGTGGTTTACCGTAGATAACTTTGGAATCTTTAATGAAATCTTTGATGAGTCCAAGCTTGTCATATGTACATAGTCCTTTCAGACCAATGTCAAACTTTATGTCATTATTCATCTTGACATGCATATTTTTCCCATCATGGATTAGAAAATCATTAAAATCCCTGCCAGTCTTTTTGCAGAATTCAGTTAGGATTGGTTTGATTGTCCCCCAAGCGCAAATAGAATCGTGCCTTTCTTTTGGGTTTAACTCGTACCCTGTTACATCATGTTCAGAGTCTTTGAGTCTGGCCATAAGATAGGAACCTGCTACTCCCATTCCCATTACTGCAATCTTCAATAATCTGTGAATCTCTGTGGTGTAATAAATAGACTGTCTGAATTTGTCCTAGATTGCCACTAGTAGAAATTATTCGTACCGGTTAAATATCAAATTCACTTAACAGGTTTAAGAAAAGACAAGTCTGTCGTCTGAATCAAACGTTTCAGGCCTTAAGATGAAATCACTGTCATCAGAGGACTCGCGTTTCTGATCTTAAGTGATTAGAGATGTCATCAAGACACATTTGGTCTTGATCTTAATCTCGATTGTCTTTTCGTTTAATTTATTTTGGATTGATCTTGGGGTTACTCCATGGATGTCTTTGAAGCAATATCTACTCGACGTGCAATCAAAAAATTTGATCCAAACTACAAGATGAGTTCTGAAGATGTCACAAGACTCATGGAACATGTGATATTGTCTCCGACAAGCTACAACCAGCAAAACTGGAGATTTGTCTATGTCACTGATCAAGATGTAAAGGAGAAGATTTCAGTTGCCTCTCGTGGACAAGCTCAGCCAAAAGACGGCTCGCTTGTGATTGTCTTGTGTGGTGATATGACTGCATGGAAGACTGAGCCATTGCGTTACTGGAAGAATCATCCAACAGAAAAACAAGAATATGTAAAAGCTGCACTTGAGAGAAAGTACTCATCTGATCCTCATGCAGAACGTGATGAGGCAATTCGTTCTTGTGGCATGGCAGCTCAAACTATAATGCTTGCTGCAAGAGACATGGGACTCGACTCTTGTCCAATGGTGGGATTTGAGTATGATGAGCTAGCTCAAATCATCAAGCTACCGGAGAACCATCTGATCGTAATGATGGTAGTAGTTGGTAAACGTGCAGAAGATGCAGCAGAGCGTGGCGGTCAATTGCCTTTGGATGAAGTTGCATTTGAGAACTCTTTTTAGAATTATTAATTGGAATGCGTGTTAAACCTAAATTCTGTGATGACTTAGAATTCTTGTGAGTTACAGAACTGCAGTTTTTTCTAAAAAAGAACTTGGAATAATACTTGGAGCATCTATTGTTGTATCTATTGCATTGTATGTGGCATATACTGTAGGGCGATGAGACCTATAATTCCCTTAATCATAGTATTTGTTGTTGCAATAACTGTTGGAATGCTTGGTGTGTCAAACTATGATGCATATGTTGCAGAACGTGATCAGAGAAATCTACAACTTGCAGTTGAGGATTGCAAGAATCTGTTTGTACAGGGAACAGAACAAGAAGAATGCATTACAAAATCACTTGATGCATTTGGAACAGACTATCAAAAGGCACAGTGGCAAAACAGAGACCTTTCTCCATAAACTCTTAATTTGATAATTTTCAAATGAATTGTAATTTGTTTTTTGAAAAAGATGTGGCAGCACTCAAGGATGCCTTGGATGAAACTGATGCCAGAATAAAAAAACTCGAAGAGCATATGGAATCTGAAAAAAAGAAACTTGGAGATACAAACTCTGAAACATTGCATAGATTGGAAAGAAACTTGGATAATTTGCGCAAAAAACGTACTCTCATCCTATCTGAACTAGAATAATCCAATACGCTTAATTTGAGAAATATTTTACCATCAAGCATGCCTTTGTTTTGCAAGCAATGTAATGAGAGACGTTATCCTCAGTATAGCGAATTAGACAAGGGAACTTTGTGGCTATGCAACAAGTGTCAAAACTATACTGATAGTGAGGATGTGATAATTCGTGAGCAGACAGAGCAAGAGAGGGCAGATATCCAGGCTAAATCTGAAGAATTTGAGAGAACCTCAAACTTTCCTGCAGAAAAACTATCTAGAAGAAAGGGCGTAAATTAAAAAAAAGAAAAAAAGTTTAGAGTTCTATGACTGAACCCGCTGAGATTGTAAATTTCTGATTCTGTTCTTCACCGTGCACGTCATACCAAGCGATGTTGAGGTTCACCTTGTTTCTGAGTGCAGATTCTACTGTAATGCAACTTGCTTGTCTTAATCTGTCTTGAATTGGTTTTTCTACATTTTCTATAATTGGTTCTATGTTTGTTTTCTCATGTGTGATTTCTAGTAGTATGGATTTAGCATCAAGAGTGAAAATTAATTTTTGATCGCATGATCTATTTTGACAAACCTCCGATTCTACATCTGTCTTTGAATCAAAATTGATCCCGTGTTAGCTCTAAAGTTATCATATGTTCATTAATGGTATGTTCATTCCCAAACATATTCATGAAATTCTGCTCAAACTGTGACACAAAGCTTACGCAAAACTTTGAAGACGTTGGCGGCCCTGGGATTTGTCCAAAATGCAATCCTGAGATGGTTACTCCAAGACGACCAACCTATGGGATGAACTATTCGGGAAAGACAAAACCCTGCTCCAAGGGATGCGGAGCTGAAATCTACTGGGATGAAGAGTTCAAGTCTGATAGCGGAAAGTTCATTCCAATTGATTCACGAACTGACGAGCCGCACAGATGTGATGGCCCTGCAGAATCTGAATATTTTCCAGACGAGGTAAAACAGATTGCAAAGAAAAAGAGGCTTCTCCAAAACCTGTCATTCCCATCTCCGATGAGATTCTTTATGATGTCTCAAAAATCCCAAAATCTTTGGTCGATGATGACTTGATTGTTCATGAACTGGTTCAGGGCCACAAGGAAGAGTCCCTGGGGATTGTTCACTATGAGAATATGGTCTCATCTGAGCCTGAAAAGGTACCTGTTGAGAGCCTAAGTGATGTGTTGTCTGAAAACATCCTCAAGGGAATTGGCAAGTATGGCTTTACTGGGCTGCTGCCATTCCAAGAAGAATCTGTCCGTCTGATTCTGGATGGAAAAAACTCCATCATCTCTGCTCCAACTGGTTCGGGAAAGACTGAGGCTTTTAGCATTCCAATACTAGAAAAGATCTCGCAAGAAAAAAAACCTGGGGTCTTTGCTCTTTTTGTATATCCGTTAAATGCACTAATTGATGACCAAGTATCAAAAATCTCAAAACTAATTGAAAACTGCGGACTAAAAGAAACGGTTGGTGTTTATTCAATTCATGGCGGCCAGAGCTCCGAATACAAGGACATGATAATTGCAGATGCTGCAAAAAAATCCCTAATCATTGCAACAAACTTTGATTTTATCAACTATCATTTAATCTTGCAAGACAAAAAATGGAACGAGCTATTCAAGAGCGCAAAAATAATCGTAATGGATGAGGCCCATTCCTATACTAGCTTTCATGGCTCAAACGTGTATCACGTGTTGCAAAGAATGAAGAGATACATGGGAAAAGTACAGTATGTCGGCTCTTCAGCTACGCTGGATAACTCTAGGGAATTTTTCTCAAACATGTTTGACTTGCCGCAAGAATCATTTTCTTACGTCAAAAGCAACACTGGGCGAAAAAGAAACATGCACATGTTCTTTGTCATGCCGCGCAAATTCGGACAGAGAAGTACAATGGAGATGCTAGCATCAATATGTTACAAGAACCACTCTACGCAACTTATCTTTAGTAACTCTCACAATGACGCAGAGTTTCTTGCATCAAACGTAGAGTCTGCAAATGATGGTATTAGAATCCAGATTCACCGTGGAGGCCTTGATCAAAACAATCGAAAACTCTACGAATCTCAGATGAAGGCAGGCGAGCTTGACGCCCTGTCCTGCACACCTACACTAGAGCTTGGAATCGATATAGGACATGTTGATGTGGTTATTTCTGCATTCAAAAACGAGTACGATTCATTTGTGCAGAGAATTGGGCGTGCAGGAAGAATGGGGCAAAAGTCGTATGCAATCTGCGTGCTTGACCCTGATGATGCTGCATGCCACTATTTTGCGCGTCACATCGACCAGTACCTCTCACAGGACCACATCATTCCAATCAACAAGAAAAACTCCATAATTTCAGACAAGCATGCTGAATCAGCAGAGATTGAAGCAGAAGCTGCAGAAACAACAGACAAGTCCCAGTTCTTTGACTTTGCTGGAAGCGTAAATCTTCGCGGGGCATCAGGCGAGATTGCAATATACCTCAACTCAAAGAAGATTGGAACCCGCGGTGTTCCTGTCGGGTATTATCAGTTGCATCAAAATGCAATCTACCATTTCAACAAGCAAAACTATGAGGTGATCTCCTTGCGAAAGTCACAAAACGGCGCAAGGGCATACCTGAGGAGGTCTTATGAAAACCAGAAAAGAACAATCCCAATTGTTAGGACATCAATCTTGCAGACGTCTGAGAGAAACGCTGCACACAAGGACATCTCAGTTAAGGGCAGAAAACTATCCTTGCGCTATGGGATAATTGAGCTTAGCAGAACCATCACAGGATACCTAAAGGGAAACTATAATGATTCTGCTGAAAACTTTCAGACCTTTAATGGAAGTAACGTTCCGTCTTGGAGGAACTTTAACTGGAAGTCAAAGCACTCGTCTGTAAGCATTGTTGTTCCTCCTGAATTTGTAACAAAGTCTTCTGATTCAAAGAGCCAGATTGCAACTGACTCTAGGATACATACAATCTGTCATGTTTTGATTAACGCTGCAAAAATTATCACAAAGTCTGAATCAAATGACATTGATGTGTACTATGAGAACGGAGTGATCTATCTTTATGACAATTCGTCTGACGGCTTTAATGGATGCAGCAAGATAATCTATGAAGATTTTGAGAAGGTGCTTGAGACTTGCAATTCATTGCTTTCAGATTGTGACTGTCCCGTTGATCCCACGCAGAAAAAGGCAGTAGCAGAGGGCGAAAAGTGGGGAGGGTGTCCAAAGTGCACGTTTACCAACAACTACTGCCAGACAAAAAACAAGGAACTATCAAAAAAGGATGCAATAGATTTTTTTGTACTGTTTTGTAGGTGATCAGTAATGGGATTCAAGGACCTGTTTGTTGGCGGTAATGAAGGAAACGTTCCAATCAAGGTAAAATGTACTGGGTGCCAGAGAATCACAGTAGTAAAAATTCCAGCTGACAAGGACTTTGCAAAGTGGAATGAAAAGGCAAAGTGCGGTCAGTGCGGCGCTTCAAGCTGCTGGGAAAAAGTTTGATTTTTGTGTGGACTAGCTAGTCTAGAGGCAATCTTCTAAACTTTTCAGACAGCCTGTCTAACACCTTAGCATCCTGTTTGTTATCAGATGGGGCAAATTTCTTTTTAAGACCTGAAATCGTATCTTCAAAAATTTTTCTTTTTTCTTTTTTTGTGAACATACTATAGTTAGCAGTTCATCGTATTTAACAAGGACAAACACCTCTTGCCCAACATGCTTAAGTTTGTCATTTTTTGATATAATTCATGGCAAAACTATCAGACAAACAGCGCGAATCACAACAAGACAGACGACTGAAAAAACTAGAAAACCGTGCAAACAAGGACGACAAGGAGATGGCAAAACTCAAGAGAAAAATCATTGCCTTGGAAAAGCAAGTTAAGAGTCTGAAAAAGAGATGAATCTTGTGAGTGACTTTGGATAAAGAAAGACTGCGAGTAAAAAGTGGCAGAAGCAAGGGCTGCAAGGACTGCCTTTCTCACAGATGCATCCCAAACAGTTGCATGTGTGATTGCCACAGATAATTTCAATATCCTTAAGTTTGAAATTGTTGTGTATCATTTATGGACTGTCTTAGATGTGACGGAAAGGGAAAAGTTCGCAACGAGTTTGGAATGTGGGAAAAATGCGAGTCCTGCCAGAAAAAGGAGATGACATTTGAGAAAATAAATGCTGAACCTGATTCCAGTGAGGAAGGACTCTAAATTCTTAAATTGATAATTTGCCTGCTCTAGTTATGAGCGATTTTGATTCAGACAGATATGAGACTGTAACTGTTGCATCCAAGGTTCGAGAGGGAGTATTTCATAAAGTGATTAAAGACCTGGAAACAGGAAAGGCAGTATCATGTTCTTGCAAGTGTTGGAGCAAGGGAAACAAACACTGTGCTGCAATGAGAAGTATCGGGGTTTAGATTAAACAACGCTTAATTTTGTACGTTGCCTTTCTAGGTGTGATGGATAATTTGGAGAATGCTCGACATGATCACCAGAAAAACAAGTCTGATATTGTAAATCTGGTAAAGCAGATGTTTGCACAAGACAAGTGGGGGGATGAAGAGTACAGACAAGCTCTAGAAGAACTGGTAAGAAAGGATACTGAGCTTGTTGCAGAAGTTACCCGAATAATCAAAGAACAACACTCTAAGAATTGATGAACACCTTGGAGTTTGATACTGTCATCATTGTGACTGTGTCTAGTGGAAGGTTTTCTTTTTCTGCAGTATCTTGAAGTTCTTTGTGATGGGTATTTTCTAGATGCTCTAGGAACTCTTGCTCTGTGATGTTGTTTTGTTTGTAGTCGCATTTAGAGAATACACAGTTAAAGTTCATTGATTTTAGTTATCTTGCTATCTTTTTTGTTTTTTTGAAATTACAGATTGTGATGCGTACATGTATCCATTTGGATATGACATAAATTACAAAAAATTGTACTCTCTTTATGGCTGAAAAAATTACCGCAGAAGACCTGCGTTCACAAAAGGACAATTACGTCATAATTGATGTAAGGGAATCTGATGAGCTTGAATCCGGCAAAATTGAAGACTCTGTTCACATGCCTTTGGGCCTTGCAATAAGAAATGCAAAGAAAAAGCAAATCGAAGACCTTAGGGAAAAAAAGATCTGCACTTATTGTGGAACAGGGTATAGAGGAAACATTGCAGCTGATGAGCTTGCAAAAGAAGGATTTGATGCAGTTACACTTGATGGCGGATACCCATCATGGAACAACTAACTCTTTTTTTATTTTATTTAGGAAAACAGCCTGTTTGATTTAATCTGCATTTCAATACTAGTTTGCAGCAAGCTTTTTTGCCTTTTTGAACACTGCAAGCCAATCCTTCCAGAGCAACCTTCCTGTCTGGGTATTCTGTTTTGATGGGTGGTAAGACGTGATTACTTTGATGTAATCGTATTGGAATGTCTTGTTGTGCCCAAACTTTTCTGGTTTAACTTGAAGTAATTTACAGGTAGCATCATATGCTATCTTTCCGAGGCAAAGAATGGTTGTAACATTTTGCAGTATCTGAAATTCTTGTTCTAAGAATCCATGACAGTTTTGCATCTCTTCTTTTGTTGGCTTGTTTTGTGGCGGTGCACATCTTACTGCAGCAGTAATGAATGCATTGGTAAGAGTTAGTCCGTCATTACTGGTCTGAGAGGTTGGAATATTTGCAAACCCTGTCTTATGCATTGCTTTTGCAAGCCAGTCCCCTGATGAATCACCTGTAAACATTCTTCCTGTTCTGTTTCCTCCATGAGCTGCAGGAGCCAAGCCTACAATTAGCAGCTTAGCTTTAACATCTCCAAATCCTGATAATGGCAATCCGTAGTAATTTTCATCTTTGAATCTTCTAACTTTGTCTTTAGCAACTTGTCTGATGTATGTAGATAGTCGTGGACATTTTTGACATGATTTGATCTTTTTGTTAAGTGATTGGATAGTTGGTTTTTTCACACTAGTTGTATGTCAAGCTAAAATTTCAATCTATAACTATGCAGAACTATGCAGTTTTTTTAAAATTTTGCAACGTAGTATAAAAGAACTATTGAAAATATCTCGACCTAACCGCGAGAAAAAATTAGTTCTCTTTACCTTGTATGCTGTATCTCTAATATGGCACAAATCCAAAAAATGGGAGGTCCATACACAAAGAAGGAACAAGAGATTCGAAAAAACAAAGTCTTTGAACTGCATTTTGAGAAAGGACATTCTGCAGTGCAAATTGCAAAAATGCTTGATGTCAACAGAAACACAATCAACAAAGACATTGAATCTTGGTATTTAGAAATACATGATGACCAATCAAATACCAACAAAAATTGGTTTGATAAACAACTGCTAAGATTAGAGTCGCAACGTGCTAGATTGCAAGAATGTCTTGTAGATGGACTATCCTCCAAAGAACGATTGCAGATTGAAAAGAGTATTACTCATATTGATTTGAGTATTGCATCTTTGATCGTAAAAATTGAGACGTCTAAAAAATACAAAAACCTGTAATTTTTAGATCTCTCTTTTCTTTTTTTATACTAACTGATAGTTTTTTGTTACTGTGGCTATTCAAATAAACTTCAATTAGTTTGACACTAACCGAAGTTCGTTAAAACACTGACAAATCAAACATTACATTTCAACTGAAATGTAAACTAAAGATGTATCATGTGTATGAATAAGTATGCTCTTCAAAATCATTACATCTTTCATATGGTACATTGTTGTGACTGATATTTGAAGACTTTCACAGTTACAGAGTAACTCAAGTATGAAAAATAAACTGGACATTCCAACTGTAAAGTAAAGTTTAATGTAATTTTGATAGATGTTTAACGATTTTCGATAAAATCCATCATTGGTTTTGATGAATTAATTTAACATCTTATTCAATCAATATTGCAGGTTTGAACGGCCTTGCATGTCTTGCCTTTCCCTTTGGATCGTAAATGTCAGAATCAGATTCTGAATAAATTGTAATGTCCACTCCAAACTCTTTCTTTCCAATACTAATCAACTCTGACTTTAGGAACTCTTTTTCATCAAAGGATTCAGCTTCAAGCTTCATCTTTTTGATTGATTCTGATTCTGAATGCAAGTCCTTGATTGTTTTCTGCACATAATCTGGCATCTTTTTGGCATCAACAGTTTCAGGATCTGCAATCAATTCTTTCATGACAACTCCCATGTTGTTCTGACCTCCTACCATTATTCCTAGCATCTTGCGATAGATTTTGGATTTTGTCTCATCTGAATTTACGTAAATTACAATCTTTTGCGGGGTAATTTTGGTAACCTTGAGAATGTTTGCAATGTCGTCTATTGTTGATTTCAGTAACTCTTCAGCTTGAATTGCAGTGGCATCAATTTTTTCTGCAGAAAATTCTGGCCAAGATGATTTTGATACTGGTTCTGTATTTTCCAATTTCTCCCACATCTCTTCTGCTACATGTGGTGCAAATGGGGACAACATTGCAACTCGCACTGAATTTATTTGGTGCAAAATTCCAGAGACATCTTCACGTCCTTTGGCTTGAACTCTCTTGGAATACCAGCTCAGGTCAGTCTCAAATGTAAACAAGATATCATGTAGTGCCTCTCTCAATCGCATTTTTTCTACTGCTTCTGTAACTTCTGCAATCTTGCTCTGAGTTTTAGATAAAATCCACCTGTCTTCTGCCTGCAATTCACCAATGGTATTCTTTTTGAGCCTAGAACACTCCTCTAAAAGCGATTCAAGCTTGCTTTGAATCCCTGAGACTGATTCCATGTTAAAATCAGCATCCTGCAACAGTTCAGCTGATGATATTATTGCCAACCTGATTGGGTCTGCCCCATGATCTCGGATTGCAGTACGTAACGGAATGATGTTTCCCATGCTCTTTGACATTTTAGCTCCATCCATCATCACACTACCATTGACAACAATCTCTTGCGGCCATAGTTTCTTTTCAAATATTGCAACATGATTAAGTACAAAAAATGACAAGTGGTTCTGAACCAAATCTCGACCAGAATGACGCGAATCAACTGGATAAAAGTACGTGAACTCTTTTTTCATTAGATTAATCATATCTTCAGAAAGTTTTGATGTACTTGCAGCTAGGGATGCATCACCCTTGTCTAGCAAAACATAATCAAAGAATTCTTTTGTAAGATTCTCAGGAGTAGCTGTTCCATCATTTACAAATCGTGAAATTGTATAATATGCCATGTAAATTACACTGTCAGACAAGCTCTCAACAATCCAGTCCTTGTCCCATGGAAGTTTAGTTCCAAGTCCCTGTTGTCTTGCACAAGCTCGCTCATGCAACCAATCAATTACCTCGACAAACTCTGTCTTGATATTGTTAGGAAGGATGTTCATCTCATCTAAACAGTTTCTAGCTAATTCTTTCCATGACTCATCACCATAATTCAAAAACCACTGGTTGTTGAGTATCTTGACAACACATTCAGCTCCGCAACGACATCTAACAGGAGCATTCTCTAGCACTGGGAATTTTTCTAGAAAATTGTTCTCTTGCAACCATGCTCTGATTTTGTCACGACCAAACTGCACCTTCTCTCCATCAAACTGACCGCACTTGTCGTTGAGTTTTCCATCTGTAAACTCTTTGAGGTACAACTCTTTGGTGGCTTCTTCTAGCTTGTCATCAGATTGGTCAGAGATTCCCATCTTCTCTACAATGTCTTTTGCTGGAATGGAACCATATCCTTCTGTAGTAATAATTGGAATGGGCTCTAATTTTGAGGCTAGATCGTGTCCTTTGCCCTTCAAATCCATCAATGCCTGATAGTCTTTAGGGGCATGAGCAGGAACTGACATTACAAGTCCGGTACCCATGCTGGGCTCTACAAAGTCCGCAGGCAATATTGGAATCTCTCGCCCGTCATGGTTTTTTGCGTATTTTCCAATGATGTCGGCACCTGAAATCTCGCCAATCTCAGTTACCTCTTTTTCAAAGAATGAAATTTTCTTTGCACATTGTTCTGATACTATCCATGTTTCATCATCTACTTTGACTTTTTTGTAAACAGTATTTGGATTGACCCAGAGATTGGTAATGCCAAAGATTGTCTCAGGACGCAGTGTTGTAATTGGAAAGATAAATTCATCAAACTTGAATTTTATCAAAAAGTTCTTATCATCAATCTTTGGCTCCACGTCTCCCATTGTATCGTGCTGCGATACTGGGTTTTGATCAACAGGACACCATCCAACCGGATGACTTCCCTGAATGATTCTCCCGCTTTCTTTTAGTGTTGTAATTTGCCACTCGATAAACTTTTGATAACCTGGAACTATAGTAGTAAACTCTCGTCTCCAATCAATGGAATAACCCATCTCAATCATGCCAGACTTTATCTCTTCATGAAAATAGTCTGCAATCTTTATTGGCTCAACAAATGTCTTTATTGCATCTTCTGGAACATGGTAGATGTTTCTCAATCCATCCAGAATTTCTTTTTCTCCTGCTTCGATTCTTTTTGCCATGCCAAGCACCGGAGTTCCAGTATAATGAAATCCCATTGGGAATAATACGTTGTATCCTTTCATCCTGTAGAATCTTGCATGGACATCAGCTAGTGTGTATGTTCTGCCGTGTCCGATGTGTTGCGGTGAGTTTGGATACGGATATGCTACTGTGATGAATTTTTTTGGTTTGTCATTTGGGTTTGTCTCAAAGTCTTTGTTCTCTTGCCACTTGCTTCTCCATTTACTTTCAATTTCTGTCCAGTTAACCGTCATTATATCATCCTAAAATCATTGATTTTGCTTTGGCTATTGCCTCGTCTTTTTTAGATGTGTCTTTTCCTCCACCTTGTGCAAATTTGGCATCTCCTCCTCCAGAACCGCCCAAAATTGAGGCTACCTCTCGTGCAATGTCGCCTGCATTTACGCCTGAATTAGATCCTGTGTAGACCATCACTCTAACTGTGGGACCAGCTTCGAAGATTCCACAAAATGCAGCAGAATCATCTTTGCCAACCAGTTTCTTGCCAAAGTTCTGGTGGAAATAATCATCATAATCAGGACTGGCTGTAAAACACAATTTTCCCTTTGTATGTATGCCGTCAGACTCTACTGATTCTCCAGCCAGAATCTTTTCTAGCAGTACGGGAATCTTTTCTCTGGCCTTTGCCTTGTTTTCTTCACGTTGTTTTTCTAGTTGCTCTTTTTGTTTTGCTTCTTCAGCTTTGCGCTTTAATTCTGCTTCTTGTTTCTTTTCATACTCAAATGCGCCAGGACCTGAAACAAACTCCAAACGAACTACTCCGTCCTGAATGCGTTTTGTTTTTGTAATCTTGATTAGTTGTATGTCTCCGGTTTTCTTTACATGAGTTCCACCACAAGCCTCAACGTCTTGGTCTTCAATGGACACAATCCTTACAGCTTTTACTGGAACAACACCTCCCTGATAGATTCTAAATCCATATGTCTGCTCTGCAGTTCCCCTGTCGTAATAGTCAATGTTTACGTTAAGATTTTGTTTTACCATAGAGTTTGCAGCATCTTCGATTTTCTTTACTTCATCATCAGAAAGCGAAGAGTGGTGTGTGATATCTAGTCTGGCATGATCGTCTTCTTTGAAAGCTGAATGCTGCCAAATCCAAGAACCCAAAACTCTACGAGATGATGCATTTAGGATGTGAGTGCTGGTGTGGTTTTTAGTAATGTTTGAGCGTCTTGTTTCATCTACTTTGCATGAAACTGTCTCTCCTTCTTTTGGAGTTCCACCTTCTAGCTTGTGAACTATAATGTTTGCATGTTTGTCTACATCAATTACTTTGAATCCTGCAATGGTGCCATGGTCTGGCTCTTGGCCTCCTCCTCGTGCATAAAATGATGTTCTATCTAATACAACCATGTCATCAATTACCTTGAGTACCTTGGCTGAAAACTCCATTGGGTCGTCTTTGTAAAATAGCGTCTCAGTTTCAGGCAGTCCTTCTAGAGGAAGTTCTGCAACTGCCTTTTTCTTGTCTGACTGGTGCAAATCAGATAGTTTGGAGTAAAATGATGATGGAATCTCAGATATGGCATCAACTTCCTTGAGGTATTCAGGAGTGATTCCGTCTGATTCGTAAAATGTAATGAGTTCATCGACTGTTGGTGTTCCTTTCTCTTTTATCTTGTCTGCCTTTTTCTTCATGTGAACCTTGGATTCTTCATACCTTTGAGATTCCAGTTTTAGTATTGTCTTGACATCATCTCTCTTTTCATCAAGCTCAGGATACGTGTCCTTGAGATAGTCAACATGTGAATCAATCAAGTCATCAATGTCAAGTTTCAAGTTTAGTTTGGATATAGTTGCATTAATTCTGCGCAACATCATTCTCAGGTTATATCCTCCGCCAACATTTGATGGAAGTGCACCATCTGTTATTGCAAATATCAAAGTACGTAGATGATCTGCAATAAGATACATTCCTTCTAGTGGTGTGATCATCTTTTGCATCTGCTTATCTGTGATTCCAGCATTTTTTACTGCAAGACGTCTTACTTGGTTGAGATCATCGTAATGATCAATCTCCTTTGCAATCTCTGTAAAGTACTTGCGCAAAATTTCTGAATCAGAGTCAATTCCTATTGTGTTGAAGAGCTTTTGATTAATTGGACCAAAGCAACAGTCATACGCAGTTGGTGTTCCCATGGTAATCCATGCAAATCTCTCAAGTCCAGCTCCCATGTCAATTACTCGCTGGTCTAGTGTTGTGTGTTTTCCTAGTTCTCCTTGGAATTCAGTAAACACTGCGTTTCCAAGCTCCAGCCCTCTAACAAAATACTCCAGTGATGGGCCAAACGAGCCACCACCTGCCCACACATCTTCAACAAAGACCACTTCGTCTTTGTTTATTCCAAACTGCTCAGTCAGTAATCTGTAATCCAAATCAACACATTCATCTTTCCAGTATCCTCCTAAATCCGGAACACTGTGCTGTCCTATCATGCAAAAAGATGAAAAATGTCTTCCTGTTACACCGACATTCTCCAAATCCTTGAATCTCAGACATGTCTGCGGAACTACTAATGGATTTGCGGGAAACTCAAAGACAACTTTGGAGCCCATTATTCTTTGAAAATCAACAACTGATGCAATTGTAAAGTACAAGTCATCACGCCATCTGCAAACTACTGGATAGCGGCTAACCGAAGTGTGATTGTTTTTTACAAAAAACTCTTCTACCTGCTTCCATGATTGGGTGTAATCAAATCTTTTACTAGTTGGAGGATTTCCGATAAATGAATACGTGTCCAATCCGTCATCTGGACACAAGTCTCTGTCTGCATTCAGAGTCCAAAAGAATCTGCCACATTTTGCACATGACTTTCTGACAAATCCTTGTTCTTGGAACAGTTTGACGTTATAGTATTTGTCAGGATCTGCTGAAAATTCTTTTAGAATCTCTTTTTTGTCCAATGTTGATGCCTGCCATATCCCAATATTAAGAACTGTCGATTACCAACGTCTGCATATCTTAAGATTTGGTTTTAGACTAGCATGTGAACCCAAGAGATTTGTGCCCTTCTTCTATCTGCACCTGATTCACAAACTGTACACTCTGCAACAAACTCAAGTGACAAATCTTCATAATTAGTAATTGATTTTTGTTGCTCTAATGTCAAAATATTTCTTGTCAAAGTAAAACCCGTATCAATATTCAGATGTGTCCATTGTGCAATTGTTCGTGTTCCCTGGTATAATGTGACCGTAACTTTGATCTCACTTCCACCTGCAATATCTTTGCCTAAAGTATACCATATGTAATGACTGTGATCTGGAGTAACTCCTGCATATGTTGTCATATCAAAACCAATAGAGGTATTTGTACTGGGTCCTGTACCTCCCAGTCTATTTGAGCGGATATAGTCTGTATCATCTCTTTGTAACTCATCGACATCATCATACATTACAGAGTTGTTGTTTCCTCCACCGTCATTCCACCCTGCTCCGCCAATGTCTGCAGTTGGTGTAAAGTGTCTGAAATTGGCATCTTGTTTTGTTTCTAATATGTAAAGTGGCTTTATCTCACTTGCAGTACTGTTTTGATATTGTACGGAATACATTACATTGTATTGTCCTGCAGGAGCTATTTCCTTTGGTAATTTTCCTTCAAACCATCCAAATTTGTTTGTCTCTCCATTGGTTTCATATGCTGGCAACCCATGTCTGTCAAATACTTTGATTGATACATTGGCGCCACTTATCTGACCTCCATTTACATTCCATTCATTTGTTGGATTTTGTTTTTTGTCGTACAACTTTGTTGCAAACACATACTGCTGGTCTTCAAAAATACGATATGAGCCTTTTACCAAAAACAAGAGCTCAGGTAGCTTTGGTTCTGATTTTGATTCTATTGGAATTTTTTCTGGCGTGTCTTTTAGAATAATTCGTGCTACCTCTCCTATGTTTTTTAGATGATAACGTTGATCTGAATGGGCATGAACAGTAACTTCATACAAACTCCCATTTGAGATCCTTTCTAGAAACCTACCAATTACAAAAACTTTAATTTTATCATCAAAATCTTCTGCATATCCTGACATGAAAAACAACTTATCATTACTCAAAAAACTTCCTTTCCACTTATCAACAACATCGTAGTTTTTTCCTTTAAGCAATACAAAACCTTCATCAATTATCACCTGTCTGTTATTGGTTGACTCTATCTCGTAAAACTCTAGATAAACATCCTCTATTATTCCCTCTTTTCCCTCAACAAATAGAGAAAATCTTTCAGTATCATCAAAAAACAAACCTGATACAAATAGTAACGGTATCACTAGTAATGTGAAAAACAATTCTAGACCCAATACGCAACTAATACGTTATTTGGTTAAAAGCATTAAGCATGTTTTGTAGTTGCAAGGTGTTGTCTTGTTTAAAATTTCAACTCAAAGCCTGAATGCAACCATATTTTAAAATGGAATGAATTCTCAACTATTTTATGAAAGCCACATTTTTTGATGGAACGCAAATAAAGTTTGATGAAAACTATCCTGACCCAAAACCTGGTGAGTGTTTGGTTAGAATAAGTCTTGCTGGAATTTGTGGAACAGACCTTGAAATTTTAGATGGATACATGGAGTATAATGGAGTGTTGGGCCATGAGTTTGTTGGTGTGGTAGAAAAATCAGAGAACCAAGAACTGGTTGGAAAAAGAGTGGTAGGTGAGATTAATGCCGGCTGCAATAATTGCGATTACTGCAAAAAGGGACTGCAAAGACACTGTCCTAACAGAACTGTTCTGGGAATTCTAAAACGAGATGGTGCATTTGCTGAATTCTTATCTTTGCCTGAACAAAATCTGCATGTGATTCCTGATTCAATCTCTGATGAACAGGCAGTGTTTGTTGAACCACTTGCTGCAGCATTTGAAATCAAAGAACAAGTATCACTAAACCCTGATTGGAAGGTTGCAGTTGTGGGTGATGGCAGACTGGCACAGATGATATGCCAAGTCCTAAAGTTGTCTTGTCATGATGTTACATGCTTTGGCAGACACCAAAACAAACTTGCATTGCTAGAAAGATTTGAGATTCCAACTAGAATTGGAATAGATGATGCTGATAATCAGTCATGTGACTTGGTAGTAGAGGCTACTGGTAGTAACTCTGGATTCTCTGATGCCATGAAGCTTGTAAAGCCCCGAGGAACTGTGATACTAAAATCCACAATCGCATCAAGGGAGAATCTTGATTTGACACCTACTGTAGTAAATGAGATAACATTGATTGGATCTCGCTGTGGATTGTTCAAACCCGCAATTGATGCACTAGCAACTGGAATCATTTCAGTTGATTCAATGATTGATTCTACTTTTCCACTAGAAAAGTTCTCAGAGGCAATTAATCATGCAAAAAAACCTGAAACACTCAAGGTCTTTCTAAAACCCTGATTCAAATTTTGGGGATTAATTAAATACAGAATGGTATCAATAACTGTGTTGACTGAAAACCAATTGTCTGTTGAAAACATGAAAGAACGAATAACTGACATTGTGTCTATTCCTGAGATTAGATTCTGTGGATTGATTGACAGCACTGGTGAATTGGTTATGGGACGTATGGATGACAATATCATGCCATTAATGACTGACAAACAAAGAAGAAAGCTATTCCAAGAGTTGGCACACAGAGTTTCAAACAGAACTGGCTTTGATGCTGATTTTGGTAGGGTAAAGTATTCTTCTTCTAGACGGGAAAAAATAGTGATGATGAGCTTTCCACTTGGAACTCATATTATTTTGGTTATTGCAGAGCCAAGTGTGAATATTGACAGACTTGCTTGGGATGTTCTAAACAAACTAGGAAGACAATGGGCAGATTTTGATGGATTCTAATTTTTAGAAACTGTTCCTCTCTCTAAAAGATAAGAATATGCATTAACTGCTTCTTGCTTTGAAATCAAACCGTCAATATGCCATTTTGTAATGTTTTGTATCCATGAAGGACTGTTTTCATAGTCATACAGTGATGTGATTCTTAAAATTTTATCATCATACAGATTTGGATTGCCTCGTCCGTCTTGGTTGCTAGTCATAAAGTATAATCCATCAGGACCACTTGTAACATCTCTGATTCTTCCAAATTCTCCAGAAAATAATTTGCTGTGAGATACAACATTGAAACTCTCATCAAACTCTACCATGTGAATGTGCTGACCTCTAAGTGCAGCTACAAAATATTTTCCAAAAAACATTGGCATGTCTTTTTCATAGTAGAATGTAGAACCTGATGGTGCCCAAGTATCATCACCTGAATGCAAAACTGGATTTGTCAATCCATTTTTACTCTCATCTCCAATTACATCTGGCCACCCATAGTTTGCACCTTTCTGTATTAGATTAATTTCATCATGTGCAGTTCCTCGCCATCCAGAAGGGCCGTGCTCTGTTGCAACTAGATTTCCTGACTCATCCCATGCAATTCCCTGTGAATTACGATGCCCAATAGAGTATATTGCTGAACCAAATGGATTGTCCTCTGGTATTGTTCCATCTGGATTTATTCGCAATATTTTTCCTGCAACTGAATTCACATCTTGTGAGAGTTCTGGGTTTCCTGCATCGCCTGTTGTAACATACAGCATTCTGTCTGGTCCGAACTTTATTCTCCCGCCATCATGATATGGCGCACCTGGAATTCCTTCAAGTAAAACCTTGTCTTCAGTTAGTATGTTGTTTGATTCAACATATCGTACTAGTTTATTTTTGATTCCAAGTAATTCATTGTAAGTATAGTAAACATAGACGTAATGGTTCTCATCAAAGTTGGGATCCAATGCAATTCCTAACATCCCTCCTTCTCCGCCTCCAACATCAAGTGACATGATCTGATTTATCTGTCCATTTTCAATTACATTTATGGCTCCAGTTCTTTCAGTAAAGAAAATTCTGCCATCTGATGCAAAATCAATCCCCCATGGAACAGAAAGATTATCTGCAATTACATCGACTTTTACTCCAAGCTCTGGATAGTCTTCTGCATACGCATTTGCTATACCAAACAATGTTATTGCAAACATGACAAAGATGATATTTTTCATGTTGTGTATGTTGTTGTACATTACGAATTCACACTAGTTATACAGCCAAATAATAAAAACAATCTATATCTTGTTTTTATTTTTCTTGATTTCTTGGCAGTGTTATTGTAAATGTGGTGGGATTGTTCTTAACTGAAATGGTTCCACCATGTTGTTCTATGATACTCTTACAGCTTGCAAGACCAAGTCCTGTTCCTTCCTGCTTTGTTGTAAATAATGGCTCAAATATTTTTTCTAGTTCTTTTTCTGGTATAGGCTCACCTGTGTTGCTAATTTCTATTTTGACTGAATCATAGTCTGGTTTTACATTGATTCTTATCTTTCCTACCTTTGAGTCTATGGCATAGATTGCGTTTGTTATGATGTTAATAAACACAATTCTGATCATGTGGTGATCACATACTATTTCTTCATCTGTTGCAGTTTTCTCAACTGTGATATTTTCTGGAATCTTTAGGCTCTCTAATGCTGAATCAATTATTGCAGACACTGCCATCTTTTCTAATTTTAATGGCTTTTGCTGTACATAGTCAAGCACGTTGTTTACTTGGTAGCCTATTCTTTGTATGGACTCGGTAATTGAATCTCCATACTTTTGGAATCTTTTTGAAATCTCAGGATCATTTCTCAAAATGTCTACAGTCATCTGAATCACTGATAATGGGTTTCGTATGTCGTGTGCAAGACGTGATGCAAGATGTCCTATTGTGGCAATTTTTTCAGTTTTTTGCATCTCTTCTAACTGTTTTATGATTATCTTTCCTTTCTCTTTGGATTTGTTAATGTATAAAATTGTAAAAAATATTGATACTAGCACTAGAATCAAAAATACTGGAACGACAAAATCATAGACATAAAATAACTGCTTTGTATCTGATGCTGATTGCAATAGAATTAACTCTGAGAAATCGGTAGTCTCGGCTTCTCCCATTTCGACTGAGACATGTTTGCCATCTTTTATTACATACATGTCCCAAGTAATTGCAAACTCTATAGTTTTGCCTGTTACTGGTTCTATGCTGGTCTTGCATGTCTGATCAGCATACACTATATCTGGTAAAAATTCTGGCCATGCTTGGGAAAAGTCATCTCCAATACTTTCACATGAAAACTCATAGACCTCAAGATTACCTATCTGTTTTGTTCCTTCAAAGACAAACATAGCTGGGACTTCCATGTTTGGATCAAATAGAAAATAATCTTGTTTTTGAACATTTGCTGGGAATATGAAATACAATTCATCGTGATCAACATGTTTTCTTGTAGTAGAGTCAACATAGTATGTGTTGTAATTCTCGTAGATTGTTTCACCTGTAATGATATCTTTGGTAATGTAAGATGATTCTATCTCCAAAATACTACCACTTTGATTTACTATTTTATATTCTAGAAAATCACTTGAGATGATTGGTTCTGATAATTTATCTCCTATGTTTTCTGCATATGCGTCCTCTCCTAGATATTCTCTAATGTCTTCAAAAGCTGCTGAATTATTTTTTAGCATAGGTGTTGCAATCAGTATCCAACTTGCAACAATTATGACTCCTATTATAGAAAATAAAATCAAACCTACTGGTTTTTTGCCATTTTTCATATGATCATCATTTTTTCTGAATCGTATAAACCAGATCCTTTTTGATACCCATAAATACAGAACACCATTCAGTGTATTCATGTTTGGAAAGAAACCTCAACTCAAAGAAGGAGTTCATGTATTTTCTGTTAAAAAAAATGGGGATTATAATGACTTTATCTTTGCAACAGTCACTGGAATTGAAGGCAGAAAGGTTGGAGTCAGCGGTGTTATTGTAAATCCTGTTGGTCTGAAAAACAAACTAGAACAGGGAAAGACTGGAGAACGTTCAAGGGAAATTCTGGAGAATCCCACACCTGACAATGTAGTGTTGGCTCTGGTGTATAGAGTTGAGCATGAAAACTTTGCAGATGTGTTGGATCTTGATAAAGACAAATGTGATATTATCCCACCTAAGGTATATGCAATGCTTGATGGATGGATTCGTGAATCATTGCCTGAATTTATCAATACAGTACTATCTCTTCCTCCAGGAGCAGAACGTGATGAAGCAAAAAGAGTGCTAAAAAATAGAATGGACACTCTGATTGATAAGAATCTGAAACGTACACTTTACTCTGTGTGTAGAAGTCTCAAAATCCTAAACTAGATTCTAGGCACAAGTTCACAGTAGTTTTATATTATCGGCCATGAAAATCTCGATACAATGGAATATGTTTACGCTGCTTTACTTCTTCACAAACTAGACAAAGAAGTTAACGAGGCAAACGTCAGCTCAGTTGTTAAAGCATCTGGCGCTGAAGTTAATGAAGCCCAAGTTAAAGCACTAGTTGCAGCCTTAGCCGATGTCAACATCGATGAGGCAGTCAAAGCCGCACCTGTAGCAGTTGCAGCAGCAGCCGCACCAGCAGCAGATGCAGCAGCCGGTGGTGAAGCAAAGGCCGAGGAAAAACCTAAAGACGAAGGTAAAACCGAAGAAGCAGCCATGGAAGGATTATCTTCATTATTTGGCTAAACGAGTTTACTTTTCTCAAATCTATTTTTGATCTCCATTTTTATCAATTCTTAATTAGCAACGTTACGATGTTTGCATTAAATGGTAGATTTTTCATTTGAATTAGGATCGTTTATCTCTGTTTTAGATTACTTGGGAACTATTGCATTTGCAATAACGGGGGCTTCTAAAGCAATTGCGCACAACGCTGATATTTTTGGAATAATTGTGCTAGCAAGTGTAGTTGGAGTTGCTGGAGGAATAACACGTGATGTAATATTTGGCAGATTTCCAACCGCATTCTCTGATCCAATATACATCAGTTTGACTGTATCTGCAGGAATTGCGATGTTCTTTTTGTATTCAAAACTCAAACGACAGATGGGAACTTGGCTTGTCTTTGATGCAGTTGGACTGGGTGTGTTTTCTATAATTGGCGCATCTGTTGCACATCAGGTAGTTGGATTAGAGTTTCTTCCAATGCTGTTTGCTGGAGTTGTAACTGCAATTGGTGGTGGAATACTTCGAGATGTGTTTGTCAGAGAAATTCCAATTGTCTTTGTAAAAGAAGTGTATGCTGTGGCAAGTGTAATTGGTATTGTAGTGTTTTATGCAATGTTGGCTTATGATATGGATATTCAAATCTCATCAATATCTGGTATTGTTGTTGCAACTGGAATACGATTGTTGGCCATGAAATACAACTGGAATCTGCCCAAAGTCAAAGAGACTTGAGTATTTTTTGAAATAGGCACCCCGAATGGTTTGATTCTGTTTTAAGTATAACAAAATAGAACTATTACGCAATGCCAAAAAGAAAGGATCTGCCATTTCACCCAATAAATCCTAGAATTGCCCCTAGTCATCAAGATTCCTAGAAAGATGATTAATGCGTATCTTTCATTCTTTTGGCAGAGTTTCATTCGAACTAACAATTAGTTTTGTTAGCTTGTGACCTATTTTCTATCTGGAATTGATATTCTTGTAGAAAACATATTGAACAAAATTACCATTTTTGATATGAGGCACTCCGCCTAATTCACTTTTCATTCAAGTATAACTTTATGCTATAATCCTACATGTTTGCTAGAAAGGCAATATTGTATCATCTGAATATAGAAGATTCAGAATATGACAATCTGTTTGATGATTCAAAGACTATTCTCAAAATGGAGGATTATTATGACTGCTAGAATAATTTTGCCAGTACTTGTTTTTGTATTTGCCTTATTTTATGTTCCTGGGGTATTTGCACAAGAGATGTTGCGTCCAAATGACGTGTATGTTGATTCAGATGTACAAACACAGGTACCTTGGAAGATAGGAACAATCTCCAATAAACTCCTATCATTTTATTGTGATAAGACTGAACAATCTGTCTTTAATTTGGGAAAAACTACTGTTAGATGTGTTGCATCTGATACGGAAGGAAATGAATCTAGGACCTCTTTTGTAGTAACTGTAGGATACACTGTAGTTCAAATACCTGATTGGTTTGAGCACCCCACAAAGTATTGGTTGAATGGTGTGATTTCTGATGAAGAATACGTTGCATCAATAAAATCTCTCTTGCAGAAAAATGTTATTCAAATTCCTACTGCTGAATTTAAAGACAACAATTCTGTGCAAAATATTCCTATATGGATAAAACAAAATGCCGAAAAATGGGTGGAACACAAAATTACTGATGATGAGTTTTCCATCGGACTGCAATGGTTGACAAAATACCTTTAACACTTGACTAGAAATTATTTTTCGTAATGATATGAGTGATGGCACCCCGTAATGATTGATATTGATACTAATATGATGTTGACTTATTATCCGACATGAACTTGGCCCTGTTGGCTGTAATTACAATAATTGCATCTGGATTAATCATATCTGTTCCGCTAGCCTCCTCTGAAACTGTGGGTGCTCATGTTTCTAAGGTATTGACCGATCACACTGAACCTGGATATGCATCAGCAGCTATTTTGATATGTGCGGGAAATGATCCTTTATCATATCCTGAAATAATCGTCAGTTCAGAACAAGAAACTAAAATTGTTGTGTATGAAGGAGATGTTCCTGCAAATACTTGTTTAGGTGAAACAGTTACAATAAAAACAAACAATCTCTCTTCAATAACTGCTTCATTAGCAACATCTTCAGGACCTATTATGTTAGATGAACCAACTAGAGATGTAACTGGTATGAATGTGCTTAAGGGAATGTCATCTGATGGCAAAATTATGTTGGAAGTTTCTTCTTCAGCACCAATATCTGGAAGTACTTCTCAAATCAAAGTGGATTTTGTTGATGTGTTGGGAAATTCAATACAACATGTAAATTATGATATCACTGTAACCCAAAATGATGAGATAGTCCTAGAAGAATCCAATGCTCATACGCATATAGGAGTCAAGTATCACGAGACAGATGTTCTAAAATCTAATTCTCCACTTGATGTAAAAATAACGCTTCTTGGATTGGGTTTACCTGGTGAACAAGTAACGTGGGAAGGGCCTCGAGGAGAAATAGTACAATTTATTGCCGTTCCTGAATTTGGAACTATTGTGTTACTTGTGTTGGTAGCTACCATTTCCATGGTTGTGATAGTAGGTGCCAGAAGTAAAGTAAGCGTTTATCCTTAAATTTTCATTTTTTTCATGTCTTTGGTAATTCCACTATAACTGTGATTGATATGATGATATTGGTTTTTTCACACTTGCAAAACATTGTGAACGTTTTTAAATTAAAATCCGAAAAAAATGTATGCCAATAAGTGCAATTGTTGTGGATGATGAAGATGATATTGTAAATACATTTACAGAATTACTGGAACTTTACAAAATTAATGTAATTGGAACTGCAAAAGATGGAAAGGATGCAGTAGAACAATTCAAAAAACTTCGCCCTGACGTTGTCTTTCTAGATATTATGATGCCTGAATTTGATGGATATTATGCACTAAAAGAAATTAGAATGATTGATGAGTCTGCAATTGTAATTCTAGTTACAGGTGGTGGACCTGAAGATATTGACAAATTATCGGAACTAAACCCATCGGCTATAATTCATAAACCCTATCAAATGGATACATTAATGCATGTATTGCAAGATGATTTGAAATTGGAAATACCTTCTAAATAAAAAAATTATTGCATCTGTTCGAAGATGAATTTGACTTTTCAAATAAAACTACGCTTATCTCAAACTAGAATTTTAAAATTTTAGATGCTACAACCATTCCAGATATTCCTGATATGATTCCCGGTGGAATGCTCATCATCCAAAAATTAAAGACCATGTCTGATGACGTGTGCAAGATATCATATGGAAATACATCATTGTACAAGTATAGTTCCAAAAACGTCATTGAAAGCATTGGAAAACTAAACATGAAAAACATTGAACCTAAAACTGCTCCTGCAATTTTGCTTGAATGTTTTTGAAAAATTTTCAAATTGCTTTTCTTGTTCATGATATAATCTGCAACAATTCCACTAATCATTGGTGCTGCAAACCACGGAAGGTAGAACATGATGTTTTCAGATGTAAGAATATTTGATGTAATGTTCATTACTAGAAATGTAAGGGTTGCGGCACTAGTTGCACCAAATCTATTTTGAGCCTTTGATGATGACCAAAATACCAACGAGTATGCAAATGGGATAAAAATTAAACTTAGAATTAATCCAACAGTTGGATCTGGATTAAAATTGTGAGTGTCTCCTTCAGATATTGGTAACACAAAGAAAAAGATCAACCACATTATGCTAAACCAAAATGTTCCAAATGTTATTGGCAAAACAATATTCAAGAAATTACTCTTCTCTGAAAGGTGAAACTTTATTCTTGAAAATCCAATGACTGCTCCAACCAATCCTGTCAAAATTCCTAATGCAAGTGTGATATGTGTTGGACTAAGTAAACCGTCAATTCCAAATGCTTCGTGCCATAAAAAATCTCCTGGACCTGCAATGATTTGCATCACTACACCAATAATGATCAGCTTGAATCCTAATGCAAAAGATTTTTTTCTTATCTCTTTTTGTCTAACATGCAAAATGATTCCTAAAATGGCACCAATCAAGCTAACTCCTACTCCCAAATACAATACTCCGTGAGATGGTGTGAAAAAAGTCTCAGGAATCCTTAGAAGATGAGATGTAATGTCCCAACTTGCACCCCACATAGACAGAGTTGTACCAACTAGTGTTACAAGAAATGTTATTGTAGGAAATTTTATTTCAGATTTTTGTAAAACTTTGGTTGACAATTAATCAGACCCGTGTTATGATGTTCATAAGTGCTTCTAAGTTGAATTAAAATTATCTTTGGATTATGCTGGAGTGTAATCCTTTGCTTGTCCGGCAACTGCTCTTGCTTGAGAGTCTGCCTTTTGCAAGATTTGCTCTTTTGTCTCATCAGTCATGTAACCTGACTCAACAGATACAGAACGTGCTGATTGTGCTGCTTTGGATAATATGTGTTCGATATTTTCTGGGGTGATATATGCTGCTTCGATAGACAGTGAGATTGCCTCTTGGTGTGCTTGTGCAAACTCGTTTCTTATCTTCTCAACATCAATTATCATCTCTTCTTCAGCATACTTTAGTCCATCCTCAAGTGCTGTGTATAGTGTAATTCCTGCTTCAACTGGCTTGATGTCTAGTTTACCTAAAATGGCTGCAAGTTTCTCATTGATTGCTTCGCCTTTTTTTACCGGTGTGGAGTCTTTTGCAATCCATATTGTACCTTGGTCAATCTTGGTTGGGATTCCTGCCTCTTTGAATTCTGTAAGCATTGGTCCTGGTGCGATTCCTGTATTCTTTGCTGGAACAACCACATCAACACTTGCAATATCCCCTCCTCTGGCCATCATCATGATTTTGTTCTTTGCCAAAAGTACGTTAAGCTTGAATGGTGACATATTTGTAAACATGAGCATTATCTGTCCCTTGAATTCTCCAACCATGTCTTTCATTCCTGGAATGTCTGATTTTTCTAATGCTTTTTGTGCAACCTTATCTTTGATGCTGAAAAACTCTACGTCCTCTTTGAGTGTCTTTCTTAAAGGTAGTATCTGAGTAGAACGTACCTTGTTCATTTTGATAACTGCCATTACTTTGTATTTTTTTGGTAACTCTTGTAACTGCTGATACATCTGAGTTTTTCTTTTAGGATAAGAGGTTCTATTTTCATGCAAATTTCTTCTTAACCTCTTGTATCTGTTTGATTGGTTTTCCCATAGTTGTTTTTATTATGACTCTTTTCATGTTCTTCTCACCGTTTGGCAATTTCTTTTCGATTGCACTTAGTACTGCATGTGCATTAATTGCCAAGTCAGCGTCTTCCATTGACTCATCTCCAATCTTGCATGCAACAGAAAGTGATGCTCTTGCTCTGACTTTAATTGATGATCTAAATCTTGATAAAAATGATTCAATAGGTGCATTAAATGGAACTGGTGTTGGCATTTTTCCTCTAGGTCCTAATAATTGACCCAAAGTTTTACCAACTGTTGGCATGATTTGTGTATCTGCCAAAAAGAAATCATATTTGTTGATAAATTTCCTAGACTCTCTTTTGTTTGCTCCAAATTTGTCTAGTTCTGTATTTCCGATAACAGTGTCTGCTTTTGCAGCCTTTGCTTTTGTTCCCATGTCTCCTGTTGCAATAACACATACTGTTGCAGGTGAACTGGTCTTTGGAAGCTGAACGACTTCGTTGAGTGCAAATCCTTTCTTGACGTCAATATCTTTGAAATTGACAATCAACTCTATTGACTGCTTGAACTTTTTTGCCTTTGTTGCAGCCTTTGCCTCTTGTATCATTTTGACTAGCTCTGACTCTGTAATCATTACGAACAATTTCGAGAGAGCCTACTTAAAATCGTTTAGAGGCAGAAATTGTGTTGGTACAGTTTATTTTAAAAAATTTCATTTTTTACCCAAAATAATTGAAAATCCACAACAAATTTGTCTCAAAACCTACATATATTAAATCACAACGAGAGTTTTCTGATACCTTGCATAGATTTGATGACCTTGATATGAAACTCCTCTTTGAGCTAACCAAGGATGGATCAATCTCAGTTCCTATACTCTCAAAGAAGTTAGGGATTAATGCATCTGTACTTTATAGCAGAATCAAGAGACTGGTCAAAAAGAAACTGATAAAGAAATTCACAGTAGAAATTGATGACTCTTTACTCGGCATTGGTGTAAAGGCAAATGTTGGAATCAACCGAGATCCAAAACTCAAAGATTCGATTCACAAAAAATTTATGGAAACACCAGAAGTAGTCTCGATTTGTGAAGTAACAGGTAGATTTGATATTATAATTCAGGTATATGCCAAAAATTTGGAATCGCTTCACTCTGTAGTTATTGAAAAGATTGGAAAGATAGAAGGCATTCAAAATACAGAGACCTTTGTAGAGCTACAAAAAACAGACAAAGATCCAGTATATCTTAATGAATTAACATAACTTTTGTACATCATCTATTAATAGCCAAACAAATTAGAAATCAACATGTCTGAAGAAAAACAAATTTTCTATTGTGAACTATCAAACAAGAAACGAAAAGAACAGTATGGAATTGATACTGCACAAGAAAAGTCTGAAAAACCACACTAAATCTAAAATTATCAACGCTTAAGTCCGTAGACTGTGTTATGTAATTGTGAGCAATACCAAATTTTATACCTGCAAAAACTGTGGAACAGAATTTCCTTCAAGTGAGGTCAGGTTGTATTGCAAGGTATGCAAATCAAACATGGATAAAACTGGGCAACTTCCTAAACTCTAAATTCATAAGTTCGAGGTTTTTGGAGTATTTTAAATGGACAAACGTGATGCTGCATTTTTGCTGGGAATTTTAGGTGGAACTGGAGCTGCAGTTGGTGTGGTCGTACTTTTGGCAAACGGATTTATCAAAAACCCGTTTATTTGATTTCAAAATTATATTTTATTTTTTATTGGTAAAAACCAATTTTTATCAAAGTCTTTAAACCATGTTTCCTTAATGGTGTTATGAAACTAATTTGGTTTGTAATTCCTCTAGTGTTATTTGGAATTGGAATAAACGAATCTTTCTCTGAGGAAAAAACAGAGACTGTAAAATTAGTGACCCAGCAGGAGTTAAAGATCATGGTTGAGAATTGGATGACAAACCCTGATGAGGATGACACAAACCAACGAATAGAAATTATGAAATCCTATTATGCATTTGAAGAAACAGGACAGCAATTATCCAATGATGCAGAAGGACTAAAACTAATGAACCAAATCAGAAAAATGGTTAGCCTAGATCTTCCAAGAGCAGAACTTGATGAATTAAGAAAACAAGTGCGCATAGAGTTGGGGTTGGAGGAACCCTCTGAAAATAAAATTTTATACATAAACCCAAGTTTAGTTGACTGTGTTGGTGTCGGTCCACAAAAGTGCATGCAAATACGTGAAGACCCAAACACTAACTGGCAAAACTTCTATGATTCTATTGATGGGTTTAATTTTGTTGAAGGAAAATCTTACAAAATCTCTGTTAAAGTAACTGATGTAGAAAACCCTCCAGCAGATGCATCAAGTAAAAAATATGAATTAATCGAGATACTTGATCAAAAACCCTATCCAAAACACATCCCGTACAAAGACATGTGTGCTCCAGGATTTGTTCCACTTGGAAAGATTTGTGTTCTAAATGACAGATGTGGTCCAGGTGCATATCCTGGCAAAGTTTGTGTCATGGATGGAGAAAAACAACCATATCTTAGACCTTTGCAACAGGGAAATGCCGGCATTGCTGCCAGTGATGTGATTTGCGCAGAAAGCTTGCAATTACTTTTCAAATCTCATGATGGCTCTCCTGCATGTGTGAGCAATGATGCAAAAAAGAAACTGCAAGAGCGTGGATGGCAAACAAGCATTCCTCTTTTAGCGTGCACACTTGAATATGCTCCAGTTTGTGGGGTTGATGGAAAAACATATGGAAACTCCTGTATGATAAATTCAAACCATGTTGCTACAAAACACATCGGAGAATGCTCTAGCATGGTTGAGGACACAAAAGGAATATTTGAAAAGACATTAGATTACACCACACAGCCTGCTGTTGTTGATGAGGAGAAGGGATACTTTGTCACAGAGATTGCAGATGATGTCTATTGGTTAGTTGGAAATGGCTACCAGACAATGTTTGTAGTTTCTGATGAGGGCGTTATTGCATTTGATGCTCCACAACCAATTGGGGAAAAATATCTTGATGCAATAAACGATGTGACATCAAAACCTGTAACTCATATGATTTACTCACATCATCATCAGGACCATACTGGCGCTGCAGGGCAAATATTTCCTAAAGACATTACATACATCTCACACAAAGATGCTGCAGATGCTCTAATCTCTGAAAATAACCCTGACCGACCAATCCCCACGCAAATTCTAGAAGGAGATGAAAACACTCTGGAAATAGGAAACAAAACCATAGAACTCTATAACATTGGGGATTTCCATTCAAAAGGCAACTTGCTGATGATTCTTCCCGAATCAAAAGTTGCAATGCTAGTTGATTTGTTCCGTCCTGCAGAATCTCCTTATCGTGCATTTGGGGTGACACCTGACATTGAATTATACTTGGAGACACATGATGTCTTGCAAACTTTTGATTTTGATGTACTTGTTTCAGGCCATACAAGTCTTCTTGCAACAAAAGATCATGTCACCACAAACAAACAATTTACACAAAGTGTAATGGATAATGCACAATCTGCTATTGATTCTGGAGAATCAAACCCTGCTGATGTTTGTACTGCAACTACAATTGAACAATGGGAAGGAAAACTAGGAAATCTTGATGCATTTATGACTGATCATTGTAATGCAATGATAGAATATCTAACATCTTAATCATAAACTACGCTACCTCTGAAAATATTGGTTTGCCCATGTCCAATCTACATTGTGTATGTATCTGCTCATCAGACACCGTGCTGCATTTTTGGCAGCCAAACTTTAGTGGCTTGCTGCAAACAGAACATTTTTGCTTTATTATCTGCTCTATTCCACATTTTCTACATGATTCAATTCTCATGGTTATGCTGAACAAAAATACTCTATTATTGCTGGTCAGCTAAACAGCTTACCAGTAATCTCTTGATTTTACCAGATACTATGTGCAACTAGTACTAACTATTATCATGAAAACACAGCAAATCTCAAACTGGGATAAAATGGTACATGCCCCATTTAGAAAGGTCGTAAAGTTTGACCTTGTATGTATGGCAATAGGTGCAGTAATGGGTATGGGTGCAGGTGCATATCTTGTTGCTAGCGGAATTTTAGGCTAGCAACATAACTTCTTTTTTATAATTAATGATGTGACAAAAATTATGGAATTTCGTACCGTAGAGCCATCTTACACCTCAAAGGATGGATGCAGACTGGTTTGGCAGGGAATAGATGAGGATGACATTGATGTTGTAATATTAAACAAAGATGAACTAGACAGATTTGTTGAGATACTAAAACAAAACAAGACAGGCGAGGTTGAACTAGAAGATCAAACTAGCTTTATCAGGATAAATTCTGATGTGACTCAGTTTAGCCTAACCAATCATAGGTTGCTTGAAGCAAACACTTCTGATATTCAAGAACAGGTATTGGAATTTGCCAAGGTTCCACATGAACCGCAATATGTTTACGTTGGAACCAAAGAATTCTACCCTTCTGTATGGATCCGAGATGATACAAAACAACAAGAAGGTATTCCTAAAAAAACAAATCAATCTTTGATTCAGGCCATTTTGTCATCAGAGCCTGAAAAGATTAGACAAGATCTTTCTCCAACTGACTTGTTTAGGGTTTTTGCAACTAGACGCTCTACTAGAAAATTTTCTAAAACAAAAGTTGAGGACTGGAAGATTGACAAGATTTTATCTGCAGCTGATGTTGCGCCCACAGCTGGAAACTTTCAAGGATTTCAGGTGTTTCTTATAAAAAACAAAGATGCAAAAGAAGCACTAGTAGAGGCTGCAAACAAACAGCCATACGTAAATGCTCCTGTTGTCTTGGTTTTTTGTACGGATCCTTCCCGAGTGAACCTCAAGTTTCCTCCCGATATTTTAGAAAAGTTCTCATTGCAGGATGCAACTATTGCGGCAGCGTTTTCATTACTTGCAGCATCTGGAGTTGGCCTGAGTACGATTTGGATAGGAATGTTTGATGAAGAAAAAGTAAAGAAAATTCTTGGAACTGATCTTAGACCGTCATCTATTTTGTGTATTGGGTATCCTGACAAGAAAAAACCTCCAAAGTCGAGAAGAAAACTCAAGGAACTAATCAAAGTAATAGAATGATCTGGAATCATTTTTATCTCATATTGAGGACTGGTCTTGATGACAGATCTTATTGACGAGGCAGCAGATTATGTCTTAGAGCTTGCAAGCTCTCAGAGATTAAACATATTGATTGCTCTGCTAAACAAGGATCTGACTCCTACTGCGTTTGCAAAAGAGATTGATGCTACAAAACAAGAGGTTCATAGAAATTTTTCACGTCTAGAAAAATCAGGCTTGGTCAAAAAGAAAGTCAGTGGAAAATACACTCTTACCACATTTGGGCAAACAATATGTACACAGGTTCCATCACTTGTCTTTTTGTCTCAGAATCGAAAATATTTTGAAGAACACACTTTTGGTGATGTTCCACACAAGTTCCAGATGCGATGCGGTCAACTTGCAAATTCCCAATATGTCAAAGGAGTGTCCAAAGTCTTAGAACAATGGAAACAAATCTACAAGAATTCTGATAAATTCATCTATGAAATTTTATCTGAGGTTCCATTAGACTTGATTGAACCCCTTGTAAAAAGAGTCAAAAAAGGAGTGAAATTCAACTACATATTCTCCGAATCTGCAGTTGTGCCGAAAGGCAGAAAGGCATTACTCAAAAAATTGGGATTTGACAAGCTAATTGAAAAGGGGCTTATTGAACGAAAAATGGAAAAAAATGTTCAGACAGTTGTGGTGTTAAATGAAAAGGAGGCATGTCTGATGTTTCCTACATTGGATGGAGAGTCTGATATCAGTGAGATGTTTTACTCTGATGATCCTATGTTTCATGAATGGTGTCTTGATTATTTCAGGTATTGTTGGTATGGCTCTGATGTGTTCAAAGAAAGTAAACTAAAAGAATAATGCTGTAATCTTTTTATTTTATCAATAACTGCCAATTTTTATGGCTGATGATCCTGAACCAACTTCAATCAAACATGAGATTTTAGATAAAATTGCGGCACTTGTTGCAGCAGCTTTTGGTTTGGTTGCAGCATTAGCCTGGAATGATGCAATCAAAGCATTGTTTCGTGAATACTTTGGACCAGCAGATCAGGTAGGGCCTATGATAGTTTATGCAATTATTGTAACAATGATTGCAGTTGCTCTGACAATATTTGTTGCAAGAGCTGCTTCTCAAGCAAAAACTATGTTGGGAAAACGAGATTACAAGTGTGCATTGTGCAAGTTCAAAACCTATGATGAGTCAGAATTTTTGGAACATTTATCCAAAGAACACTCTGCAAATGGTGGCAAATTTATCTCAAAATAATTTACGCTATCTTTATCTATTTTAAAAGAGATTTAATTTATGCAAGCATATATTCTGATCAACTGTCAAACAGGAAGCGAAACTAGATTAATTTCAGAATTAATGGAATTACCTGAAGTAATTGAAGTCAATGGAGTTTGGGGAAAATACGATGTTCTTCTAAAAATTTCTACTAATGATCCTAACGGGGCTGAACAAATTGTCAAGCAACTACGTAATCATCCTGATGTTGTGGATACCTATACAATGCACGTGTTATATGGACAAGGTGGAACAATAGATCATGAATGAAGATGATGTTCAGGAGATAGTTGATTTTGTCAATTTTAGGTATGCAGATGAAGTGCCTGGACCTGTAAAGTTTGTAGTAAAAAGAAAGGCCAAGAAAATTGAGAAACTAGATCCAAATGACTTTCCAGAATCTCTTCGGAAATGCACCATTGAAGAGTTTATCATGATTCTCAAAGATGCATATTCCAAAAAGCAACTGCAGTTTTAAAAAATATGCAGTTTGGAAGTTAACCAATAAAATTACTCTTCATAGGAATCATCCTCAAAGAGTTTCTTCCTCCTTTTACCCAACTTTGCACCTCCACTTAGCATTATCCAAGTAAGAATGAGATGACTTCGTTCTAAATCAACCCACTTAGCCTGATTCCATAGTAGATGATTTCTTGCAGTATCCATTGCCTTTCTATGGTTTTGTTTCCTCTTACAACCATCTGCTTGTCCTCACTTGAAGCTCTCTAAAAGATCATCATCAAACCGCAAGGCAAGTCTCTTTTTCCTAAAACGACTCGGAACTGAATCAAGAATATGACTAAACAAAAAGTCTCTAGATGCATTCATTATCATCATTCATCCTCAAATGTAAATGTCAACCCTCTCAAGTCTTCCCAAGTACAATCCCGAATTGATCCAAGTAAGCTGCTGTTTACTGAAAGTTTTTTGCTTTCTTTTACTGGCATGCTTTCAACCAGAATTTTTTGTGGCTCGAGTTGCCTTGTCTCATTTTGAGACCATGCTAGAGTAGTGCTCATGAAATATGAAACTCTAATTTTGGTATTAAGACTGGAGATTTTTGTCTAGATTCTATTCCAATTAAACCAGTTATTCTAAGCGTAAAACCAGTCATCTAGTTGTCATGACAGGCATAAATAGTCAAGTTGTTCTGTATCTGTATGGGGCTATCTCAATCAAATCTTAATGGCCTTCGAGTATTTTCCCCATCCTCATTGCTTGATGATACAATAGGTTTCTTTGAGTTTCTGCGATACGAAACAAAATCACTGAGAGATGAAAACGTTATTCTCAAAGATGATTTTTTAGAAATTATCCCAAAAAGCACTAAAATAAAACAAGCATCAAAACTCAAAAAATCTGAAATCACAAAAAAGTTTGAGGATTTCTCAAAGAATTTGGATAGAACTTTGTTTGTAAAAAATACCAAAGACGAGATTACTGACATAAAGTGGACAAGAATAGACGACTTTTGTAAACTGCTTCGACTAATTGAGAGAAGTGATGAACGAAAGATACGTTGGGCACTGTATCAAATTTTTACATCTGGTAAAACAAAAATCTCAAAACAAAACATAAATGAATTATTACAAGATTTCAAGATAAAAAATTTGGATAAAATACTAGCAAAAATAATCAAAACAGAGACGTTATCTGGATTAGATGCAACATATGATGGAAAAAATTTCATCATCAATCATAATTCTAATGATAAACTGGTTTCGCATTATTTAGTTGATGCCGTAGAAGAATCATCAAGACGCTCTCCTGGTGAATTAGAAGAAGAGATATTGGATTTGATTGACGAGGGCTCTTACTCTAACCAAGAAATCTCCCAATCATTATTACTTGATGAAGGACTTGTATCACGAACAATTAGCAAACTTCGAGATCAAGATAAAATAATTCTCTCAAGCTTTGGCCAACGTGGAGCTCGATATTTTACAACAAATTGCGATAATTGTCCTTTTGGAACAACAAAGGCCTCTTGTAGAAAAGAAGCTATATCCTATATTGCATCTGCATTTGCACAAGATTTTGACTTGGATCTTTCTGCAAATGATTTTGAATCTGTAGAAACAAATCAGGCTCTTTTGAAAATTAAACGAATTGTCATGATGGCAAGAAAAGAAAAAAACACTAAACTTGAGCGTAATTTGGGTGAAAATCTAGACAATCTGCTCTCCAAAGTGGTTGATAAATTCACTGAAATTGAAACTCCTGACAAAAAATCTCTGAGTGTACCTGACATCAAAATTGAAATCACTCAAAACATATCCAAACTGCCAATGTTGTACCAGTTGGGTCTCAAAAAGGGTGCTAGAGGAGGAATCCATCTAATGGATGAGATGCTTCACTTGGCATCAAAATCTATCAAAAAAGAGGACAGACTAAAAATCAAAAAACATGCACTAGGCGAGACAAACAAATTCCTAAAAAATATAGGTCTTGATAAAAAGGATTCCTAGCTAGTTTATTAGAAACAACTCTAAAAATAATTAATTCAAAAATGAATTCATCTCTTCTGGTTTTGATTGTTCTGATGTTTTCTCTTAGTCTACTTTTCTTACCTGCATCTGCTGCAACAATTTCAGTTGATAAACAAAAATATCTTTTAGGTGATACCATGAAAGTCTCCGGTAGTTTGCCATATGCTGAAGGTCACTTTGTTGGGTTGCAAATTCTCAATCCATCAAAATCTGATCTTGTTATGATTGATCAGTTCTTGCCAAACAGTGATGGCTCTTTTTCAAAATCTTACAAAACTCAAGGAACAAAATGGAATATATCTGGAGTCTACACAATAAAGATTGTCTACAACGAACAAGTATATGAAAAGACATTCCAGTTTGAAAAAACATCTGCAACTGAATCTGCAAACACCACGCCAAACACAAGTACTGCTCCAAAATCTACCACTGAAACACAAACTACTCCAAAGACTACAAAATCAAGTGAACCAATTACAACTGATCCGAAATTTTGGGTAAAAGGCTTTCCTGATCCAAACAAATCACCAAACTATTATCTTGACAGATATGCAAACGAACCAGAATACAAGAACTGGTTCAAAAATACATTCCCAGGGCGTTCATTGTCTGAAATAGTCAGTTACCCTACTTCACATATTGAAGGATTTCCAAATAATGATAAATCTCCTTGGCATTATGTAAATAGATACAACAATGAAGAATCTTATCGAGATTGGTTTGACTCTCAATTTCCAACACAATCAATCTATGATGTGCTGGATTATCCAGAATCTCTCTTTCAAAAGGTTCCTAACTGGGTAAAAAATAACGCAAAATGGTGGTCATCAGGTTTGATTCCTGATGAAGATTTTCTTGCAGGCATTGCATATTTGGTAGATGAAAAGATTTTACTTGTAACAGTAACAGAATCTGAATCTGTAAAAACACAAAAAGTCCCTTCCTGGATAAAAAACACGTCTCAGTGGTGGGCAGACGGACAGATTGGTGAAAACGAATTTTTAAAGGGAATAGAATTTCTAATTGCAAATGGAATAATCCGTATATGATTGACTTTATTCAGAATAAAGTCAACTGGTTTATCTAAAATCAATTTCACACAATTTTCAGGCCGTTAAATAACAACTTTTCAGTTTATCCTTTCATGAAGCAATTCATGTTACATGTCAAAAGCCAACCAACAACCAAGGTTGGAAGTGATGCCAAAAACGCTCTTCCCACCAGTACATGTAACTATGCAGATGTGTTGGGATTGTCTTGGATATTCAGAGAAAATTATGCTTAATCAACTAGGAGAAGATGAGTAGAAAATAATGAAAACTAACACAATAGTACCTAATGTTTTCATACTATGCCAGATATTATAATAAAATGATTCAAAAACGAGCTCTTTCATCCATTATACTATCTATTCTTATTCTTACTGGCAGTATGTCTTTAGGAAGTTTTTCTGATGTTGATGCACAAACACAAAATCTGTATGTCTCAGCTGATAACCCTCAATCAAATAATAGAATCTCTGGACCACAAGTAATTGAAGTTGTAGTTCGTGATGAAAATATCCGTGACACTGGCAAGGGACTGGGTGAACCTGATGTTACAGTAAATGGAAAAGATCTTAGAATGATTCAGGCAACTGATGGAAATTGGTATGGATACTTTGCTGATAGAAAACAAGCCCAGATTGCAGATAGTACTGTTGGTCTGACTGGTAAAGGGCTTGACTTTGGTACATTTTGTGCAAGAAATACATCTGTTCTAGGTTTTTCAGTTTCTGAGACTGACGGAATTGCAATTCCAATAAGTGGCACTGGAGTTGGTGGTGAAAACGGTTCCAAAACCCCTAGCCAAATATCCCAAGACTGTTCTTTTAGCTCCCCTTACTCAAAATCGAATAATGTTGTAAGACAGGCAAAGACCATTACTGCTGCAACTACAAATGTAAATCTTGGACAGATTGGTATTGTGTCAAAAGATCTTTGGCCATTTATCCAACTATATGATTTAAACAAAGGTGGAAATGTTCTAGTCCAGTATAACAGAGGTGGGGGAGCACAACAAACAACTCTCACATTTGATAATGCAGACAAACTGGTCAAACACGAACTAGACAGAAGCTCTTACCCACGTTCATCTGATGTAAATCTCAAAATTACTGATCTGAGTTTGAACATTGATCCTACAAGTATTGATTCTTGGTCATTTGGAACATCTACAAACCCTTCAACATACTACTATCTCTTTGATTCTTCAGGAAAATCTCATTCTGATGGAACAACTGGTGCAGTCAATCTTGCACCTACTTTAAGTTCAATGATGTTCAAAGATAACGGTATCCTAAAGATCAATCCAAATCTGCAAGGACAAACAGCAGTACTTACAATAAAAGACAATGACCGTTCCCAAACAAATGGTGATGGTGAAACAAGTATCTCACAAATTTCAACTGATGCAGGTTCCATCACAACTGGTAATCAACCTATAACAATTTCTGAGACATCTCCAAATAGCGGTATTTTTACAACTTATGATGCCAATAGTAATTCTGTACTAGTTACAACTCAAAATGCACCAAGGGGAACATCAGCATCAATAGAATATAACAAAAAACCAACCACTCTTTTAGTCTCATTTGGAAAGGGTACATTATCTCTTGATGAAACACTAAAGGGAACCGAGTGGAACTCTGGCGAAGAGATGCCAGTAATTCTGGTTGACTCTGATGCCAACAAAAATAACTTGAAAAAAGAAGACCTTGATCTTTTCAATCCCTCTTACAAGGCAATTCCATCCCTTAGTACTGGAAATCCATTTACACTTGGAGAGAGTGGAACTGAAACAAACAGCAAGATTACTGCATCCTTTCTAAATGGGTATACTCTGACCCCTACAACTTCAGAAAAATTCACTCTGTCTGGTACTACACTAGGCACAAAAACCGCCACAACTGTTGAAAAATTCAGCGATAGAGCAAGAATTGACCCTACCACTAATTCTGACTCAGATGCCTTGATTATTGATCTAAAAACAGATCTAAACAAACTCTATTCGTCAATAAACAATCCATTTGATACGACAAAAAAATTCAAGGGTCTTAACATGTTTAACTTTGATATTCGTTCTCTTAATGATACCATCAACAGCGTTGATATTTATCTTCTAGTTGGCTCATCAATTCTGGATTCATCAGGAAATCCTGCATCTAACATTGCTGCAATTAAAATTGCAACTGATACATCGCTACAAAACCTAATCAATCTAAATTCTACACAACAGGTAACCAATCCTCAAACACTTCACAACAATTTGTTTTCAAGCTCTTTTACAGGAACTGAACAAATCGGATTGATGTTTTCATATTCAAAAATCTCCAACATGGGAACAGAAACAAGACCAATTGTAGCTGACTTTTTCTCATATGGATTAATCAAAGATGGACAAACAAAAAGTGAAAGAATTGCAAACCAAATAGTTCGTTTAGAGGCAGAAGAACTTGCAAACAGTTCTGGAAAGTTTAGAGGAAGTCTAGAGTATATCATGCTAAACCAACTAAACATTTTTGATTCAGATACATATGAAAAAATAATTCCAATTGATGATGAACCTGTCTTTCTTATGGTAGATGAACTAAAGGGAAACGATGCAGTAAGAATCAGCTACAATGATCTTAATTCAGATGGTGTGTTTACTGCCATATCTGACCAACAAGATATTCTTGCCCATATGGGAATTGTGGTGCTTTCAGTTACGACATTCAAACCAGGTGATACTGTGGGAGTGACTTTGACTGACAAGGATCTTAACGTGGACTCTGACTTGGTGGATATCTATACTGTGGTTGATCCTTCAAAATACCCAAATGATCCTGCTGCTGACACAGTAGGAAGCCCCAACTTGGGATCATCCAGTACCGGTCAACCATATGGTAGGTTGTTAGAAATTACATTTGATGACGAAGCATGGCTAAAGTCCTCCATTTCACGCAATGGCAAGTCATGTTCCTCCATATCTGGAAGTGATGGTCTTGCTTCAACTGGATTTACACTAGTTGAAACTGGAAGAAAGACTGGTGAATTTAGAGGAGACTTCAAAATCCCATCACAATATTGTTCAAGAAGTGATGGTGGCATTGTAAAATCTACTTCTGGTATTGATATTGGTGCCAAATATTATGACTTTAGAGGCCAATCAAGTCAAGCTGCAATAACTAGTGCAAGTGCAGCAGTTGGTGCAACAAGTGGTGTTGTAAAACTAGACAGAACAAATTATCCTGTCCCAATAGGTTCTGTCTCTGACTTTTTTGATACGGGCAAGTCCACATCCACAAGACCTAACAACCTTTCAATTTTCCCATACCATCTAACTGCAATTACTAAAAACGGAGATACAAAAGCAATTGACTCTGGAGAAGAGATTGGACCTAAAAACACTGTTATTTACGTTCAAATTCATGATGCAGACTATAACTTGTCTCCAAATGGAGAAGACACACTATCCCAAAACGTTGATGGTACGACTAATGGACCAGTCAAAGTATTTGTAACTAGAGGTTCTTCTGTTTTACTTTTAGCAACAGCTGGTGGTGAGGATGCAAAGACTGGTGTAATTACAACTGGAAAGAATGTAAAAAGTGGAATTACAAGAGAACTTGGACCAATTTCCGAAATCACTCCAAACTCTGGAATCTTCCAATTCAATTTGCCACTAAGATATGTTGATGGACCTGCATCTACAAAATGTCCTGTTACACCTGAATCTGGATTTACAAAATTAGACAAAACAAAGACTGGTGTGCTATCTAGATTTGACATTTCACCTTCTACTGGAAATTACTGTATCTTACAAGGAGATATAATTACAGTCGAGTATTCTGACCAAGCAGATGCATCTGGCTCTAAGAGAACAGTAACTGACTCGGCAGCATTTGATCTTAGAATTGCATCACTCCAATCAGATACTCAATCTTACATTATTGGACGTGATGCCTTGATTACTCTCATTGATCCTGATCTTAACTTTAACTCTAAACAGGCAGAGACTTTCTCCCTTGATCTTCTAGAATGGGATTCAGATGATGCTAAAGCTACGATGGGGCAATTGGGCGGAACAGCTACTAAAAATGGAAAAATCTTTGATGCAAAACCAGTTGGATTACGTGAGACAGGTGAATCAACTGGAATCTTCCAGACCACCATAGAAATCCCATCAGAGATTAATGGAAAACCCCTTGATAGAGGTGAAACAATCAAACTCACCTATACTGATTGGGGTACTGCAGGTGCTGATTTTGTTGGAAATAGTGACCAAAAAGTGGAATTAAGATTCACAACTTCTAACTTTCAGTCATTGATATCTTTGGATAAGAAAGTGTATACTTGGACAGACAGGGTATATGTCACAATTGTTGCACCTGATCACAATTTTGATCAGAACAAGATTGATGAAATTGGTTCCAAGTCTACAAATGAAATCAAAATTTCTACAAGAGAAAACAAACTATCCATGTACAAATTAACTGAAACAGGCCCTGATACTGGAATCTTTACTGGTGAGGTAATACTTACGGGATTCAAACATGATGCTGATGGTAATCCTAGAACGGGTAACATAGATGGTATTGATACAAATCCTAGAACTCAACCAAAAACTGGTGGAGGGCCAACAAATGGTTTCTTGGAATCTAAAAACGATGATGGACTTTCAATATCATTTCAATTTACAGATAGAGAGACATCAACTGCTTCAGCCCTAATTAGATGGAATATTGGAGAAGTTGAGTGGCTTCAAGGAACAACAACAGCTAACGGACATGGAATTATTAGAGTAATTGATCCTGATATGAACCTCAATCCTGAAACTGTGAACACATTTACCATCGATATGTGGTCTGATTCGGATCTTGGTGGAATAGATGTTACTGTAACTGAAACAGGCCCTGCAACTGGAATCTTTGAAGGAGATGTAACATTTTCAACAAAGGACCAATCATCAGGTCACAGATTACGGGTTAATGAAGGTGATTATGTTACTGCAAAATATGAAGACAATACATTGCCAAAACCATACTCCAAAGCCGATGAACTCAAAATTACTTCCACCATATTTATTGGAGATATAGTTCCTCCACTGGAACGTGTATACATAGGAACACCTAGAGTAGTTGATTCCTTTGGAAATGTAATTGGCCAAGTGAAAACTGGAGAACAGATTCAGGTTTCATCTGGCATTTCTAACAATAATGTTGGTAGTCAACCATTTTCATATGTAGTTCAAATACAAGACTCTGATGGTATAGTAGAATCACTGTCTTGGATTAGCGGAAGTCTGGAAAAAGGTCAGACTTTTTCACCTGCTGTATCTTGGATTCCTACTGATCCTGGAAAATATACTGCAACAATATTTGTTTGGCATAGTTTGGATAATCCTTCTGCATTAAGTCCTACTGTAGAATTTGAAATCAATGTTAGCTAAATGAAAATGTAAATATGGTGAAATTCTTATGTTCTCAATGACAAAAACAACTTTTATTGCAATATTTGCAGTTGCTGTTCTTTTAACAGGAACTATGGCAGGACCTATTGGATTAGTTCAGTCAGCAGATGCCCTGAAATCAAAAGGAAACAACCTAACTGAAATCGGTTCAAAAAAGGTCTGTGGTGATAGACTTTGTTCTGAAGTTCCACCAGCAGAAAAATCTGGTGAGCCAAAAAAGAAGGAACAAGTAAAATCTGAAAAGAAAGCAGAATCTGCAGAAAAAGCAAAAGAGGCTCCGAAAAAAGATACAAAAGCTGAAAAAATGATGGAAGCTAAAACTGTTACTAAAACTCCAAAAACTGTAACTGGTATTATCACATCAGAAACAGATCCTGGGATTGGTCATGAATCTCATCAGCTAGCAATAGTTTTGCCACCAAGTGACAAAACATACCGCGGATATTTGACATACACTGCATCTGAAAATGTTCAACTAGTTGCATTGCACGGTCCATTGAAAAAAGGAATGGATAAAGGGCAAGCAATTTGGACTACTGATGGAAAGACAAAATTCGGTCTTACCTTTGTAGATAAAGAAACCTCTACGGGAGTATGGCAGTTTACAGGTAATGCAATTGCTATACACACAAAGAATTCTGAACCATTCACTGTAAGCTACTCTGTCACATACACAGAGCATTCTACTGATGGTCAAAGAATAGTCAAAGGAACCACAACTTCAGTACAAGATCCTGGAATTGGACATGAAGAACACCAACTAGCATTATTGTTGGCACCTAGAGACAAAGCATACTCTGGACACCTGACATATGATGCATCAGAACAAGTTCAAATTGTAACTCTCATTGGACCAATAGAAAAGGGCCAAATTCAAGGAATGCCTTATTGGACTCCTGATGATAAGACCTACTATGCATTATCATTGGTTCCAACTAAAGCAGCTGGTTCTACATCGTTCTCTGGAAATGCATTAGCACTTCACACGTTCAATTCTGAGCCATTTACCGTAAGCTACTCTATTGTGCTTACAAATCCACAAAAATAGGGAACTAACGTTCTTTCATTTTTTTATACTATGCAATGATTAAATACCTTCAACATTCAATATAATTATTGAATTTCTTAGTAGTATTCTCTATAATGGCTATTTTGGCAACTGGAGTACTTGCTCCGGCATTACCATATTCTAATGCAGATATTATTCCTCCAAAACATCAAACAAAGATTGGAATTTCAGATGATGATGTTGTATGTGATTCTGGATTATTCAAAGTCATACGAGCTGCAAGCGATTCTGTAGCATGTGTCAAAGCAAAAAATGTATCAAAACTTGTTGCTAATGGATGGGCAAAAACAGTTGGCGATAAACCAGTAGATGAGGAACTTTTAAGCAAAATTATCAATAGAAAAAGCATTGATCTTGCAACAATAAACATTCTTGAAACGGTTCCCATAAAATCAAGTACAGGCACTTCTGCACCTGGAAAATCAATTGCAAGTTACGATGTTGTTTTTGAAATTTGTGCTTCTGTCCCAATATATGCCCCCGATATTAATATCTCATCAGACAGTGAAACAAAACAATATGAATTGGCAAACATGCTAGAATCTGGTGTTTGTACTCTAAGTGCAACAAAACTCAAAGCAACTGATCCAAAATCAATCAAAATCATCATGTTAAACAAAGGTGATATTTCTGAAAAAATTGTAGCACTTCAAAGTGAATTAGATTCATTAAAAGAAAAACTGGCAGCAATCAGAGCATCTATGAAGCCAACTGATCCTGATGCACAAAAACAAGGAAAACAGATCGCCGATCTTAGAAAGCAAATCAATGAAAAGCGTGAACAATTACATAGAATATTGTTTACCATCCATCACCCTCCTACTGTTAAAAATAAAATAAATGAAATGACCTTTTCAGGTAAAGTTATTGAGGGCAACTCTGCCAGCGTGTTGTCTGTTTTAGATGCAACACAAACACCTGGACTCTATGATGCAATATTTGAGGTATGTGCAGGACCTACGACAATAAAACTTCCAGTAATCAAAGTTACTTCTGACAAACAGTCCCAAACTGTAAAACTTGGAGACAAGATAACTTCAAACTCTTGCCAAATGACTTCTGTAAAGATAGAGGCCAATGACAAGAGCACAATAGCTGTTACCCCTGCAGGAAATGCTGATTCCTCAAAGAAGGCATCTGATCTTGAAGTACAAATTAACAGTCTGCAAAAATCATTGATAACTGAGAAACAAACCCTCAAATCCTTGATTCATAATCCAGACAGACCTGAAAACTTTGCAGACTTGGTTGATACACATGTGGTTAAAATCACTGAATTGAGGAACCAAATTTCCATGGCAAAGGCTGAATTTAATAAAATCATGTACATGACATACAATTAAGAAAAATCTATTTGGTAATATGTTCTATTGTAAACTAAACAAGTTTACACAAAATTTGAAATAAAAATTATTTGTAAAAAAATAAAGAGATACTATCCGTGGATAAGGAATAGTAACCTATAGTATTCACCTCTTGCTTCTTTGAGTTGATTGCGTAGTTCTACGATTTCATCAGTTATTTTAACAAGTTTTACTGTGTTATCGCTATTTGTAGGCTGTTTTACTAGTTGCTGTAATGCTGCATTTTTTTCAGCTAACATCATTTTGATGTTTGCTAATCTCTTTTCAGCATTGTTTATCATTTTTGTCACAGTTTCTTTTGTGAATAACTTTGCATCAATTGAATCAGGGTTGGCTGCTTTGATTTTTGTTGCTGATACAATACATGCATTTGGACTCAAGTCAGATGCTAATTTTACAGATCTTACTTCACTATCAGAGGTAACTACTATTTCAGGTGCTCTGATTGCAGTGTTTCCAGCACATGCTTCAAATACATACGTGTATGCAATTGTTCTTGGCTGTGATTCATAAATTGCACCTTGTGATCCTATCTTTGCAATGACTACTTTTTTGACACTTGGAAATGTCTGAGCGTCAGCTGCAGGAAGATTAAATCCAGATGTGATTAATACTGATGCTAATGCTAATGCAGTAATTGTTGTAATCGTTGTTTTCATTTTCATTTTCTTCGATTCACCTCCTCCCAGTTGGCTAAGCATAATCTTCTGTGAAAATCCAAGACAATCCCAACACATCTGTATAGTTACATGTACTGGTGGGAAGTGCGTTTTTGGCATCACTTCCAACCTTGGTTGTTGGTTGGCTTTTGACATGTAACATGAATTGCTTCATGAAAGGAGAAACTGAAAAGATGCTATTTAATGGCCTGAAAATTGTGTGAGATTGATTTTAGATAAACCAGTTGACTTTATTCAGTTTGAAATCAACTAATGCATAACTTATTCCAAATCATTGTAACATTGGTATGAGGTGAAGACCTTGCAAAGGTATCATCCTAGTTGGTTGTAGGGTTTTCATCTCTTTATTTTGTCAATACTGATTCAACTCACAAATTACACTCAAGTTTAATTGTTAAAAACAAATCATATTTTTATACAGATACTTACCAAAATAACTGATGTCACTTTGAATCGTAAATTTTTGTTATTATTTCCAGTTCTGATGTTTGTCGGAGTTGGATTTTATTCTGTATCTGCTGATTCTCTTGTCCCTTCGTGGGTAAAAAACACCGCACTTTGGTACGGTGAAGGTTCCATCTCTGAACAAGAATTTCTTGACTCTATACAATTTCTAATTAATAATAAAATTATATTTTTAGATAATTCCGAAAAAGACCAAGTACTAGATCCTGTCATTGCATCAGATCAAGTCATTGTCACAAAACCACGAATTAATCAATGCTCTGTATTGTATCAAGCATACAAAAATGTTGGAAAACTACAATTTGTTGCAAAATATGATTACATTACATACATCAACACATGTATAAAATTGTACCAGGATCCTGTGTGGAACTATCAGGGAGATGACCGAGTGGACAAACTCAATGAACGATTCTTAGAACTCAATCAACCAATCAAAGAAGAGAGAGCAAAACTATCCTATACTACAACCGTTACAATTACCTCTAAAACCGACATTGGTCAAGGAAAGTATGCTGTAAAACTTAATGCATGTGCAGGAGATAAGAAAATTGACAAGGCAAAGATTCTTGTCAAATCAAACATCGAGGCAGTTCAAATAGGAACTGACAAAGATATTCCATCAAATTCTTGTAGAACATATGTTGCGCAACTGCATGCGCAAAATCCTGCGCACATCACAGCTAGTATCTTGGAAGAAGTTTTTACAGAATAATTTATCTTGAATCTACTTTTTTAATTATGATGATTTAGTGTCATTAATTCATGTTACAAACATGGAATTAAGTGCAAATCTTATACATCATACTTGGGACGTGGCAAAAACTGTAGTTATTGTAGATGACAATAAAGAAATAATTGAAGCTGTTTCAGACTTGTTGACCACACACTCTTTCAAAGTGCTGGGAACTGGAACTAATGGGCTAGAAGCTACAAATCTCTACGAATCTCTAAGACCTGATTTTGTAATTATGGATATTGAAATGCCACAGTATGATGGGTTTTATGGAATATCTGAGATTCTAAAAATTAATTCTGATGCAAAAATAATCACAATTTCTGCTGATGAAAAACATGAGCAAAAAACAATTGGAAAGTCATTATGTTTTCTTGCAAAACATCATCTAATGTCTTTGCCCAAAATACTAAATTCAATATAGAATGACTTTTTTAGAAATTTTATGAAGACTGAAAATGAGATTGCAGAATACCGAAAGGACATTGAGCAAAGGTTGGTAAATACAGAATCAATGGATGCAATGAAGTACTACCAAGGTGTTCTCAGGGCACTTGAATGGGTAGTAACAGGAAATGATGTTTAGATTTTATACAAATAGATTGTAATTGCATCATGAACTGCTTTGTATGCTCTAAAAGAAAAGAAGACTTTGAGGTTTGGACTAATAAAATAGTAATTGGAGCAACATACGATTCAGTGTTTCAGGACCATGATATCATACGACAACTGCCTGACAAGTCTGTAATCTGTCATGACTGTATGAAGAAAATTATTGCAGATGTAGATGAAAAGAGATAAAGGTCTTACTGGAATTTTTCGTCCCACTTGCCTTCATTGATTTCTGCGGTAATCTCTTTTGGGGTCTTTCCTTCCACTTTGACTCCCAAAGCAACGCATGTACCAATGATGGTTTTTGCAACTGACTTTATTGATGATGCATAAGATTTCTCTAGTTTTGTATTTGCAACTTTGAGAATTGAATCCATTGTAACATCTCCTGCCCATTCAGTTCCAGAGGCCCCAGAGCCTTTTTGGATTCCTGCCTCTTTCATGATTAGTGCAGCTGCTGATGGGATGCCGATTTCAATCTCATACTTTTTTGTGTCGCTATCAACAATAACTGTGACTGGAACTTTCATTCCTTCAAAGTCTTTTGTCTTCTCATTAATTGCATTGATAACTTCCATGATGTTGACGCCAAGCGGACCTAGTGCTGGACCTAAAGGTGGACCTGCTGATGCTGCTCCGCCTGTTACAAGTGATGATATCTTTTGTTCTCCCATGTTTAATCGTCTCTAAATGAAAATTTAATCCTTCCTAACCCTCAGTTGATAGTTTTAGATAGTTTGCATCCACTGTTACTGGTAATTGGTATGATGCATCAAGCAATACTACTGTAGCTTCTTCTTTTTCTGGATCTATTCTTGTAATTGTTGCCTTCATTCCCTTGAATGGACCCCCAGTGATTTCTACTACATTATCTACTGCAAGTGTTGATACTGTTGATTTCTTTACCAAGTATCCTTCAATATCTTTGAATTCTAATTCTCCTCTTAATTGGCCACGGATGTGTCTTACACCTTCCACTGCCATGTATGCATCACTTGGGTTTATTGCTTCAATTACGACATATCCCTTAAGATCACTTACCCAAAACACTGATTGAATGTTTATTTGATTAGCATTAGCTTTTGCTTCTAATAATCTCATTACCACTTTTTCTTGTCCACCAGTGGTTCTAATTGCAAACAAATGTGATTTTACTTCCTCAGACAATTTTACCTACCAAATGTAATCACCGAAAAGACAAACTGAATTGTAAATCCAATAGCTCCGACTCCAGCTATTCCCAGCAATACCAGTCTAAGATGTTGTTGATACTCGTCCTTGTCTGGTTTTTTGGCCATTTTCATGGTATTTACCATGTTCTTCAAAGTCTGTCTTGGGTTCATTGGTGGAAATTAATAGGGTCTCCTTATATCTCTTATTTCATGGAGCTGTTAGTTGCATACGCAGATGATCCTGCTGGCCACAATATGGCAAAATTTCTTTGCAAAGAGATGACTCTGGATGGAGATATTTTTCGTGGAAAGTACTATGATTTGGTAATAATCCCAACACCTGCAATATCTGCAGATTGGTTAGAAGAAAAATATGATTATGACGGATTTGTCTTTTTGTCAAAACATGCCGCCGAATCTGGTGTACTTGCACTTACCTGTCACAGCACTGGGAATTTCTCGGAGGCAAAGTTTGGCGGAAATGACAGACAAGTAGCAATCCCGCATCCTGACTTGCAAAAAAAATATCTCCAGACTTTACAAGAACACCAGTCTGATTTTGCAGAATTTGACATTACAATAGAGGCAACCCACCACGGACCAACAGATCTCAAGAAGCCCTCGATATTTATCGAAATTGGAACCACTGAAAAACAATGGACTGATGAGAATCTGTGCCAAAGAGTTGCAAAACTAGTTCATAAAGTAATGTCTAATGACATACCAAAAAGTCCTGTTGCTCTGTGTTTTGGTGGGACTCATTATCCTGCAAAGTTTACAGAACAACTTCTTAATGGCAAGTATTCACTTGGAACAGTAATTCCAAAACATGCTCTGGACAGTCTTGATGAAGAATTATTTTCACATATTCTCAAGCAAAACAGCATGGCAACTATTGCTCTGCTTGATTGGAACGGATTAGGACCAAACAAGCAAAAGGTTCTTGACCTTCTAGAGTCTACAAAACTTGAGGTAATCAAACTTTGAGTCTTGAGAAAAAGATTTACAAAAAATTACTAGAAGTTCCAAAAGGTCAAATCACAACTTATGGAGAACTTGCAAAGGCTGTAGGTCTTAAGAACGGACAAAGGGCAGTTGGAAGAATAATGAACAAGAATCCATATCCTGTGATCATACCTTGTCATAGAGTAGTGATGTCTAATGGAAAGGTTGGCGGATATGCATATGGGGAGCACATAAAAACAAAGATGCTAAATGATGAAGGAATCAAAACTGAAAATGGTAAAATCTTAGACTGGGAAAAAACTGTTTATCGATTCTAGCATTCTCTATAACCCTCCGCCAGAAACTTTGCTTAATTCAATATCGTATCCTGTTGGATCCTTAATGTACACTGAACTTGATTTCTCAAAATCTACAGGTCCACCATAAAGTACCTCGACTCCAAGTTCTTTGCATTTTTGTATAATGTCATCAAAATTTTCTATGTGGAATCCAAAATGAGCGATTCCTCCAGTTGGAATAACTTGTGGGTCTTCATACAAACAGAGTTTGATGGAGTCATTGCCGATAATCTTTGAAGGTGCATCAAGCTTGTTTGGAGAATTGTCCTCTTTTCTAATCTCAAAACCAAACAAATTTTTGTAAAACTCTACAGTCTCCTCCAAGTTTTTTACGTTCATGTTTACATGGTCCATGGATGTTGCTTTGAGAATAACCATGCAACAAAACATGTTTTCAACAATTAAAAGGATTTTTAATAAAAAACTCTACTTTTTTCTTTTTGCGACAGTCTCTTCCATTAACTGTCTTAGGTGAGCCTTGTTTCTGACTGTATTTCCGCCTACTTTTTTGTATAATGCCCAAAATTCTGGATTAGTCAAATCCTTTCTGTCTTTTGCAATCTTTAAGAGTCGTCTTAATGAGCGGACCTTTGCAACGTAGATTTCCTTTTTACCAACACGTGCACCTTTGCGCCCTTGTTTTGAACCTTGTTTGGTACCTCTCTTGTTTCTCTGGTCTCTCTTAGTTTGTGCTCTTCCTCTGGAAGTTCCAGTAAACGAATCAATTCTAATTGTGTTTGCTGTAATCAGACTTCGGATGTTTTCTCTTGTGATTGCATCTGCAACATCAGTAAGATGGTCTGAGTCAAACTTTATTCTATGAATCCCAACACCAGTTACTCTGGATGCTAGTCTTTTCTTAGCTTTAAGATTTACTACCACTTACACTCACTCTCGCATTGAAAACCTTGAATTTTTGCTCGACTGCTTTTGTAACAATCTCTTTTCTTTTTCTAGTACCTACACTATGGCCTAATCTTACTCCATCTGTTTTTGGATCAAGTTTTGCCAAGTCATCTAAATTGTAAACTAAATTATCTGTAAATCCTGATGGATGTAATCCTCTTGCTTCTTTTGGTCCACCAAATCCTACTTTAACTAGACCTGGACGACCTCTACTCCATTGTTTTCTTTGATGATGATCAATTCCTTTTGGTTTTCTCCAACCTGTTTGGAGTCTAACATAACGCCAACTCTCTGGTCTTTCAAAATCAGGATTGTTTCCTTTGATCTCTTGTCTCTTTGCAATCTTGTCTTTATTGATCGGCATCAAATTGACTCTTGAATTTTGGAATAAATACGTTCCTAGATGGATAAAATAATTTCCTATGGCAAGAGATAATAAGGAAATGGAAGGCGGATCGAAATATCTCATGAACAAGCCTGGGATTAATTACATTATTTTTGGAGGCGTAATACTCTGACCCAAGTAGTAGGTACTGCCACAACTAACAAATTTTCAATACAACTCAAGGACTTTGGAATAAATCCATCCAAAGTACACAGAAATCTTCCTATTGAAGAGATGGTTCGCCTTGCAGTTGAGAGAAAAGAAGGTGTAGTGAATTCAACAGGCTCTTTATCAGTAAATACTGGAAAGTACACAGGACGTTCTCCTGATGACCGATTTATCGTGTATGACGATAAAACACATGAGACAATTGACTGGGGTAAAATTAACCATCAATTTCCAAGTGGTAAGTTTGCAAAACTATTGGAAAAAATGAAAAACTTTGTTGATAACAAAGAACTATTTGTCTTTGATGGTTTTGTAGGGGCTGACCCTGAAACTCGTTTGCCAATTAGAGTAATCAATGATCATGTCTGGCAAAGCATGTTTGCAAGTAATTTGTTTATCCGACCAACAAGTCAAGAACTAGAAAATCACGAACCAGAATTTACAATTCTTTGTATTAATGACTTTCTGGCAGACCCTGAGGTTGACGGAACAAGGACTGATGTATTCATTCTCATTGATTTGACAAGAAAGATTGTCTTGATTGGAGGAACCGAATATGCTGGTGAAATGAAAAAATCAATGTTTGGTGTAATGAATTACATCTTGCCTGAAAAAGGAATTTTCCCAATGCATTGTTCTGCCAACATTGGAGAAAAAGGAGACACTGCACTGTTCTTTGGATTATCTGGTACTGGAAAGACAACGCTTTCAGCAGACCCTAACAGAAAATTGATTGGTGATGATGAACACGGTTGGTCTGACAATGGAACTTTTAATTTTGAAGGTGGATGTTATGCAAAATGCATTAACCTCAGTCAAGAAGCAGAACCTGAGATTTGGAATGCAATCAAACCTGGTGCACTTTTGGAAAATGTTGTGCTAAAAGACAACGTACCTGATTATGATGATAACACATTAACTGAAAACACTCGTGTTGGGTATCCCTTGGATTTCATTCCGGGCGCTGTAATTCCAAGCGTTGGCGGAAATCCTAAAGTGATTATATTTTTGACAGCAGACGCATTGGGAGTATTACCTCCTATATCTCGACTTACAAAAGAGGCTGCAATGTATCACTTTATGTCTGGCTATACTAGCAAACTTGCTGGCACTGAAAGAGGAATCAAGGAACCAAAGTCTGTATTTTCTCAGTGCTTTGGGGCACCATTCATGCCTAGACCTGCTTCTGTTTACGCTAAACTACTTGGAGAGAAAATCACTAAGCACCACACTGTGGTCTACCTCGTCAATACTGGTTGGTCCGGTGGTCCATATGGAGTTGGAAAGAGAGTCAAGATAAAGTACAGCCGTGCAATGGTAACTGCTGCACTTTCTGGCGGACTTAATATTGTAAAGTACAATCACAATGATCTGTTTAATCTAGATGTTCCTGCAGAAGTAGAGGGAGTTCCATCTGAGATTTTAGATCCTAGAAACACATGGGTTGACAAAGACGAATATGACTTGTCAGCAAAGAAACTAGCTCAGATGTTTGTTGAGAACTTTAAGAAATTTGATGGAGTGTCTCAAGAAATAATTGATGCAGGTCCAAAACCTTCATTGTAGGCTATCTTCTTTTTAAAATACCGACGACTCCGATTATTATTATCGCACCTGCAATTATTGCCATCTGCTTTTCTGGGATGTCCAAGTCTATTCTTTCTCTTTCTTCAATTGTTTTGATGTCGATGGTGTTATATGCACTTGACGAGTTTCCATTAACTCTAATTTTTGCATCAATCCAATACTCTGCATTTTTGTAAATATCCATTGACGCAGTCTTTTCTGGTGTTGCAGTTGTTACATCCATAGAGCCATCTTTACTGTTTGTAACTGATATCTTTGCAAAACTCCATTCTTCTGGATGTTGTATTTCAAAAAACAATTTTTCATTTTGTTGAATTACATCCACTGAACCTAGTGTATGATGCAACAAAAATGGAACTACATATTGCATGCCTTCATGACTGATAATCATCTTTCCTTCATGATCTCCAAAATTATCTTCTGTCACACTCATCTTTACATTCAAAATATTTTCATTCATCATCTCTCCTTCAAATTTTATGAATTCTGGTCCCTCAAATGTAACATCAAATCCCTCCCATGTTCCATCTATTGATTTTAGTTTGAATTGTTTTTCTGCAATTCTGTTGTCTGATGATGTAAACACAACAAAGTTTGGAGGATCTATGATCAGTTTTGCATCAAATGCCTTTGCAATGTTTAATCTGCCTGCTCCTGCCTCTTGAATCGAGAAATTGTTTCCATAGGCATCAGATACAGGCTCAACTGTAGTAAGTAATAGCGATTTTATCTCATGGTGATGGAGTTGTGGGTTTTTTTGTAGTAACAGTGCTGCAGCCCCACTTACATGAGGTGCAGCATAACTTGTTCCACTAGTAAAGTTGTATCCTGCATTGTTTTGTGTGGTATTGATATATGCACCTGGAGCCACAATTTCGGGTTTTATGTAAAATGGAGATACTGGACCTCTTGAGCTAAAATGTGCAAGATAATCTGGATTAAAAAATAGATTCAATACTGCTTCATTCCCATTGATTGATTCTACGATCTCCAATCCTTCCTCTCTATCAATTGACACTACTGGAATCTGTGGTTTGTAATCTTGTTCCACAAATTCATGAATTAATTCTCCTAGGAAAATTCCTGGAATGTTGTTGTAGACAATCAATGCCTTTGCTCCTGCATTTGCAGCATTAGATTCCTTTATTGAAAAATATAACAACTCTCCTTCTATATCACTTCCTCTCTCGACTATTAGTATGGAGTCCTTTACATCCAAATTCTTCAATTCTTCTTCTTTTCCATATCCGCCAAAAACTATCTTACCTGAAATTACGTCTTCTACTTTTTGATTTCCAACCATTGGAATTACTGTGTATGGTTTGTCATTGACCTCTAGTGTTGCAACTAAGCTTGATGTGAGATTATTGTAAGTTGCACCAACTGTAACTGAACCAAAGTTTCTTCCAGGACTACCAATAGTACCTAAACCTGGACCATCATTTCCAGCTGCAGTTACTACAAAGATCTCTTTTTCTAATGCAAGATTTACTGCTCTCTCAATCTTTGAGTTTGTTTTGTTAACTCCTAAACTAATATTGATAATGTCTGCATTATCTTCGATTGCCTTTTCAATTGCCCTAATTATCAAATCCGATGATACTCCTTCTCCATCTTCTGATACCTTGTAGGCAAGAATCTTTGCTTTGGGAGCTACTCCTACTGCTTGTCCATCAGCTGCTATTATTCCTGCAACTTGAGTTCCATGTCCGTTGTTGTCCATTGGTGGTTTTCCTTCCTCAATGAAGTTGTATCCTCCAATCACTTTTCCCTCTGGTCCCCAACCGGCCAAGTCTGGGTGGTTATAGTCTACACCTGTATCAATAATTGCAATCTTTATCCCCTCCCCGTCAATTCCTTCTGTTCTTGGGATGTCTGCTCCAACAAATGGAATGCTTCTTTTTAGATATGTGTGGATTTCATTTTCAGAAAATATGGATTGAGCCAAAATCAAACCAGACAAAATTACTACAATAAAAGAAAAAATTACTAAGAATTTCACAAATTTTCTATCATTTCTAACAAGTAAAAATGATTACCTGTAAACCAATAAATGGTATAAACTATCAAGTGATTTTATGGGAAAATACACACTTCCTGAAATGCCATATGCTTATGATGCATTAGAACCTCACATTGACGCAAGAACAATGGAGATTCACCACACAAAGCATCATCAAACATACACTGACAAACTAAATGCAGCTCTTGAAACATGTCCAGCTGAAATCCAAGACAAAGATATTCTTGACATTTTGTCTGATATCAACTCTGTTCCAGAGGACAAAAGAGGCGCAATTAATTTCAACGGTGGTGGTTATGACAACCATAGGCTATTTTGGAACAACATGAAACCAAATGGAGGCGGAGAACCTGGAGGATCAATTGCTGACGCAATCAATGATTCTTTTGGAAGCTTTTCTGACTTCAAAGAGAAATTTTCATCCACTACAGCAGTAATTCAAGGCAGTGGTTGGGGATGGTTAGTATACAATCCTTCTTCTGGAAAGGTTGAGTACAAATCAATGCCAAACCAAACAAGTCCTAGAACTGAGGGATTAGTGCCATTGTTAGGCTGTGATGTTTGGGAGCATGCATACTATCTCAACTACCAAAACAAGAGACCTGACTATATCGCCGCATGGTGGAATGTAGTTAACTGGGATGAGGTAGAGAGCAGATTCTCTAAAGCAAAATAAAGTTCCTTCTTTATTTTTTATTCATTTTTTGATTCAAGTTTTCTATGAATGAATTTATAACCATAGGAGAAAGCCTTGTTGTAAATGAGCCAAGAACAAGCAGAACAATTAATGCAACAAATGCAGATGCTTGAAACATATTTTGCAGATTTGTCTCAAAGGGAAGGAACGTTTCTTAGTGTATTTAGAGAAGCAGCCGCTGCAATTGAATCTATAAAATCTCTTAGTAAAAATCCTGAATCAGACACACTTGTTCCAATTGGATTGGGAACTTACATCCCAACAAAAATCTCATCTAATAGCAAAATAATTCTAAACATTGGAGCGGGGGTAGCAGTTGAAAAAGACTTTACTTCTGCAATTAATTATCTTGAAGAGCGAATCAAAGAAATTGAAATTGCAATCCAAGATACTGCAGCAAAGAAACAAGATGCAGCGCAAAGACTAGAGCAAGGTAAGGCACAAGTCAATCAATTGATGCAAGCCATGCAACAACATGGGCAGTCTCCAAAGTCGGGATAAACAATGTTTGATAAACTTCGTAGTGCATTTTCTAATGCAGCGAAAAGTTTAGGCGAAAAAGAACTTAATGAAAAAGATATTGAAGATATTTTATTTGAATTAGAAATATCTCTTTTAGAATCTGATGTTGCAACTGAAGTAATTGATTCAATCAAAGATGATTTGAAAGAAAAACTAATTGGTTCCAAAGTTGATAAAAAAGAAATTGAGAAATTTGTTAAGGATAGTTTGATTTCAAGTATCTCTGCACATTTTGATGCTGCAGGAGAGATTGATCTTTTTGCAAAAATTAACGAAAAAAGGAACAGGGACAGCCATTTCTGATTCTGTTTCTTGGAATTAATGGTACTGGGAAAACAACATCCTTAGCTAAAGTTGCACATATGTTGCAACAAGCAAAATATTCTGTAGTTGTTGCAGCAGCTGATACATTTAGAGCAGGTGCAATAGAACAATTACGTGAACATACTAATCGACTCAGTCTAAAACTTGTTGCTCAAAATTACAATTCTGATCCTGCAGCTGTTGCGCGTGATGCAGTGTTGTATGCAAAATCTCACAAGACAGATGTTGTTCTAATAGATACTGCAGGAAGAATGCAGACAAGTGAAAACTTGATGCAACAAATTGAAAAAATCACCAAAGTTGTAAATCCTGATTTGAAAATTTTTGTAGGTGACTCTTTAGCGGGAAATGATACTGTTAATCAAGCACGTGAATTTTATGCACATACAAAATTTCATGGTTCTATTCTGACAAAAAGTGATGCTGATGCAAGAGGTGGTGCAGCACTATCTATTGTCAAAGTCACATCAACTCCTGTGATGTTTGTTGGTGTTGGACAAGAATATCCTGATCTAAAACCTTTTGATAAGAAACTTTTCCTTGAAACTGTTTTTGGAACTCTGGAAGGAGTTGATATAAAGAAAAACCATCTTCTGATGATCCGTTTGAAGGGATTACAGATGATGAAATTGCAATCTATTCAGATTTGTTTGATATTCCTCCGCCAGAAAATGATGATGAAGCTTTCAAACTAGGTAACAAGATTCGCCAATGGATAAAAGATGGAAAACCAAAACCAGGTGAATCAAAAGAAGAAGAATCTGAAGATGATGACGAAGACGATGATGAAGAAGATATTCACAAACATGATAAAGAAGAACCCAAAAAGAAAAAAGGTAGGTTCGGGTTCTTTAGAAGATGAAACTAAAAACAAAAAATTTACTCACTTTAGCGGAATTGTCTCCAAAGGAATTTGTGGGACTGATAGATGAAGCAATTAAACTAAAAAAAGAACTAAAAAAAGGTGGAAACAAACATGTTCTAAAAAACAAAACACTAACAATGATTTTCCAAAAACCGTCTACCCGAACTCGAGTTAGTTTTGAAATTGGAATGTCTCAGCTAGGTGGTTATGCAGTTAATCTGTCATCAAATGATATGCAATTATCACGAGGTGAATCTGTTGAAGATACTGCAAAGACTCTATCACGATATACTGATTGTATTATGGCACGTGTATATGATCATGATTTGCTAGAAAAATTATCACAACATGCAACTGTTCCAATAATTAACGGGCTCTCTGACACTTTTCATCCTTGCCAAATTTTGGCAGATTTTATGACTATCAAAGAAAAGAAAAAGAAACTCAAAGGAATCAAAATTGCATGGATTGGTGATGGAAATAATGTGTGCAATTCTATGGTTTATGGAGCCGCATTGTCTGGTGCTAAAATGTCAATTGCAACTCCAAAAGGTTTTGAGCCAGACAAAAAGACTGTAAAAGAAGCACAAAAGTTAACTGATATTGAATTGACCTCTGATCCAATAAAAGCAGTAAATGGTGCAGATGTTGTTGTAACTGATACCTATTCTTCTATTCACAATAATGATCCAAAGAGAATCACAAAATTTCTTCCAAAGTACCAAGTTAACCCTGCATTGATGAAATCTGCAAAGAAAGATGCGATCTTCATGCACTGTCTACCAGCAAAGCGAGATCAAGAGGTAACATCGTCAGTAATTGATGGTAAACAATCTGTTGTTTGGGATGAGGCAGAAAATCGACTTCATACTCAAAAGGCATTACTTGCCTCTCTGATTCGCGCTTAACGTATATAAGAGCACGTCCAAACTCGAATTCTATACATGGCCTATTCAAAAATATTGAGAAGACTTAGAGAAGAAAAGACCAATTATAAAAAACGTGGTACAATGTTGATGGGTAAGCGTGATTTTATTACTGTAAATATTACTAATGAAAATACTCAAGTCCAAATTCTAAAGCCTGGAATGACTGGCGATAAGGTTATTGCATCTGCACACTCTAGATATCTCCTTGAAAAGGGTTGGAAGGGTTCTAGAAAAAATGTCCCTGCAGCATACCTTACAGGATATTTGGCAGGAAAGAAAGCACTTGGACAAGGTGCAAAGGATGCAATCTTGTATACTGGAACAAGAAAATATACACAAAGAATGGCAGCAGCTCTCAAAGGAGTGATTGATGCTGGTCTTGAAGTTCCAGCTGATGAAGAAACTTTTCCATCCGAAGATAGAATCAACGGAGAACATCTTACAGTTAAAAATGAAGTCTCTAAAATGAAATCTACAATTGATACTGAGGTAAAATAAAATGAGTCAAACAGCACAATCTAAACCGGGACAAGGAGGACAAAGAGGAAAAGGTGCCCCCACTTATGGAAGAGGTCCACCTGGTGGCGCAAAAGGTGGAGATCGACCAAGAAGACCTCGAAGAGAACCAGAAGAAGAAGTTTGGGTTCCAAAAACAATCTTGGGGCAGAAAGTTGCATCAGGCGAAGTTTCATCTCTTGAAGAAATTATTGAATTAGGATTAAGAATTCAAGAAGCAGGAATCATCAAAAAACTACTTCCTGATTTGAAGAGCGAAGTAGTTGATGTTGGAATTATTCAAAAGATGACATCAAACGGCCAATCAACTAGATTCAAAGCAATTGTAGCAACTGGAAATGAGAATGGCTATTTGGGAATTGGTCAAGGAAAATCAAAACAAATGAGAATTGCAATTGAAAAGGCAACAAATGCTGCTTACCTTAACGTTAATCCAATTAAAATGGGATGTGGCAGTTGGGAATGCAAATGTGACCAAAAACATTCTGTTCCATTCAAAGTAAAAGGAAAAGGTGGTAGTGTTACAATTGAAATTATTCCTGCACCACGTGGATTAGGTCTTGTAGCAGGAGGTAAAATTAAACGATTATTGGAATTAGCAGGTCTTAAAGACGCTTGGACCACTGCAAAAGGTTCTACTCCTACCATGAACTCTACTTCAAAAGCCATCTTGGACTGTCTTAGACAGACATTTAGTCAAGGTTGATGAAAATGACAAATGCATATCTTGTTGTTAGAATTAAAGGACAAGCTGATTGTCCATATTGGGCAACTCACACCATGATGCTCTTAAAGTTAGACAAGAAATATCGTGCAACAATTTTACCTGCAAAAGAAAATACTCTGGGAATGCTAAAAAAAGTACAACATTATGTTTCGTGGGTTGAACTTGATTCTGAATTGGCAAAAGAACTAATTGACAAAAAAGCAAGAAAATCTGGTTATCAAAAAATCACTGCTGAAGACTTGAAAGAACTTGGATTTGCAAGTTCTGCTGAATTGGCAACAGCACTTTCAGAAGGAAAGGTAAATCTATCAAAATTAAAACCACTCAAGCCTTGGTTTGCATTAGCACCACCAAGAACTGGATTTAAAAGAAGCACCAAAAAATTGTATGGTCAAAAAGGAATACTAGGATCAAACAAAGAACTTGGAACAATTGTAAGGAATATGATTTAACATGGCAACAAGATTAAGAAAGACAAGACGACTTAGGGGAGGACGCCACATGGGATGGGGACAAGTAGGTCAACATCGCGCAAGTGGTCACAAAGGTGGTCTTGGAGTTACTGGAATGATGAAACATCATTGGAGTACTACACTAAAAGATGAACCAGATCATTATGGCCATGATTCAACTAAACCACCTCACCCAAATATTACCAAGCAATGGGCTAGCGTCCGTGATCTTGATGACTTGTTTACTAAGTTCGGTAAAGAAGAAGGAGGAAAAAAAGTCGTAGACCTTGAAAGTGCAGGATACGAGAAACTCCTTGGTGGCGGAAAAGTAACAAATGCTTATTCCGTCAAAGTCACTCAGTTTACTGCATCTGCAGAAGAGAAACTCAAAGCCGTTGGCGGAGAAGTGATATCTACTGCAAAGGTTGCTCCCAAAGAAAAAACTGATGGGGAAGAGGTGCTAACAGACAATGGCTGAGGGTACAGTTACCACAATTATCAGAAAAGTCGTTTTTAAAGCAGAACCATATCTTCCTCAAGTTCCAAAACCAAAAAAGAAAATTCCGTTATCTACTAGATTGCTCTGGTGTGGAGTTGCATTACTTATCTACATGGTAATGGGACAGACACCCTTATTTGGAGCAACAGCACCTGAATTTGATTTTCTAGCATTTGCTAGAGTAATTTTTGCATCCCAACAAGGTACCCTTGTTGAATTAGGAATTGGACCGATTGTAACAGCTGGACTCTTGATGCAATTGTTGAGGGGTTCAGACATTCTCAAATTTGACTTTAAGAAACCTGAAGAAAGAGGTATCTTTCAGACTGCAACAAAATTGGTAACTTACATTGTAATTGTAGCTGAATCAATTGTCTATGGTACTGCAGTTTATGGTCCGGGCGTTTCAGATACTTCATTCTTGGTTGTAATGATTGGTCAGCTTATGGCTGCATCTGTCATCATCATGTTCTTAGACGAATTAATTCAGAAAGGTTGGGGGCTTGGTAGTGGAATTAGTCTATTCATCATGGCAGGTGTTGCCCAACAAATTCTGTGGAGCTTATTCAGTCCATTGCCTGCAGGTGATGGAGGAACGATTGGTATCATTCCATACATAGGTCAATCAATAATGGCAGGTGATTTATCAAACGTACTATTCCGTTCAAACCAACTTCCGAGCATCTTTGGATTGTGTCTTACTGCGGGTATTTTGTTAATACTTGTGTTCACACAAGGAATGAAGATTGAGATTCCAATTGTATCTACAAAATACAGAGGTTTCTCAGCAGTTTATCCAATAAAACTGATGTATGTCTCAAACATCCCAGTTATCTTGGCATCTGCACTTACTGCAAATGCTGTCTTTATCTTCCAGATGCTATGGGCTAACATGAACCCGCGTAACAATAATTTCTTTATGAACTTCATAGCGCAATTTGACCCAACAAGTCCATCCACTCCTATTGGTGGTATCATATACTATATCACACCGCCTAGAGGTCTAGATGTTGCGGCTTTAGATCCTGGGCGTGCAGTTGGATATATTCTATTCATGATTGGAATTGTAATTGTATTTGGTAGATTATGGGTTGAGCTTGGTGGTCTTTCACCAAAGAGTGCAGCTCAGAACTTACTTGATGCAGATGTTCAGATTCCTGGATTTAGAAGATCAAACAAACCCGTTGAAGCATTATTGAACAAGTACATTCCATCAGTTACCATTATTGGCTCAGCTATTTTGGGTCTTCTAGCAGGTGTGTCTGATGTATTGGGTGTATTTGGCTCTGGTATTGGAATTTTACTTATGGTAGATATTCTCATCAACTACTATACACAATTAGTAAGAGAACAAGTCGAAGTTGTAATGCCGCGTTTGGGTGCTTTACTTGGCAGAAAGTAAAAAATCATCCTTGTTGGAATTCCAGGGGTTGGGAAAACCACTTTACTATCAAAGATTGTAGATCATATCAAAGGTCATCAAAAAAGTGTTAGTGTTGTAAGCTATGGAACTCTAATGTTTGATGTTGCAAAACAAAACGGTCTTACTGATAGAGATGAACTAAGAAAATTACCCATCTCAAAACAACAAGAACTCCAAAAGACTGCTGCTGAAAAGATTGCGTCTTGCACTGAAGAAATTGTAATTATTGATACGCATGCATTTATCAGCTCACCTGAAGGATACTATCCTGGACTTCCAGAACATGTTCTCAAAATTATCAAACCCTCTAACTTTGTCTCAGTTTCAGCAAAGCCAGAGGAAATCTATAGTAGACGAATGAGTGATGATACTAGAAACCGGGACAAAAACACCCTTGCAAATGTAAAGAAGGAACTTGATGTCCAGTCAGGTATGATTTCTGCCTGTGCAGTAATAACTGGCTCACCTGTAAAATACGTCCTTAATCGTGAGGGAAAGGTTGATGAAGCAGCAGATAAGATAATACAATCACTAGGGCTGTAAAAAATGGACTTTAACTTTATTCTGCTATTTCTTGATTCAATTCACCTTAACTTGGGTTTTCTTGAGTCTTTACATTTACAATTTGACTTCATTGGGGGTGAGAGAGGTGCACTTGGAAGTGATGATCCAATAGTCAAGGGACTTATTTTGTCTATGTTTTGTGTTTCTGGATTTGGTATAATGCTCAACTTGTTTAATTCTGCAGTTAGAAAGAAGATGGTTGATCAAACAAAACTAAAACGAATAATGAAGGAGACTCGCGGATGGCAAAAAGAAAGAATGGCTGCAATGCGAGCAAAAGATACTGCAAAAACAACTGAACTAAACAAGAAATCTGCATACATGAACAAGATGTCAATGGAGATGATGCAGATGAACATGAGACCGATGATGATTACGTTTGTTCCATTGATTTTGATATTCTATCTTGTATTGCCGCAACTGTTTGCTTACACTGTAGCTGTCTCTCCAATTCCTCTAAATGTAATTCCAGGAGATTTCTTCCAGTTGACGTGTACTGCAGAACAAGCAGCAGATCCTGAACATGTTTGTACTGCAGAAAATGCACTATTCCTTTGGGCTTGGTATTTCCTTTCATCTATTGCATTTAGTGGCATTATTATGAAACTAACAAAAACATCAATGGATCTCAGTTGACAAAATCCATTGTAATTTCAGGTCCTCCTGCAGTAGGAAAGACAACTGTCGCCAAAGGACTGGCAGAAGAATTTTCACTTCAATATCTTAGCGGTGGTGATGTGCTTAAAGAAATGGCAAAAGAACAAGGTTTTGATTCTTCAGGTGATGACTGGTGGGATACTGAAGATGGAATGAAATTTCTAAATCAACGAGAAGAAAATTCTGCATTTGATAAAAAACTAGATGAAAAATTAGCTAAACTATTCAATGAAGGAGGAATGGTGATTACCAGCTACACATTGCCTTGGTTAATCCAAGACGGCATCAAAATATGGTTGGAAGGCTCTCATGAAAGCAGTACAAAAAGAATGCAATCAAGAGATGACATGAGTTCTGATGAGGCGTATCAAATCACAAAACAACGATTTGATAAGAACAAGGCACTTTATAAAAAATTGTATGATTTTGATTTTGGTGATGACAAATCTGTTTTTGATGTAATTATTAATACTGATCATCTCACAGCACAACAAGTAATTGATGTTGCAAAAGAAACGGTGAGAAAATTGCTATGACTCTAAAACAACTAGAAAATCTAATTGAAGTAGACCAAGACATCACTGATGACGCATATGGCACATACTATGACAAAAGAACGATAGAGCAATTACTAAACTATGGAATTATAATTTTAGACAAACCTCCAGGCCCTACAAGTCATGAAACTGTAGCTTGGACAAAAAGAATTTTGAAACTACCCAAGATTGGTCACAGTGGAACTTTGGACCCACAAGTTTCAGGAGTCTTGCCATTGGGATTAGGTGAGGCAACTAAAGCCTTAGGTGTGTTACTTTTTGGACCAAAAGAATATCATGCACTAGGCCGTGTCCACTCCCTTCCATCAAAAGAGAAACTACATGAAGTAATTGAATTACTCACTGGGGAAATTTATCAAAAACCACCACAACGCTCAGCTGTAGTTAGGCAAACAAGAACAAGAACAATTTACGAGTTTGAAGTACTAGAACAAAAAGAGAGATTGCTGTTGACTCGAGTTTTATGTGAGGCTGGAACTTACATTAGAAAACTGTACTATGATTTGGGTGAAATTCTGGGCCCGGGAGCAACTATGATAGAACTTAGAAGAACCAGAGTTGATCAATTCAGAGAAACCGATGGACTAGTTACTTTGCATGAACTTGCAAATGCATTTGCATTGTGGGAAGAAAAGAAAGATGATTCAAAATTAAAGAGTATGATAAAGCCTGTAGAACTTGCCCTAAGTGAATTAAAATCAGTAATAATTCGTGATTCAGCTGTAGATGCAATGTGTCATGGTGCACAACTTGCAATTCCAGGAATTTTGAAAATATCTCCAAACTTGAAAAAAGGCGACATTGTGGGAATCTATACTCAAAAAGGTGAGGCAGTAGCATTGGCAGAATCTACAATGGATGAAGAAGAGATTCGTGATGCAACAAAGGGCTATGCATTTGAAACAAAGAGAATCATAATGGCTCCAAACACTTATCCTAAAAAATGGCGAACAAAACCCTCTAAAGAATAAGAATTGTTCTCAAAAAGTCTTGTGACATTTGTCGGAATCGGAATACTTGCTGGATTGTCATTTGGAATCTATCTGATTGATTTCAAAAACACTAGTCAACTTGTATATGTTGAGGGACCTGGAATTTCAATTGTCACTGAAAAACTTGATTTCAAGAAAGGTGAAGAGATTAAAATTAAAATCATAAACACTGGTACTGTTCCACTGACATTCTCTAATACGTCATATGGATTGCGAATCACAGGACTATCTGGTATTCTAATGCATACTCCAACTTCTGCACAAGTAATATCTGAGTTAAAACCAAATGATGAAGTTGAACTTTCATGGGATCAAATAAAAAATGATGGTGATACTGCCTTAGAGGGGCTTTACAAGATTTCTGCAAAAGGATTTGATCCAATGGGAGAAAAAGTAGAGCATTCAACCACTGTAACAATCTGGAAGTAGTAACACAATTTATAATCAGATTCTAAAAACTAAATTTGTCGCAAGACTTGTGCCGGGGTCGCCTAGCCTGGTAGGGCGCGCGCCTGGAAATTGTTAACCATAAAGCGCGTTCTCGCAAGGGAACGGGAGTTCAAATCTCCCTCCCGGCGCCATAAAACCATTTGAATCTAATTTACTTTCTGCTTTATTGCTAGGCATTGTGCCAGATCATCATTATCTGAGAAATCTCCAACGATCTGAAAAAACCCGGTTTTCAATCCTAACTATTATTTCTTTATGATGTTGTGATATTATTTCTACGTAAAGGTTAAATCTAAACCCCAAGAATAATCTGCGGATGAAAAGAGCAATAGTTGCAGTATTGTCTACTGTTTTACTTTTATCACTTATTCCAAATTATAATTCATTTGCTGACAAGCCAGATAATGTTGGCAATCCAGAACCCATTTCGATTGAAAAACTCTTGGAACCAAAGTCAATTAAAATGGCTGATGGTAGAGTTCTAGAAAAACGTGTTCATATTTTCCCTAATGATAATGCTGCAAAACCAGACGGCAAAGGTGGCCCACCAGATGGAAAAGGTGGTGGCAACAAAGGCTCTGCATGTTATTCAGAAATATCAAAGGGTGCTAAATGGAAGTCAAGTATTGGCGAATCCTATATTATTGATGATTCAAATTCAGGACTAGCATCTGGTGTTGCTTTAGCAGGAATTGAATCAAGTATTTCATCTTGGGAATCTGAGATAACTTCTGGAACTAGTGTATTTGGTTCAGGCTCTGAAGGTATACTTGATCCTGTTGCAATTGCAAATGCACAAACCCCTTCTGGTACAAATGAAATTGTGTTCGCACCACTTAGTAGCTCTGGAACAATTGCAGTAACAATTACCTGGGGATACTTTTCAGGTCCACCTGGCGCAAGAGAAATTGTAGAATGGGATCAGATTTACAATACTTATTGGAATTGGGGTAATGCAGGTCCAACTAATGAAAACGAATTGGGAGATACAAATGTGATGGACTTTGAAAATATTGCTGTACATGAAGTAGGGCATGCAACAGGTCTTGATCATTCTGGTGATTGTGTTGAAGAAACTATGTATGCATATGCTCAAAACGGCGAAACAAAGAAAAGAACTCTTAATACCGGAGATATTGCAGGAATAAACTCGCTTTATTAGATTTTCATTATTTTTTCTCTAATTTTTCAATTATGTCTAAAAATTTCCATGGACCACATTGCCCATCTGTAGATTCGCTTGAAAATAGTCCTGATTGGTGCAGGTGATTCACAATATGTGCTGCAAATGGTAATGCCCCAGTTGCTCCTGGAGAATTATAGTTTAGGATGTGAAATGATGATTCCTCGTCAAGTAAAATTACATCTGATTCAAATTTCCCTTTTTCATTAATTATCGATGAACGAATACCTGCGGTTCCCTTTTCTGTAATTTTATCTGCATTGATTTTTGGCAAGAATCTTCTTACTCTCTCAACCATTGCTGATTTTGACATTGATGATTGTATTTCATTCATTGCAAGCTCCTGAAATTGTTTGTCAAAGATTGCCTTTCTTGCACCTGAACCCAACATCTCTAACATTTTTGGAACAAACTCTTTGATGTTTTCAGTTTTGTTGTATCCATATGGGCTAAAGACAGGAACTGCGTTGGGACCTATTTCACAACTTCCGTCGACTCTAATTATCCAGTGTGGATCCAAAAACGGATACTCTGGAAATTCTGGCACTGAATAGATGCTGGTTTTAGTCAAGTTGTTGTATTCCCTTGGTGCTTTCCAATACTCTCCTCTAAAATGAACATCTGTGAAACATGTTGCAACTCCAACATTATGTGCAATATCAATTGCTTCTCCTCCTGCAGCATTGATTAAAAATTCTGTGAAAATTTTATGTTCTCCATTTAATGTAATTTTCCATTTTCCATTTTCTTTTTCTATCTTTGTTACCTTGCTGTCTAAAAGAAATGTGGTTCCATTCTCTTTACTGTCTTTCATTAATGCTTTAGTGTATTTTGCATAGTCTGCAGAACCATCTTTGTAAACATAAAGTGCTGCTTCACATTTTATCTCAGGTTCTATTTTCTTTATCTCTGATTTTTCCATTAATTCAATATCGTTTTCTTTCAATCCGTTTTGCTTTCCCCATTTGAGATATTTTTCTAGAACCTTGATTCCTTTTTTGTCTAAGGCAACTTCGATTACTCCGTCTTTTTTGAATGGCAAATCATGTATCTTGGAATATTCCTTCCACATGTCAAATCCGTGAAATGCAGCATTTGCAAACATCTTTTTCTTTTCAGGATTGTATAGATACGGAGCATGTATCTTTCCTGTGTTTCTACCACTGGTGTGAAAAGCAACATTTTGAGCTTGCTCTATTACTGCTATGTTTTTTGACTTGTTGAGAAATGATAGAAAATATGATATGGATGTTCCAAGAATACCTCCTCCAATAATTACCACATCAAAAGTATGCACCAACAGATTTCACTTTAATTTCACTTTAGTGGATAATAAATGGAATCAATAACAATCAAGGTTAATATCTAATAAAATTTCAAATTAAGTTGTGTTACCTGACAAGTGTTCTGTAAGTAAAGAAGGAAAGCAATGTCCAAGTCCGCCTGAATTTATTGTATCTATAATTGATGGAAAAGATGAGTATATGGTTGGAGTTACATGTGGAAGACACAAGCAGATTGTTTCGGGGAAGATTGGATTTTTACAAAAAGAAGGTAAAATTCATGAAGGAAAGGTTACTTTTTCAGAGGTAAAAGCAGTAGGCACTGATTGTATTCATGGTGATGAGGATGATTTTGTCCAAATTGATATGAATCGAAGTAAAAATTGAAATAATTTCTAATCTTATTGAAAATATTGCTTTTTGAATTGTTATCTGATATTGTAAAAATTAAAGACATTTTGTTTGTTGTCAAAAGCCAAGGTGTTACTAGTGAAATTAGGAGTCCTCTCAGTATTAGACAAAAAGAAAAATGGATTACAATGGGGGAAAATGATGGACCTGCACATATGCATGTTGATTCAGAATTGATCAATTCTGCAGAATTCGTACAAGAAGAAAAACCTGAACGCACAAGTTTTAGTGTAAGATTTTACGATAAAGATGGACAAAGAGTTTTGGCGGCATATTTTACAAAAATGTATGATGATTCTAAAACGTTAATTCCTGAAAGAAAAAAAGTGTATGAACAATTAAATCAAAAATTTTCTTCTAAAATTAATTTTTAAAAAAAACCTTGTCTGAAAAAGACAAGGAGAAAAAATATTATTCTTGTAATTTCTTCTTCTTTTCTTTTTCAGATTGTAGTTTAGCTAATTCTAATTCTTCGTTTGTATGTTTGAATTTTTTCAATCTATCCAATATCCAGAGTTTAGATATAAAAACTCGTCATTATTTTTGGCCATGTTTTGGGCGTGAACTTCAGTATCCTACTGAGTAGATCGGCTTTTTACCATTTATCCCTAAATTGAGATTTTTAACAGTAATTTCTGCCATTTTGGCTCTGGTCTCTTTGGTTGAACTTCCTATGTGTGGTGTCAAGACTGCGTTTTGTAGCTTAGCAAGTGGATTATTCTTGTCAATTGGTTCTTGTTCAAAGACATCTAGTCCTGCACCTGCAATGATCTTTTTCTTTAATGCTATTACAAGATCTTTTTCGTTTACAACTTTGCCTCTTGACGTGTTAATCAAAAATGCTGTTTTTTTCATTTTTCTAAAAATTTTCATGTTAAACATCCTGTCTGTCTCTTTTGTATGTGGAACATGAATTGAAATTATATCACTTTCAGATACTAGCCTTTCAAATGAGGCGTGTTTTACTCCAAGTGATTTTTCTTTAGACTTTGATAAACGATTTCTGTTGTGGTATATTATATTCATGTCAAATGCTTTTGCTCTTTTAGCAAGCGTTTTTCCAATTCTTCCCAAACCCAAAATTCCTAATGTCTTTCCTTGCAGATCAAATCCTACATAGTCATATGCGCCATAGATTACTTTCCATTTTTTATCTCGAATGATTCTGTCTCCTTCTGATGTTCTTCTTAATACGTCAATTAATAATGAAAAAGATAAATCTGCTGTTGCATCCGTTAAAACCTCTGGTGTGTATCCTACTCTGATCTTTTTTCTTTTGCATATTTTGTATCAATATGATCAAAACCTACACTGTATGTGCTAATGACCTTAAGATTATTTGCCAAATCAATTACATCTTTGTTTATTTTATCATATGGAAAACAGATTAACCCCTCAACATCTTTAATTTTTGATCGTAACTTTGTCTGTGGGATGGGAATTTTTCCTTTGTGAACTTCAATTTGATATTTCTTTTTTAACTCCTTTAAAGCAAAGTCATGAAGTGTTCTTGTTAGAAAGACTTTCTTTTTCATAAACATGAGATTCATCTCAAACCATTTATACGATTTCCTTCTAAATTCTTCATGTCTTCTGAAACAAAAGAAGAAGAGGAATTTGCAATTTGTGTAGAATGTGGTAATTCTATTGAAAAATGTGTTTGTGTTTGTCCCTATTGTGGTGAGCGAGATAAGTGCAAATGTGCATTGTTTGATGCAGCAACCGGAGGATAAGAATTTGGTAAAATTGCTTATTGTTATGCATTTTGTAGGTGAACAACTATGAGTTCTGTTGATTTTACATGGTTAATTGGAGGTCCTCAGGGTAGCGGGGTTGAATCTGGCGCAAATATCTTCTCTAGGGTTTGTGCTGAAATGGGTTATCAAGTATTTGGAAAAAGAGAATTTTATTCAAACATCAAGGGGGAGCATAGTTATTTTGCTGTAAGAATATCTGATCAAAAAATTCATTCAAATGTAAATGATGTAACATTAATGGCATCTTTTGATGCTGAAACAATCTTCCGTCATTATGATGAAGTTATTTCAGGTGGTGGAATAATTTATGATACGGATCTTGAAGATATAACTACTGATAAGGTCCATACACTTGATGATCCCTTCAAACAAAGACTACACAAAGAACTAGAATCCCATAACAAACCATTTTCAGTTGCTGGTGTTTTAGAAATTGCAAAAGAAAAAGGTGTTTTATTGTATCCTGTATCCTTCAAGTCTATTCTTGAAACACTAGCTGAAGAGACTGAAAATCCACGTCTAAAGGGATTGATTAGGATGTTCAATGTTATCGGTGTCTCTCTATCATTGGGATTAGTCAAAATGCCTACTGGCTCGTTACAAAAAACAATCGGAACGATTTTTTCAAATAAGCAAGAGATTGCAAAAATTAATCAACAAGCTGCAAACTATTCTTATAATTATGCAACTGCAAAATTTGAAAATTTTAATCATACCTTAACTGGAATTCAAAAAGAACCTGAAACACTTTTGGTTCAAGGATTTCAAGGAACAGCGTTGGGAAAAATGGCATGTGGTTGTAGAATGCAATCATACTATCCTATAACTCCAGCTTCAGATGAATCTGTATTTTTAGAATCAAATGAAATTTTGGAGATAATAGATGACCGTCCTGGTTCTACTGCAGTTATTCAAACTGAAGATGAGATTTGTGCTATAGGTATGGCCATTGGTAGCGCTTTGACTGGAACGCGTTCAGCAACCTGTACTTCTGGTCCGGGGTTTTCTTTGATGGCTGAGATGCTAGGTTGGGCAGGAATAAATGAGGTGCCCATAGTGATTACCAATTATCAAAGAAGTGGACCTTCAACTGGATTGCCAACACGACACGGACAAGATGATTTACTTTTCTCAGTTTATGCTGGTCATGGTGATTTTCCAAAAATTGTTTATGCTTCAGGTGACGTTGAAGAGAGTTTCTATGATACTGGAAACGTTTTCAATTATGCTGATGTTTTTCAGGTTCCAGTCATTCATCTGATGGATAAATTCATTGCAAGTTCTGTTGTAACTTGCAAAAGATTTGACACCTCTAAAATCTCAATTAACCGAGGAAAACTCTTAGAAAAAGTAGAAGATGGGTATCAGCGATTTGCATTTACTGATGATGGTGTGTCTCCCCGCTCAAGATTGGGAATTGACAATGGAATTTTCTGGAATACTGGAGATGAATCCGATGAGGCTGGCCATATTTCGGAAGATCCTATACTGCGTGCAAAGATGATGGATAAGAGAATGTCTCGCCTTGACTTGATTCTCAAAGAGATTCCAGATGTAGAAAAGGCTGTTTCTTTTGGTGTTGAGGACTATACTATAATTTCATGGGGTTCTGCAAAGGGACCAATAATTGATGCAATTGAAATGCTCAAAAAAGAAGGAATTTCTATTGGGTTTGTACAACTCAAACTTTTACACCCATTTCCTGGTGATTACATTTCATCTTTACTAAAAGACGCAAAGACAATCATTGATGTTGAAGCAAATTATTCTGCACAACTAGGGAAATTATTCAAACAAAATGTAAAAAGAGACATCGATTATTCTATATTAAAATACACTGGCAGAGCAATGACTAGTACTGAAGTTTATGATTCACTTAAGAAAATTGTTGAAAACAAGGCAGATTCTAGGGAGGTTTTAATGCATGGCGCTTAAGATGGCAGACTTCAAAACTGATGTCCATAATGATTGGTGTCCTGGATGTGGTGATTTTGGAATTGTAAATGCTATTCAGATGGCCCTAGCTGAAATGGGGGTTCAAAGAGATAAAACTACAATATTTTCTGGAGTTGGGTGCTCTGGTAAGACATCTCACTTCATCAATACATATGGTGTACATACTTTACATGGTAGAGTCTTAACGTTTGCACAAGGAGCCAAAATTGCAAATCCAGAAATGACTGTTGTTGCAGTTGGTGGTGATGGTGATGGTTTGGGAATAGGTGCGGGACATTTTGTTGCAGCAGGCAGACGTAATGTAAACATGACCTACATAATATTTGATAATGGTGTTTATGGATTGACAAAGGGACAAGCGTCTCCCACATTAAAGCTTGGAGAGAAGACAAAATCACTTCCTTCTCCAAACACAAATTATAATGTTAATCCCATTGGATTGGCAGTTGCAAGTGGTTTTACATTTGTTGCACGTGGTTATTCTTATGATGTGCGACACCTCAAAGATCTAATTATTCAGGCAGTAAAACATAATGGCCTTTCATTCTTAGATGTACTGCAACCATGTCCAACTTACAATGATCTTAATACCAGAGATTGGTATGCTGGAACTGATTTAGTAGATGAAGCACAAAAAAGACATTCAAGAATTTACAAACTAGAAGAGCATGGATATGATCCTGCAGTTCATTTTAATGAAGAGGCAGAAGTAAATGAAAAACTTTCGCAGTCTCTGATTAAATCACTTGAATGGGGAAACAAGATTCCAATTGGTGTATTTTACAAAAATGAAATCATCACTCCTTATACTGTTAGATTAAGAGATAAAATTCCAAATTATTTGGAAAATCCTCCTGCAAAACAAAACATTGCTAAAAATGGATTCTCTAATGCTGATATCTCTCAAATTCTAGATTCACTTGAAGTATAATTTGTTATCCCAAACCAAACAGGTTATAGGCAAGTTTTGTAGAAGTGTATTTTGCATTTGAATATCAACGAGGCAAATACAATCTTCCGAAAATCTATAATCAAGGGTTTTTTTGAACCCCAACTGGTTAACCTAGATTTTAAAAAATCATCTGTAAAACACCCGGTCATAAATGATGATGGTCTTATGCAATCTGATTTGCTTCACATATTTTTTGATGTAGATACCGGTTCTGATTATCCTGATGGTGATGAATGGTTTATTGTAGATATGTTGTTTCCGCATGACGTAAAATTGCCTGATAACCTCAAAGGAACTGATTACTTTACAACCCTTTCAGTAGATGATGGAAAAACATACTGGCACCATCGTGAATTAATTCGCTACAAATATGGGAAATCAAAAAAACTCGATCATGCCTTGGAATTTTTAGAATCAAAATACAAGGAACTTCATGAATTACTGGAACCACTGCAAAAAGATCTTACTTGATTTCTTTCCAAGAATCGCCTTTAAACATAAATTGTTTTTCTGCAGAGGACGCTGTGTTTAATCTCCATCTAATTGATTTTGAATCAAACTTGTAACTTACTTCTGTAACATCTGATGGAATTTTTTGAGGATCAAGGTGATAAGGTAATAATTCTAAAACAGAATCAATTTTCTCTATTGCATTGTCAAACCACTGTTTGTCTTCTGTGTCAATTGTAAAGCCTATTTTTGGATTGCCAGAAAAATTAATGACAATTTTTAATGCATTTCCGCTACCTCTTCTCCTCTTCATCTCTTTGAATACCGCCTTTACTTTTTCCCAGCGCTTAAAATCAAACCATTGAAAAAATGCATCATTAAATGTAAGTGGTATATCTACATCTAAGAAACTTACAAAATCATCATCATTTGCTTCTATTTCATCTTGAATTATAGTGAAATGAGAATTTAGAAATCCATACAACACTTCAATTTCCCATGGTGAAATGCCATAGTAACACAATGTTACATTTAGATTTTCAGACAATGATCTCTAGTCTTAAAAATTGTAATTAAAGCTTCAATATGCTAAAATTCGAATAAATTGACCTTAAAATTAAAATTAGATGGAAAGACAGCCTCTTTATGAAAAAAGAGTATGTAGTAAGAAGTATTGATGCTGCCCCTGATGGCGCACCATATGTGATTGTATCGTTATCTTCTGTAAAAGATCTAAAAGAAGGAACTCAGAACCCTCAAAACCCTTTTGGCAGTCCTAAAGTCATGGGATTTTCAAACATGAATGATATGATGAAGGATCTTAACAAAATGTTGTCAGGAATGGGTGGTATGGGAATGCAAAGTGGAGTTACTCAATTAAAACTAGAAATGCATGAATACAAAGAGATGGGTCTTTCAGTTGGAGACAAAGTCTTTCTAGAATTAAGTAAAGCAGAATCTCTTGGTGTATGACCTAGAGTATAGTGTTGAAATATTTCCAAGCATAAAATGCAGCTACAGTTCCAATAACAAAGAGCATTGGTTTCCATGCAAATACTGGAAGGCTAGGCGTTGAAAGTTTTACTTTGTAGTTATCCACAATCGCATGAACATTTTTCTTAATCTTATCATGCCATATGCTATACTCTACTTGGTATTTTTTTAAAATCTCTTCTACTTCGTAAACAACTGGAGTTCTTTGTGAGAATAAATGCTGAAGATAATCTCTTGAGACCTCAACTTCTGCATGAATCCCGATCAGCCCTTTTTTGAGGTCTACCATTCTTACATGCATCTCCCATGGTTTTTTTAGTTTCAGATTCAAACCACTTCCTATTTGATCAGGTTGTTTGTGTTCAAATTTTACCTTGGTGAATCCCTCATCAGTAAAAATCTTCATCAATTCATCAAAACTCTTCTTTACAACAACATGCAGTTGTTCTACTCCTTCTGTACTGTCAACTCCAATCTTGTGTTTTAATCCATCTAGAAATGATACTGTCTTTGGATATGTTGTAAGATATTCCAATATTTTGGTGGATGAAATACCTATATTTAAAGCAGAACAACAAAATTACTGGCTTTTTGGAGGATTTGAAAGACCTCTGACATACACGCATTGTTCAGGATCTATTGCCATTTCTGACGAATCTATTTTTCTATCTGTTAGGGTTGCACCGGAGTTTCTAACTATTGCAAACGGCTTTGATTCTGCACCTTCTCCCATCTTGTGGTTTGCAATTGTTGCCAAGTTATCTACAACTGCCTGAAATGTTACTTTTAGTGGATTGCCATCAAGATCTTTTTTGGATCTCATATCTAGTACTGGCTCGATACCTGCACATGCAATTGCAACACCGGATGTTCCAATTCTTGCAGGCATCAATCTACTGTCAACTAGAATAACTCCTACGTGAATTGAATTCTTTAGAAAAATCTTTCTTCTAAGTTGTTCTGCTACCAAGTATGGGTTTTCTGGATAAAGAATCACTTTACCTTTTTTTGCATTAGACTTGTCTATTCCTGCATTTGGTGCCATTATGTTATCTGATGATGTAATGACAAATCCTCCTATCCCTCCAAAAATTTTATCTGATTCTCTAATTACCACTTCTGCAATCTCTGGTCTTAGTTGGTATTTTTTTGAAATATCTAATCCTTTATCTGAAATTGAAATTTTATCAAGATCTATGATTCTTCCTTGTGAATTTGAGATATATTTCGTTGAAATTACTATGACATCTCCATCTTGTAGTTCAACATTGTTTTTTTCTAGTGTTTTTAGAAATACCTCAAAAACGTCAAATTTCTCACTCATTCTATCTGCTAATAGAGGTAAAACAGTTAATTGCACAACAATATTAGGACCTTTTTCTTTTTTATTGTTCTGAAAAGCTTTTAATCTCTAAAAGAGGGGTTTTTTGATTATGAACATTGTTGAAAAGATTCTTGCACGTGCATCAGGAAAATCGCAAGTCACACCTGATGATGTAGTGTTTGCAAATGTCGATAAAGTTATGGTTCACGATGTTTCAGGTCCTGGTGTTATCAAAGTATTTGACAAATTAAAAAACAAGGGTGTTGATGTCAGTAAATTATGGGATCCATCAAAGGTTTGGGTTGCAGAAGATCACTTTGTCCCATCTGCTGAAAAAGTATCTGCTGAAAATATTGTAAAATTATCAAATTTTACAAAAAGTTATGGAATTGAAAAACATTTCAAATATGGAATGGGACAATATGGAATTTGTCATACGTTATCTCATGAAGAGGCATTGGTTATGCCTGGTGATGTCTATGTTGGCGGTGATTCTCATACTAACACAACGGGTGCACTAGGTGCATTTGCATGTGGATTGGGCCATACTGATGTTGCATATGTTTTACTTAATGGAAAAATTTGGTTTAAGGTTCCAGAAACAGACTATTTTAAACTAAACGGAAAACTCCCCGATCATGTTATGGCCAAAGATTTGATCTTGAAAATTATTGGTGATATTGGCACTGATGGTGGAAACTATAGAACAATGCAGTTTGGAGGTTCTGGAATTGATGAGATGTCTGTTGAAAGTAGATTGACTTTATGTAACATGACTACTGAAGCTGGTGCAAAAAATGGAATTGTAGAGGCTGATCAAAAAGTTGTGGATTATCTTGCAAGTAGAGGTGCAACAAATGCTCATGTGTTTAGAGGGGATGATGATGCTCAATATGCAAATGTGTATGAATATGAGGCATCTAAACTAGAACCTCTTGTTGCAAAACCATTTTCTCCTGAAAATATTGCAGTTGTTAGAGAAGCTCCCTCTGTAGAACTAGACAAGTCATACATTGGTTCTTGTACTGGTGCAAAATATGAGGACTTGGAAGCTGCAGCAAAAATTCTCAAAGGAAGAACTGTGAAGATTAGAACAGAAATCCTTCCTGCATCTATCTCTATTTACAAACGTGCAATGGAAAACGGATTACTTTCAATTTTCTTAGATGCTGGAGTGACAGTTGGTCCCCCAACATGTGGGGCATGCTGTGGTGCACACATGGGAGTGTTGGCCAAAAATGAAATTTGTATAAGCACTACAAACAGAAACTTCCCTGGAAGAATGGGTCATGTTGAATCAGAGACATACCTATCATCTCCAATGGTAGCAGCTGCTTCTGCAGTAACTGGAAAAATTACTGATCCGAGGGATTTACAATGAAAGGAAATGTCATAAAATACGAACGGGATAATATCGATACTGATGTGATTATCCCTGGACAATACCTAAAAGTTCATGATTATGCAGAACTTGCAACTCATGCAATGGAAGGATTGGATCCTGACTTTCACTCTAAAGTCAAAGAAGGTGATTTTATTTTATCTGGAAAAAATTTTGGATGTGGATCGTCACGTGAACATGCTCCAATTGCATTATCTCATTCCGGAGTAAAGGCTGTGTTGGCATTGTCTTTTGCTAGAATTTTTTATAGAAATTCTGTAGATGGTGCATTTTTGTTACCTATTGAAATTGAAGAAGATGCTTACAAGGGAATCTCCGAAGGTGATGAAATTGATATTGACATCAACAAAAATGAAATCAATAATCTAACAAAAAATCAAACATACAAGATGAAGCCTTTCTCTGAAATTATTGGAAAAATAATTGAAGCAGGTGGTCTCTTTAACTACAAACCATAGGGTCTAAAATGGGAAAAACACTTTTTGAAAAAATTTGGGATGCTCATGTTGTTGTTGAAAAACAGTCTGGACCTTCTTTAATTTACATTGACAGACATTTAGTTCATGAAGTAACATCTCCTCAGGCCTTTGATGGGCTTAGGATGAACAACAGGAAGGTTAGAAGACCTGATCTTACCATTGCCACAATGGATCACAATGTTCCAACAACTGACAGAGGACTTCCAATTTTAGATCAGACATCATCCGTTCAGATTCAAACCCTAGAAAAAAACTGCCACGATTTTGGAATTAAATTATTTGATATCAACAGTCCAAACCAAGGAATAGTACATGTTATTGGTCCTCAGCTAGGAATCACTTTACCTGGTTCTACAATTGTCTGTGGTGATAGTCATACATCAACTCATGGGGCATTTGGTGCACTAGCATTTGGAATTGGAACAAGTGATGTAGAACATGTTTTAGCATCTCAAACTTTGTGGTTAGAAAAACCAAAACCATTTGAAATTAGAGTGGAGGGAAAACGAAAGAATTCTCATGCAGTTACTGCTAAAGATGTTGTATTGTCTATTATCAAAAACATTGGCACTGGAGGAGGCACTGGAACAGTAATTGAATATCGTGGTGAAGGAATTGAAGATCTTTCCATGGAACAAAGAATGACTGTATGCAATATGTCTATTGAAGCAGGAGCCCGTGCGGGGTTGATTGCTCCTGATGAGAAGACATATGACTATTTGAGAGGTAGGCAATACACCCCAAAAAATTTTGAGTCTCTTGTAGATTATTGGAAAGAAAATCTGAAGACTGATGATGATGCAAAATTTGAAAAACAATTCACATTACACATTGATGATATTGCACCTCAAGTAAGCTGGGGAACAAATCCTGGAATGACATGTGATGTAACAGAATCTGTTCCAACACCTGATGAATTCTCTAAAGGTGATTCTAATCAAAAGAAGGGTGCAGAAAAAGCACTTGATTATATGGACCTAAAACCTGGAACTCCAATAGAAGAAATAAAAATTGATAGGGTGTTTATTGGTTCTTGCACTAATGCAAGAATAGAAGATCTGGTTGAAGCGTCAAAAATAATCAAAGGACAAAAAGTTTCTCCTAATGTTCGAGCTATGGTTGTACCTGGTTCTCAAATGGTGAAAAAACAAGCAGAAGAAATGGGTCTTGATAAAATTTTCATTGATGCTAATTTTGAATGGAGAGAATCTGGATGTAGTATGTGTCTTGGAATGAATCCTGATATCTTGTCTCCTGGTGAAAGATGTGCTAGCACATCTAACCGAAATTTTGAAGGAAGACAAGGTACAGGTGGACGAACTCATTTGGTTAGTCCCGTTATGGCAGCAGCAGCTGCAATTCATGGGCATTTTGTTGATGTAAGGAAGATGGATTTGAGCTAAAATGGAACCTTTTAAGAAAACAAAAAGTATTGTGACTCCACTTGACAAGGTAAATGTTGACACTGATCAAATTGTGCCAAAACAATTTCTAAAATTAGTGCAAAAGTCTGGATTTGGAAAATTTTTGTTCTTTAATTGGCGATATGATGAAAATGAGAAACCAAAATCAGATTTTGTATTAAATGATTCAAAATATGATGGCTCTAAAATCTTAGTTGCAGGTGATAATTTTGGATGTGGTTCTAGCCGTGAACACGCAGTATGGGCCCTGCAAGATTATGGGTTTGCAGTGATTATTGCTCCCTCTTTTGCTGATATCTTCTTTAGCAACTGTTTTAAAAATGGAATCTTGCCTATTTCACTGGATCAAAAAATTGTAGAAAAACTACAGCATGAAACACAACCAATTGAAGTTGACTTGGAACACCAAACAATCAAAACTTCTTCTGAAACCATATCTTTTGAAATTGATTCTCACAAAAAGAAAATTCTCTTAGAGGGGCTAGATGACATTGCACAGACATATCAATATGAAAATGAAATTTCTGAATTTGAAAAACAGTCTATAATCCCATCTGTTTTATGATTTTTCTTACCGTCTTTTGGTTTCTTTCCAAGTAAGAAGGAGACTCTGCATCAATCCATTCATTGTCTCCAATATCAAAAGCACTAACTTTTCCCTCTTTTGATAGTTGTTGTAATATATCGTATGAGAGATTGATCTCTTTCTGTTTTTTCTTTGACTTTATTTTTTTGATAATGTCTTCTCCAAGCATGTATACCCCTAAACATTCAGATAACTGCAATTTCATTACTGGCTTTTCTTTGAACTCTTTGATAATTCCATCTTCTACTGATGCAAATCCTGTTTCTTCTTTTCTTTTTGTTCTAGTTGCAATACATGCAGAACTCTTTTTTTTGCTAAATACCTCTTTCATTTTTTTAAGATCTATTGCACACAAATTATCTACAAACCATAACACAAATTCAGATTCTCCTTTGAGTTTTTCTTCAACATGTAACAGATCCCCCCCGGTACCACTCTGTGAATCCTGAACAAAAGAAATGTTTTTTTGATTTCCGTAATAGTTTTTGATTTGACCTCCCAACCCTTCAAAATCAGAGATTATGATGATCTCTTTTATGAAACTAAATTTTTGCAGATATCTTATCACGTAATCTATGACTGGTTTTCCATTAATTGGTGTCATTGCCTTTGGAAAGAATTCTGTATATGGCTTGCCTCGTGTACCTTTGCCCCCGGCTAAAATTATTGCCTTCACAGTCTAACGATATGATTTTTGTTTTCTTCTTCTTGCACCAGGTCCGCCAAACTTCTTTGGCTCTTTTCTTCTGGCATCACCGCTGATTAGATATTTGTCATAATCTGTGATTCTCTTTCTAAGGTCTTCTCTAGTTGATTTTGGGAATGGATGATCTTTTGGATCTTTCTTTGATTTTGTCCATCCTGTTAGGGCTCTAGAGATTGCAGTTGCAACAGCGCTTGCTTGTCCCATGAAACCTCCTCCTCTTACTCTAACAGAGATGTCGATTTTGTCTCTTAAGTCACCTGTGATTTCAAGTGGTGCTAAAATTACCTCACGAGCAGTTTCTTGTGGAATCATTTCAACTGGTACATTGTTAATTCTAATCTTACCCTGTCCTTTAGTAATGTAAACATGTGCACTAGATGTTTTTCTAGTTGCAAAATAAATTTCAGTTTTTGGTGTTGTCATTCAGTCCACCCTATCACTCTGCACAATTCTCCCATTGTGGTGTAGTTTGATGCAGATTTTTTAATTTTTGCTTTTTCAAATTGAATCTTTTCAAATGATTTTAATTCTTTTGGAGAGCCAATGTATGTTCTTAGTCTTTTATGTGCTGAAATTCCTGATGGTTTTTTTTCATATGGTAACATTCCTCTAATCATTTTTGTGATTATTGTGTCTGGTCTTCTGTAGTGTACAGGACCATGTTTTGGATTAATAATGCTGTTGATTTCTAAAAATTCTCTATATTCTTTAATCAAATTTGATCTAGTTCCACTGTACATGATCTTCTCACAATTTACCAGTGAAACTCTATGTCCTTGTTTTAGTAATTTTGCAACATTTGATGACAGTCTACCTGCAATATGATTAGTTGCATCTACAACAATTGGTCTGTCTGTTCTGACAACCGTTTCTTGACTAGCCAAGTAATACGACTCCTTTACCTGTTGGGTTCTGTTCAATGAGTTCAGAATAACTGATTAGTTTTCCACCATTCTCGATAATTTTGTTAGCTGCAGAATTTGAAATTGAAAATGAACATAATGTGATTTTATGAGGCACATTGCCTGTTCCAAGAACCTTTCCTGGAAATACTACAGTGTCATTTTCTTTGGTTAGTTTGCCTATCTTATTCAAATTGATGTCTCTTCTGGCAATAGATGGTTTTAGCGCATATTCGGCTAATTTTGCCCAAATTGGAGCCTCGTTTTTAGCTGATGCTGATTTTAAATCCTTTGCCATACGTATAACTACTTGATTAGTCATGTGAATAATGCGGTTTAAAACCCAAATATAACGTATATGCTTTTTATTCGCTAATTTGACCGATTGTATCTTTGAATTCTGACAATCTGTTACTTACTTCTTCTACCCCTGATAAGATGATCTGTTCTGGATTGAGAGCTCCTGTTGATTCAACAGTGAGGATTCTTTCATCTTCTTTGTCAGTCTCTGTCAGCATTGAAATGTTTGCAGAGTTCCATTTTGCATGCTCTGTGCCGCGTCCGAGTCTTGCATAGCATTCAATTTTGATTTTCTGACCTGGTGCAAGTTCTACTATTGGAATTTTGTCTGATATTGGAGTAATTGAATCGTCTTCAGATGATATTTCATTAGATAGAACTGTTCTTGTAACGTCAGAGTCGCCTGAATCTAAAACTAACATTACCTTGCAATTTGAACATCCTGCTTCACTCTGACATTCACATTTTGATGGTTCGTTGAATCTACTCAAATCTGTTTTGAGTGGTATGAGACCTAATCTATGTGCCAAACCCTCATCTGGTAAAACAGATGTATTTTCAATAATATCTACTGTGTCAATTGCAAATACTGGCACTCCATTAAGACAAACCCGTCTGAGGGCATTTGCATACTGCAATGGAACACCTTTGAGCTTCAAAGCTATTTTTTGATTATCTTTGCTAATTACCTCTAAGGATGACAAATCTTGATGAAAATCTTCAAAGTCCACATAAAAATCTAGCTAGTCTTGAGTGTGGACTGCCTTTATCCGTACTCTGGAAAAATGCTTAAGTCAGTATTTTTTCTAAAAAACTTGTGGATTTTGAAAAATTATGTTCTGATATACTGGATTTGGATTCTTCTATTAGATACGCTGCTATTCAAAATAATGCTGGCGTCAAAATCACTGGTGGATTTAGAGATGGTGTTAGTCCAATTCTTAGTGATGAGGAGATTCAGATGATGCACTACCATGCATCCCAAAGATGGCAGACTAGAAAAAACATTGAACACAAAATAGGTCCTGCAAAGTATGCCTTTGCAGAGTATGATAAAATTAAGCGAATAACCTTTCCTCTTGATGAAAAACATCTTTTGATGATTACAACTGAAACTAATACTGATCATGCAAATGTCATTAAAAAAATACTTGAATTGGTCAACAACTAACATTGCGTAATCTAGAAACTTTCTAAAATGTTATGTGTAGAGATAAATACCAAATTGTCATACCTTCTTTAGAAATGGCCGATGTGACAGTTGCAAGGTTCTCTTTTGAAGGAGAGAAATTTGAGATATTGGTAAAACCAGATCCTGCATTAGAATACAAGCTGGGAAAGAAGAAAGATATTTCAGCAATTTTGGTTTCTGAAGATATATACACTGATTCAGGAAAAGGCACAAAACCTTCCACTGAAAAACTACTCAAAGCTTTCAAGACTGAAGATCTGACAGAGATTGCTCAAATAATTATGCAGAAAGGTGATCTTAATCTTACAACTGATCAAAGACGAAAAATGATCGAAGACAAGAAAAAACAGATTGTGTCGTACATTGCAAAGACATACGTGGATCCTAAAACTCACTTGCCTCATCCTCCTTTGAGAGTTGAACAAGCAATGAAAGATGGACGAATTTCAGTTGATCCTCAAAAAAATGTTGAAGAACAAGTAAAAGATATCGTAGATAAACTTCGTTCAATAATTGCTCTAAAATCTGAAAATTTGCAATTGGAGATTATCATACCAGCACAATATGCTTCGCAATCATATGCTGTTCTAAAATCCGTAGGTTCTCTGAAAAAAGAAGAATGGCAAAATAATGGTTCTCTAAAAGCAATACTTGAAATACCCGCTGCAGCAAGGCCAAACGTGATCGACAGATTAGGTTCTATAACCAAGGGGTCTGCTTCAGTTGAGGTAATACAATAATGGCAGATAAGAGAAAATACGTTATTCCCGGCGATGTTGTAACTACAGGACCTTTTAGACCTGAACAAAATGTAATTCTTGAAGGAAACAAAATAATCTCTACTACTATTGGAATCTCTGAAATTTATGATGACTCTGTTCGTGTAATCCCATTAACTGGAAAATATATTCCAAAAATTAACGATCTTGTAATTGGTAAAGTCAATTCACATACTTCTTTGTCTTGGGAATTAGATATCAATTCATGTTATGTTGGATTTTTGCCAGCACAGGATGTTTTTGGACGTGACTTTTCAGCACATGCTGATGAACTTGCTACCAAACTAAAAACAGGAGATCTTGTTGCTGCAAGAATTGCAAACTTTGATAGAACAAGAGATCCATTAGTCTCAATTTCTGATAGGGACTTGGGCAAAATTGATTCTGGTGATCTGGTGGAAATCTCTCCAAGCAAAGTCCCACGCCTAATTGGAAAGAAAGGCAGTATGATTCAAATGATTGAAGAGGCCACTGATGCAGCAATTACAATTGGTCAAAATGGTTGGGTTGTAGTTTCATGTGAATCCCCAGAGGGATTATTAAAGGCTAAAAAAGCAATTCAAATGGTCAATGAGCAAGCACATGTTGCAAATTTGACTGATCAAGTGAAAGAAATGTTAGATAAAAAAGGTGAATCATAATGGGTGGAAGAGAAGCAACAATGGTCCTTATGGACGAAAATGGAAAACGTTGTGATGGACGTACCGTTGATGAACCAAGAAGAATTATGATTAAAGCTGGAGGGCTAAAAAATGCAGATGGTTCTGCTTACATTGAATTTGGAGATAATAAAATACTAGTTGGAGTTTTTGGCCCAAGAGATGTTCATCCAAAACACATGTCAAACACTGACACCGGAATTTTGAGAGTTAGATATCATATGGAACCATTTTCTGTTGGTGAAAGAAAAAACCCTGCTCCATCAAGAAGAGAGATTGAAATTTCCAAAGTAATCAAAGAAGCATTAGAGCCTGCAGTTATGCTAGACAAATTCCCAAGAACCGCAGTAGATGTATTTATCGAAGTTTTGCAAGCTGATGGTGGAACTCGTTGTGCAGCCTTAACTGCAGCATCTGTTGCATTAGCTGACGCAGGAATTCCAATGAGGGATATGGTTGCCGCAATTGCTGCAGGAAAAGTTGCAGATACTGTGATTCTTGATGTTAATAATGAAGAAGACCAAGCAGGTCAAGCAGATATGCCAATTGGATACATGCCAAATCTTGAAAAAATCACTCTATTACAATTAGATGGTGTACTTACTCCTGAAGAATACAAAAAATGTGTTCAAGTTGGAGTAGATGGATGTAAACTAGTTTATGAATTACAAAAGAAAGCACTCAACGACAAATATTTTGGAAATAAAGGAGATTAAGAAATGACATCACATACTGTTATCGATGAACTAAAGAGAAATCAAATCCTTGAACTATTAGAACAGGGAAAAAGAGTTGATGGCAGAGCATTAGATGAGGTAAGAGATATTTCTATTGAAACAAACGCAATTCCAAAAGCAAATGGTTCTGCAAGAGTTCGATTAGGTGATACTGAAGTTGTTTGTGGTGTTAAAATCCAACCAGACAGACCTTTTCCAGATACTGGTGACAAAGGTCTTTTCATTTGTACTGCTGAATTATTGCCGCTATCTCATCCTACTGTTGAAACAGGCCCCCCAGGACCTGAAGTAATTGAATTGGCAAGAGTTGTGGATAGAGGAATCAGAGAAAGTCATATGGTTGATGTTTCACAATTAGTAATTGAAAAAGACAAATCTGTAATCGGTGTTTTTGCAGATAATGTTGTTGTTGATTATGATGGAAATCTCTTTGATGCATGTTCTTATGCAACAACTGCTGCATTGCTTTCATCAAAAAGCCCAAAATGGAATTGGGTTAATGATGCCCCTGCATTAGTTGAAGGGGAAGACACACAAGTTCCAATTACTACAATTCCTGTATCGGTAACTATGGCTAAAATTGGAAAACACATTATCGTTGATCCTAATGGTGATGAATGGGAAAGTATGGATGCAAGAATTACAATTACTAGCGATTCTGACGGAAATATCTGTGCCTTACAAAAAGGAGGAGATGATGGATTTACACAAGAAGAAATTGTACAGTGTGGCGAAATCTCAGTTAGAGTAGGCGCAAAAATTAGAGAAAAATTAAAAGCAGCTCAGCAGGCAGGTCAATAAAATGGCAAAAGGAAAGAAATCTCTTAAGGGTCTTGGTGCAAGATACGGAATTAAGATCAGAAAACAATATACCAAAATTCATCTTCAACTAAAAGAAAAACGAGCATGTCCTGAATGTGGTTCGCAATCATTTGGACGAGATGCCGTGGGAATTTGGTCTTGTAAAAAATGCAGCTTCAAAGTAGCTGGAACAGCATATGACGTTAAACTTTAGCGCAAAAATTACCGTTGACGCAAAAGACAAAACAAAAGCAATTTTTGACTCTGTAAATACTGATAACGAGTTTTATCCTGAAAATCCAGTAAAAACCAAAATTAAACTAGACAAAAAAATCATTATTTCAGTTGAATCTGAACATCTCCCACACCTTAGAGCAAATCTAAACTCTACTTTAAGACTAATCCAAGCAAGTAATGATTCTATTGAATCGGTAAAGATATAATGAAACAAACTTTGTGATAAAATATGTCAGCAGGACAAATGCCTCCATGGCTTCAAGAACAATTGATGAAATTACAACAGTCTCAACAAAACCTTCAATCCATCATGACTCAAAAACAACATCTTGAAATGGAAAAAGCCGAGACTGAAAAAGCTCTTGAGGAACTAAAGAAAGTTGGCGATGCTGATGCAGTTTTCAAACAAGCAGGAACCGTCTTGTTAAAATCAACAAAAAAGGAACTAATTGATGAATTAGAAGAAAAACAAGAGATGGCAAAAACTCGTGCCACTGTACTAGAAAAGCAAGAGATTCGTGTCAAAGAAACTCTCAAAGAGCAAGAAGCAAAGATAACTGAAATGATGAAGAGTGGTTCAGCAGAATCTCCAAAACCTGAAGATAATCCTAGAAAATAATCTCAAAAACAATTTTCATATAAGATATTAACAATTCTTTTCAACTATTATTTGTGAACTTAGAGAATCTCAGGATTATTGTAGATGAGAGGGAGAGAAAAAGCGGAATTCCTGAATTGCTAAAATCCGTTGGCTTGAATCTTGAAATGAAAACACTTCCAATAGGTGACTATATTGTTGCGCCTGAAACAGTTGTTGAACGTAAGAGTATTCGTGATTTAATGGCGTCTGTTTTTGATGGCAGACTATTTGATCAATGCACCAGACTAAAGGAGCATTTTGAAAATCCTATTGTTCTAATGGAGGGAAATGTCGATGAGATTGAAGAGATTGCAGAAAACCCTTTGATCTTTTATGGTGCAATCTCTACTGTTGTTCTTGATTTTAAAATTCCAGTAATCCCAACCCCTAGTGCAACACACACTGCAAAACTATTGGTGTCTATGTGTTCCAGAAAGGATGCTCCAAAAGGACCATATCTTAAAAAATAAAAAATCATCTGATTTAGAACGACAACAGCTTTCAGTTCTTTGCAGTTTGCCTGGTGTTGGTGAAAAGTTTGCTGTAAGAATGCTTGAAAAGTTTGGAACTCCTCTGAATGTTTTTGCTGCAACTACATCTGAACTTGCAAAAGTAGAAGGATTGGGTGAATCTCGCGCAAAGAAAATCAAAAAAACCTTAGACTCTAAAAGCAAACACCTCAAAAAATCTAACCAAAAAACACTACATGATTCTTGAGGTTATTCTTTGAGTAATTTTCTTTTCAATGGAGTGGCACACATTGGACATTCTTTTCCTGTTTTGTGATCTGTCTTGCATCCTGGACAATAATGCACCCACCTTCCAACATCTCTGATTCCCTGTGTCATTATTGGTGATATTTTCAAGCCTAGATTTTTTGCAACATTTGAAATGGCAAAATCGTCACTGATTATCTCTCCTTCTAATTCAATACATAACGCAATGATTGACAAATCTTGTTTTGATAGTTGTGGGTAATCCCCTGTATCTTTTGCAGCACTGATAGCAGCTTTTGTAGAATTTTCATCAGGCTCTCTTATTTTTAGTCTGTTTGTCTCAAGCAGTGTTCCCAATGCATCTTGATTTTTTTTAATGTGTTTTATTTCATCATAAACTTGTGATGTTGTATAGCAATCGCTAGATGATCTAAATGGAACCCCTGCATAAAATGCACTAGCATCTAAAATTCTAAAATCCAAGCTTGCTCATTTGTCTTAATCCGCGTTTCTTCAATCTAATGAATACTGCAGGTTTTTTGTACTTCTTAATAATTATTGGTTCTTCATATCCTGCAGTTTTGACTACTTGTGCATCCATCACAATGTTACAATCATGCGAACTGATGATCTCAATTTTTTCATCTGGTACTACAATTGATGCTAATCTATAAACTGGTGCAACTGGAGTGATTATTAAAACATCTAAACTTTCATGCAAAATTGGACCTCCTAACGAAAAAGAATGGCCTGTGGAACCACTTGGTGTTGCAACAATTACTCCATCCATCTTTTGTTTTACAGTATCATTTTGGAATTTTATTTCAATTTCTGCAGTTTTAGTTAGATTTGTTCTACTGATGTAGATCTCATTTAATGCCGGTGGAAATTCTTTTCCTCCACATGATGCAATCACTCTAGTTCTCTTGTCTAAGAAAAATTTGTCTTTTTGAATTTGGTTTAACGCATCATCTATCTCTTCTATTGTAATCTCAGCTAAAATTCCTCTGTTTCCTCCTACATTAATTGTTAAAATTGGTGTTTCATTTTGCAAGTTTCTGAAAACTCGAAGTGTTGTGCCGTCTCCTCCCAGCGTCACAACAAGATCCAGTTTGATTTTCTTGAGTTCCTCAAGGGCCTCAATTGTTTTTGCCCCCTCTACTTGGATAGGTGAAATTGTATAAACTTTGGATTTTTTTGCCAATAGTTTTTTTGCAACATTAATTGCAGCCTTTTCAGATTCCTTGTTCCCTACCTTGCTTATCACTGCAACGTTTTGTAACTTCAACCAGTTTTCTAGAAATGTCATTTACTTAAAAATGATATTTTTTGGAAAAACAATTAAGTATGAAAGCAATTCTGTTTAACACATGAGTTACGCACATCCAGAAGTGTTAGTTGATACGGAATGGGTATCACAGAATCCTCCAAATGAAAATCGAAAATTAGTTGAAGTTGATTATGATCCTGTAAATGGGTATCAAAAAGGCCACATTAACGGAGCCAGTCTGATCTGGTGGAAACGTGACATTAATGATCCAATTACAAGAGACATTATCTCAAAGAAGAAATTTGAAGAGTTAATGGCAAAAAATGGAATTACAAAAGATACTGAAGTAATTCTTTATGGAGACTTTAACAACTGGTTTGCAGCATTTGCTTTCTGGGTATTCAAAATCTATGGACATGAAAATCTGAAGATTATGAATGGTGGCAGAAAAAAATGGGAATTAGAAAATAGAGATTATACAACTGATGAACCACAATTTGGATCGGTTACATATGAGGCACAACCTCCTGACGAGGGATTACGTGCATATCTATTTGATGTAAGTCGTGCACTTGGAAAAGAGGATACTGTTATGGTTGATGTTAGATCTCCTGCAGAATTTTCTGGAGAAATCACTGCTCCCCCAGAGTATCCAATGGAACATGCACAAAGAGGCGGACATATTCCTGATGCAAATAACATTCCGTGGGCAACTGCAGTCAATGATGCAGATGGAACTTTCAAAGCAGTTGAAGAACTAAGACAAAATTATGAACCAAAAGGAGTTACACCTGACAAAGATGTAATTTGTTATTGTAGAATTGGAGAACGTTCTTCACACAGCTGGTTTGTTCTTAAATATCTACTTGGTTACCCAAAGGTTCGAAACTATGATGGTTCTTGGACTGAATGGGGAAACATGATAGGGAATCCCGTGGAAAAATAAATTGCTTTTAGACCTTCCTGTTTTAAAGAAAGGATCTTTTTATTTTATCAAAGATTCCGAAACTGATCTTGTCATGGAAGATAAAACCAAACGAGGTCTTGAAGTCAAGGAAACGTCTGTAGATGAAAAACTCAATGTCAAGGCCGACAAAGGTATGATTCATGATATGGATGGTATTGGCCATTGGGTTCCAATTAGATGGTATTTTCCAAAGGATTCCTACGATCTTTTCGCTGTTTCTGTACATGCTGAAGCAATGGAAAAAAAATACACTGAACTAAGGGAGCTTACTTGCCCTGACGATGATGACTGATAACCTTTTTAAATAAAATCGATTCACAAATCTCAGATGTCATTACTTCTCAAAGATCGAGTATGGTCAATGGAAGCACCTACTGCAAAACGTGGTGTTTACCCGTTACATGGATTCAAACTGGGACTTTATAGATTGCCAATTAATCTTGAAGATCCTAATGAGATAAAATCAGTTCATGATGGTCTTAAAAAGGCATTTGAGATGGACAAGTATGCTGATAGAATTTTTGCAACATATCGTTGGACAGAAAAAAACATGGATGATCCTGATGCAAAAGGGTATGAGGAAGTTGAGCTGTCGGTAACAGTTGAAATTGTAACAGGAGAGGTTGTAGATATTATTTATCAGATTTTCCCAATTGAAAAATTTGGTGATCCTAATTGGGTTAAAGATTATAGAAAGAAAGCAGACCATTTTGCAAAAATGGTGATTGATACTATATTACGTAACACTATCTTGGCAGACAAGATGGTTTCTTATTTTGCAAAGACAGAAAAAATCTCTGAAGTTGCAGCCATTCAAAAACTTGAGGATCTTACTCCATTAGCAAAGATTGTTCTTGGTGCAAAACCAAAACCAGTTGAAGCCACTGAGGAAGAAGCAGAAGAAGATGAAGGTGATATTGAAATTCCAGATGGTGCAAAGCCTGGACCAATTGATGTTGAATTTAAACAAAAAATGAAAGCATCTGCTCCTTACGAAGCACCTGAACACACCATCAAAACCTGGGGTAGAAAAGGTACTGGCAATGGAATTCTGGGTGTCTGGGGTGAATTTGTATCAGTTGATTATGATATCTGTGTTGCAGATGGTGGATGTATTGAAGCATGTCCAGTTGGTGTGTATGAGTGGTTTGACACTCCAGGAAATCCAGCATCTGAAAAGAAACCACTGATGTCAAAAGAACCTGATTGTATCTTTTGTCTTGCATGTGAAGGTGTCTGTCCTCCACAAGCAATCAAAATCTTCGAACAGAAATAGTCAAAATTTATTGCAAGTATAAATAGTGAATAGTGATTCTGGGAAATTAGGGATATGGCATTCAACCCTTTTACTGCATTTGTTTTTGATCTGTTTATTCTATCTGCTATTATAATTACTGCATATACTTGCAATTTCTACTATTTGGCATTTCTTTCAAGAAAAAGAAAAGATGTGCTGACAGTTGCTGACTTGGGTACACCATCAATTACAATACAATTACCGATATACAATGAAAAGTATGTGGCAAAGAGACTGGTTGACTCTGTTTGTAATTTGGATTACCCTCAGGATAAAATGAGGATAATGGTACTGGATGATTCTGATGATGATACGGTAGAATTACTTGCCAACACTGTTAACGATTACAAAAAGAAAGGATTTCATATTGAACATGTAAGACGTGGAACTAGAAAAGGGTACAAGGCTGGAGCTCTAAAATATGCAATGCAGTCAACTGATACTGAACTTGTTGCAATATTTGATGCTGATTTTATTCCCCCTACATGGTTTCTAAAACGTGCAATCCCTCACTTTTCAAAACCCAACATTGGACTAGTTCAATGTAGATGGGGTCATGTCAACGAAAATTATTCTGCAATAACTCAAGCACAAGCCCTTAGTCTGGACTTTCATTTTCTAATTGAACAAAAAGCAAAAAGCAATTCTCACCTGTTTATGAATTTCAATGGAACCGCTGGTATATGGAAACGTGATTGCATTGAAGATGCTGGTGGATGGCATACTGCTACATTGGTTGAAGATCTTGATCTTAGCTATAGGGCCCAAATGAAAGGCTGGAAATGCCTCTTTCTCCCAGACATTGTAGTTGATGCAGAACTACCTGTTCAGATGAATGCTGCAAAAAGACAACAATTTCGTTGGGCTAAGGGTTCTATACAATGCGCAATAAAACTTCTTACTGATATTACAATCAAACGGAAAATCGCAATTGAGGCAAAGGTTCAAGCATTTATCCAACTTACTCGTCATGTTGTTTTTCCTCTCATGTTAATACAATTTTTAGCACTGCCTATTTTGTTAGCTGGAGAAGTTAATCTTTATGTGATTAGCTTCCTTCCTGCAATAACAATTGCAACATATCTTGCAATGGGACCTGGTGCATACATTATGATTATACATAGCATGTATCACAAATCTTGGAAATCAAAAGCAAAGATACTTCCAACATTATTGGTCTATAATGCTGGAATGTCTGTAAACAATACTGTGGCCGTGTTTGATGCAGTGCTTGGAAAAAAGAATGAATTCCTTAGAACTCCCAAATATGGTGTTCTTAAGACAAAAGATGATTGGAAAAATAATGCATACAACTTACCTTTCTCACAAGTAACACTCCTTGAGATTTTCTTTGGTGTGTATGGTGTATTGGGTATTTTTGTCTCAATATTTTCAAACAATCCTATCTTTGTTCCAATCATTGCTTTGCAAACTATTGGATTCTTCTATATTGCCTATCTGAGCCTGTCTCATACTCGATTTAAAAGAAATAAATCAAGTGTTGACCGTGTACTGACTAAGAAAGAGAAAATGGCAAATAGAGTTTACAAACTTTCCATGATTGGAATTGTTGGAATAATTGTTTTTGGAGGGTTTATGGCAATCTATGGATATAGTGTTGATATCTACCCACTTGATAGGATTAGAGGTAATCTTGATGGAATTATTGCTTCCTCTGATCCTGATGCAATTCGTGCCCATTTGGTAGCTATTCAAGCAGACATGGATGGAATCATGGCAAATGATCTCATTCCAGAAAAAACCAATGCCGATGGTGAACTAATCTCTAAGAATCCTGTTTGGCTATTTTCAACAGAATCTACAAACTTTGTTAGAATTCAAGATAATCTGGACACAATGCTAGCAAGTATTGATAAAATATCTACTGTTCCCAAAGACAGTTCTGCATATCATACTGGAATGCTGGATGTTAACGATAGAGCTCTTCTCATTCAGACCAACATCATGGATGCAACTCCATACATGTATGTCAGTGTTGCAAATATGATGTTTTCAACAATTTGGATTGCTGCATTGTTAGGAATCTTTGCGGCATTAAAAAGAAAGAAAGAACAACTCAAAAAAGTTGATGAATCTGGAATCTAAGAAATATTCAGATCCTTTCTGATCTCATCCACTGCTCTGATTCCATAAATATCTCTAATTTGTTGAATTCTAACTGCCTCTTTTAACAAATCCCGCCCAATTGCGTTTGTTAAAATTGAGTAAACATCACTGAATCGAATTTCCCACTTGTCTGCACAATCTAGAATCTTGCTTACTGCCCATTGTCTTACTTCATGTGGAAGTGGAATCTTTTCTCCCGATTCTATTGAAATCCTGTCAAACAGATTTACAATATCTGAAGTTTGTGAAGCCATGTTTTCAAGATCTTTTGAATCACCATACTTTGATTCAGCATTCATTCTGATATTTGATTGATATTCTGATAGTTTCAATAACGCCATCATCTCTTTTGAGGAATCATCAGATGCCTTGTTTGTAACACTTTTGATTGATTGCATCTCTTCAAACAATTTTTCAGTCTTTTTGTGAAATTCTGCCGTTGATGCATCTTGTCTTTTTAGCATGTCTGATGCAGATGATATTTTTTGTTCAATACTGTTTGTCTTATCAAATACATTTTGTTTGAAATCTGAGAGATCGCTTTGTACTGCTTTGAGGCCTTCTCCTACAAATGCTGTAGAATCTGCTCTGTGAGACAATGTTCCAATTTCGGTCTCAATTTTGTCAATCTTGCCTGCTAACTCTTTTATTGATTCCAAACTTATACTGTCTGCTGAACTAGCCTTGGCAGAAACTGTTTCAAATTGCTGCTTTAGGCCTTCAATTACTCCTCCTAACGAATCAATCTTTGAGGCTTTGGATGAAATTGAATCAATTGTTGCCTTTATTGCATCTAGTTCTGAATTTAGATTTGAATTATCTGAAACTCCTTCAGTTATTTTTGAGAGTTCTTGTTTAAGACTCTCGATGATTTGAGCTCCTGTTTCAAGCTTTGCTGTTTTTCCTGAAATCTCTTCAATACTGCTCTTTAGTTTATCCATTTCTGCACCAACTTCTAAAAATGAATCTGTTTTTCCTGAGACTTTTCTGAGATCATCTCTTACTTCGTCAATTCTTTGGGCAATCTTGATGATCATTTGAGAATTGTTTCTAATAGAATTCATGCTGTCTTCTACTTGTTGAGAAATTTCCTGAGTTTTCGTTGATTTTTGTAATTCTGATATTCTGTTAATCTCTTCTTGCAATTTTGCTGTTTGATTGTTTATCTTGTTTACCAGATTTGATTGTGTCCTAACTTGATTTAATCCGGCATATAGCTTTTGTGTATCGTCTTCAATGATGTTAATTTGCTTTGATTGTTTTTGAATGTGCTCTAATGCTGATGTTAGGGAATCAATCATTCCTTTCATTGAAACTAGAACTTTTTGATTTTCTCCAAAAATCTTTGACATTACTTTGATCTCTTTTTGTAACGCCTTGTTAGTGTCTGAGACTGATGCTACTTTTTTTAGTAAAACTGATGGACTTGGCTCTCTTTTTACAACTTTTTTTGTCTTGTTTGAGGTCTTTTTCTTTGCAGTTTTTGTAGCCATATCCATTGAATTAAAAATTTAATGATAAAAAAGTTAGGTCTAAAATAAAAAATGTAAAGAGTTACTTGTTTACAACTTCTGGTTCGTGTAGTAACTCATGAAAGGTCTTTTCAGCCAATCCATTTGCTGTTTCGATAAAACCTCTTGTACAATATTCACATTGAATCATATAGTACGGTATGGTACCGTACTATTAATAACAAGGTAATGACAACGTAACCAATTATGCAGTCAGATACCCCAGGTCATATCTCTACATTTAATTCAGTTGACCTAATCATCACTCTGCATTTTGATAATGGCTACTGGGAATAAAGAGGTTAAACATTATGAAATTTTTTCGAGCCTGACTAGTCAATTACTGTTTTTCAGACTCTATTTTCGAATTTTTAATCAGTAATCATTTTTAAACAAATTTGTCAAGTGATAACATGCAAAACATTCCACTACAGCTAAATCCTAGTGGAATTCAAAGCTCACTTAATCACACTGTCAATAGTTTGATTGAGCAAATTACTCCTGAACTACCTCATACATCATTTGTTACTGATCTGGCCTTTATCATGATTATTGGCGCAGTTGTAACTCTTGCATTTTTTAAAATCAAACAACCACTAATCATTGGATATCTTTTCGCAGGAATGTTGATTGGACCTTTATCTCCATTTTGGTCTTGGGTGTTACCTGAAGGGGGTCCATCTACTGATGTTTTAGAAGGTGTCGGAATATTATCTGATATCTCTGCATTGAATCTCTTTGCTGAGATAGGTGTTATCTTACTTCTCTTTGTTATTGGAATAGAATTTCCATATGCAAAAATTAGAAGCATAGGGCGAGTTGCAGTTGGAGTTGGAACAATTGGTTTGTTCTCAACTTTGGGTGCTATATTTTTCACAGCAACTGCTCTTGGCATGGAATTCATGGATGCGTTATTCATTGCAGCTGCGTTATCGATTTCCAGTACTGCAATCATTGTTAAAATTTTAGAGGATATGGGCAAGATCAAAAAAGAATCATCGATACTTGTTTTAGGTATTTTGATTGTAGAAGACGTCATTGCAGTTATCTTGATTTCATCATTGCAGTCAATTGCATTAGTTGGATCAGTGTCTGTTGAATCAATAATTGTAGTTGTACTAGTTGCAATTGGATTAATTGTTGGTACATTTACTGTTGGAACTCGTGTTATTCCTCCACTTATTGATAGGGTTGCAGCTGCAGAACATCGTGAAATTTTGTTACTCAGCGTTCTTGGTGTCTGTTTTGGTTATGCATTATTTGCAAACATTGTGGGGCTGTCTGTTGCAATTGGTGCCTTTTTGGCAGGTGTTCTTGTGGCTGAATCAAAATCTGCTGAAGTTGCAAAACTCCTTTCTAGTCCTATTAAAGACATGTTTGTTGCAATATTCTTTATCTCAGTTGGAGCGTTAATGGATATCTCTCAACTTGGTAATTACATTTGGATAGCAATTGCATTGATTGCAGTTGCTACTGGTATGAAATTTGGAGGGAACATGATTGGCAATATTTTGTTTAGACAAAGACGTGGAAAGGCACTTCGTTCAGCATTCACTTTGGCTGCTCCTAGAGGAGAATTCTCAATTGTAATTGTAAAGGCTGGTGTGGATATTGGTGCAGTTAGTGCATTCTTGTTCCCTCTTGTAGGTATCATATCGATCATTACTGCATTTCTTTCTCCTTTCTTGGTAAAAGCTGGGGATAAAATAGTCCCCAAATTAGAAAAAGACAATGTCTGATGAACTAAAACGAATGCTGGAACAAGTTCATTCTGGAATTACCACTTTTGATTTTGAAGGAAAAGAAACACCGTGTATTGTAATTGATGCAAAAAAATATGGTGTTATTCGAGCTAAAATTGAAGGTCAACCTTTTTCTGTTAATACTGATTTGAATATTCTTCAAGATGGGTTGGGTAATGTCTTTGTTGAAGTTGTGTTATCTTTTTCAATTGGTAATATTTCTGAAAAGTTTCTCATCAATGCAAAAACTGATTTGAAGTTTTTTGAAGCACTTGCTACTACTTCCATGCTTGTCCTAAATTCACCTGAATCTCAATATGGTAAGGACAATGTTATTGCTATTCAACTACCACGTCCAGAAAAAGCTCATGATGCATTAGAAATCATAAAATCTGCCTTAATTCCTAAAAACCAATAGGTGGTGCAGTTACCGGGATTTGAACCCGGGTCACGTACTTGGCAAGCACGAGTACTAACCAGACTGTACTATAACTGCAACAAACCTAGAGGCTGAATTTGGATATTAAACTGTTTTTAACTATTTTAATGAAGAATCATTATGGATGAAACTCTTCTAAAGAAAATAGATGAAAAAATTCAAGAAACAATTTCTAACAAAGATGAAATCAAACAACTGATTTCAACATTGTCTGGTATAGATAATTCAAAATCATTTGCTTTGGGGATTGTTGTTGGAAGAATCTATAATGCATTTTACTATCAATCAAAACGAATTTTGAATCGAGAGCCTACAAAAGTTGAATTTGATGAATTTTTAGAATTTATTCAAAATAAGAAATCTGATCTAGAAAATCTATGGTGATGCTTTATTCCAATCCAAAACTTTGATTGTTGGCGTTCCTGGTAATTTCACACATGCACTTTTGAGTGCTTTTTTTGCTGCTGCTAAATGTGCGTCTCCATTGACATAAAGCTCCATAATGCATTGACCTTCCTTTACTCTTGCACCTAAACTAGTAGCTTTTCCCCATGCTCTTCTCATACCTTCTGAAATTCTATCTGCACCTGCAGTTGCAATCTGCTTATTTTCTCTTAACATATTGTGTGGGTAAATTCTTAGTCTGGAATAATATCCTGATTCACCGGTTGTTTTTTCTAATGTTTTGTTTGCTGCCAATCTTGTTGATTCTATTGCCATGTGTCTTAACTGCATTTTTTCATTGATGCACAACTGGACACAATACTGGTATGTACCTCTTTTTCCACCTTGAAATTTTGCAATTTTGATCTGTGGTTTACCTTTGATGTATTTTCTTCTGGTAAATACTTGGCCATTGCCTTCTCTGTAATTGGCACCGTGCATGATATGATAAAGACCTGAATGCCCATATTTTAACGGTTAGAAGACATTTGTTCGTGTTTTCCAATGCTTATATGGAAATCATTTGGTTTTCTCCATCATGGAAGAAACCCTTTTGGTAAAAGGCACATTAGTCTCAGATCAGGCATGTGTTTCTGATAAGAATATGATTCATGACCTTGAGCTAAAAGGGTACGGAGAAACTGAAAAAGAAAAATTATTTCTAAAACAATTCGAAACGTTGTATCTACTATACACAAACAAACTCATTCTAAAGAAAGGCAAAAAGCAAATTGATTTTAATTTTTTTATGAATGCTTGCCAAGAAAATGATTCTAAAATTCTTACCAAGTTTTTGATTTACCGTGATCTCAGAAATCGAGGATATGTTGTAAAAGACGGGTTTGGATTTGGATCTGATTTCAGGGTATATGAAAGGGGACATTTTGGTGAAAAGGGGGCAAAATTTTTGATATTTGGTCTTAATGAAGGACAACAAGAAAAGATGGGCAGTTTGCAAAAAAAGATTCAAGAAATTACCCAAATGGGAAAAGAGCCAATCATTGCGGTAATTGAGAGACGCGGTGAAGTGATCTATTACAAAATAAACAAAATGAATTTTTATGAAAATAAAACAAGACTTGAAGAGTCTTTTAATTTCTAATCTTGGAAAATCCAGTCTGCTGAATATTTTAACAGATTTTTTTCTTCGGCGTACATGAAATCATAGACATCCAAATACTTTGTCTTGTTTTGCCATAATTCCTCAAAGTCTTTCATCTTCCTCTCAACTCTCGATCTGTCATTCCATGATGTAAACACGTCAACTGATTCAAAATCCCTTGTTTGTGTAGAAAATGACTCACTTGATGTTCCAGTAAATGCAACTACATCATCATTTTCATCTCTGAATATTCCAATTCTTTCTGAAAATGAATCTGCTATCTGCTCTGAATTTGGTATTGCAATTTTTAGCTCAATCTGACCCTTGTTGACTATGTTTTGTAGCCTTTGGATTTTTGTATCTTTGATCAGCATTCCTTCAAATGATTTTGTGTATTTTTCAGAAAAAAGTTTTGTAAACAAATTCAGATCTTCCGTTTTGAACTTGTGGCCTGTGACCATTCTTAGTTTGGCACTTCCTTCTGAAAAATTTTCAAACGCCATAGCAATTGTTGCAAGTGTCTGAATTGATAGGAAATCAACACACCTGTCATATTCTATACAATTACCTAGACATGGAAAGAAAAATTCTGCTACAATGTCATTTATGTCTGAACGATACTCTTCTTTTAACTCAATGTCTCGTAATCCCAATGATAGTCGTTCTTGAATTTGTTATTTAAAGAAACAATTCTAAAAAATCTAAAATTTTGGTTTATGTTTGAGTATGTCTTGTAGCCTTAGGGTTTTACCACATGTACTAAAATCAGTGTTCTTGAATTGATGATGCATAATCATCATGCCTGGAACTTATTTAGAAGAAATGAATCGCACTATTTTTTAGTAATAATGACGATATAATTAAAACAGAAGCAAGACGATCTCTTGTTTGGTAATTGCCAAACATCATGTGAACTTGCTTCTTGTAATTAACTGAGCGTTTTTTATTAAAAGCATTACTGCTTTTTCGTCCATGTTTTTTTGGATTGTATTTGTATGTGTTATAATTCTAATTCATCTTTTCTTACTTCTTCTTTTTCGTTTTCAGGATCTACTATGTTCAAGTGATATAGTATGGATTTTCTAACGTACATGTAGAAAAATAAAATCTGTGATACTTTAACAAGATTCTATGAATACGGGGTGCTTTTAAAATAATAGAAAAATGAGCCTAAAAATTGGCTACTTTTGAATAGTTGGTTTGAGATATGTTGCTCTCATCCATAACACTACCCCTGACACAATTCCTGCTATTGCAAGTGCTATGGTGGTTGTGATTATGGGTAATCCTTCTTCGGATTCATTTTGTTGTCCTGTTGTCTCAACTGATTCCATCACTTCCTGGATTGGACTTTTTTGAACATCTGTTTTTGTTGCAGTGTCTTTTTGAACTACATTTGTGTTCTCTCTTTGAATTGATGGTTCATCAATGTTTGATCCTGCATCATTTTGAACAATAGTGCCTGAGAACATATTTGACTGGTTAAACTCGTTGACACTAGTTTCATCTTTGATGTTTTCTAACCATGGATTGGTGATACTTGTATCTTCAATCACGGTAAATTGTATCGTTGAAGTTTCTTTTAGTTCTTCATGACTTGCAATTATTGTGTATGTTCCAGTTGTTGAAAACTTTCCTAATGGTGGATGAAACAACCATGAAAATTCTCCTTCATCGTTTGTAGCCACATCTGGTCTAAATACCAGATTGCCGTTTGGATCATACACTTCCAATCTTACCGGAATGTGTGATGACTCTACATTAACAAAACCGTCCACAAATATGCTTTCAGTTTTATCTATTTCTGATTGTAGTGAAAAGATCCTTATGGACTCTTCTGCACTAGCAAAATCAATCGTAGATATCATAATCAGTGATACTCCAATCAGCATTGCTATGCAAATTTTTGTATTCATTGAAAAAAGTATCTAAAAATGTTATAATATATTATACACCTATTTGCGGGGTGCCTTTCAATACTTAAGGTTCAACGAACAGACGAGATTCTGAAACCTGTCCATCTCTTTGAAAAACATTCTGCCCTTATCTGTCATCTGAAAAATTCTGTTTCTTTTGTCTACATGTTGTTCTACTAACCCTGATTCTACAAGTTGTTTGCAACTTTCTATCACTGTGTGATGTGAAAGGTTTGCTTTGTGTGCAATATTTGATACATTTGTGCCATATTGACCTTCATATGATATTATGGCAAGTATTTCGTGCATTTGTGCCATTTTTGAACGGTATTGTGCCTTAGCCATGAAACTTCCAACGAATTTCATTATAATTGATTTTAGTACTATTTGCGGGGTGCCTTTAACTTAAATTTACACCTATAATTATTAGAAATACTTGCATGTACGAATTATCTACCTTCTGATACTTGGTATGGCAACTGTTTCTGCAGTTTATGCAGTTCAGAGCTACGTGACATTTGAAGTAAATTCTGAACAACTAGTTGAATCTACTGCATTGAAGAATCAAGTTATTGCTAACAATTTGATACAAAATTTAGATCTATTCATTGACAAACGCATATCTGATTTCCAATCTTTGGAAAAAGCCAAAGAGATCCGACAAATTCTTCAATTTTCCAATGAAGAATTTTCAAAAATACCTGATATTGATGTGTATATGGAAGAAAAGACTTTTTCTTACACAAATTATAATCGATATCTGCCTTTTGTAACACAAGCTGCAGAACAAAAACATCAAAGCGAACTGTCCTCAATAATTAAAAACTATGATCAAACATATGGATTTGATTTTGCAGATGAATTTTTTGTAACAAATGCATATGGCGCAAACATTGTTTTGATTTTGGGAGTTTCTGATTATGTGCAATATGATAAGGAATGGTGGCAAACCACAAAATCTAATGGGGTTTATGTAGGTAATGTACAGTATTTTCCTAATTATGACTCTTATTCAATTCCCTTAGGAATTTCTATTTCTGATGAAGACGGTAAATTTCTGGGGGCAATTAAAGTTCTAATTGGATTAGAACATTTACTGTCTGATTTTATTAGTAATTCCATAATTCTTAATGATCAAAATAAGCAGATTTCCCTTTTAGATGAAACTGGACAAATAATTTATTCTAATGGAATAAAGTTTGACGATAATAACACCGTCCCATATTCTGACAGATTAACCAATGCTGAGGGATTTTTTGAATTTGAACTGGATAACTCTAATCATGTGTTGTCATATGCTAAATCAACAGATCCAAAAACCGGATTACAGTGGACAGTAGTTATTGCTCAGGACAAAAGAAATATCATAGAATCACTTGATGATGTGAGAAACTCTCTAGTACTTCCTTCTGTTATTGGAATCATAGTAACTGTTGTAATTGGTATTATGATTACGATTTTTGTTTCAAAACCTCTTGAAAAATTGACAAAAATTTATGCTCAGATGTCCTCTGGAAATTTTGATGTACGCGCAGATCCAAATGTAATTCATGAAATAAACATTCTTTCGAATTCTTACAACAATTTTGTTGCCTCTTTAAAGAAACTAATTCAAACTGAAAAAGACTTGGCTGAGGCCAATGTGAAAGTAAGAAACGAACGCCTAACTGCAATTGGTGAATTGTCAGCTAGTATGGCCCATGACATGAAAAATCCTTTGGCAGTACTAAAAACTGCTACAGATGTTTTAAAACGCAAGTTTAGTGGGCAGGATGAAAAAGTTGATCAATTATTTTCAAATATGGATGATGGAATAAACAGAATCTCTCATCAAATTCAAGATGTATTGGAATATGTTCGTACTACTCCGATGAATGTTACTAAAACAAGTCTTGTTCATATGATTGATAATGCAATCCGTTCAATCCAAATTCCTTCTTCTGTTGTAATTGAATTTCCAAAACAGGATATTGAGATTGAATGTGATCAACAAAAAATTGAGATTGTGTTGATAAATCTAATATTGAATGCAGTTCAAGCCATTGGCCAAAAACCTGGAAAAATAATCTTCAATACTAGAGATGTTGGTGATGTGTATGAAATTGAAATTGAGAATAGTGGTAAGCCTATACCTGATGATATTCTGCCAAAAATTTTTGAGCCCTTGTTTACTACCAAACTTCAAGGAACTGGTTTAGGTCTAGCTACATGTAAAAATGTAATTACTCAACATGGTGGATCGATTTCTGTGCAGAACGGTCCTACAAGATTCACCATTTTATTTCCAAAGAAAGTAAATGTTAACGATTTAGAGAAAGATAAATAGGCACATATTCAAAAAATGGTGAATCTTGACTACAAACAAACTGATACTGATTGTTGATGATGACATTCCGTTGTTAGAAAATACTGCATACATGATAGAGACACTTGGTTATGATGTTGTCACTGCAAAAGATGGTATGGAGGCAGTTGACGTGTATAGATCTGCACAACCTTCGATGACTTTTATGGATGTTAAAATGCCCAAGCAAGATGGATTTGATGCGTTTTTCAAAATTAAAGAGTTTGATCCTGATGCAAAAGTTGTATTGATTACTGCTTATAATATGGATGAGAAAAAGCACCTAAAAGCTAAGAGTATGAATCTCTTAGAAACAATAGAAAAACCATATGATATGGAAAAACTAGAAACAACTCTTGATAAATATCTGAACTCATAATTTTTTTAGATTTTTTACTATTTTGAATCGTTTTTCATAAAAATCTGTCACCTCATCTAAAAATGACTGATACCATGATTTTAGATCTCTGTCTCCTTTTGTGATCAATTTGTACCATTGTTGATATTCCAGTGAAGATTTTTTTTTCTGAGGATTTTTTGAGATTAGTAACTGTGTGTAGTACCAACATGAAATCTGTTCAGCCAGATCTGTTTCCTCAATATGTTCAAAATTATCAAGATATTTTGTTGAAAGGTATGTCAGGATTTCGTATACTGGTATTTTTGAAATTTTTGTAGTTTGGATGTTATCTAAGAACAACCCTTTTGCTAACAATCTTAATCTGTACACCTCGTTGCCTATTGTATTTTTCAGATATTCCCATTTTCCAAAAATCCATGGTATCACGTCCTTGTATTTCTCTGCCATCATGTCGATCTCCTTGTTTGTTAGGTCTAAGACATCTAAGCAATACAAAATACCATGTATTGATAGCCTGTATATGTTGGCAGGTGCCTTTAGTCTACTCTTTCCATCAATAACCACTAAACCTGTCTCGAGAACACCCATGGAATGTCTTCCTCGATCATCTCTACCCACAAGAAATTTTCTGTATTGTTTTTCTCTGGATCTAATTTTTGCAGTATCGTTTGCTAGTTCCACTTTTGCCATCCCCCACGTTGTCTGTGGACCGTTTATGGCAAGTACGTGAAGCATTCTTTGGATATTTTCGTGATGTTTGGGGATGGTTTTTTTCCTATATGAAAATTCTCCATACATTCTTCTTGCAGTTGGTCTTGTGTATGTCTTGTATGCATAAAGATTTCCTAGTGTGCCTGGTTTTATTTCTGCCAATCACACAACTCCATCTTTGATCATATAATAATTTTATAGAGAAATTCTACGTTAGCATCCCACAAACAGCTGGACATTTTTTTATTTCATCTTTATAGCTGTGATGAGAATCCTTCATGGCACCCCGCATTGTCACATCTATTGTGAAATATAAAAAAAATTTTCTGGTTTATCATGAGCAAATTTACAATAGAACAAAAACATGTTTCTGAAAATAACAAAAAACACAGAATTGTTTCGTGTTTTGGTTGTTTTTCACAAATGGAAGTAAAAGAAGGTGTAATTGGATATGGTGGAGATTTTTTCCATCCACAATGTTGGAAGGATTTTGAAAAATCTTCTACGGTAACATCTGATCTTAAAACCGGCCAAAAGAAAATTCTGATTATTGGTTTAGGTGAAATTGGATATACTAATGCACAATACATGTCAGAAATTGGACTTTGGGTAGATGGCTATGACATTAATCCAGAAACCATGCAACGAGCACTAGATGAAAATGTAATCAAAGAAAAGGCTGAGAGTTTTTCTGGCTATGATTATTATCTAATCTGCATCTCGACACACAAACCTGAAAACATGTTTGTGCCTTATCTTGATGGTGTATATGAAACCGCATATAGGTTACTAAAAGAAGCAAAAAATGGAGCACTATTAGGAATTGATAGTACAGTTCCACAAAACACAACCAGGAAAATCCTAGAAATTCTTAACCATAAATTACACGTTGTTCATGTTCCACACAGATACTATAAACATGAAAAAGATGAACATGGTGTACAACAAGAACGCGTAATTGGAGCTTGTGAACAATGCTGTTTAGATGCAGGACGCAAATTTTACGGTCATGTACTACGAATCCCATTACATATTGCAAACACTCCTGATGTTGCAGAACTGACAAAAATCGTAGAAAACTCGTATCGTTATGTCCAAATTGCTTTTTCAGAGGAAATGAAAATACTTTGTGACAATATTGGTGTCGACTTTGACGAACTTCGAAATTCGGTAAACACAAAATGGAATATTGACATGCTTCAAGCTATTGATGGTATTGGAGGGCATTGTCTTCCAAAAGATAGCCAAATGGTGCTTGATTTGTCAAAACAATATGTTCCAAACAGCATCATTGAGTCATCAAAGAAAGTAGATTCCAGATACAGGATGCATATCAAAAACAAAACACTTCTTCCCACTAACTCGGCATGAACATCAAAATTGCCGGTGCTATTTCTACTGGACTAATCATAGTTTTAGCAGTTGTATTGGTTATGCCTCCTTTCTTGTCATACCAATTTACACCTCAGCATGTATTACTTCTATTTACTATTGATTCGAAAAAAGACACATCGTCTTGGTGTACACAACTATCTCAAGTTTTAGAAAAACATGACGCAACAGCAGCCATCTTTTTGTCAGGAAGTACTGCAGAACAACATCCTGACTGCATAACATCTTTTTCTGATGAAATTGATATTGGAAGCCAGGGCTATACTGGTAATTCTATTCCTCTTATACCTGATTACTCTGACCAACTAGAGGAGGTTAAAAAAGGAAAACAAGTAATTGATGAAATTGGAAATTTTGATTCCAAACTGTTCAAATCCCCCTATGGAGATACTGATCAAAATATTTACTCTCTTCTTGAAAAATCTGGAATTTTAGCTGATTTTTCTTATGATACGCAATACAATAAATTCCATAATGGGCAATTTATCTGGTTTACAATCGAGTCATACGATGCAAATTCATTTAGTATTGATGACATTCCAACAAAAAGTTCAGAACGCATTAACCCTATAATAATTAATTTTGAAAACAACATCGCTATAGATGAAATTGATGATCTTTTATCTGATGTAAAAAAACAACGAGTCACATTCGTTAGCGCTTCGGATTTGGTTGGCTTTGAACTAAACTCGATGGAGGGATTATAACATGTCTGAGCTAGTACAAATCCCTAACAAAACAAACCAAAAAGTTACCTCTGATGGAAAAATACATGTCGAACAGAAAGGCTGGCTAGTTAGAATACCTACTTTGATTGGTATTTTGTGTACCATGTTCTATACTGCCTACCTGGGAATTGAATTCGGTCAACCATTGATTGTTTTTTCAGTAATCCTTCCACTGCACTCTTTTCTAATTTTACTGGTTGGGTGGTTTTTTTACAAAAACCCTGCACATCATAGCAAAATTGACAATGCCTTGATTTCTGTAATTGTTCCTGTCTACAATCAACAAAACATGATTGACAAGGTTCTAGATGCGATATTTGCCTCTACCTATTCTAACATAGAAGTGGTGGCAGTCAATGATGGTAGTACCGATAAGAGTTTAAACAAATTACGTAAACTTGAAAAAAAATACCCTAAACTACGAGTATTGAACAAAAAGAATGAAGGTAAAAGAAAAGCAATTGCTGATGGCTTTAAAATCTCTAAAGGGGATTATTTTGTTCTAATTGATTCTGATAGTATTATTGATAAATACGCCATTGAAGAATTTGATAAAGCATTTGCAAAAGATTCCAAAGTGGGTTCACTGGTAGGACATGCAAAAGTTTGGAACGCTGAAAAGAATCTCTTAACCCGATTTCAAGATGTATGGTATGATTATTTCTTTAACATACGAAAGACAACTGAAAGTACATTTGGCACTGTTTTATGCTGTTCGGGTTGCTTGGCAGCATATAGACGAGAAGCTTTGGCACCATTTATCCCATTTTGGGAAAAATCAAAAATCCACTATGGTGATGACCGAGAACTTACATCATATGTCATTGCCCCTAAATGGGCAAAATCTGAAATTGAAAACCTGTATGTTGATAATAATGGAAATTCTCTTTCTACATTGACTCAGAAAACGATGAAGGCGATGTCTGAATATGATGATGCAGAGGACAGAGCCTTAACTGCCCAATCTCTTTTCAACTGGAAATCACAATATGTCGCAAGCTCCGTGGTTTATACCGATGTTCCTGAAAAATGGAATATTTTTATCAAACAACAAAAACGATGGAAAAAAGGTACCACTAGAGTTAATTTCTTTGTAAGCACCTTCTTTTGGAAACGCAATCCGTTGATTGCATTGATCTTTTACCTTGATTTCATGTCCATGTTTTCAACCCCATTGATCATGGTTACACTATTTGCATACGTACCAATAATATTGCAAGATTGGACACTTCCACTAATCTATCTACTGGGAATGATTCTGCCTGGATTGTCGCATGGAAGTGACTATAAATTCAGAGATACAAAGTCCAAAAACTGGAAATTTAAACCATGTATGGATCTGGTTACGACATTTGTTACCTCTTGGTTAATATTTCCTGCACTTTGGAGCTTTAAGAAAAATGAATGGTTGACAAGATGATCGACAAAAAATTATTTTTATTATTTGTTGGTGTGTTGTTGATTCCCAGCTTGGCCTCTGATGTGTTTGCTGAAAACACTGCGCTTCAAATCGAACTAACATATCCTAACGGTGACAGGGTCTCACTTGGCAACACTAACCTTGTAATTGAATCTCAAGATGATTCAATACATCAGGAATTGATAGGAACGTCATCTGAACCATATTTTACCACTGAACTGCCAGTTGATTCCAGATATGAAATTCTAGTATATGTCAACGATATGCTGGCAGGAACAAAGTATCTTTCATTAGATGATAAAACAGAACACCTAATCAAAATTCCAATAAATCCTTCTGTTGGGATGAAGTTTATTGCATATTATGAAGATGGCAAAACTCCCATTGAAGGTGCTCTCTTGGAATTATATTCTCATAATGGAAACTTGATCAAATCTGCAAAAACAGATGCTGAAGGTAAAACCCTCAGATTTTGGGTATCTTCAACTATTGCCACAGGTGATCATTATAGAGTAAAGATTTCAATCTCAGATGATCTAGTCTATGAATCCACAGAAATACGTCTTGGTTCGGGAAGCTCAGATTTTGACATTGTTACAAATTGGCCTGCTGTAGTTGATTTTATCAAAATAAACAGTAACTTGGAAAATTACCCCAATCATTCTTATGAAAAAAATGTTGTTGCTCGAGTTTTTAATGAACAACTAGAAAAATCAGCAACATTTGTTCGTGATTCAGCTCACATCACTGAACTACAAGTAGGCAAATATCAAGTATGGGTATTTGAGAAAAACAACCCTTCACATTTGCTTGCCAATCAAACCATCATAGTTGATGACAACTCTGGTCAGTATGATGTTTCTGTCTTGAACTCTTTGCCTGAATCAAATGTTGTATCCGAACCATCATTACAAGTCAATTCCAATCCTGATAAATCAGAATTTTTAAATGATTTTTCAAATCTGTCTTGGACAAAACAATCTTCTTCAGGGCAACAGACTCAAAACATTGATGATAATCTCTTACAACTAGTAACTGAAGGAAATAATGATGCTGTCTTTACCAGAAGTTCCTTTGATAAAATGGATCTAAGTGATAAAAAAATTACAATATCTTATTCACTTGATAATATTTCATCACTTGAACAATTTTGGATTTATTTCTCGCATGATGACTTTGAGTCTTGGTATACTCACAAGATATCCGTTCCTAAAGCAACTGATGGCAAGTTGTTGACATACACTTTCCAAATATCTGATTCAGACATTACTGGTGAGCCCGACATGTCTTCACTATCTCAAGTACAGGTCAGAATAAAAGATAATTCTGTTGGTCCTGTAACTTTGAATTTATATGAATTTTTTATTGAAAACACCTCCTCTGATCAAATAACTAATGTGGGATACTCTGATCTAGAAAGTTGCAACTGTGTAGCATTTAGACTGGATGACATCCAAGACTTTTTCTTGGCCGACGTACAAATAGAACTGATTAAGACTTTTCAAAGAAATAACGTTGATCTAACAATTGGAGTGATTGCAAATCAAATTGGAAAAGACATTGATCTAACTGACTTTGTCTCAAGTGTGTCTGATGCGCCTGGAATCGGGTTTGCAAATCATGGGTGGAACCATGATGATTTTGCACAATTTGATACCGTGGGTCAGGAGATGTTGATATTAAGATCCAACAACAAGATTGTTGAATTGTTTGGGGTGGAACCAACTGTTTTCATCCCACCTTTTAACAGCTATAATGATGCAACTGTGTCTGCGTTGTTGTCATTAGAGTTTACACATTTTAGTTCAGAACTTGATTTCGCTACGCCACCATTCCCACTTTCTGGCCAAACTTTGTATCATTTTCCAGAAACAGCGTTTACCGGAGAATTAAATGATGAAAGAACACAATTTGTTGGATTGAGTGCTGATACTACCTTTGATCAGGTGACAAAAAGCATTAGTGAGCATGGATTTGCAGTAGTTACATTACATCCACAAGAATTCTCATTATTTTATCACCAAAACTATCAAAACGATGTAAACTTTGCACAAATTGAACAATTGGAGATATTGTTTGGAAAACTAAATGAACACAACATTGACACCGTTTTGATAAGCGAAATAAATACCGAGCCAAACCAAAAATTAATTGTTCCTCAATGGATCAAAAACAACGCACAATGGTGGGTTGAAGACCGTGTTTCTACTGAGGAGTTTGTTAATTCTTTAGAGTTTTTAATTTCTGAGGATGTTATCCATGTGTCTCAAACAGAACAGACTGGAGTCTCGCATGAAATACCTGTATGGGTCAAACAAAATATTGAATGGTGGGCACACGGATTTACCAGTGATTTGGAATTTCTAAATGCAACTGAATTTTTAATACAAAACGGTATTATTCAAATTTGATTGAATTTTTTCAAATAAAAAATTATGGTGTTACAGGTTTTATGAAAAACACTGTAACACTACCATCATTGATCTTTACTTTTGATTTTCCAAACATGGGGTGTTTTGAAAGTTTCATTTTATGCCTCCGCAATTTGGAATCTGCTTGATATTGAAGCATCTTCTTGACACATTTCTATTTTGAAACATATCATGCATGTTCTGAACCTCTCGTCGTATTCCCATTGATGGTTATGGTTGTATTTCATTACGTGCTTTACATAAAATGAATATTTATCATTCTTTGAAAAACTGCGGGGTACCTTCATGGCACCCCGCAATTAATCCTACAATCTATTATATCTTCATACGTAATAGATAACATGCAAGTCCTACAAACAAACAAACGAATTGCCCTGACATCAAATTCATCCTCGTCTCATTCATCTAAACTAACATGGAAGGATGTACAGGGACTTTCATGGATATTTGAAGATGATTGGTGATGCTTAATAATCACTTATCATAAAAATATTCTATGAATCAAAATTTTCTAATTTTATTTTGTGGTGATGTGAATTGAAAATCATCTTCTTATTTAGCATGTTGATTATTGGTAGCTTGATTGGTACTGCACATGCTCAAAACACCTATGACATTAACATTCCTACTGGTGCCTCAGATCCTACTGCCCCCTTTTTTTGGCAAAGTGAAAAGGGTGGGGGCACAACAGGTGTAATTGAGATAATTGTTGGTGATACTGTAGTCTGGAAGAATGCTGATACCGTTGCACATACTGTGACTTCTGGAACTCCTGAAACTGGTCCTGATAACATGTTTAACAGCGGCTTGTTTGCTCCTGGAAAATCTTATCCATTACAATTCAATGAAGTTGGTAATTTTCCATATTTTTGTACTGTTCATCCTTGGGCAGTTGGAGAGGTTATAGTTACAGAAGGATTATCTGTGTTGCCTGATGTGGGTAAAAAAATAACTAATGGAGATTCCTCTTTTGATCTTGAATACAAATTTAGTCGATTACTTGATAATCCTCAAATTAACGTTGACCAAAAATCAATCACTTTTGAATTGATAGGGCAATCACAATCCTCTGATCATGATCTCTTTTTGAAGTTGCCTTCTGCACTTTTAGATGGGCCTTATGTGATCTGGGCTGATGGTGAAAAACTTGTTGATTTTGAACATGAACAAGAAAATGGACTCAATACTTTGCTGATTCCATTAACAGAGAAATCAAAAACACTTACAATTGTAGGAACATATGTCATTCCAGAATTTGGAACCTATGTGATGATAGTTTTACTAACTGCCATTGCGTCTGTCATAATGGTATCTTTCAAATTAAAATCAAACCTTATTCTACGTGTTTGATTTTAAAATTAGTCAACTCGTAAACTGGAAATTTCACATGTGCGGTTTTGACAAACTTGTTTAATAGTATCATTTATCAACAAGAAAAATCAAAAATTTCCAATTGAAATACCTGGTAATATTTTCTATATTTCTTGTAATGGGAACTGCTTTTGCACAAACCCCGTTTCGTGATACTGCAGGTTTAACACAAAATGGTATTGAATGGTGTGAGGAGAACTACCAATTATACCAAATGATGGGTAATGATTTTTTTGAGCATCATCACCATTCAATAGAATCCAGACTATGTGGGAATCTTTACAATGATGGTTTGTGGTTTTATACGGGATATGACAGATATCAAAAATTAATTGAACAAAGTAGAATGTATTACAATTTAGAGATACAAGAAAGCTTTGTGGAATCTAAAGAAGGAAAATTAGACACAAAACCTGTAGTTGTTGAAGAGATTCCGCAAGTGATATCCCAGCAACAAAAAGAATTAGAAAACATGAATAATGAATCTGAATCAAATGTGGTGGAACCTTCTACTTCAATTGAGCCAACATTAGATCAAAACAACGATTCTGACGCGGGAGGATGTCTAATTGCAACTGCTACATATGGCTCTGAACTGGCTCCTCAGGTACAACAACTAAGAGAATTTAGGGACAACAAATTATTACAAACAGATGCGGGTTCATTGTTCATGACTTCTTTTAATGAGATATACTATTCATTCTCGCCTACTGTTGCAGATTATGAAAGGAAAAATCCGGTTTTCAAGGAAATAGTAAAGGTTGCAATCACTCCGATGATTTCTAGTTTGTCTATTTTGAATAATGTTGATATGGATTCAGAAACAAAAGTACTAGGATATGGAATTTCATTGATCCTTCTAAATCTTGGAATGTATGTTGGAATTCCATCTGCATTGATTGTTGGAATTAGAAGAATTTAGAATCAAAACAATATTTTACAAATCAATTGTTCATCTAGTTTAAATTATCCATCTCAAACGTTCACTTGCCGTCATAAGGTTTGTAGGCATAACCTAGTTGGTGTATTCCATACGGAATGAAAAACCTTCAATCTTTGTTATAGATTTTATATAAGTGAATTTTTGCTCTTACAGTGAAAAATCAATCATTTCACGACATTGATAATTTCAATCAACTTTGTTTCAATTTCTTTTCCCATTAATTCTAATTCTTTATTTGATGCAACAGAAAGCAATTCAGTTGGTCTTGCTAAACTAATGTGATTTTCTCCATCTTTTTCAAATACTGCAATAGTGCATGGGAGTAATAACCCAATATTGGGATCAGAATCTAACGCTTTTTTTGCAGCTTGAGGATTACACACCTCTAGTAGTTTGTATTGATGTGGATAATCGACTCCTTTTTTAGCAAATATTTCCTTAAAATCAAGAGTCCCTAAAACTCCAAATTTTATTTCTGAAAGCTTGGTAGTAATTTCTTGAATGATTACATCGATATCTTTTTGTGTTTTTACGGTATAGTTAAAGGTCAACTATGAGGATAGAACAAACTACTGCATATAGTTTTGTGATGACTAAATGAGAACCTATTGCATATGTCTCAAATACATGGTGCTCCCACCGAGTTTTGTCAAATCGGTTAAACACCCCCTACTTTTGTTTATAACGAAATTATATTTTTTAATTCAAGTTCCTATTCTGACAGGTTTTCCAACAGAAGGAATTCCGTTATTATCAATAACAAATAGCAAATAATACCCTGGAGGGGCCCAACTTCCATTTTTTGGACTTTGAATCTTTAGAGTTGCAGAATTCTCCACAATATTTAGAAACAGACAGCGCTGGTCCATGTTATTGTTATGTGTAGTAGATGACATTCGTATTAATGAAACTTTGGTAATGTTTGTTGAATCAGTTGCTATTTCATATTGAGTATCGTATTGCATAGAATTGGGAGAGTTGGTAATTTGTGGTCGAGTGTTACTTGCCATATATGGTGGTTCTATTATTTCAATTTCCTGTTCAAAGTGCTGATCAGGTCTGAATATTGCACGAGTAAAATCGTGCCCAGTGCTTCCCGCAGCCAAAACACTGCCGTCAGATAACAAAATTGCTGTACCATGATATAACCTGGGTTTTTCCAAAGGGTTTGCTAATTCTTGCCAAGTTTCAGTTTCAGGATCAAACAATTCAATTTTCATAACTGCAATCTGATTACTATCTGCAGTTCCTTTTTCTGCACCATTAGTTACCAAAATTTTTCCATCAGGAAGAAGAACAGAGTCGCATAGAAATCTCTTCAAATGATGAGGTTTTTCTTGCCACCCTGCAGAGTTAGTTGGGTCGTTCAGAGGTATGGTAAGCATTTCGGGAATACTTGTAGCGTCATCCTCTTTTCCAGGTTTCATAACAGTACTGCCGCCAATTACCATTATTTTTGCAACTTGATCATCATGGTTCAATGGCAGCATAACACAGGTTCCCATTCCAGGATATGTTCTAGTGCCTCCGGTTGAGGTTACAAATTCGCCAGACAAAAATTGTTTTTGAGAAATATCCCAAAACTTTGTCGTTTTATCAGAATGAACAAACAGGTGATTCCCTGGAAGTACATGTAAGTAAGGATACATGTGGATGTGTTCAAACCCAAAAGATTTTGGTTCGGAAAGTATGTTTGTAGTAGAATCAAAAATCTGGTAACTTTTGTTCATAAATCCGCCAAACAATGCATGATATCCATGAGACCACGTGCCTGAAACAATTAGTGCATTACCATCAGGTAACGTTACGCATGTTGGATACCATCTAGCTTTGGACATTCCCGGAGAATGTCGCGTCCATTGAAGATTTGGGTCAGATTCATCAGGATCAAATGTATGTATGTCATGATCAGCTGCTTCTTTTCCCAAAATCTTTAACACTAAAGGCAATACTCCAATAACAGTTCCAAAAATAACATGAGGATAGTTGAAGGTCGATTGTCCGCCTACAACCAACAATCGTCCATCTGGTAAAAAACAATGTCCAGAACAAAACAAATTGCGTTTTAGGTTGGAATTCTCATGATGATCAGGATTGTTGGGATTCCATATGTTTGCCTCACCTTTAGTCCAATCCCATAATTTTTTATGAGAACCTGAAAACAATAATGCCTTTCCGTTTTTGAGTAAACCCAGATGAACTGCGACAGTGTTTAATTTATGAAGATGACTGTGATGACTCATTTGAACACTGTCTCAATACTATGGCAATGGTATTTCCTGTGTTTTTGCTAAAGTACCTGTACTTGTTCCATTAACAAAAACTTCGATGTCATCTCCACCAAGCTGTACGCCTCTGGCAGAATTAACATGGTTGTCCGTATGGCTTATCTCTAATATTACATCCACAAAGTCATTATCGCTTTCCGTTCTTCCAATCCTGTCTTCATATCCAATGGTTGTCAAAATTTGATTTAAGATTCCATTATTTGCTGCAAATTTGTCAGGTACACTCCCAATTATTTTGTATCTAGAAAGAATTTCACCTGTTGTTTGGTTTCTTATCTGAAGTGTATTTGCTAAAAATTGCCGTACAGGTATAGGAATGGTAAGATTATTGTCCAGAACATGTCTAGGGGTAACAATATCATAATCAGAAAAGGTTGGGAGTAAACCTTGTAATGAAATTCCAGTTGCAGTGCCTGTTCTGGTGGTAGTTGTGTCTTCAGAACCGTCCCAAGGCCACATTCTATCATTTAGTCTGCTTCCATAACTTCCATCATTATTTGGATTGTAATTTTCGGGTCCAGGATGAAGCTCTTGCCATTTTGACCATAATCTGTCAATATTTGCATGGTGTAAAAAGAATATTGGATCATTTGGAGATGTCATAGATGTCATGTGTCCTCCAATCCACATGTGAATACTGCCATGAGGTCCTTCAAGTCCTGGTAAAAAGGAATCAAAATCATTATCTCCGTTTACTGCATCCATGGCCAATTCTCCATAACCTGAAACTTGTGATAACTTTGAAGAAGACAATAATGTGGAATCTCTAACAAGTACACTCCCATTGTTTCCTCCATCCAACTCCGAATGAACTTCCCAATTGTTTTCAACAAAATAACCACTTGTTATTTTATTTCCATTATTTGGATCTCCTGGAGGTCCCATAAAATCATCTGTGAATATTTCTGTAGTGTCTGTATCATCTCCTGAAGACCAATTCCAATAAGGGAGGGATAAAGTAGAATCTACTGTTCTAATTGCTTTTTCAAATCTGTTAAGGTATTCACGATGCCAAGCCAAAAATCCTGGTACAAAATGGGCCCCATCTCCAATAGGAATTCCGTTTCTAAGACGTCGTGTAACGCCATAATGGATGGCTACAAATTCATCATATTTGCTTAATGTGTGTCCTGGTTCAATTGTTTGTTTTAAAGTTAACAATGCATTGCAGTACCTCTGTCTTTCATCAGGTAAGAAATCTTTTGCATTTTTTCTTGTCAAATCTTTTCCTCCAGATCGATGTGTTTTTTCAGATCCACTCTGTTCATTATGTTAATACTTTATGAACCTAATAATTAAGCGTTTATGGATAGAATTAGGTAAATACAATTTACATATAAAATTAAACTGATATCTACGTGAAATCACTGTATTTAACAAATATGTGAATCTATGATTATCTTAAAATAAGAAAGAATTATTAAATATTCCTTCTTATAAGAAATATGTCTTTGGGAGCAATAAATGCAGTTCGTGATTTGCAAAATAGCATTACTAAGATGTGCTATGACTATAGACAAGTCAACAAACTCACTGGACTGGAAAATACCACATTAAAAGATCTTGACGCCTTCTTACAAGAATTAAAAGACAAACAAACAGAGCTTGAAGAGTCTTAATTAATCCCAATCATTTATTTTTTATATTTTCATCACATGTCAAAAAACTTTCTTTATTTTGATTTTAAGTTCATATTCAGATGAGAAATGTACAAAATCTATTCAATATTCAACTGAATCCACAAAGGTAAATGATCTGATATCTGGTATGTGAATTTCTCTTTTGTCATGGAAAATTCAGGAAATGGATACAATGCATGGTGATCACCTTGATAAAAGTCAACAGAACCCGCTTTTTCTATTTTTTTTGGCATATTTCTTATGGTAAAATATCTGATCATAACGCTTATCTCGCTTGAGATTTGTTCCTTTCTTCCCTAAAATGGCCGAATGTGTATGAAGATTGTTTTTTGTGATTGCATCAAATAAACTACTGTTCTCAGATGGAATGTTGAAATCTCCTAGAACGATCATGTCTTTTCCCTTGACATGTCTAAGTTTTCGTCTTTCTTCAATCCAGTCCGCAAGTTTGCTCAATGCCTCTTCTCGAGAGTTTTCATTATCCCATCAAATATGTACTGCAAGCATCACAAATTCGAATTGTCCAGCTTTAAATGACACAAGATAAGGGCTTCTCCACCATGTCAAGATGGGAATCCATTCATCAGTTTTATTTTCTGGCTCTAATCTTATTGGATCTGCTTCAGCTGCAAGTCCCGTAAACTCTATGATTCTACCGTCATATAGATAACCAATTCTTTCACCATTTCCCTTGACATCCATATTTGTATCAGAATAGATTACTTTCCAATATGGGCCCATGATTCTCATGATTTCTTCAAGATCGTCTGTGTTGACAGTAAGTTCAGTTATTGCAATCATGTTAAAGTTTGAGAGAATCTCTGCAATGTAATGTAATGATATTTGTTTTCTGTTTCCAGCAAGTTTTCTGATGTTCCATGTTGCAATCTTTATGTTCTTGTCAAGTATCGTATTGGGAATTTCTGCATTCCTAATTCGTTCTCGGAGAATTTTTTAATCCCTTTTTTGTGACATCGTCAATTTTACCATGATCCATAATACGCTATTCATAAAGTAATACAAAAAGATGTCTAGAATCTTCGATAAAACTTTTCAGTGTCTTCTCTACTTTTTTCTGATGATTTTAGAGGTGTCTTTTCATCCCATGGAATATACTCCCATTTCCAAAAGTCATGGTTGTTGTCGTGTGGCGCCAGTGCGTGGTTTGATGTGTTAATAAATACTACTGGGTGGTTCTTGTCTGAAAAGTAATACTTTATTGGAATTATTTTTTGGTTATGGGTTGAATCATCAAACAGAGTTTTATCATTACTGTAAATATTATCAAAATAAAACTGATCTTGTCTTATCTCAAATGTTTCAATATCAATTGTCCTTCGAAATTTTAGGAATCTGTACAGTTTGTAGAAAGGATCCACTAGGAAAAATTTTCGTAACACTTCGCCTTCAAACGCTAGAGTCACTTGGTAGTTTTGCCCGTTGGCAATTATGTTGATTTCCCGTAAAAAATTTTCCCATGCATCAACTCTGGGTTGATATACCACTGGAAGAATTTTGGAGTTGGTAGGAGAATAATTGGGAAAAATTATGTTGTCTTCATTTTTAGGATTGTTAATTTTTTCCACAATTATCTGATGCAAGGAAATGATCTCCTCCTTGTTTTTAGATGATATTCTAACATCTTTGAGATCCCTGTGGTGACGGTCTTGTGATTGCAATACTGTAAACTCCAAAACAGACTCTGAATCAGTATGATTGATGGTTACTTCAGTTATGGTAAATCCCATCATCAATTTTAGCCTGTATTCAGATTTTTTGAATTTTGATTTTCCTGATCTCTCCCGTCTTATAACAATATGAGCACCATCATTTAGTCCAAACACTGTGACAGAACATTCTTTGTAGTGCCAAGTCTTCTCTTTGTTTGTCCACTTTAGATATCGTCTTCCATGCTCATTGAATTCCTCATATTTTTCTTGAATATATGAAAAGTGAAATGCCATATGTAGTTATGAATATCTTAAAATAAGACTGTTACGGTAATAATCTGTGATTACAGAACGCTCAAAAGATTTTGTAAAAGCAGAAAAAGATTCTAGTGATCCAGACCATCCAAAGATCAAATACGTTATTGATAATGAACGGGTAAACAAAGTAGTGTTATCTGAGATAAACGAGTTTAAACAATTTCGGGACGAGTTAGAAAAAGAAGGAAAACAACATGAACTGATCTTTGATAAAATAATAAAAAAATGCAAAGAAAATGAGATAATGTTTGAGGCAAAAAGTAGACAAATAAAAGAAGAGCTTGACAAGAAAAAAGTTACTGCAAATATGAAAGAGGATGGAGAAAAGCAGGCAGAAAAGACAAAATTTTCTAGTTACATGAACTACATTGCAGGAACTACTCTTGTGGTGATTGGAATGCTTATGATACTTTCAATTGGATGCGTTGAATGGACACTATGCTCAGTTGAATCTAATCCATACCTTCAGATTCTAGAGTCAAACTTTCTCATGGTTCTTGTTGGAACTGTAGTAGGGCCAATGGTTTCAAAATATCTCAAAGAAAAATATGATATTCAGATAAAATCTGAACAACTTGTTATGATTACACAGGATGCCGTAAAAACAGTATCAATGTACAATAAGGTGGCTAATGAACTAAGAGATGATAAAGGCCAACTCTCAGATGAACAAATAGAAAAGCTTCAGAATGCAGCATTAAGCTCAATTAAAAACAACTTTGGTACGGACAAATACAAAGAATTGATAACGAGTCTGAGCGGTCAGGCATTCAAAAAGGCAATAGAGTATGCAGTAGCACAAAAAAAGATTGAGAGTTTCCCATTAGAACAAGAACAAGTTGAAAAAATTGTAAGACAAAGTCTTGATGCTGTACCATACGTAATTGATTGGCAAAACAAAAAACCAGAAGTAAAGGAGACCTTTATTCGAGGATATGTAAAAAACCTTTTGCAAAACACGGGTGCTGATGGATGGGCCTACAATGCACTTGAAGGCGTATTTGATGCAGAAGTAAACAAAAGATTAACGGCTGCTGCAGTTGCAGATGCTCGAGGCTTGATAAAAACAAATGAAACAGAACCCATGAAAAAATATTCCAGTGTCATAGTTGATGCGGTTTTAGAATCAGGTGTAAAATGACATTTGCTGTTGGGATTAATCTTCCATGGGTTGGAAGAGATTATGATCATGACTTTGGTAATAACATGACACGTAAACCAGATGTTACATATGACCTTAGACCAACAAGGAGCAACTGAAAAAATAAAAGTTGGCTCAAAATAGCAATAGTGTGGTAGGAGTACTGTGACCAATACTCGGTAAACAATATTTTGCATGCAAACCAATCACTAATTATCAGATATTTTTAACTCACAAATGATTGGTTTACTCTTGATCTATTACACTTCCACAATTTTGACACTTGAAGTAAAATGGTTTTCCATCAACTACCATTGTTGGTTGGAGTGTCTGATTACAATTTTCACAAGTTTTCGTTGACATATAATGTGGGATATTAAGATAGTATTTGAATATTATGTTAATAAAAGAAAATGATATTATCACTATCCATACCTTGTATGGAAATTACATGCGTATTGTTAAAAACTACTCTAGTATGCTTCAAATTGTTTGTCCATCTGCTTTAACCATGATTTGATTTTCTTACAAACTTCTGGATTCATAGAACGTGTCTTTCTTTTGTAATTCTATTGAAAAATCAAGGGCTTGTTCTGACATTGAAATCCCCCTGTATCTGCATTAATTGTAAATCCTTTAGTTGATTATGTTCTTCCATGAAATAATGTTGCATTGTTACTATCTGAGTAACATAATTCCGTGTTTTTTCTTCTTTTTGCTCCTTTACCTTTTGGTCTGTTAAATCTCTAATTATGGCATCTGGATCACGAGTTCTCACATATTTTGTATGTTACTATGATATTTTTCCGAGTTTGAGATTAATTACTAGTATGAGATTGCCCATCACCAATCAAAATAAAACTAGTCCATGTGCGAATTGGTAATTTATCCCGAATGAAAGCTTTACACGTTTTTTGGATAGCTCTTGAAACCCCTTCTACAAGAAGATGGGAATAATACTCTTCCATAAAATATCTTCCAATTTTATCTTCTAATGGCCAAATACTTCCAATAACATTTCTTACTCCTGAAATAAAAAATGCAGGTACAAGCCCATATGGTTCATCTCCGGGCCCACAACGATAAATTCCACCATTGCAAATACTTAGTATTACTAATCCTGCTGAATTAAGTTTTAATGTACGTATTTCATCAGCATTGAGATTGCCGTCATGAGTTTTAGATGGTGTAAGCATTATTCGATGAGAATCAATTATGTCCTCTTCTGGGAATTCGCCATGAGTTGCAAAGTGAATAATACTTTTTCCTGAGGATTGTTTACGTAAAATCGATTCTGTTGCTTTTTCTTTATTATAAATAAAAGACTCTAATTTATCTACGTATTCATTAATGGACTCTAATTCCTTTGCAGATTCTTTTAATGGAGGAAGTTTAAATTTTGATAAATCTGGATTACCTAATGCAAGAAAACTAGAAAATTCTGGTATCTGTTTTTTTCTTAACTCGTAAAAAATTGTTGAACTTGGTGCAAAAATTATTTCAACATGTTCTATGAGAAAACTACCATCCTTAGATTTCAAAGCAGCAAATGGTAAATAATGAAGAACACCATGTGGAACAATAATGCATCTTTTGAAATTTTGTAATTCAAATCCACTTTCTATTATGGGTAAAATTATTAGATCATAACATTCTTCAAGTTTTTTGATTGCTTTTTTCTCCGTCCCTTCTTGAATATCCACACGTAAACCTCCAATGAAATTCCCCAAAGGACTTACATCTAGTGGTTGTTGGCCATCTATGCTCATAATGCCAATCATTCCAGGATTTTTAAGCGAGTCTAGTGGAATTTGTAAAACTTTACTTTCCTTAGATGTTATGATGATGACCCAGAGCTCAATGCTTGGATGAGTTGGATGATTAGGCATAAAAAATTCTAATAATATTTCATCACCTTTTAATGATGTTTGTATTTTGCGCATAGTTGTAACATTACTTGTTTTTTCAAACCCTGCATTATGAAGACGATATAATTCCTCTATCTCTTCTTGTTGCAAATGTCTTTCAGATCTATCAAAAGCTGTTCCAATCGATAGTCTACTCATCAATTGCCCCTCAAATTGAATAATCTCAGGCACATTAGATTTACTAGTTGGGGAATTAAATCGAAGCAATTTTTTTTCTTTATCAAAAATTATTTCACTAATTTTTTTATCCTGAAATTCTTTTGGTTTTATTTGCATATAATCAAGTAAAGTTCTTGCCTTCAATCTCTCTATGATTTCAAAAATTTGTTCATCTTTTCTTTCTCTAAGAATGCTCTGAAGAATTTCAGATAATGAAGATTCTATAAACTGAGTACACCATAGGCGACCTGCTCTGGATTTGAAACTTTTACGAAAAGATTCCATCTTATCAAATATTGAATCCTGTAATTTTTTAAGTTCTTGTAAATTGTCATTGTATTCTTTTTCTATACTGTGCCATTTACTAATGATATCTAACCAAATTCCGTCATTTTTTGCAGTTAATGCAACTTCACTGGCTATTCTGAATCGTTCTGAACCAACTTTCATATCTCCATATCTGTATGACAAGTATGCAAGATTTGTAAGAGTTTGACAAGTTTTATTCAAATCACTTGGTATTTTTTGATATACAAAATTAGTTTCAACCTGTTTTTCTATCCCTTGAGTGATTTCTTCTAAAACTTCATCTTTGAATTTTTTTTCTTGTTCAAGTAGGAAGAAATTAGAATTAACTTTTGAAATAATCGTGGATACTAAACTAACATATTGCTCTATCCATACTCTCTCATTATTTCCTTCAATTGATTTTGTAGCGTTGCTTAGATCTTGTAATACTGTTAATAGTAAATCATCCTTATCTTTTGGAGTTTTTGTCTCTTCTGATGCCCAAAAAGCAGAATCTGCCATGACAAAATAAATTCTAAAAATCAGATATTCTGCTTTTACTTCAAGGCATTTTTCTAATAAACTAGAAATCTGTTCTCGTACTGCAAGATAATCTGAAGGCTGTTTACAAAGCATATATTGTATTTGCCAAAATTGAAAGTAGCAATACAATGCTTCTTTTCGATATCCAAGTAACAAGAAAATATTAGTTGCTCCACGATAAGCTGCAGTTGCATTTCCAAGTCTATTTGAAGATGCTTCGTGATCTGCAATCTTTTTGGCGCGTTCAGCTAATTCAAAAGACACTTGATTTTGATTTTGTTTAAGAAAATTCATCAAGTTTGCAGGATCAGAGATAGCTATATCAAAAATATCATTTAGAAGTTTTTCTTCTTGATTCATCTTGGAATCAGTTCAACTTCCTGTGTAATTTCATCAGTCAGAAGTGGAAGCTCTTCATGACTTAGTCTGTGCCATTCTTTTTTGTAAGGGATCACTCCCAATTTTACTTTCATTTGAACTGATTTTGCTTCTTGAGCTACTTTCAGAATCATAATTGATTTAAAATCATTTGTTCCATGAAGTTCTGATTCCATGTTATACTTCCAAAAAATTTCAGGATCATTTAATCCAGATACTTCTATTGAAGCTTTTTTGTATTCGTACTGGAATGGTCCTAAAATAAAATTCGATTTAAGATTGCCATCAACCTTAACATCAGCAAAAGGAATAGGTTGTCCAATTACTTCTGGTACTGAAAACTCTAAATCAGCATTAATTCCAAAAGAGCCTGAAACATTTGCCTCAAAATATTTTTTGTCTTTTCTTCCCGGAAATAATTGAGTGGGGAATGTTTTCCTATTGTCTTTAACTACATCATCGCTTAATTTTACATTTAATTGTGCAGTTTTTGGAAACAGACCTTTTTTCAACATTAAGCCAAAAAAGAATTCAATTAGATAGAAATCATATTTCATAGTTTCATGTTGTGTGATTATTTTTGGAGGTATTTTTTGTTCTGCATTTTTATACATTGGAATAAGTGGCGTTGAATCTATTTGGCTTGAAATTCGTATTCCATCTTCATATGTTTTGATAATTTCATCATCAAATTGTTTTTGAATATTTAATTCTGGTACTTGAATTTGTTCTGTTATCGTACCACGTTTAACAGTTCTAATTTTACCTGGTTGACTTGCATCTCTATCAAATTCTAGTTTGCGTTCAAGAGATCTAATTTGTGTTTTATCAAAAGATACTTTTTTTACAATGGGGTTGTTTGTCATAAACGTCTGAAGATATTATAATTAATAATATTTTACTAATTCAATTTACTGAAATAATTATGAATATATGATTATAATAAATATATAAATATATGATTATAATAAATATATAAATAAATTATTTTACTCAAAATCTGTTTTAGGGTCAAAATGTGGCTGAATCCAACCCAAAAATTCTAAATGACTATTAAAATCAAAATTATTTGATATTTTTTCTTAGGGTCTCATTAACCACACTGGAGAAACTTACCCTCTCTGATGATTCCCTGATTTGCTTTGCTTGTTTCTCTCGAAGTTTTTTGAAAACGTCTTCATCCATAACTATGGTGATGCGCTTTCCCATATGTCCAACTCTCTACGTGTAGTTATTATACCTCACGCATATTTTTTACGTGATTAATACCACAAGTCTGCATTGTTTTTCATGTTTCTGATAATCAGTGGATCTTCTAATGTTTTGACATCACATGAAAATGCTAATGAGATTATCTTATGATCTACGTATCTTTGGAAAAACAAATCCAGATCCCAGCATGGATAAAAGTAATGGAAATGAAGCACTCTGGGTATGTCGTAATGGTCTGCAAGACTGACTATTCTGTATGGCAATGACTCTATTCTTGATAAACATGTGTTACAAACTGGCATGTCATCATTTTCTTCATTTAGGACAATCATAGGGTGGGAACTTTGGTATATCATAAAACATTTAGTTAACAGGTATGTTTAGTACTCAACGGGGATTGTGTATGGTCAGTGGAGCTGAATTAATTTTGGAATTATCAAGTTCACAAAGAATGGACATACTTCAACTTCTTTCAGCTACTAATTTGAAAGCATCAGAGATTGCAAAAAAATTGAACACGTCAATTCAGGCAATATCCAGACATGTTGACAGATTACATGCTGCAAAACTAATTGAAAAAAATGAAGATGGAATTTACAAACTAACTGTAATTGGTAATGCTTTGTTGCATCAATACCCTTTTTTTGAGTTTCTTGGCAAGTATAGGGATTATTTTGAAACACATGATTTCTCAGGAGTGCCAGATCACCTGTTAGTTAGGATTGGCGACTTGTTAAACTGTGATCTAGAAACCAATACCATGAAAGCACTACAACGTTCACGAGACTGGGCAGCTAGTATGGAAAAATGGGTTAAAGGTGTGACATTTACAATACCCCTTGAGTACTATGAAACTGTATCTAAAAGCATGAGAAATGGAGCAACTCACAAGATTGTTTTTGGAAAAAACTCTGTTGTTCCTAACGGGTATTATGATCATCCTAGAAGAAAAGAATGGGAACAATATATTGAATCAGGACAGATACAAGAAAAAATTGTAGAAAGTGTACCACTTGTTGTTGGCTTGTCTGAAAAAGAGGCTCATCTTATCTTTGCAAATAAAAAACTAGGATATCCTGACATAAAAGGCATATTTTTTAGCAAAGATCCTAAGTTCAGAAAATGGTGTGAAGACTTGGTGGATTATTACTGGACGTTGCCAGAAATAAAAAATTTCAAATTAGTTGAAAAATAAAATGTTACAAAACACTTCTGAAAAAATTGACAATTTGATCTCAAAAAAAATTCAGGGGATTGATTTTTTGGCAAACAATGAACTGTATTTTTCTAGTCACAATTTTGGTGATGTGCCCGACTATCTTTTATCTCAGATAGAAGCATTTTCATCCTGCCGTGTGTTGAGTTCCGTCTGGTCTTCCCATTCATACTGCCAAAAAATTATCAGTGACTCTGAAAAGTTTGTTTATTGCATATTCACTCAGCCTCCGTTTCTTTTGGCAGATATCTTTTATCAGAAATTACAAAGTGGAACTCCATTGAAATTTCTTTTTGGAAAAAACAGTGATATCCCAGAATGCAACGATCTTGTAGACAAACTACAACTTGACAAACCAAAACTTGACACACAACTTAAAAAACGAATGTGTGATCATGTGGCAGCTAATCTCATAATGTCTGACAGTGGTGCGTGTTTGATGCTTCCAGACAATAACAATGCGACTGATATGGTTATGGGAATTGCAGGAAATGAAAAGCCGTTTCTTGATTGGTGTGTTTCTTTTTTTGAATACAAATGGAATACTGGAGAAATGTTTGCAAGGTTACGATAAATGTTGAGTAGTAAACAACACTTGGATGTTGATTTTTTAAAATTTTGTTTTAGATGTGGATAAAAACAAACTAAATGTTTAATGCTAAACGTCTTTGTTTAGTTTATCTTTAATAGTTTATTATAATCCTAAATTCTGAAATTGCGGAATTTTCTATATGTTATCATATTTTCGATCATGTTAGTCACACAACCTTTGATAATCTCTTCTTTTGCAGATTCTACATACAGTCAGAACGAGTCTATGGGCAATCTTGAAGTTGACTGGGGAGAAACAGTAACTATATCGTCTGGTACTACCATAACAATAACCACGCAAGGTACTGTGACAGTAAGTCAAGAAGGAGTATTGATAAACAATGGTCACCTCATACTGGAAGAATATTCTGAATTAACTAACAGTGGCACAATCAAAAACAACGGGATAATTACAGTTAACAGTGTATCTGAGTTACACAATCTGGATGGAGCTTCTATAATCAATAATGGAATTATTGATCTTAAACCTGCTCCTGATGGTGGTTTACTAGAAAACTTTGGAACCATAACCAATACATGTGAAGGTCAGGTCAACGTACCCTACCAAAACCAATTTTCTGGTAATCAGCCGATAAATGATTGTCAAGATACTGCACCAAAAGATGATGATCAAGACAACGATGGAATACCTGACAAATACGATGAATGCCCCGTAGATCCTAACAATTTATGCAAAGATTCCGACAATGACGGAACCCCTGATCCAAATGATCCATGTCCAGAAGATCCTGATGATTTGTGTTTAGATTCCGACAATGACGGAAAAATTGACAGGTATGATCCTTGTCCTAATGATCCTAATGATGGTTGTATAGATAGTGATGGTGATGGTATACCCGATTCTAGTGATCCTTGTAAATATGATCCAATCAATGGATGTGCAGATACTGGTGATTCCGATAATGATGGTTTGGATGATGGCATAGATGATTGCCCAAACCAACCTGAAACACAAAACGGTTATCAGGATTCTGATGGCTGTCCAGATACTGCACCAGAACAAAAATCAACAACTGGTACAAATGACTCTGACAATGACGGCATACCAGATGATAAAGATTATTGCATAAACGATCCTGAAACAGTGAATGGGTTTGAAGATTCTGATGGCTGTCCAGATTCTTTGCCTAAAGAAAGCTACCAAACGCCAACAACAAATAAAATTGAACCCAGATTATCTACAACATCTGATTCATCAGGAAACACTAACATCAGAATTGATTTTATTAACACAAATACTGGAAAACCACAAGAGCAAATTGATTATAGGCTTGAGATAACAGGTAATGGCAAAACAGTTTTTGGCCCTACTGGTCTTTCACATACCTCTTTTAGTTCTCTCTCATTTAATCTGAATCTCCCACCAGGAAATTATGAAGCAAAAATAACAATTGAAGGAGTGATGTTTGAATTATCATCTCCTAAAACAACTAACATTGGTTTTACAGTTGGACAGACATCTTTTATTCAATCATTTTCTGATCTTGCATTATCTGTAAAACATGATCCTTCAAATCAAGAACCAGTAATTGATGAATTTCCAATATTTTATGTCACTGTTACAAACTTGGGTCCAGAACCCACGTCTGACTTTTTCTTAAAATTTGAAACAGACCAATCAAGTCAGAGATTACACTATATGCCAGATGAATGTCAAGACATTTTGTGTGCAAAACCCATCTCTGATTTTACTCAATCATTACAGGATAAAGTGTTGCAACCTGGACAAAGCATAACTGCCAAGGTGGTATCTGGATTTAACACCCAAAACAAGGTCACAACAGGATACAAAATATGGGAAATAATACTAGATGTGCCAGAAGGAACAGATACAAACCGTGGAAACAACTTTGCCAAAATTCAATATTCTGTAGGCTCTCAAGTTTTGGATACTGATGAGGATGGCATTGCAGATTCTGTAGACAGATGTGTCAATCAGAAAGAAATTTTCAATAATTTTGATGATGCTGATGGATGTCCAGACAATGCAGATGATAAAGATGCAGATGGAGTGTTAGATGTGATTGATGAATGCCCTTCTGAAAAAGAAACTAGGAACGGTTATCAAGATTCTGACGGTTGTCCTGACAGAAAACCCCAACAAGAAATGCGTGTAATGCCTGATTATGTGGCAAGTACTGTGGGATACTGGACTGCAGGACAGGTATCTGATAATGAATTCAAAGATGCCTTAGGCTATATGATAAAAGAGAAAATTATCTATGTTAATCCTGTGCCTAATGTGTCATGTGGTGACACAGGAATTCCCTCTTGGATACGTGACTCTTCATCATTCTATGCTCAAGGATTAGTGTCATCTACAGAGTATCTTAATTCTATTGAATATATGGTAAATAATGGAATCATATCTTCTAATGGTGTGGGTTGTGAATCTGTGAAGAAAATCTCTCTTTCCTGTCCTTCACCATTCGAACAAGATGAATCTACATCTTCTAATATTCAAGTCAATTTTTATTTAGACACTTCATACCGAACCTTTGAAAAAGCTAGTGCAACAGTCACAGGAATGGACAGTGATAATGTTTTGCATCAAATATGTTCTCCTGAAGATTATATCAATTATGATTCCTGTGTGGAACAGGAACGAATTGTAGATGGAACATTGAGCGTTGCAAATTGTTTAGGTGCTGTTGCTGAATTTTCTGATTTTGATAGGCCCACTGGTGTGTGGCCTCTTGGCTATGTTCTTCCACTAAACGGTTTTGAAAATGGAAAATTGTTCTTAAAATACGAATACCAAACAGACAAAGGCAATTCTGGTACTGTTTATGATGACATTGAAGTTAGAAAATCTACTCCAAATCCATTATGGCACGATCATACAGACAACAATCATCTAGATCTGTTTTTGTCGCCTGCAAGTAGCAGTTATCCTATCCGTCCATCTCATTTGGATTGTTCTGGATGTCCTCAGGATATTTTAGATAATCCTTCAATATATCAAGAACAAATGTTAGAAAAAGAATTGACATTACGCCCTTCAGACAAATTTCAAATTTTTATCGATGATGAAAGATTAGATGATCCTTTAGCTCTTGATATTGCTTTAAAACTTTGGGGAGAAGTATTTGATAGAGGTGTAGATCTTGCCACTGGCGGATATTACTTCTGGGGAGGACGTGTTCTTGGTGTTACCAATGCGTTAGATATCACGGACTACCCCACATCTGTAGGTGATGCAATTAATGAACTGCATGAAGATCAAAAAAAGCATAAAATTTTCGTTATGTTATACAGTGAAAATAAAAAAGAACTATTTCCAGTAATTGCATTAGAACATGATGATGGGCAATTCATTACATATCCAATCGAAATAAGCCATGTGACTGATGAAGTTGGTGACAAAATAATAGTTTTTTACACCAATGGGTTTGATCGAACAGTTTCCTCTACAATTAATGTGGGATTGCATTAATCTTAATCCTCTCGATTTTTTGACAGATTTTTATGGCAACACAATATTCAATTCACTATTCTAGTGTCGGAACAATTTAGTTTTGGATTGTATGTGTGATGTTGATTACTAAACACATTTGTTTAGGAATATTTTAAAACCAATTTTTAATTCTTGATATAATTTAATGCATTTATCATATGTTATGATTATCATTACACTTTTTTCTACTATGATTCCTGCATTTGGACAAATTACTCATGATGATTGTGAACATCTGTCTAATGTCCTTGATGAATCTTTTTTGAAATGGTGTCTTGATTTTTTTGAATACAAATGGAATAGTGGCGAACAATTTGCAAGACTGCGATAGATGTTGAATAGTGAACAAGATTGTTTAGTTCTTCTTTAATACCTAACTGCTTTCAAACTGTTAATGAAATCTCTGTTGCTTCTAATTACTACAGTTATTTTATTTACTGTTTCAGGAAATGCATTTGCATTATCATTACCTGTAACTAATTACAGTTTTGAAGATCCTGTATTGGAGGATGGTGAAAGTATTTCTCCCATACCTGGATGGACAAATGATGGTGTTACTTCATTTATACTAAATCCAGTTGGAGAAAGTCCTCTTGATGGCAATAATTATGCGCTGATTAAGGAAGGTGGTTCATTTCTGAAACAAACGGTTTCCACTGTTGAACCAAATAAACAATATGTTTTAACTGCAGACGTATCTGATCAAAGCTCTTCTATTACAGATTATCCTTTTGTTCAATTAAGAATTTCAAATGGAGTTGATGCTGTCACTGTGGGGTATGTGATAACAACTAGTGTTTTTCAAACCATTACTGCAACATGGAATAGCTCTACCTCTGGCTCATCAATAGGCAATCCTATTGAGATTTCTATTGGTTCTGTCAGTGGAGGTGATTTTGCATTAGATAATGTACGGTTTGATGTTTTTGATATTGATGTAGATACTGACAATGATGGCATAGGTGACTCTGTTGATAATTGTCCAACAGTATCTAATCCAGACCAATCAGATTCTGATGGTGATGGGATAGGAGATTTGTGCGATGAACCAATTGATAATATTGGAAATACTTCAGTAACTGCAACACTATTGCCTAATGGCGATATTGATGTTGTGTATGGTGATCCTGATGGAATTTCAAATGTAAAATTCCTCACAGGCCGTGCTGTTAGTACTACTTTTGGTTTTTGTGACACTTTACTCGATGATTATTGGGGATCATTGTCTGATTCCGTTGTTTTAACTATCGAAGATTGTGTTGATGGTGTAGATCCGGTAAGAACTGATGGAGGAATAAGTGGTGATATAACAAAGTGGCAAGTTGATCTTGATGGAACTGTAACATGTCTTGAAGGTTCTTGTTTGCCTGAACAGCCAGGACCTCCATCTACTCCTGGTAATGGTAATGGAAACAGCAATCCTCCAGCAAATCCCGGAATACCTGAAGAAATACCTGGCAAAGGAAACTCGCCATTCTTAGTTCAAACCTATCACATAATATTGGATGAACCAATAACTTGTACAAGTATTAGTGGAGATGTATTCATTACAGATTTTAATGCAGATTTTAGACAAACAGGATTTGATGACCTAGCAATTGATCTTACTCTGGATGCAGAAATCTTTAGACTGTCTGGTTTTTTGGATCCAACAGAGTACTCGTTTACAACAACTTATGATTCTAAACGTGGACTTATTTCCATGCTTGGTACAATAAATGAGGGTGTTTCAGGCGCTGTTAATATGGATATTTTTGTTAATAGCTTGAATGCAGTCTGTACTGGAGACTCATCGTTTACAGGACTAGAAGTCCCTTAACTTTTTCATTTGAATATTTACTTTAGACTGCAAGAGTATGACGTCCTTAAGGGGAATTTCCTAATTGGTTTGAAACTCTGTTTGAAACTAATCTATTAAGATTCAAATCTGCCTCAAGATCTTTATACGTAATATTGGGCATAAATAATAGACATAAAGAATCTTTTTGTGCATAAATAATTTTAGGAAAAAATTTCAGAAAGAAATATTGTAAACATTATTTCGAATAAACATTCGGAATAAACAAACTTGTTTACAAATGATCTCTCTTTAACTCCTTAATCTGTGTATTATTTTCTTAAAACATATTTCCAACTTTTTTCTTCTTTAATTCGGTTGAGCAATTTCTGTTTTAGTGTCAAATCCACTGATAATGCTTTAGAAATTGATGGATTGGGATAATGATATCCCTCCCTTTTTAATTCTGTTACGATTTCATTCAAAGCCTTTGGATAATTAAAAAAACCATTTCCGATTAACAATCTTAGACCTCCTCTTAATCCTGTATGTTTGGTCTCTTTTTTGTACTTTTTTTCTTGAAAAACCTCTTTTTCCAATTTACTGACTCTTCTCTCTAATTCTTCGAATCTGTCTTCATTCATGTATGATCTAGGCATATCTAGTAAATTAATGTTATTCATATTATGTTTACCCAACAAACTTTTGATAAAATAATGTGACTAAGAATTTGATATTTTTAGAAAGTAACTGCTATCTTTTCTAATTTGATAATTTTTACCTTTATTACTTTATATAGTAAATATTTTTTATTAGAAATGATTTCTATGCTAAGTTTTTTTTATAGGCGTTTTGTAATGTCAATTATTTGTAAGGTACATAACATATGAATAAAAATAATTTCCTCTTCTAAATATAGGCGTAAAAAAGAATATTACTAATAACAACGTTTTTAAAGTAACAATATGAATCACTAATATGGCTAACGGGCTAAAGGTGGAACTTGACGTAGATGTAAAAAAAATTAGAGAGTTAATTGACTATGCAAAAAAATCAGTTGAAAATGAAGATGATGAACTAATCAAAAATGAATCATACAAAATCATTCTAAAATTATTACTTGATAGATATTTATCTTCAGAATCCATCCCACAAGGAGCACCAAAAATTGGTAGTAATTTAACAAAAAAACAAAATGAATTAGCTAACTTATGTTCAATTACAATCTCTGAATTGTATGATGTTTTTAAGTTTCAAGACAGCTCTGTGAATTTGGTTGCTGCTATTCAAGGAAGTGACTCTTTCAAACATCTTGTGGGTACACAATGTTATCTTGCTGCATTGGAAGTTGTATATGAAAAAGATTGGGTAAGTTCTAACGATGTTACTGAATGTATGAGATCTATGGGTGTCAAAGATTTATCTAATCTTGCTACAAACCTCAAAAAACATTCGGACATTTTTAGAATTAGTGGCACACGTGGTCATAACAAATACAAATTGACTAGCGGTATGGGTAGAAAATCTGCTTTTGATTTTATTCATAAATTAGGTAAAGGTGAAAGTTTACATGAAAATTAGAATCCAACTAATTGATGATGCTGGTGTGGAACATTCAGGTGAAATTGAATTAAAATCAACTACTGTTTACTAAAAAAAAATCCAAAAAAAACAATCATTTAATGATTATTCTGGATTAAAAGGTGGAATTAATTTTCTCATAGATCATAATTTCTTTGATCAATTAAAATCCTCTAAAGATGTTAACGAAGAATTGAAAAAGGAAAATTATTTTCATACTATTCAATCTGTTGATAAAAGATTGAGGTTTTTGGTATCCTCTAAAATACTTACGCGGATCAGGGATGAAGGTAAATGGAAGTATGCTTTAAGAAAATAATAATAAATGATGGTGTGAAAAATTAACATGGACAAAATTGATGAAATTAAACAGAATATTGCAATTGCTATAGAATCCACTCAATCTATTGAGGATGAGAAATATCGTATAGAGGCTTTTAAGATAATTTTGAATAATCTGTCAAATACCACCTTGAAAACAGGCTCAGGAACAGGCTCAGGAACAGGCTCAGGAACAGGCTCAGGAACAGGCTCAGGAACAGGCTCAGGAACAGGCTATGATGATGACCTTTTGAGTATATTATCTGAAAAAAGTGGATTGGACAAAGAATCTTTATTGAATGTTTTAACATTTGAAAAAAATCAATTAATTTTACTTAGAGTAAAAGGTGATTCTATAGCTGACCAATACTTCTATTGTTCATTAATGATTCTTGCATTTTGGAAAATTTGTAAAAATATGGACTATGTTTCAAATGTGAAACTTGGCTTTCCAATGTCTAGATATGGAATCAATACAAGGAATTTGTCTACTACATTACAAAAAAAGAAGTATCATGAGTTCATTATTTCAAAAGGAAAAGGAAAATCAAAAGAGTATCGTATTACGACTAAAGGAATCCAAAAAGCTTTTGAAACTCTTTCTGAACTTTCACAATAGAAATGACTCTCGATTCAAAAATAATTGTATCACAATTAAATAAATTAGGCGTAAGTAAAAGTCTTCTCAACAATTGGTTGGATGAATACAAAAAAATTAAAAATGAATTTCTAAAACAACAATGGAATACTTGTATTTCAAACTGTGGTCTTTTCTCTGAGTATACTGTCGCAATATTGAAAGAACTATATGAACAATCTCCGATAAATCAAAATAATATTCATTTTGATAATTTTTATAAAGATTGTATACAAAAATCTAAACCTAATCCTGAAGATGAAATATTGTTATTAGCTGTTCCACATGCGGCAAAAACAATTTACACAATTCGTAATAAAAAAAAAGGTGCACACGTGAAAGCTATTGATCCTGATTATGTTGATAGTTTATTTGTAACTTCTCTTTCAGATTATATTCTTTCCCAATTTGTCTTGTTAAAATGTAAAGGTACTCAAAATGATGTTGCAAATTTAATTCAAAATATTATAGAAAAAAAATTCCTTTAGTTGAAGAATTTGAAGATGGAACAATAATCATTCATAGAAAATTAAAAAATCCTGATCAAATTTTGATAACTCTCTATGTAAAAGGTAAACGTATGACTAAAAATGAATTAATTTCTACACTTCAAATGAGTTATGAGCAATTAGCCACTTCTGCCTTGAGAAGTTTAAAACAAAAAAATTTTGTACATGAAAGTGATTCAGGTTATGTAATAACACGTTCAGGAATAGATAAAGTTGAAAAAATTGTTCAAAACATATGATCTGCTTTAAACAACATCTTTCTATAATCCACGTTTTTGTATATCACTATACTGAACTTTAACCTGGGATCTTCTTTTTCAACCGTTATAAGCACTCAGACGGTCGGATTAGTTTTGATAATAGTCTGAATCTCTCATATAGATTACAATGTTAATTCAAATTTCTTCAAAAAAGAGTCATCGATATCCATCTTTTATCATCTAGATGGTATCATCGATGGTATTTTCATCATCTTTGATAGAATTAGCCTTGATTTTACCGATGGTATTTTCTTAATCAATGATAACAAAAGATACTATCTTCTTACATTTTTTTATCATCTTTTTTGCATCTATAGGTACGATGAAAAAAATTCACGCCTAACAATTTTTCCATCCTTCTAAAAGATGGCAAAAGATAGAAAAATTATTTATAAAAAATTCAAAATAATTTATAAATTATTTTTTTGATTCAAAACATGAAATTTTGTTTATATTCATCATTTCATAGGTGGTCTAATCTTGATTCATCTTTTGCTTATCTATGCCCAAAAGATACTATTTTCATCTCATCGATACCATCCCATCGATGAAATCCGTCTTTTTTGTATCTTTTTTTATCGATACCATTGATGAAAAAGATGTCCATCGATAACGTATCGATGGAATAATGCCTTGATTTTTTATAAATTAATTTTTGCGAGTTTCTTTGAAAATACTTTTCTAAAGAAATCTTCTCCAAGATCTTCAAAGTATTGTATGACCATTTTATCCAAGTCTGGCTTGATTGCTTCATACTCTTTTTGACTATTCTCTAGTTTCACCTGTTTTTCCTCTAGAATCTTGATCTTTTCTTCAAGTTGCTTTTTCTCAATTTGTTCTTGTTCTTCTTTCTCTATTGCAGTCTTCAAACTTAGAGGCTTTCCACATTTAGAACAAAGTTTGGCATCATAGGAGTTTGGCACATCACAAATTTTGCAGATTCTTGGCTTGTTGACCAAATCCACTCCTTTGGAACTTGACATGCCATAGTGCTTGAACATGGCCTCTTCTACATCTGAATTCATCATGTGCTCGTATCTTCCAGGCATTTTTGAGCCTGATGACCATCCGTATCTCTTCTTTTGAAGTGATTCTGTGAGAAACATTCCAGTTCTAGTAGCTCCTGTATGACGAAATAGATTTGGCCAAACTCTTTTGTGGATTTGCGCAACATCGCAAATTCTCTGTAATCTTTTTCTCATTGCAGCATACGACCATGCCTCTCCATACTTTTTGTCATCCATTGCAATCCATAATGGTGCTTCAGGATCAGAGTTGTTTGGATGTTTGTCAAAATATGATGCCAAGTCTGGCACACACTCTATCACTCTTACTGGTCTTGGACCTGTCTTTCCATCAACTACAATGATTGCACCTCTATCATCAAACTTTACGTGTTTTATTTGGCGACTCAAGATTTCCCCTGGTCTGCAAGCCAAGTCTGAAAACGTATGAACAAACGCTCTGTCTCTAAGATTCTCTCCACATGCTTTCAGTAACGAATTCTTTTCAGATTCTGTGATTAGCATATCTGCAGTCAGGTTCTCTCTTGGTTTTCTGACACGAATCCATGAAGTCTCTGTAGGATCTCCAACTTGTTTTTGGTCTCTTGAACCACGTTTTATCCATCTGTAGAAATTCTTTAGAATTTTTTTGTGGTCTGCAGTTGTGTTTGTCTCTTGTCCGCCTTTGCTGAATTTTTTGTTAAAATTGTAAACAAGCTCTTCCATGTCTTCTTTGCTTGCATCAATCCAATCTTTGTTTAGCATTCTTGAGAGACTAAGTATTGTTCCAAGAACCTTTGAGCGTCTTGCATCTGATAGTGATTCGTTTACCAAGACCCGGTCAAATTTCTTGATTAATTCTACGTTGTTTTGACTCAGGTCTTTTTCCATCAATGCAAAGGTTCTGGTGATAATCTTGTCATAATTGTATAATCTGATCGAGCAATGCTTTGGGCTTGAAATGTGCTGTTTTGACATTCTAGTATATGATATACTGGCAGAGTATTAAACCAGAATGACAATGCTCCCACCGGGATTTGAACCCGGGTCACAGCCTTGAGAGGGCTGTATGCTTAACCGGACTACACTATAGGAGCTTAATCGGAAACAACTCTCATCTCAATTTAAAGGAAAGGTTTTGACTTTACATGAATTTGTTAAACTTTGTAAGTTTGGCCATTTATAGAAAATCTCGTAATATCATTTTAACATGGATTTGAAAAAACTTGCTGAAAGACTAGAGTTATCTGATTTTCCTGCAGGTTTAGGGGGGTGTAGAATTTCTGAGAACTTTTTTGATTCATGTGGATACGATGTTATAGTTTTTGATGAACAATCGATTCCTGATCAAATCGTGCAAATTGATGATGACTATATTGTACTTCATCATGGGACATTTTCTGAAACAAATTCAAAAAAACTCTTGCAATATGATGATCTGAAAATCATTCAAGATGACTCTTGGGAACTTCGTATGTTTTTATCAAAAATTAAAGAAAAACGATCCTCTTTGTTTGCTGACTTCGCTAAAAACTCCTTGATAGAATCGATGTTTTGTTGCCAAAAGACCAAAGAAGCAATTGATAATTCCAATGAATTTTCTCCATGCTGGCAAAAATGTGCGTCATTTTATTTGGCTGATGCAATTGCATCATTGAATAATCAACGACTAGGACCTACACACATGCTTAACTCTCTGAGAAGACTTAAAAAAAACTCCTGTTAATGAGCACATCTCTGTTGTAACTCAGACAGTTGGTATAGAAAGGGCCACGCTTGTTCTGCTGGAACGTATGGTAAAATCCACTATTGGATTTAATGATATGGTTAATCAAAACGACTCTTCCCAAATTATTCAAAGAAAGTATGACTATTTTGTAAAAAATTCAATGATCTCTGATTGCTATTTTTACCTAGGTTACATCAACAAGGATAACTTCATAAAAATCAAAGATACGCTAACCCGGAACCCTGATCTAATCCATGTATTAAAAACTGCATTTGATATTGAGGCTGACTCTAATGTCTTGCTACAACAGGCTGATCTTATTCAAAATTCTTGTAATGTCTTGCTTGCCGCAGGCTTGAAACAATAACTTCTATCCTTTTGTACTAACCTTTTAAAATAAGTAAGATTATGATTTGTCATGACAGATCAAGCATGTGGATGCGAAGCTGATAGCGGCGATCCTGATTATGCATGTGATTGTGCAATGCAAGGTCATTGCATCTGTAGTGCAGATTGCAAATGTAACACTGACGTTTGTAAAGAAGCTACTAAAGACATGTAATTGGATTTTTCCAATTTTTTCTTTTATTTTTAAAATTATTCTTCGTCTTCCTCAAAACCCCACGATTTCACCAATTCTTTTTGGAACTTGTCGTTTTGTTTTGAATCTAGTGCAAATCCGCAATTTTTGTGGGTTGGGACAACAGTCATTCCATCTAACTTGAATTCAACTTCATACAAGTGAACTTTTGGGCATTCACACATGTCTAGTCACCCTCTAAATTTTCCTCTATATTTGCTTATTTGAACTAGGCTGAATAACGTTTAACTATCCGTTTTGCCCATTTTTTTTCAGATTTGAAAACAATATTTCTAATATTTCCAATAATTATGGGACTTCTTTTAGGTACTGCATTGTTGCCATCTGCATCTGCACAATTCAATTCTGCAGGTGGTGTTGACAAAGAAGGAACATGGTACGTTGGTGAAGGTCTCAAAAAAGGAGATTATTTTTCATATAAAATGTGTCATGTAGATTACAAGGAATGTGCCCAATTTGAATTGGATATGTGGATCAAAGGAGACAGACAAGTTGGCAGTGAAACAAAATGGCTAGCTGAAGTTGTTGTTTATGATGGCAACAAGGTAATTGTTGGTGAAATGGAATTGGGAAAAATTGCCCCTGAACCAACTGGTGGCAGTGAGTCATTAGGAGTCTATCGTGGTGCATTCAAGTCTTCAATAGCATGGCTATCTGCGTTTGCCACTGCTGATGGAAGTGCCGGTGGCAAAGGTCCAAAAGCATTCAGTGCTGCCTCTTGGGGAAAAATTGGAAACATTGGTGGTGAACAAGTACTTCCACTTGCACTTGAAACAGTCACTGTTCCATCTGGAACTTGGGATACTGTTTTAATTGGATGGAAGACTGGTGGTTATTCTAGTAAAGTTTGGATTGTAGATGAATTTCCATTTCCTGTAAAGGCTCTTACTTTGACTCATGTTTCAGAAGGAATTCCTCCAACTGAATATAAATTTGAATTATTGGACTATAAAGAAAACGTGACCAGCAGTCCTTTTGAAGGAATAGTTTCAACTGCTGATATTTTTCAAGCACAAGGATGTGAAACTGATTTTGAAAGAACGTCTAGTGTGAAAAAACCCACAAAGAACTTCTCTTACCAAGTACGTGCATTTTACGGTCCTGAAGATCCTGTTCAAGGATGTGAAATGCAATGGCTGATAGAATTCATCAGCAAATATGATGACACTGAATATCTCAATCAGGTTCAGTTTGATGTCTTAGTTGTAGATGATAATTTGACTCCTTTGAGATCTCTTGCACAAGAAGAAGGTCGGCAGTACCTCTACTCCCCATCTGGTCAACATCTTATTGATATGATAGTTGAAGAAGAGCCTGGAACTGTAAATTATGTTATTTGGATTTATGGTCTCGCACCTGAAGGAATTGCCCCCTCGACCGCTACTGATTATTTGAAAATCCCACTAACTGTGTATCCTGCTGATGGGAGTGTTATTCCGGACGTACAACCCACAACAGCAATTCCTGCATGGATAAAGAACAATGCTGGTTGGTGGGCAGATGGTGCAATTGACGATAACTCGTTTGTTCAAGGAATCCAATTCTTAATTAAAGAAGGAATTATGAAGATTCCACCAACTGCACAAGGAACTGGCTCTTCTAATGAAATCCCTTCTTGGATTAAACAAAACGCTGCATGGTGGGCAGATGGTGCAATTGACGATAACTCGTTTGTTCAAGGAATCCAATTCTTAATTAAAGAAGGAATTATGAAAATTTCTTCTTAATTGTCTACATTCAAATTGTGATCCTCTGAAAAATCTTTGAAGAATAATGGTCGGTCTTTTCAAACACCCTAAACGTCAGATAAAGAAATTACTAAAAGATGGTGAATACGGGGAAGCGATTAAACTTGGAAAAAGTTTAGAATCTCAATATTCTAATGATCATGATTTTATGTTCATTATGGGCAGTGTCTACTTTATAGTAGATGATGCAAAAAAAGCACTGCCTTATTTTGAAAAGGCATTCCAACTAGATCCAAATGACGTTGAGACACTTACTCTCAAAACCAATGTACATTTGGCTTTGGAGCAAAAAAACGAAGCAATAGATTGCTGCAAGCAAATTCTAAAAGTAGACGCAAAAAATTCTGAAGCCCAAGACTTGCTTGAGGAACTAGAAAGCCTGTAGATTATTTCTTTTTCATCTGATATGCGTTTTCCATCAGCCAATCACAAAACGCTGTGACCTTTTCATCAAATTCTGTCCATATGTGAACTGAGTGCGGCAAAATATCTATCTTCCAATTTTCTCCAAAAACTCTGACCCCTTCTTTGTTCTCATACATGTATGCATCTTCGGTCTTAACATCTCCTAGAAACTCTAATGCTTTTTGCTTGATTTGTTGACGGTCTATTGGGAATCTCTTTCTCTCATAGTCTACAATCAAACTCAAATCTCTTTTCCCATACATCTCAAATTCTTCAATTCTTCCCTCTTTTGGAAAATTTACCACAAGTTTGATGTTGTATTTTTTGCCTACCTCTTTTCCAATATCTACAATTCTAGTATATCCCATTGCCGGATTTTTTTTTAAGAGGAATCTTATCTGTGCCAAGTCTTTTTTCAATGCATCTTGAAGATCTGAAATCAATTCTGAAAATATCATGGTTATTTTAAAAAGAAATTCCTATTATAACCATTAATTTTTCCCAGATTGGTTTTTTTATGACTTTGAATGGCTTAGATCATGGCAATGCCCACTGGTGATTCTATGAGAACTGGCGATGAGTCTGAGAGAACAACTGATGTGAATTCCTACCAGAGAACCTGTATGGACTTTATCGAAGACATCTCCCACGACTACGAGGCTTGGGTTGATTATTACAAACTGCCTGAGGATGAGGACAAAATACGAAGAAGTGGAATTCGTGCAACTATCACTAAAACAAATACTTGGATTGCCAAGGTTGCACAATCAATCCCTGCAGTTGATGTTGTGATGAATGACGGCATTCAAAAGATGGCCGAATCCACTGCTGGAAAACCACTCCAAATTGGAGTGTTTGTAAACAAAACTGCAAGCTATACTGAAGCAAAACCTGGCATAATTGATGTCAATGTAAAGGCTAGTGGAAGAGAGGGACGAAAGGTAAAACTTGGCTATCATTTCAAAGATGACCGATTCCGTGTAGAGTCTACCTGTGGGGCATACATTGATGAATCCAATCTACCTACTGAAGAGTTTGACTTGATGGATATTCATCTAAAACTACGTGCAGAAAATGCAAAACAACGAGACGTTATTTCCTTTACAGTTACAGTTTATGAGATGGAGAACGGCGTTGAAACTGAAAAAAGAGGCCTAAGCACAATAGTACACATTGTTTGATTTGGAAATTTTATCTAACAGGCTGCATCTCTGATTCCATTGCTGGCTCTTCTAGATAATCAATAAACTTGCCAGTGTTTTCTAGTTTTATTGAATTGATTTCATTCAAATCCTCAAAGGAATTCATCTTCAAAAATCCTTGTGATGCTGTATACAACACATCATCGATGTAAAACGTCCTTGCATCATTCATTCCATAGTATCTCCAGTCATTGTCTGAATGGGTGATTGTTCCTTTTGCATCGAATCCGTTTGTCTTATCCAAATCAAAACGTAAAATCCACTCCATCTGTTATAGTCTGGTGCAAACATTTTGGAGCTTGTAATGTCGTCTAGGCTTTTAACATCTGCACTTATTGGAATGGATAAAACATTTCTTGTTTTATCAAAAAAGAATGCCTTGTGGTTGTGCAATGCTTCTGATTGAGTGGAACTGTCTCCAATTATGTAGTCATCTACAACTTTGGGGTTACTTACATCTGCCACGTTGAATAATGCGATTTTGACACCCAATTGCTGAACTCTTCCATTGTCTGTTTCTTTAGTATCTCTTCCTATTCCTATGACATGTTCTTCATCATATGGGTGAAGATAGTTTGAAAATCCTGGAATCTTTAATTCTCCTAGTATTTTTGGTGTGTCTGTTGATAAATCAATTACAAAGAATGGGTCAATTTGCTGAAATGTTACCAAATAGAGCCTGTCTCCCATGAATCTTGATGAAAATATGCTCTCATCAGGTGCAATGTCTTCAAGTTCTCCTACTATGTTTAACTGCTCATCTAAGACATATACTGCATTTGATCTGACTGTTCCTTCATGTTGAATGTAGTATTCTGTGGTGGTTGCAACTCTGAATCTATCTCCTGACTCATCCATTGAGAATTGATTTAGCAATCTTCCTGGGACTGTTCCCTTTGCAACATACTCTATTTTGTCTTCGTCAATTGAAATCTTATGAATAATTGTCTTTCTTGTATCTTCTTGAATTTTTGCATCGTACTCGTTTAATGCCTCTCTTATTTTCTCAAACAACTCTTCTCTTTCTTGTTTGTCCATCTTGTTGTAAGAGTCCTGCATCATTTCAGAAATCTTTGCCCATTGTTCTGATGTATTCAATGAAGAATTATTTTGGATTGATTTAATCTGATCTTGAATGCTGTTTGGTAGCAATGGTACGATTACATCGTAGAATCTATCTCGTGATGAATTTTCATAAAATCCAAATGGCATATTTTGTTGATATGTTAAATAGAAATTATTCTCTGAAACATAAAATGAGCCAGTATATCCCATCAAGAAAGTTTCAGAATTTACTGTATCTCCAAATATATCAATTGCAGTAAGTGTGTTAAAGTTTGAAAATTCTTCTACATTGTCAAAGTAAAATGCATCTGGGGTCATGATTCTTACAGAATCTTCCATTATTACTGGTAGTCTTGGATATTGGTGATTGACATAGCTGTTTGTAACAAAATATGCGTAATCTCCAATCATTCTGGCATCACTGAAATGACCATCAATGGAGTAATCTTTGAGAATGATTGGATTTTCCTTGTCTGATACATCTACGATTAATGCATGAGTGACTGGATTGTAAGAAGGTCTTGGAATAAAGTCAAACTGTGGTATTATTTCCTCATCGCTTTGTCCATTGTAAAATATCACCAATCTGTCACCATTGAGGAACATGTTGTGAATGTATTGCGATTCGATATCTAGAGCGATTTTGAGAATTAATTTTGCGTCTTCTGCAGGATATGCATCAATTATTGAAAGTGTGTTTCTTGAAACAATGTACACGTACTTTGAGTCGTTTTTGAGATAATCTGGCTCATCAACATTTTGCACTTGGACGTTTGTAGTGGAGTAGTCGGTTCCTCCCATTTTAGAAACTCCGTCTCCTACACTTGGTTCTGCTGTTGGAACTGGTGCCTCTGTATTTTCTGCTGATTCAAACATTACCATATCCTCATCCATTGCCATGTTTCTAACAACTCTGGTATCGTAGAATATTTCTCCTCCAAACATTGATGATGCTTCAAGTATGGATGCCAATTCTTCTTGTGATGCTATTTTCTTTATCTCGTTTGTTCCATCAAAAAACTCTGAAATTGATTTATCTACATAGATAACTTCTGGTTCTAAGGTCTCTGTAACTATTCTAATTTGGGGTTCTTGGTCAAAAGGTATAGCATACATGACTCCTGCTGTTACTATTACCGAAACGATTACTGCAATTGGAATTATTATTTTTGAGCTCATTTTCATCATCTTTTTTCATTCATTTGTTTTAGTGGTTACTATTCTTTGGTAGTTGAAGATAAAAGGATTAGTGAAATTGAAATTTCACCAAACAACTTACATATTCGGGATTCTAATCATTCATCTTAATGTCTGCTGAAAACCCTGATGATGGATTGACCGAAAAAATCAAAATTTTGGCTACGGATGATGAAAAAATAAAGTCATTTGGAGAGCTCTTTACAAATGATTCTAGCCGTGAAATATTACAATTACTGTTTAATGAAGAATTAACTGCAAATCAGATTGCACAAAAAACTGACATCTCACTACAATTGGTAAAATACCATCTGAATAAACTACAAGATTTGGGTGTCGTAAAGATTACAAAGATTGAAAAAAACTCCAAATCTCAGGACATGAAAGTTTACTCTGCTACAAAATTTAGTATTGTGATTGTTCCTCCAAAACTTTCTGAAAAAACTAAAGAAAGTAAATTACTTGTTCGCTCTTTTAGACACATCTACAAAGTAGCAGGATTTGCTATTGCAACTGGCGTTTCTGGATTGTTGTCTTTGTCTCAATTGCAAACAAAACCAATACCGGTAAGTGACACAAGACAATTTACTGCCCCTGAAGAATTATCCAAACGATTAGAGTCTGCTGATGAATCAGCCAGTTCTATGATTGCTTCAGCGCCTGTAGCAGAATCTGAACCACAAGATTTTGCACAAGGCGGTTTAGACATTACAGAAACTACACTTGATTCTGGCATTGATCTGTTTATTCCATTTGTAATCATTACAATGATTCTTGGTGGATTGACCGCTTACTATGTGTGGAAGTACAAAAAATCTAATTAATCTAGAGTTACTTCTATTGTAACTCTTTTTTCTTTTGCTCTTTCCTCCCCGGGGTATTTTAATTCAGAAATTTTTTTACTCAACTCTTCATCTGTAACTAGTTTTGCTTGTCCAAAAAACATTGAATCCTTGTATTGAATTTTGACTCGAGGGTTTGTTACTGCGTTTTGAAACCAGTCTCCGTCTGGCATGTGTCTGGAAAAATAGATTTTGCCATTATAATTCACTGCTCTTAACATTACTGCGTGCTCTTTTCCTGTTTTTCTTCCCTTTGTGATTAGAACTGGCCTGAACAGGTCTTCTGTAATCTTCATGCGTGATTTTCTTCTGTCAAGTAATTTAACCCCATTGCTAGAAATTTCTGATATTTGGTATGATAAGCAAATCTGAACATTTCAAGTCATGTCAGTAAAACTAGAAGGAATGCCATCAAATCTGGCAACCGCAGATACTTTTACTGGAAAAAAAGTCATAGACAGAGAAGGAATAGAGTACGGCAAGGTCAAACATATTCACATCAACCAAGATACGCTTGTCGTATCCGGAGTTACAATCCATCAGGGATTTAACAAAGACTATTTTCTCTCTGAAGATTACATTGACAAATTTGCTGAGGAGACACTACTTCTTAGCAGACCTCCTATCCGAACAGGAATTCCAGTAACTGATATTGACCGCCATAAGATTGGCAAAGTAAAGAGATTGCATAGACATCCTGATACAAATGAATTAGAATCAATCGAAGTGTCTGATGGATTGATGCATTCTAAAATTCTGTCCAAATCGGAAATTTGGGGAATTGGCGAAAAAATCATTTTAAGAATGACTAAAGAAGAATTCAAGACTCTTGAATGATTTTTTAATTTCTTTTTTTCAAATACCGCTATTCTGTCTTCTTGGCGCAGTTTTCACAAACAGGAATTCCCTCTTGTACTGTTACCTCGACATTTGATGAGTGACATTTCTGACATAATCCTTTCATAAAAAAACTCTGAAATTACTCTTTAAATTTTTTTGTTGATTGTTGGTTGAATAATTAGCAATTTATAATTGAAAAATGCGATCTATGTATTGTATTCAGTTGAGACAAAATCTCTAACAAAATCATTTGGTGATGTAACTGCTGTAGATGATATCTCTTTTACTGTTGAAACTGGCGAGATCTTTGGATTTCTTGGACCTAATGGTGCAGGAAAAAGCACTACTATGATGATTCTGACAACTCTTCTAAAACCAACGTCTGGTCAAGCTTTGATTTCTGGGTGTGATGTTGTGGCTGATGCAAAAAAGGTTAGAGAAAACATTGGATATGTACAACAAGAAACCACTGTAGATGAATATCTTACTGGACGTGAAAATCTTTTGTTGCAAGCAAAACTTAATCACATTCCAAAAAATGAGATTAATTCAAGAATAGATGAAGTTTTAGACTTGATTGAATTGTCTGACAAACAGAATGAGTCGGTTGTAACTTATTCTGGTGGAATGAGAAAGAGATTGGATATTGCAGGTGGGTTGTTACACCGGCCAAAAGTTTTGTTTCTAGATGAGCCTACTGTGGGACTTGATATCCAAACTAGGAGAAAAATCTGGGAATACATCAAAAAAATTCATGATGAGTTTGATATGACAATATTTCTTTCAACACATTACATGGAGGAAGCTGATCAACTATGTGATAGAATTGGAATTATTGATGATGGTAAAATTCAGGTTATTGATTCCCCTGAAAACATGAAAAATGCTATGGGCAATGAAGTCATTTCAATTATGATTGACAACGATGAAAATCGAGATTCATTCTTGTCTGAATTGCACGAAATAGAATCTGTTAACAAAATTACTGAAGATGGGTCTAAACTTACCCTCTTTGTATCAAATGGAACTGAAGTAATTCCTAAAATATTTTCAATTTCTTCAGAGATTGGAATTAAAATTACTTCTATCTCATTAACTCAACCAACACTTGATGATGTTTTCATATCTTATACTGGTCATGAAATAAGAGATGATGATTCTACATTTAATCGAAAACGAGAACATGCAAAAATGAAGAGGTTACGCGCATGAATACTTTGATGTATGATACTTATACAATTTTTTGGAGGGAACTAAAGAGATACAAAAAATCCCGTAGTGGTGTTTTGATTAGACTAATACAACCCGCAATTTGGATTATCGTTATTGGAAACACATTCTCAGGTACTCAACCATTAATTCAATCAGTTGGATTTGAAGGTGAATATATTGAGTTTATGGCACCTGGTGTCATTATTCTTACTGCAATTTTTACAAGCATTTTTGGTGGTGTCAATACTTTGTGGGATCGGCGTTATGGTTTTATGAACAAAGCTCTAACATCTCCGATTTCTCGTTCTGCTGTTGCACTTGGGAAGATGTCTGCAATATCTTTGATTGCAGCACTGCAGGCAAGTTTGATTTTAGGAATTGCATTGGCAATAGGTGTTACATTTCCAAATCCAATAATGATTGCGCCAATAATGGCAATTGTAATTTTATTTTCTCTAGGATTTTCAGGAATATCTGTGATTGTTGCAGCTACAGCAAAGTCACAAGAAACTTTCTGGGGTGTGATTAATTTTCTTGGTATGCCATTATTCATGCTGAGTCCTGCATTATTCCCATTAGAGCTCCTTCCTGACTGGCTTGCAACTATCGCAAAACTAAACCCTGTAACCTACACTGTTTTGCTTGTAAGGGAGATGATGACAGGTGTGTCTGAAGGAGGGGTGTCTGTACTACTCAGCCTTGGAATTATAGTTGTCTTTGTATTGGTGATGGTTGGGCTTGCAAGCTATGTGTTTACACGTGAAGTCAACAAACCATTTTGAGATAAAGAGGTTCTGATGTAATTGATGGCAGTTCTGATAGTGCTAACTGTTATGATTCACTAGAAAACGTCATTTAGTTATAATGAATATTTTTCTCTTAATCTTTATTCTATTAATTTAGAATTTTTTTGTGATCTTTTCTATATAGAACCATGTTTTATTGGTAGAGAATGAGGATGTGATTTATAATGATTTTTTTTTTCTGAAAGTTAATGACTATTAAAAACGTACAACGCATTGCAGTGTTTAGCATTCTTGCAACGATTGCTTTTGCTACCTTTGCAAATTCTAACGTATTTGCTGAGGAAAGTGAAGGATACGATATGGTTGGAGATATCACTCCTGTACTGACTTTTACCTTCAGAGATGGAGTTGAAGTACATTCATTTCCTGTCTTTAACATGGGCGAAAATTTTGTAGATGACTCTGGGGTTTCTTTCTCTGTTGAAGGAATTGTTTCCAAATCCCCATTACTGCACAAAGCAATGGATGAGGCTTACAAATATCGATTTTCAAATAATGCATTTGATTATCAAATGAAATACTTTGATGTTGATGCTGATTTTGTTAGAGATGGCGAATCTGTAATATCATTGGACTATAACACTTGTAGAGTAGATAACTATCAGGTTGAAACACTTGATTCTAATGACTATGAAAGTTATTTCCAAGAAGTTGGATTCGCAGTTGTAGATAAGATAGATTTTGTATGTAGTGGTGTAAATTCCAATAATGACTTTGTAAAGCCAACTAACTCTCTCACTGATTTTGGTGATTCTGGATTTACTTTTGCAAAGAACACTAAAACTTCTGTAACCTTCATGTATGATAATGGTGCAGAAAAAATAGAGTTTCCTGTGTTTAATCTAGTTTCAGCATATGAGGAATCTCAAGAGAATGTTGTTGCAGAATTTGAAGTGGAGGGTGTTTTAGAATACTATCCATTGCTGTACAAGGCAATTACTAATTCAAGAGCAATTTCTGGAACTTCTTATGCATCAAATGAGGATTTTGATGTTAAAGTAGAATTTGTCAATGGTGAGAATATTCTTCGAGGATTTAATTTCCGAGAATGTATTGTAAGTGACGCTAAGATTGTCACAAAGGCTGACAAAGAAGAGGGCTTTACTGGAAAGAGTGGATTTGTTATTGCTCATCAGTTAGGGTTCACATGTTCTGGACTTAAACCAGTAAACATGAACTATGATGAACTTCGAGGTGATACTCCTACTTGGAAAGTATCTCAACTTTCAAATGTCTATGTAGAATCTCTGCAAAACACTGCTCAAGGATTAGATGTGTTTACAACATTTACTTTTGCAAATGGTATTGAGACAATTGAGTTCTCAATGTTTAAGCAAAGTGAGGTGTTGACTTCAACTGAAAATGTTGATAATGAAAATGGTGACAAAGATGTTGCTGCACAAAAGTTTACAAGAAAAACTGTTGCACCTACAGTGGAATTGAGAGGAATTGTCGGTGACTATCCGATGTTGTATAAGCATGTAGATGACAACCGTAAAATCCAAAATGTAGCCGGAACTGCACTAAAAGATCTTGTAGATATTGACGTGGAAATTGTATCTGATGGTGAAGTAATTCGTGGATTCAATTATTCCAACTGTAGAGTGACTGACTATACTGTTGAAACAGATCCAAACAATGAAGAGAGTTACACCAAAAACAAGTTTGTATTAGAAAACATCTTTGACTTTGAATGCCAAGGATACACTCCAAACAATCCAATCTATGATGCAATGTTCAAAACAGAATCTGCAAAAAATACAAGTTCTAAAGATCTCAGAAATACTCAAAACTGGGGTATAGGTTTCTACAAACAGTAGATTCTTTTTTCTTTTATTTTTCATTTTAGAATTTTTATAATTGCGATCAGCTTGTTTTCTACTAACTATTGTGTTTCTATATAGAACAATAGTTTGTATGTTGACTACCCTTAACACTAATTCAATATTCCATGTATCATGGGACAATGGCTGTCTTGGGTAAAATCCAATGAAAATGAAATTCTAAAAATTCTAGATGATTTGGCGTCAAAAGCAGTTGAAACTTCTGAAGCACTGGTTGAATATCTAAATGATTTAGGGAATTTAGAAAAAATGGAAAAAATTCGTCGACTAGAAAGCGAAGGCGATGAATACACTCGTGAGATCTTTGCTGAACTAAACAAAACCTTCATCACTCCTTTAGATCGTGAAGACATGCAAAGAATAGCATCAAAAATTGATGATGTTATTGATTTTATTGATGGAATTGCTGCTAGATTATACAGCTACAAAATTGAAACTCCTCCTGCATTTACTAAAGACATGATTGAAGAACTCTCTAAGGCTACAAAAGAAGTTCAATACATGGTATCAAAACTAAGACGTATGAAAAACCCTCAAGACATGATCAACCACTGTAGAAATACAAGCGATATTGAACACAAGGTTGATGATCTCTATAGAGATGCAATAAGAGAGTTGTTTGAAAGCAATGATGCAATCCATATCATAAAGCTAAAAGATATCTATGAATCCATAGAAACTGCTTCTGATAGATGTGTTGATGTAGCAGATGTGGTTGAAGATATTGTTCTGAAATACACATAGGTGTTGGAATGTTAGAGATAGCAATAGGTGCAATAATCGTTGCCTTAATCTTTGATTTTGTTAACGGATTCAACGATTCTGCTAACTCTGTTGCAACAGTAATTGGAACTCGTGTTCTCAAACCTATTCAGGCAGTCACATTATCTGCTGTCGCAAATTTTGTTGGACCTTTTATTTTTGGTGTTGCCGTAGCATCTACTATTGCAAAAGGAATTGTCAGTATGGATGACATTACAATCTACATGATAATCGGTGGACTTGCAGGTGCAATTACTTGGAGTACACTCTGTACTTACTTTGGATTGCCAATATCAAACAGTCACTCACTTGTTGGTGGGATAATGGGTGCAGGAATTGCAGGATTGGGTTTTGAAAAACTAGTTTATGGTGGGTTGACCAAAATTTTTGCAGGAATTGTTATTGCACCGATAGGTGGCATTATTTTTGGTTTATTACTTACTGGATTGATAATTACAATCTTTGCAAGCAGGCGGCCTGCAATTGTTAACAAAACTTTTGGTAAATTACAAATAATTTCTTCAGGTTGGTTTGCTTTGACACATGGTGCAAATGATGGACAAAAAACCATGGGAATCATTGTCTTGATTTTAGTCTCAACAGGATATCTAGATGGATTTGAAATGCCTATTTGGGTGATTCTTGCTGCTGCCTCTGCAATGGGATTGGGAACTTTCTTTGGAGGTTACAAAGTAATCAAGACACTTGGTGTTAAAGTTGCAAGATTAAGACCTTACCAAGGATTTTGTGCTGAAACTGGTGGTGGTCTAATGCTTGCAATATTTGCTTATTTTGGAATTCCTGCAAGTACTACTCATGCAATTACTGGAACTATCATGGGCTCAGCAGCTGCAAGAAGAAAACGTGCTGTAAGATGGAAGGTAGGTAAACAAATCATTTATGCATGGATTATCACAATACCTGGTGCAGCGGCATTTGGAATTGGATTCACTTACTTGATTCATCTTTTCATATCTGTCTAATTCTTTTAATTTTTATTCAAGCAAAAATTGGCTGAAATATTCAAATGGATATACTGCAACTAATTCAATCTAATCTTCTTACTCCGATAATCCTCTTCTTCTTGTTTGGAATTATTGCAGCACGAATAAAATCTGATTTGAAAATTCCTGAGGCAATTTCTGAATTCTTACCACTCTATCTTCTTGCAGCAATTGGTCTTCATGGTGGAATAGAGATGAGAAATACTGGATTTGAAAACATGTTAATTCCAATGTTTGTTGCAATTGGACTTTCATTATTGTTTACATTAAATCACTATCAAATTCTAAAAAGACTGGGAAAATTCAACCTCTTTGATTCTTATGCACTTGCATCAACTTATGGTGCAGTTGGTGCAGTACACTTTTCTGTTGGGTTATCATTTTTGAAAAATCATGGGGTGACTTCTGAAGGATATATTGCAGCAATTCTTGCAGTGTTGGAGCCTCTTGCATTCATTTTGGCAATATTTATGACAAATATGGCAGTATCAAAACAGATCAAAGCAAAAAAACAATCGTTTGCAAGTGATGATTCTGTAGAAATTGATGTTGGGTTAAATCAAACAAAGACAAAACTCTCTAAAGTACTGCATGAATCTATTACTGGAAAAGCAATTGTAATTCTTCTTGGCAGTATCGTGATTGGATACATCATAGGCGAAGAAGGATTTGAGTCAATCAAGATTGTATTTGATGATATGTTTACTGGGGCAATAGTGATTTTCATGATTGAAATGGGAATCATAGCTGGTCAAAGACTCGATGATATTAAAAAAGTAGGCATTTTCCTTACTGCATTTGCCATAGTCATACCGTTATTCAATGGAACAATTGGTGTTCTGGTTTCAACTGCACTGGGATTAAGTGTAGGCGGGGCAGTAATGTTTGGATTGTTGATGGCAAGTGCATCATTTATTGCGGCCCCAGCAGTTTTGCGTCATGCAATTCCGCAAGCAAAACCAAGTTTGTATATTACATCCGCATTAGGAATAACGTTTCCATTCAATATCATTGTCACATTACCCATCCTGTTTGCCATATCTACTATGGTTCATACTGGGGAAGGGGCGATAGACTTATTCCATTATGTCTCTGAGGTATTTTCATGAAACTATACGATGTTAAACTGCTTACAATCACTTGTGAGATTTTAGCACAAGAAAATATTATTGAAATTCTCAAAAAACATGAAATCACTGGATATACAACATATGAAGTTGATGGAAATGGCACTCGTGGTTTACGTGGACAGGGATTAAAAAATGAAAAGAATGTTAAAGTCGAAGTGATTATGAGGGAAGAAAAACTACAAGATGTTGTAGAAGAAATATCTAGAACTCTTTTTGCAAATTTTGCTATAGTGCTTTATGTTAGTGATGTTGGCGTACTAAGACCTGAGAAATTTTAACAACAAGAATCATCTGAACATAAAACTGGAATCTTTTTGCTTGCACTTGTAACATTTGATATGAGTTCTGATAGTTGATTGCTTGAAATTGCATACATTGCCTTTTTTCCTTCATCTCTTGACTTTACAATTCCACACTTTTTGAGTGTCTTGAGATGGTGTGACACTAGTGGTTGATCTTTTTCTAACTTTTCAACAAAATCATTTACGCATAGTTCCTTATTTTTTTGCAATAATTCTAAAATCTCAAATCTAGTCTCGTCACAGATACATTTTAAGAGATTGACTCCATTCATATCAATCTAAATTTATATAAACTAATATTTATGTGATAGTATGGAAAATGTACTGTTTGTCTGCGTAGAAAATGCTGGTAGGAGTCAAATGGCTGAAGCCTTTTTTAGAAAATATGCTCCTGCAAAATTCAATGTAATTAGTGCAGGCACTGTTCCTTCCTCTCAACTGAATCCTATGGTTGTTCAAGTAATGAAAGAAGTTGGAATTGACATGACACAACAATCCCCAAAATCATTATCAAACGAAATGATTGAAAACTCTTCAAAAACAATCAACATGGGTTGTATGGATAAGGAATCATGTCCTGCGTTATTTGTAGATGATGTTCTTGATTGGAATATATCTGATCCTAAAGAAAAGTCCATTGATGATGTTAGAGAAATCCGCGATCAAATTTTAAAAAAAGTTTTACAATTAATCCAATCCCTTGAGAAATAAACAATGTCTTATTCTAATTTACAAATTTTTATTGTGGAGTTAATTGGAACTTTTATTCTTGTTGTGTTTGCAACAGGTTCTATTGTTTTTGATGCTGAATTCTTTGACGGGGAATTGGGAATTCCATTTGCCGCAATAGCACCATTTGTTGCATTGCTAATTGGTGTGTATTCTTTTGGTAAAATCTCTCTAGCCCATTTTAATCCTGCAGTAACAATTGGATATTATATCACAGGACACATTACAAAAGTTCAAGTTGTTTATTATTTTGCAGCAGAAATTATTGGTGCATTATTAGGTGCTCTATTTGTTTTGAACGTCATTGGAGACAAAGCAAATCTTGGTGCCAATGCTCCAAACTACGATTTTTCATTATCATTAATTTTCCCAGTTGAGGTTTTAGCATCTGCTATGCTTATGGGTGTAATCTTCTATGTAGTGTATACCAAAGGACTAAGAGGATTTAGTGGTGTTGCAATTGGTGGCATAGTTGGATTGGATATTTTGTTTTTAGCATTTATTTCGGGCGCATCAATGAATCCTGCAAGATCTTTGGCACCTGCTCTGCTTTCTGGTGTACTGGATGATTTATGGCTATATTGGACTGCTCCTTTTGTTGGAACCGCAATTGTGGCATTTTTGTTTCGTGGAAAATTTCACGCCCAAAGAACATCAAATTACGAATAATAATGACCAAAATTATTGCTAAATGTTGAAAAATTCTAAGTTATTCTCAGATGCAAAAAAAGTAACCCCTTCAGGTGTTAATAGTCCTGTTAGATATTTTGAACCATATCCGTTCTTCACAAAAAAAGCAAATGGTGCATACATTTGGGATGCTGATAATCGAAAATTAATTGATTTTTGTAATGGCTATGGTGCGTTGCTTTTAGGGCACAGAAGAAAAGAGATCATTGATTCTGTTTCAAAGCAACTTGCAAAAGGTACTCTTTATTGTACTCCGACAGAAGCTGAAACTGAACTAGCAAAATTAATCATTGGTAATTTTCCATCAATTGACAAAGTCAGATTAATGAATACTGGCGGTGAAGCCACAATGACTGCAATCAGATTGGCGCGTGGATTTACAAAAAAGAAAAAAATTATCAAATTTGAAGGATGTTATCATGGTGCTCATGATTCTGTTTTGGTAAAAGCTGGATCAGGATCTGCACATAACGGTATTTCAGTTTCTGATGGTGGATTAGATGAAGTATCAAAGAATACTTTGGTGGTTCAATACAATAACATTGAAGATTTACAAAAAACAATTCAAAAAAACAAAGACGTTGCAGGTGTGATTGTTGAACCTATACTAGCTAACATGGGATTGATTCTTCCTGAAAAAAATTTTCTGTCTGACTTAAGAAAAATCACAAAAGAAAACAACATTCCGTTAATCTTTGATGAAGTGGTTACAGGGTTCAGGGTTGCTCCTGGTGGTGCACAAGAATACTTTGGAATAAAACCTGATCTTACTACCTTAGCAAAAGCACTAAGCAATGGGTTTACTATTTCTGCAGTAGGTGGCAAAAAAGAGATAATGGACTTGCTTTCTCCTGGAGGAAAAGTCTATCAGGCAAGCACATTTGCTGGAAATCCTATCTCTGTTAACGCTGCTATTTCTTCAATTAAGACCATAAACAAACTTAAAAACAAACTCTATTCTAAACTTGAGAGATTCAATCTTCTGTTCTCTACTGCTCTAGATGATGTGGCAACTGACATGAAAATTCCACACCAAATCAATTTTGCAGCCTCAATGTTCCAGATTTTCTTTACAAACAAACCTGTCACAAATTATGAGACCTCAAAGAAAGCAAACGCAAAAAAATTCCAAAAGTTGTTTAGAATCTTGCTTAAAAAAGGAATATTCATAGCTCCTTCCCAATTTGAAGTTGTTTTTTTGTCAGATGCTCACACTGAAAACGATCTAAACAAAACACTTGACGCATATCATTCTGCACTAAAATCGGTGAAAAATTGAAGTATGTTGTAGGAGCTAGAGGAAGTCAACTATCAGTTGCTCAAACAAATTGGGTTATTGCTGAATTAAAAAAAACAAATCCTGATACAGAGTATGAAATTAAAACAATTACAACAAAAGGTGATACTGACAGTAGACCCTTATTTACAATAGATCAGAAAGGAATTTTTGAAAAAGAGATTGATAGAGCAGTGGCTCAAAAAGAAGTTGATTTTGCAGTTCATAGTCTAAAGGATGTTCCATCTGAATTAGATGAAAACTTGATTCTAGCTTGTATTCCAAAACGTGAAGTGGTAAATGATGTGTTTATTTCTCCAGATGGAACTACTCTTGATTCAATAAAATCTGGTGCAGTGATTGGAACAAGTTCACTCAGACGAGCAGTCCAAGTATCTAGAAAAAGATCTGATGTAACAGTAAAACCAATTAGAGGCAACATTGAGACTAGAATTAAAAAAATATCTGGGGAAAGTTATGATGCGATTGTTCTTGCAAAGGCAGGAATCTCTAGACTTGGAATTGATGTAAAGTACACTGAATTGTCTACTGATGAATTTTCTCCCTCTCCAGGGCAAGGTGCAATTGCAATAGTTGCAAGAGCCGATGACTCTAAAACAATTCAAATGCTCAAAACAATTGAAGATTCTGATTCTCGTTTAGAGATTGAGGCAGAACGCGCATTATCTGACTATGTTGATTCTGGATGTAGATTCCCTGTTGGTGCATACGCAAAATCTAGTGGGGATAAGATAACTCTAATTGTTACTGCATTTTCTGTTGATGGGAAAAAAGCTCTACATGTAACCAAAACAGGTGATAAAAATAATCCAAAATCTATTGGCCATAGTGCTGGAGAAGAACTTCGCAAGAAAGGAGTAAATGATCTTGCATTAAATTGGAGGGAAAAAGTGGAGGAATGGAATAAGACATGACAGGAAAAGTGTATCTTGTTGGAGCTGGACCCGGAGACAGTAAATTAATTACACTCAGAGCAGTTGAATTACTCAAAAAAGCAGATGTTGTTTTGTATGATAGACTGGTTAGCAAAAAAATAATCTCAATGATTCCAAAAAAAGTAGAAAAGGTCTACGTAGGTCGTGCAGTGGGTGATGACACAACTCATCAAAACACAACAAATGACTTGATGGTAAAATATGCAAAATCAAAAAAGAATGTGATTAGACTAAAGGGAGGTGATCCTATAATTTTTGGACGCGGTGGGGAAGAAGCAGAATTTCTCAAAGAAAACAAAGTAAAATATGAAATTGTTCCTGGAATTACATCTGGAATTGGCTCTGCCACTTATGCTGGAATTCCTCTTACTCATCGAAAACATGCATCATCAGTAGTATTTGTGACTGGTCATGAAGATCCTGAAAAGAAACAGGAGATTGTGAAATGGAAAAGACTTGCAAAGTCTGTTGATACTATAGTTATCATGATGGGGTTATCTAGAATTGATATTATTTGTAAGCAACTCATTGCAGGTGGAATGGATAAAAAAACACCTGTTGCAGTAATTCAAAATGGAACTACTCCTAAACAAAAAATGATCAAAGGAACTGTTACTAATATTGCAAAAAAAGTCAAAGAAAATAAAATAACTCCTCCTTCTAACATTATTATCGGTAATGTTGTTGATTTGTCGGAAACTATTGGGTGGAAATAATGCTTGATGGAAAAACTATTGCAATCACTCGTTCACGAGACGATTCTGCTGAATTCATTTCACTTGCTGAGCAAAACAATGCAACTCCCATACCATTACCTACCATTGAACTTGTAAGCAAAGGTGAAAAAATTGTTGATGAATTTCTAGACTCTGTTAAAACTTACAATCCTGATTATTCTGTTTTTATGAGTTCTAAAGCAGTGAAATTACTATTTGATACTGCAAAAGAGTTAGGAAAACTAGAAACACTACAATTGGCAATTGCAAACACAATTGTTATTTCAGTTGGTCCAAAAACTACCATTGCTCTTGAAGCACAAGGAATTAAAGTCAATCATCATCCTTCAGAAACATTTTCCTCTGTAGGTGTTGGAGAATTATTTACACAACTCAACGCAGTTGGCAAAAAAGTCATTGTTCCAAGAAGTGGTGCATCTACTCCATTTCTAAAGGAGTTGCTCAACAAAATTGGAATTGATGTTTTTGAAATTCATTTGTACGATGTTTGTGCATTTAGAGATACTTCTCAATGGAACGAATTCAGAGAATTATTCTCCCAAAACAAGATTGATGGTGTTGTGTTTACCAGTGCCTCTTCAGTTAGAGGATTTTTTGAAATAATGACTAAAGATTATGATAAAAATACTCTATTGGATAATCTTGAAAAACTTTCTGTAGTTTCTATTGGGCCATTCACTTCAGATGAATTAAAAAAATTCAAAGTCAAAAATACTGTGGCTGAAGTTCATACTGTTGCAGGTGCATTTGATGCAATGAAAAACACTCTAACTGTTGCATAATTAATGATCAAATTCTAATACTTTGAAATATTTTTCATAACCTGGAATATGAAATTAAAAAGAATATCCATATCACATGTCCTCATTGTGAAAAATCAACTGTGACTGAAATTGAACTTGAGCTAGAAATAGAAGAAAAGAAAAAGAATGACAAAAAGAAAGAAAAGAAAAAAGACAAAAAACAAAAGAAACTACTAAAAAATATTAACAACAAACTTTAGCTCTGCCTATTTAGCTCTGCCTATTTTTCCTCATGTATTTATAATATAACGGGGTTATTTTGCTCATGGCAACTGAAAACCTTGACATGGATTATTCAAAATATGATTTTAAGGACTCTACAGAAATGTATGTCCACCTTAGCAAGAAAGGCCTGACTAAGGAAACAGTAATTGGCATCAGCAAAATGAAAGATGAACCACAATGGATGCTTGATTTTAGATTACGTTCTTATGAAATTTTTATGAAAAAACCAATGCCAACTTGGGGTGGAGATCTCAGTGTCATTGATTTTCAAAATATCTATTATTATGCAAAAGCATCTGAGAAAACAGAAAAGAACTGGGATGATGTTCCAGCAGATGTCAAAAACACTTTTGACAAATTAGGAATTCCAGAAGCTGAAAAGAAATTCTTGGCAGGTGTTGGGGCACAATACGAATCTGAAGTTGTATATCACAATCTAAGAGAAGACTTGCAAAAACAAGGTGTTCTCTTTTTGGATACTGATTCTGCTCTAAAAGAACATCCCGAAATTTTCAAAAAATATTTTGGAAAAATCATTCCTCCCGAGGATAACAAATTTGCAGCACTAAACAGTGCAGTTTGGAGTGGCGGTTCATTCATCTATGTGCCACCTGGTGTCAAAGTTGACATGCCCCTACAAGCATACTTTAGAATTAATGCCGAAAACATTGGTCAATTTGAAAGAACATTGATCATTGTGGATGAAGGTGCAGATGTACACTATATTGAAGGATGTACTGCTCCTGTTTACTCTTCAGAGTCATTACACTCTGCAGTTGTTGAACTAGTTGCACACAAAGATGCACATCTAAGATATACAACAATTCAGAACTGGAGTAACGATGTTTACAATCTTGTAACAAAACGAGCTTATGCATATGAAGGTGCAACTGTTGAATGGATTGATGGAAACATTGGAAGCAAACTTACAATGAAATATCCTGGTGTCTATCTTATGGGCGAACGTGCACATGGTGAAACATTATCCATTGCATTTGCAGGCAAAGGTCAACACCAAGATACAGGTGCAAAAATGGTTCATTTGGCACCAAATACAACCTCTAAAATTACCTCCAAATCTGTAAGTAGATTGGATGGACGTTCCACTTACAGAGGATTGCTTAATGTAGCAAAAGGAGCTACTAATGTAAAATCTACTGTAAGATGTGATGCACTACTATTAGACGATACATCAAAAACTGATACATATCCATACATGGAAATTAATCAGGAAGATGCTACAATCACTCATGAAGCAACAGTTGGAAAAATTGGTGATGAACAAATCTTCTATCTTATGAGCAGAGGATTTTCTGAGGAAGAAGCATTGTCCTTAATCGTTAATGGTTTCATGGAACCATTTACCAAAGAACTTCCAATGGAATATGCGGTAGAACTAAACAGACTCATCAAACTAGAGATGGACGACTCTGTGGGATAAACTCCAATTTTCATTTTGATTAAACATGTCTCAAACACTTTCCAAATTAGATACAAGTCACATTGATGAAATTTCTTCATCATATAATGAACCTGATTGGCTAAAAAATTACAGGAAAGACTCTTTGTCTGTTTATGACAGTCTTCCAATTGAACTATCTCCTCTTTACAATAAGTATACTGATGCAAAAAAAATGGATCCTGAAAAAGTTTCATTGTCTGCATCAACTGCACAAACCACACCTTCTTTTCTTCAAAAAAGATTGGGCGAACTTGAAAACGAAATTTGCATTATCCAAATTGGCACACACATAACTAAAATCAACCTACCTGAAGATCTAAAATCAAAAGGATTGGTAATCTCTTCTATTTCTGATGCAATTGCAAACAATTCCGAACTAGTCAAAAAAGCACTAGAATCATCAAAATCTCAAGATGATAAATTCACTGCCTTAAACAATGCAGCCTTTAACTCAGGTATATTCATCCACATTCCACGTAATTTGATTCTAGAAAAACCAATTCATTTCTTATCTTGCTTGTCTGATGATGGGCTCTCAGTAATATCTAGGAACATCATTTTTGCTGATGAAAGCAGCAAAGCAACAGTTGTCCAAGAACTATATTCTCCAAAATCTGATTCTCAACAAGCATATCTGGAATTACTCAACACCAATGTTGCAGCAAATGCGCAACTTGATGTTACCACATTACAAATGATTGATCAACATGCAGTTAACTTTTCTACACGAAGAACTGATCTTGCACAAGATGCAAAAATAAACTGGTATTCTGGACTCTTTGGTTCAATGCTGTCCAGATACAAAATTGACTATTTCCTAAATGGAACAGGTGCATCATCAAATGATTCAGAAGTTGTATTTGGAAATAATGAACAGTCATTTGACATTCAAACAAATGTGAATCATGAGAGTCCTGCAACTGAGGGGCGTGTAGTTGAAAAATCAATCCTTAGAAACAAATCAAAATCTTTGTTCAAAGGTATGATTCGAATTAAAGAAAAGGCTGTCAAATCAAACTCTTTTTTGTCTGGCCGTTCAATTCTGTTGGATAAAGATGCAAAATCTGATGCAATTCCTGGACTTGAAATTTTCACAAATGATGTTAAAGCAACACACTCTGCATCAGTAGCTCAAATTGATGAAGAACAAGTATTCTACTTGAAAACAAGATGTCTAAGCCATGAAGAAGCTGAAAGAACTATTGTTGAAGGATTTTTGGAACCACTTTCAAGAAAGATGTCTTACCAAGTCAGGGCATGGATTGCTTATCTTATTGAATCTAAATGGGAAAACCGTGAACTTACTGTCAATACTGATGAAGAACTAACCAAATTTGTTGAAGTAGAAGAAACACGTTACAACGAAGATGCTGAAATAGAACAACACTACAAGTATAGGTGATTTTTTTGTCTGAATGGATAAAGGTCTGTAATATAGATCAAGTAAAAGAAGGACAACTTTTTGGATTTACGCATGATGAAAAAAAAATTCTTTTAGCAAATTTAAAGGGAAAAATCCATGCAACAGATCTAATTTGTACTCATGCTGATGCTGATCTTTCAACTGGATTTCTAAGTGATGAAGGTGTACGATGTCCATTACATCTCTCTGTTTTCAACTTAGAGAGTGGTGAACCTCAAAACCTTCCTGCTGAAACACCTCTAAAAGTATACAATGTTAAAATAGACGACAGCGAAATTTACGTGGAGGTTTAAGATATGCAAAGTGTAGAATCAACTTTTGAAAATTTAAGAAAAGATTTCCCTATACTTACAAGAACTGTTAGAGATAACAAACACTTAGTTTATCTTGATAATGCATCTACTACACAAAAACCAAATCAAGTAATTGATGCTATTACTGATTATTATCAAAACCATAATGCAAATATCCATAGAGCAGTTTATGCTCTAGCTGAAGAAGCAACAGAAGCTTATGAAGAAGCTAGAGATAAGATTGCAAATTTTGTTAACATTAAAGATCGACAGGAGATAATCTTTGTTAGAGGAACAACTGAAGCAATTAATCTAGTTGCATATGCATGGGGAAGGACTCACATCAATGAAGGGGATATTATTGTCACTACTGAATATGAACACCATAGCAATATCGTTCCATGGCAACTTCTTACACAAGAAAAACGTGCAAAATTAGAATATATTGGAATGGATGATAATGGTGAACTGATTTTGGATGATCTTGACAAACTTTTGGCAACAGGCAAAGTAAAACTTGTAACATTTAGTTTGATGTCAAATGTACTTGGTACAATCACTGATGCTCCAAAAATTATTGAAAAATGTAAAGCAGCAGGTGTTCTTACATTAATTGATGGAGCTCAAGCAGTACCTCACATGAAAGTTGACCTTGAACAATTAGGATGTGACTTTTTTGCATTTTCTGGCCATAAAATGTTAGGTCCGACTGGAATTGGTGTATTATGGGTTAGAAAATCTGTGCTTAATACTATGAGTCCATTTCATGGTGGTGGTGATATGATTCGTGAGGTCCACAAATATGAAACAACTTGGAATGATTTGCCTTACAAATTTGAGGCAGGAACTCCAAACATTGCTGATGTTGTAGGTCTTGGAGCCGCAATTGACTATCTCACAAAAATTGGAATGGATAATATCCGTGAACATGAAATCGAACTAACAAAATATGCTATTGAGAAATTATCTCAAGTTAAGGGACTTCACATCTATGGCACTAAAGATATTTCAAAACGTGGTGGTGTAATCTCATTTAATTTTGCAGATGTGCATCCACATGATGTGGCCCAAATTATTGATGAAGAGGGAATTGCAGTACGATCTGGCCATCATTGTGCGCAAGTGTTAATGGAGAGACTAAATGTTGCAGCTACATCCAGAGCAAGTTTTTACATTTACAACACTAAAGAAGATATTGATGTACTTGTTAATTCATTAAATACGGTGGCAAAGGTGTTCAAGTTATGAGTAGTAATGCTGACATTTACCATGAAATGATTGTGGATTATTCAAGAAATCCAATTAACTATGGAAAAATTGAGAATCACGATGTTACTTTTCATGATTCAAACCCCTTATGCGGTGATAGTATTGACATTGATATGAAAATTGATGACAACAAGGTTACTGATATCAAATTTCATGGTAAGGGATGTGCAATTTGCATGGCATGTTCTTCTGTTCTGACTGAAATTACCAAAGGAAAAAGTATTGAGGATGTAAGAAAAATTGAAAAAAATGATGTCTTAAGTGAATTGGGTCTTGAACATCTTCAGGCGGTCCGAATAAAATGTGCCTTATTGTCTCTTAAGGTGCTTAAATCTGCTCTTTATACCTACATTGGAAAACATCTTGAAAACTCAGAAGATGTGGACAAACTAAAAGAAGAGGCAGCAAATCTGTACTAGTATGAGTTTTACTCCTAATGTTCCAGTTGAACTTCAAATAAGAAAGATAATTTTTGAAAAATTTAATGAAGTTGACACAATTTTTACAAACGATTCCATTTTTGAGATTCTTAAAACAAATGGTGACATTAATCCTTCTTGGATAATTGATGATATTGAATCTTTTATCAATGAACTTTGTGCGTCTGGTCTTGCAAGAAACGTTGCACAAAATTTCACAACAATTCATCTAAAACTATTTGATACTGTTGAAAAACTTCACTGCAATGCTTGTGGCCAAGATGTCTTTCTTGGAAAATCTGAAGACCGAATTTGCCCAAACTCTTCGTGTAAATCTACTATTTAGATTGGTATTTTATTCTGGCATCTTCAAGTGCTTTTATCATTGGTAATTTTTCTCCTGTAAGATAAAGTACTAATGCTCCACCTGCCGTACTGATATGATTGATTTTGTCTGCCAAGCCTTGTTGTTTTAATGCAGTTGTCAGGTGACCTCCACTAACAATTGTAGTTGCCATTGAATTTGCAACTGCAGTCAGTAGTGCCTTTGTACCATAGCTGAAATTCTCTTTCTCAAAAAATCCTGCTGGGCCGCTGATAAATACAGTTCCGGCACCTGCAATTAATTTTGAATAATATTCGACAGTTTTTGGACCTAAATCAAAAATCTTATCTCCTTTGCCCATCTCTCTTACATCCATCTCTACTCTTTCACCATCTTTGTCAATTGCAATATCTACTGGTGTTGCAAACACATCTGGATATTCACCTATCAATGTGTGAGCTTTTGCAACCACTTCTTCTTCTCTTTTTATTCCAAGCGGAGATTTTACTCTGGCTTGTGCACGCATGAACACATTTCCTATCAATCCTGTTAACAAGACATGATCTGCACGTCCATTTTGAATGAGTAATTTGATTGCCTCAAGTCTGTCTGGTACTTTAGATCCTCCAAGAACTATCACATGAGGCGCTTTAGCTACAGTCATGATTTCATCTAGGTTTCGAACCTCTCTTTCAACAATTCTTCCTGCACATGCAGGTAATACTTGTGGAAAACCAACAATTGATGGGTGTGATCTGTGAGCACTAGGAAATGAATCTAATACACAAAGATCAAATAGTTTGGCCAAGCGTGTCACCATTATTGTTTTTGCTGCATTCTCTGGTGTAAACTCGTAGTTTTCTTCTGCACATAATCTGAGATTATCTAAAAGTAGAATGTCTCCATTTTCTAAATTCTTAATTGCATTTTGTGCAGCTTCTCCAATTACATCTTCGACATATTTTATTTTACGATTCATCAATTTTTCAAGAACTTTTGCATGTTTGTCCATACCGGTATAATCATTATTTCCAACTCTTCCTTGGTGTGATGCAACTACTACTTTGGATTCCTTTAGTGATTGTAATGTTTCAATAGCTTCTTCAATTCTTTTAGTGCCTGAAATCTCCATTGTTTCTGGATCAATTGGACAATTCATGTCGACCCTCAAAAAAACAGTTTTACCTTTTAAGTCAAAATCGTCTAGTGTGAGTACCTTCACGCCTTTTCTATTATCCACTTGGTTAAATTCTTTGAGCCGATCAGAATTATTTTATCAATTCCTTTTCAACAACAATGATTTCCAAAACTTATCTATTGACAAAAATTAAAAGATGCATACATGGAGTTTGATTGATTGCAAAACTGGCTTTTTGATATTAGGTCTCGCTCATTTGTATTACTGACAATTTTATTTTTAATTCTAACTGGATTTGTCTATTCGGGAATCACAGACAGCTTTGATCAAAGTGTTGTTTTATTTTTCTCTCAAAATATTGGAAATCCAACTCTTGACATTGTAATGCAGTATGTTACAGAAAGTGGTGATGTCTTTAACATGCTAATGTTTGGAATTCTGATGTTAATTATTCCTAAAACTCGAAGAATTGGAATTACCTTAATGATTCTAATTGTGTTGTCTACTCTTCTAACTGGCTACATAAAATGTGGAGTTGACCGTGACAGGCCTGATTTTGATTATGAGGGTGTAGAATTTCCTGTAGAAATCAGCCGCGATACTTTTGCCCTGTTCTGTGAAGGAGGATTTGATGCATCTTATCCATCTGGACATGCTGCTAGGTCTATGATATTTGGAATAATTTTAGGCTATGCATTATCTGAGAGATTCCCACGTGGGGCATATTTGATGTTCTTGTATCCTGTAATGATCTCTGTGAGCAGAATCTATGTTTTACAACATTATCCTATGGATGTGATAGGAGGGGCTGTCATTGGAATAATGCTTGCAGGTGTAATGGCAAATAGAACTAAACTCTATAAAATTTTTGAAAAATCAAAAACCTAATTCTGTCAATGCTGAATTACTGATCAAAACTATTGCATAGTGGTCATCATCATGATGATATGTCCAATACCTGACATCTCGGATTTCATTTTTTTGTCTTAATCCATGAGTTACCCCTGTTGTAACAGTGTATCCAATTCTTTTTGCTAATTTTGATTCTTTTGGCATCAAAACTCTGAATCCTTCCTTTTTATCTTGGAATCCGATTCTCACCATGTCTTCCACAGCATTTGATGCTTCTTTTTCATCTTTTAGATCATATGTTTTAGAAATTGGCAAGTCTTTTGGATGAAAATCCATGATTATTATCAAATTCATTGACTAATATTTTTTAAAAAAATGATTTTGGCGATCAATATTAGTTAATTTTCTTAACTGGTAAGTCAAATCCTGATTATATTAACAACTTAATCGACTCTTTTGATTTGTTTGAATCATTGGAATCCTTAGAAAAAACAGTTCTACAGCTGCGTAAAAAACAACAAGAAGCAACCAGACTAAGAAAAAAAGCAGAAAAACAACTCAAAGAAGTTCTTTCTGCTCAAAGACGATCTTCTTCAGGTCTTAATTCTATCGATAAAAAAATTGAATCTGAGAAAGAAGATGCTTCTGATGTTTCTGATGTTCTTAACCAAAAAAACTCCCAATTGGCAAGTATTGAAAGGCTAATTCAGGCTGCTGAGGAAAGATTGACTAGAGAAAAAGAGGCAATTGAACAGACTGAGCAAGAAATTGAATTTTCTGAAAATCCTGAAGAAAAACAATATGCTGAATCCAGATTACGTTCACTCCGAGATCATGTTGAGGAATTAATTTCTGAAATTAAAAACAGGCAAAAAACTGCCAAAAAAATTGCTGATGATGTTGCCAAATTTGATACAATAAAATCAAAGATTTCTACTAAAATTCAAAAACAATCTCAAGCAAAACCTTCCTTACGTGAGACAATGATGTCTAGTAAGAAAGATGCCGAGAAATTTGTAAAAGAATTAGAAAGACGAAAAAAATCTGAATCATCTGTTAAAAAGGCATTAGAGAAGGCATCATCAAAACTAAGGGAATTTTTAGATAAACAAAGAAAAACTGCAGCTAAAAAGAAAGCAACCAAAAAGAAAGCAACCAAAAAGAAACCCGCAAGAAAAACTGCAGCTAAAAAGAAAGCAACCCAACCAAAAAGAAAGCAACCAAAAAGAAAGCAACCAAAAAGAAAGCAACCAAAAAGAAAGCAACCAAAAAGAAAGCAACCAAAAAGAAACCCGCAAGAAAAAAACGTTAAACTATTTTTTCTATAACCTTAAAGTAGGTTTTACCTAAGTGTCTTTATAATGAAAAAACGTGGACCTATTATTTCTATTTCAGGAATTATTTTGGTGATGATTTCTCTTTCTATTGCCGTATCTGCAGTTCCAACCAATGCTACTAGCCCTGGTGATTTCTCTGTCTCTTCATTGTTTGAAGGTATGTTTGATGAAATATCTAATGAAGCTGAAATTATGCCTGGTGATTCAGCCTATTTTTCCTACACGACTTATTCGTCAAACATTCCTCTATTGTGGGGTGTTCAAATTCTTAACTATCAGGCCGGAGATGAATTATCTATAACAATTTCAAATATTTTTGGTGATAGTTATGGAACATTTGTTCAAGATGAACCTATTCTTTTTGAAGTGTTGCAAATATCCCAATCTGATACGTTAAATCTTGAAATTCAAAACCTTGGCACTAGAAGCGTTACTATAGTTGCTATGTTTTCTGAAGATCCAGAAAATTCTGAATCTTTGACAAATCCTAATTCTCCTGTTATGAGTATGGTTTTACCATTGATGATTTCTGGATTTTTACTTATTTTGGGAATAATTGTGTCTATAATTGGTGCTGTCATAATACTAGTAGATCTGAAAAATAATCAAGACAATAAAAGAAATTATTGAGGATTTACTTCCATCTGACCAAATTTACCTTTTGTTAAGGACACTTCACCTTTGAATTCATTGGTATATCCATTTGTGATTACAACAACATCTCCAACATTTACTGCTTTGATATCGTCTCCCCACAATGTCAATTTCATTTGGTCATCTTCCGTTTCACCATCAGCTATTACTGCATCACAGACATCAACTGTTCCTCCATTTTTTAGATTAACAGTTCTTGGGTCCCCTTTGCTTTTCACTTCTGCTTTAGCATTTATTCCACTTCGCATTTTTTTTACTTGTGAAATTGGTATGAATTCTGCCATGTATTTTTGAATCCATTGAGCACGATTATAAGCTTTGTTAAAATTTCTTCAAAACAATAGATCATTTTTTGGATTTTTCCAAATAGTAATCGAAAAATACTGCTCTTGGCCCATTCTCATTGCAGAGATATCGAAGCCCGGTCAACCGAGAGGGACTCAAGATCATCCAAATAGGAAATCCCTTCTTTTAGGAGTTCGTGGGTTCAAATCCCACTCTCTGCACTAATTTAATTCAAAATTAAGCAACAAGTGCTTTTACTTTACTTACAGAATGCTCTGAAATCTGTTTGTGCATTTCTGCTACATTTTCGTCCTTGAAAGATAGATTGCATCTAAAACACTTCCAAATCATCTCGGACATGCATGACTATAGGTGTAATTTGCTTATAAAGATATTGCATGATTGATCCAATTTTTTACAATACATGATCATTGTTATGAAAAATTTGTAATTTTTTAATTTTTTGGATCAGAATCAAATTATTTCATGACTAAATCCAGATCCAAGGGTTTAGAAACAAAAAAACTAGCATAATCTTTGAAAGATGGCAGATATTTTTGAAATTTTTGGGGAATTATCGTATTTTGGAATATTTCTTGTACTAATTCTTGTAAATGCTTCCCCCATTTTGATGCCTCCAAGCTGGATTGTTCTTACATCGTTTTATCTTCTTGACCCAAACTTGAATGTGATTTTTCTTGCCATGATTGGCGCCACTGGTGCTACTATTGGTAGATTTTTTCTAAAAAAAATTAGTGGATTATTTAGAAAATTTGTTGGGGAAGAGCAAAAATCTAATCTTGATATAATTGGAGATTATCTAAATCACAAAAAATATGGTTATTTGATTGCATCATTTCTTTTCGGTGCTACTCCTCTCCCAAGTAATATGCTATTCATCACTTATGGGTTAATGCGTGCAAAAAGCATTGGAATCTATATTGGATTTTGGTTTGGCAGAACAATCTCGTACATTATAATGATTTATTTTGGAAATACTGTTTTGCAACCTTTTCTAGAAATTTTTGAAGACCGACTTACTGGTATATTGTTAATTGACGGTGTTGGGATAGGGATAATTGTACTTTTTGCATCTATAAACTGGACAGTATTAATTACTCAGAGAAAAATAAAATTCGTAAAACCAAAAATATGGAGATTCTAAATGAAGGTTCTTGAATTACTCAAAAGAGACATAAAAAAAATAATGGAAAATGACACTGCCCATGATTTTGAACACATTATGAGAGTATACAAAAATGCACAAAATATTTGTAAAAAAGAAAAAGCAAATGAAAAATTAGTTTTGAGTGCTGCACTATTACATGATATTGTCTCTTATCCAAAATCTCACAAGCGCTCAAAAATGTCTTCTATTGAAAGTGCAAAAAAATCAAAACAAATTCTAAAAAAATATGGTTACTCTGAAGATGAAATTACAATAATTTCTGATGCCATACGTGATCATAGTTTCTCCCAAAAGAAAATTCCTAAAACAATTGAAGGGAAAATACTCCAAGATTCTGATAGGTTGGATGCATTAGGTGCAATCGGAATTGCTAGAGTTTTTGCTACGGGCGGTTCTCTGAAAAGACCATTTTACAACCTTGATGATCCATTTTGCAAAAAACGAACTCCTGATGATAAAATATGGACCGTAGATCATTTCTTTCAAAAATTACTTAAGCTTGAATCATTAATGAATACAAAATCTGGGAAAATCGAGGCAAAAAGAAGAACTAGAATTCTAAAAGAATATCTTAAACAACTACAACAAGAAATCTAACCGTAATCAACATATCTATCGTATCTTTTCTCAATCTCTTTATTCAACCCTGAAACTATCTTCTTATACTCTTCTTTTTTTCTAAAATCGATATACTTTCGGATGGCATCAAATTCTTCATCATCAGGATATGACTCAAAGATTGGTTCTGCCATCTTTAGATATTCTAAAGTTTTTTCACGAAATTCTTCCCTTGTAGGTTTTTTGATACCCTTCATTCTGAATTCTACTGATGCCCAACTTGCACCTATGACATGTGGCAGTAAATCAAATGCCCTTTGGATCTCGTAACGCTCGTCGTTTCTCATGATTCTTGAAGAAATCTTGAAGCAGATTTTGCAAAATAAGTCACGATCATGTCTGCTCCTGCTCTCTTTATTGAATATAGTATCTCTTCTGTCATGTCCTTCTCATTTACATATCCTAGTTGTGATGCTGCCTTTACCAAAGCATATTCTCCAGAAACACTATAAGCTGAAACTGGAACGTTAAACCTTCTTCTTGTTTCTGCAATCAAATCTAAATATGATAATGCGGGTTTTATCATGACAATGTCTACTCCTTCATTGATGTCAGTTTCTACTTCCATCATTGCTTCTCTAGCATTTGTATATGGAACCTGGTATGTCTTTCTGTCTCCAAACTTTGGTGCACATTCTGCAGCATCTCTAAATGGGGCATAAAAGTTTGAGCGATGTTTAGCTGAATGTGACATTATTGAGACATCTGAAAAACCTTCATCATCAAGTGCATTTCTTATTGCTGCAACTTGCCCATCCATCATTGCAGAAGGTGAAACGGTATCGACTCCTGCTTTAGCTTGGCTTACTGCAATTTTTGAAAGTGTTTCTAAACTAGTATCGTTATCAATCTTGTTTCCCTGAATAATTCCACAATGCCCTGTGGATGTAAACTGGCATAGACATACATCTGCCATGATTACTATCTTGTCTCCAAAATTTTCTCTAATTTGTGAAATTGCTTTTTGAACAATTCCGTTATCCTCAAATGCAGAAGAGCCTACTTCATCTTTTTGAGTTGGAATGCCAAATAACATAATGGCAGGAATACCTAAATCGCTAATGGTTCCCACCTCATCATTAACATCTTCTAATGGCAATCTTTCAATTGCTGTCATTGACTCCACTTTTGTTCTTGTTTTAAGATCTTCTTGAACAAATACAGGACAAATGAAATCCTTTGGAGAAAGCGTAGTCTGTTGTATTAACTCTCTCATTTTTTCTGATGTTCTTAATCTGCGGAGACGTCTGGTTGGAAATGACATATTAAAAATTCTCTTTGGGTAAAATATAATCCTAGTCTACCTGTTCTTGTTTTTTATAGTCAAACAGTTTACTTGCAAGGTTCACTACCTCTGGATTGCCTTGTTCAGATGCTTTTCTGATATTGTTCATTGGAGTTGAAACAATGCTTTCTACTACTGCTTTGGTTAATTCATCAATTATTTTGATTCTTTTCTCGTCTTTTTCATCTAACATTTGAAGTGCCTTTTGTAACTCTTTTTCTCTAAGTGAATCAATATTCTTGAATACATCTTTTACAAGTGGTTCTGCATCTAGTCTTTTCATTGAGGCTTCCAATACTAGTACTTCTTCGTTAATTATATTTTCAACGGTTTTTACCTTGTTTAATCTTGCATTCATGTTCTTCTCTACCATCTCTGCAATTTGGTCTAGATTCATCAACTTCACTCCTCCAATGGTTGCAACTTTTTCATCTACTGTTCTTGGATTTGATAAATCTAAAATCATCATACCTCTGTTTTTGTCTTTCATTGCTTCTATAATCCGTTCATATGTAACAAGAAAATATGGTGCAGTTGTTGCTACAAATATTACATCATAGTTATCAAATCCTGAAAGAACTTGTTCAAATTTAACTGGGCTTCCTCCCATAGTTTCACAAAATGTTTCTGACCTGCTTAGCGTTCTGCTAGTTACATCAAATGCATATCCACGTCTTTGTAATGATTTTGCAACTAGTGTGGAAACCTCTCCAGTACCAATAAGCAATGTTTTCTTTGTTTTTAACTCATCAATGTTTTCTTCTGCAAGTTTTACTGCCATTGAGCCAACTGAAATTCCTCCTTTACCAATTCCGCTAGAGTTTCTGATTCTAGTTCCCATTCTGATTGCTTTATCAAATAATGTGTTGAGATGTTGACCTGATGCTTTCTTCTCCCTTGCTGAAGTAATAGAATTTTTAATTTGGCCTAGTATTTGCTCTTCCCCTAATACCATAGAGTCTAATCCTGATGTTAATTTCAATAAATGATGCAAAGCATTTTTGTTCTCTTCAATTTCCATGTTTTCATCAAAAACTTGTTCCTCTAGCCCTGCTAATGATGCCCATGTCTTCTTTATCTTATCAAACTCTTGATCTTTTGATCTTCCAAACAACTCTATTCGATTACATGTTTGAATTATAACACATTCCTCTAATCCTGAATGTTTTTTGAATTTGTCATATGCCTCTTCAATGTCTTTTATTGTAAACTGTTCTAAAATATGGATTGGTGAATTACGAAAAGTTACACGTGCGTTAATGATATTTTGATTCATTCCCAATTCCTCACTATTGTAATGGCTCTTTTCTCAGCTTTTTTCATCTGACCGTCTTTTATTAACTGATCAATCCCATTATCATTCATGATACTGCGAAGACACTCTTTTCTTTCTGTTGGAGTTGGAATGTGATCCTTTGCGACCTTTCTTGCGATCTTTTGAATTTTAATTTGACTGATATCCGCTTTTGTAATTATCTCTCTAAACACCCTTTCTGATTTTTGTTTGATCTTTTTTGACATTGCAGGACTTTGCCCTCCAGTAAAAATTGCAATCTGAATTATTTTCTCAAAATCAATTATTGCTGGATTTGAAAAATCACTTTCTTCGGGGTTATCTGAACTATACGTGATAATTCTTCTTTTTTTCCCTGCACTGATGATTTTTTGATTGAGTTTTTTATCATTGGTTGTTGTAATAATAATGTCTGGTTTGAATTCTGAAATGAACCTAGTATCTTGAATTTTTTGTTTTTTTAATTGAATTTTTTTTGATTTTGCAAGTTTGTTGATTTGTGAGTTTACCTTGTCACTGATCACTGTGATGTCACATTCTTGTTTGATTACAGAATTGATTCTTTTTTGTGCCTCATTGCCTCCTCCAATCACAACTATTGATTTTCCATGAAGGTTTAGGTCTACTATCATCGATCAAAAGGGCTGGGATTTCTATTTATGTATTAAATTTTAGCATGTCTACCTAGCTACATTTTTAATTGAATGAAAGGGTCTTTGTCTTATTGACGTCAATGGATGAACTAGACAAAGAACTTCTTAATGAAATTCAATGGACTTTTCCATTAGTTACTAGGCCATTTGATGCAATTGCAAAAAAATTTGACACTACTCCTGAGATTGTTAAAGAACGCCTAAAACAACTAAAAGAAATTGGCGTTTTAAGACAGCTTAGCGCAATTTTTGATACTAGAAAACTAGGTTACACAAGTTCCTTGGTAGCAATGGAAATAGAATCTGACAAACTAGAATCTGTTGCAAGCCAGATTAATCGTCATCCTGGTGTCAGTCATAATTATGAACGTGACCATCAGTTTAATCTCTGGTTCACTTTGGCCGTTCCTCCTGGTTCTGATCTAAAAACAGAACTTGAAAAATTCAATGTTCTAAAAGGAATTAAAAAAGTCAGAATGCTCCCTACATTACAATTATTCAAAATAGGTGTAAAACTTGACATGGTTGATGAAAAGAAGCATGATGTTGCACCAACTGAGGAGAAAAAAGAAATTAAAAATGTAAAATTTGAACCAACTGAACAAGACAAAGATTTCATCCGTGAATTACAAAAAGACATGGACATAATTGATGAACCATTTGTAAAAGCTGCTAACAATCTTGGAATATCTGAAAATGAATTATTTGAAAAGATGAAATATTATGAAGAAATTGGAGTAATGAGACGTTTTGCAGCAATTTTAAGACATAGACAAGTAGGATTTACTGCAAACGGAATGATTGTTTGGAAAGTTCCTGAAGACAAAATTTCTGCTGTTGGTGCTCAATTGGGTGCATTCCCTCAAGTAAGTCATTGTTATGAGAGACCTACATATCCTGATTGGCCTTACAATGTTTTTTCCATGATTCATTGTAAAACTCATGACGAGGCAAACAAAATGGCAAAAACAATTCAAGATCAAATTCATGTTGATGATTACAAAATTCTCTTTAGTTCACGTGAATTCAAAAAGACACGTGTTGAATATTTTGTAGAAAACTCGTTTTCTCTAGAAGAAACGGTTCCTGCATCTTAAATTTCATTTTCATCATGTCCTACGACATGAATTATACAAAAATACTGGTCATTCATGTTGCAATAAAATGATGAATCTTTCCCACATTCTTTGCATGGTGGTTTTTCATCCTGTTCTGATAACTTTGTGTGGTAAACCTTGCTTCTACTTGTAATTCTGGAATCTTTGTAAATTCTTGTTAGGTTGGTATAGTATTCTAATTCTCCATGGTTTAACGGAACATCGTTTTTAATTTTTTAATAATTGATTCCCATTTTTTATATTCGCCAATTTTTGCAAGTTTCATTCTCTCAATGACTTCTATGGTTTTTTGAGAATCTATTGGAAAATTCATGCACAAATTAATTTGCTTGAGGCGTTGCTTTTAATTCGTACTCAGGCCATGTGTTGTACAAATCATCAATTTCTTTCATGTCTGATGAACTCAAATATTTTCCATCTGAAATTGCTGCAAACATCTCAATTTCCTCTTCACTTACAACTGTAGGTAAAACTGATGCAATCTTGTTTTTTGATAAGATAAATTTGATTGCAAATTCTGTAATGTTTAGTCCGTTTCGTTCAGCAATTGGTCTGAATTGTTCTACTTTTTCTAATGCAGACTTTCTCCATTCTGCTTTTCTATCTTTTCTATGATCATTACTTGGAATCACAGTGTCTGCTTTTACTTTACCTGTTAAAATTCCTGATGCATCTGGAACTCTAACAAGAATTCCCACATCTTTTTTTCTGCTTTTTGAATCAATTCATTTCCTGGAGTTTGCTCTAAGATATTGTAAACCGTTTGTATGGATGATACACTTTTTCTATCCATTGCTTCAAGTCCTTCTTGAGTCCACCCAATTGCTGGACCGAGTGCAACTTGGGCTGCTTTAATTTTTCCTTCTTCCATCAGTGTATCAATGGTGTTAAATGTCTCATCATTTCTGATATGATGTAATTTTGGATTGTGTAATCCTAATGAATCAATGTAGTCTGTTTGAAGTCTTTCTAAACATGCTTCAAGTGCTTTTCTTGTATATTCTGGGCTATAATTTTGTGGAAGTTCTGTATGACCAATCTGTTCAACATTTGAAAAATCATAACCATATTTTGTTGATATAACAATTTCATCTCTCATTCCTTTGAATACTTCACCTATGAGTTTCTCACTTTTTCCTTTTCCATACATATCTGCAGTTTCAAAATAATTAATTCCTAAATCGTATGCTTTTTTGAGCATTCTTTTTGCCTCATCTTCTTCTATCTTCTTTCCCCACCAGTCTAAGGCAATACTCCATGCCCCAAATCCTATTTCTGAAACTTCAATTCCGCTCTTACCTAGTTTTTTGTATTTCATCTTTTACACCTTATTTTTAAGAGATATTTGAAATTTCTTCATTTATGTTTATCCAAGATTTGTACATTTGAAATTCTATCCTAAACTGGAAATTAGTGGCACGATATCCTTTTTGATACACACAATCATGGGGATGTCATTTTTTACATATGATGACACTTGGGTTTCCCTCAAATCCATTATCAGGTCTTGAAAATCTCTAACATTATCTACTTCAAATGCTAACATGAAATCTTCATCATGTATTCCAAAGGAGTATGTCGTGTTTAGCACTACTTGTGGATATTTTTTACTCACTTCAATATGTTCATCCATTATTTCTTGTCTTTTTTCTTGAGGTAAGAGATACCATTCACGAGTTTTTGTAAATGGATAAACTATGACGTGTTTTTTTGGTTCCATACCTGTAATGAATCCATGTTCTTTTCCCTCTCCTTTTACATAGATTGATGGTCTTGAACACGATAGATATGTTCTAGATGGAATAATGTATTTTCCAAAAACAGTCTTGTATATCTTTTCTATTGCTTTTTGAATTTCTTCTAATGAATTTCCAACAATGAATTTCCAACAAACCATAAAAGAAAATCTGCATCATCTCTTAATCCTAAATTAGAATATGATCTATATTTTATTCCTGAATTTTTTAAAATATTTTCTACCTCTTTTGCAGATTCTTCTTTTGCTAAATCTGCCATCCATCTCCATTTTGGATCAACTTTGAAAAATGAGAAATTGAAATAATATTGTTCATTGTTATCTGACATGTTCTGTACAATTTGAAAACCCTATTTAAACAAAAACTAGATTTTCTAATGTGAAATTTCTATTATCTTTTCTTGATGTTTGTGACCCGATTTTATTTTGATTTGTGTGGTGGACACTCCAAAATGTTTTGCTAGTTTTTTGATAATTTCCATATTTGCTTGTCCTTTGATTGGTTTTGATTTTAACCCTATGTTGATTTGATCTTCGTTAACTTCTAAAAATTCATTTGAAAATTCTACATGAACTTTGAAAATCAATATGATTGCAGAAATTATTTTAATTATGCGGTTTGCTCTAAAACCCAATCGTAACCTTCTGATTCGAGTTTATCTGCAAGTGATGCATCACCTGTTTTGAGAACTTGCCCTCTTGCAAATACGTGTACAAAATCTAGTTTGTCTAAGAATTTTAAAATTCTTGCATAGTGAGTAATCACAATTATTGTTGAATCTTTTCCAGCAACTTTACTGATTGCTTTTGCAACTGCTTGAACTGCATCAATATCTAAACCAGAATCTGGCTCGTCTAAAATTGAAATCTTTGGCTTTAGTACTGCCATTTGTAAAACTTCTGCTCTTTTTTTCTCTCCTCCGGAGAATCCTTCGTTAAGATATCTTGAAAGAAATTCTTCTTTTAATCCAACTTTTTCTAAATTTTCTTTGAGATATTTTTGAAATTCTCTTACTGTGATGAAAACTTCTCTATCATCTCCTTCTAGTGCTTTACTTAAAGAGTTGTAAGCTGTTCTGAGAAAATGAGAGAATCCTACACCTGAAACTTCTGTTGGATATTGAAATCCTAGGAACAACCCTTTCTTTGCTCTTTCATCTGCAGTTAATTCTAAAATGCTTTCACCGTCTAGCAAAATGTCTCCTTGTGTTACTTCGTATTTTGGATGTGCAAGTAATGTGTAAGCTAGTGTACTTTTTCCTGAACCATTAGGTCCCATAATGGCATGAACTTCTCCAGGACCTGTTTTCAGGTTAACTCCTTTGAGAATTTCCTTCCCTTCTCTTGTTACGTGAAGGTCTTTAATTTCAAGAACTGCCATGTTGCGCAATGTTTTGTTTCTATATATAATACCGACGAAATTTAGCTGATCCTAACGGGCATTTTTGATAATAAAATGAAAAGAGGGGGGGGGTGTTAATATTTGGCCAGAGATGGTCTCAATGTTATTTTGAGTTTGTAGCTTGTTAGAATCTCTTTACATCTATTTCTGATAGTAACTTCAGTTACTCCTGCAATACCTGAAACGTCTCTTTGGAGTACGTTTTGCCCTAGCAGTACTGATGACACATACAGATATGCTGCAGCAATTCCATTTGGAGCTTTTCCATCTGCAATACTGCTATCTTTAGTTTTTTCTGCAATTTCTAAGGCTAATCTTTCGACTCTGACCTCAGTTTGTGTCATGTTTGCTATCTTTGAGATGTATTTGTCCATGGTTACTACTGGGGCAGCTATTTGTCCCATTTCCATTACCATGGTTCTATAGTATCTTGCTGCAAGTTTTGTTTTTGATTTTACATCTTTTGCTGGACATATTCCTCGAATAATTTCTTCTAGCGATCTTACTACATCACATTGTTTGCATGCCATGTAAATTGTAGCAGCTGTAATGCTTACTACTGATTTTCCCTTCACATCAACATGTCCATCCAAGTTTCTGTATATCATAGAAGCAGTCTCCAACACATTTTTTGAAAGACCTAACCCGTCACATGTTTCACCCATTTTTGTTAAAACATTTGCAAGTCGTCTCTCTTTTGGTGAGGATACTCTTACTCTTTGTTGCCACTTTCTGAGATTGTGCATTTGGTTTGCAACTTCGTGATTGATTGTTTTTCCACTAAAGTCCTTTGTGCTAATTGCTATCTCAGTTGTGATTCCCAAATCGTGTTGGGAATAAGTTGTTTGTCCGGTTGCTCTTGCTAACTTCATTTTGTCTTCGAGATTCGAACTTATTGTTTCTGGACCATAATCTGCCACTTGATCTGCAACTACTACGCCACAGCCCGAGCAAATTATTTCTCCGTTCTGCATGTCATTAACTACTGTTGCTTGACATTCAGGACAGTTTTGTTTTTCTAGTATGTTCATTTTCTTCTTCTCCTAAATTTTTTCTTTGAATTGTCAGGAGAATACTCAGTTGCGAAAACACTTTTGCCAATGTATTTCTTGATGTTGTTTGTTAATGGAGTTGCGGATGCAAATGGTCTCCTTACTGGACCAATTAATTCCATTACTTTTGCAACTCTAGTTCCCTTCTCGTCACAGAGTATTTGTCCTTCAACTAATTTGTTAGATAGTTGAATGATTACCCTGCCACTACCGGCTAGGTGCATTATTTCGCCTACCTCCTGCAATTAAAAACACTAATCATGGTATTCTTATCATAGACTTCTGTCAACTTTACTTTAGCTAAGAGCTAGATTTGATTTTATTTTGATTGTTTGGACCTTTTTGCAACAAGTTTTTCGGAAATTTTGTTAAGAATTTTTGTCTTAGAGGATCCTTTTGGTAAAACAACATAACCTGATCTTACAAATGGTCTTTTTGGAAATCGTACTTTGTCATCCGATTCTGTAATTTCAAATCCTGCAGATTTTGTTGCATCCATTAGTTCTTTCAATGAAGGATCAAAAACACATTTTTCTAATCCTAGTCTTCGACCTTTTGATTTTTTTAAATTCTTGTTGAAATAATCCAACCAGATTACGACATGTTCGTAATCTTTCATTTTATTCCTTTACTAAAATTGCGTTTACTATTCCGTTTTGTCCTGGTTTAGAAACAACTCTGCATTTTCCTTCTTGTGTTTCTAATATTGCGCCCTTTGTAATAATTCCTCGTCTTTGGTAATCATTGTTTGTTGTGTTTTCTAAAACTTTGAGAATTTTTGTTTTCTTTACTTTAGCATCTCCTGTTGCTAAGTTAACAAAATCAATTGCCTTTAGTGCAGTCTTTCTATTTTTTCCTCTAACATGTCTTGTTACTGTTACTTGAGCTCCTGTTACAGCTTCATTTGGATATCTATCTGTTTCATATTTTCTTCTAATTCTAAGTGGATGTCTTCTTCCTCCAGTTGTTTTACTGGTTGCCAAATTCTCTACTGATTTTCTCACGAAAACTTGTCTGAATTACTCTAATTTATACAAAACGCAATAAATTAGCCTTAAAGCAAAAATCTTGCTTAGTTTACTTCTGTTACTATTTGTGGTGTAGGATTTGTATGTCTTGCACTTGCTGTTTTTCTTACTTTTGAGAATAATCTCTGTTTGAGATCCTCGACATCTCCTTGAATTCCAAAATATTTTTGGAATTTTTCTGTGGTGGTGTAAATTTTAATTCTTCCAACATTTTGATGACTAATGTAATCTAACTGTCTTAATTCTTTCAAATGTGCATAAACTCCTGACCCTCTAACTTCTACTAGCTGTTTTGATGATATTGGTTGTTGATATGCGATATATGATAATGTTTTGAGGGTGGCGTTTGGCAAAACTGGTTTTGAAGCATATTTTTTAACTGTGGCACTGTACTCTGGTTTTAACTGCATGACATATGATCCATCTGGAAGTATGACTACTTCAAGTGCTTTGAAAGCAGACTTTGTCTTTTTCATTATATTTTGAAGAATATCAAGTGTTTTTGTCCTTGATTCTGTGCCTGAGGCTTTAATGATGTCTTCTACTCGTAACGGTCTGCCTGCTGAGTAAAGCGCTGCCTCGACTCTTGCTGTTGCTTCATCAATACTTTCAATTTTGGCCAATTATTCGTTCATTCCTATAAAATATAGTTAAAGAAACCCTTTCTTCATTTTTGATCAGTTTGTTAATTCTTCTTTTATTACTGTGATTTTGATATCATCTTCAACCTGTTCCAAGTCTACTTTTTGGTCTCTTGCCAAAAATAATACTGCAAAGAAACATCTGATTGAATCAACTGGGTCTAATTCTGAAATTATGTTCTGTAGTAATCCGTATCCTGCGCCTGCAATTTTTTTCATAACTAAGTCTTCATACTTTCCAATTATGCTTTCAAGTGAAATGAAATATTCTTGAAAGTCAGGTGCTTCAATTGGTTCTATCTCCACTTGTCTGTTTCTTCTTGACTGAGGATTTGCAATCGTGCCAATTAGATTCTGTAACAACCCTAACAAATCATCTAATGACACTGGGTATGTGGATTCATGTCTATATGGCATATCAATTAAATCAATATCAACATCTGTTCTTTGATGCATTGGTTTTTTCTCCATTGCTGCTCTTTGTAGTGCAAAAATACTCTCAACTTTCATCCTGTAAATTAACGACGATGAAAGTGCTGCCATTCCTGCTACTTTGAGATCTTTCTTACCTGATTTTTCAAGAATTTTTATCAACAAGTTCAGAATTTGAATTAAATCAATCTCCCATACGTCTTTTTTTGCAACAGATTGAGGGCTAAATAGAATATTTACTGGTTCCTGAGAAATACTGCTGGGAGTAGATGGTTCACTCACACAAGCACTCACTTTTTACTCCATAATATCTAAGGGCTCTATTTTTTTCTCATATCCAGTCAACTCTTATATTGTTAGTATCAAAAATCATTTTATGAAATCTGCTAGGATAACTGGCCCAAATGAGCCACTTGCAGTAACTGAATCTGAAACCCCCAAACCTCAAGGTAGTCAAGTTTTAGTCAAAGTAAAATCTGTAGGTGTTTGTCATAGTGATTTGCATTTGTGGGAAGGTGGCTATGATCTTGGTGATGGTCAATTCATGAAAGTAACTGATAGAGGGGTAAAATACCCTGTAACTCCTGGCCATGAAATTGCTGGAACTGTTGAAGAAATTGGTGATTCTGTTTCTGGAATTTCTATAGGTGATGAAGTGTTAGTTTTCCCCTGGATAGGATGTGGTGAATGTCCTGCATGTAAAGTAGGAAATGAAAATCTTTGCGATACACCAAAATCACTGGGTGTTTTTCAAGATGGTGGTTATTCTGATTATTCTTTAATCCCTGATTCAAAATATTTGGCAAAACTTGATGGTGTTGATTCTGATTCTGCAACGTCGCTTGCATGTTCTGGACTTACTGCATATACTGCTATCAAAAAAGCAAATCAAAACTCTCCTGAATTTCTTGTAATTGTTGGTGCTGGTGGATTGGGACTGATGGGCGTACAAATTGCAAAGGCAATAACTAATGCAAAGATTGTCTGTGTAGATTTAGATGATCAGAAATTAGAAACTGCAAAAGAGATGGGTGCTGATTTTACAGTAAACTCAAAAGATCCTGAGACTGTTCAAAAAATTATGTCTATATGCAATGATAAAGGCGCTGATAGCGTAGTTGATTTTGTTAATGCCCCTCCTACAGTAAAAACTGGCTTGGCTGTTTTACGTAAGAGAGGTAATCTAGTATTGGTAGGATTATTTGGCGGTTCTTTGGAACTATCTCTTGTAACCATTCCTCTAAAATCTATTCTTATTCAAGGAGCATATACTGGAAACTATAATGATATGGTTGAACTTCTTGCACTTGCAAGAAAGGGAACAATCAATCCTGTGATTTCAAAAAGGTATTCTCTTAATGATGCAAATAATGCATTAGAGGATCTTAAGGCACGTAAGATTCTTGGACGCGCGGTAATCAATCCTTGAACAACTCCTCGTAAAATCTTATTAAATAAAAAAACCGAGTAACGACATTGGATATTAAAACAAACAGCGAAGTTGCATTAGCTCATCTAAAAAACAAACAGTACATCACAGCTCATAATTTATTCTCAAATCAGGCAGAATCTATAAAAAAATCTGAACCTGTCAAGTCTGCCTTATTGTATATGTTAGCAGCTGAATGTAAAAAACAACATGGAAAAGAATATGAAAATGAGATTGGTGAAGCTGGAAATTTATTTCTGAAATACTCTACTCTAAAAAATTCTGATAATGTAAAAGGCGCACTTCTATGTGCTTCAAAATGTTTTTTAAAATTAGGTGATTTTGATAAAGCAAGAGATACATATCAACAAGCAAAGACAATGTTTTCAACAATAGCTCAAGTTACAAGACCTATTGTGATTGTTGATGACAGTAAAGCCATAGCATTAAAACTACAAACTTATGTTAAGAAATTGGGATATTCTGATATTCATGTCTTTGAAAATGGGAAAAATTGTGTTAAAGGATGTAAGTCATTGTTTTCTGAAGGAAAACAACCTATACTTCTTTTGGATATGGGGTTGCCTGATCTTGAAGGTGATGGTGTTGCAGAAAAATTACTTAAAGAAAAATTAGATTTACAAATTATAGTTATTACTGCTGATGAAAAAACAACTCAACGTGTACACAAAACACTTAGTTCCGGAGTATCTGCCTTTATTCAAAAGCCTTTCACATTAGATGAAGTCAAAAAGGCCATAGACGTTGCAGAATCGGAATATTCTTTGTTACAATAACAATAATGACATGTTGAGAATATTTACATCTCTGATGTCGATTTCATTAATTCTGTAATCTGTTATCTCTTCAGAGAATTTCTCTACAATTTTTTCCGACGTGTTATCTTTTTCAGATTCTATCTGTACGATTATTTGCATCTTCCATTCTCCTTCCATGTTTGCAACCAGAACATAGTTGTTTAATTTCTTAACAAAGTCTATAATAGAATCTCTAACTGACTCCAGTGATTTTGATGGTTTTAATTTTATCATTACTGATTGATACTTGTTAATTCCTGATACATCTGTTAGAACTGCCTTGTATCCTTTAATGATTCCACTTTTTTCTAAACGCTCAATTCTCTTTCTGATCGTTCTGTCTGAAACATCATGTCCTAATTTTTCTAATTCTGTGGCAATTTCTTTTGATGGTGTTCTGGCATTGTTGTTAAGAATCTCAATAATTTTCTGATCTACTTTGTCTAAGTTAGACCATGCATCCTCACTCATACAAATCCAGAATCTTCATGCTTTTTGTATTTTTGGTTGATTTTACACTTGTGCCATAAAAATTGATTATTCTTCTAAGAACCAACCTGATTCAAATAGGTCACTATCCTGTTCTTCTCCGATTTCTGTTGCAAATCTCCAAATAAATGGAGAATCTGTGTACATTTGCTCTTTAATTTTTAACAATGATTCTATTTCAGAATTCAGGTTTTCATCTGCTGTTTTATGTTCTTTACAAAATTTACATTTTTCATCAAGTGTAATTGGATCTGATTCAATTAATGGATATGTTCTACATGCCATTGGTCTGTCGTTGTATATCTTACATGGAAATCCATTATGTGGTGATTTATTCCCGCTTTCTGTATCTAAAAAAGGACAAGTATTGCCGTTTTTTTCAATTCCCATCATTTGATACGCTAAAATTTTTTCAGGTGATGATTCTTTTTTATTTGAAATTCCTATTCTTGGTAAAATTTTAATGTCCAAATTTTTTTCTTGTGCTAACTTCTCAATTTTCTTTTTTTCATCAGGCAGAATCAAAACACCAATTTTTCCAAATTTTTTACTTGGAAAGTACTCTCTTTCAATACAACACTGTGAACATTCTTCAATACACCTAAACTCCATATTTTCTTTCTAATTCTAACGCATAAAACTCATTACAATAATCTATTTTTTTAAAAAAACCTATCAGTTATATGCTCATAATGTGGTCTACTATTATGGGTAAGCGCCAAGTAAAAAGTGAAAGTGCATTAAAAGAAATACGTCTTCCAGAAGAGGGGGAATTATTTGGCAGGGTTCTTAAGATGCTTGGTGGCGAAAACGTCTTGATCAAATGTACTGATAATATCACAAGACGAGGTAGAATCCGAGGAAAATTAAAGAGACGAGTTTGGATCAGAGATAATGATATTGTAATTATTGCACCTTGGGATTTTAACGAAGCTGAAAAAGGTGATATTGTTTGGAGATTCACTCTTCCTCAAGTTGAATGGCTAAAGGAAAACGGACACATTCCAAAAGATTTCTAATTTAACACCTTAGTTAATATAGTGAATAAACTACTCGAAAACTAAATGGAACAAGGTACCGTAAAATGGTTTAACCGTACTAAGGGCTTTGGTTTTATTGAAAGAGAAGGTGGAGACGATCTATTTGTTCACAAAACAGATGTTGACGGATTCATCAACGAAGGCGATAAAGTCGAGTTTGAAATCGGTGAAGGCAAAAAAGGCCCAGCAGCACAAAAAGTCAAAAAAACAGAATAGACAATGAATTTTTAATTTAAGATTTCATCTTATGTTTTCTTAACCTAGTCTATCTTTTTATTATTTTTACAATTATTTTAAATCAAAAGTTTGTGGTCCCAAGCGAAGGAATTGAACCTTCGACAACCCGGTTTCTGTATGCCTGATATGCTGTTATTCGGTCAGCCATCTAAAGCCAACAACTACAGCCGGAAGCTCTACCAGGCTGAGCTAGCTTGGGACAAGAAGAACGAAGTTTACTGCTATTAAAAAACTATCGTAGTGATTTGATCGACTAATCAATATAAGCATAAATAGTCTTCACCGTTGTTCATTGTTTAATGTCCAAACTCCAATTGTCGTATTCTGGTTATGTTTGTGCACCGTATTTGCACACTCATGAATCGGTTACACTAAAAGAATCTTGGATAGCATCAAAAAATATTGAAAGGTTGTACTTTGTGACTGGTACATTTTCATCTGAAAGTAAACCTTATTTTTCAGATTCAACAAATCATTATCTTTTAGCTAAATTCAAGGACAGTTCAAAGATCACAAATGATCTTGTTGCTCACAACCAAGAAAAAACATCTTTCGTCTTTAATGTCAAAGATGATCTATTCCAACATGAGGTTCAAGGGGATGTAAATTTTGTGTCTGTCTATTATATGGAATATGGCGAAGATGAGGATCTCTCTGAAATTGCCCATTTGTTGGTAAAAAAAGACCAGATTGAGACAGCAGGAATCGGAAACATGGAAACTTTTTGCTCACATCCCTCCAAATTTACATTTCCATACTCTGAAAACATTATTGTCATAGAAGTAGCAAGTGAAAAGAGTCATCAAAGTGTAAAAAAATATTGTGAGCAAACTAGACGAGATGCTAATCGAAAAGGACTGACAATGACTAATTTGATGAGTCTTTCAATTTTAGAGCAACTAAAGTAGAAAAGTTAAATATTCGACCAAAAACTGTTTTTGCATGAGTAAACCATCTGACCTTGGTTCGTTAAAAATTGGTTCTTACATTCTATTGCCCCATTCAGATCAACCAAGTGGTGAACCATGCAGAATTGTTGAATATGATACATCAAAACCCGGAAAACATGGTGCAGCAAAAGCAAGAATCGTAGCTGAGGGAATTTTTGATGGTCAAAAAAGACCTCATGTAGGACCTGTCAGTATGCAAATTCATGTACCTATGATTAACAAAAAAGTGGGCCAAATCATTTCTATGACTGGTGATACTGTTCAGTTGATGGATTCTGAGACTTTTGAAACAATTGACGTTACACTAATTGACGATGAAGTTAAAGGAAAATTGGAAAACGGACAAAATGTAGAGTATTGGGTTGTAATGGATAAAACTAAAATCATGCGCATTAAGACATAATGCGGATGCTGATGATTATTGGAAAAGCCGTCTGATTTTGTGATGACGATTATGAGTATTGAAGCGTCCTTTGAGTAAACTTAAACAATTGTTGAACTGATTTTTTGTAAAATGAAACTTGCTTCTCTTTTTTCAGGTGGAAAAGATAGCACTTTTGCCATCTATGCAGCACAAAAACAAGGTCATAAGGTATCCTGTCTTCTAAGCATATTTGCAAAATCTGATGAAAGTCATTTGCTACATCATCCAAACATGCAATGGACAAAACTCCAATCTGAATCAATGCAAATTCCACAAATCACAATAAATTCTGATTCTGACAAAACCGAAGATGAACTTGTTGCATTAGAATATTTGCTGAAAATTGCCAAGGATAAATATGGAATAGAAGGATTGGTTTATGGTGGAATTAAAAGTAATTTTCAAAAAGAAAAATTTGAAAAAATTTGTTCTAAATATGATTTGACTGTAATTGCACCTTTGTGGCATCTGGACCCAGAACAATACATGAATAATTTACTTGATGCAAAATTTTCTTTTATTATGGTTACAGTATCTTCTGATGGCTTAGATGATTCATGGTTGGGAAAACGTATTGGATTTTCTGAAATAAATATTCTGAAAAGTTTATCTGAAAAGTTTGGATTTAATTTAAATTTTGAAGGTGGTGAAGCAGAAACATTTGTAATTGACTGTCCTTTATTTTCAAATTCGATCAAAATTAATCAAGCAGAAAAAAAATGGGATGGTTATAGAGGAAGGTTTGAAATAGTGGATGCAGAATTGAATTACAATGCTTGACGGACTTAAGAGTAGTTTAGGCGATGCAATCAAAAAGATTGTCAAATCATCGGGAATTGATGAAGAACTTATCAAGGAACTATCTAAGGATGTTCAAAGGGCATTATTGCAATCTGATGTTAATGTGAGGTTAGTTCTTGAAATTACAAAGCATTTGGAGGAGCGTGCCCTAAATGAAACCCCTCCTCCAGGCCTTTCTAGGAAGGACCATATTGTAAAAATCCTATATGATGAACTCTCAAGCTTACTTGGAAATGAATCTGAATTTGATTTCAAGCCTGGAAAACAAAATAAAATCATTTTGTTGGGAATTCAAGGAAGTGGAAAAACCACTGTTGCCTCCAAACTTGCAAAATTCTTGACTAGACAGGGATACAAAGTTGGGGTTATTGGAGCTGATACCTATAGACCGGGAGCTTTAGTGCAACTCAAAACAATGTGTGAAAAATCAAATGTTGAGGTATATGGAGAAGAAAATAACAAAGACTCTCCTAGCATTGTGAAAAATGGTTTGAAACACTATGAAGGACAACCATTAGATGTCATCCTAATTGATACTGCAGGACGCCATAAAGAAGAACAAGATCTACTTGAAGAAATGGATAGAATTAACAAAATTGCTGACCCTGATTTGGCGCTACTTGTAATTGATGGAACAATTGGACAACAATGTTTCAATCAAGCTGAGGCATTTCACAAAACAATACCTGTTGGTGGTGTTATAATCACAAAATTAGATAGTTCCGCAAAGGGAGGAGGTGCATTAGCTGCATCTGCTGCAACTGGTGCGCAAATAATGTACATTGGTACTGGTGAACGAATTGATGATTTAGAAAAATTCTCACCAACAAGATTTGTTGGACGTCTATTGGGAATGGGTGATGTTCAAGCTGTTTTAGATTTGGCAAAACGTTTGGAAAATGAAGGTGATGATGTTCGAATGAAGAGAATCTCTAGTGGAAAAATGAATATGGATGATTTCTTTTATCAATTAGAGGAAGTAACTAAAGTTGGTTCACTTCAAGGATTACTTGAAAGTATGCCTGGTCTTTCTGGAATGGTAAAAGGTGATCAAGTAAATCAAATGGAAGACAGAGTTTCAAAATGGCGCTACATCATTCAAAGTATGACCAAAGAAGAGAAGGCAGATCCTGATTTACTAAACTCTTCTAGAATCAAAAGAATTGCACGAGGTTCAGGTTGGCCAGAAGGTGAAGTCAAAGAACTAATTAAAAATTATAAAAATTCTAAGAATATGATGAAGGCTTCAAAAGGAAGACAAATGCAAGGCACTCTTAGAAGAATGGGATTAGGTTAATAACGCATTTTTTCTAAAATGACTAACTATCAAAAAATCATTCCTATTGCAAATCAAATATTAAAAAAACATGATTTGTGTGAACATTGTCTTGGAAGATTATTTTCAAAACAACTTAATCTTTCATCAAATAAACTTCTTGGTAAAAAACTAAAGAAAAATTCTAAACCAAATCAAAGATGCTATATTTGTAAAAATCTGTTTGATAATCTGAATTATTTTTTAAATATGATGTTGGACTCTGCATCATCGTATTCTTATTCGTCATTTAGTGTTGGGGTTATAATAAAACCATCAATAATAGACCGAGATGACATTATTCGTTCAAAATACAAACTAAAGGGAATAGATGGAATCAAAACTGATATTGTAAAAGAATTGGTAAAATTATTTTCTAAAAAAACAAAAAAGACTTTTGACTATTTAGATCCTGAAATTGTATTTACTGTAAACCTTAAGGATGAAGATTGTACTCTCCGCTCAAAATCATTGACTCTTTCTGGAAGATATGTTAAATCTATACGAGGTTTTTCCCAAAAACAGAAATCTTGTTCAAATTGTTCTGGAAAGGGATGTAGGGTTTGTGATTTTCATGGAATTTTGGAATTTGATAGTGTTGAAGGGGAAATATCTCAATTTCTTTTTAAAAAATTGGGCGGTACTACTGCTAAATTCACTTGGATTGGAGGTGAAGATAAATCTAGTTTGGTTCTGGGCTCTGGCAGGCCTTTTTTTGTAAAAATCCAAAATCCTTACAAAAGAAATCTGCAAATCTCTTATGCCAATTTAAAACATGTTCAAGTCAGCAATTTCAAAATTGTTCGAGAGTCTCCAAAGACCCCTCTGAAATTCAATTCTTTAGTTGAAGCAAAAATATCTACATCATCAAGCATTGACTCAAAACTTTTACAAAAAATAAAAACACTTGCTAAAAATACTGTTGTCGTGTATGAAAAATCTGGAAAACGTTCTGAGAAGAAAATATTTTCAATAAAATATAAAAAACATGATGAAACTTCGTTTACATTATTTTTCAAATTTGAAGGAGGATTGCCTGTAAAACGTTTTGTTACTGGGGATGATGTTTCTCCTGGAATAACTCAAACGCTTGGTGTTCCTTGCAAATGCCTTGAATTTGATTTTCATGATATTGAGGTAAAATGATAACAATTAACTAGCTCTGATTCTTCCAAAGTACTATGCCAATAAGAAAAAAAGGTAAACATCAAAGACATGCTGATCAAAGGGCAGATAGACGAAGAAAAAAACAAGCAAAATCTGGAAAACCTAAATCATAACCAAATCAACCTTTTTACATTCAAAATTGTCGAGGAATGATGTTGGATCCGCTAATACGTTTCAAAGATGCACATTCTAAAGGAATAATCCCTGATGATGTATATGACCTTACAATCAAACGTTTCCCTTTTACTGTTGCAGGAATTAATAGAATTGAAAAAGCATCTGGAATTCGTTATCCTGTTGCATATGTGGAGCCATCATTAGTAATATCTGCACCAAACCCTAATTCTTATGAATATGGTATCTTGTTTGCACGAACAATTCCTGTGGTATTTGAGGATAAATTCCAGGTTGTAATTCAAATTTCTGCTCCTTTGGTAGCTTATGGTCTGAAAGGTACGATTCATGCGATTTTGGCACATGAATTTTTACATTTTCTAGAATTAATACGAAAAATTTCAAAGATGGAATTACTCTCAGATGAAATCTCTGGAAATTTATTTGAAAATGTTTACAGTGATGAAACTAGATTGTTTGAACCCAAAGCTGTATTCAAAGATCGTACACTGCTAAACCATATCACAAAAAAATTCCCGGCTGGCTTTCGTGACTATAAACTTGAAGATAAAGTTACCAAATTTTGGATTGATAGGAATCTTCCAAAAATTAACATTTCTTTGGATTCTAATAATGTAAAATTGCCTGCAGATGCTCTCTCTAAAATTAAACTTGACCCTTCATTTGTTTCAAAACTTGAACAACTGGAAGAAAAGAGCTCTAAGATTCGTAAAAAGAAATTATACTAAGTTAAATTTTTTTATTGATTAAATTCTGTTAATCCACATTTTCCACATGTGTGTCTATCTTTGTGTTCTGACATAAAAACACCTTTACCACATCTTGAACAAATTTTCTTGATTCGTGATACTTTGTCTCCGTCTACTTTGTAGTATGCATAGACATTTGGGCTTGAACCTTTCTTTCCTGCCATTATTCAGATTTCTCCTCTTCTTTTGGTTCTTCAGCAGGTGCTTCTGCTGCTTTTTCTTCTGCTGGAGTATCCTCCGCAGGCGCTTCTTGAGCTGCAGCTTCTGCTTCAGCAAGCTTTGCTTTTGATTTTTCTAATCTTGAGAAAATTGTTGGATTGACATGTTTCTTTGCCAATCCTTCATCTTCATACACAAAGAAAGTTCCTGTTACAATTGGTTTTCCAACATGAGTCTGTAACCTCATTGGGATTACCACTTTACCATCAAGTTTGAATTCTTTAGTAATCATATCGACTGCCTCGAGTTTTTTGAGTTTTCCTGCTAATCCTGCAAAATTGCATGTAAGCTCCCTTCTGGATAGGAATGTGTTATCTACGTCTGTGATGGTCTCAATGATTGACATGTATCCAAAATCCTTTAGATATTTCATATAAACCTTGATTGAAATAGGCAAGAAATTTAAGAAAATCTTGGTAAACTTTACTATGGAACGATATATGCTACATTTGAAAAACACTCGTTACACACCTGAGAATTCACGTGAGGTTGTCTACAAGGCAAGAGATCTTGCATCTGATATGAATGCCTCAATCCGAGTTGCTAGAATTGCCAAGAAGTTTGTTGAATTAGATGTTTCAGTTGAAAAAGAAGACCTTGACAAACTGGTTGACAAATTATCCCCTATTGGACCAATTGATAACATTCGTCATGTCCTTGAAGAAGAAATTGAAAAAGAGAAGGGAATCGCTGATGGAATATTTTATTTTAACAATGAACGATTTTGGGAAAGTCATGAAGCATTTGAAGGTGTTTGGAAAAAATGCTTTGGACGGGAAAAAGAAATTGTTCAAGGAATTATCTTAATGGCAGTTGCTTTTGCACATGCTCAAAAAAATGAATTAAGCATTGGGATTGGAATGCTTCGAAGAGTTTTAGAAAAATTAGGAACTTCTCCTTCTAAATATCACTCAATTGATGTTGATAGAATTAGAACTAAAGCAATTGAAATGCAACAAGAAAATAAACTGACTACGTTTGAGATTTGATTAATTCTAAAGATTTTGTAACTACCTCTGCACCCTGAAGAAGACCTATGCTTCCTTTCTTTGCTTGGGCTTCAGTCATTCTGGTTGTGCCATCTTTTTTAATAAAATCTCCAGAAACTAAAACTGGAACTGGGTCATCACTATGTCCTTTATTGATGCAAGGAGTCGAATGATCAGCTGAAATTACTATTGCAACTTTGTTTGTATCTATGTTCTCAACAAGTGTTTTGAAGAATCGTTGATCAATTTCTTCTATGTTTTTCATTTTCCCTATGGCATCTCCATCGTGCCCAAATTCGTCAGGTCCTTTAAGATGTACATAAATTGAGTTTTGAGTTTCCATTGCTTTTGCAGCTACTCTTGCTTTTTCTTCATAATCTGTTAACCCTCCAGCTTCAAATGCTTTCATTTTTAGTACTTCTGAAATTCCTAATTCTACTGGCATATCTACAATACATGAAAAATTCATTCCATATTTTTCATTGATTGGAATTACGTCTGGATATTTGTTTCCTGCATCTCTGAGTAAAATACAACTAAGTTTCTTTTTACCCTGGTCTTCTCGTTTTTTGTTTATTTGACTTTCTTTACAAATATTGATTGTTTGTTCAGAGAATTCATTTACTATGTTTGCAGTAGATTTTGCATCCTCAATATCTTCTAAAGGTAAACATTTTTCAATTTTTAAAAAATCTCCAACAGCTTTTGCTACCCCCATACCTCCAATATTGCTGTATGCTGGATCTGTGTTAGTAATTTTTGATGATAGTTTTTTTCCATCATTTCTAATTCTAACCGTTACTCTGTGACCAATTGTTGGAGACACGACAACAGATGTATCTGGATTTGAGAACTTTATTTTTTCTTCAATCTCTTTTGCTATCCCATCTGCATCTTCTTTTTCAATATGTCTGCCTGCCCTTCTGTCAATGATGACTCCTTGATCATCTAATGTTGAATAATTTCCTCGTAATGCTAAATCTCCATCTTTAAAATCAATTCCAATTCCTATTGCCTCAATTACCCCTCTTCCTGCATAATCTTCATGTTTGAATTTGTATCCTAGCATGTTGAAAACAGCAATATCTGATTCCGGAGCAATTCCTTTCCCAACAGAAATTACTTCTCCAATTGCACCATTACTTGCAATTTTATCTAAAATTGGAGTATTTGCAGCCTCCAGTGGTGTTTTTCCATCTAAATCTGGATGTGGAAGATCTCCGACACCATCTAAAAGAACGTAAATCATATGAACGTCTGAATTATCCATGATTTTTCCCTGATTAATCCAGACCTGATGCTCTCCTTTAAAGTTTGCAACAAATTTTGCGATCAAAATAACAATGAAATTTTCAATTCTCTGTTTTTTGATTTCAAAAAAGAACTATTTTTGATGAAATTCGTATTTTCTTATTTTTAAAAATTTTTTTAAAAATAATTTTAATTTTTCCATATCATTGGATCTTAGTAAACGTTTTAACAGACATTTACTGCAAATTACAATTATGGGAGATATGCGCAAAGATTATGTTTCTGAGCGTTTCATGATTGTCTCCAAAAAAACAGATAAAGTTAAAGACCCAAAAAAATCCCCATTTGCTCCTGGAAACGAATCCATGACAAATCCTTCTGTTTTGTCTCTTGTTGCAAAAGATGGAATGTTGCAAAGATTACAAGACAGTGATGATGAATTTGTTGAAGGGTGGTCTATCCGAGTTTTTGAAAGTAAAAATCCAATTGTGTCCGTTGACACTGAAAACACTTACAGTGATAGACCCTTTTACAGTGAGCCTGCATATGGATACCATTACATTGTTGTTGCTTCTCCAAATCAAAAAGATACTTTTGCAACAATTGATACTGAACAATGGTCTAACATTTTAGTAGTTGTTCAAGACCGTCTAAGATGGCTTTACACTCAAAAAGGTGTCACATACGTTTCAATTTATGCTGACCAAGGAGAATTGTCTGGCAGTACAACTCTTCATCCTCATCTCAACATACTAACATTTTCTACAATCCCTCCAATTATTGAAGAAGAAGCTGAAGCATCGCACAAAATTCTAAACGAAAAAGGTGTTTGCCCAATGTGTCAAACTGTTAATGAGGAAATCAGTGGTCCTAGACAGGTTCTTCAGACTGAAGGCTTTATCGCATTTTGTCCTTGGTCTCCCTCATATCCATATGAGTTTTGGATTGCTCCTAAGAAACATACTACTAGTTTCTCTAAAATCACTCAAAAAGAAATCAATGACCTGTCTCTAATTCTAAGAGCAACTCTTGGAGGATTGTCTCAAACCATCAAAAATGTTTCATACAATCTGGTTTTTCACCTTTCTCCTGAGAAAAAAAATAGCAGACAGATTCATTGGCATATTGAAATTTATCCAATCACAAAACCTTGGTCTGGATTGGAACGTGGATATGGTATTTTCTTAAATGATGTTTCTCCTGAAGAGGCTGCAGAAAAACTTGGTGCTGCTTGTAGAAAAGAACTAGCAAACCTAGTTGGAATTGTTTGATTTTTGAATAGTTTATTATTCAACCAATGTTTGTCATAAATTATGCAACTTGAAAATTGGTTAGGGCTTGGTAGTATTGCCTTTTTTGTATTATTTGTTCTTGTAACTAGTTCTCTTTACTTCTTCATGTTTGATGATCCTAACACTTCTGATCTTCCTATTAATCCTGACAACTTTGCAAATCCAAAAATTCTTCAATTCATTTCAATTACTATTGCACCTGGAGGGATTTTAGCTGCGGTTGCATTCATTTTATCAAAATATTATGGCTCTAAAAGAATAGGTATGATGATTTTGATAGATGGTATTGTTTTACTTGCAGGAATGGCATTTTGTCAAACCCTTGTAGATAAAATTCATGATTCATACATAACAGATACTGTTTTGATTGTACCTCCATTGTTTATGGTATTATCTGCTCCTGTAATGTATTTTGGAATACGTTTGATGAAAGTTAGAAAGACTCGTCCAAAAAAAGAATATTTCTAAATGTGGTCGAACCTTAGTTCGTTTGCTACTTGTTTGAAACCTAATTTTTCATAAAATGGCTTTACATCATCCGTACAATCTAGAATTGTCTTGTAGCAGCCTTGATTTTTGGCAATTTCAAGAAGATATTTCATAATTTTTTCGCCAATTTTTTGCCCTTGGAAATTTTTATCCACTACCACATCTTCGATATGGCCAACTAAGCCCCCTTTGTGGATGAATTTTTGTTCAATCAATAATGTAGTTGATCCAACTACTCTCCCATCTATTTCTGCTATTGCTATCAAATAATCTGGATTTGAATCTATTTTTTCAAAAATTTCTTCTGCTTTACTTTTATCAATGTCACTTGCTTTTCTTAATGAATCAAGTGTAGTAAGGAACCCCTTATCCAAATCACCTTTTCTTAATTTTCTGATTACTGGATCTCCCATTTTTATCCTCTATTTCCAAATTTCTTGGCATATTCTTGATTTGCTTGTTTGTATGATTCTTTATTTCCAATATCGATAAATCCTTTTTTTGTAATGAAACTGTTAACCAGTTTTTTCTTGCTCATTGCTTTTTTAATGACATCATCCATTCCGTACGATTTGTTCCTTGGAATGTATTTCAAAATACCTGGTTCCATAACATAGCATCCCATATTGATATTTGCTTTAATCTCTGGTTTTTCCACCCAACTTGTTACTTTACCTGTTTTTGAAGTATTAATCACTCCGTATTCCAAATTGGTTTTGTATTCGTATAAACTCATGGTGGCAAACGCTTTCTTTGTTTTGTGTTGTTTGATCATATTTCTAAGACTAAAATCAAAAATGGAATCTCCATACACACAAACAAAAGTATCGTCAATAAACTCTTCAGCTGTTTTGAGTTGACCTGCAGTGGCTAACGGTTTTTTTGAAATTGCATATTCTATGTTAACCCCAAATTTTTCTCCATCTTTAAAATAATCTTCAATTGATTTTCGAAGATAACTCACACACAACACTATTGATTTTACTCCATTTTTTTTATTCCAATCTATGAGATGTTCTAAAATTGGTTTTTTGCCTAATGGTAACATTGGTTTTGGAGTCTTGAGTGTTAGTGGACGTAATCTGGTACCTAGTCCTCCCGCTAGAATTACTGCCTTCACAAATATTCTTTCATGTGTGAGTATTTATGTTCAAGGATGATTTGATACTGTGATTTTATCCTGTAATTTTTAATATTTTTTTTAAAACATTTTCTGGTGTTTTGCCAAAAACAATAATCATTGGTTCTTTTCCAAAGTCCCCTTTATGATAAATTACATCTGGAATATTTTTTGAATTTTTAATTGCAAAATTTATTCCCCATTTAATTGTCGAACCTTTGATTTTAACATCTTTGGGTTCTAAACTACGATCATAACTACCTACTATCAATTTAGATTTTTTAATTTTTGATATAGTTGTTTTTTGATATTTTAAATTAATTGCCGAACAAATTTGTGGATATTTCTTATTCATAGATAACAATGCAGTTGCAACGTGTTTTGAGCCACCGTATTTCAGTTCTCCAGCAACAATGACTCTTTTTTCTGCCTTGACAATTCTTCCTGAAATTCCCAAAACATCTTTTGTAGATTTTGGTTTTTGTTTTGAGAATACAAAATTTGTTTGGCATTCTGGAATATTTTTGTAAATTCCTTTTATTTCGGTAAATCTGTTTATTGCATTAGACAAGTCTTCTTTGATCTTGTCTTCACTCTGTATGTCTGTAATTAAAACACCTTTTCCAATCTTTTTTGCATTTTTTATCGAGTCGTATGTGAATTTTCTTGCAAAATACAATGATTCTTTGATGCTTTTCTTTTTTGCAAGAGAATAGACTATTGCAGCAGAGTGATTGCAACCACTACCGTGATTAATTTTTGAAATCTTTTCTCCTGATATGACATATTTTGTGTTTTTTTCTAGTACAAAATCTGATATTTTGTTGTTTCTTCCTTCAATTCCTGTGATTACGACATTTTTTGCTCCCATATCTTGAATCTTTTTTGCAATTATTTTAGGCGTATTTTTTCTTGAAATTTTAGTTTTTGATAGAAATTCTGCCTCATCTTTGTTTGGTGTAATTACTGTGGCAAGTGGAATGATATATTTTTTAAAATCTTTTACTGCATTGATTTCTAATAATTTTCCTCCTGTGGTTGATTTGATTACTGGATCAACTACAATTGGAATTTTTAATTTGTTTAATTGTTGATAAATTACTTTGATAATTTTTGAATTATACACCATTCCAATTTTAATTCCGTCAATTTTAAAATCTAAAAACAATGATTCTAGTTGTTTTTTTAACATCTTCGATGATACTGGTTCAACAATTCCAAAGTTTGAAGTGTTTTGACTTGTGATTGCTGTAATAACAGTTAATGTGTATGTGTTTAATGCTGAAAACATTCTGATATCGCTTTGAATCCCTGCCCCTGATGAAGGATCAGAACCTCCAATTGATAATATGTTCACGCTATTTTCTTATTGTGTAGACTAATCTATTTTTCCTTTTAATTTATTGAATTTCCCAATTTTTATGATATTTGTTTTATAGTTTGAATTTTATTTCATACTTATGACTAAAGTTCCATTGATTGATGATTTTTCTCCTAAAGAATTACGTTGTACAACATGTTTGTTGCCTATGCAATATCAAACAAAAAAAGATGGGAAATTCCTGTGGCAATGTTTCAAATGTGGAAAACAATATCTTGTGTCTGGTAATGCTGATGATTCTCTCGAAGAGAGCTGGAGTCCTCCGAGGTAATCATGTCTGATATATCTTCTGTAAAATTAGAAAATCAAAAACTTCGAGAATATATTTCATTGATTACTGCTGAATTAGAATTGTCTCAAAGGGTTGCTGAAATAAAGCAAAACTTTGCAAATTCTCCTGATTCTGAGCGTATAATTCGGCCTATCTTGGATAGAATCTCTAAACTTCAGTCTGAAAAACTGTCTCTTGAAAAAGAATTGAATCTAATCTTATCCTGATGATTGAGTAACACAATCAAAAGAACAGAACTCGTCTTTCATACTGTAAAACTCTCGTCCACAATGTCTACATTCCCTAATTGCTCTCACGAGATCTATGCTGCATTATTCCATTTAAAGCCGATCTATTTTCTTAATATATTATCAAGAAAATCTCAAGCGATCAACAAATTTTCGTAACCGTATGATTGTTTAAATCAGGCGAAAGCCTAGAATATTTTATGGCCACTCAAATGACTGCAGCACGACGTGGTGTTGCAACTGATGAGATGAAACAAGTTGCAAAAGATGAAGATGTTTCACTTGATTGGCTAATCCCAAAAATTGCAAAAGGCTCTATAATCATTCCAAGTAATAACTGCAGGCCTCAAAAAATTCACAATGTTGGAATTGGCAAGGGTTTGAAAACAAAAGTAAATGTCAACATTGGCACATCCACATTAAATGTAAACCTTGAAGAAGAAATTGAAAAGGCAAAAGTTGCTGTAAAATACCATGCAGATACTATGATGGATCTTAGTGATGGTGGTGATGTAAAGCAAATCAGAAAAACTTTGTTAGAAACTGCACCAATCACTTTTGGCACTGTTCCAATTTATGAGGCATACAATTATGGTGTTGAAGTTCACAAAAACCCTCTAAATCTTACTGAAGATGATTATCTAAATGCATTTGAAAATAATGCAAAAGATGGTGTTGATTATACTACTATTCATTGTGGAATCACAAAAGATATTGCAAAAAGAATACTAAAAGTTCAAAGATATGGTGGTGTTGTTAGCAAAGGTGGTACCATAACTGCTGCTTGGATGTTAAAACACGACAAAGAAAATCCATACTTGACCCATTATGATTACCTTGTAGAGATGGCAAAAAAATACGATGTCACTTTTAGCCTTGGCGATGCTCTTAGACCAGGCTCAATTTTGGATTCACATGATGAATTACAAGTCCAAGAAATGATTAACATCTCTCAACTAACAAAACGAGCACATGAACAAGATGTCCAAGTAATGGTTGAAGGGCCTGGACATGTTCCTCTAAATGAAGTTGCAGCAAATGTTAGATTGGCAAAATCTCTGATTGGTGATGTTCCATATTATGTTCTAGGTCCCTTGGTAACTGATGTTGCGTCTGGACATGATCATATTGCAAGTGCTATTGGCGCAGCTGTATCTGCCAGCGAAGGCGTTGATCTTTTGTGTTATCTTACTCCTTCAGAACATCTTGCATTGCCAAATGCTGATGAAGTAAAGGCCGGATTAATTGCATATAGAATTGCTGCGCATGCAGGTGATCTTGTAAAAATTCGTGATAAGGCGATTAAATGGGATATGGAAATGACTGAAGCTCGGCGTACTTTAGATTGGGAGAAACAACTTGCTTTGTCTATTGATCCTGAAGAAGCTGCAAAAATACATAGTAGAACAGGACAACATCCTGGTAATAATGTCCCCTGTACTATGTGTGGGGGTGCATGTGTTTACATGATGTTGCCTCAACAAAAAAAATATGATAAAGAAAACGAAAATTTACAACAAATTGAATAATACTTTTTGAAGGCTAGGTACTGTTTCATAATTTTTTAATTCGTCCACTTTGATCCATTTGAAATCAGAATTTTCCCAATTGAGTTTGATTGTTGGATTTTTTGCTTCAAATAAAAATGGAAAAATCTTCCATTCGTGATTTTGATATTGTGGTGAGTTGACACTCATTTCTTCTGCAGATTTTATCAAAGTAATTTTGTCTTCAGTAATTCCAACTTCTTCAAAAATTTCAATTTTTGCTCTTTTTAGTGGCTCTTCATTTTTTTCTATGATTCCACTGACGCCTGCCCATAAACCTTTCATGGTTTTAACCTCCTCGCTTCGTTTTAAGATTAGTAATTTCTCATTATTTTTGATAAAAGATGTCACTATCTTTGTTGAGCGCATATCCGTTATTTTTCAACGACTTTGACCATCTTTGTCAGTTTCTTATATGACTCATTGATGTCTGTATGTTTGGCTAGTCTTTCTTGACAATCTTTGATGTAATTTACCACTTCTTCTGTTTTTGATTCTTGAACAGCAGTAAGTAATCTGCCAATATCTTTCCAAAGTTCCTCTGCCACTCTACGGATTTCTGGATTTGCAATGATAGTTTCAATTAATTCTGGAGATTCTGTCATAATACTTTCTGCCAATGTCTTTTGAACTCTGAATGTTGTACCTGACATTTTTTCTGTAAGTAACATCTTTTCATCTTTTGAAATAATGTTTGCAAAAACTAAATTCATTAAATGAGTTAATCCTAAAATAACTGCAATCTTTTTGTCATGCTCTACTGCATCAATTGTAACAAAATTTGCCCCTTCAAATAGAGATTTTGTTACAGTTAACTCTTTTTTTGCATCTTTAATTGGAACTGAAATTATATTTTGACCTTTTATTGTTTTTACACCCGGACCAAACATAGGATGAATACAAATTGGATTGATCTTTGCAGGCATTTTTGATAGTGATGAAACGACTTTTGATTTTTCTGATGAAATCTCAATAAGATATGTGCCTCTTTTCATCTCTTTTGCAATTAGCCTGATGATCTCTGGGGTTCTTCTTGTAGGTGTACATAACACCACATAATCTGCCTTTAGAATTGCACCTACTAGGGAATCTGATTGTATTATTCCCTTGCCTGGAATTTTGTTTTCTGAATCAAAACCTGTTACTTCAAATCCTTTATCTGCAAAATATTTTGCAAACCATTGGCCCATTTGGCCTCCTGCTCCAATTACTGTAACTTTCTTCATTGATACTCACTCATGATATCCTTTAGTATATTCATTCCCTCAATTAGTGTCTTCTCGTCTTGACATGCAGAAATTCTTATGAAATTTTTATAATCTCCAAATCCTTCTCCTGGTGCTATTGCTAAACCTTTTTCAAGTGTGTTGTTTGCGAATTGTACTCCGTCAAACCCTTCTTTGTTGACTTTGGCAAAAATGTACATTGCACCATCTGGAACAACAATCTCCAAATTCATCTCCTTTGCCTTTTGAATCAACACATCTAGTCTATTCTGGACTGTTTTATTGTTGTTGGATATGTCTGCATCTAATGCCCTCATGGCAATATACTGGATTGGTTCTGATACATTTGTTAGACACAGTGCCTCTAATTTTGCCATCTTTTCAATAATTTTGACATCTGCAATTGCATATCCTATTCTAAATCCTGTCATAGCATGGGATTTTGAAAATGATTGTGTTACAATACTTTTGTCATAATCATAAGTCAAAACACTTTTCCAACTAGTTTTTACATATTCCGAATAAATCTCGTCACTTAGCACATACAGGTTATTTTTTTTAGCAATTCCAATAATCTCGTCTTGCAATTTTTCTGGAAGGACTTTACCTGTTGGGTTATTGGGGTAATTCAAAACAATCATTTTTGTATTTGAATTAATTATATTTTGAATTTGTTCAATTGAAGGCTCCCATTTGTTTTCTAATGTTGTGTTTATTGTCCTGACTTTAATTCCTGAATTTAATGCACAATCTTTGTAGGCAGGCCATGCAGGCTCAATTACAATCATTTCATCACCTGGATTAAGAAGAGTAGAAATTGCTGTAAATATTGAGAACCTTGCACCAGGACTTATTATGATATTTTTTTCAGAGATGTTTACACTAAATTTTTTATTTACATGTTTTGCAAGTGCTTCTCTAAAAATTGGCATTCCTTTTGCTTGTCCATACTTTAGAAATCCTTTATCATACACTTCTTCTAATGCATCTTTTACAATTGTTGGAGGCAAAAAGTCTGGTTCACCCACTTCCATGTGAATGATATTTTTCCCTTGTTGTTCCAATTCTTTTGCTTTGAGAAATATTGAAAGGTGTGTCTGTTTGTTTGATGATTGAACTTTGATTGATTCATTTAATAGAAAATTCAAAAATTTTGTAGCAATGTTTTCATCTAATCCAATTTCTTGACATAGTGAAATTACTTTTCCTCGAAGATTTTCTTCACGTGGTTCATCTGTTACTACCTTGCCAATGTTTTTCTTTACTTCCCCAATCTCTTTTGCAATGTCTGTTCTAGTTTTTAGTAACTTTATCATTTGAAGGGTTACTTCATCCATCTTATTTCGTAAGTCGTTGATATCTGACATTTTCCTACAAAACGGGCTTGATTTGGCCTGAAATTAGAGCATGGTCTGCAATTGTTAGTGCTACAAGAGAGTCAACTACTGGTGGTGCTCTTGGAACAACACATGGATCGTGCCTCCCCTTCACTTGAAGTGTAGTCTCTTTTTTGGTTTTGATGTCTACTGTGCTTTGCTTTTGTGAGATTGATGATGCTGGTTTGAATGCAATTCTCATTGTAATGGGCATACCATTTGAAATTCCTCCTAAAATTCCTCCTGAATTATTTGTCTTTGTTACAATTTTACCTCTTTTTACAGTATACAAGTCATTGTTCTCAGAACCAAAAAGCTCTGAACCTCTAAATCCAGAACCAAACTCCACACCCTTTACGGATGGAATAGAAAACATTGCTTTACTCAAATCTGATTCTAATGAACTAAAAATCGGTTCACCTAATCCAACTGGAACATTTGTTGTCACTGATTCAATTATGCCTCCTAGCGAATCACCTTTTTTTCTTGCATCTAAAATTCTTGCTCTCATCATTTTTGCTGTTTTAGTTTCAGGACATCTTACCTCGTTTTTGTAAATTGAGTTAATCATTTTTTCATTAAATTCTCTTTCCATCTTTATTTTTCCAATCTGCGATGTAAACGAATTTGTTTCAATTCCTAAAGTTACTTTGAGAAGTTTTCTTGCAATTGCACCTCCCATTACATGTGTTGCAGTTAATCTTCCAGAAAATCTTCCTCCTCCTCTATGATCATTATATTGATTGTATTTTATCATGGCTGGATAATCAGAATGTCCTGGCCTAAGTTTTGTTTTCAAATTTTCATAATCTTTGGATTTCTGATCACTGTTCCAAATTACCATTGTTATTGGTGCACCTGTTGTATGCCCCCTAAAAACTCCTGAGATAATTTCTACTATGTCTCCTTCTTTTCTTTGTGTTGAAATTAGATTCTGACCTGGCTTTCTTTGGTCTAACATTTTTTGAATGTCTTTTTCATCAATTTCTAATCCTGCAGGACATCCATCCAAAACTGCTCCGATAGATTTTCCATGACTTTCACCAAAACTTGTCAACACAAGACGCTGACCAATAGAACTTCCCGGCAACATACTATCAAAGTTAAATGATGCTTATAATTCCTCATTCCAAATTTTTTAAAATTTTTACTGTATGTTGGATTATTTCTTTGTCATGACTTAGGTGTGGTTAAAAATTATAAAATATAATTATATTTTATGAAATAATTCTAATATATTCTTAAATATGATAATAACGTACACAATATATGGAAAAACGTGCAAATTTTACTCCATAATTTGCGCGGCCTTGCGAAAAAGACATGTTATCTACGCGAAAGCGTTGAGGGTGTGGAGAATGCTTTTCACCCTATACAAGGTCGCGCCTTTTACCCCTTTTAGTTCATTTTTTTAAAAAAATTATTCAAGTTGAATTTTTGCCCCAACTCTGTTCATCTCTTCTATGAAATTAGGATAAGAGACCTGAACTGATTCTGGATCTGTTACAGTACAATTTCCAATGTACATTCCAGCAATACAAAACGCCATGAACAATCTATGATCGTTTTCTGAATTCAGTTCTGCTCCATTAAGAACTTCTGCTGATTCTAAAACTAGTCCATCTTCATTTTCTTGAATTTTAATTCCTAGTTTTGTTAACTCTCTTGATGTTATTGCAATTCTATCTGTTTCTTTTAATCTTGCATGTTTTACATTGACAATTTCAATTGGTTTTTCTGAATTTAATGCAAGTATTGCTAATGGCGGTAAGAGATCTGGTGAATTGCTCAAATCAAATCTTCCTCCTCTTAGTTTTTGAGGGGACTTTATTTTGATTTCATCATCATCAATACTTACTGTTACTCCTAACTGTTCTAGTATGTCGATGAATACTTCATCACCTTGGGGCAAATTCCCAATATTTCCTTTAATTATCGTTCTATCTCCATTTAATACTGCTGCAGATAAAAGTAATGCAAGACTTGAAAAATCAATTGGAACTGTAAATGTTGTTGAATTGTAAACTTGTGGTGAAATATTGTATCTTTTGTATGGAATTAATGTTTGTACACTAACTCCAAATTTTCTCATTGTTGCAATTGTTGCATCAAGGTATGGTTTTGATACCAGATTGTCTTTTATTGAAAGGTTGATTCCTTTCTCAGTTAATGGTGCACTGATTAATAATGCAGAAATAAATTGACTCGAAAAATTTCCTGGAATTGTTACATCTCCTCCCATAATCTTTCCTTTAATTTTGATTGGTGGTTTTCCATCAGTTGATTGACATTGTGCGCCTATGCTTGATAATGCATCTAAGAGAGGTTGCATGGGTCTTTTCTTGAGGCTTTCATCTCCAGTTAGAGTAATCTCTTCTGAAAACAAACTTGCAATCCCTGAGGCTATTCTGATTGTTGTTCCGGAGTTCTCAGTATTAATCTCAGGCACAATTTTATCAAATTTTATGGGATTTTTGACAATTATTGATGAATTTTCTGTTTCAATCTCTGCACCAAATCTCTTACATGCTTCAATTGTTGCTCTAGTGTCTGCTGATAACAGTACATTTTCCACCTTACTGTTGTTTCCTGCAAGTGATGCCAGAAATATTGCTCTGTGTGTATAGCTCTTATTTGGAGGACAAATTATTTGTCCTGATATTTTTGATTTCTCTATTTTACACTTCATGAACTTCAGCCTTTTTGTTACTGATTTTTGAAATAATGATATTTCCTTCTAATGCTGAAAATGCTTTTTTGATATTAGATTCATTTTCTTTTTTTGTTATTGCTGCAATTGCTGGACCGTTGCCTGAAACTGATGCACCTAAAGATCCTCTTTCAATCAACTCTGTTATAATTTCTGGACTTGAACTTAGAATTGATGCTGTTGCCAATCCATTAATTATCATTGCCTCCCAATAGTTTGTCTTTCTTGCTAAATTCCATGCATGATCAAAAACTGATGATAATACTTTGAGTTTTTTCAAATTTCCACGTTTTCTATTTTTTGGAATAAAGATTACTGCAATCAAGTTTGATGGGCCTTTCTCATGACTTATTCTTTTTTTCTTTGCATTGTCTGTAACGTTAAATCCTCCATAATAACAGGAACATGCATCATCATATGCTCCTGTAATACTTACTTTTGATTCAATTGATGCGTCAACTCCTGCAAGTAGAATTTGTTTATCTGTAAATTTTGGCTTGAATATTTTTGCACAGCCTAATGCAACTGCTGATGATATTGCACTTGAACTTTTTAATCCATAACCTGTGGGGATTTCTGATTCTAATGTGATTGTAATTTTATTTTGTTCAAGGTCTTTTTTTGAAACGATTTTTTCAACTGTTTTGTTGATCAAACGAGAACTGAGAGTTTTATTTTCTGATTGAATGACTATTCCTTTTCCGGGAGATGTCTCTATTGTGGCTTCTACTTTAAGATCTATTCCTAACGTGGCTCCTTTTTGATTTGCAATTGCATTTACCAGTGAAACTGCTCCGTGAACGGTTGCCTTTACCTTTGCCATCAGACTCCTCCTAACAGTGCTTTTTTCATGGCATTATAAGGTGCTTCCATACCGTGCCAAATCTCAAATGCTCTTGCTGCCTGACCTAGCAACATCTCATATCCAAAAATAACAATAGCGTTTTTTTCTTTTGCTTTTTTTAGAAAGTCTGTATGCATTGGCATGTATACGATATCATAAACAACTGTCTCTTTATCAATACCTTCAAGCGAAATTGGACTAGATTCATTTTTGAGTCCTATTGATGTTGCATTGACAATAATGTTATAATTTTTTGCAGATTCTCCAACTTTATCAACAGTTATGGCATTTGCACTAAGACTAATCTTTTGTGCAAATTCTACCAAACTGTTTGCTTTTTCTATTGTTCTGTTTGCTATTGTAATGCTTTTTGCTTTTTCTTTTGCAAAGCCTGCCACTATTGCTCTAGCGGCTCCACCTGCTCCCAGCAAAAGCACATTTGAATTTGCAATGTCTACATTTCTTTTCTTTAATGGTTCTAGAAAACCATCCATGTCTGTATTGTATCCTTTCAGTATGCCATCGTTGTTTACAACTGTGTTTACTGCACCAATCAAACTGCAAGACTCATCAATTTTATCCAAATATTTCATCATCTCAACTTTGTGTGGGATGGTAACGTTGAATCCGTTGATTTTAATTTTTTTTAACCCCTCGATTCCTTCTCCTAACTCTTCTTTTGGAATTCTATATGCAATGTATGAACAATCAAGGTTTAGTTCTCTGAATGCAGCACTGTGAATGTTCGGAGATAAGGAATGATCAATTGGATCCCCTATAACTGCAAATGTTTTCCCCATATTATCTTCGAGTAGTATGATTGATTTAAACTCTCAATTAGTCAAAAGGTTATTTTTTCAAGTTTGTTATTTTATTTACTTCATCAACACTGAATTGACCTGGAGCAACTGCTTTTCCTAAGGAGACGTACGTGTATGGACTGCCCAAATATAGGCATAAAATTCTTGAAATCCTACCGTAATCGCCCATGGCAAATGAGATTAGATTATTTTTGCCTTTCTTACTGTATAACTCCAGTATCCTTGTAGAGTCATCAGTTGATTTTGCAGTACTGACAATCTTTACAAAATTTGAGAATTTGCTCATTTGATTTAACTTCTTTTTTAATTCTGCAGAGTTGGGAGTTTTCTTAAAGTCGTGCCAAGAAACAAGTAATTTTGTTTTAGTTGATTTTAGATATTTGACTAGTGATGTATTTCTTTTCAGAGTGTTGAACTCTACATCTAGTAAAAATGGGTTGTACTCTGCAATTAATTTTATTATTGAAATTCTCTCTTTTTCATTTCCTGAAAACTGTCCTCCTTCTGTTTTTGGTCTTAGTGTACATACTGATTTTTTCAAATCTTTTTTAATTAGTTCTAGTGTTTGTGGAATTTGTTCCATTTTTAGAAAATCAAATCTTATCTCAACAAAGTCTGATTTCTTTAAAGCTGTCTTTAGTGTCTGTTTGACTTTGTTAGGTGTCTTTTCTGCAATGGATACACAAGTCTTGTATTTCATTTTATTTTTCTAAAATGTATTCGTCTGAAACTTCCATGCCAAAATGTCTACCTGTAGCAGGTTTTGAATGAACCATAACAGTATCTCCTTTCTTAAGATGTGTAACTGATACTAGTTGTCCATTTGGTTTTACAAAACGAATTGTCTCTGCATCTTGTGCAATAATTCCGCCTATCTCATTTCCTGCTTTTGCTTTTATCATTAACATTGGTCTTCTTTCAATCTTTGATCTTCCTACAGTTGCTCGTCTTGCCTTTCCTTTGGAATTTAGAATTAATACTTCTGAGCCTGTTTCTACTTCTGAGAGATAGTTGGTTGTACCGTCTGGAGATAATGTGTAACAATGTACTGCCCCTGCATTGACTCTAAATGGTCTTGGTGATGTAAATGACGAACCCACTGATTCATTATGTACCAAAAACAAAAAGTTTGATCTGCTTCCAATCAACATCCCTTCTCCTTTGTGAAGTATTGATGCAGTATCTACGCAAACTCTCTCGCCGTCTCCCACTTCTTTGATGTCAATAATCTTTGCAGGTTTCATGTCAAAACTTCTGGTTCCCAGGTAGACCATTGCTTCTCTAACTTCATTAATTGATGATGTACTGAAAATCACTCCATCTACTCCTACTTCTAGAATTGAGAACATCTTTCTTACTTCTTCAGGTGTTCTTGCAATCGCAAAAATTTTGGTGTGAATCTTGTGAAGTTTTGCAATAATATTCTCTAATGGAATAATTTTCCAGTCTTTAACTTCTACGACTACAAAATCTAATCCTTTTTTTGCAATAGATAAGATATTTTCAATGTCTGTATTTGATAACACTTGGAATTTTCTTCCAACTTTCTTTCCCTTTGGTTTTGATGCATTCTCTTTTTCAAGAACAACATAATTGGCATTGCTTGATGGATAGACAGTTTGTAATTTTGATTTTTTCTTACCAAGTTTTTTTGGGTCAAGGTAAACCATTTTGATTCCTTCATCTTCTAACTGAGGCAAAAGTTTGGATAATTGTGCCTGTGAGCCTTTAGGGGAGATAATTAATTCTCTACTTTTACTCAATTTTCTTCATTGCTTCCTTTGCTGTACCTTTTCTGAAAATTATTTCAGCTAATGCTTCTACCATTTTTTCAGGTGCTTTATGTGCAAAGATATTTCTTCCATATGTGACACCTTTTGCTCCTGCAGTCATGGCGTCTTCAGTCATCTGTAAAATATCTAAATCTGTTTTTGCTTTTGGCCCTCCTGCAATTACAATTGGAACTGGTGTACTCTTTACAACTTTTGCAAATGAATCAATGTCTCCTGTGTATAATGTCTTGACAATATCTGCACCACATTCTGCACCAATCCTTGCAACATGTGCAACAATTTCAGGATCATGCGGATCTTTGATGTTCTCTCCTCTTGGATACATCATTGCTAAAAGTGGCATGCCCCATCTGTGACATTGATCAGCAGTTAACCCTAACTGCTCTAACATTTCTGGTTCTTCTTTTCCTCCAATGTTGATATGCAATGAAACTCCGTCTGCTCCTAATGCAACAGCTTCTTTTACAGTACCTATGAGCATTTTTCGATTAGGTGATAATGATAATGCTGTACTGCTTGAAAAATGAACTAAAATTCCAACTTTGGTTGGTTTTGGTAATGATTTGATAATTCCTTTGTTAATTATTACACTTGTAAGGCCATGACCTTCACATTTGTAAATTGTTGATGCTGGGTCTTCAAGACCCTCAATAGGTCCGTTTGAAATCCCGTGATCCATTGGAATGCATAACATCTTTCCTTTTCTAAGAATTCGATTAAGTCTAATCTGATTACCAGATACCATGAGTTGATCTCCTTTTCGTGCCCTACTTAAAAATAACGTGAATACTCAATCTCAAATTCATTAAGATTTGAGCACAAACCCTCAATTGTTTTTTCTATCAAGGATTAAATAGAAATTCCAAAGGATCAAAGACAATTGAGTCAGACAACTGAGCAACTACAAAAAAGCGACATTAAAGACATTTTGGAAAATTCTCTAAATGGAAAAAGACCTAATCCTGAAGATTGTATGAGATTATTGGAATCTGATGATGTTCATCTGATGGGGCTTGTGTCTGGTCATTTAACAAGAAAACAATTTGGAAAAAAAGCATCTTTTGTAAATAACATAATTTTGAATTATACTAACGTCTGTATTACTGATTGTAAGTTTTGTGCATTCTACAGATCACCTGGGGCTGATGATTCTTACACACTAACATTGGATCAAATTGAATCTCGAGTTAAAACTGCATGGGACATGTTTAAGATTCGTCAAGTGTTAATTCAAGGAGGACATAACCCAAATCTGAAAATTGAATATTATGAAGATGCATTTAGAATGATCAGAGAAAAATTTCCCAAAGTTGGGGTTCATGGACTATCCACATCTGAAATCGACATGATTGCAAGAGTTGAAAAATCATCAACTAAGGAAGTTTTATCCAGACTCAAAGACGCAGGTCTACAATCTATGCCGGGGGCAGGAGCTGAGATCTTAACTGACTCTGTCAAAGAAATCATCAGTCCAAAGAAAATTTCTAGTGATGATTGGATTAGAATCATGGATGAAGCTCATTCTCTTGGAATTCCTTCTTCTGCAACAATGATGTATGGACATGTGGAAAACAAAAATGATGTTGTTGAACACTTTTTCAAACTTGTAAAACTACAAGAAAAAACCAAAGGATTCATGGCATTTATTCCATGGAACTTTGAACCAAATAATACTCTGATGCATAAAGAAGGACTTGTAGAATATGGGACAGGCGGAATTCAACTCTTAAAGATGATTGCTATATCTAGATTGATTTTTGATGGTCTTATTCCACATATTCAATCCTCATGGCTGACAAATGGTATTGGCATGGCACAACTTGCTTTGCAGTATGGCGCAGATGACTTTGGCGGAACCTTGATTGGAGAAGAAGTAGTTTCTTGTACTGGAGCGCGCTCAACCGAACTTACAGATAAAATAATTATTGACGCAATTCATCAAATTGGTTACTCTGTAGAAGAGAGAGATAATTTCTATAACCCTGTCTCAGTATTATAACCCATAATCAGACCATTTAGAATCTACTAGATTTTTTGTTTCATCATCAACTTTTACTTGTTGCTGGATTTCTCTATTGTATCCTTCTTCCTTTGTTTTTTGTGTGGCATCAATTCCCATCTTTGAACCCAAGTTGACAAGTGGTGAAGCTGGATCTAATGTATCTGTTGGAGCATTGTTGATTATTGTGGTGTCTCTTGCTGCATCTGCTCTAGTTGTAATTGCCCAAATCACATCGTTGATATCGTGAACGTTGATGTCTTCATCTACCACAACAAACATCTTTGTTAATGATAGCTGTCCCATTCCCCATAAACCCATCATCACTTTTTTTGCTTGACCTGGATACCTCTTTTTGATTGAAATTATTGCAAATCCTTGGAACCATCCAGCTGCTGGCATGCTAAAGTCAACTACCTCTGGATGAAACATCTGAATTAGCGGCAAAAATGAACGCTCAATAACTTTTCCAATATATGCATCTTCCAAGATTGGTTTTCCGACCACCGTTGTAACGTATACTGGATCTTTTCTTCTCATTATTCCTGTCAGTGTAAATGTTGGATATGGTTCTACTGGAGTATAGTATCCTGTATGATCTCCAAATGGACCTTCATCTCTAATGTCTGATGGATCAACATATCCTTCTAAAACAATTTCAGCATTTGCTGGAACATCCAAATCAATTGTTTTACATTTCACAGTTTTGATTCCTTCTTTTCTTGTAATTCCTGCAAACAAGTATTTGTCTAGTCCTTCTGGAACTGGTGCAATTGATGAAAATACTGTTGCAGGCTCGCCTCCAATAATTATTGCAGTTGGGATTTTCTCTCCTCTGTCTTTTGAGATGTCTCCATGATGTGCACCTCTCTTGTGTTTTTGCCAATGCATTAATGCATGTGTTTTATCAACTATTTGCATTCTGTAAACTCCTAAATTTCTAACTCCTGTTTCTGGATGTTTTGTAGCTACCATCCCTAACGTGATAAATTGCCCTGCATCATTTGGCCAAGATTTTAGAATCGGTAAATCGTCAAACGATGCATCAGTTGATGTGATCTCTGTTACTGGCCCACTAACTTCTGATTTTGGAAATGATGCAGTCATCTTTGAGAGTTCTGGAAGTTTTTTTATTTTGTTTAACAATCCTGATGGAACATCCATCTTTGTCATGTCGGCAATACGTTTACCAATTTCAGTAAAATCTGTCATTTCAAGTCCAATCTCTAATCTTTTCATAGAACCAAACGCATTTCCCAAAACGGGCATATCGTAATCTTTTACGTTTTCAAAAAGAATCGCAGGTCCATCTGAATACATCTCTCTTCTCATAATTTCTGCAATCTCTAAATTCGAATCAACTTCTGTTTGTACTCTCTTCAATTCTCCATTTTTTTCAAGCTCTGAAATGAACTCGTGGATGTCTTCTATTGGCACATTAATTCTGAATACGGTTCAAGTATAAGCTTAACTAGATTTGTATTTGAATTCGTACTTGAAAACACTTTCTCTACATTGGTGGAAGTTCTGTTTTTTTATCGTGTCCACCAGAGCCAAATTTACAGTAAAAGCACAATTCTGATTCCATGTATTTTAGCTGCTCTACTTGTATTGCTCCAAGTTTTAATGCAATCTTTGTTAGAATTTTGTATTTTAATGGCATTGCAGGGATCACCTCATCCATGTATACTCTGTAGTGATCTGGGCAAAACTTGAGAGTGACTTTGGCTGGTTCTTTGCCCTTTTCGTTCACTTGCTTTGTAAAATTGATCTGTTCTCTGATGTATTCGTGTTTTGGGCATGGACAGTCTTTGCCTCCTGGATGTTTGTATGCAGGAGTATTTTTCCAGTCAAATTCTGGAAATTCTTTCTCAAAGTCATCCATGAGATCAGTTAGTAATTTGTGCTTATAAAACTTGATCAAATTTGTGTATGGTAATAACCCAAATGCTCATAAACCCCGGATTATTCATCCTGATTAATGGCAGCTGCTAAAAAGCAAACTAAAAAAGATCTTGAAGACAAGATTGCCGAATTAGAAGCAAAACTAAATTCACTTTCGTCTCAACTATCAAAACCAGCTGAGACAAAACCTGCTGAAACTAAACCAGCTGAGACAAAACCTGCTGAAACTTCCTCCACCTCCAGAACCTCCAAAGCCTTCTGGTACACTTCCAAAAGGAACGGCTGATGCACCTCAAACTACTACAAGTAGTGGGGATGGAAAATCAAGACAAGAACAGCTAGAAGAGTACGAAAAAGATTACTTGCAACGAATTGAACAAGAAAAAGCAGAACGTGAACAAGCTTATCAAGAAGCACTTCAAGCAGAAGTGGAATCAAGAGCTAAACAAACACGTGGCAGCTTACCAAAAGGTTTTGAACCAAAACCTGAACCAAAACCTGAACCTGCAAAATCAAAAGGTACACTTCCAAAAGGTTTCTGACCTTTCACCTTTTTACTTTATTTTATTCTAAATTTTTAAAATCATCAAACACTTGTTTTGAATGACCTGCTGGTTTTACTTTTGGATATATTTTGAAAATTTTTCCTTTTTCATCAACGAGAAAGGTACTTCTCATGACTCCCATGTATTCTCTGCCCATGAATTTCTTCTTGCCCCATACCCCAAACATCTTTGACACTTTTTTATCTACGTCTGCTAAGAGTGGGTACTTGATTTTCATCTTTTCGCAGAATTTTTTATGAGAATCAACATCATCTGGACTAATACCAATAATCTCGATTTCTTCTTTTTGGAATTTTTTATAGTCTTTTGAGAATTCGTCTGCTTCTGTAGTGCATCCTGGGGTGAAGTCTTTTGGATAAAAGTAGATGGCATGTTTTTTGCCTTTAAAATCTGAAGATTTTACCTTATTTCCATTGGCATCATTTATCTCAAACTTTGGAACAGAATCCCCCTCTGAAATCATATGTTTTCAAACAAATGAACCTGTAATTAATTACTTTTTGATCTTAACTGATCACTTTTAGTCCGAATCTTTTATATGGAAATTGGCGGGGCTTTTGCTTAATGGTTAATCCAAGAGCGTACCTTGCTGAAGCAATCTCTACATATGGATTGGTATTTTTCGGTCCTCTTTCAGTAATTTTGGCAATTGCATCATTTGGCGAGGAATTGACAACGATGTCTGTACTATTCATTTCTCTTGGACACGGTGGTGCAATCGCTTTGATGATCTATGCATTTGGTCATGTGTCTGGTGCTCACATTAACCCAGCAGTTACGATTCCTATGATGATTACAAGAAAGATTGGAATTGCAGATGGAATTGGTTATATTATTTCACAATTAATTGGTGCTGTAGCAGCTGCTGCAACACTCAAAGCAATCTTGCCAGAACTTGGAGCTAAAGTAAACTTTGCAACTCAAGGTGGACCAAGCGATTTAATCAATAACAGTATTGGTTCAGGTTTTGCAATTGAGGCCATCTTGACATTCTTCTTAGTTACTGTTATCTTCATGAGTGCTGTTCACAAGAAAGCATCTCCTGGATGGCATGGATTTACCATTGGTGGTATGGTCTTTTTGATTCACCTGATTGCCGTTCCATTGACTGGTGCATCAGTAAACCCTGCAAGAACATTTGGTCCTGCACTAATTTCTGGATTCTGGGAATTCCATTGGTTGTATTGGGCAGCTCCAATTCTAGGTGGTATTATTGCTGGTTTGATAATGAATTATGTCTTTGTCAAACAAGCAGAACAAGAAGCATAATCCCAACATTTTTAAAAATTTGAAATTATTTTCCCTGTATGAGTTCTGATGAAATTTCGTCAATGCTTAATACTGAATCTCAAAAACTTGAGCATCTAATTTCAAATGTATCTGATGATGCAGAAATTAATGAAATTGTGGAGACTTATTATCAAGTCATGAATGTTTCTTCAATGATTTCTATGCTAAAACAACAACTAGATTCTGAAAACCACAAAGTTTTGTTAGACCAAGTTGATAAGACTGAACAGCTCATTTCGGAGAAATTTAATACTGGAATTCATCCAAAAATCCTAGACAAACTTTCAAACTCTATTCAAGAAACTACAAAGACACTACAATCAAGTTCTGGAGAAAAAACTAAGGATCAAATTGAAACTGAATCTAAATTATTTGAAGAATTACGAAAAAAGATGAGTACAAAAGAATTCGTTGAACAATATGATAAAGGATTGTCATGATTGAACAATTAGCAAAAAATCTTGTTTCTCTAAAAAAAGAATTTGCAAAAACATATGATGGAAAAAGTCAGATGCAAGAAGTAATTCCAATTTCAACTTCTGATTTGTTTCAGATATCTCAACAAGATTTAGAACTACTGCATCAGTTTGCAAAAAAGAATCCTATCTATTACAATTCATATGAACAAACAATTGGTAATACAAAATGTGTTGTTTATGAAGGTGACATCAACAAATATTGGCTGAACAGTATTCAACATGGTTCTAGCAATGCGCCTTTCTCACCTACTTGGATATTGTCAGCCTATGTTGCAACCTTGATGGCAAAAAAACTTGGATATTCTGAAGTGATTGATATTGGATCTGGTGATGGAAGAATTGCTTTTTGCTCCAAAGTTTTGGATATGGAAGCATATAGCATAGAACTTGATGATCAGTTAATAGAACTTCAAAAGACACTTGTTACAACTCTTGACTTTCATCCATTTTGTTCTAATGCAATAACTTTTGATTACCAATCTTTGAATTTGACTGCTCCTGTATTTTTCATTGGAGGCCTTGCCCAAATGGGAGGAAATGCTTTAGCAACAGGTGTGATTGACCATATTGCTTCTCATGACTTGATGAAAAAATCTGCTTGGGTTTTTGCAGGTACACATTCTCAAAAATATGCTCCTGATCCTAAAAATGAGGCTGGTTGGGGAACCCTTATTGAAAAAAACAAATTCCGAAAACTAGAAACAATTTCTTTACCTACTGTTTGGACATTTCATGAAACCGATGAAACTCCGTATATTTTTGCAGAATCTCAGTAATAGCAATCCAAATTAAGTGTAAATTTACCAAAGTTTTCGGACTCGTTGCATAGCTTGGATAGTGCGAACGCTTGCGGAGCGTTAGGTCGCCGGTTCGAATCCGGTCGGGTCCGGTTATTTTCATTAGTGAATTCCCTAATAATATTAAAAAAGGAATTTTGCTGCTAGCCTAGCAAACCACTAGCAACAAGATATGCTCCAGCACCCATTCCAATTACTACACCTATACCCATGCAGATGAGGTCATATTTTACGACCTTTTTGAAGGGTGCTTGAACCATTCTATCCCAGTTTGAGATTTGTGGTGTTTTCATAATTCTATTTAGAACTAGTTACAGATAGAATGCGGTAAGCTACTTAGCTTACTCTAGCTTATCATCGTGAATGTTGTATGTATTTCATGCAAGAACGACATTTCCCTAGACAAGAAACCATCTGTGAATTTTTTTCACAGCGTTCTTGCACTTTTATAAAGAGGGTGATACTTTGAATTTCCCATTAAAAGAAAAATCAAGTGTAACTATGCCCCGTCATAAAAAGACGTTTTATGGATTCTATGTCTCTACTGCTATCTTAATTGTAATACTTTCCTTGGGATTGTAGTGTTGTTTATAGGGTTTCAAAAAAATTCTGAATGTAATTTACTATGTATCTAAAGAAAAAAGATAAGAGTAATCTCTGGAAATAAAGAACATGAAGCCAAAAATACTTGCATTTGCAGGTAGTACACGTACCGGTTCTTTTAACAAAAAATTGGTCAAAATATCTGCTCAAGGAGCAATTGAATCTGGTGCAGATGTAACTATAATTGATCTCCGAGACTATTTGATGCCTCTTTTTGATGCAGATTTGGAGGAAAATGAAGGGATTCCATCTAATGCATGTAAATTAAAAGAATTATTGTCATCTCATCACGGATTTTTAATTGCATCTCCTGAGTACAATAGTTCTATTTCGGGAGTTTTAAAAAACATGATAGATTGGACATCGAGACAGGGTGAAGATGAGGAACCTTTGATAGGTTACAAAGACAAAGTCGCAGGATTGATGAGCGCCTCTCCTGGAAAACTAGGTGGGTTAAGGGGATTGGTTCATGTTCGCGCTATTCTTGAAAACATGGGAGTATTGGTAATGCCAAACCAAACAACAATATCTCAAGCTCATGAAGCCTTTGACTCCAACAATATGTTGAAAGACCAGAAACAAGAACAGAAAGTAAAACGAATTGGATCTGATTTAACTCAAATTTTACTGAAATTAAATTCTTAACCCTTTCTGATATTTTTTTGGCCTATTTTGTCCAAATCCTCACAAAAGTATACCTGAATACATAATTTTATGTCTAATGATAAATCAGGTATGGAATTTTATCTTTTATGTCGGGTGTGGGGTTTGAACACTGACCACATCTTGGAAGAATGATTTCTGCATCATAATCGACTTCTCCAATAACTTTGCCACAATCTCTACATGTTATTGATTTTGTATCATAAATGTTCAATATGTATATTGTAAGAGATTATTGCCAATAAAGTAACATGTCTCAAAAATGAACATTTGTAAGAAAATTCCAATTAAATTAAAAAGATTTTAGGTTTTTAAAAATTAGATTTATTTTTCAGAAAATAGTATATTCAACATGATGAGTTACCTAGTACATAACAGTTCATTACGAAATGTCCTGATCTTCATTGGAATTATGGCTGCGGTATCTGCATTAGTTTTGTTTTTAAAATAAATAAAAATTCACTTTATTTGTCTTTTTTAAGTGAATTCTAATGAAGGCAGACCTGCATCGCATGAGAGTATAAGGCAGCTGTCTTATCACGAATTCACTTGATGCATTATACTGTTTTCATGCTATTAAGGTAGTAATCAGTTGATAGTATTCTGAATAAAATCAACTAGTTTGCTTGTTTTAGATTTTTATCAAAAAATATCTTGATTATATTCTAGTCTCAATCTGTTCTTTCATGAATCAAAGTTTACTACATCTCAAAACAAATCAAGAGAATTGCAATCATTCTATATCTGCAAGAATGCCTGAATTAATGAATAAACGTGAATGCTTACTCTGTCACAAAATTTTTGAGGACGGATGAAATGGTCGGTTATTTGGGAGATATTAATCTGAAAATAGTTCATCATCTTGCATAGTAAAAAAAAAGAATGTAGTATTTACAATATTGAAAATAAGAACAGACAATATTTTACACCTGATACTCTGGAGAATGCAACTACTTTGGGATTTGACATTTGCAAATGGTGTAATTAAAAAACAAAGTATCTGATGATTTTTTCCACATTTGGGATTTTCTCCCAAGTTTTTTATCATATGTGTGAATTTTCCCAAAAATGTGGGGGAAACATGTTGCCAGTTTGTATGATTTGTGGTAAAAATTTTGATGGGAATAAAGAACGATTTTGCTCCCAATCATGTGCTGAAACACATATCAAAGATCTTGAAAAAAGATTACATGATGCAATAAAAAATGATCCAAGTCACACCAAAAAAATGTCCGATTCTTCAGAATAATTCTGATGCTTGAATTTTCTATATTTCATGAATCTGGAATAAATACTTTGAAATCCTTCGTAATTGCTATATATTATAACTGTAAAATCTTGTCATGAGATTTTCTTTGAATATTTTTGTTATTTCGATACTTGTTTTGGGATTGGTTTCCAGCCCCCTTTCATTTGCTCAGACCAATAGTACTGATGGCGAAAATATTACTATTGAGTTAGAAGAATCAATCTCAATAACTACTGAAGAATCTGAAACAGATACTGATGTAACCAGTACAAACTCTACAACTGATGTTGTAACATCTAACTTGGGTCAAGCAGTTTCAAAATTTGTTCATGAGTCAAGAGAATTATTCAAGCAACAAAAAGAAGAGACCAAAGAAGTAATTGCACAATGCAGAGAAGATATGAGAAATGCTGAACCCTCTGAAAGAAAATCAGTTAGAGATGAATGCAGATCTAATTTGGAAGAAATTAGAGCCACTTACAAAGAACTTCGAGAAACATACCAAGAAGCTTTCAAAGAATTTAGAGAAAGTATGAAGGTATTCATAAAAGAATCAAAGGGATTATTAGTTAATTCTGCACAACGAAATGCTGCCATATCTGATATTGAATCATTACCTGACACTGCTGAAGAAAGGGAACAACTAAGAGAATTAAAACAGAAGATGTCTGAACAACTACGAGAAGAGAAAAAACAACTTCATGAACAAGAAAAAAGAGAACGTGACGAATTAAGAGAAAAAGACAAAGAAGAAAGAGAATTGCTCAAAGAACAACGAGAACAAGAACGTGATGAATTAAGAACCTCTTTAGCAGGTTCGGATGACGCAGAAGATGCTGCAAAAGAAATTCGAGAGGCATCTCAAGCCATCATGAGAGCAGAGAATAAGATTAACGAAGCTCAGGCAGACGGAAAGGATGTTTCTGTTTCACTAGAAAAACTATCTGATGCAAAAGAACTTTTGGCATTGGCACAAGATCATTTTGCTTCTGATGATTTTGCTGAAGCTGAAGAATTAGCTGAAGATGCCAAAGATTTGGCTTCAGAATCCAGAATGAAATTCCTTGGAAAATCTGCCGAAGATCTAGATGATGAAGACGATGACGAAGATGATGAAGACGATGACGAAGATGATGAAGACGATGACGAAGACGATGACGAAGATGATGAATCATGATGATTGATTTTTGTCTTCTGTAAACTTATTCTAAGTTCAAAATTTTTACCCTCTCTTGTATTTTTTATATGCAGTACTGTAATTGAAATTTTTTAAAAAACAATTTTCCGGTATGAATATCTTAAATATTATGATATTCTACGACAACAATGAATCAAGAAAATTTCAATAATTCAATCAAGGTACAAGATATCATGACTCGTACTTTGATTACTGTTAATCCTGACACTACTGCAATACAAGTAGCAAAAATGATGGAACAAGGAAGAATTGGTGCTGTTATTGTAAAAGATGGTGATGATCTTGTGGGTATTGTTACTGATAGAGATTATGCCACAAAGGTTGCTGCAAATAACCTCTCATTAGACACTGCTGTAGGGAAAATAATGTCTTCCCCACTGATTACAATAAATCATGATGAGCCAATCACTGCAGCTGCCGAAATGATGGCCAGCAAAAAAATAAGAAAACTCGCCGTATCTAATAATGGCAAAATTACTGGAATTATTACCTCCACTGATTTGGTAAAACAACTGGCAAAGTAACTAGTATGTTTTTGTCTTTCTAAGAAACAAAGTAACTGATGCCATGTAACAGCAAGTGGCAATTATTTCTGAAATCAGTGATGCTGCAAAAGGCTCTATTCCAATTTCTAGAAAATAATAGAAAGTTGGCCATCTTATTACAAGATAGACTATCTCTCCAACCCCAAAAGAAGAAATCAGAGTAAATAATTCTCTCCTGATCATCTCTTTTCTCATTGATTTAAAACGGTCTTTATTGTCCAAATAAAACAGTCCTGAAAAGATTACAAAATAAACAACATACCCAAAAATGATTGTGAATGTTGTATTGAGATAATTATCATAATCTGATAACATTTGCGCAAATGCTGCAGAAAATAATGCTGAAACTACAAAACAAATCAGAAAATTCCTGTTAATTCTTAGTAGTTGTTGATTTGACTTCATATTTTTTTTAAAATCTGATAACTAATATTTTGTTGGAGTCTAGAGTACTTATGAAGAGGTGTGGGTGGGCAACTAAAGAGCCAAACATCACTTATCATGATAAAGAATGGGGTAGGCCTCAACACAATGATCGAAAACTATTTGAGTTTCTGATATTGGAAGGTGCACAAGCTGGACTCTCATGGGAAACTATCCTCAAACGTAGAGATGGCTACAAAAAGGCATTTTCTAATTTTGATGTTCTTAAAGTTTCAAAATATTCTCAAAAAAATGTATCAAAATTACTTAAAGATGAATCCATAATTCGAAACAAACTCAAAATTAACTCTGCAATAAACAATGCAAAACAGTTTCTCAAGATTCAAGAAGAGTTTGGCTCTTTTGACCGATATCTTTGGGATTTTGTAGATTACAAGCCTATCAAAAATAAATTCAAAAACTTGTCTGAACTTCCTGCATCTACTGAAATCTCTGAAAAACTAAGCAAAGATCTCAAAAAACATGGATTTAGTTTTGTAGGTCCTACAATATGCTATGCTTTGATGCAGGCAATAGGCATGGTAAATGATCATACGCAAGACTGTTTTTTGTATCAAAAATAATGATTTTTGGTATGTCTAAAATTGGCTAATTTACATTGATTTCATTTTTTTAATTGCGTCTGAATAATAATTCAAAGGAACTATCTTGATTGTACTTACTGATGAGATTCCTACTTCTATACAGAGTCTTTCAATATCGTGTGAGTTATCTGCATCTACTACAATTATCCATTCATGTTCTAACACGGACATGTAAAATCCAATCAGTTTGGATATTTTGAATTCCTCCATTTTTGCTTCAATTTTTTCTTGAATTTGAACAAACATCTCTTTGCTGGTTTGATTGTTCAATGGACATGATTCCGGACTATGAACGGCAAAGACTCCAAATAACATTGTCTTTTTTAGTATTGTGTGTCACTGAATTTAAATCATTTCACAAAAACCGCTGGGCCTGGAATTTTATTTGCTTGTACTGCAATTGGTGTGTCTCACCTTGTCCAATCAACTAGGGCTGGTGCAGATTACGGTTTGATGATTTTGGGTTTTGTTATTGTAGTTACTTTGCTGAAATACCCTTTCTTTGAATATGGTTCTCGATATGCAAATTCAACTCAAACTAGTATTGTTGATGGATACAAGAAACTTGGAACTCCTGCACTGTGGTTGTATTTTCTAATTACGGTTGCTTCTATGTTTTTTGTTACCGGTGCAGTAGGGTTTGTCACTGCCGGTTTTTTTGAGAATTTATTTGGACTTGACTTTCTAGGGGAATGGACAATAATTATTTTGTTTGTTGTATGTGTTGTAATACTTGCAATTGGGAAATACCGTATTCTTGATAGCTTGATTAAGATTATTGCAATAGTTTTACTCGTATCTACTGTCTCGGCATTTTTACTCACCTTGTATAATGGTCCTGTAGATCCTATAGCAGGATTTGAGCCAAAAGATCTTTGGGATGTGTCTGGAATTTTTTTCTTGCTGGCCCTGATGGGATGGATGCCGACTGCAGTTGATCTTTCTAGCTGGAATAGTTTGTGGACCTTGGAGAGAATAAAACAGACAAATTATAAACCAAAACTAAATGAAACACTCTTTGAATTCAGATTGGCATATCTGATTACGGGCATTCTTGCAATAATGTTTGTCGTACTAGGTGCATTCATTTTTTATGGTTCAGATGATGAATTGCCAAACAATAACGCTCTATTTGCAAATGAAATTGTCTCGTTGTATACTCAAACAATAGGGGATTGGAGTTATGTCATTATTGCGGCATCTGCATTTACTGTAATGTTTGGAACAATAATTGCTGTATTTGATGGCTACTCTCGCTCTTTACAACGAACCATAGAATTAATTTTTACAAAAAAAGAAGAAAAAATACGTTCAAAATTTCGAACTTTGTACGTTGTATTCTTACTTGTAATTTCTACCGGTTCTCTTATTGTAATATTTCAATTTGAAAATAATCTCAAAGAACTAGTTGATTTTGCCACTGTACTCTCATTTGTGATTGCGCCTATAATTGCAGTATTTAATTTCCGGCTAGTTACTGGTAAATTTCTGGACAAATCTTCTCAGCCATCTGCATTGCTGAAGATTCTCAGCTTTGCAGGAATAATTTTCCTAAGTGGCTTTGCAATAGTGTTCTTGATAATGAATTTTTACTCATGATCCTTTAAATTTAGTAAGAAACAATGGTTACTGAAAACAATGAAAATTTCTCCTAAAATGAAGAAAGCACTAAATGATCAGATTGCTCTGGAATCTGTAGCATCTAATAGCTATCTGGCAATGGCTTCTTGGTGTGAGGTTACTGGGTATCAAGGTGGTGCAACATTCTTCTATGCTCAATCAGATGAAGAAAAAACTCACATGCTAAAAATAATCCATTACTTAAATGACATTGGAGCAATCGCAACCATTCCTGCAGTTAAGGAACCAAAAAGTTCATACAAATCACTTGAAGAAGTAGTCAAAACTGCACTGAAAAATGAACAAGCTGTTACAAAAGCAATTCACAATATAGTTGAACTTGCACATAAAGAAAAAGATCACTGTACCTATGCCTTTTTGGAATGGTTTGTAAACGAACAAGTTCAAGAAGAGACAAAATTTGAAACAATCTTGCAAAAGTTTGATCTTCTTGGTAGAGATAAACTAGGAATTAATGAAGTTGACAAATTTTTAGCTTCTGAATCTGGTGATTCGTCTTCACCTGCAGCCTAAATTTTTTCTAAAATAATTAATACTGCATTATTTGCTATTCCTTCATGACAGTAACTGTTACTAGAAAACCTGGAGGAATAACACAATTATTCAATACTGATACAGGTCGCGTAACTTACAAGTGCAAAGCAGATTCTGCATACATGTTAATTGAGGCATTTGGTGGAATTGTAAAGTTTAATCAAAAAAATGCAATGGCTACAGTTACTGGACATGTAACATCTTTGGAATCTTGTGATGTTCTAAAGAATGGACATCCAGAATACAAGGATGCATTAACTGCAATAATTACAGCACACAAAGAATTTGCAAAAAGTGTTTCAGATTCTTATCAAAAAGAAATTACAGAACTTGAAAACAAATTATCTGGTATCTAGAATTTGCATTTTTCACATTTACAACCTTTAACCAAACACTTTCCATTTCCATCCATGTGGATTGAATTATCATGGTAGCATCCAATCTTATCATTACCACATTTCATTTTAGTTCTCCATTCTAGAATTACTTTTTTGGTTCATCATGCTCTTTGCCAATATGGGTGGCAAGATTAATTACACTGTTGCCGAAATCTTTCCCACAAAATTTGCATTGGAAATTATATTCATTTGGCAAGACTAATCCTTGAAAATAATATTATTAAAAAATTTCCTGATTTTTGGTTGATTTATCCATAAATCATACAATGTTCGCATTCACAAACATCTTGTTTCTTTGCTTTTTTCAAACAATTTCTATGTTGTCCTGCTTGACATTGTACACAAATCTCATCAATATTATCAACATTGGTATACTTCTTTGATTGATCAAATCCAAAACCTCCGTCTCGTGGACCTACCATGATTTTGAATATGTGATGTAGTATTTCTAGTTCACTGTTTTATGGCAGATTTTATTGTATTGTACATTTCATTTTTGTGTTCTTCAATAATTCCTCTTATCTCAAATGAATCGACATATCCTCCCGCTGATGCTCTGGTTGCTTTAAGTAAATAATGTAATGCACCTTCTTCAATTTTTCCAACATAATATCCATACAGAAAGTCTATTTCATTTTCACACTTCCAAATTTTTTTAATATTTGGAAATGTTTGTTTTATTTCTGTATCTATTTCTAAAATTCTATTTTTTATGTATTGGTCAAGTGATTTTCTTATTGTAGAATTTTGAAGCAATTGTACATTGTTTAGAATACTTGTTTTTAGTCCTTTTTCTTATCTTTTGCATCATCTGGGTTGTCCCACATGTGCATGGTTCCTCTGATCATAAATGAGCCTACAATAATAGCTACCAATCCTCCAACAATGAATACAAAAAATCTCCCCACATCTTTTATGCTTGCCAATGATGGTTAATTGCTTTCATTCTAATTATAATTGTCTGAGCGATTTGATTAGATTCAATAATGAGATTGAATAATTTGTTTCATATGTCTAGGATTAAACAAATTGCCATTTGGATTGGAATTATCGGTGGGGGAATAGGATTCTTCTTCTTTTCTATAGAAGCTGCTGAATTTATGCGATAATTATCAAAAATTAATTACGTTGTAATAATTTCTAGAATTATTGCCTGGAATTACTGAGGAAATTAAGAATTTTTTAGATTTACAAAAGTTAGGTTATGTTGCAACAGTTTCTTCTGATGGCACACCAAATCTTTCGCCCAAAGGCACCATAATCGGATGGTCCAAACATCAATTGGCATTTGCAGATATTAGGTCCCCTGATACTGTGAAAAATTTGAAAACCAATCCGAATGTGGAAATAAATGTAATTGATCCGTTATTACGAAAAGGGTTTTTGTTTAAGGGTGTGGCCAAAATTATAAAAGATGTTCCTCCTTACGATGATATTTTAAAATATTATCGCAATAATGGTATCAAGAGTCCAATTGACTCAATCATACTCGTTGATGTTGTTAATGTCTCAGAGGTCACATCTCCTTTATATGATCTAGGAATAGGTGAAGAAGAAATTAAATCAAAATGGAAAAAACATTTTGATAATTTATGATTCTTGTTTTTCTGATTTGAGCTTCTCTAACTCTTTTTTTGTTTCTTCGTGTTCTTCTCTTTCTTTTTCTAAAAGTGACTGAATTGCCTCTAATTCCTTTTGTGTCATGCTAAGTTTTGATTTTAATGAGCCTACAACAGCACTTGCTGCTTCGATTATTCCTGCTGAACTTTTGTTATTACCTTGAATGAATTCTTTTTCTTTTGGCGTAAGGATACTGGTATCTTGAAATTGATCTTTTTTATCAAGTTCTTCTTTTGCATTGTACAACCGTGAATTTGCTTCGTCTAGTTCTTTTTCTGCATCGATTTGCTGTTTTCTAATTTGCAATAATGTTGATTGTTCTGTTGCAATTTTCACTTTAGTTTCTTCATATTCTTTTGTAATTTTTTCTAACTCTTGTTTTATCTTTGATAGATTCTCTTGTGTTTTTCCAAACTCTTTAAATGATTTTGAATCTTTAATTTCCTCTGATTTTTTTATCTTTTCCTTAATTTCTTTGTGTTCACGAATAACTATGTCTAATTCCATTTTTTTCTGATTGAGTTCTTTTTTTACTAACATCAAACTACTTACTGATGTTTCGTATTCCTCTTTGACTGATTCTACTTTTTTTTGAATATTGTCTAATTCTTCTTGTTTTGTTCTAAATTCTTTTTGTAGATTTTCTACCTCTGCCTCTAATTCTTCTTTTAGAACATACTCGTCACTGTTTTCTGATACCGTATCCTCTTTTTTACTAAAAAATTTCATTTCATATCTCCACGTTTTCTCTAAAAGATGAATCTTTCTTTATTGTTGTTTTGTTCTATGTCTCAAAAATTTGAGGTAAAATCCCAGTCCGCCAATTGCTAGACCTGCTATCCATGTTACTATGCTCAAACTTTTTGGAACTATTGCTTCTTGTGGGCCTATAATTAACAATAATGCACCTAAAATGATCAAAGCAAATCCTCCACTGTTTTTTGATTTGTTGTGCTCAGAATGAACCATTTTCTATGTGTACTCTGATAGTTTCTTTGCTACTTGCTTTCTTCCTATATCTGAAATGAAAGGTCCAATTTTGGGTCCTCTGGATGTTCCTAGGATAATCTGATACAATATTTTAAAGAAATCTTTTGGTTGGACATCATTTGCTTTTGCAATTTGATAAATTGTATTTTGAATATCTTCAGGTTCTTCATCTGCTCCAAGTGTATCTGCTAGAATTTTTAATGCTTTTTTTGCAGTTTCATCTAAATCAATTTGAGTTTTTTCTTGCTCATCAAATTCATCTGAATAGTTTCCTGCAAGTTCAATGAGTTTCTCGATTTCTGGTTCAGGATTTTTTATTACTCCATAATCAAGTAATTTTTTCATCACTCTTTCATTTCTGTTTTCTTTGAATATTTTTGCTAATTCAATTAACAGTCTGTAATTTACATGTGTACTTGCTTGTTTTGGTGGATTTAGAAGATTAACATATTCGTAAAGTCCTTTTGATTTTACAAGTTTTGCTTTGTTGTCTATTTTGACTCTTCCAAAGTTTATGTCTTCTAGTTCATTGTATTCATTCATTAATGATGGTATGTCTTCTAATCCTAATTCTCGAGCTCCTGTAATTCTCTTGTAAAGTAATAACAAAATTGATTTTGGGCTTCCAAATTCTAACCATCTTTGTGCAGTCAATACGTTTCCTAATGATTTTGAAATCTTTTTTCCTCCTTTGTCTAGGAACATTTCATATTTCACGTGATGAGGATGTGGGAAATCTAAAATTTCATCAGCTACCCAATCATTTACTTTAACCGAATCCATGATGTCTTTTCCATATGCTTCAAATCTAATATCAAATGCTGCCCATCTTGCAGCAAATTCCACTTTCCATGCTAATTTCCCAAGGTCTTTTGCAATGTCTGCTTCTCCTTCGTGGCCACAGCCTTTGATCATTTTTGAGCCTATTTCTGCGTCATGACATCTGTACTTGACTTTTTTTTCATCTATGATGTATTCTGTTGCTTCTGCAGTATAGAGGCGATTACAGTTTGCACATACTGGAAAATATGGCAAGTATTTTTGATATTTTTCTTGTCCTACTAGTTCTGAAATTTTTTCACCAATTTTTGTGCTGTTTTGTAAAATGGTGTGGATGTTGTCTTTTAGTACTCCTTGTTTGTATGTGTCAATTGCTCTTCTAAATTCATATTTTATCCCGACTTTCTCTAGTCCGTCTAAAAGGATACTGCTCATATGCATGCCGTACGAATCATGACATCCGTATGGATCTGGAATAAGTGATACTGGTTTTGCTAAATGTTCTTCTAAACCGAATTCCTGCATTCCTTCTGGAATTTTTCGTAACCCGTCAAGATCATCTGAATAAGCAATCAACTCTGATTTATAACCTAAATTCTCTAATGCTAATTTGACTCCATATGCTCTAACTGCATCTCCTAAACTTCCAATGTGTGGAATTCCTGATGCCCCTAATCCACTTTCTACTTTGAGAAGATCCAAATTCCTTCCAAGTGATTTTTCACGTTCAAGTAATTCTGAAGCTAGTTTGTCAATCCAAGTTCCCTTTCCAATAATTTCTTGCTCTGACATATCTTCTCACTAGTTCAATGTTTTGGACATGTATGGCCCATATAACGAATACCCTAATTTTTGATAATACTCTCTTGTGCCAACTGCGCTAATTACAAGTAATTTCTTTACATCAAATTCTTCTTTTGAAATTTTTTCTGCTTCTTTCATTAGGTTTTTTCCTAGACCTGAGTGCTGTATCTCACTTTTTTCTTTTTCACCAATCTTTAGTGATTTGCCATATACATGAAGTTCTCTGACAATACAAGAGTCTGTCCCAACTTCGTCTCTGTGTGCTTCTTTACTTGGTTTTCTTAATCTCAAAAATCCATAAATTGATTCATTTTTGTCTTCATAAGATAAGAATACTTCTTTGCCACCTGAAGAGTCATAATCAATTCTGTTTAATTTGATGTCTTTTGGTTCTGATTTTTTGTTTAATCCTGCCTCTCTACACCTGATACATTTGCATTTTATTCCCTGTTTTGCTAAATTTTGATGTACAATCTGTCTTAGATTACCTGATTTTGGTCCTGCAATAATCTCATTGGGAGAAATTTCTCTTTGAACCCTCATGATTCTGATCCATTTTGGAACATTTTTCTTAACTTCTGTTAGAACGTTGATCATATCTTCGTCTGAATATGGCACATATTTTCCATCTTTGTATTCTTTGTACATCGGAGTGTTTTCAATGACTAGTGATGGGTAAATTTTTAGCATGTCTGGACGTAACTGCGGGTCTGAAAACAATTTCTTAAAATCTTCAATATCTTCTTTTGGGGTAACTGTTGGTAATCCTGGCATCATATGTGCAACAATTTTGTACCCTGCATCTTTTGAAATTTGAAATGATTCTGTTACGTCGTTATAATTATGTCCTCTGTTAACTATGTCGTAAACTCTTTCTTGTAGGGATTGAACTCCGATCTCTATTCTTGTTATCCCATAATTTAACATCCAGTCAACATGTTCTTTCTTACAAAAATCTGGTTTTGTTTCAATTGTAAATCCCACATTTCTTATTGATGCGTGTTCGTTGTTTGATTTTGCTTCTTGCAAATTTTTTGAATCTATTCCATTTAATGCATCATAACATGATTTGATAAAATTTTCTTGATAGTCTTTTGGCATGAAAAGAAATGTTCCTCCAACAATTACGATTTCCATTTTTGATGGGTCATGACCAAACGCAATTAATTTATCAATTTTTGTTGTGATTTGTAATTTCGGGTCATATTCGTTTTCTATTGCGTTTAGTGTAGATGGTTCATTTCCTGTATAGCTGTTTGGAGAATTAAATTCCATTCCTCCAGGACAATATGTGCATCTTCCATGTGGACATGCATATGGTTTTGGCATTAATGCTACTACTGCAACACCCGATGCAGTTTTTGCAGGTTTTTTAAGTAAAATTTTTCTGAGTTTGTTAAATTCTGATTCTTTTGCCATTGAAAGTATCTCGTGATTTCGTGGGATTCTTTCTAGTGAATATTTGGCACATATTTTCTTGATTTCTTCTTTGACTTGTTTTTTATTGGGATCGTCAATTATTAGCAAATTTTGAGTGATTTCGCTGCATGCCTTAGAAAATATTGAATCTAACTTACTCATGGATACTCACATTAAATTGGACATAAATTCGTTAAATAATTTGGCAAATTTTGAGGCTATCGTCGTCTAGTGTTTCTTTTTGTTTTTGATATTTTCTCTTCATGGATTTTTTTGTGATTCTTTTTTTGATGTTTTTTAATTCATTTAGTTCTTCTTGAATTCTTTTGATCTCTGCAATCATATCTTCTTTGAATGATTGACTGTTTGCATCTACTGACATGTGTTGACTACCAAAAATTTTTGTAGGATTTAAGACTTGCTAGAATTATTCAGGTTTTTGTTCTATTCCTTGTTCTGATTCACTGTTTCCACTTTTTTGCTCTTTCCTGTATTCCATCTTCAACCATATTGGTGTAATTATTGTAGTTACTGCAACCATAATTACAATTGTAGAGTATACCTCTGATGTCAAAACTCCTGCAGTTACCCCTACTCCTGCAACAATCAATCCTACCTCTCCTCTTGAAATCATTCCAATTCCTACTCGCATTCCTTGAGCTTTACTTTTCAAGAATAACATTGCTGGTAATCCACATCCGAACAACTTTGTTACTATTGCAACTGCTATGATCACACCACTCAACATCAAAATATTCAAATCCACTGCACGAAGATCTACTTGGGCTCCTATTATTGCAAAGAATAATGGTGCAAAAATCAATCCTATCTTTCCAATATAATTTTCTACTTTTTCAAACACCTTTGTTGTAGATAATGCCATGCCTACTGCAAATGCTCCTACAATTGGTGATAACCCAATAGAGCCTGCAAGTGCTGCTGCTCCAAAGAATGATGCTGTTGCAATTCCTTCCACACTTCCCTTCGCTTTCCATAATCTTGGGGTGATGATTTTTGGTATTATAACAACTGCTACTATGAGCATAATTGCAAAGAACCCTAACACTTGCAAAATTGTTATTGTTACTTCTGTAATGTCTATGCTCTCAATTCCAGCATCTGAGCCTGTAATTGATATTACAACTGATAATACTGCAATTGCTAAAATATCATCTACTACTGCCGCTCCGATGATCAACCTAGCTTCTGGAGCTTTTAGTTTTCCGAATTCACTAAGCACTTGAATGGAAATTGCAATACTTGTAGCTGTAAGTGCCGTCGCAATTAACATTGATTCTAATGCCTCAAACCCAAACATTTGAAAAATTACAAGTCCTGCAAAAAATGGAACTACCACACCTAACGTTCCTACTGTAAATGATGCTTTACCTCCTTTGAGAAACTCTTTAGGTGTCATTTCCAATCCTGCCATAAATAAAATTACAATTGCTCCCATTTCGCCTAGAATTTTTATCTCATCGTTGATGTGTAACAATTGTCTTCCGTCTAGGATAAAAAATTGGCCTAAAGCAAATGGGCCTACGATCATACCTGCTAATAATTCGCCTAACACAATTGGAAGTTTTAGTCTCAAAAAAAGTTCTGCCATTAATTTGGCTGCAAAAAGCAGTATTCCAACTCCTATGATTGTTTCAATAAAATGTGCTTCAGCTGCCATCTTCCCTAATATTTCTGAAGAAATGTGTAATATAAGGCGATACCGGGTCGAAAATTATTTTGCTATTGTAAAATTAAGCAATTTCAAAAAACATCATAATTTCTATATGTTTTTCAGTCTGTCTAATAAAATATCAAAATTAATTGGTTTTCTCATCCATGCTTTTACTCCGCGTTGCATTAAATTAGTTAATTTTGTACTTGACATTTCAGATGCTGTTATGATCAAAACCTTTGTCGTGTTGATCAGACCTTCTTTTTCCAAAGCATCTATTACGTTTAATCCACTAAATTCTGGCATTGCAATATCTAAAAGCACTACATCAAATGTGCCTGTCTTTATCATTTCTATCCCTTTATGGCCATTATTTGCTGTGATGACTTCATGACCTGCAGCTGTTAGATGTACTGAGATCAAATCCAATATGTCTTCAGTGTCGTCAATTACTAGAATTTTCAAGATGTCTTATCTCCTGCATCTTTTGGAACTGTGAAGTAAAAAATTGTTCCTTTTCCTAGTTCGCTTTCACACCAAATTTGACCGCCCATCTTTTTTATTATTCCTTCACAAATGGATAATCCTAATCCTGTACCTCCATGTTTTCTAATGTTTGAGGAATCTATTTGATAGAATTTCTTGAATAGGTTTTTTTGGTTTTCTTTTGATATTCCCACTCCGTTATCTTTTACTGAAAACATAACAAATTCTCCTGTTTGCTCTGCATCTAGTTCTACAATGCCTGTATCATTTGGAATAAAGTCTAATGCATTGTTGATCATATTGTTGAACACTTGTTCTAATCTGTGTGCATCCCCATTAATCACAATACGTTGATTACAATTGTTTTGTAATTTCACATTTTTTTTATTAAATTCGTGTTCAAAATTTTGACATATTGTTTCAATTAATTCTTTAACATCAAATGGAGTGTTGTTCATTTCCATTCTGTCTATCTCTAATTTTTGAACATCTAACAAGTCTCCAATCAATTTGTTTAATTTTACTGCATTTGAATAAATCGCATTTACTGCTTTTTTCTGTTTTTCTGTAATTTCTCCTACAATCTTTGGATTTGTCAATGCTTCAGCCCATCCTGTAATTGGTGTTAATGGGGTCTTGAGTTCGTGAGCTATTGTGGATAAAAATTCTGTTTTCTGTTTTTCTATTTCTTTTAGTTTGTCAATCTGCTCTTGTTTTGCTGTGAAATTTGCAAATAATCTGATTACATAAAACAACAGAAAACTCATAGCGACTCCTATGATGGGTATGAGAAATAACGCCAATTGTTCTATTCCTTCATGTGGAGGCTGCATGCCTTCATATACAAAAATCCAATCTCTGTTGTTTTCTGCAAGTGTCACTTTTTTAAAAAAACATCATCATGTACATCATGTGGGACCACATCATAGGAATCAAAAAACAAACTATCTTCTGATATTATATTGTCATAAATTTCCATGTGTATGTATTCAAATGATTCTAAACCAAAAATACCTTCAACAAAATCATTCATTCTAAATACTGCATATACCATCCCTTCCAAATTATCTGATGTTTGTGGTTGACCATTAGTATAAACTGGAACTAACATTAAAAATCCATTTTGAATATCGTCATCGATTTCTTGTACTAGAATAATTTTTCCAGTTACTGTTGTCTCTCCTGTTTCCTTGACTGTATTTACTGCCTCTGCTCTTGTTTCTTGAAAATAGATATCATATCCCATTGCTTCTTTGTTTCTGATGTCTTGTGGTTCTAGGAATATTATGGGATAATATTCGTCTCTGATTCCGTCAGGATGTACTGTAAAATCTGTTACTCCATAATTCTTCATTTCATTAATCAATTCATCACGTTCATCATTAGTGATGTGGTGTATGTATCCGATACCCTGAATTCCTGGATATCTTTCATTGATATTTTGTATTTGGACATAATCTGACCATTCGTCATATTCAACTTTTTCTGATGCAGCAAAAAGTCCTTTGGCACCAACCAATACTTGCTCATATTGTGATAATCTGTCTGAAACAGAATCTGTCATAAATTGAACCTCTGAATCAAATTTTATGTTCTGTATGTTTGATTCTGAATACAAAAATCCTATCCATATGATTCCTGTCAAAACTAGAGATGTGCCAAGTATTGCCCATGGCAATTTATTCAAATGTTGCATTGTGTTGAGATTTTTTTTGTAGTATTTGTGTTTATTATATGAAAATCACTTTTGTATCTAGGTGTGCTGTTTTAGAATTAATTTGTGCTCATGCAATTTTTGTAGAGTTTACAAACACACCTTTTTTAGAAATTATTCTTCCAATCTCTTGGCTTGTTATCTTGTATTTTTTGAATATTGATTTGATTCTTGTGGCTTGCTCTTTTGGTGCGATTACACAAAATCCTACTCCCATGTTAAACGTCTTGTACATCTCTTCTGATTTTACCCCTTGTTCTTCTATGAGTCTCATGATTGGTGGGATTTTTGGTAAACTGTCTATTTCATAGCCTATTTTTTTAAGGCGTAATAATTTGGTAAATGAACCCCCTGTGATGTGTGCCAAACCATTGATTTTACATTTTTGTACCATTTCTAAAACTGGTTTTGTATAGATCTCTGTTGGTTTTAGCAATACATCTCCTATGGTTCCAACTCCTTTTATTTTATCTTTGACTGAATATTTTTTTAACAATGCTTTTCTTGCAAGTGAATATCCGTTTGAATGAATCCCTGTACTGTTTGCACCAATTATAACGTCTCCTGATTTTATTTTGTTTCCAAGAACCATCTCTTTTTTCTCTACTAATCCCACGACCATTCCAGCCAAATCAAATGCAAATCCTTTCCCTTCAATAACATCTGGCATAATTGCTGTCTCTCCTCCTACAATTGGCATTGCAGATTTCTTTGCACCTTTCACTAATCCCTCTACAATTTTTTTGAAAATCATTACATCATTTTTGTTTGCAGCAATATAATCCACAAATGATATTGGTGTTGCACCGATACATATTATGTCATTCACATTCATCGCAATACAATCAATTCCTATTGTGTTGTATTTTTTCATCATGTTTGCAATTACCACTTTGGTTCCGACACCGTCTGTGTGTGTGGCTAAAAGTTTTCCACCTGGGATTTCCACAATTCCCGCATAATGCCCAAAACCATGTGCTATCTTTGCTTTTTTCTGCAGCTTGTGAGTAGATGAAATTAGTTTTCCAATTGCCAATTGACTTTGTTTAATTTTAGAAATGTCTACACCTGCTTTTTTATAGGTTAGAACCATGATTTGTTGCCCTTTGGATATGAATAAAAGAATTTGCCTATCATTCGATCACATGTACATGCCAGATGTCTCTTCTCTATGTTCTACGTATTTTTGTGATAACTCACTAAATTCTGAATGTATTCTATCTTTTTCTTCTTGTAGGTCTTTTGTATCAATATTCATATCGTAAAATCTGTTTAATGCTTCAATTAATGTAGATGCTGCCGCCGAATCAGGCGCAATTTTATTTGCTTTTGCCAAAAGTGTTATCCCTTGAATTTCTCTTACTAGACATTCGTTTAGAATCCCACCTGGGATTCCTGTGATGAATCCTTGCGGAATCATACTGATATCTTTGTCTGCCATGGTTCTGACCAAATCTTCTTCTGCCGCACAATATGCTTTATTATCATGTTCGACTCCTGCAACTCCATCTAAAATTACAATCTCTTTTGATCCTTTTTCTGCTGCCCAATCTAAAATCGACGATACCAACGAATACAGTCCTTCCATTCTTAATGTGATTTCACAAATTATTGCACAAATTGTTCCTTTTTTGTTTGCATAGAATCTAAATGGATGACGTAATCTTCCTCTCATAAACACAGTTGATGGTGGAAGGTATTTTGATCTCATTACTCCAATTTCTTCCATTTCTAATTTTTGAATAATATGATTGATTGCAACAGGGCCAACAAGACCTGCTCCAACAAACCCTGCAAATATCACAGGACTTTTCAATTCAACCTTTTTTGTCTCAAAGACCTCGGCTTCAGGAAATTCTTTTGGCACTGTTTACGTCGATTTGTTCTGTCTAATTACTTTTGTCAAATTATGTTTGAACTTTCATGGCGTCTCAGACACAAAGTTTGGTAATGCCTGATTTAGATTTACCTTGAACATTTATCTTGAATACATAAAAATTGGTTCACAATATATGATCCTCATTGATTATTGGTTTATTCCATTTTGGAATACCTAATACTCAATATTTTCCGTAGATTCTATATGAAAAAATTGCTTAATACCATTGATGGTATCTCCTCTATTGGTCTTGTTGATGATTGTTGCTTCTGCAATTATAGTTGTGAGTCATTCTACAGAATATGTTATTGCAAGTTCAATTGTTTGTAGTGGGGATAATACTATTCAATGGAATGAAAATTTACAAACAAAAGTTTGTGTTGTGGGTGATGATCCAACAACATTCACTTTAGATTGTTTCTCCATTTGTGAAAATGATGCTAGGAAAAATCCTTTCTGGAACAACTGGGTTCCTGCAGAACACTATGAGGTTAAACTAATGCCTGCAATTGATCAGAGGATGGAAAATGACAAAATAACATTTCATGGATACACACGTACTCATTATCTATTTGATGATATTATGAAACATGAAGAAAATAGAGCGGATTTGATATATTCAAATTTTAATAATCCTGACTTTTCCAAACAAGATAATTATGTATCTATGGAACCTAATTCATATGTATCCAGATCCCAAGATCCATTATTGCAGAAGGAATTAAAGATACAAGACGACAAAGCAAAAATTTTACTGGAACATTTACTGTCTCTTAGAAATACAAGATATTGAATTTTTCAAACTCTGTATTCCATAATTAACTGTAGGGTTTGAAATAATTATGAAAATCATACTAACAAAAACTACTTATGTTATGAACCTCCTACTTTCAATTATGGGAACGCGAATTAGCTTAGTTATAGATGACATTGTTTATGATAGACTACGGAAAATACAAGCAAGAATGATTCAAAATTCCAATGAATCTATATCCTTTTCTAGAGTTGTAAATGAATGTCTGGCCAAATCTGTTAAGACCAAATAATCATAATGTGTCTAATCAAAAATAATGCGGAATTCATCTGTCTAATTATTTTTCTGCATAAAGAGGCCTAGCATTGTATGTCCTTTGTCTGTAATTGTGTAGATCATATTTGATCCAACTGCTTCTTTTTTGATAAAGTTGTAGTCTACACACAGGTGAAGATAGTTCAGAAATGACTTCTTCATTCTGATCTTTGATTTTGAATACAATTCTGAAAATGTCATTGGATTTCCTCTTAATTGATACAACAATTTCAATAAAGATAATGTACTGTAATCCTTGGTTCTTGCTTTTACTGCTCCAAGAATTTCTTCATCTCTTTTGATTATGAAATCTTCGAATTGTTCTGCCACTTCTAGTGGTACATATGTTAGTCTTGCTCGCATCATACTGTACAGTACGGTACATTACCTTATTAGTCTTTAACTTGAGCTTTATTGATCTTTCTAGCTGATTTTTTTACACTTTTGCTTTGTGCCTACCCTCTTCCTAGATTATCACATTCCGATCAAATCTTATCTATGATTTTTGCCTAATCTCATAAATATCCCCTTTTTTGAAAATTATTTGTGAAAAAAATAGAGGCTGTAATAAAAAGGAAAAATTTCCCTACAATTAAAACTCATTTGAATACTGTTGGCACTTACATTATTGACAAACGAAATTTAGAAGACAGCAATATCTATGATGAATCAAGAGGTTCACGTGTTGGTTCCACTGGCTTAAAATCTATTCCTCTGGCAAAAATTGAAACTGTTGTTCCAGATAAAGATGCAAGAAAAGTTGTTGAAATGATTTCAAAAAATTCTGGTTTGTCTGCAACTCATGGCGGAAAAATCTTTGTCTCTGAAATGGAAGAAGTGGTTGATATGGAAACTAATGATGGTCAAAAAGATCTTGAGATTCCTTTTGAGGAAAATGTGGAAAGAAAATCATTGCCAAAACGAAGTAGATTTGTTCCTTTGCAAAAATTTACTTTACATAAACTCCAAGTAATATATGAAGAAAACAAAGATACGCTTCGAACTGATTATCGAATCAAATCATTTAGTGATTTTGTAAACCATTGCATCATGAAATATCTCCCAACATTGGAAAAACAATTGAAAAATCCTACAGTTATTTATGAAAATAATTTTGGGGATTTTTAATTTAGAAAATGTAATCTGAAAATAACCATAAACCTACTAGTGTTAGGCCCACTGCTGCCATTATCAATTTTGCAATCGTGATTTTAGATGTTTTCATATGAATAGTAATAATATTGGTGGTATAACAATTATGCCTACGATTGCAGCTACTTTTGGATAGTCTTTGGGTTTTATGGGCTGCATCTTTTCTCTATGAAATAATTTACTTTTACGAATATTCATGTACACTCACATTATTGTTGATTCGCCTTCTTCGCCAGTTGCAATATCTACTGCACGTAATACCTGTGAAACGAAAATTTTACCGACTCTGCCATTTTCTTTAATGATGTTTATCACTTCATCTTCTTTAGATTCTGGTATAATAGCTTCAATCCAATATTTGTCATTGAACTGAGGGACAAAAATCTCGCTTCCTTTTGATGCGTGAATTTCTGGTCCTGGCTTTTTTCCTCTACCTCTAACTTTGCCTACTGTGAGTCCGCCTATGCCTATTTCTTTTAGTGCCTCACTAATTGCCATGACATCATTTTCGCCAAGAATGACTTCTATTTTGAGCATTTGATAATTGTAATTTCTACTTGATAAATATAATTTCTGATTTTGTAGACCAAATGATTATCATTTGACAATCAAATTAGGATATTGTTATTAATTAAAAACAATTTTTTTTCTCAATGGTACTTGATTCTGGTGATACAGCATGGATGCTAGTAGCTGGAAGTCTTGTATTGCTTATGATCCCTGCATTGGGTCTTTTTGAATCTGGTTTACTAAGAAAGAAAAATGCGGCTTCAATTTTTATGCAGATATTTTTTGGTTTGGCACTTTTGAGTGTAATGTGGTTTGTATTTGGATTTAGTTTGTCTTTTGGTCCTTCTGATGAACTTGGTCTTATTGGTGATATGAATTGGGTTTTTCTCAAAGGCGTTCCATCTGATGCTCCTCTAGACTATGCACCAACAATTCCAGGCGTTCTGTTTGTAAAATTCCAATTGATGTTTGCTTGTATTACTCCATTGTTACTTACAGGAACAATTGCTGAAAGAATGAAGTTCAGCTCTTTTATCATATTTATTGCAGCATGGTCTACACTGATCTACTATCCTCTTGTACACTGGGTATGGGGTGGCGGTTGGTTAGCACAACTAGGAGTTGTAGACTTTGCAGGAGGCATTGTAATTCACACTAGTGTTGGTATGGCAGCTCTGGCTGCTGCGTTGGTACTTGGAAAGAGGAGGAATTATGGTCCTGCTATTATGATTCCTCATAGTATTCCACTTGCAGTTTTAGGTTCATCTTTGTTATGGCTTGGATGGTTTGGCTTTAATGCAGGCAGTGCACTTGCAGCATCTGGTGGTGTTGCAGGAAACACTGTTATCGTAACTCATATGGCTTCATCTGTTTCAGCCTTGATTTGGGGTGGGCTTTCATGGGTAAGAACTGGAAAGCCTTCTGTTGTTGCTACAATTAATGGTGCAATTGCCGGACTTGCTGGAATTACACCTGCATCCGGATTTGTTAGTGCTGAACATGCATTTGTAATTGGTATTGCAATTGGTGTAATATCATACTCTGGCGTGGTGTTATTCAAAGAAAAACTACACATTGATGATGCACTTGATGTTAGTTCAGTTCACGGTGTTGCTGGTATTGTAGGTTCTCTTGCAATTGGTATCTTTGCAAGTACCATGATCAATCCTGGTGGAGTAGATGGATTGCTATTTGGTAACCCTGATCAACTATGGATTCAAGCCGTAGGTGTTGGTGTTGCAGGTGCAATTGGATTTGGTGGAACATGGATACTGATGCAAATAATCAAACATTTGATTGGCATTAGAGTCACACCTGAAGTTGAAGACGTTGGTCTTGATATTAGTGAGCATGCAGAATCTGCATATTCAGATGAAGAAGAATTCATGTTAGATATGGATACATACACAGATGAATTACAGAAAAAAGATGAAATCTTTAGAAAAAAGAAATAAATCTCTCACATTTTTCACTTTAAATTTTTTTAACTTAGAAATATCTATGTGGTTCCAAAAAAACAATTTGTAGTTTAAAATGAAAACGCTGAAATATTCCCACAAATTTTAGTCATACAGAGATAAACAATTTGACTAACAAATATGATGGATTATGTGATGAAATTCTTGCTTTAGATGATAAAGTTCGATTTGCCGGTATTGCAAACAGCAAAGGTGAATTAATTGCAGGTGGTCAAAAAGATAATGTTGACAAGTTACTTGTAGGCGACGAAGTTAAAATGTCCATTCATTATGCATTACAAAAAAGAGATTTGTATACTAATTTGGCCTATAAAATAGGAGATGAGCATTCATCAATTACTGAGTATGAGAAAGTAACAATGATTAGCATTCCTGTAAATTCTAGTGAGTTGTTTTTGATCAGTACCGAACCTCGAGCAGATTATTTGAAAATTATAGATACTGCTCACGCTAAACTTGATTCTCTAAAAGAATCTCAATAACTGTCTCTCTTGTTTTGTGCCTAGATGATAAAGTTAGAATTAGCTTGAATTGTTTGAATTGTAAAAATATAGTAAATGATTTACTTTAAACACCTATCTTCTAAACATTTCTTGTGGATATAGTACTCAGCACAGCTCTTACTATTGTAGGGTTGGTGATGCTTTGCTTTGGTGGAAATTGGTTAGTTAGTGGCGGTGTCACCATTGCCAGAAAATTTCGTATCAGTAATCTTGTAATTGGAATGACTATTGTAGCATATGGTACATCTACTCCGGAACTTGCTGCAAGTGTAGCAGCTGCAGGTGAACATAGTGCAATTATTCTGGGAAATGTTGTTGGAAGTAATATTGCAAATGTTGGCATGGTGATTGGTATTGCCTCAATTATTGTTCCACTTGCAATTCAAAAATCTGTACTACGAAAAGAAATACCAATTATGTTGGGTGTTTCTGTTTTACTTATTTTAATTTCAATTGACGGTGAATTGTCAATATATGATGGAGTATTGTTACTTGTTGGATTAGGTGTATTTGGATATTATACTTTCAAAGATGCAATGAAACAACGAGAGGAAACTAAAGACCAAATCCCACAAGGTGGAAACAATATCTATCTAAAATCTATAGGTTTGATTGGACTTGGTATTGGCCTTTTGTATGTTGGTGCTATTTTGACTGTAGATAATGCGGTAATACTTGCTAAAGAATTTGGTTTATCTGAAAAAATAATTGGCTTGACTGTGATTGCAATTGGAACTTCTCTACCAGAATTAATTACTTCTATCATTGCAATTAGAAAAGGACATGGAGATATTGGTGTTGGTAATATCATAGGAAGCAACATCTACAATATCTTGATGATTATGGGTGTTGGTGCTGCCCTTGGCGGCGTAATAATTTCTGCGGATGTTTTTGTTGATTATGCAATCATGATCTTGTTTAGTATTGCATTGTTAATTGGCCTGAAAACAGGCATAATTAATAGAACCATGGGTGTGTGTCTGGCAGTAGGGTATGTACTTTATCTTGTCCTGACTTTTTTTAAATAATATTCCGTCATCTAAATTGAATTAACTTTGATATTTTTTACTTTAATTGATGGTGTTACTGAGGGGAGTGATGCCCATTGGATGACGTTTTGTTGATTATTCCCAATTTCTAAAATATTTTTTAACATTATTGGAAGATTGTGAATTATTCTTACAGATTTTCCAGGGTTTTTAATTTCTCCATTTTCTATAATTCTAACTCCGCTTCGTGCAGTACATGAAAAATCCCCTTTGATGGGATTCACTGCATATGTGTACCACAATCTCCCAATTAGTAACCCGTGTTTTGTATCTTTAATCATATCTTCTTGCGAGGATTCTCCTGAATTGATTTTCAAATTATGTGGTGCTGATATTGGAATTGGTTCCGAACTTCGACCCATTGGAGAACCTATTCTTGCAGCATTTCCAGTTGATTTTTTATCTTCTTTGTAACTATCAAAAAGATTTGAAAAAGTATTTTTAAAAACTCCATTTTGAATTAAATTATTTTTTTGTGTCTTTAATCCTTCATCGTCAACTGATTTTGTTCCAATTCCTTCTGCAATATGGGGATCGTCTGTTAAATTAAAATCTGAAACTGCCACTTCTTCTTCTAAGTTATTTGAAAAACAGCTTTTCTTTTCTGAAAATGTTTTAAAATTAAAATTTAACGCTACTACAAATGCCAATAATTCTCCAACAGAATATGGTTCAAAAATTATGGAATAGACATCTGTATCAATTTTTTTAGGATTTATTGACTCGATACACATTTTCTTTGCATCATTGCCAATCTGTTCTGCTGAAAACTTTGATAACGTTCTACCGCTGACATGACCAATTCCTGATACTGGTAATGTTCCGTGTTCTGACTCTGCATTTATGATTCCTGAGATGTATGTTGATTTATCTTTGAGATGTAGTCCGTTGGAGTTTTCTAGCTCAAAAAGTTCTGAAACTATGTTTAGTGAGCCTGTAATCGTATCAATTTTATCTGAATTTGTTGAATTTATCATAGTTTGTGCGATATCCATTGCATCTGCACCTGTAATTTTTTCTAATTTTTCATCAAAAGTTCCTTTGAGATTTGTGATTGATACAGTTTCAGGTAGTCCCATCCAAAATTCTTTTGGTTTTAGATTTGATGTGGTTGAAAGTGCTAAATCTATTGCTTTTCCTAACTCTTCTTCCTTGTTGGTCTGAATGGATGCAATTTTGTTTCCATGAATTAATCTCACTCCAAAACTCTTATCGAAACTTTGTTTAATTTCTGCAATCTCTGAATCTGTAATTCTTACTGTGATAATCTTTTTTTTCACAAAACTTATTTCACATTCATCAATTTGCCTTTTTTTTGAATGTTGTAATGCCTTTTCTAAGGCAGACAATTACTTTCTCCTTGGATTTTGATAATTGAATTTGTTTATTTTAATCAATTCTACATATGATCCAAACTGTGTTGTGTTTGTAATTTTGTCAAGTTTGTCTTCTGATTCGTCACTGTCTTCAAACTTTTTTATTATTTTGTATTTTGTATTTCTTTCTGCAGGGACTCTGTTGATTTCTCTTACCATCCTTCTAATTTCTTTTGGTCTCAATAATTGTCCGTGTTCTGAACCTGCAGAAGTTGAAATACTTTCGTTAATTAAAGTTCCACCAAAATCATTAGCTCCCCACATTAATAATAATTGAGACATTTTTTGTCCTTCTTTAACCCATGACATCTGTATGTTATCGATGTAATTGTTCAACATTATTCTTGCAATTGCATGGGTGAGTAAAACATCGTTTCCACTTCCTCCCTGTCTAATTCCTTCATGTAATTGATGTTTGTACATTGGTGCTTCTGTATGAATAAAATTAAGCGGAACAAATTCTGTAAAACCCTTGGTTTCTTTTTGAATTTCCCTTAATTTTTCAATATGTTTTACTCTATCTTCATGAGATTCCAAGTGCCCAAACATCATAGTTGATGTTGTGTTTATTCCAATTTTGTGGGCGTTTTTGATGACTCTTTCCCAATCTTTCACACTAATTCTGCCTGGTGAAATTTTGTCTCTTAATCTTTGATCAAGGATTTCAGCTGAAGTGCCTGGAAGTGTATCTACTCCTGCTTCTTTCATTCTTTTGAGAAATTCTTCTATGCTTACACCTGAACGTGTGGCTCCATACAGAATTTCTTCAGGTGAGAATCCATGGATATGAATGTCTGGAATTTCCTTTTTGATTTCCCTACAAATATTTTCATACACATCTCCTTCCATGTCTGGTGGAAGCCCTGCTTGAATACAAACTTCAGTTGCCCCTAACTGATGTGCCTCTTTTGCTCGACGTACGATCTCTTCTGTTGGTAGAAAATATCCTTCCTCTTCTCTAAAATCTCTGCTAAAAGCACAAAATCCACATTGTTTGATACATACATTTGTAAAATTGATATTTCTATTTACTACATAAGATACGACATTTCCTACTCTTCTCTTTCTTAATTCATCTGCTACCATTCCCACTAGATGAAACTCAATTCCAGATGTATTGTACAATTCCAAACCTTCTTTTGCAGAAACTTCTTTTTCTGAAAGAGCTTTGTTTAGAATTTCTGAAACAATCGGATCTGTATCTCTGAAAATAGCATCTATGTTTCTTATCATCTCCAATACTCCTTCTTTACCAGACCTTCCTCATCTTGAACTTTTTCCATTTTTTCTTGTAGTTCTTTACTAATAAAAGAAAAGAATTCTGGATATATTGGAAACCTACATTTCAAATCAAATCCTGCCTGTTTAGAATTTTCTTCCACTCTGTTTATCTCCGGCCAGGAAAATTCTGGATTTACAAAATCGGGAGTTAATGGTGAAATTCCTCCCCAATCATTTATTCCCACTGACAAAAAACTTTGATACGACCTGGGTGAAAGGTTTGGTGGAATCTGTATGTTCATTTTAGGCATGATTATTCTGGATAATGCCACAATGATCTTGAAATATTTTTCATCAGCTGATGGCTCACCTCTCATTCTGGTATCTTGTTTTGGTTGGAAATTTTGTAAGATCACTTCTTGAATGTTTCCGTATTTTTGATGTAATTGTTTGATTGCTAATAACGAATCAACAATCTCTTCTATGTTTTCCCCAATTCCTACAAGAATTCCTGTTGTCATTGGAATGCCTAACTTTCCAGAGTTTTCTAAAATCTCTAACCTTGCCTTTGGCCTTTTACTTGCTGCCAAGAAATGAGGCATTCCTTTCTCGGTTAACCTATCACTGATATTTTCAAGCATCAACCCCATTGAAACATTTGTTTTCTTTAACTCCTTCATCTCTTCAAAATTCAAGTTTCCTGCATTGGTATGTGGAAATAACCCTTTTTCCAATGCTGTTTCGGATGCATGAATTAGGTATTCTGAAGTGGTTCTAAATCCATTTTCTCTTAACCAATCCCTTGCCTCTTGGTATCTTTGTTCAGGTTGCTCTCCTGTTACAAATAATGCTTCAACACATCTGTATTTTTTTGCAAGATCAAGTAATTCTGTAATTTGTTGCTTTGACATTAATGATAGTTTTTCTTCTCCTGGCTCTGCCTTGTATGTACAATATGAACAACTATCTTTGCAGAGATTAATGATGTTGAAAAATGCTTTTTTTGAAAATGTTACTGTGTTTCCCTTGTGTTTTTTCTTAAGACTTGTGCTGTTGAAAAAAGTTCGTTTGGATCTTTTACTGCATGTTGATACACCTCTAAAATACTCTGACGTGAAATTTCCTTGTTGTCTAAAACATTGTTTAAACTCTCAGAATTTAAGACAAGTTTGTTCAACAGAATGAGTTCTTGATTAAGGGTATTTATGCTTGTATAGAATTAATTTCCGTTTGGTCTTTCTTGAAGAATAATTGAGACATTTGTAGTTCTGCCATCTCTTAAAACCTCTAAAATCATCTCGTCTCCAACTGCTTTTGCTCTTTGAAGGTGAATCAAAATATCATCAATTTTTCTTACTTCGATTCCATCCACTGATAAGATGATGTCTCCTCCCATTGGATAGTTTACACCATCAACATCAATTGTTTTGTCTGATCCAATAAGACCTGCTTTAGATGCTGGACTGTCTTCTACTACTGTTACTATTAAAAAGCCAACTGCATCTTGAAGCTCTAATGCTTTAGCCAAATCAGGATCAATATCTCTGCCTGAAATTCCTATCCATGGATGCTTGTATTCTCCATTTTCAATTAGTGTCGGAATTATTTTTGCAACTGTCTGTGATGGTATCGCAAATCCTACACCTGTAAATTCACCTGTTGCTGATTGAATTGCCGTGTTGATTCCAACCACTTCCCCTCTCATGTTTAATAATGGTCCTCCAGAGTTTCCTGGATTAATTGCTGCATCTGTTTGAATGACATCTGGGATGGAGTATCCTGAAGAAGCTAGTGGGAGCAATCTTCCTAATTGGCTAACAATTCCTGATGTCATGGAACCTGATAATCCAAAGGGATTGCCTATGGCTGCTATGGGTTCTCCAACTTTGAGGTTAGAAGAATCTCCTATTAGTAATGGACGTAACAATGCTAAATCTGCATTAACTTTGATTATTGCAAGATCTGTAAATTCATCTACTCCTATAATCTCTGCATTATATGATCTTCCGTCAAGAAATGTCACAATAATTTTTTGTGCATTATTAATTACGTGTGCATTTGTAATTACATGTCCATTTTTGTCAAAAACAAAACCTGAACCCACTCCTCCAACAGAATCTGCATTTTCTCCTCTCTGAACATTGACTCGTACTACTCCTGGTTCTGATTTTTCAAATATTTCAATTAATGATAATTTTTTTGTATGCGTAGGGGTGATTTCTCCCACAGTGCTTGGATCATGTCCGTTGCTGACTATGATGTTTGGTTTCTCTACTTCTGGCGGTGAAACAAATAGTACTGCAAAAATTACTATTACGATCGTAGCTCCTATGGCCCCACCTACAAATACGCCTGATTTGTCCATGAGGTTTTTTGTTTCTTATTTTATATCTAAAAGGCTTGCTATACACTAATTGAACTCTGAGAATGATCTTTCATGGAATAACTTCTTCCTCTCCAAGTAACTGATGATTCTTTGTTGGCTTGAAGTAATCCACTCAAAAATCCTAAAACCACAACTAGGCTGCCTAATGGAGCAAATAATGCATGAACTAATCTTAACTCTAATCCTTTTTTTGCTTCAACTATTGCCCCGATGTAAATTAATAATAATGCCATAAACGATGTGACACAAAGAGTGTTTGCAGATATAGTTTCATTAGGTAATGCTATGGATGCTGCAAAAATTGGAAATGGTACAAATAGTAAAAACAACACTGCAAAGAAAATTCCCACAGCTATTTTTCCACTTTGTAGATACAAGGGAATCATTAATCTTTTTAATGCATTCCAAAGTGTGCTCTTGTCTCTTGCCCATACTGCATCAATGAGGTGTTCTCCTCTTACCATTTTCATTTTATGACCCGATTCTTTTACTTTCTTTCCTAGTGCGCCATCTTCAATTATTTCGTGTTTGACTCCTTCATGCATGCCAACTTGTTCGTATGTTTTTTTCTTCAAAATGAAGAAACTACCAAAAAAATACCCTGTCTTCTTTGAAGGATTGTTGACATTTAATGCAGAAAATCTTGTGTGCAAGAACGTGGAGATCATTGGGAGTGTAATTTTTGTCCAAAAATCAAATGTTAACATTTTTGGAATAACTGATAATGCATCTAAATCAAATGAAATAAGATGCGCCACTGCAAGAGACACTACATTTTTTTGATGTGTTGTATCTGCGTCGGTAAATAATAACAAGTCTCCTGTTGCCTTTCGATATCCCTCCATGCATGCCCAGTTTTTCCCCATCCATCCATCTGGTTTTGTTTTTGCAGATACGTGAATGACTTTGGAATATTTATTAGCATACTCTGAAATTATTTCTCCAGTAGAATCTTCTGATGAATCATCAATTACGATGATCTCATAGTTTTGATAATCTTGGTTAATCAAAGAGTCTAAACATTTTCCAAGAAATTCTTCTTCATTTCTTGCTGGAAGTATTATTGATACTTTGGGAGATGTTTTTGCAGTATTTTTGAATCTGTCAAGATATGGTGTTAATCTAAACGAATCTGACATTGATTTTATTAAAAATATCCACGCCCCGCATATTCCAATTAGAATTGCAGACAACGAATAATTGAAAACATCAAATGCTATGTCCATCACTATCTCTCGATTTCTTCTTTGATACTTTGCATAGCCTGCTCAGTGCCACTTTTGATGTGATTTTTTATCATGCCTGTAAACATGCTCATCATACCTGTTAGTTTGATGTTCCAATCTGTTTGTAGTATGGTATGGTTTCCCTCTGGGATTAATGATACAATTTTTTCACCGTTGATTATGCCTTTGGTAAATTTTGCATGAATTCTGTCTTTTGGCTCTATGGTGACTTCTTGCATGCATTTTTGATCTCGAAATGCTATTGTGATCTCTCTGTTTATTGTATTTTCATTCTTTGAGATGTTTCTTACTTCTTTTGTTCCTTTCCAAAACTTTGGTTCATTATCGATATCTGAGACCACATCCCATACTTTTTCAACTGGAGCATTGATTTTGAGTTTGACTTGTATTGTAGCCATGAAGTGCAATTGTTCATTCCGCATTAAATATATTAGATTCCCATTCTATTGCAAATAGACTGTGATGGGCAACATGCCTAAAATCCAGAACAGTAACTCCAGTTCTAATGGCGTTTGCCATTCTTCCGTCACAGTCACCCAATCTTTGAAAGAAAATGAAACCTTCGAAATATATGCCAAAAATAGGAACCTTTGATGGTGTCGGCTTTTGGAAAAATGCATACGCACATCAACGTGGAAAATTATTAAAAAAAGTCAATGTACCTGATGATCAAATTGTTGAACTTGTTAACAAAAAATACATGGAGCTTCCAGCAGCATTAAGATATGAAATTGAAACTAGCGGCATTGATAAAAAAGATCTGCAGTAATTCGAAATTCATTTAATGGGCCATATTGTTGTTTTTTCATGTCAAATGTATCTTATGACGATTTTGCAAAATTAGACATTAGGGTAGCAAAAATCATTGCAACAGAACCTATTGAAGGTAAATCAAGAATTATCAAAGGACGAATTGATTTGGGAAATGATGATCACCGTGATGTAATTATTGGTGGTGCTCAATACTTTCAACCTGAGGACATTGTTGGAAAAACCGTAATCGTCCTTGCAAATCTAGAGCCAAAGAAAATGGCGGGAGTTGAATCTAATGCAATGCTTTTAGCTGCAGATGTTGATGATAAACCATTTTGGTTAACTGTAGAAGAAGATGTTCCTTTGGGAAGTCCTGTCAAATAATCTATTAAAGATAAAAACTCGAGCCAATTTCATTTTTTTCTATTAATCCTATTTTCTAAATCTTGTATTGTATCTGCAAAATTTAATTGTCTATGTATACTTGAATTATTAAATAATTAATGAAAATATGTTTGATTTATGACTAGTCATAAATCATTAGATCTTTTTCTTCTAGTAATGCATGTAAATTATTTACAGATCTGTAAACATCTGGTTCTTTCTTTGCTCCTGTACAGACAAGTTTTCCTGAGGAAAACAACAAAATGACTGTTTTAGGATCTAGCATTCTATGAATAAGTCCTGGAAATTGCTCTGGTTCGTACATACTTCTTGGTAGTGTTCTTGCAGCTTGTTCTAAGTGAATTTTTCCACCTAGATTAATTGATGCAACAATATTTTGAATTTCTACTACTGCATCTTTCTTTACTTTGATTCCTCCTTTTCGAAGTTTTTGTACAACTGTCTTTACTGCTTTTCTTGCCATCTCTTCTGACTTGGAACCCGTACATACCATTTTACCTGAAGTGAAAATCAATGTTGCAGTTTTTGGACTCTTTAATCTAAAAACTAGCCCTGGAAATTGATCAGGATGATATTCTACATCTGGAAATGTTCTGGTAATCTCATTCAAGTCCATCTTTTGATCTACAGATGCCGAAGCTACTACATTTTCCACACTTACGATAGGTTTGGTTTGTGGCATATTCGATTTTTTTGTATTTTAACTATAATAAAAGCACTCGCCATATTTTTTACCATCTGTAGGCATTTTCCTCATTTTTTTGACTTAATTGTGTATTGGACGAATGGTTTAATTGAGATCTGACGATCGTGAAATTTAGTGAATTTTACTAATTTTGATTTTGAACAATTATTTGGAATGAAAGATGATACTAACCCTTTGATGATGTTGGTTTGGATTTTGCCCATTATCATCTTCATTTTTTACGGCCAACGAATTCAGTTGTATGTCACTTCAGGTGAAATCAAAAAAGGAATAAAAAAACTAGGTGAATTTAGAGATGAATCAAGAAATGAGTTGCTTGACTACATCAATAAACAACTGAATCCGAAAAGTAACCCCGAAAAAAAAATTGATCAATTTTTAGATTATTTTACTATCATGCCTGTTGATATGGATCCAAATGGCATTGTTGAGAAAGTTCAGCATACAGTAAGATCAAGAGAAGACTATACACGTGAACATGTAAAATCACTTTTTTCTGAAATACCTGATGTTGAATTATCCAAAGTCCAAACTTTACTTGAAATTGCATCTTCATTGCAGATGATTCATAAAATTATCAATCACATGTTTTTAACTGCAAAAAAACAAAATAACTATCCTTTAATTTTGCCCCTTCAAATGATTCTGCCTTTTATAATGGAGCAGGCAGAAGCCATGAAAGAAGCAGTACCTGTATTTAAAACAGGACAACCTGTAGGTGATGGAATTGGACCTATGGTTGTTGGAAAAATGATGTTAAATAGTCCAAAAGAAGCAATTGCATTTCAAACTGCACTTGTAAAAACTGAATTTGAAAACAGAAAATTATTTTTATTAAAAGCAGAAGGTCCTGGGTCTACTGTAGGACGCCCTGCGGATGCGTTAGAATCGATAATTTCAGAAAATAAAATTGACGCAATAATCATGATTGATGCTGCATTAAAAATGGAAGGTGAGGACTCTGCATCTGTTGCACGTGGTTTTGGTGCAGCTATTGGGGGAATCGGAACTGAAAAATTCCACATAGAGGCAATTGCAGTTGAAAAACAAATTCCAATTTTTTCCATTGTCGTAAAACAATCTGTTAAAGAAGCAATTACTCTAATGACAAAAGAAATTGCAAACCAAGCAGATGATGTACGTTCACAAGTCTATGAAATGATTAAAGAAAATACTCAGGAAGGACAATCTGTGGTAATAATAGGTGTTGGAAATACTGTGGGAGTTCCTCAATAATGTTTTCAAAAGAAAAAATCACAATTGCATACACCGTTGAGAAGTGTGGAAAATGTGGGATGCAAAAGAAAAGAAAATTCTCTGCTGGTGACATGTTGTTCTCTGAAGTATCAAAATGTGATTCATGTGATGGTATCGTGACAATTGAGAAAATATTCGGTGAAACTGTAGAGCAATAATTTATGCTTGAGTAGTAACAGTAACTCCGTTTTCTGTTGGAATGAATGTGTGTTCTGCTTGAGCTACTCTTTGCTCATTTACTTCAATTAACACAGGATATGCTTGCACTGCCTTTTTCTTTATTAGAATATTTAACAAATTCCTTGCTTCTTTTTCATCTCTTTCTTTTGTAATCCATCTCAATGCAAATGGCAACATGTTGAAACTCTCCCAGATAAAATCAAGCAACTTATCAGCTTCTGGATCCTTTGTTTTCTTTCTAGAGTTTATTGCAAAAATATTTTTTATCTGTCCATTCCTGACAAATCCTCCCCCGTCACTTGTTGTCACAAATGGCTCACATGCATATGCAGAATTTTCTGAGAGTGAAAAACCCCCAATTGACCAAATATTTGGAATGGATTTTCCTGCATGTATTGTATACTGTTCTAGTGAATGCCCGCTAAGATTTGCAATTGGTTTGTATCCCATTTGTTTTATTGTGGTTTCTATGGTTCTTCCAATATCACTTGCTTTTACTCCTGCTTTTATCATTGACATTGCATTTGCTAATCCTTCTTCTGCTGCTTGAACTAATCCGTCATATTGTGGATCATAACATACCGTTACTGCTGTGTCTGCAATGTAACCATTAATCTGTGCACCAAGATCAATTTTTACCAAGTCTGTATCTTTGATGATGATTGGATCATTTGGTTCTGCAGTATAGTGAGCAGCAACTTCATTGATGCTTGTATTAACTGGAAATGCACACTTTGCCCCACGCTTTCTGATTTCATCTTCTACCAATTCGCAAATTTCGTAGACTGTTTTTCCAATCCAGTCTTTTACTCTGACCATCTCTCTAACTTCAGATGCAATTTTTCCTGCTTTGATGTAATCTTCTATTTGCACATTTTTGCTCCCCTATGTGCCTTTAAAATGATTATCTGTGAAGCTTAAATTGGGCGACTTTTAGGACTTACTGGGATCGTGGTCTAGCTTGGTATGATTCTGCGTTTGGGACGCAGAGGTCGCGCGTTCAAATCTCGCCGATCCCACCATTATCTTATTATCAAATTAGTTGGTAGTAACATTGCCTGAGCAATGAGGAAGAGTTAGAGTAATGACTTTGATATGAAGTAAACTAATGGCTCTGAGCTCCGGCATGTTTTTATCAATTCCTTGAGGTTTTGTTTTATTGAAATTTGAGAGACGAGATATTATTTTGATTGCAGGACTTTTGCTTTTCATGATTGGACTGATACCTTTCATGAGTCCTGCATATGCTGCAATTATAGTGATTGTCATGTATTTTGGAATCAAAATCTATGTTGCAAAGAGACGTCAAATAATTCAAAGAGATGTGGGAGATGGCATATGCCTGGAATGTGGGGCTAAAATAAATGATAAAAAATGCCCAAATTGTGACTATTCTCAGGAATGATTGATACGTAGACCTTAAAACTGAAAAATTACTAACATTGATGATGGTTTTAAGATATATGACTTTAACAACTAGCTCAACTTTTCCTCAATTTCATTCTAAAATGACTCTTCTCGTCAAAAAAGACAGGAAACAACAATGAATCTGAATATACCTATAGTCTTTTCCATGTTCTTACTTGTGGGACTAATTGTTCCTGCATATGCTCAAACTGCAGACACTGTTGTAATCAATGAAGTTGACATTAATCCTCCAGGAGATGATTCTAAATCTATTTCTGAATGGGTGGAACTTTACAATCCAACTGATTCTGAAATTGATTTGAGTGGATGGAAGATTGCATCCACCACTGTTCTAAAGAAAACCATGACCATTGGGTCTGGAACAACAATTAAACCTGGACAGTTTTTAACATTCTCTTACCAAAGTGTTTGGTTTACTGACATCAATGAATCCGTTGAACTACGAGATGAAAATGGAGTTGTAATAGACAAGACTCCTATTTTGTCTGATATAAAAAATGATTTTACATCTTGGCAACGAATCTATGATGGTTATGACCTTGATGCTTCTGATGATTGGAAATTTGTAACATCTACCTCTGGTTCTACTAACGGTAAATTAATTGAGACGCAAAGCGCTGAAGAAATCACAGTAACTGTTTCGTCTACAAAGTCTTCCTATTTGTTTGGAGAAACTGCAGTAATTCAAGGAAAGGTCTCAAAAGAAATATTTGTTGAGAAACCATTCTTTCAACCTGCAGCAATTGTTGTAACCATATCTGGCCCAAATTTTGATAGAACTTTGACTTTATATCCTGATTTGAATTTAAATTACAAAACAACTCTTAGTCTTCATCAAGTTTTAGGAATTAACGAAGGGAATTATGATGTAAATGTTAGTTATGCTGGTGCTGTTGCAAATACCTCATTTTCTGTTGGATTTGAAATAATCGAACAACAAGAACAACAAGACGGTTCTCTGAGTTTGACTACTGATAAATCTCAATACATTCCAGGTCAAACGGTTTCAATTACCGGTACTGTTACTGATATTATCCAATTTCAAGGAATGAAATTCACTGTCACTGATTCTTCTGGTAATGTTGTGTATAATGGAAACTTGTTTCCAGTAAATGGTAAATTTGCTACTAAGGTTTTCATATCTACTGTAAATCCTGTTTATGGAACTTATGAAATAATTGGAGAGTATTTTGACAAATCTGCAATCACAACATTTGAAGTGGTAAAAGATGTCAAAGAATCAGTTCCTATATCTTTGTGGACTGACAAAGATGTCTATGGGTTAGGTGAAGTAGTCACAATTACTGGACGATTAAATGATGTTTGGATTGCATCCCTTGATTTGGAAATAACTCAAACAAAGAGCCTGTCATTAGGTACTGGTAGTCAACTTGGTGGTGGCTCTGTTTTGAAAATTTTGGATGTTGTTAGGACTGATGGTGATGGAAAATTCCAATACTCGTTTACTATTCCTAATTCCGATACTCGATTAGGTGACTACAAAATCAAAGTTTCAAAGGATATAGGTTCTGTAACAAAAATAGTAAAAGCAGTAGAGGATCCTGAAAACTTTGTCACAATAACTGATCCATTGATTGTTACAACTAACAAACAAGTCTATGATTTTACTACTGATAAAGAACTTGTAATTCGTGGACAAATCAAAAAAGTTGTTGAACGAACAAGTCTTGAAACACCCGTTGTGTCAATTTCATTTAAAACTGAAGATGGAAAACCCCTTTCAATAATAGGTGTTCCTTCTAACATTAATCAAGGTGCATCTGGTGGAACTGGTTCTGTAACTGCCAGTTATGAATTTACAGCAATTCCTGAACCTGGTGGTGTATTCTCGGTCACTGCTGATCTTAGTAGAGGAATATTCTCTGAAGGCACATATGTGATAACTGCAAAATATTTGGATCTTTTGGCAACAACCTCTTTTGATATTGCCGATGACTTGGCAAGTGGTACAAAACTTTCTCTTGATAAGGAGGTTTATGGTTTAGGTGAAAAAGTCAATGTAGGTGGAATATTTACAACTGGTGACAGATCTGTTACAATTTCAGTTACTCGGCCTGATGGAACAACGACTACCTCTGGTGCATCCATTGACAATCAAAGACTCTCCTGGTCTTGGACTACTCCTATTTCTGAACGATATCAAACAATAAAGTCTGATGGACTACGAGATACCGCAAATTCTAATTTTGGAATATACAAAATCAAAGTATCTGGAGCTACTTTTAGTACTGACTTATTCTTCAAAGTATCTGCAGATCCTGAAAATGACTCTTTGTCAAAAACACCTCTATTTGTAACAACTGACAAATCCCTCTATCAGGCAGGAGATAAACTCAAAGTTGTTGGAAATGTAATTGTTCGTGAACAGGGTGATGAAGGATTGGTTGTTCCAGAACGTGTGACAATCAAAGTTTTAGATGGAACTTTCCCATACAAACAAATCCATGAGTCATCTGTATATCCAAAACAAGGTGGTGAATTCTCAAGTTTGTTTGAATTGCCTCCCACTATCTTTAGTGAGGGACTTTATTCAGTAAAAGCCATTTATTCTAACATTCAAACAACTACTTCATTTAGTGTTGCTAATGATTATGCTTTTGGTATTGATGCACCTGTATCTTTGTTAGTGTCTACTGATAAAACTGAATATTACCCTGGTGAAACTGTAATTATCTCTGGAAAACCAAACAAATTGATTTATCTTGAAGCATATGATGTAAGCATTATCAAAAAATCTGATACAGAAATTACCTGTGGCTCTTTTATTTGTGGAACACATACAGGTGCAGTTAAATCAATTCGTCCAAGTCCCTCTGGCTCATTTGTTCATGAATTTAAAATTCCTAATAACATTTCTTCTATTGGAAAATATGAAGTGACAATTGATGCTGACTTTGAAACAAAACACATTCTATTTAATGTGGTTGAAGAGCCTCCTGCACCAAAATTAGATACAGTAATTGAAAAAGAAAATAGAATTCCTGATAAAACAATTTCTGTGTCTACACAAGAGAAAACTATTGATGATGTAACCCTTTTACCACGTGTTGTTTCTGGCTCTTTGCTCACTCCTTTAAGAGATGATGTATCTGATGTTAATCTCAAAGTTTCTTCTGAAAGTGGTGTATGCATAATTGGACCTGACGTTGATTGTCTTGTTAGTGAATCTACTAGAAAACCTGGACAAATCTATGATGTAGTTGAGGTTGATGGAATGAGTCTAAATGTTAGATACAGTGGTCCTGATGTGCGCTTGGAAAAATTCAGCATTTTGCCTGAATCTTCTGAATCATTCTTACCTGATTCTGATTGGAATGTAGAGGTCATCAAGGATGAACAGGTCTCTAGATTCTATTACAAGGTAACCTACAAGACATTAGAGTAAGTTCAAAATACTCTCTGCTCTAAAACCCTCTGAAATGAAACTCCAAGTTTTGATGTTTTATCAAGATGATCCAAAAAAATGCACTGCTGCAAAAATGGTAAAATTTGGTTTGGCTCAAAACATCAAAAAAATTGGTTCCAAGGGGTTGGTCTTGGATCCATTTTCAAAAAACACTTTGATGCCAAAAGACAAATCATTAATCAACACAATTGTTGGTGTTGATTGCTCTTGGAATTTGGCAGATCAGGCGTTCTCAAAAAAATTTAATGGTATTAAACGAAAACTTCCTCCATTACTTGCAGGTAACCCTGTAAATTATGCTAAATTAAATAAACTAACAACAGCTGAAGCTTTGGCTGCATCTTTGTTTATTTTGGGCCAAAAAGATCAAGGGTTGGATTTACTTGATAAATTCAAGTGGGGCCATACTTTCTATGAATTGAATCAAAATCTATTAGATGAGTATTCTAAAATAGAAAACGAGGAACAAGTTGAAGTAATTCTAAAAGATTATGGATTACTGTGACGTTTTTTTATCAAAACAGCAATCCCTGCAACTATGATTATTGGGATTATCCAAATCTCGTATATTGTTTCATTTTCTAAAAATTCTATGTTCTCTGAAGAAATACTTGGCAATTCTGTTTTGTCTTCAGTTACAACAAAACTTGATTCGTAGAAATCCGGTTTGAGAACTGAATTTGAAATTGCAAATATTTTGATGTTACCTGTACCTGTAATTAGTTTCTCTGAGTCTTTTGCATCAATTTTGATGTTTGTTTTGTTCGTATCCATTTCTATAGATTTTGATGATATCATATTTCCTTGACTGTTTGTCAGAAAGTATAAGATGGAATCTGTATTTTCAGCCTCTACTTCTATTGAAAATTCTTTTCCTCTTTGAATCGCATCTTTTAATTTAATTTCTTTAATGTTTGGAAAATCTGAATTTTCAAATTCAGACCAACTTCCAATTTTAAAAGGATATGAATCATCATCAAAAGCACTTACTGAAATCGTTCTTGATTCTGGAGAATATGATTCTAAATAAAATGGACCGTTACTAATTACGGCATGGTTATTTTCCTCAATCCATTTTATGGACGATTCAAATCTTTCTTGGAAATATTTTGATTCTAAATTATTTTCCTCTAATGACACAGGTTTGTAGTTAGAATTTTTGAATTCCTGTAAATAGTTTTTAATCAAATTTGCATTATTTGGAATTATCAATGATAGCCAGCTGATGTTTTTACTGGTTGCACCTGATCTGGAAAATGATACTTTGCCATCCAATACTGCTTTTTCCATTGCTGCAGAGATTTCCCATGGTACTGAACTCCAAATAACTGCCCAGTCTGCTATCTCCCCCTCATCAAAATGCCAATAATTTACGTAAACTTCAATGGTATCTTCATCAATTTGATTTACTCCTATAATTGTCTGAATACTCTGTGCTGTCCGAGGGGTAAATTCTGTATCGTATGTCTTATCATTTTCGTCTGTTTGTGTTCCCCACTCTATTGTAAAATACAAAGAATGCAAAATATCATTCATGTCTATTTTTTGACCATTATGCCAGTTTCCAAAACTAAAATCAAAAACAACTTTACTTGTTGCCATTGTATTTGGCTTGACGTTTTCCCATTTTTGAGATACTGGATTCCACATTGTTGCTTTTGTGGGCACCACAAGACTGCCTTCAGGTCCTGCTGTTTCAACTTGCCAGTTTGTTCTAATTGGAAATGTCTCTCCAGTAAATGGGTGTTTGAATGTTCCAGGATCCGATATTGTGCCCCAAATATGTCTACTGTAACTATCAGTTAATCCCATAACTGGATTCCATGCGCCTTGATAGATCTGTTTGACTCCTATGACAAGCTCACCATTGTCGCTTTTTGCATTAATTGGAGTGAATCTGCTAGGTATTCCTGCTCCAAAATCATTTACAACACCACTGATTTTTTCATTTACTACATATTGATCAATTTTACTTGCCAAAAAAATTCTCACAGACTCGTTAATTCCTTCTACAACTGCTTCTTGAATTAAATTTGATCTTTCTTCAGATGTGTCAAAATCTCCTGTGTAAATTTTCTGTGTAATCTCATCTAATTTGTCATTTTTGTAATTCCAATATGACGGATCATTAAATCCTGGCATATTTGAAAACCATGGAGAATACATCTGTCCTAATCCTACGGAATCATATCTTACAAATGCTGAACGTCCCCATCCTTCAGTATACAAACTCCATTGTAAATCAGATGGATTTGACCCGTATACTACAACAAATGCCTTATTCAAATCCCCAAAATCTTTTTTGACTGAAAAACCTATCCTGTCTAATTCCACTGCAAGAATCTCTCCAATGGATTTTCTAACTGGGTCATCACTTCTGATAAAAATTTTAATTTCTATGGGTTTTGAGTCTGCCATCCATCTGCCTTCTGTTTTTATTGCCCCTTTTTCTTTGAGAGCATCTGTGATGATTTTTTCTGCCAGATCTGGATTATATTGAAAGTTAAATTTCTCCAATTCTTCTAAAATTGTTAGGTATTCTGGGTCAGAAGGGCCATAGTATGAAATCATGGGTGAACCATATCCTCCCATCAACTCATTTACAATTAATTTTCTGTCTACTAGATAATTTAATGCAAATCTTATCTCTTTTATTGAAAATGGATTAAACTCCTTAGACTCTGCTGGATTTACAAGAATGCTATATGAGCCTCCTGTTGAATCAAAAACTTGTAGCCCTTCTCTTGCTTGATGATTTTCTAATCTATCTGATGAAATCCTGTAATAATACATATCCAAATTTCCATTTCGGACTTCTTCTAGTGCTGTATTCTCATCTAGATACTGAATAAATTTTACAGAATCTACAAAAACATTTTTTTCTGCAAATGCTTGATTGTTTGCAACAACTACAATTGAAAGAGCTAGTATGAAAACTAGCAATTTTTTCATATCGTTAATTTAATCGGCTTATAATAAAACCTATATCACAATACCCTGTTGTTCTTATTTCCTAAAACCTAAATTCTTTCGTGATTCATGAAATCCAATTGAAAATTAATCCAAAAATGATTGTTGGTCTACAAGGAATTATTCCTGGTGGTGTTTCAGTAAAAGATTTTTCAGTTGTATCAAAAATTAATGAATCTGAATCTAAAACAATTCTAGATGAGTTTATTAAAAATCAAATTGGAACAAAACAAGATAATTTTTATTATTTTGAAGACGGTGACAAACTAAAGATAGCCATTTCCTTACTTGAGAAAGGATTTCCTATAGATGACATCTCGATTGCACTTGATTGGAAAGATTTTGAGGGGTTGACTGCTGAAATTTTATCTTCAAAAAATTTTGCCGTGATGAAAAACATGATTATGACAAAACCTAGAATGGAAATTGATGTAGTTGGAATAAGATTGGGTGTTGCAATCCTGATTGATTGTAAGCATTGGAAACGCTATAGCATGTCGTCACTTAAGTCTGCTGTAAAAAAACAAATTGAACGGACCAAAAAATATGTTGCAAAAACAGAAGGTGCAATTGCTGTGCCTGTTATAGTCACATTATATCAAGATAAAGTAGATTTTATTGAAAATGTTCCCATAGTTCCTATTTTTCAATTCTCGTCATTTGTTGATGAGTTTTACGGAAATATTGATCAAATGAGAACTATAGAAAAAGACTAGTAATGAAGAATCCGACTCCTCCAATCAGGAACACTTTGGTGATTTTTAACGAGTTGTCTAACGCCTTTGAATAATCCTCGTAAATTCCCTGCCCCATGACTTTTACTTTTGTTTCGTTTTCTAAAATCTCAAATTTTGCAGTTGTCGTATTTGATTCTGCATTATTTGCAATATCTAAGAACCATGACGCAAGTTTTTCTGCACTTGTGATTAGTCCTAGTTGATAATACCCATTTCTGTTTCTTGCTTTAACAGGTGCATAATGAGTATCTGAAGTACAAATTTCAAGTAACTGCATATCTTTTCTTGCAAACAAATCTATTATTTTCTCTCTTACTCCATTTTCCATGTTGTTTGCATCTGCCCAACCTAGGAAGTATTTCTTTTCGTTTATTTTGAGACAAACTATCCCTAGACCTCCCATTCCTAAATCCTCAGTCCATACATCCATGTTGTCTGAATTTGCGTAACCAAACTCGATTGGAAAACTGTCTTTTGTAATTAGCGTGTCTAGGCATGATTTTGCAGCCTTTAGCATATCTTCTCCGTCTTCGTTTGAAATTTCTTCTCCCATCGCATTATGACAATCAACAATTAATGGTTTTGAATAATTTCTATTTTTAGCATATTGTTCAATTTCATTTTTCATATAATTTGGAATATCTTCCATTCCATGTGGTGATAATGATAAAAACAACAATGGGTTTTTTCCAAAAAGCAACCCAATCACTCTTGCTTTGTTGATTTGTACCGTTACTGGTTCAGTACATTGCAATCCCTCTTCTTTGATTTTACTATTTTCCAAATTTTTGAGATAATTTTCAACTTCATTTTTTGATGGGAGATTTAACGCATGATCTGATATGCTGTGCATGACCATGGCTGATGATGATAAATTTTTATAAATTAGATATGGTATGTTGCTTCCTCCCACAGGATGATATGGCCCTGGGTGAATTTCTGGTAATACCATTCTGAATTCCTTTTCTCCATTTTGTGCTGATAATCTAATTTGTGATGTTGCAACCTTTGTTTCACTTGAGCGTTGTTCCATAATCTCTTCAGCTTCTGTATGATCATTTTTTTGAGATGCCAGATATGCTTGGATTGTTTTATGAGTGCTCTCCATCCCTGGCCTTCCAGCTCTATCTGTTAGAATTGACCACACACTTGCTATAATCATAAATGAAACTCCATAACCTAATGCAAGAGGGTCACTTAACATTGGAATCCATTGGTCTTGTGGTGTTAGAACCAAAAACATTGCCAATGGTTGAACAAAACAAATGGCCCATGCTTTTTTTATGCTCACTCCTAATGTTGTAGTGTAAATTCCAATTCTGAAACTTGCAAATAGAAACATTCCAAAAGTTACCAGAAATAATGATGGCTCTTTAGATAACACTACACTGGCAAGCAATCCTAACAACACTGTTGCTGCCCATAACATGTTTGCAAATAATGATGAATGCAGTGATTTTGAATATTCTTTTTTCTTTGTGAATCTTGTATCAAGTAATTGTGTTAAGAAAAGTACTGTCATGACTGCAATCACTATGTGCCATGTCTCTTCCAGACTAGTTCCAAAATAGCCCAAAAGTGTTGCTAGTGAAATTATTGCAGAAACTCCTAGTGAGACAACTAATGAAAAATAATGTGAAGATGGATTAACTAGAGTAAGAGAAAACCTGTTGTGAATATTCGAAACATCGTCTGCTGCTTTTTCCATTGTTTTTTCACGGAGCTAGAAAGATATCGATTGCCCATGATATTGCAATTAAGCTAATGGGAATTGATACTACAATTTTTGGATCTAATTTGAACCCTTTTGTCTCATCTTCAAAGAACCTCATGAGCCCTCCACTTGATGCTGGAAGTGGTGCTGATTTCTTATTGCTACTCATTACACTTCGAAAACATGGATTTTGACATAAAAACTTTATTGTTTGGTTTTTACCTTTTCAATCGTTTCTAATAATGAATTAATTGATTTTAGTATGTCTTGTTGTTTGGTATGATCTTTTTCATCCTCTAATTCTTTTGATAATACTTGCATCTTTTTTTCCAAGGTTTCAATAATTGGAGATTGACTTTCTTTAGATTTGGTTTGCGGGATTTCCTTTTTTTCAGGTTCGCGACCACAACTTATGCATAATGCATGACCTTCTTTCATCACTCTTACGCCCTTACAGTATGGACAAGGCTCACTGAGTAATGTTGCTCCTTGTAGTAACATCTCTGCTGCTTTTTTTGTGAGATCTTTTGACATGGTTATTCTTGAATTTTCTATCTAAAAAATCTCATTATTTTTTAAAATTCTGTATTCAAACAAGGCTTAATAGTGCGTATGATTGAATTTATTTCGAACGAATGGCAGTAATTTGTAATACTTGTGGTCTTCCAGAAGACTTGTGCGCATGCGGTGAACTTGCCAAAGATAGCACCAAAATTATAATTCGATTAGAAACAAGACGATTCAAGAAAAAGGGTACTATGATTGAAGGTTTAGATCCTAAACTGAATAATTTGGAGACTGTTGCAAAAGAACTCAAAAGCAAGTATGCATGTGGCGGAACTGCCAAAGAAGGTTATATTTTCTTACAGGGTGATCATAGAGACACCATCAAAGATACTCTAACACACCTTGGTTTTGCCGAAGAAAGTATAGAACTACATTAAAGCAAATTGCAAAACCAAAACAAATTACTTCAAGCTGTTGGGATTCCTTTTACTGCATTACTGTCTGTTATTTTTGGATTATTCCTTGTATCATTTCCTATAGGTGTGTTTGTTGTGTTTGAAAGTGATATTGGCAATGACATCAACTATGCTTTCCCTGTGACTCATTTGGAATTATTTGAAGGAACTTCTGTGTATCAGACTTTCTCTGACGTTAGTATTGGTGATGTTTTTGTAGTTTTATGGATTTTTTATGCTGTTTTGTTTGTAATTGCGCTATTGGGTCCTAAAACTGGATTTTTAAAATCATTTACGTCTCTCATCTCTTTTGGAAAATATGATGCTACTTCAAACTATATGATTGGCATCACAAAATGGTTCTCAATCTTAGTATTGGTTTCTGCCTTGATCAATTTTACCCAAGAACAGTTTGGAATAGTTACTGTCCCTCCCCTTGATGACAATGACTTGATTCAATTCTTTTATGTCTCACTTGCCCCTTTGATAGAAGAATTTGGATTTCGTTTTATTTTGGTTGGAATTCCCTTATTTGCACTTTATTCTCGTAGATCTTCTGCAAAATATTTTTTGAAATGTCTGTGGAATCCTAGAAATCTTGACATTCATGATTCTAAGAAAGCCATACTTCTGATTGTTTTTGTTGGGGTTTTGTTTGGATTTGCACATATTGCTTTTGGTGAATCTTGGAGTGAGGGCAAATTTGCACAAGCAACTGCTGGCGGAATCATTCTGGGGTGGGTCTATCTTAGGTTTGGATTCGTTGCATCATTGCTGATTCATTGGGCGACAAATTATTTCATTTTCTCTTATGCAACATTTCTATCCCAAATCAATGATATCTCTATTGAAAATGCATTTTCGCATTCGTTAATGTCTACCTTGGAATTATTATTTTTAATTTCTGGTGTATTGTCTGTTGCAATGTTGATTATACACAGGTTTTATCTGAAAAAAGAATCTGCATTAGAGATTTAAGGCTACTTTCAGGCCTTTGTATCTATTTCTGATTGTAACTTCTGTAACCCCTGCAGCTTCGGCTACGTCTCTTTGTGTCTTGTTTTCTCCATTTGTTACACATGCAACATAAAGTGCAGCAGCAGCTAATCCCATTGGGTCTTTTCCTGCTGATATTTTATTCTCTTCAGCTGTTTGCAAAATCTTTGTTGCTTTTCGTTTTGTTTTTTCTGATAGCCCTGCTTTGCTTGCAATTCTTGAAATGCATTTGATTGGATCAACTACTGGCATTTTCAAATTTAATTCTCTTAATAATAATCTGTAACATCTTGCAATGTCTTTTCTTTTGATGTTACTTGCTTGCCCAATATCTTTTAGTGTTCTTGGGGTTTCAGTATCACGACATGCAGCATAAAGTGCAGATGCAATCAAAGCTGAAATAGAACGTCCTCTGACCAGACCTTTTTCAAGTGCTTTTCTGTAAATGTAAGCTGCTTTTTCAATAACTGCATCGCCAACTGCAAGTTTGTCTTTCAGTCTGTCTAATTCACTAAATGCCTGTCTGAAGTTTCTATCCACTGGCTCATGAACCTGACTTCTACTGTCCCATGTTCTTAATCTTTCAATTGTACTTTTCATGGATGCAGTTAATGGCTTTCCTGTTGCATCTCTGTTTTGAGGATTGATTACAGTTGCCAATCCCATATCGTGCATGGCAAGTGATGTTGGAACTCCTGCTCTGCTTTTGTTTTCGCCTTCGTTTGAAAATGATCTCCATTCGGGACCTGACTCTTCAACTTTGTCAGTAATTACAAATCCACACTTGCCACAAAAATTTTCACCTGTATTGGCATCTGTTACTAGTGTGCCTTTGCCGCATCTTGGACATCTGTCCTTTGGATTTACTGTTTTAACCATTATATCTCCCAAAACCTTTTATGATAATATTTAACATTTTCTAAACCATTCCTTATAAGTCTGTTGATGATCGTACCTAAAAAATAGTAATTTTCAGGTTCTTTTTTTGATTTTGTTATGCTGTTTCTAAAACTTTCTTAATTTTTTCTGCAATGTGTGGTTTTTCTTTCTGTTCTAAAAGAAACTTCAAATCCTCTGCATTGTCTACGTCCCACATTATTCTTTTTACAAACACCATTGCAACATTTAGTGTGTGCTCTTTTGCAGTATTCATGTGGATCTTGTAACTATCTTCGTCATAATGAGTCTCCATCAAATCAACTGGCATTCTTACAAGCGCATTTGTTCCATCAAATCTTCTTGATGGAACAATTATGGCAAAGTTGGGTGGTGCTTTGTAGTTTAACATAAAATCAATGTCTTGGGTTTTGATGTATGGTATGTCTTGGGGGAAAACAATGGATGCATCAAAATTATTTTCTAACAGATATTTGTCTGCAAGTGAAACTGCTCCATTAACACTTTCTTCTTTTTCATCAATTATTGTATGTGTGTTGAACCTTTCTCCAATTTCTATTGCTTTTTTTTCTTTTGTTACCATGATAACTTTGTCAATTTGAGGTGAAATTGAAACTGTCTGCAAAATTTCCTCTAACATTATTTTACATAAACTCTCTATTTTCTGTGGAGATAAATCTAGACGTGTTTTTGCATTAGAGAAAGTCTTTACAGGAATTATTGCAGCTATTTTCAAATTATACGTGTACTTGTTTTAGAATGAAATTTGCTAATGCATCTTCGGCTAATTTATTTTTCATAGTAATTTTAGTTTCAAAAACTTTCATGTCCAGACTCTGAATCTTCTTTGACAGCAATCTGTCTTTAGTATCGATGATCATGTTGGAACATACATCTGAATACATTTTTGCTAAACCATACGCATTTGATTCTATTCCTGCAGCTTGCATGTATTTTGCAGCAGGACCGCTAATTGCATTGTCCCCAATAAGTGGACTAATTGCCACAACTTTTTTCTTTATTTTTGATAACTCTTTTCTGATTCCTTTTATCTGAAGCATTGGTCCAATTGATGTTAATGGATTTCCTGGAGCTAAAATTACCATGTCTGCGTCATGAATTGCATTTACTGCTTCTGGATTAGGACGGGCTTTGTCTGCTCCAATGTATTGAATTCCTTCAACTGGATCTTTTCCTCTGTGCTTTACCCAATATTCTTGTAAATGCAGCTCGCCTTTGTCTGTGATGATTCTTGTTTCAATACTGTTGTCTGTTACTGGTATGATGTTTGCACTAACTGCAAATTTTTCACACATCCATTTCGTAATGTCACTTAGATTTTTTCCGTTCTTTAACATGTTTGTTCTAATCAGATGTGTTGCAGCATCTCTGTCTCCAACTCTAAACCATGTTTCTTCTCCAAATACTTCCATCTGACGCAAAAAATTGAATGTATCTTTCTTGATCCCCCAACCTCTTTCCTGATCTAATAAATCTGCTAATCCATAGACAATTGTGTCAATGTCTGGACATACATACAGTCCATACAACCAATAATTGTCTCCAACGTTACTAACTACATTAACTTTGGATTCTTGTGATACTAAACCTCTGACTAGTTTGACCGAACCTGTTCCTCCTGCTAAAACTGTGATCATACCATTTTCTCCTAAAACTGCAGAGTCTGTAATTCTTACTCCATATTACTTTTTCAAAAAACATCGATCTTTGTGTTGGATAAGTTTATTACTGCAAATAATTGCTCCCTAGATCGTGTCTAGGGCAGTCACTTTAACAATTTTACTTGCTGGTCTCATCGTTATTGGTTCTAGTACTCCTGTATGGGCTGCCCAAATGGATGCCAGAATTAACCCAAACAGTGATAGCTCTCCATTTAAGATGAATTATCAAAAAACAGTTTTCATCGAATATCCAAATGGTGGTGAATTATTTGATGTCTTACAAGGTCATGAATGGAGCGTTATAGGAACTGCTGATTCATCGGATCCTGGTGTCAAAAATTTAATGAGACAACTTAATGATAAAATTAAAGCAGATGGTAGCCAAGCCCATATTTCTGACTTGAATGTCTCTTATGATATTCATCTTAAAGCAAGAAACATCAATACTTCTATTGATTATAGAGTAATTATTGAAGGAACTCTTACAAACTATGTAATTACTAAAGATGCTCAAAAAACATTGGTTGATTTGGGCTGGAGAGGATTAACTGCAAATGATGATGTTGTAATTGATGGACATGAACTTAATTTTCCAATAAGCATTTTACTTGAAGAAGAACCAGAAGCATCTGCATTCTTTGTAGGTACTGAAGCCGAAGATGTTTTACACAGAAATCTCATCAACGCTGACTTTATCTTACAACAACCATTAACAAACTGGCATTTCTTGTTTGATCCAACTGGAATCAACGTTGATGCCGGAACCTTTGGTCTAAGTGAAGAAATCTCTGGATTTGTCGTTTCTAGTTGGACTATGGGAGAAAGTAGTCTTAGAGAAGGAAGACAAGTAGAAAGAGTCTTTGAAGCAGAGATAATGGCAGATCAAAAATACATTGTTAGAAGTGTACAATCCTCAGATCAAGGAAACTTGGCTGCAATTGGATTTGGTGCTTTAGATGTTTTTGATGGTGTTGAAATTGCAGGTGTAACTCCAACTCCTCCACAAGATTATGCTACAACATCTACTGGTGATTTCCCTGTGATGATTATTTATGGAATGGCTGCTATGGCAGCTATTGCAGGTGGTGCATTCTTTATGTTTAGTAATCGTGCTCTAAAGAATACAAAAGAAGGACAACAAGGAATTGATCCTAGTAGATTGCAAGGTTATCAAACTAGCTCCTCATCTGGTGGCTACCAAACCAACAGAGGTGAAGCACAACTAAAAGATGATTCCAGTTATCAACAAACACGCAGTGTTTATGATACACAATCTTCACAAAGCCCCCCACAACAAACTCCTCCCCCACAACCTGCATCTACAAATGAAGAAGCAGCATGTGGCTGTGCAGCATCTGCTGACATGGGCTCTGAATGTGATTGTGCAATGCAAGGTGCATGCTTGTGTGATGCAACATGTGGTTGTAATGCCGATATTTGTAAAGAACAAGTTAACTCTATGAGTTAAACTAGTGAAATTTTAACAAAAATAATGTGTGCTGGGAGTAACCCTCCTTCTGTTTTCACGATATTTCGCTTTGCAGCCTACCTGAACTTGGTACAGGATCTTACAGTTCTGTTTGGCTTTGCTCCATGTGGGTCGGCTTTTTCATTCCTTTTATGGAAACCTCAGGTTTTGCCATCATAGTGCGCCATATTGGATTTTTTTCTGCTCCGTTGCCAATCATCTCTGATTATCCATCTCCGGATCACATTTCCTGTATGGAGGGAGGAGTTTCCTCTGCCGTAGCAGCGTGTCGTGCTCCAGCTCACATAACTGTGGTAACTGCTTGTTGGATTTGAATATTGCCTTAAATCTTTGTACCTGTTATGAATAAAGTCCCAAACTCTCTTTTCCATTTTTTTCTGCTTTTCAAATCTTTGATATGTTTAGTTTTTACTTGAAAACCTGCATTTTGAAAAAACTGTCTCCATTCTTTTTTTGAATGTAAATGCATTTGTATTTTCATAACATCTGCCCATCTTGCAGTTGCTTTGTTATCTGTGTAAAAATCTGTGCCGCAAAAAAACTGTCCTCCTGGTTTTAACAATTTGTATATTTTTTTGAGTGCCTCTTCAATAGAGTCTGAATAGTATAATGTCTCCATTGAGAAAATAAAATTAAATTTTCCTTTGTATTTCCATGATTCGATATCTGTGTGAAAAAACTCTTCCTTTTCACTGTCTATCTTCTTTTTTGCCTGAATGATCATTTTTTTACTTTTGTCAATTCCAACTGCTTTTTTACAATTGTTCTCTTTAGCAATTTTTCTTACAACCCATCCATTCCCACATCCTACATCTAAGAAACTAAAAGGCTTGTCAAATGTTATTGTATCTAAGAATTTTGAAACATTTTTTCCATGCTCTACTTCCATCAATTCTGCTCTACCGTTTTGAGCCCATTCATCAAAAGTTTTTCTAACACCGTCCATGAATTTTATTTTTTTAATTTACATTATAATCTTCTTGTTGCTGATGATTTGTATGAATAATTTCTACGTGCGCCTTATATTCAATTTTCACAAATATTTTTTGAATAGAAATGCCTGACGAATCATGTAGAAGTTGCGGTGGAAAACTAATCGAGCACACAAAATGCGCTCATTGTATGAAACCTAACAGCATGATTTGTGTAGATTGTGCCCTTTGCACAATTGAGCAATTTCATTCAATTTGTACGTCTGTGGAGACAAATCAAATCAATACTGTGCCATTTTTCAAGCCTGGCATCTGCTCTCGGGTAGCTGCCATGGCTTGATTCTTCGAACTTTTAACACAGATTGAAAATCACTTGCTGTTATTTTTAGATCTTAAAACAAAATTCATGATTATCTTTTCTAACTAAAACTCAAATACTGATATTCACTAGTTTTGATGTGAGCAAATTTTTCATCGTTTTTCTTTTAAGCAGTATTTTGTTAGCCAGTTCATTTAGTAACGGATTGGCATATGCCCATTGGGATGCTCCTCCTCAGGGAAGTGCATATCATACTACTGTTACATTGGAGCAAATTCAATTCAATGAAGGTTCAACTACTTGGAATGATATTCTAACTGCCGACCTAGTAATTGGTTGGAATGTTGAACTTACTGGACATTCTGATTCTGTCTCTGGAGATGTGATGGCATTTACAGATGTTTCAATCTCTGAGAACACATACTTGGAAATTGGTGAAGAGGTGATTAGTCATGATGAATGCTCTCCTTTAGGAGATATCAAGATAAAATTATGGGCTGCAGAATCTGATCAAGATAATCTATCTGACACTGCAAAACACATCAATCAAAGAGTTCAATCCGATGATTCGTCATCTTATGCCGACATTACATTACAAGACACATTGTCAGAACAAGGTGATGAGTGGATTGGAACCTCTTCTAGAACTGTTCCTGGTTCTCATGCAGAAGGATTTGCGATTTACGAAAATGAACTTCATGCCAAAATTGGTTCTGATGAAAGTATCTCCGGGGTCTTTGTGATAAAAAGAGTACAGACCTATCAAAGTAATGATAATTGTCTAGTTCAAGAAGATGACGCTGTTTCTTTGATTCCTGCTTGGTTCAAAAACAATGCAAGATGGTGGCAAGAAGAAATAATTTCAGATACTGAAATTGTTAATGCTCTAGAAAGTCTCTTGATTCAAGACGTCATTCCGCTTGACAAATTCCTTGAATCCCATACTGGTTTGGAACATGAAGCAGGTGTTGAAAAAGGCGGAACCTTTGTTACAATTCCTGAATACCAAAAAACTGTATTTGGTTATTGGAGTGAAGGATTAGTTTCTGATGGGGAGATTGTTAATTCAATTGGACATTTAATGAGTACCGGAATCATTAGCTCTGAAAAAATTAAAGAAAAAGTTCAGGAAAAAATTGAAGAAAAAACCCGTGATGAATTTGGAAGGCCTGAAAGCAGTCCTGCGCGTGACAGTAATGCAGGTACCTATCACATATCTACTCCTGGAATCTTATTCAGTATTTATGAAACTCAAAAACTCAATGAACTGTCTTTTAATTTACTACTAGATGTAAAAAATGCAGAATCTGCTCTTCTCAAAAAGGCATCTGTAGTTGCTTGGGATGATTATGCAAAAGAACCTACTCAAGAAAAGGCAATCAGAGCTCAAACTATTGAAAAACTTTCTGACAAGACTACTGATGATGCATTATTTGTTGCAAAACAATTATCCAAACTAAAAGATGGTATGGAGCAAACAAAAATTTATGCAAAAACTTTGAATTTTAATCTTGAATCATTTGATCAAATTGATTCTGAAATTGATACTAGAATGGATAATCTGCCAAAATTATCTTCTCTGGAATCTATTGAATCTGGCGCAAAAGAATTGCAGAAAATTCAAAAAGAAACTAATTCCAGCATGCGTGAATCGTTATCATTGTTATTTACTGATTCCCTTTCAAAATATTTAAAAAATTCTGAAGATAATTACAAACTAAAAAATTCATTAGATGAACAATTATCTGATGTCACATTTTCAAATATTGATAATGTAGATGTATTAAGTGATGTAATTAGACCTCCTACTGGTGAATTAATTTTTGAAAATGATTCTACAGACACTTATTTCAAAATTCACCCTCCTACCGTAGATGAACATGGTAATAGTATTCCGTCTGAACTTGAACTCTGTTTTACCTTTACTTCCGATGCATTAGACACTCAATGGGGTCCTGATGCTTTTGACATTGATGATTTTAGTACAACTGGGAATTTTATTGCTAGCATTTTTAATCCTGAAATCTCTGATTCTACAGACACTTATTTCAAAATTCACCCTCCTACCGTAGATGAACATGGTGATAGTATTCCGTCTGAACTTGAACTCTGTTTTACCTTTACTTCCGATGCATTAGACACTCAATGGGGTCCTGATGCTTTTGACATTGATTGGAATGATTATTCTGATGAAGGAACGCCATTTACCTATCATGATGATTGGAATTTTGTCCCAAATTCTGATGTTCATGAACAAATTGATGAAATTGTGGATGAAGTTGATATCGTTGCAGAACAAATCCAACCTATCATTGTTCTAATCGGTGATGGATTTGCCGAAAAATTTGATTCTGATAATTACACTTCCACAGAAGAACCTGATGCCTCAGAAGAACCTGATTCTGTAAATGATTCACAAACCCCTGACAGTAATGATGGTGATATCTTAATCAAAATTTTGAACATACAAGGAGTCCATGCTCCAATAGTGCAATTCTCAATACAATCTGCAGGATATTGTCCTGAATCATATTCTCCGTACTTTGGAGCAATTTTAGATGTAAATGGTGATTTTGTAGACCTTGACGCTAGTCAACATGCAGGTGCCACACCAACTTGCCAAATAATTTCTACATCCTATCATTCAGTGAGTGACATCTATGTAACACAAGAACAAATTGACAATTTTATTTCTGAAACCAACTATTACGGAACTCCTATGGATCCTCGTTATGGTCAGTTCTATGGTCAATGATTATTCTTTCTTACCTGCTTTTTTTACCATGGAAAATAACTGTCTGACTGCTAGTTTTGGATGACTGGTTGCAAGCTTTAACATATTTGATAATCCAAAATCTGCTTTGATAAAATCCAAAAATTCTTCAGGTTTTAATTCACTGATAATGTCCAATTCTTTGTCCCAGTCCTCATCGGTTAATCCAATCCATCTGTCCTGTACTTTTCCTGCAGATTTTATTTTAGACTCTATTGCTTTTTTCCAATTCTCTTCATATTCTGATAGTTTCTTTTCTGATGTGTCATTGGATTTTATTGCTTTTGCAGCTACTTCTCCTGCTATTCTTCCAAATTTTATTGCGTAACGTATTCCTTCAAGAACCAATGGGTTTGCTTGGCCTGCTGAATCTCCTACTAGAATCAAGTTATCATAAACTGTTTTTCTTGAAAGACCATCATTTGGAATTAATCCATAATGAAATTCAATTGGTTCAATTTTACCTAAATCTGCAATTGGGCCTTCTTTATTTTTGATTAATTCTTTTAGTCGTGCTATTGGGTCTACACTGGAATCTGGTTTTCCAATACCCACTCCGATTCTTGCAATGTTGTTTCCTAATGGAAAAATCCATGCATATCCAGCTGGGGAATACCTCTGTCCCACCATTAACCACCATGTATCTGATTGAACGTGTTCGACTTTTGCCTCGTATTCTGCACCTGCCCCAAATCTCTCCCATTGTTTTACTAGCCCCATTGATTTTGCAACAGTTGATTGAAAACCGCTAGCATCAATGATCACCTTGCCATAAAACTCAATATTTTTTTCATATCTAGTTGCCTTTACTCCGATTATTTTTCCTGACTCGTCTTTGATTACGTCTTTTACGAAAGTGTCGACAAAGGTTTCAGTACCTTCCTCTTCTGCTTGTGTTGCAAGCCATCGATATGTTTTTCTTACATCTAGCACTGCTGAGCGAGCAACTGTATCCCCGATGCTAACTTTGTTGTTTGGTGAATAAAATACAAAATTCTTTACTGGATTGTAACAATCGTCTGGAATTCCAAACTCTTTGATGTTTTGAATCCAAGTAACACCGCTGGTCCTAACTGATTCTGCAATTGATTCTTCTTTTTCAATCATTGCAACCTTCAATCCGTTCTTTGAAGCAGCATATGCAGCTGATGAGCCTGCAGGACCTCCGCCTACAACTACTAAATCATAATCATGTGTATCTGACAATTGGTTTGAATCAACACCATCTAGGATATAATTTTGAGGAAATATGAAAAATTATTTTTTCAATACAGGCACGCCGTTTGAATCATTCTCTCTTTCTGGATCAAATGTGCTCATATGTGCTAGATCTCGGTGCATGTAACTGTGAGTTTCACCTTCTTTTTTTCTACAGAACTTTGAATGAATTGTCTCTTCTATTTTCAATGTGGTCTCATTTTCATGAAACAGTCGTTTTCCACATTCAGGACATGTGAATTCAGGCATATTTTTAGACCATATCAAATCTATTTAGATGTTTCATGTTGTTGACCTCGCCCTGATCCGAAACTTTAGATGTTTAAAAATACATTATTTTTCATGGATGAATCTCAAATCTCATCTTTTGTAATGTGGTCTGCTGTTACTGGAATCATAATGCTTGTCACTGGATTAAGTTATCGGGCATATGTGGGGAAAAAGAACCGTGAGATCTCTTCATCTTGAAAAAAAAGGTCTGCGTGGATTAGCTATTGCTGAAAGCTTTAAACAAAATTCTACAAAATCCATCTTCTCAGGTGTTGTAATGCGCAGAGACTTTGTTATTGATGGATTTGTTTTTGGCAGTGCTACCTTGGAAGGAAATGATGCCACTGATGCAATATTGAAGATGTATGACGATCTAGAAAGACCTGATGTTAGCTATATTCTGATTTCTGGATTAATTGTTTCAATGTATAACATCATTGACATCAAAAAATTATTTGAAGTATTGAAAATCCCAATAATTGGCGTTTCATACCGTGACTCTTCTGGAATTGAAGACTCACTAAAACATCACTTCCCAAATTCTTTTGAATCCAAGATAAATGAATATGAAAAATTAGGTAAACGAGAAAAAATCACACTAAGTACATCTCATGATGTTTATGTTCGAAAAGAAGGGTGCACATTAAATGATGTGCGCCATCTTCTCAATGATTTAACATTACATGGTTCTATTCCTGAACCAATTAGAGTTTCTCAACTTTTGGCAAAAACATTACTTGAGAAAGGCTTATCCTTCTGAAGCTGTTTTTCCACCATCAACATTTAGAATTGCCCCAGTAACCCAACTTGCTTCATCTGAAGCCAAGTATAACACTGCATTTGCAACGTCTTCTGGTTCCCCAACTCTTGCCAGTGGCAATCTCTCTTCAAGTACTTTTCTTGCTTGAGGATCATCAAGATATGGCTTGATTGAGCCTGAATTAATTATTCCAGGGTTGACACAGTTACATCTAATGTTTCTTCTTGCGTATTCTACTGCAATTGATTTTGTAAACATGGGGATTGCCGCTTTAGTTGCAGAATAAACTGCTAAATGCACTCTTGGAATTGCTCTCTCACTTGAAATAGAGCCTATATTTACAATCGCACCATTTTTGACATCAGACATCTTTGTTAGAACAGCTTTTGTCATATGAAAAACTCCTAACAAGTTTACGTCAATGAGTTTCCTAATTTCTGAATCCTGCATTTCATGAAAATGGATTGGATCATTAATTGCGCCTGCATTGTTTACCAAAATGTCTATTCTCCCGTATGTGTCCATGATTTGATTTACAACTTGCAGTGCTTGAGATTCATCTGTCAAATCACATGTCATTGACACTGTAGAGTCTTCACTTCCTATCTCTTTTCTTGCTTTTTCTAACCCTTCTAGATTTCTAGCGACAAGAACAACCTTTGCCCCTTCCTCAACAAATTTCTTAGCAATGCCCTTGCCAATGTCGCTTGATGCACCTGTAACTATTGCAACTTTATCGTTTAATCTCATAATATGGTGTATTTGTAATAACTTATAGAATTTTTGTTATATCTCATTCGTGATTATTTGGATTCGTTAATTCTTTTAATATATTCTATAATTCCTGTGTAGTCTATTCCGCCTAACCCTTCCTTTACTGCATTTTCATAAACTTCTTCAGCTTTTTTTATCATGGGTAACTCAATCCCTAATGATTTTGCTGCATTAGTTATTGTGGAGATATCTTTTTTGAGATTTGCAAGTGTAAATGTTGGCTCGTATTTTCCATCTATCATTTTGAATGCTTTATTTTCACTCATCCCTGTTTTGAAATACGTAGAGTTTAAAATTTCAAGAAAAATTTTAGGATCAACTCCAGCTTTTTTCACTAATGTGATTCCTTCAGATAATCCAAGTGCAAGCATGGTGATTTGTAGATTCATGGCTAGTTTGATAGAATGAGCAACGCCATTTTCGCCTAAAAAAAACACCTTGTTTGCAATCGTCTCAAATACCTCTTTACAGTTCTCAAAACTTTCTTTGTCCCCTGATGCCATCATAACTAAATCCCCTGTAATTGCTACATTGGGACCTCCCATTACTGGTATGTCTAATTTGTTTATGCCGTGTTCTTGAAATTTTTCTGAAATGTTTTTTGATTCTGAAGGGTCGATGGTACTCATGTCTGCAACAATCAATCCTTCCTTTCTTCCCTTCACAATTCCGTTTTCTCCAAACGACACCTGCTTTACTGCATCTGCATCTTTTACAACTATAACTACTAATTCTGATTTTTCTGCAACGTCTTTAGGCGCATCTACAATGGTCGCCCCTTTTTCTTTTGCTTGTATTGTTTTGTCTTTGTTTCTATTGAATACTGTAACCTCAAATCCAGAATCTAACAAATGTAATGCAACTGCATTTCCAAGCATTCCTAACCCTATGATTCCTATCTTTTTCATGTTCTAATGTCGCTCCTCATCTTCAATTTCCCATTGACTATTTCCAAATCTTGGGGCTGAAAATTTTAGTTGTCCAACTGTTTTGTCTCCCTTTTTGACCTTGGCAAAATCAAATTTTTTCACACTAAGGATCTTTTCTTTTGGTTTGTATCCTCCTTCGATAACTTTTACTTTGAATCTTTTACTTGCCTTGATTATCATTTTTCTTGCAGTTTGAACATCCCCCATCCATGAAAACATCTCAAATTCACCAAAATTTTTTGTAGATACATTATATCCATATAGCCTTGCTTCAAGTTTTATTTTTTGGGACTTTGCATGTTCGTTTAGCCAAGCAACAACTTCTTCGCCATGGCCTTTCTCCACACCAAAAGTTTCTGAATCCCTCATCTACACAAACCACAATATTGAACAATAATAATCATTTTCAATAATTGTTAAACTAAAATAATGATTTGAATCAAATTATTCATGCTTACGATTGACTGCAGGGATGTCTTATCTATCAAACATGAATTGGTAGTTTATGTCTCAGATCAGGTTGCAGCCATACCAACTCTGAAAAACAACCAATTCACTCTGTCTACATTAGATGATGATGAGATTATTGACACCAATACTGTAATTACTGCAATCAAAGAATTTTTGGATTCTATCGGTGAAGGCAGAAATTTTGCTGTTATAGGAAATAACGAGATGATTAGCATTACTTCTGTATCTGGAAAAACAATTGAAAGGGAGCAAACTCAACAACAAGAAATGTTTTCGTGTACTCACTGTGGATTTGTAACACGCTATCAAGTTGAACTAGAAACTCATATGAGAATCCATTATCTCTGAATCTTTTTAAAAATTCTTGGAATCGTATTCTTTCTAATTTCTGAGGCCTCTATTGCCATTGCAAAATTATAATGCGGAAATCTTTCTTTGTATTCGGTAATGTAACTCTGTGCTACATTCTGTGTTTGAAAATTCACTCTGACACCATCTAATTTGATTTCTTTGCCAAAAACATCGTAAATCACTATTGAATGTCTATTTGGATTTACATAGAATTTTGTACTGCAATACCATGCAACTCCTAATACCACAACAAAAAAACCTGTCACAAATTTGTCTAGAATTTTTCTCATATCTTGATTTTCAACAGGATCTTTATAAGCACTAATCTCGGTAATTTGTTATGGATAAACCATCTCGAAACAATGTCGCAAAAGTTTATTGCGAAAAATGTGATCTTGTATTTGAGTCTCGTGAGAGATTTGAAAAACATCTTGATAGCCATTCTTCTGGTGTTCAATGTGAGGTTTGTCCAATTGACACTGCCATTGCAAAATTCACCAATCTGTTTAAACGAAAATCATCTCATAATTTGGAATAAGTTTTTTTAACTCATCTCTGATATTTTCGAACATGAACAAAAAAGGCGTAATTATAGGTGTCGTTGTTATTGCAATTATTGTTGGAGTTGCAGCATCTTTGTCTTCAACCCCTACCGAAACTGTGAATATTGACATGACTAGAACTCATGGAACCATTTCTACTTCTATGGGGTCTCCTATCTTGGGTGATCCCTCTGCTCCTGTAACCATTGTTGAATTTGGTGATTACCAATGTCACCAATGCTATAACTGGTTTCATAATACAAAACCTGCCATAACTCGTGATTACATTGACACTGGGAAAGCCAACTTGATTTTTGTTGATATGGCATTCTTGGGAAGAGATTCAGGTCCTGCAGCTCAAGCAACTTACTGTGCTGAAGACCAAGGAATGTACTGGGAGTATCATGACACACTTTACAATTCACAAGAAGATAAAATTGATAATGGTTGGGCTAACACTGAAAGACTAAAGGCTTTTGCATTTTCTATGGGGTTAGATATGGACTTGTTTGAAAGTTGTCTTGATTCTGGAAAATATTCTAAACGTGTTCAGTATAACACTCAGCAAGCAAGAGATCATGGTGTAAGAGGAACACCTGGATTCTTTATTGTAGGGCCTGATGGTCAACAACAGATTGCTGGCGCACAACCATTTTCAGTGTTTAAACAAATTTTGGATCCATTGGTATAGATGACAAACACAATCAAAATTGTCTTTTCAAATTCAAAATACCTTGTGCTTTCTTTTGTAATTTTCTCAATCATGCTAATAGGATTGTTGATATCATCTGAATACATTTTCTTAGAGCCATACGTTGTAAGTCATCTTCCATCTGGCACTGAATTGGGATTTGTTCTTATTGTAACTCTTTCTGCATTATCTGCACTAGTTCTTCCGATGAATGTTTTTAGGATTAATGTTTTAAAAAGTTCAAAACAAAAAATGGGTGGCAGTGTTGTTGGTTCTTTTGTTGGGGCAGCAGCTGGTGCATGTAGTTGTGGCCCAATCGGATTTGCCGTAATCTCCACATTTGGATCAGTTGGCGCTACTGCGACTGCCTTTTTGACAAATTATGAAATTCCACTTAGAATAATTGCAATTGGTATTTTGGCAATTACCTATTTTACAACTGTAAAATCTCTCAAAACTGAGTGTAAAATCAACTCTTGATTTTGATTCATTAGAAATTACCATTTAGGCAAACGTTTTCAACCTTTGAATGTATCTTAAAGTCTGATGCAATATTGGTGTGACATTCATTTATGTTCCAATTAGGCCAAGCAGGAGAGATCCTGATGCTGACGAAATAGAAGATGCTGAAGACTAGCATCTTTTCCTATTTGTATTGTTCAGTAATGAATTTGTGAATTTTACAAAGTCGAGCTATTTATTTGCCTTTTTCAAGTTTAACGTAATGCAGAATTGGAATCTGATTGCTGGAATTTTGATAATTGCTAGTCCTATCCTATTTTCAATGATCGCATATCCTGATTCTGTAGCTTGGAGTTGGAATGAAGGTAGGGGCGGATATCTTTTTGCACTTGTTTTTGTTGTAGCTGAACTCATTGGTCTGAAAATTGTCATTTCAAAAAAACGATTACTTACAGTAGTACCCATTGCATTACTGACTATCTCTTATCTTGTTTCATTAGAATATGGCTTGAGAGATTACATTATTTCATCTGCCGAACAATTTGATGTTCAGTTAATCTATTCGTGGACTTGGATGTGGGACTTTATTGTAATGGCAATCTTCATTGTTGTAGCATTGTCTATTTTCTTTGGAAAGAGATGGATTAGAATTGCTCCTGCAGGACCTATCTTTCTAACTGGCACTGCAATCATCTTGTCTCTTGATGCATTTTTCCCATATGATACACTTGGACCATTACAATACATTGTTCCATATTTTGTTCAAGCAAATGTGTGGGTGATCACACTGCTTGATCTTGGAACTGCTGTTGCAAGAGATAATGTGATGTTCTTGCGTGGAGATCACGGCTCAATGGCTCTTCAGGTATTTTGGCCATCTGCTGGGGTTCATAGCATTATCATTTTCTCATTAGTAATTGGGGCATTCATGTTAAAGATGAATATTCCTAGAGCACGAAAATCAATGTATTTTGTTTTGGGTATTATTGGAACAATCACTGTAAACCTAATTCGTATATTTTCTCTGTCTTGGTATGCGCTCAAAGTAACAACTGATCCTGTGGCTTGGGAGGAATATCACAAAATCGCAGGTGAAATAATGTTCTTACCGTGGCTATTTGCATTCATTTTGGTAGTTATTTTGATAGAATCTAGGCGTCTGAAAAAACGAGAGGAACAAGAAAAATCATCATCTAAAAATAACTAGTAATGTCTCTTTGCCCTTGGTTCTCTGAAAGTTCTGACACTTTGACTCCCAATCGCCTAACTGTGATTGTCTGATTTTCTAATGCTTCTTTGAGTAATTGTTGTGCTGTTTTATTCAATTCTTCTAAACTTGTAGTTGAATTTCTAAGCATTTTTGATTTTGATTTATTTGATAAATCTGATTGAACAAAGCTTATTCCAACTGATTTGAACATCTGATTCTTTTTTTGAATTATTTCATGAACTTCTTTACATAATTCTAATAAATTCTCTAAAAGAAATGTGTAGTCTTTTGAATCTTTTTTTAAAGTTACAATTTTTCCATGTTGAATGCTAGGTTCTCTTTTTTTTACTGGCTCATTGTCAATCCCTCTTACTGCATTATAGATGAAAGTACCACTTTTTCTACCAAACTCTTTATTCAAAGTAAACACATCAAGTTTTTTTAAATCTCCAATAGTCTCAAAATTCATTTCAGCAAATCTTTGTTCTGTCTTTTTTCCAATTCCTGGAATGTCTCTGATTTTTAATGATTCCAAAAACTGTTCAATTTTTTCTGATGATACAACTGTTAATCCATCTGGTTTTTGAAAATCAGATGCAATTTTTGAAATTAATTTATTTGGAGAAATTCCAATTGAACAACTTAGTTTTGTTTTTTCTCTAATGGAATTTTTAATTTGTTGAGCCAAATGACTGGCTTTCTGAAAATTACCTTCCACTCTTTTTGTTACATCAAGATATGCCTCATCTCTTCCTACATATTCAAAAATATCTGAAAACTCTTCCATGATTTTCATTGCCTTTTCAGACATTTCAGAATAATAATCAAAATCAACTGGTAAAAAAACCGCATCTTCCCTATCTTCTAACCTCTTTTTGGCAAAGACTATCGGTATTCCTGATTTGACTCCATATTTTCTTGCAGTATAGTTTGCTGTTGCAATAGCTCCGCTATCTCCCCCTCTATCTGAAAAAACACATACGCAAACTGGTTTTGATTTTAATTCTGGTGATCTTATCTCTTCACATTGCGCATAGAAGTAATCAAAGTCTATGTGGAAAACTACCCTTGTTTCCAATATTGTACGATGAACTTTAGATTATTACTATATTATGTATTCATCTAAACATCTTCGATCATCCCTTGTATTCAAATGCTTTAGTTCAAAACTAAACTAAACCAAAATTTGCAAAACGTTGATTGGTATGTGACCCCAAGGGGAAGTATAGTTGTGTCTATTCTATGGCAAATCAACTAACTATTGTCTTAATAAGCAGGAACTGTATATGATAGTGGATAAAAAATACTACATGACACTTGAGAACAATGAATTAACTGGAATTTTAAATGAAATTAGAAATGAACTTGTCAGTCAGATATCGCTGGCCAACAATCAAAACGAAAAAATTAGCATAAAAAAACTCTCTCAAAATGCCCATGAATTAGATCGAATAATTACTGTATCTGGGATTTCTGATGAAGATAAATTAATGTTGCAAAAAATTTTCTGCAACTCTAGTACAAAATAATACAACTGCCAAAAGTCTGAGATATGAAAAACAAGACCTTGAAAGAATACTTTCCAATCTGGAGGACTAGATATTATGAATAAAATACAATTGTACGGCCAAAAAATATGTTCAGATTGTAAGAGAATGCATTGTCAAAATTGATGTAATTGTATCATTATTGGGATAATTATTGCTGTTACAATTTCTAATAAGTCCTACTTGAATTCTAATTTTTTTCTTCACGAATATCTTTTTTTAATTTATCAAGAGTTTCCAAATATTCTTTTTTAGCTAAATTTTCAGGTTTTGTTTTGTTATTTTTGTTAACTTGTGGCTGTTTTGTTTGTTTTTTCATAATGATGTTCATTATGGTTAGTCACTCTAATAGTTAAGTGGAAGCATAGTTGCGTCTATTCTATAGCAAATCAACTACATCATGTCTTAATAAGCAAGTTCGACATATGTAATTATGTTCAAAAATATTCTTGCAAGACTGAAAGGAAAACAAGAAAAGATGTTAAAGGATGTAAACCCATTCAAAGAACCTGGAAAAACGAAACCAGAGGATCTAGAAAAATAAATGACATATCATTGCAAACACTGCAAATTTACTTGGGATTCCTCTGAAGGGGATATTCAAAAACTACTTCTTCATGAAAAGACTCATTTGAAAGAAAAGGCAACATACATTGCAGGAAAAACGGCATAAGACCATGATTGCAATTGATGATTTGAGATCATGTGAGAATTGTGGTAATGTGTTCTTAAAAAAAATAGCAAACAAGCTAACAAACAGATGTCCTGCGTGTAATGTGTGGAAGAAGGAAATTTCTATCCAATGACATCAAATGTGTTTGCTTGCAAAACCAAATTGAGTGAAGAGCGAGTAATACATACTACAGAATACATGCACAAAGACATACCCGATGGAACTGAAGTTTGCATACTAAAACGTCCGTTAACACTTGAGGAATGGAGTCAGATTCTACAAAATCAGGAAATAGTTACAAAAATGACTGAACAGCAGGATAATTCAACACAAAATCCTAATGAGTATGTGCAGAAGATTAATTCTACAATAGAATATGGGGAAAATAAGATCAGGCAGATCCAAAAAAGGATCTCAAAAAACGAGGTAAACCAGGAATCAATGGAATCCCATTCAGATTATGACTACAAAGACTTACTCAAGGAATTAAACGAGTCAGAAAAGGAACATAAAAAAGATTTGAGATTGTTTCTTGACTTGCTTTGCAAATATAAAATCATAATCAAATGAATTCTGAAATATGTGCTGTCTTTGGCCTAATGGAATTCAGTAGGTTTTACTGCTCATTCCACCAATGATGTTTCTTTTCGACATTGTGGTGCAGGAATTTGTACAGTATTTTCTTGAGATAAGAAATATCTAACACAATATCCAAATCATAATTCCAATAATTTTTGTATTGTATTTTTTCTATTACGTAATGTTACAGTTGATATTCCAGAAATTTTTGAGAATGTACTCTGTGATATATTTTCTCCCATCAGCATGGATGCCAGATATAGTGATGCGGCAGCCTGTCCAATAGGATTCTTTCCAGCAGCAGAACCACATTTTTCAACATCTGATAATATCTTCAAAGCATAACGTTTGGTTTTCTCAGAAAATCCTAGATCATTGGATAATTTAGTCAGAAATGAGGAGATATTGTATTGAGGCAATACAAGTCCAAATTCATTAATTAAAACTCTGACTGATTTTTGTAGATGTTTCTTTGTAATGTTGGCAATTTCAGAAATATCCTCCAGACTTCTAGGGGTCATAGTTTGTCTACATGAAACATACAAAGCTGCTGCCATCAAATCATCAGAACTTCTTCCTCGGATCAATTGATGTTTTTGTGCCCTTCTAAATAGTGACGATGTACCTTCTATTGTATTCTCAGAAATGCCTAACTTTCCTTTTAATCCGTTTAGAAAAGTTAGAGATTTTACAAGAGTTCTTTCTGATGATTTTCTTGCTTTGCTTCTACTATCTAATACTCTTAGTCGATTAAATCTTGATTTGTTAGATGAGCTTAATGATTTACCTTTAGCATCTTTATCTTTTCCAATGATAGATGACATTCCTTTGTCATGTATTGAAAGGGATTGCTTTGAACCAACTTGACTCTTACTCATGAAATCCTCTAAACTATGAACGGGTGTTTCATTATGATTATCTAATTTTTCTTCGATAACTGTGCCACAATTTGCACAAAAAATCTCTCCATTAAATGTGTCTGTGATTAATTTACTATTACTGCAATTATGAATTTGGTACTTTTGTAACATAAATATAATGCATGTCTTTGTCTTTTAAACCCCGACAAAATTAGTTCTAGCTACTATCAATACAAAATAAAACATAATTAATTAGATATTGTTGAATTTTCTAGAATAAAATAATCTTTTTTATTTTAGGGCATACAATATCAAAGTAAACAACTGACTGAAACTTAAGACCAATACAGGATGTATACTGGTGAAAGTTTCATTAATCATTACTATGTTAAGTGAGTATTTGTAGAATGCTGATAATTTTGTATGTCTTGTTTACATAACCATCAGTTTCTTTTAACTACTAATTTCACTATATGGTATTATGGAAGAGAAACAAATTAAAGATAATCACAATTCCGACAAATGTTTACATTGTATTGATATCTGCCGAATCTACTATGAACATAGAACCTACTATTGATGAAATAATTCGATCATTGAAGGATATGCCGTAAAAGGATTAGTCTAAAAAATTGTGTACAAAATTAAAGCAATAGTGAGAAATTCAACTTTGTCTGACGTCAAAAAATCTCTGATGGATATTTCGACTTTTTCAGCATATCAAGTTCAGATTACAGAAATATCTTATGCACATAAAGGATTGAAATCTGATATCAGTAATTACATTCCTAAATCAAAAATTGAACTTTTGTGTGCAGATAAAGATAAAGAGGAAATTATTAGCACTATACAAAAAACTGCAAGCACGGGCCAAAAAGATGATGGCGTAGTGGTTAGTTATAAAATTGATAAATTTGGAAAAATTTGTGATATTGGAGTTGACCTTATTACATACTAAGATATTGTTTCAATTTTTAGCACGATTGTAATTAATTTCCAAAGCAAAATGCCTCTTAAATTGTAGACTGGCTGTGCCTGCCTATTTGATACATGCTATAAGCAGTTATTTTGTATTGTGAGTAGGTTATGAATAATTGAGCAGAACTACCAGTCCTAAAGCAGTTGAAATTATAAAAAGAAAATCCATTGCGCCTACCTTTGATCCTAGTATGAAAACTTTGATGCGAATAGTAAAATTTATGACTGAACACCAATCTGAAGGTAAAACCCAGATGGCCCTTGATACCAAACTAAATTATGCAAGGCTTGCAAAACATATTGTTTGGATGGAGAAAAAAGGTCTGGTTAAATCTACCGTTAAGGATGGTAAAGTTCTCATTGTTCTGACCTCCCTGGTAGAGATTTTTCAAAAGTAATTTCTAAAATTTTTTAGATTAAAGTACTTACCAATATGTCTACTATGTTATCACATTTGTATGTCGAACCAACATTTATGTCAGCGTTATTCAAATGTACTTGCTTTATTAAAATAATGGTTAGATAATGAGTAAAAGTAGAAATTTTATTGGAATTGGTATTGCAAGTGTTGCAATAATCATGGTATTTCTTTTTACCAACATATTTGATCTTGCAGAACCTGCAGTTGGTCAATACGTTGTTTCTGCAAAGGAGAATGTCTCACAGGTAGATGGTGAAGATGTTGTATCTGGAGCGGAATTACTATCTTCAAGTATTGCAAACGAGACATCTAAAATAAAAATACAAAACCCCCTTCCTTAATTGCAAAATTTTATTTTATAAATAATAATTGTTAATAGCCCTCTAGATACAATATTCCAAAATTTGTAGATTGCACTAACAAATATGTATATGAAATAAACAAATATGTCAGCGTTTCTTAATTACTATTTTTTTGAATTAAAATAAGTTGACTCCTATTAACAGATGTAAAAGCATACAATACATATCACAATCAAAAAAATTTCTGGTATTATCGTTTATTTCATTAGCTATTGTTTATTCTATGTCTTCAGAAGCAAGTGCTGCAAATGCTCCAAATCCTCCAAACAACTTTTCTATTCAAGCAGTTTCAGACGATCAAATTAATCTTTCATGGTCCGCCCCATATGATGGAGGTTTCCCAATTACTGGATATGTGATAACATATGTAGTAGATAATGGGTCATTCGTAGAATTAGATACAATCGATGGGAATATCACAAACTATTCACACACAAATCTTGTGACGAATCACATTTACTTTTACCAGGTTTCTGCAATAAATTCAGTTGGCCAAAGTATTCCGACAAAGTTTTTGAGTGGTACAACATTACATGGCACTTCTGTTCCTGATTCTCCTACATCACTTCAAGCAAACCCTGTATCACCTACAAGTGTTTTTCTATACTGGAATGCACCTCAAAATAATGATGATTCTATAATTACAGGTTACATGATAGAATATGGCACTATAACGAATCAATGGCATGTTTTGGTTTCAAATACTGGAATTCCTCAGACATCGTATTATCATTCAGGTATTGATGCTGGTAAAAACTACAATTACCGTGTTTCTGCAATTAATTCTAATGGCGTTGGAAATCCCTCAAATGTCGTCTCTATTGTTCCTGAGGTAACAACTTCTCCTACAATAACATCCATCGTGATTAATCCTACACAAGTTACATTGAGCTGGATTGCTCCATCGTATACCTATGGTGAACGAATAATTGGATATGCAATTGATACAAAAATAGATGATGACGTATATGAGCACACAGTTGAAAATACTGGACTTGTAACAAGTTACACTATTTCAGGACTCACAACAGACAAAACATACACCTTTAGACTAATTGCTCTTTTCGATGAAGGCACTCGAAGTATCTCTTCCCGTGATGTATCTGTAATTCCAACTTATACATCGTATTATCCATTTCAAACACAAAATAATCTTCCAATTGGTACATCAGTTTACACAGGACAACAATCTCCACATTCTACTAACACTGTAGTATTTTCAAATCCTGGCACTCAGACGCAATACTTTCAATCGCCTAATACGGACATAGATGGCATCTGGGCAAATGTTTCAACATATGTTGATGGCGCAGTACTTTACTTTGATTCTGAAGGTAAAACATACTCTTTGGCAATTCTTCCAAACTCCAAGACATGGATTAGTTTTAACAATCCAATTGATGTATCAAATGTTAGACTGAATATAGATGATAGATTATATTCTAGTGACATAGGCCGTATCGCCTATGTTGATTTAGATACTGAAACACCATCTCCAGTAAGTCAACTTCCAATTGGTACATCAGTTTACACAGGACACCAATCTCCAGGATCCCTTAACACTGTAGTATTTTCAAATCCTGGTCCTCAAACCAAAAACTTTCAATTTCCTGATACTGTCAGTGAAGTGAATGGCATCTGGGCAACTGTTTCAACATATGTTGATGGCGCAGTACTTTACTTTGATTCTGAAGGTAAAACATACTCTTTGGCAATTCATCCAAATTCAAATACATGGATTAGTTTTAACAGTCCTACGACTATTTCAAATACAATAATAAGTATCGATGACAGAGGATATTCTAGTGATGTAGGTAGTGTTTCATATGTTACTCCAGATGTTACACCACAATCCCAATCAGCACCAGATGTACCCTTAGGCCTTCACGCAAATCTTTATTCTGACGATACTGTACAACTTACTTGGGTTTCTCCTTTAAACAATGACAAATATCCCATATTGGGATATAGAATAGAGTACAAAACCAATTCAGATAGTGATTGGAATGTTATCTCCCAAAATAATGGACTTCAGACAATATTTGTTCACTCAGGACTTTTAGATAACAAAACATACACGTTTCGAGTATCGTCCATGAATATCTATGGCATAAGTGATCCTTCAATTAATGCAAGTGTGACTACCGGAAGAGTGGTTCAACCAACTCCAACTAACACATACACGTCATCAGGTGTACTTCCAATATTTAATACCGACACATCAATTAGTTATGTCATTTCTGGTGGCAAAGTATTTGGTGTTGTACTCGACAGGGATGCAACTTCATTAGACTTCATGCTTGAAGGAGAAACAGCCGGTACACTCTATACCCAATTATCAAGAACTTTAATTGATGCTATACAATCCGATGAAAGTGACAGATCTTTCTTTGTAACTGTTGATGGTGTCAATGCTCAATTCACTGAAATTAAAACAGACGATTACAGAAACATGGTAATTTCATTCCCATCTGGTACAAACAATATATCTATAATCGGTACATCTGTGGTTCCAGAATTTGGAACAATTGACAAAGAGTATGTTTTACCTGAGCCTGGAACTACTCCTGATTCATTTGTATATGGATTCAAAAAAGCATTTGAAGGGTTAGACTTGTCATTTACATTTAATCAAAACGATAAAGTTTCAAAACATCTGAAATTTGCAGAACTTCGACTAAGTGAAGCTAAAGCAATGGTTCAAAAAGGAATGCCTGAACTAGTTGACGATTTAACAAAAGACTATGAAAAACAAGTATCTGGTGCAAAACAAATTGCCAACTCTGCTTCAGCATCTGTAGATAAAGCAGCATTAACTGAAACTATAATGTTAGCATCATCAAAACATATTCAAGTTTTAACTAGTCTCAAAGACACACTTCCCGAACAAGCACAATTAAGAATCCAAGTGATAATTGATAATTCTAAAAAAGACATTGGTATTGCAATGAAAGAATCCTCCAACCGTGCTGCTGATGCAATGGTAAAGTCAGAAGAAATGAAAAAAATAGCTGAATATAACAAGCCATAATCTAATTGATGATTGGTTCTATATGCGTAAAGTGAATACAATTAGTGGAAATACCGTAGAAAGAATGTGTGCTACATCTTGAATTTGAATTAACCATGTGGTGTTTCTATTATTTTTTCAGATGGCACAAGAATGGTTGAATGTGATTAGAAAATGAAAACTATGTTTCTTGCAATAATTAATGCAATTATAATTTTGGATAAGAGAAAATGAAATTCAAAAAATCATATTTACTGTTAATTATTTTTCCAATTTATGGAACGATAGCCTCAATAGGAGGACATTTACATGAAATGAATGCTCATGAAAGTTACATAACTTTATTTTTTAATCCCTTGGTGTGGATTTTTACAGATCCTCACATACGTTATTTTCCAGTTGAAAATTATCAGATTGTTTTAGGTCCTGAATTAATTTTATTTTTTATAATTATAAATATTATTTTTTGGATGCCAATTGGATTTATCATTAGTAAAATAATACAGATACGAAAACCCAAATTATCTAAATAAAATTAAAAAAAACATAATACAAAATAACAGCCATTGGTTGTGTAGAAAATGAAACCTAGACTTTCATGCGTGCCAATACTTTGTAAACAGTATTTGGTGTGCAAGCCTATTTTGAATACTTACGAAAAATTGACATAAATCATCTAAATACCCAAATGATTCATTATTCTCATGGACTCTCCTATCTCAGTTGATGAAAATGGCCTGAAAATTAAACCTGAAAAAATGGAAAAAGAGAAACTCTATCACTGTATTTTCAAAGAAAAAGCAATGTTAATTTTCAAAGATTCTCAGGATGTCATGAATTGCTATGAAATTGAAGAAAAAGATCTTGTTGAAAAAATTAAGAACATTAGTGACAATGACGATCTAGAAAAATTATTTGATGACTACCTCCATGAACAAGACCTGAAAAATTAAATAAAAGCGAGAGAGCATTTTGTTATTAAAGGAATAAAGAATTGAGTGACAGTAAAAAATCAAAAGACGCAGAAGATATTTTATCCGAATTTGATTCTAGAACTAAATCTGAGCCAGAAACATCTCCAGTCTAAAGAAACAAAATCTTCCAAATCTCCAGAAGAACGAGATGTAATTTTTGTTGGTACAAAACCTATCATGACTTATGTTTCTGCAACTTTGACTCAACTTTCAACAAGACCTACTGTTACCATAAAAGCTAGAGGAAAAAGAATTACACAAGCTGTTGATGTTTCTCAAATGATTGTAAAACGAATGGACTCTGTTGGGTATGTAATTAGTGATGTGAGAATCTCATCTGATTCACTAACTTCTCAAGATGGTAAGCAACGTAATGTCTCTACCATGGAAATTGACATTTCAAAAGAATAATTTTAAAATCCCAATTATAATTTTAGGTGGAATTTTAATTGTTGGACTTTTACTATTTTTTTCAAATTATTCTTGTGGTGTACAGCACATGCAGATTTTAAACGAAATAAATTCTTACGAACAAACACTTGATCCTGAATTCTGTGAAGTGATTGTTGAAAAAATAGATTTGTTTAATGATGATTGTGAACCTCAAATTGAAATTCTTGATTGTGGTTAAAACTCTATTTCTTGTAAAAATGTAATTCCAAAATAAATCAACATCATACTTAATCCTGTCATCAATATTTTGTAATTTTTGTTTGAAAGAATTTTTTTACTTTTTGAAGCCAAAAATGAAACTGCACCTAACCATGCAAAATCCATCCATATGTGCAATCCGAACATGATTAACATGCCTGAAAATGCCCAAATCAACATCGCATCTGAAATTAATTTGAATCCTATGGTCACCCACCATATGATGAAAAATGGATTTAATCCACTTAACAAAACACCTGTGATTAATGCACCTTGTTTTGAATTTGGATGTGAAAATTCTTTTTCTCTAAAAACTGTTCTAATTTGTAATATTGCAAATATGAACAGAGTTAATGCCCCTAAAATAGAAATGGTTGTTCTAAATTCTGGAAAACTTTCTAAGGAAAAAACACCAATTCCTAACAATATGACTAAGGGCAATTCTACTATTGCATGACCTGTGGCCATTTTGATTCCTGATTTTGCACCTCCTCTTAATCCGTATGATATGTTTGCTGCAAAAAGTGGTCCTGGCGCCATGACTCCTGATGCTGAAATAACTATGACCAGTATGGCAAATTCTAAAAATTGTTCCATTTACAAATTTTTGTTATTTTAATGAAATAAACATAATCTCAAGAACTTACATGTACATGGAATCTTTTAGGTGATGTGATTCTTCCTCTGCTTCTTTGATGATTGTTTCAGCTTTTTCAGCTTCTCGCTGTAATGCTGAAACATCACATGTAGATCCTGGAATCAATTTTGACATTGCTACACATAATTGTGCGCTAGAGTTAAAGTCAGGACCCTTTCCATCTGTATGAAAAATTATTACAATAACATCTTGTCCTGATATACTTGCTGCATTTAACAATGTGCCTGGAATTCCAGGTATTGTTCCATGTTCTAAAACTTTTAGTCCTGCATTTTTTATTTTTGCTCTTGCTGATTCAGTACTTCCAACCCCAATTATATCGTCATTTTCGTTGGGAGATTTTACCGCTATACTGCTTATGATTAATCCAATTTTGTGTTTTTTTGCCCAATTTAGCATTGTTTTAGCTGTTATTTTGTGCAATGATTGATCAAGTGTAAGATATGATGAGAATATGCCGACTTTCAATTCATCATTGACAAAAATTTTTGATGGGTAATTTGGCTTTCCATTTTTTATGATACTGATTGGTGGAAATATGTCTGAATCAATTATTCCTGCTAACTCAAATTGTGATGTATGTATCATTGATTCTGTTGCAATTGCACTGCTGAATCCTGCTGATGGAAAACCGTCAATGAGATATCCTCCCTCTAAGTTTAATGGTCTTAATTCTTTAACTTTAATTTTAGGAAACATGATTGGTTTTTGTTTTTATTAGATAATAGGTTTTATCTAATTTTGTAATTTCGATACTAGTGTTGCATAAATAAATGGCAAAATTGTTGTTACTTCTGCATGTAATGTTGTTTGTTTTGCTTTTTGTGTAACTTTGCCCCAAGAAATTGCCTCTCTTACTAATGCCCCACTAAGACTACCGTCAAATTCTTGTGCAGTTGTAATGTAAAAAGCATAATCTAACCCCTCTCTGTATTGATTCCACCATAACGTATGGTGTTTTGAGATTCCTCCGCCAATCATAAATGCTCCTGATTTTTTGGCTTTGAATACGTGTCCTGATAACAGATTTGCATCCCCTGCCATGTTTAATTTGAAATCTCCATGTTTTTGTGTAAACAACCAAATCTGACTTCCCACTGCTCCGTCCATAATTCCTGGAACAACAACATCTACGTTGTTTTTGTATGCCCAATAAAGAAATGAATCTTCACCTAAGTGTTTGCCAATCATCTTACAAATCTCTGTAGTTGTCATTTCTTTTGTGCCGTTTTGATATTCTTCTTCTAAAAATGACTGCATTTTTTCTTCTATAAGTGGACCATAACTATCCATAGGCACTAAAACATTGCCTAATCTGTGAATATCTTGGTCGGCTAATTCCTTATCGTCCATCGTAAATGATCCTTCTTTGTAATGTGAAAAATGTCTGGCAATGTCATGATCTAATGCCCCACATGTTGTAATTACTATATCAAACCATTTGTTTTTGATCATGTCTTTGATGATTCCTCTTAGTCCTGTTGAAACTACAGCACCTACAAATGAAAGAAATCTGAGACATTGTTTATCTGAAATCATTTCTGTTAAAATTCCTAATCCGTCTGAAAGGTTTACTGATTCGAATCCTCCTGATTGAGATAATTCCTCAAAAATTTTTTCTATTGGCATGTTTGGACTAATCTCTATATCTTTTACGGGACGACCTGGCTCTAACATGATCTTAAACGTTGATGTCAAGTATAAAATCCTGCCTTAATTTTCATTATTTTTTTAATTTCTCTAAGAAAACTTTAAACCCGTCCAATAACACCAATTTTCGAATGGCAGGTAGAATCAAGGTAGGGTTAGTCGGAATAGGTAATTGTTTTTCAGGTTTAATTCAAGGTATTGAGTATTATAGAAAAAATCCTGATCAAGAAGTTACTGGAATCATTCATGATAAATTAGCTGGTTATGGAATTCATGACATTGATTTTGTTTGTGGTTTTGATGTTGGTGAGAATAAAGTTGGAAAATCTCTTCACGAAGCAATCTATGCATATCCTAACATGGTTGATTGGATTCCAAAAGATGAATTGCCAAAAACTGATGCTAAAATTTACGAAAGCCCAATTTTGGATGGTGTTGGATTATGGGTGGAAAACAGAATCAAGCCTGTTGAAAATCCAAAATCTGTAGAAGAACTCACTAAAGAAATTAAGCAAGTAATCAAAGACACAGGTGTTGAAATAATTGTATCTTATTTGCCTGTGGGCTCTGACAAAGTCACTGAATATTGGGCACAGATCTGTCTTGATACAAACACTGCATTTGTGAATTGCATTCCTTCGTTTATTGCATCTGATGAAAAATGGGCAAAAAAATTCGCTGAAAAGAATATTCCTTGTATTGGTGATGATATTAAAGGACAAGTTGGTGCAACTATTGTTCACAGAACATTAGCTAAGTTATGTAATGATAGAGGAACTAAAATTGAAAAAACATACCAAATCAATGTTGGTGGCAATACTGATTTCCTAAACATGAAAGAACAAGATAGACTTGTTTCCAAGAAAATTTCCAAAACTGAAAGTGTTCAAAGTCAACTTGATGAAAGATTAGATGATGATCAAATCTATGTTGGACCTTCTGACTTTATTCCATTTTTAGGTAATACAAAACTTATGTTTATGAGAATTGAAGGTCGTCAATGGGCAAACATTCCTTACAATATGGAAGTTCGTTTAGAAGTAGATGACAAGGCAAATTCTGCAGGAATTGTAATTGATGCAATTCGACTAGCAAAAATTGCACTTGATCGAGGTGTGGGTGGGCCAATTAAACCTGCAAGTGCTTATCTGATGAAGCACCCGATTGAACAAACTTCTGATGTTAAAGCAAAAGCTGAATGTGAAAAGTTTGTTGCAGGCGACTAATTATTGAAATTTATTATAATCTGAAAATCTTTTTTTACGTTCTATCTCATACTTCTTAAGATCAAATTCTCGTGACACTCCTTGCTCTCCATTCACTTTGGTGATCTTTGTAGTGATTACTTTGTTATTTTGATGTAAATCTACTATCAAACTGTTGCCTCCAAATTTGTGATTCTCTACATTAGCTGCTAGAATGGGGATTCTGTTCTCCAGTGATCTGACTTGAACATACATTTGCCATGGGTCTATACCTCTCTTGACAATTCTGCTTGGAGATAGCAATACTTGGGCTCCTTTTTTTGCTAGAGTGTTTGCCACTTGCGGAAATACCATATCATAACAAATGATTATGCCAAATTTACAGGCAGTTTTGAAAATTTTTGCCTCTTTTCCAGGCTGGACATTATCTTTTTCATAGTCAAACGGGTGTATTTTTTCTTGTTTTCCTATGAATTCTCCTTTTGGCCCGATAATTGGCGATACTATGGATGACTTGCCTCTATTTGTCTCATAAAATGCGCCTGGAATTATGGTCATTCCAAAATCTCTGGCAATTTCTTTGAATTCTTTAAACTGTAAATCCCAGTCTGAAATATGATTATTTTTTAACCATTGCTCAGGCAAACATACAATCTCAGTCTCTTTTCTTCCTAACTTTTTTAAAATTTTTGAAACATTTGAAATAGATTTCTGATCTGTATTGTATGTAACAGTTTGAACTAATCCTAATTTTGTCATACTTGTAAACACATTACTTGGTAATTATAGGTAGGCACGAGAAGGTTATTGTAAAATATTTGTCTTTACCGTTACGAAAAATATCATACTAAAACAAGAAAAATTATGCAATAGTGTCAACTAAACTTGTTAAACATCGATTATCTCACCATTTGAGAGAATACTGCTATTGGTTCATGTAAAAAAAGTTGAGATCTTTGGTTTCAAGTCATTTGGTTTTAAGAATACCACTGTTCAGTTTGAACCTGGACTTGTATCGATTTCAGGCCCTAACGGTTCTGGTAAAAGTAACATTTTGGATGCCATCATTTTTGCAATGGGTGAAAATAAACCCAAAGTGATGAGAGTTGATAAATTAAGATCACTAATTCATGATATTGAAGGAAATAGACGTGGACCAAAAATGGCCCGATCTAGTGTTCACTTTGATAATTCTGATAGAAAAATTCCAGTTGATTCAGACACTGTTGAAATCACAAGAGAAATGGATGCCAATGGCGAAAACACATACTATTTGAATAAAAAGAAAACAAACCGAAGTCATATTCTCGATTTACTTGATATGGCAAATGCTGGATTGGGACAACTTAATGCTGTTCAGCAAGGAACTGTAACTAGAATTTCTGAATTTACCTCTGAAGAAAAAAGAAAGACCATTGAAGATTTGATTGGTCTGTCATATTTTGATGAAAAAAAGGCCGAATCAGTAAAACAACTTGATGAAGCAGACAGGAGATTGGAAATTGCTCTTGCAAAAATGGGCGAAATTAAGAAACGAATTGATGAACTTGAAGAGGAACGTAATCAGAAACTACGCCATGATATTCTTGAGCGCGAATTGAACAGGTATAAGGCAATAGCTGCTGCCAATAAACTAAAAGTCATTTCAAGTCAAAAGGATTCCAAAGAATCCACTTTGCACTCACTTACTTCTGAAATTACTACTTTTGATGAAGAAAGAAATGTTTTGAGAAATGAAATTGGAACTTTGGAAACTGAAAAATCAAAGTTGATGGCCGAGGCTAATGATTATACTCAAGCAAAATCTTCCCTTGACACAGAAATTGCCACTGCAATGGAGCAATATGAAATTGACAATAGTGCTATATCTGCATCAAAGAAAAGAATTGAACAAATTGATTCTAGAATTCCTGAAATACAAAAAGAACTTGAAGATATTAATGCTGCAAGAAGTGACATCGATACTCAAATTTTAAAAATTAAAGAATCAATTGAAGAAACAACTGCTAAGAAAAACAAAATTAATTCTGACTTGGAAATTGTTGACACTCAAAGAAATAAAATTTTAGATGAACAATCTCAGGCTGCAGCAAAAAAATCTGAGATTGATGAAAAAATTAGAACATTAACCACTCAATTAAATGATGCTAAACTAAAACTTTCTAAACTTCAACATGAAAAAGAGGATTCAAAAATAAAGATAGATGTAAACACTGCAAAGTTACAAGATCTTAAACACAGTATTGAGGAATTAACATCATCTAAATCTAAATTAGAATCAATGATTACAAATCATAATGCAGCAATTGTTGAATTAAAATCCAGAATCAAGAACTTACAACTGAAAAAATCTAAAATTATTTCTGATATGGATGAATGGGGAGAAATTCTAGAAAAGTCCAACAAAGCTGCAACACATTATGAATCAAAAATTAAAACTGTCAAAGGTTTCATGCATGAAGATTACACTGTTGCAAAATTAAAAGAAGATGCAGAAAAACTTGGTATTGATGGCTTAGTTTATGAAATGATTTCTTGGGACAAAGAATATGAACGACCAGTTTTAGCTGTGAGCTCTGATTGGATTAAAGCTATAGTTGTAAAAGACTTTGCAACACTTCTTGGAATTGCAGAATTTGCTAGATCCAAAAAATTACCCAAATTGAAAATAATCCCTTTGGATGCCATTCCTAAATTCAAACTAAAATTACCAAATGAGCCTGATGTGATAGGGGTTCTTGCAGATTTTGTTCACTGCAAACCTGCCTATTCTGAACTCAAAACATTCCTATTTGGCAATATTGTTCTCACAAAAACTAGAGAGTCTGCATATAACGTGTCTCAGTCCGGCTATAAGGCCGTCACTATGAATGGTGAGTATTTTGAAGCAAAAGGTGGAACTGTGGTTATTGATATTGATTCAAAAATCTCAAAACTCACAAAATTGATTTCAATGAGTAGTGATGTTGATGGTCTGTTCCAGTCAATTAATGCTGTAAAGAAATACTTGCTAATGAAAAAGAACTCTATCAAAAAGTTAGATGAGTCCATTCAGTCAAATTCAGACAGACTGTCAATTTCTGAACAAGCATTGACATCTGTAAATGAAAACTATTCCCACCTAAAACCTAGAATTGAGTCTGCATTGTCCATGAAAGAGCAACTTGCAAAAAGAATCTCTGATTTGACTTCCCGTGACAGTATCATTGAATCTGAAATTCTTACAAATGAATCTCACATTGAATCTTTACAAGAGCGTATTTCTATTGTTGAAGAAAACTATGCAAGTGGAGAACAAACACGTATTGCAAATGAACTATCTAGAATTAATATAAAGAAAGCAGAAATTGAAAAATTATACACTACTATTACAAATGAATACCGTGACAAATCTTCACAACTAACAACTTTAGAAACTCAAGATAATCGTGAAAAATCTCAATCTAATCGACTTAATGATGAAGAACGCTCTTTGAACTCTGAAAAAGAAGAATTGCAAACAAAAATACATGAATTAGAAAAACAAAAAGAATCTAAAAATGAAATTCTTGTTAAATTAAGACAAAAAGAACAAGAGCTCATTGAGACATCCGGTTCATCCATTGGTCAACTCAAAGAGTTTGATGATAAACTAAAAGTGCTATCTGAAAAAGATAGGGAGTTGACTAAACAGATTAACACCTTGGAAAGACAATCTGATTCTTTGAATAGGGATTTGCATGATTTGGTTGAAAACGAGGTTAAATTACAACAAATTCTTTCTGCATTTGGCTTTGATAAAGACATGGAAACCTTTGATGTGGAATCAATTGTTCAAGGTTTATCTGCAGAATTGGCATCACTAAACGCGTTAAATGCAAAAGCACCTGAAACCTATCTTGAAGTATCTTATGGTTATCGTTCAATGTCTACTAGAAAGAATTCCCTTGAAGAAGAAAGGAACTCTATTGTCAAGTTTATTGAAGATATTGAAAAAGATAAACGACAAACGTTCTTGGATGCCTTTGATAAAGTCGATAAAGAAATCAAATTAATTTTCAATAAGATGACTGGTGGTAATGCTTGGTTAGAACTGCAAAATGAAGACGATATCTTCAACTCTGGAATTTCTTACTTGATTCAATTTCTAAATAAACCAAAAAGAGAATCTACATCCATTAGTGGTGGTGAGAAAACATTGGCTGCAATTGTGTTTGTGCTTGCTCTACAAAAATTAAAACCATCTCCATTCTATTTGTTTGATGAGGTTGATGCTCATCTTGATGCGCCAAACTCTGAAAGATTGTCTAATATTTTGGAGGAACGATCAAAAGAAAGCCAATTCATCATGGTTTCTCTAAAAGATTCAGTTGTACAAAAAGCAAAATTGATCTATGGTGTGTTTCCAAAAAATGGTGTATCACACGTTGTTACTTACAAAGATAAGCGTATGCCTTCAGTTAGAAATTCTTAATCTATTTTGACATGACAAGCTGAATAATGTCCATTATCAATTAGTTCTAGGTCCGGCTCTACTTTGCATTTTTCTATGATGTATGGACATCGATTTCTAAATCTACATCCCTGAAGAATGTCTATGTTTGATGGCTCATTTATCCTGATTTTCTTTTCTCTGTGTAGGTTGTCAGGGTTTGGCTCAGATATTGCATCAATTAGTGCCTGTGTGTATGGGTGCTTTGGACTAAGTAAAACCTCGTCAATTGGTCCCATCTCTACAATCTTTCCTAAATACAAAATTCCTATCCTTTGACCAAAATACCTAGCTGTTGCCAAGTCATGTGTGATATAGATAAATGAAATACTGTACTTTTTTTGTAACTCGTGCATTAGTTCAAGCATTTCTGCTCTGATTGAGACATCTAACATGGAAACTGGCTCATCTGCTAAAATGATTTTTGGTTTTAATGATAATGCTCTGGCCAGAACAACTCTTTGCCTCTGACCTCCTGATAGCATATGGGGGTATTTTCTGATGATATCTTCTGCGGGTTCTAGTTTTACCTCTTGCAAGACTTCGATTACTCTTTTCTTTCTTTCATCTTTATTCCCGACATTGTGTATTTCTAGGGGCTCTGAAACAATGTCCCCAATTTTCATTCTTGGGTTGATGGAATCATACGGGTCTTGATGTATCATTTGACAGCCCATTCTGATTTTTTGCAAATTTTCAGGTTGGTTGTCTATCTCTTTATTTTCAAAAAATATTTTTCCAGAATCTGGTTCTATTGATCTTAAAATCAGTTTTGCAATAGTTGATTTTCCTGAACCTGACTCTCCTGCTAAAACAAAGACTTCTCCTCTTTCTACAGAAAAAGAAATATCATCTGTTGCTCTTACTGTGTCTGATTGTTTTCCAAACATTCCTTTCTTGATGAAATATTTTTTCAAATGTTCTATTCTGAGAATCTCACTCAACAAATACTGTTGAATTTAGAAGTATATCAAGAGATATAGTTATGCGTAAAAAATTGGCTTAAAGCTTTTAAGTCCATTAAATGAGATTTTAATACTTGAGTAATCCGGTACAGAAAAACAAAGAATACAAAAAATTTATTGTTGATTCTAGATTACAATATTTCAAACCTCATGCAACCAGAATTGAAAAAACATTTGCTGAAGAAATATCTTCAAGCTTGGGCAGGAACCTGAAATCCATTCCTCCAAAATTCTTTTATGACAAAAAAGGCTCTGACTTGTTTGAAAAAATTTGCTCTGTTTTGGAGTATTACCCCACTAGAACTGAAATTTCTATTTTACAAAAATTAAAAACAGAACTGTCATTATTTTTAGATGGTGATTTTAGACTAGTTGAATTAGGAAGTGGTTCATCAACAAAGACCCGGTTGCTTTTGGATTTTTTGACTGCTTCTCAAAAAACCACTGAATATTTTCCAATAGATATATCTGAAATTCTTGCAGAAAGTTCTGAAGAACTTCTAAATGATTACAAAAATCTTAGCATTACTGGAATAATTGATACATATGAAGGTGGATTAGAATTTTTAAAAACATACGATGATAAAAAAAATCTTATAATTTTTCTAGGTTCAAGCTTTGGCAATTTTTCTCCTGTTGATGGATACAAGTTTTTGGAGAAAATTTTCTCCACTATGAAACCTGGTGATTTGTTTTTGATTGGTCTTGATCTTGTAAAGGATACATCTATTCTTGAATCTGCATATAATGATTCCAAAGGTATTACTGCAAAATTTAATCTCAATGTATTGTCTAGAATCAATGATGAACTTGATGCAGACTTTAACCTCGAAAATTTCTCCCATTATGCTGTCTACAATGAAAAGGATCAGCGAATTGAAATGTATTTGAAATCTTTAACTGAACAATCAGTTATTATTTCAAAATCTGACCTAGAATTAAAATTACAAAAAGACGAACTCATTCATACAGAATATTCTCACAAGTATCGTTTATCTCAAATACATGATCTGCTTGATGATGTGGGATTTGAATTGAAACATACTTGGCTTGATGACAAAAAATACTTCTCATTGACCTTGGTATCTAAAAACTAGACATCTTCAGCACATCTAAAACCTGAAAATAACCATCTCTCGTCTAATCTGAAAAAGTTTCTGTAACTTCCACGAATTGACATTTTTGGAGTTCCAAAAGAGCCTCCTCTCAAAACTTTTTGATTCGTAAACCATTTGTCATTGTATTCATCAAACCCTGTTTTGAATCCTGGATACCCTGTAAATTCTGATGATGTCCATTCCCACACATCTCCAATCATTTGTTGACATCCTGAAGGACTTGCTCCATTTGGGTATGTTCCAATTTCAGTACATCCCCAATGATATGATTCAAGAAGATTGCATCTATCCTTTGATGGTTGTTCATTTCCCCATGGAAAAATTGTTTTTTCTTGTTTGTCTTCGTTCCAACATGCTGCTTTTTCCCATTCATCTTCAGTTGGTAGTCTTTTTCCTGCCCATTTACAATATGCATCTGCTTCATAGAAACTAACATGACAAACTGGTTCATTTGGATTAATTTCTCTAATGCCTAAAAAATCCCTAACATTCCATTTACCATCAATTTTTTCCCAATACATTGGTGCCTTCCATTTGTTTTCTTTTACTTTTTCCCATCCGTCTGATAACCAGTATTTGTATGTCTCATATCCACCATCTTCGATGAATTGTAAATATTGTTGATTGGTAATTGGAAAAACATCAATTTTGTAATCATTAAGGTAAATTTTATGTTCTGGAAGTTCAATGTCGTAACAGAATTCTTTTCCGTTAAATCCCATTGTATATAGTCCGCCTTTTACATGAACAGTTTTCTTTGCAACCTCGTTTTGTTTTTCAATTTTGTTTTTTTGTACTGGCCTATATTGTTCTGCAAGAAGATGTTGTAAATCATACACCAATAATTCTTGATGTTGACATTCGTGGTGAAATCCCATTGTAATTAATCTGATTGCATCATCACTCAAAGATTGGGTTTCGATAAATTTTTCTACTCTTTGATTGATCATGTTAAAGTATTGGAAAATTTGATCAACTGTTGGTCTGGATATGACTCCTCGTAATCCTTTGTCATGTGGAACTCCAAACTGTTGGTAGTATGAATTCAAATATTCTGAAAATTCTTTTGAATAAAATTCATAATTCTTATCTAATTTACTCATAATTGCTTCATAAATCCAACTAACATGTCCTACGTGCCATTTGGGTGGACTCATGAAAAACGCAGTTTGTACCACAAAATCGTCTTTTTCTAAGGTTTTCACTAACTCTAGAGTTCTTTTTCTTGTTTCTCTAAATTGTTCTAACAATGGTCTCTTTTCTTCCAATTGTGGGTTACTGGTCATATTGCTAATCAGTTTTTTCTATTATTATATTTGACCATGTTTTCATTGTTGAAAATTTGAAAATTCTTTTTATCTTTATTTTCTTATCAAAATGTATGTCTGATGATTCTTTAGCTTCAAAATGTGAACTTTTACTCAAAGAACCAGAAATTCGTTTTGCAGGATTTTTAGATATGATGGGAAATTTGATTGTAGGTTCATTTCGAGATAATGTAAAACCATTAAAAAATGAAGAAGAACGTAAAAAAATGTTCATAGAGGCTGTATTAAGAATTAGAACTAGACAGGATTTTGATAATAATCTTGGACCTGTATCTTATGCTGCTGCACGCAGAAAGAACATTGTTACATTTACGTTTCCATTAGATGATGTAGTCTTGTTTGTATCTACAGAATCTAATGTGGATATTGACAAGACTGCATACAAAATAATGGATTTGTGTTCTATTAAAAATAATTCTTAATACCCTCTAGCAAAAATTGGAACTGACTCACTTTGTCCTCCACAATACATGCATTTTAGGCCTGTATTTTCACTACCAAATGGAATAACTCGTATGTCTGCACCTGTTTCTTCTTTGATCTTTTCTTCACACTCTAATTTTCCACACCATGGAGCGTTGAAGAATCCTCCCTCCTCAATTTTTGATTTAAACTCTGTATAATCTGAAATATCTTTAGTATTTTCATTTGATTGAATTCGAGCATTTTCTAGCATGTTTTTTTGTATTTCATCTAAAATCAAATCAACATTTTCTATTTCACTAAAGTCTAAATTTGATTTTTCACGATTGTATCTTTTTGCAATTACAATGCTCTGCTTTTCAATATCTTTTGGTCCAATTTCTATACGTAAAGGCACCCCTTTCATCTCCCAATCGTTGAATTTGTATCCTGGAGATAATCCTTGCCTGTCATCTACTTGAACTCTGACATCTTTTGACTCTAATTTTTCTTGAATTTCTTTTACTTTTGGCAATACTTTGTCTCTGCCTTCATCATTTTTGTAAATTGGAACAATTACTACTTGTGTTGGGGCAACTTTGGGCGGTAAAACAAGACCTTGATCATCTCCATGAGCCATAATCATTGCACCGATTAATCTCCATGAAACTCCCCATGAAGTTTGCCATGCAAAATGCTCTACATTGTCTTTATCTGCAAATTTCACTTCAAATGGTTTTGAAAAATTTTGTCCTAGGAAATGTGATGTGCCCATTTGGAGAGCTTTGCCATCAGGCATTATGGACTCCATTGTTGTTGTATATACTGCTCCTACAAATTTTTCTTTTTCACTTTTCTTTCCAGTTGTAACTGGAATTGCTAATTCTTCCTCAACAGTATTTTTGTAAATATCTAAAATTTTCATTACCTCTTCCTCCGCTTCTTCTTGTGTTGCATGTACGGTATGCCCTTCTTGCCACAGAAATTCTGATGTTCTCAGAAATGGTTTTGTTGCTTTGATCTCTGCACGTAAAGCCGTATTCCAAAAATTAATTTTTAATGGTAGATCTCTCCAACTCTGAATCCATTTAGAGTATAATGTGTATGCCAATGTTTCAGATGTTGGTCTTAATGCTAATCTATCTCCAATCTCGTTTGTTCCTGAATGTGTTACCCAAAAAACCTCTGGGTTAAAACCTGCAAAATGCTTTTGCTCTTTTCCTAACAACGATTCTGGGATTAACACTGGAAGAAACCCATTTCTTATTCCGTTTTTTGCAAATTTCTTATCAAATGTGTTTTTTAATGATTCCCAAATTGAATAACCGTCTGGTCTGAGTACGATTAATCCTTTAACTGGTGCGTAATCTGCCAATTTAGCTTTTAACACGACTTGGGTATACCATTCGCTAAAGTCATCTTTTTTTGAAACTGTAATCCCTACGTCTTCTTTACTCAAACTAAAATTCCAAGAATAAATTAACTAATGAGCCTTTCGTGAATATTGGACTAACTTTTCTTTAGTGTTAAAGGGGGTCCCCTTTGCATAGTACTTTGCCTGTAACTCTACTTTGGAAGTTTGGACATACAAAGCATTGAATAAAATGAATGTCGTCCTTTAGAACTGGACAAGCAACAAATTCTTGTTTCATTCTTTTGAGCATTTTTGGACTGACGCCTTTTAACTTCAATTTTCCTTTATCGTCCATCATACCTGATGTTTTTAACTCAGCTTTGACGTTATCTGGTAGTTTTTGTCGTCCTTCTCTTTCTTGAATTTCTACTTCAAATTTGTGTTCTAATTCATCCATAACTATCCACATTACTCCGGTGATTTATTACTAGCGCTTTTTGGATCTCAAAAAAGTTTAAACTTTAATATAATTAGCAAATTTTTGCAAAACAGAAATCAATTGTTAGTAATTTTTGATGTGGAGGGAGTTTTGTATGATGAAGAATATCTGCCAATTCTTGCAGAAAAGATCAATAAGCAAGATGAGATTTGGGCAATTACCAAACAAGGAATTCAAGGTAAAATTAACTGGGAAGAAGGACTTCGAACTCGTGTTGCTGCACTAAAAGGGTTAGATCAAAAAACATGTCAAGAAGTTTCAGATGCTTTGCCTATCATGACTGGTGCAAAAGAAGCATGTAGAGCATTGAAGGCGGCAGGTTGGAAACTGATGGCTGTATCTGGAGGATTTACCTTGATGATGGAAAGATTACAAAAAGAATTGAACTTGGATTATGTTTATTCTAATGAACTGATTTTCAAAGATGGTAAACTTGACGGTGTAAAAATTAATGTTGATTCTGATAAATCAAAATCTGCAAAAATAAAAATTGAAGAATGGGGTGAAAAGAAGGAAGATATTGTCTGTGTGGTTGATGGCGCAAATGATGTCAAATTATTTGATATCTGTGGGCTGGGAATTGCATATAGAGCACAGGACATAGTTAAAGATTTAGCAACTACAACTCTAGAAGAAAAAGATCTTTCAAAAATATTGGATATTATCAACAAACATTACAAGTTAGAATTAGAAGTTCCAACACCTGCATAAACAATTTTTTAGTCCATAAACTCAGACATTGTACTTGGAAATTATTCCCATAACTATTGAAAAAGAAATTGATACTTCTGATGATCTTTCACAATTAATTCTCTCTTCAAATGAAATTCAAGATGGTGATATTCTAATAATTGCCCAAAAAATAATTTCAAAACAAGAAGGACGTTTAGTTGATTTATCTACTGTAAAACCCTCCTTGCTTTCTGAAGGGATTAGTTCTCAATATCAAAAGGATCCCCGAATAACTGAATTAATTTTGTCTGAATCAAAACGAATCATTAGAATGAAAAATGGAATTTTAATTGTTGAAACAAATGATGGTGTAATTTGTGCTAATGCAGGCATTGACGAAAGTAATGTTAAAGAAGGCTTTGCAACATTGTTGCCGGTAAATTCTGATAAATCTGCAAGTATTATACGTAAAAGAATTTTTGAGCAAACAAAAAAAGATGTTGCAGTAATAATCTCCGACACATTTGGCCGTCCGTTTAGAATGGGGCAAACTAATTGCGCTATAGGGATTTCTGGAATGTCTCCTATAATTGATTATGAAGGAACTAAAGATACTTTTGGAAAAACTTTACGTGTTACTGCAATTGCAATTGCAGATGAACTTTCATCTGCATCTGAACTAGTCATGGGTAAAACATTGCAAAATCCTGTGGCGATAGTTCGTGGTTACTCCTTCCAAAAATCTAATTGCGGGATAACTGAATTAATTCGTCCTGAACATGAAGATCTTTTTCGATAAACTATAATTGATTTCAATAAGATTATTACCTAAAGATGAAAAATTTCATTTGATATGCCAATAAACGTTGAATTACATTGTCATAATTCTTTTTCAAATTTTCACGTAGGTGATGATGAACCTCCCTATGATTGTGATATTTCAATTAGGGATCAACTTGAGCGATCATACAATTTAGGATTAGATGCAATTTTTGTTACAAATCACAACACATTGGATGGTTATCATCAATTACTGGAATACAAAAATGATCACTCAAAATTTAAAAATATAGATGTTTTTCCCGCTGAAGAAATTACTACTGATACTGGAGCACATGTCTTAGCTTATGGAATACATGATGCAATATCTCCTGGGTTGTCTCTTGAAGAAGTTATAGATGAGGTTAGAAAACAAAGTGGTGTTTCATCTGCCCCTCACCCATTTAGTTTACTTGATGCATTGCGTGACGGTGCTAAAAAATGTGATATGGTTGAAGTTTTTAATAGCAATAACGTTGATATTTTGTCTAATGCTCGTGCAACTGAGTTTGCTCTAGACAATAACATGATACAAGTTGCTGGAAGTGACTCTCATGTTTTGTCGACTCTGGGCAGATGTGTAAATGTAATTGATTCAGAAAACAACCTTGATGATATTTTATTTTCAATGAAACATGGGAAAATCAAAATTTCGCAAACCGGCTATGCACATCAGACTGAAACTCTTGATCACCTGCGATACAAAATTAATAATTCGAAAGAATATTTGATTGATTATATCTCTGAACACTATCCTAACGCAAAATGGCTTTTGACATTGTTATTGAGAATTTATGATTCCAATCAAAATAGTCACATGTGGTCTCTTTTTTACAAAATTGCAATTTATTTGATGAAGAGAATTTCACAAAAAATCAATTTCCAAAATCAGGATCCAAGTTTCATGAAAGACCGAAATCTTGCAACCATGTTCAAAATGGCATTGTAATCCAAATTGAATCTGAAAAACTCAAATAGCTTTTAATATGACAAAACGCCATTTTTTAATTATAATATGTCAGAATCAACAGAAAAAAAATTAGATGCAACAGGATTATTCTGCCCAGAACCTGTATTTAGAACAAAAATTGAAATTGAAAGAATGCAAGTAGGTGAAACATTAACTGTTTCTGCAGATGATCCTGCTGCTGAAGATGATATCTCTAGATGGGTGACAAGAAATGGTCATGAGTTATTAGATATGTCAAAAAATGGCGATGTAATTACATTTCAAATTAAAAAGGTGAAATAACCAAAATCATGACGACTGTAACTGATACAGATGTTTTGAATCGTGTTGGTAATACTCCTTTGGTACCGTTGACTTTGTCTCATGATAACGTAGAATATTCTGCAAAATTAGAAGGTCACAATCCATTTGGTTCAGTTAAAGATAGAGCTGCTTATTGGATGATAAAAGACGGTGAGGAAAGAGGCATCTTAACAAAAGGCAAGAGCATTATCATCGAACCTACTTCTGGAAATACTGGAATTGCATTAACTGGTATTGCAAATCTGTTAGGATACAAAGTTGAGATAGTAATTCCTGAAAAAGCAAGCAATGAAACTAAAGATATTATTCGAAATTTAGGTGCTAAGGTATTTGAAACAAGTGATGATTTGTGCCCTAAAGTTGGCGCAGGAACTGATCAAAGCATTGCACTTGCAACCTCTATTGCATCATCAAGACCTGATACATATTATTCTCCAAACCAATACGCAAATGAAGCAAATTTCAAAGGACACTATATTGGAACAGGGCCTGAAATCTGGAAGCAAACTGATGGTAAGATAACTCATTTCTTTACTGGTGTTGGTACTGGTGGAACAATTACTGGAATTGGTGCATTTCTTAAAGAAAAAAATCCAAATGTGAAAATTATTGGATGCCAACCTCAACAAAACCATCTGATTCAAGGGTGGAGAAATTTTGAGGAATCTGCAAAGCCTGACTTGTTTTTGAAACGAGAAAACGTTGTTGATGATTGGGTTTCTGTTGATAATGATGAAGCATTCTCTGTGGTGAAAGAAGTTTTTGAAAAAGATCAACTGTTGATTAGCCCTTCTTCAGCAGCAGTGTATGCATGTATGAAAAAATATCCTATTGAAGGGGATGCATGTGTAGTTGGAATTTTTGCTGATGATGGAAGAAAATTCAAGAGTGTATATGCTAAACAACATGTACTTTCTGAAGAAGAATTTGAAAATTATCTTAAAGATGCAAAATACATGTCAGAATTGGCCTACTGATTTACTCTAAAATAGATTTCAAGTGTTTTTCGTAAAAATTTCTAAAAAATGAATTCATGTCTCTTTCATGGTGTAGGCATTTGTTGCTTTGTTCTGTGATGTCATTTTTTATTTTTCTACTCCACTGACTTTGTTGTTTATCTTTGGAATCAATAATGGATGGATTGTCTTCAATCTGTTTCATTATTTCTATTAATGATGATGCTAACTGTCGAAATTTGCTTATTTGTAAAAGGAATCTTTCAGATTCTTCTTTGTTAATGATTTTCATCAAAGAAAATACTTGATTATAATATTCTAAGCCTTTTTCATTGTATTTTTCAAAATTCTCAATTCTTTTTTGCCAATATTCTTTTGATTTTTTATTCTCTACTTTGTAACTGAACTGAATTTTAGTTAATTCCTTGCCTAATTTTGCTAGTTTATCACTATGTTCTTTCACTGTTATTTTGTTATTCTCTGAGTCTTTGCTCATGTAAATTCGTGAGTCTTATTCCAATAAAGAGTTTAGACTTGTGATTTCTTCCATGAGTCAAGTGATTTTTTAGAATATTCTAACAAGCATTTCTCACAAAATGAATCCCACTCCCCAATTTCCATTTTCTTGAAATATTTCAGTGACCACTTGTATGGTGGCTCTTCTCTATATTGAAATTGTTGAATTGTAAAGATCTCTTTTTCTAAAAATTTGTTTAGACATTTTTTTGCATTGTGCATTTTTCATTCTTGTTTATCTGCACTTTCTGTTAGATATTTGTCTACATCAATTGCTGCCATACAGCCAAATCCTGCTGCAGTGATTGCTTGCCTATAATTTCTATCATGTACGTCTCCTGCTGCAAAAACTCCCTCCACATTTGTGTAGGTTTTGTTTTTTAGAATCACGTACCCTTCATCATCCAAGTCAATCTGATTTTTGAACAATTTTGTATTTGGTTCGTGTCCAATTGCAACAAAGAGGCCTCCAGCATCTAGTGTTGACTCTTCATTTGTTTTGAGATTTTTCAAAACTGCTTGTTGCATCTTTTGATCCCCTTTGATGTCTATTACTGCAGAATCCCAATGAAATTTTATTTTTTCATTGTTGAATGCTCTTTCTTGCATTACTTTGCTTGCCCGTAACTCATCTCGTCTATGGACTAGGTGAACTGTGGTTGCAAATTTTGTAAGAAATGTTGCTTCTTCAATGGCAGAGTCTCCTCCCCCCACCACAACTAATTCTTGATTTCTAAAGAAAGGTCCGTCACATGTGGCACAATATGATACTCCTTTGCCTCCAAATGTTTCTTCACCTTCTAATCCTAATTTTCTTGGATTTGCTCCTGTTGCAATAATAACTGCACGACCTTCATATTCTTCTGACGCTGTCAAAACTTTGAGTGGTTTTCTTCTAAAATCAACATCTACAGCTTCATCATCTATTATCGTAGTCCCCATTCTTTGAGATTGTTTTCTCATCTCAATCATCAAATCTGGCCCCATGATGCCTTTTTCAAATCCTGGGTAATTTTCAACCTCTGTCGTGTTAACTAATTGCCCTCCGGGCAATATTCCTGATAGAATTAATGTATCATAACCTGCTCTGGAACAATAAATTCCTGCAGTGTACCCTGATGGTCCAGCACCTATGATGATTACGTCAAATTTTGTTTTCTTTTTGTCTGGCATCTTTGGATTGTCGTCATTTGTTTCAAGTACAGTTGCACCTGCATCTGCTGCCATCATGATAACTCATCTTTAATTTCAATAATTTAAGTCAATATCTTTTTTCAGTCAATCATCTTTCATTCTCATTAGAATTTGATCACAAATCTTACGCATTTGAGAATCGGAACCTACACTGGAAATTCTGACAATATCTGTAGTCGTAATCACTCCTACAATTTGCTCATCTTCTTTTACTGGGAGTTTGTGAATTAAATTTTCTTTCATCATTTCTGAGGCTTCCCAAATTGTTTCATCAGGACTAATTGTGATTAGTGGTGATGACATCACTTCTCCAATTTCTGTAAATAGTGGTCTTCCTTCTGCAGCAACTTTTGTGACAAAATCCCTCTCCGTAATGATTCCAATTGGTTTTGAATTATCTGTAACGATTACACAACCTACATTCAATTTATTCATCTCTTGTGCTGCGTCTTGTAATGATGTTGATTTTTCTGCTGTGAGAACATTTTTGTTCATTACTTGGTTGACAAATGTATTGTCCATAATCTATTGATGTGTTCTAACTATATCTTATAAATTCTAAATTATCATGCCTGAAAATCATGTCAGATAATCATTAAACCCTTTTAATGATCATTTATTTAATTTCAAATATGGTAATTAAGACAAAAAAGATTTTGGTACCGCTGGATGGTTCAAAGAACTCTCTGCGTGGCTTGGACATGGCTATCCACATAGCTAGACAATCTCAAGGAGTAATTGTTGCCTTGACTATAAAGTCTGTACCTGGAATTTACGCTATTCATCCATTAGGATTCTTAGATTTTAATTCTTCAAAAGAAATGAAAAAAATTCTTGACAGTGCAAAATTAAGAGCTGCAAAAAAGGGAATTAAATTAATTCCAAAAGCCCTATCTGGAGATCCAGGATATGATGTTGCACGATTTGCAAATAACAAGAAAAACGGAATTGATTTGGTTGTAATTGGTGCTCGTGGAAGAAGTTCTGCAAAAGAGCTTTTCTTAGGAAGCGTTTCAAACTACGTATTGCACAAGTCAAAAAAACCAGTACTTGTTGTGAAATGACAAAAAGCATTTCTAACTTTAAAACAATTCTTGTACCATTAGATGGTTCAAAATATTCTGAGAAGGCACTACAACGTGCATGTGAATTAGTTGATGCATTTGATTCTAAGATAATTTTGGTTTATGTTGTTGAAAAATCAATTCCTATCAATCTTTTGGATCGTAAAGAATACTTGACCATTGTTAGAAAATTTGGAAAAAAAACTCTTGAACGTGCAACTAAAACACTTTCAAAAAAAGGAATAACTGCAAAACCTCTTCTAAAAGAAGGAAATATTGTTTCTGAAATTGAAAAAATTGTAAAAAACGAAAAATGTGATTTAATTGTAGTTGGCAACAAAGGTCTTGGTGCCCTCACAAGATTTCTTCTTGGTAGCGTTTCAAACAAACTTGCTCAACACTCTCCTTGTTCTTTGTTAATTGTAAAATAGATTAACTTGCTAGAACACTTACAATATCTGATTTTGTAATAATTCCTACTAATTTTGAATTTTTTACAACTGGTAATCCGCTAACATTGTGTTTAATCATGAGTGTTATTGCGTCTTTGATTTCTTTGTCGTGATTAATTGTGATGGGGTTTGTTGTCATGATGTCTGTAGCGTGAAATGGAAATAGATAACTCATTTGATTTACATGTCCTTCTGTAAGTCCTTTTTTGAATTTGTATTCTTGTACTTCTTTTGGGTCCGCTGATTCTGCAATCCATTGAGGAATTTTTGCAGGAACAAAATCTCTAAACGTAATAATCCCTACTGGTTTTTGATTTCTCTTGATTATTATTCTGGATATTCCATATCTTAGCAACAAACTTTCAACATGTAGTATGGGGTCACTTGGAGCTGCAGTGACTAAGTTTTTTTTCATTATTTGAGACACTTTAAGCGATTCAGAACCTTTCGTTAAGAATATCTTGACCAGATCTGTCTTCGTTATTATTCCCCCTAGTGTTTTATCTTCATTTAGAATAATCACAACACTGATTCTATGTTTTTTCATCATTGTTGCACATTCTTTAACTGAATTTTCTCTAGTAAGTGTGAATAATTTTTTTGGTTTGAAACTTTTTGCTTGGACTGATTTTATTGGATTGTTGCCTAACTCGTAAATTTTCTTTGCGATATCTTTTTCGGTAATTACTGCTATTGGATTTTTTTTATCAATTACAACTACTCTTTTGACTTTGTTTTTTAGTAACGTGTCTCTGACTTTTACCAAAGTTGAATTTGGCCCTACAGTAATTGGTTTTGTTAATAATTTTGTTAATTTTGAATTTTTGACATCCACAAGGTTCCTTTTTTATTATTCATTAAATATGTCATTGCCAATATCATCAATGAAAATCACGACTAATAATTATTATAATGCTTTTTAATTCAAGTTTATGAAGTTAATTTATGGCTCAAAAAATTCCTTTGTATATAGTTGGATTGGCAAAAGATGAACCTGCAAATGAGCTTTTGATGTCTAAATTTGGTGGAGCCCTGGAGAAAGTTCAACAGGTGTTGCCTGATATTATTGAGGCTAAAATAACAGTAAAATCTCAAAACCCTGAAGGTTCTAGAACTCATTATGATGTTACCGCAATAGTGAAAACATCAAAAAACCAATTAGTCTATACCGAATCTGATTGGGATATACTCAAAATATGTGATCAATTAATCAAAAAATTGGAAAGAGAAATGCCAAAACATGATGATAAACGTCAAAGAGATAGTATTCGTAAGAGAGAGGTTTAGACACTGTTTACAAATATTTTAATTCCATTTGATTTGTCAACACAATCTACTAGGGCTTTTAAAGTCGCAGTAGATATTGCAAAAAAATATGACTCAAAACTTACTCTTTTGACTTGTCTTGAAGGGGATGCTTGGCATCATAAATTCTATGATGCAAGAGCTGATTCTGAACTAATTAAAAAACAAAAATCAGTCTCACAAAAACACCTTGAAAAATTAAAAGTAATTGCAGATAAAAACAATGTTTCTATAAAATCTAATATTTTAACATCAAAATCAGTTGTTAATGATATTGTAAACTTTGCAAAATCTAGAAAGTATGATCTAATTGTAATTGGCTCTCATGGTAGAACTGGTTTTGATAAAGCTCTTTTAGGTAGTGTTGCAAACGGTGTATCTCAAAAAGCAAGATGCCCTGTTCTTATAGTAAAATAATCCAGTGATATTGTTGATTTCAATTGTCGGTAGCGGTAGAGTTGGCTCGTCAATTGGATTTCTTTGTGTTTCTAATGGATTAGATGATGTGTTATTTGTAAATAAAACAAAAGAAAAAGCTATTGGTGAGGCATTAGATATTGCAAATGCAATACCTGCCAACTCCAAAATTTCTATACGTGGCACAGATGATTATTCTGAATTAGTAGGATCTGATATTGTTGTGATTACTGCAAGTGTTGATATTTACCTCAAAGATCGAACTGAAAATATTGGTTTACAGGTTAAAATGGTAAAAGATATTGCAGAAAAAATTAAAGAATATTGTCCTTCTGCAATTGTTTTGATGGTTTCAAACCCTCTTGATGTTTTAACTTATTTTTTTCAAAAACAAAGTGGTTTTTCTAGATTCAAAGTAATTGGTATTGCCTCTAGTCTTGATACTAGTAGATTTCGTTATTATATTTCTGAAACATTGTCTGTTCCTCAATCATCAATTTCTAATGCACTTGTTTTAGGAGAACATGGCGATTCTATGGTTCCAATTTTTTCAGGAGTGTCTGTTGGTGGAAATCCTCTTTTTTCATTGATTGATAGTAGGGACACAATAACTGAAAATGTTCGAAATTATTGGAAAACATTACGTAATTTCAAGAGTAGATCTCAATTTGGTATTGCAAAAAATACATTTGATGTAATAGATGCAATCGTAAAGAAAAAAGAGATTGTGATTCCTGCATCTATAGTTCTTGAGGGTGAGTATGGCGAATACAACATTGCCATGGGTGTGCCTGTAAAGATTGATCAAAATGGTGTATCTGAAATACAAAAAATAAAACTTGATGACACTGAAGCATCCTCTCTAAAAAAAATCATCTGAAAAAATTCGAAATGATATAGACTCTGTTCATGAATAAGTTGTTATTTTTTTGAGACTTTCTTCATGTTTGTTGCAGTAGTTTTTTTTTCTTCATGTTTGTTGCAGAGTTTTTTGTTTTTTAATTGAGAATGAATGAGATCTTTTTGCCAATGTGAATTGTATAATCTGCATTCTTTGTTATCGCAAAACGCATCTCCTGTTTCATAGTACATAATGGCCTGTAAAAGATATCCTTCTACAATTTCTGACAATCTTGGATCGTTGTATTCTAGAAATTCTCCTTTGTATTTTTCTTTAATTTTTACCATTTCCTCTTTTGTAAAATTGGTCATCAAATCAAGATAGTACTTCTTTGGTTTTGCAGGCGCTTCTATTATTCCTGTAGTTGATATTATTGTAGGATTTGCACCAATCAACGCTCTTGCATGATATCTAAAGTCATCTTCGTCAAATGTACATGTTAGTTTATTTGTAAAAATTATGTGTAGTGTGTCTTGAATCTTTTCATTTATTGGTATAGAATCTGATATTATTTTTTGTAATTCAAATCCATCATAAAGAATTTTTTCTTCATTTTGTGAATTATCTGTGTTTTCCCTTTCTGTTTGTATTTCTAATTCTGTAGGTGTATGTCTTGAAAATGGTTTTTTTAATTCAAAAACCTTCGTCGTTGCAATTTTTTCAAAAATCTCCTTATCTGCGTTTTTAAAAAAATTCGGTCTAGTTTCTATATCTGTCTGAAATGTTTGTCTGAGAAATTTTTCAATTTGGTTAATTTGAATTTCTGGAACTGTGGGTTCATCATAAATGATAATTTTTCTTGTTTTCAATATGGAGACAAACGTCTGATTGCTTATCTTTCTAACTCTTTGATTTTCTCAGCTGCAATTTCAGCTGCTCTTTTTCCAGAATACAACATTGAACCAAATGTAGGGCCCATTCTTGCCAAACCATGAGTTTCTGTGACTGACATTCCTGCTGCAATAAGTCCTGGATATACTTCTCCTGTCTTGTGAACAACATGCTCTTCTCCGTCGTTTACAAACATTGGTTGCATTCCTTTCCATTCAGCTAAACCTCTATCAACTAGTCTTTTCACTGCAACAGAATCATGACCTGATGCGTCAATGATTACTTTGGCTTCAAATGCAACTGGGTCCACACATGTAATGTTACGTGGTAATGCTGATACTGGCATCCAGTTAACAACAATTCCTGCAACTCTTCCGTTTTTTAGAACCAAGTCGTCAAATTTTGTTAATTGTAAAAATTTCACTCCTGCATCACAAGCTCCTGCAATTAATTTTGATACTGCGTGTGGACCAGGTGTCAAATACAATCCGTCTTTTACTTTTTTGTATGGCACTCCTAACTCGTCCCAAATTTTTTGTGCAGGTTCTCTTACGGTAACTGGATTCATCATATATCCTCCTAACCAATACCCTCCGCCCAGGTAGTTGTTTTGTTCAATAACTAAAACTTTGAATCCCAAGTTTGAAAGCTCTCTGCTTGCAGTAAGTCCTGCAGGGCCTGCACCGATAATTATTACATCTGATTCTGATCTGTCAATTAAGACCTCGTGGAATTCATTTGCTATAGCTTGTGTAATTTCAACTTCACGAACATCGGTAAATATTTTTGATGACTTTTCTGCTACAGTTGCTTCTTGCATGAAAAAATTCTTGCCTAGAACCCATTAATACTTTCCCACATGTGTTAAAAATTAGGAGATACTAATTATACTCCATGAATTGATTTTTTCTTAAAAATACAGGAAATATTGCGCTAGCCTTGAAAGTTTGAGTCCTAAAAACTCCATTTCTCAAAAATTTATATCACAACTCAAAGGAATTTCCTTGTATTGACAGTATCTGATCTTAAACAATCTGCACCTGATTCATCTCAACCTAAAATTAATTGGGCAAGAATCGAAGAGGCAGATAATTTTGCAAAAACTGTAAAACTATTCCGTCAAGGAAAATATGATGAAGATAGTTTCAGACGATTTAGACTTCAACATGGTGCCTATGGCACTCGTATGACTGGGGATTATGCAATGGTTAGAATTAAACTCCCTGCAGGCGAGATCTACCCTCACCAATTTGAAAAAATATCTCAGCTTAGTGAGCAATATTCTATTGGCAGCGCCCACTTTTCAACAAGAGAGAACATTCAACTACATTGGGTGATCCTTGAGGATGTCTCAGAAATTTTCAGAGGGTTAGCCGAAGTTGGATTGACTTCAAGAGAAGCATGCGGAAATAGTGTCAGAAATGTAATGTGTAGTCCAATGGCTGGTGTGTGTAATGATGAAGAATTTGATTCTACACCTTACGCACTTGCTACTGCAAAATTCTTTTTAAGAAATCCAATGGCTCAGAACCTTCCTCGTAAATTCAAATTCAATTTCACCTGTTGTGAGAAGCATGGGATGGTAAGAATGGTTGATGTTGGATTAATTCCTCAAATAAAAGAAATAGATGGAACTCCTCAAAAAGGTTTCAAAATATTTCTTGGTGGTGGGTTAGGAAACAGATCATTTGTTGGACATCAATTAGAAGATTTTACTCCTGAAGAAGAATTGCTTTACACATCAATTGCTGTATTGAGAATATTTGATAGGTTAGGTGATAGAAAAAATCTTGCCAGAAACAGAATGCGTTACCTTGTAAATGATATGGGTTGGGAAAAATTCCAAAACCTTGTACTAAAAGAAAGAGCTGTTGTAAAAGCTACTCAATCTATAGTTACACAACTTGATCTAGATAACACTCCTGATGCAATTAAACGACCAATTAGAATTAGTGATGAGAGTGGTAGTGGAACTCCTGATGGTTATGCCAGATGGCTGAAAACAAACACTGAAAAACAAAAACAATCTGATTATCGTACTGTATTTATCACTCTTGAGGCAGGAGATATCACTTCAAACCAACTAAGATCTTTGGCTGAAATTATTCGTGACTTTTCTTCAGAGGGTAAGGCTCGTGCGGGTTTTGTACAAAATGTTGCATTACGTTACGTGCATGAAGATGATTTACCACGTTTGTATTCTAAACTTCTTGAAGTTGGATTAGCAAAATCAGGCGCTCTTACCATGACTTCTCCTATTGGATGTTCTGGTACAACTTCTTGTAATCTTGCACTAACAAATTCACATAGACTGGCAAAAGAAATTCAAAGAAAATTCTTGGAATTAAAACTTGATGAAGATGATGATCTTCGTGATTCATCTATCAAAATAAGTGGGTGTCCAAACTCTTGTGGTCAACATGGTATTGCAACAATTGGATTCTTTGGAGGTGGTGCACGTGTTGGAAAAGATATGTATGCAAACTATCAGATGTCTTTAGGTGGACGTTCTGATGGTGACACAATGTTGGGACAAATTTGTCACAGAATTCCTGCAAAAAGAGTAATCCCTGTAATTTTAAAGATTATTGAACTGTTTAAGGAAAACAAAAAACCTGATGACACTCTGAAATCTTGGATTCATAGAGTTGTAAATAACAGTGAAGATTCTGAAATCAAATCTGTTGCTGATATTAAAAAAGTAATTGATCCATTAACAATTCCTCCAACAAAAGAAGAGGATCCTGATTTCTATCTTGATTATGGCAGCGATACTAGTTATCATACTAAAACTGGAAAGGGTGAATGTGCTGCTTGACAAAGTCGTATAACATAACAACAGATGTAGACTCTTTACGTTCAGAAATCAGAGACAAAAGCGTTCGAGTAATTGATGTAAGACGTGAAGATGATTACAAAAAAGATCATATCTCTACTGCTGTCAACTTGCCTTTGGCAAATCTTTTGTCTGATGATTCACCTGAACGTGTTTTAAAATTAGTAAATTCAATGGGAATTGATGATGAGACTCGTGTTGTTGTTTATGATGATACTTTTGGTGCATTGGCATCTAGAGTTGCATGGACCTTAGAATATCTTGGACATTCAGACGTGAGTTTGCTTGAAACAACTTACAGTCATTGGAAATCTCTTGGACTTGAAAACGACTCTCAAACCCCTGAAGTGCATAACAAGGAACACTCTTTGAACTTGCAGCCTGATATTTTGGCCACATCTGACTATTTGGACTCTGCAAAACAAAGAGATGATGTGATTCTAATTGATAATAGGGAAAGACTCAATTTCCTTGAACAACATATTCCTGGTGCAATTAGCCTTCCATACAGAACTCTTGCATCAAATGATAAAATTTTACGCTCAAAAGAAGACATGAAACGTTTACTTGATAATCGTGGTATAACTGGTGATTCTGAAATTATTACATATTGTGGAAGTGTGGGTACTCTATCTGGATTGGCATATTATGCATTAAAAACTGCAGGATTGCCTAATGCCAAATTATATGTTCGTTCTTTTAAAGAATGGAAAAACCTTCAGAAACCTACTGAAAAACAAGAAGATGCAAATTATTGGGATTTATCTGCTGAATAATTAAGAAATTTCGTTTCTAAGTTTTTTTGTAATTGTAACTTCTACATTATCAAATAACGTCAACATTTTTTCTTTGTTTTCAGCAATATAGTCGTCCCCTCTATCTTTTAATCTGATTTTCCATAATCTTATTTCTCTGTGTTCATCAAAGAAGTTTTCAATCATAGGCTCTCCTGATTTTTTAGGATCAACAAACTCATCAAATATTTCAATTGCTTTTTCTGCATTTTCTTCTTCAATTGCTTCTTTTGCATCTTGGATTGCTTGACTTAGTTCTTTAAGATTTTTCACTGGTTTTGGCAATCTCTTTCGTGTGATTCCAAACAATCCCTTCTTTTCTTTACCCATTTTTTCTGCAACATTTGGAGCAAGATCATAAACAGGAATTTTACTTAGACCGTCTCTTTTTTCATTTTGAACAATCAATCCCTTTTCTAATAATTTTCTCAATGCACCTTCTGCATCAGCTTTATCTAGAAATGTTGTCCATACAATTGAACCCAGTGTGTGGTATCCTTGTCTTATTGACTCTAAAACTACAACTTCTTGAATTCTTTTGAATCCTTCTTCAATTCTGACATTAACAAAATCTTTATCTCTGATTGATTTTCTTGCATTCTTTACATCAATTTCGATTGAACGTTTCAATGCTTCTAGTGATTCTGGAACCTGATTGAGTAATGATAGAAAACATGCTTTGTTATACCAAGCCATTCCGTATGTTGGGTCTGTTTCAATTGCTTTCTCAACTGAATCCAGAGCTTTAGAATAATTTTTTTGTTCATAATGTACTAATCCTTTAAGATTCCATGCTTCGGGATTTGTAACATCGATATCTAGAATTTTATCATAAACTTTCAATGCTTCGTTATGATCATCAAGATGAAATCTTGCATATCCTAATTTCAATAATGTCTCTACATTGTCTGGATCTATTCTCAAAGCTTGTTCAAAGGCTACGATGGCTTCTTCGAGTTTTTCATCTGCCATCAAATTAACTCCTTTTTTAAATAATTTCTTGCGATTATAGTCGATATCAACTAGTGATGTCTCTTCTGTTTTTTCTTCTATCTTGAATTCTTCTTCTTTTTCCTTTGATTTTTTCCCAAACGGTTTTTTCACTAGCTCAAAATGCGCTTTTATCTAGATAAATACTATCCTCTGCGAGCCTGAAAATAATCTAATTTGGAATCTAATCATGCGATCTAAATACAGAAATACTTGAAGTATAAACAAACGATTGTGGCATCTCAGTCTAAATTAGAAATCCAAGGTCAGGCACCATTTAAACAGTCGGGTGTATATGAGGTTCAAATTGCAATTGTTGGAAGTAGACCTTCTGATGAACAGATTAAATCAAAACAATTTACTTCTCTATGGCGTGGTAATTTCCATCTTAGGGTAAAAGATGGATTCTTTTCTGAAACTATTGGTTCTGCTGAAAACCCAATTCCATCTTCTGTGTTAGAGCTAGATACAATTTGGATAATTGTGACTGATTTGTTTTCATCATTGCATTCTGTCTTTGATGTTCCATTATCAAAACCAAAATCTCAATCTACTCAAACATTTACTGAAACTAAAGATTCTACTGAAATCAAAACAAGTTCTGAAACTCCTAAACAAAAACGTGTGACTACAACAACTGCTGGAACTTCAGGACCTACAGGTCCTTCCGGTGACAAAGGCCCTACTGGTCCACAAGGTCCACCCGGTGACAAAGGTCCACAAGGTCCTCCAGGACAAATGGGTCCACCCGGTGACAAAGGCCCTGAAGGTCCACAAGGTCCACCCGGTGACAAAGGCCCAACAGGAGATCGTGGTTCTTCTGGTGACAAAGGAATTACTGGTGATAAAGGACTAACTGGTGACAAAGGAATTACTGGTGATAAAGGTGATAAAGGTGACAAAGGAGTACCTGGTCCTCCTGGAGAAAAAGGTGACAAAGGACCAACAGGTCCGATTGGTGACAAAGGCCCAACAGGACTAAAAGGTCCGATTGGTGACAAAGGAGAAAAAGGCCCAACAGGTCTCCCAGGTGACAAAGGATTAACTGGATTAAGAGGGTCTCCTGGAGATAAAGGTGACAAAGGTCCACAAGGTCCACCCGGTGACAAAGGATTAACTGGTCCCATTGGTACTCCTGGAGAAAAAGGTCCAACAGGACAAGTAGGTGTTCAAGGAGAAAAAGGAATTCAAGGTAAACCTGGTCCTATTGGAGAAAAAGGTCCATTAGGTCCACAAGGAGAAAAAGGTCCATTAGGTCCACCTGGTCCACTTGGCGACAAAGGACTTTGGAGCTGCCTTTCTTGTTGCGGCTTTTCTCTTTGGAGCTGCTTTCTTAGCTGCAGTTTTCTTTTAGCTGCCTTTCTCTTTGGAGCTGCCTTTCTTGTTGCGGCTTTTCTCTTTGGAGCGGCTTTTCGTTTAGCTGCCATGTCGAATCGACATTTTCATTGTTTTTCAGTGGTTAAACTAAAGAAATTTACACAAATTGATTACAATTTATCAAGCATTTTTTTTAAAAATGATCCTTGATCGTGATATTTTCAATAAACACTTTCAGCTGATGGCCTTCTACCTTGTAACCAACTAGTTTTTCCACATATTGTGCATTTGTATTTTCTTCTACGCTTGTATGTTGCCATTTCTGGCAGAAAAACTAATTGTTGTTTTGTTTTTGTCATGCAAAATTTACACCATCTGTGTTCTGTTTCTTGATCCATTTTGTATTTTATGTTCCGCGAGTTTTGATAATTGTCAATACATCTTCATCTTGTAATATGTGACTTAATCCTACTCTTTGTCCTCCAAACTTAACGCTTTTACCCCACACCAATCCGTATCTGAACTCTCTTTTCATTCTTCGATGGAGTTTGTTACAAATATCTTCAACTGAATCTCCTTCTCTGGCAATTAATGGTTCTTTGTAATCGGTTTCACCACCTTTTGGGCGCATGTAAATCCTGATGAATTTTAATTTTTCATAAATTTTTTCTTTTAACAAATCAATATTGATATCTGAATTTGCTGACACTTCAATGACGTCTGTTTTGATTTTAGTCTTTAGATCTTTCAAAAACTTTTCATCAACTAAATCAATTTTATTCAAAACTGTAAGCGCTTTTGAATAACTAATGTTTCCTGCAATGTGATCAGCTAATTGTTCTGATGTTATATCTTCTCTTACAACAACTCGTGCACTTACAATTCCGTAAAGGTGCAGAATGTCTTTTAGATGTTTTTCAGTAATTTTTGTAAGTTTGACTTGTTGTGCAATTGCAATTCCTCCCATTGATGCTTTTTCAATTGTAATGTTTGGCGGTAATTGATTAAGTCTTATTCCTATGTTTCCTAATTCGGTTATCAATACATCTTCGTGATATGGCTGAAATACATCTAACACTAACAAAACAAGATCTGCTGTTCTAGCCACTGACAGAATTCTTTTTCCTAACCCCTTCCCCGTAGATGCTCCTTTAATAATTCCTGGAAGATCTAGAACCTGAATTTTTGCTCCTCTGTATTCCATCATTCCTGGAACCACCGTAAGTGTAGTAAATTGAAAAGCACCCACAGCTGATTTTGCACCTGTTAATTTGTTGAGCAATGTGGATTTTCCAACACTTGGCAATCCGATAAATACCACCGTTGCATCTCCACTCCTTCTTACATCGAATCCATCTGATTTCATTCCTGATTTTTTTGCAACATTGTCTTCTTGCTCTCGCTTGAGCTTTGCAATTTTTGCTTTGAGTAATCCTAAGTGATGCTCTGTAGCTTTATTGATTTGTGTTCTTGCCATTTCATCTTGAATGGCTTTAATTTTTTCAGGAATTCCCAACGTTATTCACTTTTTACTGATTTCTTTTCAAATAAAACCGTATTATTTTTTTCAATCTTTTGAATTCTGCTTATTGGTATTATCTGATTGTCATCTGATTGAATCAAAAATTCTGGCAATGTTGTCTCTATTGTTCTGTTAAAATTTCGATAGAAAATTTTGTATGTTTTTGCATCATCTGCATACATAGCTTTACTAAAAATTTCTTCTATGATCCCTTTTTTCACCATTATGATGGAAATGTCTCATTAACTAACAATATGTATTTGCTTTATGTCTTGCATATCTTTGTTTTTCCAGTAGTAGCAAATATTATTCAGTGGAAAAAATCACAGATATGAAAAAAAGAACGTTTGCTGTAGATATTGATGGAACTATTACTGAAAATGGTGGGGGGAGAATACATCTTGATGCACTTGAAGCATTAAGACGCCTAACAAATATGGGCCATGATGTAATTTTTGTTACTGGCCGATCATCAGTAGAGGGATTTTTACTATCTGTGTTTGGTGGAACCACAAAAGTTGCTGTGGGAGAAAATGGTGGCTGTATTACTTTGGATTCAAACGATCATGTTTTGTTAGGGAATATTGATGAGTGCAAACATGCATTTAATGTTCTAAAAAATAATCTCAAAAATGTCGAAGAAAAATACGTTTTTCCTAGAATGACTGAGGTTGTATTGCAGAGAACTTTTGATCTTGATGTCGCACAAAAGATTTTGTCTGAAAACGATCTAGATGTGATATTATCTGATAGTCAATACGCATATCACATAAATTCTGCAGGAATAGACAAGGGATCTGGATTTAGGGAAATAATGAAGAGATTTTCAATTACAAGTGATGATGTAATTGCAATTGGAGATAGTGCAACTGATGTGCCTTTGTTTAAAGTTGCAAAAACAAGTGTTGCTTTAGGAAATGCTTCTGATGCTGTAAAATCTGAGGCTACAATGACTGTTTCTGCACATGCCGGTGATGGTGTTCTTGAAGCATTAGATAAATTAGCACCTAGATTATCTGAGATATAGTATGACTTTCAAATCTATAATTGATGAAATTGAAAATAATCTAAACAAGATATTGTCTGAACTTTCTATAATTGATGTAAAATTTTCTGTAGAGCCTGCTAAACCTGGTTTTGGAGATGTTAGTTCAAATGTTTCATTCTTGTTAGCAAAACAACTCAAAAAAAGTCCTAAAGAAATATCAGAAATGTTATCTGAAAAATATCTTCAATGTGCTAGTACATTAGTTTCAAAATCTGAACCACATCCCTCTGGATATCTTAACTTTTATGCCGACTGGAAAAAACTAAATCAATTAATTTTGTCTGAATCAAATCTGCCTGAATTTGGAGATGTTGATATTGGAAAAAATTCTACCATTGTAGTTGAACATACAAGTGTTAATCCCAACAAAGCATTGCATATTGGTCACATACGTAATATCATAATTGGCGACACTATTTCTAGAATCTTAAAAAAGGCAAACTATAACGTTAATGTTCTAAATTACATTGATGATTCTGGTCTTCAAGTTGCAGATATCATTGTTGGTTTCAAACATTTTGGGTTTGAAATAGAACCTCCTAGCGGGAAGAAATTTGATCATTATTGTGGAGATGATGTTTATGTAAAAACAACTGAAAAATATGAACAAGACCCAAGTCTTGAACAAATCAGAAAAAATGTGCTAAAGGAACTAGAAGATGGAAATTCTGATACTGCTCAATTTGCAGATAAGATCACTCGTCGTGTATTGTCAAATCAACTTGAGACCTGTTGGAATCTTGGGGTGTCATATGACTGTCTGAACTTTGAGTCTCAGATAATCCGATCTGGATTGTGGAACCATATTTTTGAAAAACTCAAAGAAATGCATTTGATAGAATTTGAAAATGATGGAAAAAATGCTGGCTGCTGGGTGATTCGTGGTGAAGGTAAGGAGGAGGATAAAGTGATAGTTAGGAGTAATGGGACTGCTACGTATATTGCAAAAGACATTCCGTATGCTGCATGGAAATTGGGATTGCTTGATGATCCATTCCATTATGAAAAATATGAAAAAGAACAACCAAACGCTCGTGTTTTGTGGCAAACCACATTAAATGAAAGTGCTTCAAAATCTCAGAATTTTTCAGGTGATAAGGTAATTACTGTAATTGATTCTCGTCAAGCAAGACTGCAAAAAATTATCACATCGCTTATGGGAAAATTCAAATCCATTCCTGATGCATATGTTCATCTTGGATATGAGTCAGTTACTTTGAGCTCGGATACTGCAAAAATCCTTGGATTAGAAACTGATGGAAAGCAAGCTCAGATGTCTGGTAGGAAGGGATTGTATGTTAATGCAGATTCCGTTTATGACCTTTTGAAAGAAAAAACAATTGAAGAAACAAAGAAGAGACATTCAGAAATGAGTGATTCTGAAATCAAAATGATTGCTCATAATGTGTCTGTAGCTACACTGCGTTATGAGATGATCAAACAAGATTTAGACAAAATTATTGCATTTGATTTAACAAAATCTCTAAGCTTGGAAGGGGACACTGCTCCTTACATACAATATACACATGCTCGTGCCTCAAGAATCTTGGAAAAGTCTGGTAAGGCACCTTCTATCGATGTTGATTTCTCTTTACTAAAAGAACCATCTGAAATTGATTTAGTAAAGACAATTGGTCTTTTTGATTTACAAGTTCGCGATGCTGCAAATAATTTATCCCCAAAAGTAATTTCCAGATATTGTCATGATTTGGCTGTTGCCTTCAACTCTTTTTATGAAAAATCTAAAGTTCTTGATTTGGGAGATGAGCAACTAGAAAACTCTCGTTTGTGTTTGGTTAATTCGTTTAAGATTGTTATTGAAAAGGCATTAAATCTTCTAGGTATAACTGCACCTGATAAGATGTAATGTCCCAGTGAGTGCACCACTAATACTGGCTGTCTCACTGGGTGTTGGCGTGCAAACCAACCATGTTTGATGTTCTTATCTTAAATCTATTGTTATTTGGAAAATGATTTGATTTCTTTTTAATCAATATACTGTAAGAAATAATTGCATTTCAAACATGGTTATCAATTTTGCCTGTTGATATATTATGGAATTCATTATGCTTGGTTTTTCTATTATATGCCCTAATCCTAATGCATGACCTAGTTCGTGTCGGATCAACATTTTTAATTGTGTTGGAGTAATCTCATCTGAATCATAAATACTCACAAAAGCATTTTGTATTTTCCCGTCTTTGTATGTTAATTCTGTAAATCCGTCATATTTTGAATTTATTTCATCTTTTAGGTATATCGTGATGTAATTTTGATTGTTAATGTGTCCAATTTGTAATGTTGGTATTTGTGAGCTAAACTTTGTGTTTGTATTTTTTATCGCATTATTCCAACTTGTAAATTGAGTTTTTGTTTGTCCACCATTGTTTGATTTTATTACTTCTTCCACAATGTCTATTTTGTAGGGTTGCACTGCTGCATCTCTCATGATTAGAACTGAAATTGTATCTTCTTGAATGTCCCATGGGGTAATGATGCTTTGTTCATCATATTCCATTCCGTATGCGTAATTGCTTATAGTAATCATAGCTACCGCTATTACTATTGCCAATGCCCCTACTCTCACTGTGATAACTTAGTTTGCTCATATATTATTATGATCATTCTATATTTTCAATTTTTAGATTTTTTTGGGATTAAAACATACATTTGTATTTTTTATTATATATGTGAATTTACATTTGTACAATTTTTTAATTAATTGCCTTTTATTCTTATGACCCCTCCACAACTTGTTCGAATGTGTTATAAGTTACTTATGTTCATAACATATGAGAGGGTGCATATTAGTAGTCCCTAGACCCACTATATTACTAATGTACCCTATCTGTTTCTTATTTTCTAAAACTGGGGTTTCTTGTTATATCTCATTTGTAGTTCTATCTGTACATTGATTTCTCAGTTGTTTCATCCATTGGATTTGCTTGTCCTGAAAAACCACTAAAATTAGAACGCAGGATTTTTTGAATATGTGCTGTTACTCTTGCAACATTGTCCCACGTGTCATGAAATGAGACTCTGTCAAGAATTTGTTCATCAACATGTGAGAATATTGCTAATCCTGCAATGTTTTCTTTATCTTTGACCCATTGGTGCCCAACTTTGCAAATTGTACAAATTTCACTAATGTCCATAACTGCTTTTGAAAATGATGGGTTTTTCATTACCAATAATTTTGCATCGTCTTCGGGAAATCTCATATTTACATTTAAATGAATTCTGTCTTTTCTGTTTGCATTTTTGCTAATTATGACATTTGTGCCAACTCTAAATTGCCATTCAATTAACTTGCTTTTCTCTCTGACTTTTTCTGTTTGATCTTCATAATTGATATTGGTTATTTTGATAAATTCTTCAACAAGATTTTTCATTTCTTCTGAAGTCTTTGCCATGAAACCACTCGTAATATCTACAATATATGCATATTATAGAAAAAAGAGACTAATGGCTGTGTCCACAACCACAGGAATCATGTCCACCATGACCTTCTGTTTCTTTTCCTGCGCATTTAGAACATTTGTCTGAACCGGTTGGTGAGAAAAATCCTATGCCGCATGAAACGCATTTTTGATTTGCCATATATCTAATCAAAAATTACTATATTTAATGATAGATAGAAAATATCTTGTTATTTGAGATATTTGTCAAGTAGTTCATTGATTACTCGTGAGTAACTTACAGAACTGTTTGATTCTCTTATCATTTTTGATTGGCGTTGTCTTAGTTTCTTATCTAATTCATCGTCTATCATGATTGTAACTCTTTTCATTGCACTGTTTATTGCACAATTATGAACTTAAGAAGTATGGACATTTTCTAATTGATCTTGTTCCATTGTGGAATTATTCTGATGGTCTTGCATTTCCAATTTCACCTTTCTTTTGGAATTCTCTATATTCGCCAATTATTGAATTGCATTTTTCACAGACGTATTGACCTCTTTCAATTAAGATCAGATTGTCTGCAACCTCCTCATTGGGGCTCTCCTCTAACTGAATTTTTGGGGGATTGTCAAACTCTGTCTCGCAATTATTGCAATAATGTTTGAGCATTTTTTCAGTTTCAATTTTTCCTATTGGGGCTAGAAATAATTTCCCCACTCCTAAATCTGCTTTTTTTGCTTGCTCATCAGTAAGGTCTGCTATCACGTATCCGCCAGAGCCTTGAACTTTTAATTCTGTCATTTCATATTGCTCTTGATTTTGGTATTAAAATACTATTTGTGTTGGGATGGATTGTTTAGAATACAACGAGACACACGGAAAGCATGTTTTTTCTAGGACGTTGACCTAACATGAGATGCTTTCCATACCGTTATTCTACGACGCAGAATAACAGTTTTCTCGTTACATATTATACGTCAAAATGATATTTAACCATATCTTGATTCTCACCTAATGCCAACCTTGAATTAAAAAATTTATTGAGATGTAAATTGATGAATACTTTGGACATACACTAAATTGCTTGTCCTTTGAATAGACACACTTGAAATCATTGTTGTTTTATTATGTGAAAATCAGTAGATTCTTATCTAAAATTTTTCAGCAAATCCTATGGATAAAATAAAACAAAATTCTCCTGTGTTATTCTACTTTAATCACTCAAAAAAATGGCTTGTAAAGATTACAAAAAAAGAGTCCCTTCATACTCATATTGGTGTCATCAAACATTCTGATGCTATAGGAAAAGAGTATGGCTCACGACTTGTTACAAATAAAGACAAGTATGTCTACCTGCTCAAACCCACGATGTATGACTATGTTATGAAAATACAACATGGTACTCAGATAGTTTATCCAAAGGATATTGGATATATTATTGCAAGAGCAGGAATTGAGAGTGGGCAAAAGATTCTTGAAATTGGAACTGGAAGTGGTTCCTTAACTTCTTGTGTGGCAAGTATTGTAAAACCACGAGGACATGTTTACACTTTTGATGTTGATGAAAATTTTATGAAAATTGCAGAAAAAAATATTCAAAAAGCTGGCGTTTCAAAATATGTGACACAGCATAATTTAGATTTGAAAACCGCAAAAAAGATGCCTCTTGATGATATGGATGTTGCTTTAATTGATCTTGGCGATCCTTGGTTGGTAATTCCTCAAGTGCGAAAAATGCTTAAGGGAAGTGGTGCCATATTTGCGATTTGTCCTACAATGAATCAACTAGAAAAACTAACTACAAGTTTAGTTGAAAATGAGTTCACGGATATTGAATCAACTGAGCATATTTTACGTACTATAGAGGCACGAGAAGGAAAAACTAGACATTCTTTTCAAGGAATTGGCCATACAACCTATCTATGCTATGCAAGAAAAGCGTTTTTTGGTAGAGAAACAAAAAAATCAACAAAACCCAAGGCTACCAAAACTACCAAAAAGTCTTCTTAAAAATTTAAGACAAGATTTATTCTGGTATTTTTTAGAATATTGTATATGGTTACAAAAAACCTTACACCTTCTATGGTAAAGAAATACATCCCTTCTAGAAAAGCAAAATCCAGAAAAGGCGATAATGGAACTGTTCTGATAGTTGGCGGAAGTTACATTTACCACGGTGCTCCTATTTTATCTTCAATTGCCGCATTACGATGTGGGACTGATCTAGTTTACACATGTGTTCCAAAAATCAATGTGTCTGCAACTCGTTCTGTTTCGCCCAATCTCATTGTGCTTCCACTAGTTGATCAAAAATTAACTCGTGGTGCTGTCAATAAATTACTTGGTATGCTTCCCCATAATCTTGATTCTGCAACAATTGGGATGGGTCTTGCCATTCAAGAAAAAAATTCGTTATTACATCTTGTAAAATCCCTTTTGTCTCAAGATGTAAGACTGTCTCTGGATGCAAGTGCATTAATTCCAGAGGTATTACCTCTTTTAGCAAACAAAAATGTCGTAGTGACTCCTCATGCTGGAGAATTTAAGAGATTGTTTGGTGAATCTCCGTCAAACATAAAAAAAGAACGAATTAAAACTGTGGAAAATTATGCAAAAAAATTTGGTATAACTGTATTGTTAAAAGGTGCTACGGATGTGATTTCAAATGGCTCTACAACATATCTTTATGAGAAAAAAACTCCTGGCATGACTGTTGGAGGAACTGGTGATGTTTTGTCTGGTTTAGTGGCAGGGCTATTATCTAAGAATAGAAATACCTTAGAATCTGCAGCAGCTGCAACTCTCATTAATGGATTGGCAGGAAAGGCAACTCAAAAAAAATTGGGGTTGCATATGACCTCTATGGACTTGTTAGAAGAACTACCATATGTGATGAAACAGTTTGATAAGATAGTGTGATTTCATGAATGTCCTAAAACATGTAGATTCCAACATGGATGGTTTGATTTCGGATCTGCAAACCTTAATTAGACAACCAAGTGTCTCTGCAAAAAATGAAGGCATTACTGAATGCTCCAAACTTGTTCAAAAATTATTACAAAAATCCGATATTAAATCTGAACTTTTACGCTTGAAAAAAGGAGTTGCACCTATTGTTTATGGTGAGGTCACATCAAAACAAAACCCAAACAAGACTTTGCTGTTTTACAATCATTATGATGTGCAACCTGCAGAGCCATTTGATTTGTGGGATGATCCTCCATTTAGTGGAAAAAGAAAAGGAAACAAAATCTTTGGACGAGGTGCAACAGACGATAAAGGCGAATTGATTACAAGAATAAAATCCGTTGAAGCGTACCTGAAAACAACCGGTGATGTGCCTTGTAACATAAAATTTGTTATTGAAGGCGAAGAAGAAACTGGCAGTGCACACATTGAAGATTATTTGAAAAAATACAAAAAAAAATTTTCTTGTGATGGGGTGATCTGGGAGTTTGGATATGTTGATTCAAAAAATCGGCCGATAATTGGTCTTGGGATGAAAGGATTGTTATTTGTTGAGTTGTCTGTAAAAGAATCAATCAGAGATGCTCATTCCAGCCTGGCAGTGTTGATAAAAAATCCTGCATGGAGATTGATTGAGGCTGTAAACACATTACGAAACACTGATGGAAAAATACTCATCAAAGATTGGTATAAGGAAGTAACTCCATTTTCAAAAAATGATTTAGATTTAATTCGTAAAGAACCATTTGATGCAAATACCTTCAAAAAAGAATTTGGGATAAAATCCTTTGTTGGCTCTAAAAATGGATTGGATGCAAAAAAAGCTCTAGTTGGTGATGCCACATGTAATATTGCAGGATTTGTTTCTGGATATACTGGAGATGGTGCAAAAACTGTTCTTCCTGGAGAAGCACTAGTCAAAATAGATTTTAGATTGATACCAAAAATGGATCCTCGCAAACAAGTTGTGAGACTAAAAAATCATTTAAAATCCAAAGGATTTGGAGATATCAAAATCAAAGTATTTCATGGAGAGGCAGCTGCCCGAACTAATTCCTCTGATCCTTTTGTCAGTCAGGTAAAACAAGCAGCTGACAAATCTTTTGGAAAATCAATCCTGAATGTTTCTAATGCTGGAACAGGCCCGATGTATTCGTTTGTCAATGTCTTAAAAGCTCCTTGTATTGCTATTGGAAGCACATACATGTTTGCTAGAATTCACTCTCCAAATGAATTTGCTAGAATTGATTTGCTAAAGAAAACAACAAAGTGTATGTGTCTAATTATGGATAATTTTGGAAAGAATCAGTGAATGAATCTTGGTAATTTCTTGACTATGTGAGACAGTGACACTCTTCCAGGACCTGCTGCAACAATTACTAGACATGATGCTAGCAAAATCAAATCAATACGATAACCACCATCTCCTGTCAAGCTTTGAGCTTCCTTGACTAGGAAAATTGCCCCTAGCATAATTATTGATAGTAATGATGCAGAAATTCTACTCAATACTCCTATGATCAAAAGAATTCCTGGAATTGTTTCTGCCAATCCAATAGGAATTTGCATTTCTGGTGGTAATCCTAAACTACTCAAAAACCCTCCAAATCCTGGATTGCCTAGTTTGGATGTACCTGCAACAATAAAGATCACACCAACTGCTGATCTTAAACCCATAAACGAAATGTCTACTAGATTTTTTTTACTAATCTCGCTAGTAGCCATGTTATCTGTTTGATTTTTTTTTAGTATAACTATTTTGCTTATTTTTTGCCGTAAGATGTAGAAAGCCCTTTATTATGCTCTAAAATTATTTGAAATATGTCCATGTATATGCCCGGAGCAACTGCTGTTGGGATTACTTTTGATGGCGGTGTAGTTTTTGCCAGTGAAAAAAGGATCGCATTTGGAAATTTTCTAGTAAGTAAAACAACAAAAAAGACATTTCCTATCACTCCTAAAGTTGGAGCAACATGTGCCGGACTCGTAGCCGACATGCAAATACTATCATTACAAATTGCCGCTCTTGCAAAAATAAGAAAAATGGAGCTCAAAAGAGACGTTCCACCAAATACAGTTGCTAAAATGATGTCAAATATGATGTATGAAAGAAGATACTTTCCATTATTGACTCAGGTAATCGTTGGAGGTGTTGTTGATAAACCAATTATGTACACTCTTGATCCATTGGGTTCTGTTTTGCCTGATGAATATGCTGCAGTTGGAACTGGAGCTGAAATGGCATTGGGTGTACTTGATCCTCAATTCAAACCAAACATGACCAAAGATGAGGCAATTGATTTGGCAAAACGTGCAGTACGCGCAGCATCTCTTAGGGATTCTGCAAGTGGTGACGGTTTGGATATTCTTGTTATTACCAAAGACGGTACTGAAGAATTCACAGAAGCCATCAAGTAAATTTTAATCGTAAATCGTTTTCCCAGTTTCCCAGAATTTGTCTGAGATGTAGTGAAGATTTTTTATAACTTCACCTTTATCCATTGCCTCTGCTTCTGAACTTGACACTACTGATTTACCTACTGCTAAAAATTTGTGTTGAGATTCTTCGACAATACAAACCAGTTTATCTTTTTCAAATTCTGTAAATGATTTAATTCCTGGCCTCATCAAATTTGCTCCTTTACACATGAATTTTACTGCGCCCATATCCACTGTTACATTTGGAAATTTTTCCAAGGTTTCAGTTTCTGATAAAAATGGTAAATAGTCATCATTGATTTTCAGAATTTTAATTCCTTTACCTGTAATGATTTGGGCATCATCTAAAATTTGATGAACTTTGAGATTTTTTATTTTTGGAAGATCCATTTCCCATTGTTCTGAAACTGTTTTTAAGAGTGCAGATGTCTCACTCTTTGAAATTAAATTTGACTTCAAGTTCTTGCAATCTCTTGTCTGATGTCTAGCAAATCTCTTAGTATGGAACTTGCAGTTTCCATGCCTCCCGCACCTCTTCCAATTATTGTCTGTGTGCCTGAATGTTCTGATGTAAATGCAATTGCATTAAGTGTTCCATTTACACAAAGCGGGTCATCATTTGGAACTTCTTTTGGTGCAACAATGAGTTCTTTGTTACATGATGCAATCAATTTCACTGCACAATTATTTTTAGCAGCTTTTTTAATATCCTCTGTTGTTACATTGCGAATCCCTGTGCAATTAATGTCTGGCATTGTAACTTTCATTCCCATAATCCAATTTGCAAGAATTACTAATTTGGCTGCAGCATCTAATCCATCTAAATCCAAAGATTCATCAGCTTCAACATACCCTTTATCTTTTGCATCTTTGAGGGCTTCCTCGTATGATATTCCTGTTGCCATGTTTGATAAAATGTAATTTGTTGTACCATTTAGTATGCCTGCAAATGATATGATTCTTTCCCCACTCAGGCTGTTTTTAGCATAATCTAAAATTGGTGTTCCTCCTCCAACTGTGCCGCTGAATTTGAATATTACTTGATTGTATGTGGCAAGTTCCAATAATGAAGGAAATGCTAACGCGAGAGGTCCTTTGTTTACTGATATGACATGCATTCCTTTTTTCATAGCTGTTGTAATGTGTGTCATTCCAGGCTCTGCATCTTTGTAATTGCTAGCAGTAGTTTCAATTAATACATCTGCTTCTATGTTTTTGAGCATGTCGATACCTGACATTGTATTTTTTGTATTAGCATAATTTTTTACGGTTCCAAACTTCTTTTTGACCTCGATGAGCTTGTTTAATTCCAATCCTGAAGAACTAACTGCACTGCCTTTGCTATCAAAAACTCCTACCACTCTGGGCTTGAGTCCATATTTTGCATACAAGTCCTCTGATCTTGAATCAAATAATTTCACTAAACTTTGGCCCACAACGCCAAATCCGCACAGTATTATTCTCAAATTTTTTCAGCCCTTTTGAATGTGTGTTTTTTCGTCATTTTGATTCTCTTTGATTTTCTTACCATTGATTGCGTTTTATTAATAATTTTTGAATTGCATTGATGAAAATATTTTATTTATGACTATGATTGATTTTCTGTGTCTTTTTCATGTTGTAATGAAACTGAATTGATACAATACCTTTGATTTGTTGGCTTGGGCCCATCATCAAAAACATGTCCTAAATGTGCTCCACACTTGTTACAATTGACTTCTGTTCTAACCATGCCATATGATGTGTCTGATATGTATTCGATTTTATCTTCAGAAATTGGTTCCCAAAAACTTGGCCATCCTGAACCTGAATCAAATTTTGCATCTGATGAGAACAAATCTTCCCCGCAACAGGTACACTTGAACTTTCCTTCTAGTTTTGAATCATTGTATTTTCCAGAAAATGGAGGTTCAGTTCCATGATTAATACAAATTTCATATTGATCGGGAGTTAACTTTTCTTTCCATTCTTCGGGTGTTTTTCTAATTTTTTCTGACATGTTTTATTTCATTTTTTAAAATATTTGAATTTTATTCTATTTCATCTTCTTTCTTTTTTCTTCTGTTCTTTTTTCTGATTCAAATCTTTCCAAATCATATTCTTTCATATCTACAAATTTCATGATCCTGCTTAATCTTGGGTGTACTTTGTTAATTTGTTTGAACATTTGCTGTGCCACTCTTCTATAATCGACATGTCCTTGTGGAACTGTTCTTAATTCAATCAGATGGCATGCCTCTCGTAAATTAAATTTCATAAAGTAAGGATAGTTGTATGCAAAGTTTACCACATATTGTCCTTGTTCTGGATATCTTTTTCTAATTTTGTCAAATGTTTCTTTAGTTTTATTCATACAATCTTTAAAGTCCTTGTCAATTCCAAGAATTTTGATTTCATTGGGAATGTTGTATCCATGATCTGTTGTAAGTAATTGTCGTTCTAATGTTAATGCTCTGTGTCTGTGAAAATCTCTGAACATCCCAAAATTATTGTACAAATCAAATGTGTAATAGACACTTTCAAATGCTCGTGAAGGCCTGTGTCTTCTATTTGTTCGGAGTTTTGCAAATTCATCAATAATCTTTGTTTTATTTTTGATTGGCATTTTTTTTACTTGCTGTAAAATATCATGATAAGAAGTACTTGGGGATTGCTCATACATTATACTTGTAATAATTTTATCAATTGCTGTTTTTTCTGATTCATAATCTACTAGTTTTGTTCGGGTTCCTTTTTTTGGTCTTGGCTTGATTTCTTTAGATGTTGTTTTTGATTTGTTTTTTACATCTCGAAGATATTTTTGAAATGCTTTTCCATATTTGTCATCTGCTCTTCGAACAAACGATTTGATGGTTTTATCAAGTTCTTTTTTGATTTTTGAGGCTAAATCTTGTTCTTCTTTGAGATCAGATGCACCTAAAACTGTAAGGAGATATTCAAATGCTCTTCCGTTACCTGTTATTCCAACATTTGTTAGGGTTGAAGCTGGCAGTAACCCTCTCAAAATATCTAATGCTTTAGCTTTTGTTGAACCTCTGTAAATCATATTGGCAGATTTTATGTCGTTTTCATCTTTTAATTTGGAAAATGATTTCTCCTTTCCGTCTTTGGAATCTTTAAAATTATATTTTTCAATTGGATATTTTTCTCTTACATAATTTATCATCGGTTCAATGTTTTTTGAATACACATCAAATGAAAAATTACATGTTTCTTCATACATGTCTGCAAATTTTGATTTCATAATTTCTGGGTCTCTGTAAAATCTGTATTTTCCATTTTCTTTTTTATTCCATGCAACATATCTTGATGATTTTTCTAAATATGACAATCCGATTCGTCTATCTTCGATTTTTTTTACTGCAATGTTTGATAATCCTTCAATTGCAATTTGTGCTTCGCCAAGTTCTGCAACCGAATCGTCTCCGTATTCTAGCAGAACCCTGTTGTAAAATTCTTCACCTCTGTTTTTATTTTTTAGAAATTCATCCAGAAATATACGTCTCATGCTTTTGTCTGTTCTACTATATCTTGACATCAGAGCTCCACGATCAACTTGTTGCGGAGTAATTATTGCAAACACATTGCCGTCAGTGTTGGAAAAATGTTCTGATAAAATCTTTTTTTCCTTAGTTGAAAATTCTGACAACACTGGTGTCCTGTTTTTCAATTATTAATAGTCTATTTCTTTTTTCCAATTTGAATTAGATCGGGACCTTTGTCTTTGTCACCGTCTTGACCTTTAGCTTGCCATCTGAGCAAAACTTCTTTGAATGCAGCTGCATCAGCTTCATTTTCAGTATACATCAAAGTGGTTACCCAAAAACCATTGTTGGCAGTTTTACCACCAACTGAATTCATCCAAAAATTACTTGGTAGATTTTCCATGATTTTACTGTCTTTTTCCTTGGTGACTTCGACCCATCGATTTGATACAAAATTCAAAATCTGTTCAAGTTCTTCTTTTTGAATCATGAGTCTGTTATATGCCCTCTAAATTTTAAAATTACTACAAAATACGTGATTTTGAGTTTGTGAAAATAATCTTACCAAAACAAAAAAGATTCCTTACCCTTTGTCGGTTATACAAATCCCTAAAGTTACTCACATGACCCAAGACGATATCGAGATAATCGGTAAAAACGTCAAAGACATGTACGGAACATTCATGGGCAAAGTCGCAGGAACTATAACTGACATCGATGGTAGTATTCAATCCGTCGGCATTGACTGCGGTTCTCAAGGATTACAGCAAATCCAATATGAGCAACTAGTAGTTCAAGGTGATGTTGTTATATTCATTCCAAAATGGAGACTCGACTCTCAAAGACTCATTAGAGAAAAACAACTAACTCTACGTCGTCTAAAGGCCTTGATTGACATTGTTTCAGAAAATGATGACATGAAAGAAGATGCTGAAATAATTCATGAAAAATACAAGTCAAAACTTGTATCATTAGATGAAACAGAAAGTAAAATCAAAGCCAAACTTGAGGCAAGACTGACTGAGTTAGATGAACAAATGAAGTCTGCAAAAATGTTATTGTTTGATGCAAAAGTACAATTCAAGAGTAATGAAATCTCTGAAACAACATTTGAAACTGTGAAATCATGCACAAATGAGGTAATTGAGCATGTGACTCACGAAACAGCAGAAATTACAAATGTTAAGAGCAGAATTTCAGACTTGGGATTGGAAGTGCAAGAGATAACATCTCCTCCAAAACCAGACATCCAAGAATCAGCCGTTTCATATCTGGAGACAAATGAGCAACAATCACAACAAGTTGTTCAAACAAGTCTTCCGGAAGCACCAACAGAACCCGTTACAACACCTTCAGAACACGTTGAAGTTGAGGCAACCCCTATACCTGAACCTCCAACAGAATCTGAAGTAACATTTGCATTTCCAGAACCACCCCAACAGGTGACAGCAGAAACTCCAAAAGACGACAACGATAATGATTGGCTTGCTAGAATGGAAGCACAATAATTTTTTTAATTATTTTTTTAACATTTAGAAAGATCCTAGTCCATACATTTTCTAATGTCTGATACCTATGATATTGGTCTTGGAAATCATGACGTTGAAACTAGAAAAAAGGCTTCTTCTAATTTTGTTTCTTTTTGGGATGAACAGGCAAAGAATCTGACCTGGTTTTCTCCTTGGAGTAAAACATTGGATTGGAACCCTCCTTTTGCAAAATGGTTTGTTGGAGGCACGATTAATGCCTCGTATAATGCTCTGGATGTACATCAGGAATCAAAATCTCAAAAACCTGCGATACTTTGGGAGGGAGAAAATGGGGATTCTAGGATTCTTACATACAGTGAGCTGTTATCTCAGGTTCAAAAATTTGCAAATGTACTCAAATCTTTAGGGGTGCAAAAAGGCGATCGTGTAACTCTGTATCTTCCAATGATTCCTGAATTACCTATCGCAATGTTAGCTTGTGCTAGAATTGGGGCGCCTCACACTGTTATCTTTTCAGGATTTAGTGCAACTTCTATTAGGGACAGAGTCGATGATTCAAAATCCAAAATTATAATCACTGCAGATGGGGGATATAGACGTGGAAAAATTGTGCCTCTCAAAGAAGTAGTTGATGAGGCAATACAAGATTTTGATTTTGTGAAAAATGTTGTAGTTGTACAAAGAACAAAAAATGAAATTTTGATGACACCTAAAGACAAACTGTGGAATGAATTGATGGATGATGCATCAGAAAGTTGTATTCCTGAAAAGCTAGACAGCACACATCCTCTTTACATTTTGTATACTTCGGGAACCACTGGAAAACCAAAAGGTGTTTTGCATGGAACAGGCGGGTATCTTACTCATCTTTATTCCACTTTCAAGTGGGCATTTGACATTAAAGACTATGATGTGTTTTTTTGCACTGCTGACATTGGATGGGTTACAGGACACAGTTATGTTGTTTATGCACCGTTATTGCATGGTGCAACTGAAATTATGTATGAAGGTGCACCTGATTTTCCAGATGCATCTAGGATGTGGGATATCTTGCAAAAATACAAAGCAACTATCTTTTACACAACACCTACCGCACTCAGAATGTTTATGAAATTTGGAGATGATATTCCAAATTCATTTGATCTTTCTTCTCTGAGATTACTTGGAACAGTGGGCGAGCCAATTAATCCTGAAGTTTGGAAATGGTACTTCAAAACTATTGGTAAAGAAAAATGTCCAATCATTGATACTTGGTGGCAGACTGAAACTGGCGGGATGTTGATTTCTCCTTTGCCTGGGCTGGAGACTATTCCTCTAAAGCCTGGTTCTGGAACTCTTCCTATTCCAGGTGTGAATATCTCTGTTGTAGATGAAAATGGCAAAGATGTTGCCTCTAACACAAAGGGCTATCTTGTAGTCAAAAATCCGTGGCCTGGAATGCTTTTGACATTGTGGGGTAATGATGAAAAATACAAAACTGTGTACTGGTCAAAATATGAAAATTGTTACTATCCTGGTGATTATGCACTAAAGGATTCTGATGGATATCTCTGGTTGCTTGGACGAGCTGATGATGTGCTCAAAGTAGCGGGTCATAGAATTGGCACTGCAGAACTTGAAAGTTGTATTGTGTCTCATGAGGATGTTGCAGAATCTGCTGTATGCGGTATTCCTGATGAGGTTAAAGGTGAAGTAATAATTGCATTTGTTGTACTTAAACAAAATGTCACTACCGATAGAAAAATTTTAGAAAAAAAATTGATAGAAAAAATCAGAGCTGATATTGGTGCAATTGCAACCCCTAAGCAAATCTATTTTGTAACCAAATTGCCAAAGACGCGTAGTGGAAAAATTATGAGACGGCTGTTAAAAGCAATTGGAAATAATGAAAAGATTGGTGATATCAGCACATTGGAAGACGGTGCTGCTGTGACTGAAGTACAAACTGCTTTTGATGAGATTCAAAAAACAATTCAAGAATCAAAATAACTGTTAAAGTTTTTTCAAATTAACAGTAGATAGAATTTCAAACATCTCTTTTAATCCATCATACTCTGATTTTGATTCTTCATCTAACCTGTTGTATTCTTTTTCTTTAATCTCGTCTAGTTTGTCATTTGCATCTTTGAAAAATTTCTCATACTCTACAATGTTTTCATCTGTCATTTGTGTCAGATCAAAAATCACTGTATTGCTGCCAAGGAGATTCTTGTTTTCATCATATAAGCTGGTTGCCTGTAACAGTCCTGGAAATGTGCTGCCATCTTGTCTCTTGAATGTAATTTTTCTATCTGTGACTGTTCCTGTCTCAAACCATGTTCTTAGAGAATTATTCATTGCCTCCCACTCTTCTTTAGGTACGTGCTCAAAGATTGTTTTACCTAAAACCTCTGATTTTGCGTAACCCAGATTTGCAGCATACGTTGAGTTACAGTCCAATATTACACCAATAGAGTTGATTCTTCTCCACATAACTGGTGCGTCTTTGAGAACCTTTCTTGCTTCTGTTTGAGGCATTTTTTAAAATTGTATTCACTAGTTATTAAACTGAAATCTTGTTAAAACCACTGATCTAGATTTTGGCTTTTTCTCTCTAGTGCTTTTTTTAATCTGTTTAATGTTGAACTAACTCTGTCTTCAGAAAAACTACGTTCCTTTACAAGGTAGTCTGTTATGCCTTTGTAATCTACATCTTTGAAAATAATTTCTTTTACATCTGCAACTTCGGGATTCAAAAATATTTTTCTGATTTGCTGAAAATCAATTTCTTGTAATTGCTCTTGAATTTGTGGTATGTCTTCCAATCTCGAATGTTGTTTGATCATCTTGAGTGCAGTCTTTGGGCCTATTCTTTCAAAACCATTTGGATTAAAATCAGTTCCAATTAGAATTCCAACATCGATGAGTTCTTCTCGTGTTAGTTCCAATGAATCCAATGTTTTTTGTGTTTCAATAATTTCTGGAACAATATCGATGTATGTGTTTTTGTTTGGTATTTTTCGTCTTCCACTATTTGTAAAATTTCTAACTAGTCTTTTTGCACCACACAAAATTGAATCAAAATCCTGACTTGCAGATGCATATGCTTGTCCTGTGTTTGTTAGATGTGCTGCAGTAGCTTCTCCCTCAGATGGGGCTTCAATGTATGGTATGCCAAAACAGGCTAAGAGATGTTTTGATTCTTTGACCATGCCATCCTTCATGCTTGTTGTTTGCTGAGCATATTTTCTTGCATCTTCCATGTTTCCATCTGCAATGGCTTTTTCGTATTTTATTGTGGCATCCATTTTGATTTGTTTTCTACGCTCAATTTCTGCAGTTTTTAGAGATGGTGGCTTTCCATCAAAGACATACACTGGTTTTATTCCTAATGATAGAAAATTTACATTTCTATAAAGCAGTCCACTAAGGTGACTGGTTATTCTGCCTTCTGCATCTGATAATTGTAATCCGTCTGGGCCTCTGATACTTGCTAAGAATTGGTAAATTGCATTGTATGCATCAATTGCAATCACTTTATTTGAAAATGACTCTAATGTTGTTTTTTCTCTGACCACCAAATCTTTTAGATTTAATCCCATGAATTTTGTTGAGATTTTGTGCTATTTTGTGTTTATCCTTTTTTGTTGATCGGTATTTTTGGTAAAATCGATTTTAATATTGATGTCTTTTCTAATTTATTATGGTAAAACTAGTACTTCCTCCTCATCTCCAAGACAAAATATTTGAAATAAAGTACGTTGATGATGGCGTCTCAAAGATAACCTCGTATTTTCCTTTAACTTCATCTGAAAAACAAGAGATTATATCAATTATGAATATGGATTTTTCTGGATTTCATTCTATTTTTACTGACACTGTTTCTGAGGAAGAATGGAATCAAACTAAAGAACAAATCAAAAAAAGATTCAACGATGAACTTTTTGACATTGATAAAAAACTCTAGTTCTGATTTGCTTTATTATGGAGAAAATCTGAGATCTTTTGCCGGGATAGCCAAGTGGTAAGGCGGCCGTCTCGAAAACGGCTACGCGCAAGCGTGCAGGGGTTCGAATCCCTTTCCCGGCGTGTTCATAATTATTAAGACCCATCAAGAGATAATCCATATGGTCAAAGGAATTGAATCAAAAATTCAGCAATCAGAAATTTCAACTGCAGAACTAATTCTGCATTTCCGTGAAAAATGTAAAATCTGCGGTCATCATAGAATCATGCATGATGCAGAAGGAAAATGTGAGGGTGTAATGAACAAACCATGTACTTCTGGTTGTGACAAATTTGAAGCAGAATAACTTCAAATTCTTTAATACTAATTTTGTTTACTTGTTTTGTGCCACCAGACATCAAAGAAGAAAAAACATATCCTTTGGGTTATGAACCAGAAATTGTTCCAGAATCATCTGATCCTAATGTGAGAAATCAATTAATTGATTTTATTTTAAAATCCGGTCCTACTGAGGTTGTTGATACTGACTTGTTTGCTGTAATGGCAAAGAGGCGTTCTACAAGAAAATTTTTGGACAAACCAGTTGAGACAACAAAAATTGATAAAATTATTGCAGCAGCTGATACTGCCCCTACTGCAGGCAACTATCAAGGATTTGAAATTTTTTACGTAAAAGGTCCTGAGAAGAAAAAACAATTAGTTGAAGCATGTAATAATCAACCTTATGTTGATGCCCCTGTAGTTTTGGTTTTTTGCAAGAACCCTTCTAGGGTAAAATTTGATTTTCCTGAATATGTTCTAAAGAAATTTGCCATTCAAGATGCAACGTTGGCTGCTGGATATTCACAATTAGCTGCGCAAGCTTTAGGGTTGAGTTCTATTTGGATTGGCATGTTTGATGAACAAAAAGTAATGGATGTTATTGGCACTGACTTGGTACCATCATCTGTATTGTGTATCGGGTATCCAAAACAAACTAAATTTCCAAAACCCAGACGAAATCTCAAAGACTTGGTTCATGTTGCATGGTAAGCTGTCCCTAAAATCATCCATCTTTAAATAATCAAAAATATTTGTTAGATTCATGACTGATGCCTATGTTATGTTAAATTGTGAGTTGGGTGCAGAGGCTGAAATTATTGAAAAACTCAAAGAGATTGAACAAGTCGTAGATGTCTTTGAAACTATTGGAACTCATGATATGCTAGTTAGATTGCAGGCAGAAAATTTTGAGAAGATCCGAGAGATTGTTTCATGGAATATCCAAAAATTGGATAAGGTTCGATCTACTGCCACACTCATAAAAAAGGATAATTAAGATTAATTTTATCTTAATTTATGCCTGATGAAAAAAATGAGATAGACAAACTCATTGATAATATGATTTCCAGTGGTGATGAATTAGTAGATAATCTAAAAACAGTCTTGCCAAATTCTCTTGCAGAATCAATGGTGATGTTTCATGAATCAAATGTCAAAAACCTGAAAAAAATTAAAGAGTTTCTCAACAAATAGCCTTAAACATAATCATATCATTACTACTATATCCTTTTTAATTATTAATGGAATCTGAAGACGTGTCAAGATCTAGAACTCTTAGCATAACAGTGAAGAAAAAAACCGGTGATGCATTTGATACAATCTTGCAAATTCCACCTAAAATGATGCCTGATGCAAAAATTAATGATAACGGATGGTGGTCCTTCACTGGCCCTCGTGGACAATCAAAACTAAAATTCAGTGAAAACAAATCCCTTGGAATTTTAGATCATAAATTTGTCGACAAAGAAGCAGTATGGGATGTTCCTATGAGGATTGTCTCTAGTGGTGATTTCTCTGAAATTTTGATTACTCTTAACAAACCCGATGAATTGACTGATGAGCAATTCAACCAAAGAGTAGATGAGGTAGGGGAAATGTTTGACCGTATGAAACAAATCATCGAGTCTTCCTAACTGAGCCCAGAAAGTACAAATCATCCCTTAAGCTTAAATGTAAATTTGGTAATTCTATATTGATAAAAATGCCATATGAAGAAGTCTATTTTCAAAGATTGGAAGAAGATAATCCTGAAGACTATGAGAAGGTAAAATCTAAAAAAAATTCTTAATCCTGTTTTCCGTCTGAATCTTTATTCTGTGTGTTTCCTGGCCCAACAATGTCTTCTGGTTTTACTTTGCTGTCCCAGTCTCCTCTTACACCTTTGATCAAAGCAATCCCTCCTGATACAAGTAATCCCATCACTAATGCAAAGAACACTGTTTGGTCCATTATCTTAAATGAACAATTGATTTCCTGTGGTGGTTTATCTTCAAAATATTCGTAACACGTACCAAATTCATTTGATTCAAAGGTTGCAGCTTGGTACTGACTTCCCATTACTCCCAAAACAAGAAATCCTGCAAAAGTAAGGCCTATTCCAATGAGAATAAAGCGCATATCGCTCATGATTTTTTTTACTGTTCACAGTATTTACATTTTAACCTGAAAATTCTCTAGTGTTATTTTTGTAATAATGATTTGAGATTTTCAAGTGATGCCTCATAAAATGATCCCATAAATGCGAGAAACTCTGTGAATTGTTTTTCAGACATTTTTTTACTGTTGATATATGACTGCCATGTCAACTCTACAAGATTTTTTGACTTTGGTTTAATTGATATTGTTGCAACATACGCTCTTAATGGTAATCCATCTGTTGCAACATATGTGAAATATTCTCCAGTTTTCCATGCAACTATGTGTTCTTCAATTTGATTCCCGTCTGCAAATGTGATTAATCTAACTGCTCCCACATCCTTTTTCTTTTTAGAAAGGTACACTGTTTTCTTTACATCTACTACCCATGTAGGGAGGCCCGCAATATTGCTAATTTTTCTCCAGACTTTGTCTTTTGATGCTTTAATCTTTATTGTTTTTTTACGGTGCCTGTGTGAAATGATTTTTTTGAAGTTTTTGCCATGTGACTCCTTCAAATATTGTGAGTTTTAAATTTTGTACAACCATTTTTAATCCCCCTGAGTAAATATTATCAAATGGTCTTTGGATGGGGAAAAAAGAAACAAGAAGAAAAACCCGTAGAGGAAATTCCTCAAACTAAGGAGGTTGCCTTGTCTGATGTGGGAGATATTGTGGCTGATTTGGAAAAATTAAGAGAATCACAAACTGTCTCTGAAGTAAAACGTCTCAGAAATAACACTGCCCCATTAATTGATGACTTGATCAAAGTTGGAAATATGCTTGAAAAAGATACTCTAAATGTTGATGATATTGATAAACATCTTGCAATAATTGTAGTTCGAGGAAAAAAACAGGTGATCAACATGATAAAGAAGGGTGTTGTGTCTCTACCTGAAATCTCTTCTATTGATGATGCAAAAAAACTCGATATGTCTTTGAACCAACTGCTCAAAAAAGTCGGTGATGTTTTAGGGCGTCAAACTAGGGTCATCCATATTTTTGCCAAAAAATATGCTGCTCAACTAAAAGATAATCTTGAAGTGATGAATCAAAACCATTCTGATATACATAACATTCTTCAAAATTTTGAGAACACAAAATCCAATTCTGAAGAAATTTCCAATGCCTTGAAAAAAATTAACACTCTCAAATCTACTAAAATAGAAAAAATCCAAAAAATTACTGACACAAATAATGAATTGGAATCTGCAAAGGAGCGTCTAGCCTCTTTAGAAAAATCAATTGAAGAAATAAAATCATCTGATAATTACAAAAAATATGTTGAATCAAAAAACGCTCTTAAGTTATTTGAAAATGAAAAATCAAAAATCAAAGATGAAATCAACACCCAGTTTACAAAAATATCAAGACCGCTTGGACGATATGAGTATGCTTCCTCTTTAGACAAAGAACAAAAAACTATTTTGACAAAGTTATTGGAAAGTCCATTCGATGTCCTAATTCCTGAAAACCGGGACTCGATAATTGTAATTTTGGAAAATGTTCGAAAAGGCATTGTTTCAGATTCCATATCTGTAAAAGATGTTGATAAGACGCTGTCTCAAATTACTGAAATTGAAGAATCTCTGGATGGATTTATCTCTCAAGTTTCAGGATATTTTCAAAAACATCAAAAAATGCAAGATGAATTAAATTTACTGCGCTCTGAAAAACTAATCTCTTTGGAAACAGAATTAGAAAAAGTGTCTGATTCTAAGGATGATCTAGAGCTAAAATCTGAAACATTTCAAGGCGAAGTTGATGAGATAGATTCTACTATTCCACAACTTGTGTCTGAAATAGAGAAAAAATTACGTTCATTTTCTAATACAAAGTACACTGTTTTGATGTCTTAAAATTAAATTAGTTCAAAACTCCAGAGACATCATGTTATTCAAAAAGAAGAAATTTGAACGTAAGGTGATACTTCAAAAAGATGTACTTGATAGCATTTTGTCTTACTGCCAAATGAAGCACCCTAATGAAGGAATTTTAATTCTAAAAGGAAAATCAAAAAACGGAGAAATTAACATTGATGGACTAGTAATTCCACCATTTAATTACACTGGACCTACTTTTGCAGGATTCCCGCATTCCTTCTTGCCATTTGATATGAGCTATGTTGGAATTGTTCACTCACATCCCAGCGGTTCTGCAGAACCATCTGTTACTGATTTACATAATTTCTTTGGACTAGTTTCAATAATTGTAAAATCTCCGTATTCTGATGATTCTGTTTTTGCATGGGACAGTGGTGGTAATGCAATCCCAATTTCAATAAAATGATGTTTTGAAATTCAAATGAGGTGTCACAATACTGACAAAACTTTATAAGGTTTTTGAAGGTACTTTCATTGAATTGTTTAATTACAAGACTTATTTGATATTCTTATTTGCATCACTTGCAATCAGCATTGGATTGCAGATGGTCTTGCCATTTCCATATGGCTTGGGGGCTGCACTTGCAATATTTATCGCATTTCCACTAATCTTGAGAAGACGATACATGAACCGTATGAGAGGTTATGGTGGCAGTGATTCTGGCACTGGCGGTGGTGGATTCTTTGGAATGGGTTCACAAGGCGGTTCTGGTGGTGTTCGTTACGTTTGTCTTGTGTGTAACAACAAACACAAAGGTGGATCTTGTCCACGATGTGGCTCCAAGATGCAACGTGCGGACTTTTAGAAAAAATGTCCCTTAATGAAATTTCTCAAAAAGTAATCTTTCATAATTCTGTTGATGTCTGGATTTCTGCATGTAATGAAAAAAACAAAGATTGGACAAATCCTGAAGAATATAAAAAATTCATAGCGTATTTGCTAAAAAATAATCTTAATCTCAAAGCTTTCAACCTTTGTACTCATGAAGCAGGTGCAACTGAAGAAGAGAAAACAAAATTCACTGAAATACTGGCACAAACAAAAGAAACTGATCCAAACTCCAAAACATATACCATTAAACTAAATGATTCTGCAATAGATGTTATCAGAAATTATTTCTGATTATCTTTTTAATTTCGGGTTGACAATTGCATCTAGTGCATTTCCTATAAAGACAAATGCCAGCCCTGCTATTGCAATCATTATTCCTGGTGGCATAATCCACCACCACAACCCTCTTGCTGCTGCGCCAAACGTATTTGCATCATGAAGAATATGTCCCCACGTTGGAAATGATGGGTCTCCCAATCCTAGGAAACTAAGGCCAGCTTCTGTGGTGATTGCAGCTGGCACTGATATTGCGATACTGGCAAACGCATACGGAAGTAATTGGGGCAAGATATGTTTGAATACTATTTTGGAGTTTTTTTGTCCCATCATGTTGGCTGCATCAACATATCCTCTGGTTTTAATCTGCAAAGACATGCTTCTTGCAACTTTTGCAATGCCTACCCATCCAAAAATCATTAAAAATCCAACTAGCACAAATATGCTATTGCTGATTGTGACTGACAAAATAATAAGAAACGGAAGTGCTGGTAATGCATAGATTACGTCATTAAAACGCATCATGACTTCATCTGTTTTTTTACCCTTGAATCCCGCATAGACTCCATACAGCAAACCCATTATCACTGATGCAATAGATACTACTAAACCGATGAATAATGCAAGAGGTGTTCCCCATAACAATCCTATTGTAAGGTCTCGTCTTAATTCATCAGTACCCATCATTCCAAATGCCTTTCCACCGATGATTAATTTTGATTCATGAGTTTTAATCTCAGAGTTGACAGAATATGTGTCCACTGAGAAAATATAGTTTCCTTTGAGTGGTTCATTTGTATTTGTTTTTGAAAATACAATGTCTTCAGCTGACAATCCATCTAAATCAAAATCAAAATTCTCTGATTGCAATACTAAATTCTTCTTTATTGCACTATCCGTTGAAAAAATTCTTTCACTGTGAATTGTTTTTGTATCTGAATACGGTAATGACGTTGATAGTAATTCTAGTTTAATTCCATCTGGTCTAGTCACTGACATTTTCAATAATACTGATTCAGAATACTCTGATGAGAAAACATAGATAAAGTCATTTGGAAAAGACTTGTAGTCAAAATTTACTCCAAACTTGTGCGATGATAACATGATCTCGCCTTGTGAGTTTGTTTGAATTGTTGGTGTTTCAAGAATTTTGTGTTCTGGAATTTTTTCAGTCATGAAGATATTTACCCAAACAGGAATTGCAACTTTTGGATACAGTATCCAGTTTCCTGGATTGTTCCATTCTTGAAATGTCTCTACTGGAATGGCAATTATTGCAATAATTGATGTTGCAACAAGAATGATTAGAATAGAAATTCCGGCAATTCCTATTTTGCTTCTAAGAAACTCTTCTTTGATTTCTTGTGGGGTGATACTGCTCATGAACCTGTTCTCACCCTTGGATCAAAGTATCCGTACAGCAAGTCTGCAATGAATATGCTCACTAGGAAAAATACTGTTAGAATGTATGTTGCTCCAATAATTACAGGCAAGTCCATGACTGTTATTGCCTCAAAGTACAATCTTCCCATTCCTGGCCAGTCAAATACAGCTTCAGTAATAATTGCCCCTCCTAGAGAACCTGAAAGACTCAGAGCTAAAATCGTAACAATTGGTGGTGCTGCATTTTTTAATGCATGTGTGTAGATTATCTTTTTTTGTTTAATACCAATTGTCTTTTTTGCCATTATGAAGTCTTCTTGCATTATTCCCACCATGAAGTTTCTTACAAGATATGCCCAGGACCCAAATCCTATCATTACAATTGTGATTAACGGCAATGCCATGTGGTACAACAATGAACCAATGTATCCTGGATCTGATGATGGAATGTCTGGTGTTGCCCTTGCTGGAAATATCTGGTATGTAAAGGCAAACAAAAATATCATTAGCATTCCTATCCACCAAACAGGAAAACTGGAACTGATAATTGCAAAACTTGATGTGATTCTGTCTATGACAGAGCCAACCTTGTTTGCAGATAATGCTCCTATGAATATCCCAATTATTGAAATTATTATTGTAGCTGTTGTAAATAGAAGAATTGTTCGTGGAAGTTTCTCAAATATGATGTCCTTTACATCTGATGATCCTTCGTCACTGGTAAGAAAAGTGGCATGACCAAAATCAAGCAATAAAATTTTGTACATTGTAATTCCTATTCTTTGAGGTGAATACCACGGCTCATCTAACCCTAAAATTTTGATTCTTTGGTCGATTTGACTTTGTATGAATCCTTCAAACTCATCAACTGATGAAAAACTTTCTGCAATGGCAGGATTCTCTGTTATCTCTGATCTGACCTGAAACACTATTCCCTGTTTGAGGATGGTGTCCATGTTTGAGCCAACTAGTGCAATTGTGATTAGCAGTGTAATCATTAAAACTCCAAACATTGTTGCCAACCGTGTTGCAACATATCTTTTCATGCTCAATAAGACAAAATACGAAAATCAGTTTATAATCATTTGAAATGAGTAAAATAGTTTGACGAGAGTGAAACGAACTCTAGGCACAATTCCGGGCAGAAAAGCAGTCTCTCGTCATTATAGTATAGTAGTAAAGTTATTTAAGAATTTATGAACATATTATTCTAAAAAATTATAATTTGGAACCCTGCTGGTAAAATATGGTAAATAGCGGCAAGAATCATTTCTTTGATCCTGATGAACTGGCACTGACAAAACCTGAAATTCTGGAATTTTGTGATAAGGTTATTAAAAAATGGAGCAAAAACCCTTCAAAAAACGCCAAGAACATCATTGCAATGAATGCAGTAAAGGCTAGCGTCTTGTGGACTGACGATGAATCTCTCAAAGCTATTTGGAGTGAAATTATTTTGTGGACATCTGAGCTTCTTTATGAGAATGCATTGGCACAAGATAACGAGTGGGCAAACATGCTAAAAAAATTAAAGAATAAAAAATGACTTTGATCATACTATTACAATGAGCGCAAATACAATTAGAAAAGCCAAAAAACTAGTTGAAAGTGGTGGTGTTTCAAAGATTGACGATGATCTTTTTCAAATAAAATCTTCATCTGATCCCGACAAATCCTATTTTGTTACATCTGATACTTGTGAATGTCCTGGTTTCAAAAATTTTTACAAATTCCATCATGGAAAGGGACTAAAAGCAAATTGCTCTCACTTGGAAGCAATACGAATATTCAAAAAAGAAAACTCTTAAAATTATTTTATTTTAGATGCATCAACTTTTCCAACATATGCCTTGTTTTTTGATATGATGATTGGTCTTAAGATCAACCCTGGATGTTTGACCATCAATTTGATAATCTGAGTGTCTGTCTTTTTGTTTTTCTCCAAGTCTAGTTCTTTGTACATCTTGTCTCGTTTTCTTAAAAGCTCATATGGCTTTTTTCCAGTCAATTTTATGATTTTTTTTAGTTCTGCCTCTGAAAATGGATCTTTGAAAAAATCTCTTTTCTCAATATCTGCACTCATCCTTTCAATTTCTGATATTGTTTTTTTGCATGTAATACACGTGGATTTGTGAAATATCTCCATTCTGAGACTAATTTATTGATATGATTAAAAATTGTTTAGAAAAAATTTGGTGCTGTTATGCACAGCAAATTGATTTTTTAAAATCTTCGGAATTTCTTTCAAAATTACATTCTTTGCACACTTGCCAACTTCTTTTTTTAACAACGAAAATGCTGATTCATAGCGAACCGAATACATTTTTCCACCACAAGTTGGACATGGTAATGGAATATCTATTTTCATAAATAATGTTGGTGAATTTGAAATATAAGGCGCACGTAGAATTTATCAATCGTTCTTTTCTTCAGATGCTTCTGTTTCATCCTCAGATGCTTCTGTTTCATTTTCAGTTGTTTCTTCTACTTTGTTTTCCATCTCTTCTAATTTTTCATTATTGAATTGCTCTAATTTCTCTTTTGGAATTGTCAACATTTCCAAGTATGCCTTTTGAGCTTCTTCGTATGTTCCACCTTCTGCTAAAATTTGTATTCTTACTTTTTGAGCTTCTTCAAACAAATTCTTTGTAAAGTTTAACTGGCTAGATACAAGATCCTTTATCTTGGGATTTAGGCTGTTTACATAGTTGTCATATTTGTATCCAGTAAATACGCCATAACCTGGCTTGAATTCTTCAACTGCCTGCTCTTTGGCATCATCTGCAATGGCTCTTTGCTCTTCTAAATACAATTCATCTGCAATTGGCTCTAGTGATTTTTTATCTTCTAATAGTAGTTGTTTTAATAATCCATGGTAATACTTGAATAGAGTTTGACCTATTGGGTCCTTTTCAAAATCTGATTCATTTGAACTAAGATACTTTGCTGCTTGTTCTGTGTTTAGTTTTGCCTGAAGTAATGATACAGGTGAGAAATCTCCTTTGACTTGGAATTGTGTTGTTTCTAATCCTGTCATTGCATACCATGTTGCAATTGCATTAACAGTATAAGTTCCTGGAACTTTATCAAAGTCTCTAAACTCTGCTCTAAAAACTCCCCATGGGTCAGTGAATGCTTTTGTTGTCTCAGAACCTGTTCTAAGTAGCACTTCTGCACCTTGAATGGGCTTGTATGCATGGTCTACTACCTTGCCTGTTATTACTACTGTCTCTCCTGAGACTATGGCTCCTTTCTCTACATTGAGGTCTATGATTAACTCCCATAATTCAGCCTCAGATGTCTGGACATATGAAAATAACATCAAAAATGAAAATATTCCTACTATTCCTGCTTTTTTGTACACTTGATGTTATGATTATTTTTGTTGTTAAGACAAAGTATGAATAAAAATTCGCTAATTTTCAATTTTATTTGATTAATCTTGACCTATTTTGTATGTGTTGGACTATAGTTTCAGACTGTTCTTAAACCCCCAAATTTATCTAATCTTGAATTATGGATTTAGAAAAATTCCGCAATGACGTGTATGCCATGACTGAGAAACTGTCAGCAAATCTGGAGCAAAAAGACCGCCCCAAACTAAACCATGTAAGACAGCAACTAATTGAAATGTATCAAAAAAATCTCGTTAAAATCAATCATTCTATTTTGGAGTTAATCTGTGCCAGCAATCTCATCTCACGCGGTTATGATGTAGATGTTGAAAAAGAGATTTCAAAAATTCTAGTCTGTGATATTTTTGCAAAAAAAGGCGGAGGTAACACTGTCATTGAGATTGAAACTGGATTTACTCCACCAGAACATGCCATGGATACTATAGATTATTTTACTGCAAGAATAATGAGTAAGATTGCAAGATATAGTCAGCACTGCTCAAAGTTTTCATTAGCTAGTCCTGCAACTGGAATCTTGCCTATTCCAAAAATTTTCTTACTTCCGCCTAATGCCAGAAAAAAAGAAGATATCCAAAAAGTAAAAGATTTGTGCGATCGATACTACAAGAATCCTCCTATAGAATACGATGATATTTTGAATGCACACTTGCATTCTATCTATCTTATCAACATTGACGGTGGATTTGTAACTGAATTAGATCCACAAGGATATGTTGATTTGACAACTGATCTGCTACGTAGAAGCGATATAGAATACTAGGTGACAAAAATAAGAAAAAATTCAAATTCATCTGATTATTATCCCTAGTAAGATGATATGTGCTGCATGTGAGACACGAAAGCATTTTGAATGCATTGATTGCATGAATAATCACAAAACTCACCTATGCTCTTGTGATTGTCATGATGAAAACACAGAACCTCATCCTGTAGGAAATTCTCACTAGGATTAATTTTTGAATTTTCTTTCAATTTCTTGAGCCATAATCTCCAGTCTACTTGTATCTCCAAATTTCCTGTAGGTTAGTTTCTCAAGGGTTTTGATGATGCTGATTGCTGCCCTGTATTGGGGTATTTCAGGCTCATTTAATTCCCCATACATGCCGATCCCATGAATTCCGTTCTTTTTTGCAAATCCCAAAATCAATCCGTTAAAACCTGTAATGATTGATTTTTGTGGCGTAATGTCCACTCCCAATCCTTTCATCTGTTTTGTTAGTTCTTGTGATGTTGTAGTGATGTATGTCCTGGGATTGTTGTCAATCATTCTGTTTGTGTGAAATCCACCTAACGTGTAAATGAATTTGGCAGAATACTTTTTTGCCACATCTATGACGTCTTGGCATAGTTCGTTTAGTTCACTAGTGCTTTGTGGTTGCCCTTTGCCTCCACCAAAAACAATCAGGTCTTCGGTGAACTTGTATTCCCAACTCTCATCTGGAAGATCAATGTATCCTCCTCTATCCACTACATATGTTGGAAATGGAGTTTTTGAAATTCTAAATGTTTTTGTCCTAAGTGATTCATTGATGAAGTTTATCACAATGTTGCCAACATTTCCCATGTCTTGCATAGCTGCAATTAGTATTGGTTTTTCAACATTTGGCTCTTCATCTTGTTTGAATTCCATGTTTTCATTACAAATCTCATGAACTTTAAACATATACTGATTTGAATGGGTTATTTTTTTCTGATGTGTAGATTTGCAATTTCATTAATTTTTGTATATGCCGTTTTTTTGAAAATTTGAGTTTACGCTCAAAACTGATCAAAACTCAAACAATGATTTTTTTCTATAACCTAAAAACGCTATCATATTTTAACTATTGGAGATTATTGCCTCTCTTTTTAATGATCGAGAAAAATATGAAGATTCATAAGGCAAAAAAACTTTCTATCGACAAATTATGGAAACATCCATGGAAAACATTGGTACCCTCGAGTATGTTCTTGACAAATACTCCAAAGTTTGGTGCTGGAAGATAACTGGTGAGCGTGCTGTGAGCATGATCTCTCGATTGGTGCCTGAGGCATGGTATGGTGAAAATGTCAATGAGGTGATAGTTACTGACAACACTGAAAATGTAAAACAGATCAAACTGATCCTTGATAGGTATCCTTTAGAGATTTTATCTAAAACCACCTGGCAGCGAAAAATCATCAAAACATATGCTCCAAAGCCAACTTTGCCTCCTGTTAAGCACAAGCTAAAGAGAGCAAAAACTGGGGAGCAATTCCGAGGAAAGTTGTTAAACTTCCAAAAAGAGGGACTAGATTTTCTGATGAAATCCTCTGGTAATGCATTACTAGCTGATGAGATGGGTCTTGGAAAAACTGTTCAGACATTATCTTATGTTGCTACTGAAAAACAGACGTTTCCTGTATTGGTTGTCGCTCCATTAGTCACATTAAACAATTGGGAAAGGGAGATTGAAAAATTCCTCAAGAAAAAAAGCAGAAACGGAAGAATAGTTGAAAATGAATCTCCTAGCGTCACTTTGATTCGTACTGGAAAACGAAAAGAACTTCCAAAAAGTGATATCTATGTAATAAATTATGAATTACTTTTCAAACGTTATGATGATTTGGCAAACGTCGGAATCAAGACAATTGTTTGCGATGAAGTACACAACTTGAGGTCCAAAACAACTCAGAAATACAAATCAATAAAAAAACTGGCTGCACTACCTTCTGTGTCTTACAGGATTGGTCTTTCTGGTACTCCAATTTACAATCGAGGTTCTGAAATATGGCCAATCGTTGACATTTTAAAACCTGGACTTTTGGGAAACTTTAAGGAATTTTGTGAATACTTTTGCTATGTTAATGAAAAAGGAAAAGCAATCGTACTTGAAAACAAACGTGCATCATTGAGAAATGAGTTGCAAAAACATGTTATGCTTCGACGAAAAAAATCTGATGTACTAAAAGAACTCAAAGATAAGGTTCGCTACAAGGAAGTCATTGCTGCAGACACTGATTACTATCTTGAGGAATTAGATAAAATCTGGAAGAAACTAGAAGAAGAGCAAAAAGATGCTGACTCTGAGTTTTCAAAATCTGCCTCATACCATCGTGCCATCCAAAGTGAAAGGCAAATTGCAGGACTGGCAAAACTTCCACACGTAATTAATTTTGTAAAAAACATTATGGAGATAGAGGAAAGCGTTGTTGTATTTTGTCATCATAAGGTAATTCACAAGTTGCTTCATGAAAGCCTTCAAGAGTTCGCCCCAGTATCTATTATTGGTGGGCAGTCTGATTCTGTAAGACAAGACCAGATAGACAAATTCCAAAAAGGCGAATCAAAACTAATGATTGCAGGAATTCGCGCAGGAAACGTCGGTATCAATCTTACTAAAGCAAAATACGTTATCTTTGCAGAACTTGATTGGAGCCCTGCAATACATAGACAGGCAGAAGACAGACTCCATAGAATAGGTCAAAAAAATACCGTATTTGCATATTATCTGATTGGAAATGGCACCCTAGATGATCATGTCGCAGATGTTCTAGTTGACAAAAGCTACGAAATTGATGAAATTATGGATGAGAGCGCTGAAAACTTTGAAAACAAGGACAAGGCAAAACTCATTCTTGCACAAATACAAGACAAAATACGTGCAAAATAGTCTAAATGTCTAATTTCTTTTTTAGTGCTGATAACTTTTCAACAATGTTTGTTTTCTTGTCTGGTTCTATTGATGAATCCTGAATCTCTTTTACTACTTCATCTATAATACTTAGAATCTCAACTTCTTGTGCTACTTGTCCGAACTTTATTTTATCAAACCCTTCTGTCTCTGTTTTATCAATCTCTTCTATTCCCTCTGGCAGTATTTCATACATTTTGATAATTTTTTCATCTTGTCTTTGCGGTGACATTAAGACAAATTGATTTTGTCTTAGCTTTTCTACTTGCTCTGAGATTTCACTTTCAGGCAATCTTAGAATGTCAATAATCTGCTCCATACTGCATGATCTAATCTGTAAAAGGCGTAAAATCTTGGCCCAAATAGGAATGTCTTTTCCCCAAAGAATCTCTTTTGCAACAGGAGTAATTGAAAAAGACCCGTCACTATTTAGTGAAATGAATTTTCTGTCTTTTAGTGAACCTAGGGTATCTAGGATTTTGCCTACGCCCAGTCGTTTTAGTTCAGAGTTTTCAAGATTTGTTTCATTAAATGTGCCGTTCTCTTTTACTGCCAAATGTAAAATTTCTAAATCAATTGTTCCTAGTTTTCTCATAATTTTTTCACCTTTTCAACTCTTATCATCTTTACTGTGAAATCTCTTTTTGAATTTGCTCTAGCGACTCTTTTATTTTTTTTAGATTTGAAAAATTTGTTTCAACCCATTTCTGATAATTCTCTATTGAACCTAGTTTAAAATCTGAATCTGTAATTTGGTTTGCTAAAAACCATGTCTCTCTGTATGCAAAGATAATTTTTCCAACAAGCAACTCCTCTTTATTGAGAAACATCTGCATTACTTGCTTTGATTTTTCATGATATTCGTGCTCTTTTGGAATGATTCTTTGAAACTCTTTTTGTAACTCGTGAAATCTTTGAAATATTTGGTTGCTTGTTCTTCTCATCTTTCTTATTTTCTCCTCATAGTTTTCTAAAAATTCACTTGCCCATACTTGCGATTCATTTTTGTTTGAAAAATTCACCATCTGTGTTTTTTCTATCTCGCTAATTACTTCTGAAATGACATCCAAATGCCATTTGAAAAACTCTTGTAATGTATTTGCATTGTTTATTTTTTCAGAGACCCATGAAAAAAACAAATTTGTTTTTTTATCCTCTGAAAAAACTTGTGTTATCTTTGGATGAATCACACTTTAACCAAACTTGATTTTGAATAAAAACTTGGTTTTTTCTTGAAGATTATATTGTAGATGCATCTTGGTTATTCATGGTTCGATATGAATTACCTAGACTGCCTTATGATTATGATGAATTAGAGCCATACATTGATGCTCAAACAATGAAAATACATCATCAAAAACATCATCAGTCATACGTTGATGGATTGAATAAATCCCTTGAAGAAATTGGCAGTGCGTCTCATCCTCAATACATCACATCTGTTCTATCTGATCTGAGCTTGATTCCAGAGTCTGGAAGAAATAAAATTAATTTTTTTGGAGGTGGATTTGAGAATCATAGATTGTTCTGGGAAACAATGAATCCTAATGGTGGTGGCTCTCCTGGTGGCAAAATAGAAGATGCAATAGATGTCTATTATGATAGTTTTGAGAATTTTAAAAAACAATTTTCAGAGACTGCCATTGGAATCCAAGGTAGTGGGTGGTGTTGGCTGGTCTTTAATTCGACCTACAACAAAATAGAGATACTCACTACTGAGAACCAAACAAGTCCTTGGACTCTGCAAAAGATGCCTCTCCTTGGACTGGATGTGTGGGAGCATGCTTACTATCTGAAATACCAAAACAAAAGACCCGAATATGTTAAAGAATGGTGGAATGTTGTCAATTGGGATTATGTTGAGAACCGTTTCTCTGAGATTTCAGTATAATTTGGACAAATTCTTTTAAAGAAATTTGAGTTTTTGGCTCTAATGAAAAAGAGTCTAAAGTACATTGCATTACTTGCAATCATCCCTGTGTTTACAGTTGGGATATCTACTGGTTCTTTCACAGATGCTGAAGCCCTTAAGGGTCAAGGTGTAGGTTCCTCAAAATACGGTTCTAGCACCAATATCTGTGGATTGCAACTGTGCTCTGACATTCCAGGCGGAAAATCTGCATGGATGGCAGAACAAGAAAAATCCAAACCTGTAACTCCAGTTATGGAAGAAAAAGACGACCATGATTCCAAAATGGAAGAAAAAATGACTGAAGATGACATGGGGTCTGTACTTAGATTATCAAGAGCAAACGTTCCAGCTACTATTCCGTTGCATCATGGATACTATGATGGCGGTGATGTTTATTTCATCATTACCGATTCAAGTGATCCAACACATGCAGACCTGATTACAAATAATCAAGGTTGGAAAGTAGAGCTTGCACCATTACTAAAGAATGCACCTGATGAAGCACTTTCAAAAACTTACATGTTTACTAACGGAATAAAAGGTGACGGTGTACATGGTTTCCAAGGAGAAGTTTTCACTAGCACTCCTGCACAATCAGATGTATACAGTGCATTGACATCACATGTTCATGTAACATGGAATGAAGGTATGACGCCAAGAATTTTAAATTCTGATGCAATGGTCATGCAAGCTGCAGACAATGGCGAGGTCACATTGACTCCTGTTAATGTGGTTTTGAACATGCCGCAGATTGTTTGGCCTGATGGACAAATGATGGTCAAAGAGGACAAAACTTTGACTGATGAAACACCATACGGTGGTGGACAAGTTCTTGATATCGATACAGAAGAGATGACTGTAACTTTCATAGCTCATCGCGGATGGGGTCCAGACGGTAGAACTATCTATTACATTGTAACAGATGCTACTCCTAGCGGTCCTGCCGAAATGATGGGTGTTGTAAGTACACCAACCTCTGCAAGTTTAATTGCAAATTCAGCAGCAGTTGATCTATTTCAGTTCAAGAATGGTTTGACTGGTTCTGGTCCACTTGGATTTCAACCTGGAATTGCTACAGGTGCTCCTGGTGATGAAAACTATTCTCCAATGTGGAGAATTTTCGTAACTGGCTGGGCTAATCCCGAAAATGCACAATTGCTAGAAACCATTGATGATCTGAATGCATACAGAGAAGCTGGATTGATCGATATTGGAATTGCACGTCCGATGGATAGTGACCACATAGTAAACTGTCCATTCATTGACCCATTCCAATAAGATCTCATTTTCTTTTTTATTTTTCAACATTTGTTTAATTTAATTAAAAAATTCTAACAAATTTTCAGAGAATTAACTACATTGTTTATCTCTAATTGTGTGTATAATACAGTATGAGTATCGCAGGAATGTATATGCTAAACACTCCACAGTATCAGGAGGAAAAAATCCAACAAGCACTAAACATGCTCTATATCGATAGGAAGAATGAATTTCGAGAGCTATCTGAGATCTTACTATCTGAGAAAGCTCGCAAATCAATTCCAAACTGGAAAGAATTTGTTTTGAATTTTAGTTTGGATGTTGAAGAGGCATTTAAGACTTGGTCAGGAAAGAATCCACTACTTTCTAGCTCTCCCCAAAAAGCACTTACTATTCTAAGGCAATTGGGACGTGGAAAAACGTCTATGAACCAACTTGCACATCTTCTTAACATGTCGTACAACATTTCATTGGAATTCAAAGAGATCTACAGACGACTAAAGTAATCTCTTTAATTCTTTTTTTGCTAAAACCTAAATTTGATTATAATTTCGATAATTTGTAATGGATTTCATGCTAGAAGAGGAACTAATTGACTTGATGACATTTTGTTTGCAAAATCCTGAATCTTCTGAAGTTGCTGAAAAACACAAACGAATCACTGAGATTGGACACGAGCTGTATGCAGACGGCGGCATTGATGCACTTGAGAATTTCTTTTTTGTACTCAAAAATAGAATTACTGAAGAAATAGAAAAAGATCCATCCCCAATGCGTTCGCTATGGAATGGCCTTACTGATGAATGGCAGTATTGAATTTCTGTAAGAAATCTATCCTCTGCCGATTCTGAAAATGGCTGTACTGCATGTTGGGCATGTGCCTTTGATTGCAGGTTTACCATTTTTCATTGTGTATGGTTTAGCGCCACCGATTTCTCGTTTGTCTCGGCATTTTACGCAGTATCCTATTGTCATACGTTCACTAGGCTCAAGGTTCTATTAGCAAGAACTTGTTGATTTTTTTTTACTAAGAGGCAAACCTCCGATCTTAATTATTGCGTTACTGAACAATTTTTTTCGTAACGGAGGTGATTTTCGAACAATTTCTACACATTTTTTAAATAAATGGTGTTTTTTCTAGTGATTTTACACCCTTTGTGTTTGTCATTTTTGATCAGTTGCACATCAAATACGTGTCGATTGAAATTTGCATACATGCAACTTGAATTCGTTTTTTTTGAATTTGATAAAACAAAATTAGTTTGAGATGATCATTTTTTTAAAAATTCTTTTGATGCGTTATGTAACTTACAACCTTTCAAGATTTTTAATTATTGTACTTTTATTTACAATTATTTTTCCTGGGTTCAAAACATTTTTTGGATCAAACAATTTTTTTATGTCTTTGAATGTTTCATAGTTTGTTTTTCCATATTGTTTTTTGATAAATTCTGAACGTGCTAGACCGTCTCCATGTTCTGCAGTTATGGTTCCGCCCATCTTGATAATTTTATCAAAAAATTCTACAGCAATGTCTTTGATTGATGACGTTTCTATTCTCTTTGCAATCAATCTGATGTGCAGGTTTCCGTTTCCAATGTGTCCGTATATGATTGATTTTGTCTTGAATTTTTTGTTGATATTTTCTATGGTTGAGAATAGCTCTGGCAGTTTCTCTATTGGTACTGCGGCATCTTCTATTACATGTGGTATCCTGTTTTCCTTCTTGATGCTTCTAAGGCTGTAATATAGTGAGGAATCTCTGTATTTCCACCACTTGTGAATCTCTTGCTTTTTTGTCAGTTTTTTGGCCATGCTGCCTGAGATTGTCTGTTTGATTTTTCTCTCGTTTTGGATGATTTTTTCATCATACTCTACAAAAAGCAAGCATTTTGTATTTTTTTGAAAATTATGGTCTATCTGTTGTAGTGTGGTGCGATCAACAAATTCTATTGCAGATGGATTGGTATTGTTTATTTTGATACAATCACTTGCAACGTTGCTAATTGAATCGTACTCTATGACAAAAAGAATTCTTTTTTTTGGAATGTTTTTGATTTTTAGTTTTGCAGCTGTTATGATTCCAAGTGTTCCTTCTGAACCGATAATGATTTTGTGACTGTCTTTTGCTGTTTTTATTTTGTCAATTCTGTATCCTGAAGAGTTTTTGGAAACTTCTGGGAATTTCTCTTTGTCAATTTTTATTTTGTTTTTAATTTTGTTAGAAAATTTTTGGTTTTTTGGAAGTACTACCTTGTTGCCGTTTCCATCAATAATTGTTATCTCAATTACATTATCAATCACACTTCCATACTTTAGACTCCTGCTTCCACTGGAGTTATTTCCAATCATTCCACCTATTGAACAAAAAGAACCAATTGATGGATTTGGTGGAAAAAATTTTTTGTTTTTCTCTAGTATCCTGTCTAGTTTTCCTTTAACTGCACCTGGACCTACAACTGCTTGATTTTCTTCTACTTTGATTGAATCAAAATTTTTCATATCTAAAACAATTCCGTTGTTTAGTGCACTTCCAACCAGGCCTGTTCCTGCACCGCGAACAGTTACCGTAGTTTTGAATTTTTTTGCAATCTTTATTGTGTTGATGATGTCTTTTTCATTTTTGGGAATTATTATGACCTTTGGAATAATCTGGTATGAGCTTGCATCAACTGAATAAAATTTCTTGAACTCTTTTTCTGTATGTATCTCTCCTTGAACTACTTTGGATAGTTCTGTGCTCAAAGAACTCATTTGATAAATCTAAATTCTGATTCGATAATAATCCCATCGTTCAGGATCAAACTTTGCGACAAACTCTGCCTGCTCTCTTTCAATTCTTGACTGAATGACGTCTCTGAGTGCAAAACTTGTAAGGTACTTGAATTTTTTTGCATGGGCTTGCATTACAAACATGTGGCGCATCTCGCTTCCGCCTTTTAGTCCCCAATAACCCATCTTGACTGCAATTGGTTCTAAAAATACGGTATTTCCTAGACCATAATTCTCATCTCTGACTTCTTCTCGCAGATTATAATTCTCAAGAGCTCCTCCTTTTGCATATCCTACAATCTCTCCTTTCTTGTTGTTTAATCTCAATGTGGTGATGATGGTCTCTGAATCTTTTATTGACTCTTCAAACTTGTCTAAGAACTGAAGCGGTCTAGGTAACTCTAACATGATTTCGTGCAATGAATTTATGAAATCTGGATCGTTTCTTGTGGGCATGCTTTCTATTGTTGGTACTAGTCTGAGATTTTTATACGCACAATCAGCTTGAATGGTGATTTCTTGCTGTCTGATTCTCATAAATGACAAAACAGTGTCAAAAAAAGTTTTTTCTCATCTCGTTTGAAAGTACTTTGAGTACTGGCTTTACCATTTCAGTCTCTTTGTTTAGCAGTTCTTCAAAGTATGCTACTGCACTTCTGACAATTAATGATGGCCTCCATGCAAGTGCATGTGCGTTCATCTTTGCCATTTCCATGGCTTTGGAAAAATCTCCCAGTGCATACCCGCTAATTCTGTCCACTACTGTAAGATACCATCCCATCTCCATGATGTGTTTTTGATACTCTATGTTGTTTCTTGTCAAATCTGAATTCTGAAAACACTGTTTAATTTGAGCCTCTGCATTTTTTTTCAACTCTCCGGCCCAAGGGTATGTTGTTCTTAGAATCAACACCTTGACAATTTCTAAATCAATGTTTGCATTTTTAATTAACTGGCCAAGTTTTCTGTCTGCTGAAATAAATTTTAAAACACTTTCTTCGTGTGGTTTGTCAACACTCTTTTCAGGATCAAAGTCATGAAACAACGCTGCAACATAGAGATATTTTTTATCATCCTGTGTGAATTTTATCTCTTCTATCTTTGTAGCTAGTAATGAAAAATATGTCACTTCTAATTCGTGATTGATGTTGTGATATCCGTAATAGTCTCTGCCAAGACCCCTGCTTTCAAACAAATCAATGGTGTAATCTAGCATCTCCACATAACAGTCGTCTTCTAGCCTGTTTTCTATTAGCAAATCCAGAATGTTACTTCGCATTACCTGGGTGTTTGCAAATAATTGCATTATCCCTCAATCTTTTATCTTGTTTTTAAAGTTGACCTGACAACTCTTGAAACTTCGTGTAGAAAGGTTCAATAGAATTGTAAATTTGCTATTTTTAAATGGCAGTAGACGAAGATCTCTTGAAAGTTTTAATTGATTCTGCTAGTGCTTCAGAGTTTACACTTTATCTAAAAGATTCTTCATACCCTCTTACCAATGTTTCAGTAGCTCATTCTCCAGTTCCTGTCAATGAACCTACTACTCGTGGCGGTGTGTATTTTTCAGACAAATTTGCCTACAAGATGAAGGCAACAGTACAAGACCTCTCAGTAGTTCCATTACTTACTAAAAAGATGCTTGGCCCAAACACAGAGTTTGGCGAGCTCAAAATCACTACTAGTATGACTATTGATGGGAGTATCAAAAACTTGGAAATCTTTACAAATCTTACAAACAGCGTTCAAACGCCTGACTCTATAGAACTCAGTATGATTATTGTAAAACTAGAATCTGTCTAGTCTACAAAGTACTTGTCGTATCTTTCTCTGCTTTCTTTGTCTGAAAGCACCTCGTATGCCTTGTTTAGTTTTGCCATTGTCTCTTCTGAGTCTTTTTTGGTTCTATCTGGGTGATTCTTTTTTGCAAGTTCTCTGAACTTTGTCTTTATCTCCTCTTGTGTTGCTTCTCTTGAAACTTCGAGTGTTTCATAATAGTTTGGCAGCTCGTTGTTTTTTGCAGCATCTCTGAACTCTTTGTCTTTAACGGTGTTTCTTCTTTTTCCAATCTCTTCGTAATCATCTCCCCAGTCTGAATGATACTTTTCTTGTGTCTTGTCTTTTTTTGATTCCAGCTCTTCTTTGTCGTATGATGTTTTTCGTCTAAGAATAATGTCTCTAGCTAAAAACAAGAACAATCCAATTACTGCTATTGCAAATCCGCTAAACAGAATAATCTTGTCATTATCTGATACTTCAAGATCCATGTCTAGCTCTTGGGTTTGCCCGTATGAGACTTGTGCTAAAAATATCATTGTTGAAATTAAAAAGATACTTGAAATTCTCAACTCTTCTTCACTATGTTAATCTAAAATCTTCTTTTGCCGTATTTAATACTACATGTGTGATTGTGTTTTCGACATTAGGCATTGCTCCAAGATCTTTTACAAACTTGCTTAGTTCATTTCTTTCCTTAAACTTTGCAATGATTACTGTATCAGTTGAGCCGGTAATGTCATACACTCCACAGACATTTTCAAATTTGGATATCTCTTCTTCAACGTCTAAGATGTCGCTTTTTGCAATGATTTCAATTATTGCAGTAAGGGAATAGCCAAGTTTTTCATGATCAATTATTGCAGAATACCCGTGAATTATCTTTGCTTTCTCCATTTTTTTATTCTAGATAGAACCGTTACAGTTGACATTCCAAGCTTTATTGCAAGCTGTCTTGCTGATAGTCTTGCATCTACCATCAGGTTTTTGAGAATCTTCTCATCTGTATTGTCCAAATCCACACTCTCATAACGGGAAAAATTTATTTAAATTTTCACTAGATTACTGAAAATTTGTTTAATCTGTCAGGCTCGCAATCTGTTGTGTCTTTTCAAATTTAAAACAAATAGGTTGCCATATCTCTTATGGATAAAATCGATGAACTTGTTTCTCAGGGCAAGTCATTTTTGGAAGACGGGAAATACGATGATGCCTTGGGGTTTTTTGAGCAAGCACTTCTTTTGAATCAAGACAACCCTGACTTGTGGAACTACAAGGGAATCACACTTCGAAGTCTTGGAAGATACGAAGAGGCAATGGACTGCTTTAACAAATCACTGCAAATTGACCCACGTGACCGACATTCCTCTTGATTTTATGTTGACAAACAGTGAATCTATATTATTAACAAAATATTATCTGATGTGTTGAATGACACAGAAAGAATGATGGCAGAAGCCTACGAATGTGTTGAAGAGGGTGATTTTCATGATGCGCTTAATCTCTATGATCTTGTACTAGAAAAAGAGCCTTCAAACGTTAGTGCCCTAATTGACAAAGGAGTAACTTTGCAAAACATGGGCAGAATCAAACTTGCAATTCGCTCATACGATAAGGCATTATCAATATCTCCTACAAACATTGATGCTTTGCTTAACAAGGGAACTGCATTGCATTCTGATCAAAAGTATGCTGAGGCAATGGAGTGCTATGATGCAGTACTGCAAATTGACAAAAAGTGTGCAATGGCACTTGCATACAAGGGACTTTCCTTGGGTGAGACTGGAAAACTGCAAGATGCCTTGAAGCATTTCAAAAAGGCATTATCCATTGACAATGAATTTGACTTGGCAAGCATCTCAAAGGATATGGCACAAAATTTGATAAAATCAATTAAAGAAACTAAAACACAGTAACGTCGCCAGGTGCTGGTTCTCGGTTCATCTCTTTTTCGTGTGACTCGAAAAATTCTTTGTGTTCTGATTTTTGATGTTCTCTGAGTTTTTCTAAATTCTCAAACCCCTCATGACACAGATAGCATTTTGGCTTGTGTTCGTCTACTAGAGGAAGTACCATGGTATGATATCTTTGCTTGGCTACTTATTTCTTGAGCCTAACTAAGGAATATATCATGAAAGAGACGCCAGACTGTATGCTAGAGCAGTTGGCAGGCGATTCTCAGGCACTAGATCGAGCCATAGCAGGAGAAGAACTGTCCTACAAAGACGGTCTTGAGCTGATGAATTATGATAACCTGCATTTACTTGGAGCAGTAGCTGATGCCCGCAGAAAAGAACTAGTTGGAGATACTGTGACTTTTGCAGCATCCTACTACATGAACTACACAAACGTCTGTGCTGCAAGCTGCCAAATGTGTGCATTTTACAGAAAAGAAGGTGCAGAGGATGCTTACACACTAACTCCTCAAGAGATTGAGCAACGAGTTGGAATTGCAAAACAGATGGGGGCAACTGAAGTTCACATCGTTGGAGGATTTCATCCAAAACTTCCACTAGAATACTATGAAGACATGATGAGAACCATAAAGAAAAGCCATCCACAACTAAACATCAAAGCACTAACTGCTGCTGAGATTTTCTATCTATCAAAACTTACAAAAAATTCCACTAAAGAAATTTTGTCTCGTCTAAAAGATGCTGGACTGGATTCAATGCCAGGTGGTGGTGCAGAACTGTTCCATCCAGACATTAGAAAAAAAATTGTTAGAGGTAAATGTACAGGACAAGAATGGCTAGATGTAATTGAAGAGGCCCATAACATGGGAATCAAAAGCAATGTGACAATGCTTTATGGACACATTGAAAAACCTGAACACATTGTTGATCATCTAATAAAAATCCGTGAACTGCAAAAAAAGACAAATGGTTTCATCACACTTATTCCTCTAAAGTTTAGCCTTGATAACACCGAACTAGAACAAGAACACTTGGTAAACAATGAGTGCTCTTCTGTTTATGACCTGAAAGTTATTGCACTGTCTAGACTAATGCTTGCAAATACACTAAACAACATCTCTGTTTATTGGGTGGCATACGGAAAGAAACTAGCTCAGGTTGCACTATCAAATGGTGGCAGTGATTTGGTTGGAACTGCATTTTCTGAGGAGATTTATCGCGCTGCAGGAAAGGCAACCAGTTCTTCTGTTGATGAGCTTGCAACTATGGTAAAAGAGATAGGACGTGTCCCTGCGCAAAGAAATACTCACTTTGATATATTGAAGACATTTTAGTTTCGCAATTCTAAATTCTGTTGGTACCATGGCAAAGAAAAAGACATTAAAAAAAAGAGAAAACCTTCAATGTCACTGGCATTGTCCTTGCGATGATTGCAGAGCAGCTGAAGAGCAGTCTTTTTGAGAACTAGTCTAGATGTTTTTTAATAGAGTCTACCTTTTCTTGCATCTTTAGGTGCTTGTCTCTTCGTGAATCAATCTTGATTATGACTTCGACCCTGTCGATTCCTAGATTGTGAACAGTCTCACTCATCTGCTTTGTTGCCTTGTAAATGGTATCCATGTCATCTGACTCTAAAATTGTCCCCATCGGGTTTATTTCGTATTTGAGGTTCTCGATTTTTTGAATCGATTCTATTGCCTTTGCAATGTAAAAACTGGCGCTGGTTGTTCTGGTAGCTATTGGATAGATGCTAATCTCTGCATGAATCAACTTATTTTCTGTGTTTAATTGGGATTAAAAAGTTTGAATCACTCTGCAGGTTTCTTTTCTGTTCTTTTTGCACTGCCTTTTCTGCGCCTTGCTCCAAAACTTATCAAAACCAACAAGAATCCTACGCCAATTAGCAATCCATACAGTAACTGTAATGCCTGATTCTCGTCTTCAGCTACCATCAAGTCAATAATCTCTTCTTCCGTCATTCCAGCTTGTCCTGTAGGTGGCTCACCTGTTGTCAATCCTATTATGATTCCTGCAGCAATCATGACAATGCCTCCTGCAAAAATTTTCTTGTCAATTAGTACCAATTTGACATTGTTTTGCATCTATCGTATATTAGGAAATTGGTTTTTGTTTTTATTTGAAATAGTTTGATCTAAAATCCTTCTGGTGGCTTTTGTACAAATACGTTGCAGACAAGTGCATCTGTTTTTTTGTCTCTGTATTGAACATTGCATGAAACAAATTTTCCTTTCAGTGCTCTTTCTAAATCCTCTTTTGTCTTTTCTTCGTATTGTGGTTGTTGTGGATCGTCAATCTTGCTCATGATTATTTTTTCTGTCTTGCCATACTCCTCTTTGTTGTCTTTTCTGACATGACTTACAAGCAACTCAAATGCGTTGTTAGTCAAAATTCCCACAACCGGACCGCCTATTCCGTCACCCATTGATTCTAAATTTTTTTTGTTCTATAATTACTTGATGAACTGTTCCCTCTCTGTTTTATATACTGAAATTCGTTTAGTTTTTCATTTTAGAAATGTTGTTTGGCAATCTCCAGTTCAACGTCTGTCAAACAAAATTTCAGGTAGTGGTCATTTGTAATCATTCACAAGACAATATCAAAAATCAATCAAACAGGCATTAAATTTTTTAAAAAATCAAAATTATGATAGTCTAATCTAAAAAAATAAAAAAATGGGTTTAGGCTATACAGAGTTCTATTACTCTATGGATAGCTATTGTTCCTGAATTTGTAATTGATCCATTACACAAGTTGAGTATGTTTCCCCAGTTGGTGATTGTGTTACTATTAGAAAACAATCCTTCATTTAGAATTGTATCAAAATTCATAACCGGACCACTGTTGGTGAATGTGCCTGATGTCATGATGGTGCCGCTGTTGACCAAGTTCAAAGAGTTGGTAAATGTGCCACTACTAATTAGTACGCCATCTATTCCTACTTTGATAGTACCGGATGTCGTAATTACACCAGTGCTTGTCAATTGACCTTCATTTTTTATAACACCTGTTGGGCCGTTAGTAATTGTTCCAGATGATGTTAGTTCACCAAGGTTCTTGAAAGGACCGCTATTTGTTATTGTACCTTTAGTGCTATCAATAACACCATTATTGGTAAATTCACCAGATGTTGTAATTACACCGCCACTTGCAATGAGGATTGTTCCATGGTTTACTATAACACCACTACTAGTGACGCTACCAATGCTAAAAGTGGTATCTGCACCGATAACTAGTTTATCAGTTGGGCCAATCACAAGAGTTCCAACTACACATGTTGAAGTAGCAGAGCTCCATGATCCGCCTATTGCTGGAGCATTACAAGATATTTTATCATGGACAGTAGAGACTACTGCTGATGCGTCTTGACCAGTAAAGGCTAAAACAGAAACTAATGCAACTAATACAGGAAGTATTAGAATTTGCTTTGTATTTGTCATTGTATGTTTTATGAAATTTATTGTATTAACTCACGCTGACATGAATGTTGGTTTGATGTACATATTTGATGGTATAGCAGACAAATATGTACGTATATTGAATGTTAACTAATTTTTGAAATTATTTTTGCAAAGTCTATGCCAGTACTAGTCAGAGAAATATTGATTTTGTTATCCTCAATTACAGACTCAACAAGACCCTTTTTCTCCATCCATACAATATGTTTTGCAAGTCGTGCATAGTTTAGTTTGGTATCAAGGGCTAGCTGCGTTTTTCCTTCAGATGGATTTTCTTTCATAAATTTTACTATGCGCATAAGAGTTTTCATGCTTGGATCAAAAGTTGGCACAAGAGATTTGGTTTTCAGAATTTCTACTACTTTAGGATTGATGGTTTTACTCAATATGTGCTCAATTATAATGCAAAACCACTGTTCATAAGTATGCCTCTTCATACAGGCAGGGACTAATTCCCTCTGCGATTTGTTTGGCAATATCGCTTGGTTTACCGTCTTAGAATTTGTAATGCAAGACATACCACTATAACGTAAAATTTCTCAAATGGTATTTGATTACTAGTTACAATCGATTATCTGACCTATCTGTTATCTAGTCACTTTTTAGATAAGAATCAATCATTTACTATCCCAAAAGTATCAAAAAGAGTTTAGAATCTAGTCGTCAGATTCTTCAAATTCTTCGTCTTGTTCATACCCATCTTTTAGTTCTAGTTGATGGTCTTCTTCTTTCATTTCTTCTTGTTCAGCTTTTTTCCATTCTTTTTCTTTGTCTTCAGACATGAATTACAAAATACGTTTCTGGCATATTAACAAATTCTCTATTTTCAGTTTTGAGACTATAAGGATCATTGATTTTCAAAGAATTTACCATTAACCTAGTTCATTTTTAATAGTACTGATTTTTAGAGGCAATACAAGGAAATTTTGTACTTATTTTGTGGCAATACTTAGCTCAAAGTCTGGAACAAGCCCCTTCTCTTTTGCCATCTCGAATACTTTTCTTATTGATTCTTCACCTGCATCGCCCATGTTGACTGTGACTTTGTTTACGTACATTTTTACAAATTTTTCAATCAAATCCCTTGGCTTTCCTCTAGAGTATTGCATTGCATATTCTAGTGCATCATCCATATTCTCTAATCCGTACTCTATTGAGGCCTGAAGATACTTGTCAAACTTGTGGATTGTCTCCATTCCCAAGTCTGTCTTCATTACATTGATTCCAAGTGGAACTGGGAGTCCGTTTGTGGTCTTGTCCCACCATTCCCCTACATCTAGAATCTTTACGTTTCCTTCTTGCTCATATGATAACTGTGTCTCGTGAATCACAAGCCCTGCATCGACCTTGCCTGACTTTACAGCCTCTGGAATGTCGCTAAAGTTCATCTCCACATAATCAAACTTTCCAATCATCAGTTGTAATAGCAAAAATGCTGATGTCATCTTTCCTGGAATTGCAATCTTGCATTTTTTTATCTCATCAATGCTCATCTGTTTTCTTGCAGTGACAATTGGACCGTACCCTATTCCAAAACTTCCGCCACTTCGCAAGATAGTATATCCTGGAATGTATGCACATGCATGAACTGAAACTGCAGTAACGTCTAGCTGTGGATCTGTAGCTTTGCGGTTTAGTTTCTCAATGTCTTCAATTACGTGATTTACTTTAAAGTCTGGTGATGGAACTTTTCCTGTAAACATACCATAAAACATGAATGCATCATCAGAATCAGGAGTATGTCCCACTGAAATTTCCATAATCCGTTCAGATACAGTCGTAATAAAAATCAAAACCTGTTGCAGAGAGATTTTCTAATATATGCCAAAAATTATTTTCTTTTATGAATACAATTGATGCATTTGAAAAGGACATATTCTCTCAAGTTGATTTTCTAAAATCATTTCAAAAACAAAAACCAATCTCACAATCTCTTCAAAAAAACACAATCTTTTCTGGAAGCGGTGATTCATTGGTATCTGCAATGCTTGCTGAATCTTTTTCTGGTGGAGTGGTAAGAGCAATTGATCCTTTGGATTTGTACAAAAACAAACTTCTTGTAAAATCAAAAAACGTCTATTTTGTCTCTATTTCTGGAAATACCATTACTAACGTTAAAACTGCAAAGATTGCACACAAATCAACTGCAATTACTGCCAAAAACAACAGCAGATTATCAAAATCTGCAGATAATACCATCTTGCTTTGCGCGCCTACCTCTGATGTATTTACTGCAGGAAGTATCACGTTTTTAGAAAGCGCACTTACTTGCATCTCTTTGGTAAAATCAATACGTCTTCCAAATGTGTCTAAGATATTTTCAAAAGCGAATATTGACTCTAAAAAAATCAAGGTATCAAAAAGAATCTATGTCTTGGGAAATCTATTCACATTTCCTCTTGCAATGTTTTGTGCAGCAAAGTTCTATGAGGTGATGGGTTATGATGTCCACTATTGCAGAATTGAGCAATTCTCTCACATGGAGTTGTTTTCAGCAAAGAAAGGCGACACTGTAATTATCTTTGAGCAAAAAAATGCACACAACTGTAATCTGGCAAAAAACCTCAAAAAAATTGGCATGCATGTGGTTCATCCAGACATACCATCTGACAAACTAGCTCAGATGCTGTACTGCACATTTTTCTCAGAACTGATTGCGCTAAATGAGGCAAAGAAGAAACGAAAAAAAGATTGCCACTTTGTCACTGCAAAAAATATTCGAAATGTTAGCAACCAAATGATTTACTGATCTTTTTTACAAGGAACGTTTAATAGCTGAATCTTAGGGTTTTGGGAATATGGTAAAATTCAAGTCAACCAGTGAGGTCCTGAAAATTATCAAAAACAAGGATCAGATCCGAAACTTTGGTGTTATTGCTCACGTTGACCACGGAAAGACTACCATGAGTGACAGTCTCTTGGCTTACTCTGGAATTATCGCTCCATCAGCTGCTGGAAAGGCACTTGCAATGGACTTTGATAAAGAAGAGCAACAAAGAGGAATTACAATTTATCAGGCAAACGTTACTTTGCTGTTTTCACAGAAAGGAAAAGAATATGTCATTAACATGATTGATACCCCTGGACACGTAGACTTTAGTGGAAGGGTAATTCGTAGCCTTAGGGCAATTGATGGTGCAGTGGTTGTATGTGATGCTGTTGAGGGTATAATGACTCAGACTGAAACTGTAACTAGAATGGCACTAGAGGAGAGGGTAAAACCTGTATTGTTTATCAACAAAGTAGACAGACTCATCAAGGAACTGCGATTGACTCCTGAAAAGATGCAGGCACAATTAGCAGAAGTCGTTTCAAACTTTAATCAATTAATTGACACATATGCAGAACCTGAATACAAAGAAAAGTGGAAGGTATCAATTCAGGATGCAAGTGTCACATTTGGTTCTGCAAAGGACAGATGGGCAATTAACATAGATTTGATGAAAGAAAGAGGAATCACATTCAAAGATGTCATTGATGCATATACAAATGAAAAAGTAGAAGAACTAGTAGAGAAAGCACCACTAGCTGATGCAGTTCTTGGAATGGTTGTAAAGCATCATCCTGCTCCACACGAGGCAGTCCAGTACAGAATTCCACAAATCTGGAAAGGTGATTTGGAGTCTGATGTTGGCAAAGCACTACTTGCATGCGATGATACTGGTCCGACAATTATGATGATTGTAAACATGGTCTTAGATCCTGCAGCAGGTCCTGTTGCAATTGGAAGACTGTTCTCTGGAACAATCAAAGACGGACAAACTATCAACATTATAGATGAAAAACGTGAAGGAAGAGTTCAGTCTGTAAACTTTTTCATGGGAAACCAAAGAGAGCAAGTTGGTGAGCTTGGCGCTGGAAACATTCCTGCATTATTAGGATTAACTGAAGCTAGAGCAGGAAACACATTATCATCTGTTAAGGGAATTCAAATGTTTGAAGGTGTAAAGTATGTCTCTGAACCTGTTGTTCAAGTTGCAATCGAGCCAAAACATCCTAAAGATTTACCTAAACTAGTCGAAGTTCTAAAACAACTAACAATTGAGGATCCTAACCTTATCGTAAAGATTGATGAGGAGAGCGGTGAGACAATTGTTGCAGGAATGGGTGTGTTACACCTTGATGTTGCCACTCACCGTATCCAGGATGCCAAAGTCGAGATTGTTACATCTGAACCTCTGATTAACTACAGAGAGACAGTAAAGTCTGCATGTGAGCCAATCATGGCAAAATCTCCAAACAGACACAACAAGATCTTCATGAAAGTCGAGCCACTAGAGCCTGCAATTGCAAACATGTTAAGAACAGGCGAAATCAGCGACATGAAAGACAAAAAAGTTGTTGCTGACTTGCTAAAGGGCGCTGGATGGGATACTGATACAATTAAGAGAGTGATGAAGTTTGATTCTCGCGGCAATGTCTTGATTAACGGAACAAAAGGTGTTCAATTTGTACAAGAGTCAACTGACTCTATTAACTCTGGATTTGAAGAAGTAATGAAAGAAGGACCTCTCTGCAGAGAGCAGATGAGGGATTGTAAATTCACGTTTACTCACTTTGTACCTCACGAGGACACTGCACACAGGGGTTTGTCTCAACTGGGACCAGCTTCTCGTCGTGCATGCATGGGTGCATTGCTTACTGCAGGAACTGCAGTGCTAGAGCCAACTCTGGCAATTGAGGTTCGTGTGCCAACTGACTTGGTTGGAAACGTCGCCACTGTTCTTTCTGGAAAACGTGGCAAGGTCTTGGACATGTCACAAAAAGGCGCATCAAGTATCGTTACAGGTGAGATTCCAGCCTCTGAGACATTTACATTGTCTGAAGAGATGAGAGGCCAGACTGCAGGACGTGCTACATGGAATACTTCCTTTAAGGCATGGACTGAGGTTCCAAAATCAATGCTTGCAACAGCTGTTGCTGATATCAGAAAGAGAAAGGGACTAGCACCAGATCCTCCAAGAGCAGAAGAGTTTATTGATAAAGAGTAAAAATAGAATCCCCCCATTCCGTTCCTAATTCACTGCTGTTTTTCGTTATGACTAGAGAATGATTTGGATTATGATTTGTTGCAATCTTTTGAAATACTAGGTATTGAATAATTTTTTATTAAATGAAACCTATTACAATTTTCAGATTTTTTTCACCAATCAGATATATTGAAATTATTGCAGTTCTTTCTGCTTTTCAAATTTTAGATATTGCTTGGCAATCAGACGTTATCATCTTCAATTTTTTCTTTCCGGTAATTATCGGAAGTGCTGCATTTGATGCAGTGTTTCACAAGGATGGTTTCAAAGCTGGTTTCAAAAGTGCAGGGATAAAATACTATACAGGAATGGGGATCCAATTTGTAGGAAGCGCTGTTTCAGCATTAGCCAGTTTCAATACAGATCCAGAAAAAATTCCAGTCATTATCATGTATACTGTGCTTCTGTTAGGAATAGGCGGAGCACTAGAAGGATTTCATTTTTTTTCTGAAAAGAAACTCAAAAACATTGTATTAACACCTGTTCAAAAAATATTGGCATTAATTGGACTTACTCTTCTGATATTTTTCTTTGGGCTTTACACAGTTCTTGAATTAGTTCCACGCACACCATGGTTTAATTGATTATGTTTTGACACTCAAAAATCAGAAAAACCACTACAATGTAAAATTCCTTAAAGGCTACGGTCACTCTATCTCGGTAAAAGATTCCAAAATAATTCTAAAGTCAAACCACGACCCATTTTCTCCACCAGAACAAGAAGAATGGTTTGTCAAAAACATGCCATATGAGAAAATAGTTCTTTCAGGCAAAGGATATGTCTCAACTGAAGCATTATCATTACTTTCAGAGAACAATCGCAATGTCATTTTGTTAGACAATCACGGAAAGCCTGTTACATTCTGCAATGGCATGATGGATTCTCTCACTGCCACAAAATACAGAATGGCACAATATGATACATTCCGAAATCCTGAGAAATGTGAGTATCTGCGTAAGCAGATTATATCTGCAAAGAAAGAATCTCAACTAAAGTTATTACGATTAATTGGAAGTGAAATTTCAGAACTTCCAGATTCAGAACACATTTCAGCCAAAGTCTATTGGACAGAATTTGCAAAATTTATCCCTGAAAAATATCAATTTCATTCCAGAAACCAATCTCACATCACATCATCAAAAAATAACGCAACTGACATCATCAATGCTCTGCTAAACTACGGATATTCTGTACTTGCAGGAGAAATTTCCAAGTTTGTATGTGGATTTGGTCTTGACCCGTACCTTGGATTCATGCATCGTTCTCATACAGGATTTCAGCCATTGGTGTATGATATCATAGAACCGTTCCGATGGTTAGTGGATTATACTGTTTATTCCATGGCAAATCATAGTTCCACAAGACAGAGAATTAAACTCAAAGAGTATAGTTTTACAAAAGATGGAACTGTAGTTTTGGAATATTCTTTGATCAAGAGATTTTTGGAGATGTTAGAAAGACAGTTTTCTCAAGAGAGAAAGTATTCGTTTAGACATGGAAAGAAGACAAAGGATGGTTTGAAATCCGTTCAAGAAATTACTGTTGTAAAGATTATAATTCAAAATTTAGTAGAATACAGTACAGGAAAACAAAAAAGTTTAGAATCTAATAATTTTGCTTTTTTCGATTTCTAAACAATGGAAAAATAATGACAATTACAGAAATTATTGCAAATACTATTCCATATGGAAATGGAAAAATCATTTGAAATCCAAAAAATGCTATTATGCTAGCAATGATTGCAAGTACACGGTTTGTTGTAGTTTGTGAGGAATTTTTCATGACAGCACCGGCAATTGTTAATCCAAGACCTACAACTACAATAACTGCAGAAATGGTTTGTATCTGATAAACTGTTTGACATCCACTGCTTATGTTTGTGGAAATTACCTGACCAAACTGTCCCACAAATGAGCCACAATTAGAAACATCAGGTTGAATCGTAAAATACACAAAAACTCCAATAACCATCAAAATAATACCAATAATCAGAATTGGGGTGTTCATAAAAATTAGAATATTAGTATGAACTTAAGCGTTTAGAAATAATCTAATATTGTCTATATTTCTGAAAAGATCCTTTTCTTTTACAGTTGGCACATTTTGCATTCTTTGACCAGCCCTCAACTGACCAACCATGACCAATTCTAACTGTGATTACTCTGTCACAGTTTGTGCAGATTACTTTTACCTGATAGGATTTCTTTGGGTCAGGTTCTCCTTTTAACCACTCTTTGAGCCCCACAATAGAATTTCATTGTGTATGAACTTAAGCATATTGAAGTTTACACTTAGGGGAAAATCTTATTCAATTCTGGGCTTTCCTCAATCTGTTTTTCTAGATTCACACACATATCACGATTAAAATCAGGATATTTCCAACAAAACTCTCTTGCCTCTTGGATGTATTCTAGTTCGCATTTGATCCATTCATCTCCTGATGCTCGCAAAATTTGGCATTCAGTATGACCAGTAGATAGTCTCTCTGCCCATTGTTGTTTTTGATATTCCTCATTGGCAATATATGCAATAATTGCAATTAGAAGTATTCCTCCAACAACCCCAAGAATAACTTGAATTCGATTCACAATCTCATTTGTTTAGTATGAACTTAAGCATATTGGCAAAGGAAATAAACTGGCAATCTATGATCATATTATGAAATTTGTACTATTGTTAATTTTGATAGGGATGATTACTCCTGTATTTGCACAAGAATCATCTTTTGATGAACAATTAATGAATAGTACAGAATATTCGAAAATCATAGATAGGTTATACCTCCTTGAAAATGAAAATAAACAACTTGAAAATTTAATTCATAATTTTGATGATGGAATTTCTTCAAAATTATCTAAAATTGATGAATCTTTAATTCAATCTGGAGATGTTGCAAACAAATCCCTTTGGTTGGGACTCTATATTTCCATGGTATTTGCAGGAATTGCCATTGCAGCAACAATAATTTATTCTATAAAATTAGGATCTCAAACCAAATTAATTGAAACTGATATCAAAACACGGATCAGACCAATTTTAAGTCGAAAAGAATTACGAAAAAAAATTACTAATTCAACAGAACAACACGTAGGTGAATTACACACACTTTCTAAACAAAAAGCTCTATTTCATTTTCAGAATACAGGTACATTGCCTGCGGTAAATATATCTCGGAATTATTATGCTGAGATTAGAGAAACACCTTCCAATGAAATCAAACTAGATCCTACAAAATATGTGGATGCCTTCAAAATGGCCTCATTGGCCCCAAATGAATACTATAGTACAGATATTTTTTGGCTTGATCCATGTTTTGATGATGCAGTGGATAAAAATACATGTTATTTTGGATTGATAATTTGGTATCATGATTCAAAAGGTACAAGATATCACTATCACATAGAAGGATATTTTGACAAAGGAGAAATGATGTTAAATCACGTAGATATGGATTAAACTTCACAATAAGGGCATTCGACTTCTTCTTTGTGTGATTTAACCAAACTTACAAACTGTGACAAACATTCAGTACAAACATACTTCAGTCTTTTTCTTTTCTGAGTCTTATAATACATTGCCATAATCCAATTCACTCTTTGAGTTCTAAAATTTCCTTCCTCATCATAATAGTAGATGTGCCATCGCTTCTTTGTGGATGTTTTGTGTCTGTGGTTTCCTCGATGTGTGTATGTTTTTGACACTGAAACAACTAGTTTCATGCTACCTCTATGCTACTTCAAACTAATAAGAACAGATTATGATGTTATTTTTTAATTTTAAATTCAGGACGGTCAACATTTAATGAAAATTCTAATTTTCTACTTGATAATATCTGCATCATGACGGGATAAACAATTTTGTAATCTTTGTCTTTTCTAACCAAATTAATGATTTTTCTAATTCTTTTTTTGAGTTTTATTCTTTCTTTTTTCAAAGATTCCTCACTAGGGTTCTCTAATGATTCCAATAAGGACAATTGAGAAATATTTTGTAATGCTAATTGTATTTGAAACAATGCTTCACCAGTTTTTTGCATTGTAGATAATTCAGAATATCTTTTTTCCAACATTTTTGTATCGTGCTCATCAAACATTGACCACACTAAAACAGATTTTCTCAAATCGTCTGGATTGATTTGCTCTTTTCCCTCATTAAATGAATACTGTGTTTGTCTCCCAACTTTATTTACAAATATCAGTCCTCTTGAAATTAGTGATTGTATTGCTCTTTGAGCAGTCTTTTTTGCCATGTATTTTGGAACAGAAAGATCTAAAATTCCATTATGATGAATATCGGGATTTTTTTGTATAATTTCCAGTATTTTGAACTCGTATTGAGTCATTTCAGAAGAATTTGGTCGTAATTGTGCGTAATCCATAGTAGGTTAACCTACCACTGGTAGGCTATACTTGCATTATAGTGTATAGTATGTTATGACTTTGAAGAAAATCAAACCCAAAGACATGATTTTAGAACCAGTAATTACTGACTTTGGAAACAGAAAGGTATCGCAACAGAATTTTTCAAAGATTGTTGCTCTGCCAAAGACTGCATTGGATAACTGTGGCATAACCACAGATGTCAATGTAAAACTGGTTCAGTTTGATGGAGAAAAGTTTCTGACACTTTCTCCAGTAATTGAAAAAGGAGGTGATAAAACTGAGTGAGACCCTCTATCCTCCATTTTTAAAATGGGGGCAGTACACATCTCAAGACTCTGAGAATCCTGACACCATAGAGCTCAAGGTTGCTGAAACCAATACCTTTGAGACAGAATTCTCAATCAATGTACTAGCATTGATTAAAGAAAAAAGACATGGAAAGAATACAACGTTAAACTGAAAAACCATGATTCAGCAAATGCTTCTTTCCTAAACCAGTGGAACAGGATTGCAAAGTCACTTCACAAAGGAGACATACTGGTTCTCAAGACGTGGCTTGGAACATCAAAGAATGGAAGAAAAATCAGGAGGTACAGTCTAGAGAAACTCTAGACTCTCCTTTTTTTGACAATAGTGATGGTATTATGGCAGAAGACAAAGATAAACTTTTGAAACAGTTAGACGCACTCAAGATTTTTCCAAACAACAAACTAGTAAGAGAATTAAAGAATCAAATTAAAACAAAATTAAAAAATTAGAAATTACAAAACCCATTCCACCAAAGAAAAATCCAAACCTTACACGCTCAAACAAACTAAAGCGATATCACAACTACATCAGGCAAATCAGAAACAACTTTCCAAATCTAAAATACAACCAGATAAGAAAACAGTTTGCAAAACGAAAGCGTGGCGATGACGTATCAATTCCTGATGCAGTATGGCAGAATCCGTCCCCGTAACTGACTGCAAGAATCTGAGAAGAGTATTTACAAAAAAGCCTCAGAACAGAGATCCTGCAACATCGCACAAGAGAAGAGTCTATGCAATTGATACAGAAACCTATAACGGCAACATCTTTCTGATTGCCGACTCTGATGGGAGATTCTTGGATAAAATCACGCCAAAATCATGCCTAGACTGGCTGTTTTGCAGAAAATATGAGGGTTCGTGGTGCTTTTTTTATCATCTCGGGTATGATGCAGAAGTAATTCTGAAACTTTTAGGCTCTGAACTATTCAAGTACAAAAATACTGGAAGACTGAAATTCTCCTTTGAAAATTACACCATAGAGTATCATCCAAACAAGTGTCTGAAAATATCAAAGGGACATCACTCTGTGATATTTTATGACATTGCGCAATTCTATCATGCAAAACTATCTGATGCATATCAAAACAATATCAGAAAACTACCTAAAGAGTATCTTGACATAAAGTCAAAAAGGAGTCAGTTCTCAATTACATTTTACAAAAGAAACACAAGAAAAATCAGAGATTACTGCATCACAGACTGCAAACTGACAAAAGAGTTGGCAGAGCACTGGATAAAATTATTCCATGATGCATTTGGATTCTATCCTGCAAGATGGGTATCCTCTGGATATCTGGCAGAAAAAGTCTTGATCAACAACGGAATCAATTTCCCAAAGTTTGATGATGTTCCATATGATGTTCAGGAGATGGCGTTTTCATGTTACTATGGAGGACGATTTGAAATTACAAAGCGTGGATTTATTGGAACTGCTTACAAGTATGATATCAACTCTGCATATCCCCATTCCCTGACAAAGATTCCTGACCTGACCAAAGGACGATGGATTAAAAGAAAGTCAATTCACAAAGATGCAAAACTTGGATTCTTTAGGATTATTGCAGACATTCCAGACTGCAAGTATATTCCACCGTTTCCGTTTCGTACCAATGGAATTATTATTTTTCCTAGTGGAAAGTTTGAAACGTATGTTACATTACATGAACTAAAAGTTGCAGATTCAAAACATTACAAAATTTTGGATTCATATCAGTTCATTCCAAACGGCAAGCCAGTCTATCCTTTTGAGAAATTTGTTCATTCAATGTATGATAAAAGACTGGAACTAAAGAAAGACGGAAACCCATTGCAGTTGCCAATCAAGATAATTCTCAATTCAATCTATGGAAAGACTGGTCAGAAAGTCAATAGAATAATGGGAAATCTGTTCAATCCTGTGATTTTTGCAAGTATTACAGGCATGACTCGTGCCTGCCTGTATGACTTTGTGATGCAAAATGATATTGAAAATGACGTGGTGTCTTTTGCAACTGATTCAGTATGCACTACCATTCCATTAGATATTGATTCAGAAAGATTAGGAGAATTCTCACTAGAAGAAAAAGCCGATGATGTGTTTGTATTGCAGAACGGATTCTATCGATTTAACGGAAAGTGGAAACAAAGAGGGATTGGAAAACTAGGTTCTAAGGAGATTGAGCATCTTGATACTTTTGAGAAAGATGGAAAACTGTACTATCGGTTCAAGGTATTGAGAAGTTCAAGATTAAGATCCTCAATATTGCAGGATTGCATTCCACAGATTGGAAAGATTAGAGAGTATGTGAGGGAAGTTAATTTGAATGCAGATAGAAAAAGACTTTGGCTAAATCAAATTCAATCTGTTGATTCTAGAACAAAAAATGATTCTGTACCTATATCATTAAGTCATTTTTATAAAGAGACAATTTAGTAGATCTTCATAACATATGATTGAAATTCCTGACGATGTTGAAAAATGGACTAGAGGAAAAGTAATAGATTTAGTTGATGAGGGATACGATGAGAACGACATATTAGAATTTAAAAAAGAAGTAAATTCTGATAGTGAACGATTATCAAAAACAGCATGTGCATTTGCAAATACAAATGGTGGTACAATTATTTTTGGAATTGATAATGATCGTGAAAAAGCATTACATGTTGATCAGAGAGTTGTAGGTTTAGAAGACTCAGATCAATTAAAAAGAAACATAATTGATAAAATAAAAAACATTCAACCCAGTATTCCTATCAAAAATCTTATTTTTAGAAAAACGAATATCAAATTACCAAATAAAAGAGTAATTGTTGTTTTGAAAATAGCATCATCCAATAACAAACCTCATCAATACAAACACATCTTTTACAAAAGATTGTCTGATGGGAATGAACCTATGGATGTTACTGAAGTTAAACAACTAATGCTAGAATCAGTTAAACAAACACATCACGAAGTTCTGATGATCTTGGAACTTAGTTATGTAAAAGAAGCACTAGAAAATACAAAAAAATCATTTATGGAAAATAAAAATTCTTTAGGCAGTCTGGATTATCTTGACATTACATCAACAATTCATTTCCAACATCATTTGGCATATGGATATCCGACAGACTTGCCTGTGACATTAATTGAATTGATTCATGAAATTACACGACTTTCTAACCTTCCAAACTCTTTTGCTTCAACACTAAATGGTAAACCTCCAAAATTCATAATCGATGATGCAAAAAGTGAAAATTTTTCCGACCCTAAAGAATTTGTCAAAGGGTTGATTTTAACACGAATTAATACTGCACTTGAGTGTCTTGAAAAAATATCTCTTATTTTAGAACGAGATTATGTAGAAACTGAATTTATTCATCCTATTCAAAATATGCAAGACAAATCCTAACTTCCATCATTCTCTAGTCATAACGAAAAACAGCAGTGAATTAGGAACGGAATGGGGGGATTCTATTTTTATTGATAAAGAGTAAAAAGGCAGTCCCCCCTCCTTACGTACGAAAACATGCGTTGTACTATAGCGAAACGACGGTGTGATTTGTTGGGATTTGTTTATTTTAGAATTGTATGGAATTTTAAAAGAAAACGAATTCGAATCATAGTGTAGAAAGATATTGAAAATAATTGTTATGCTATTGATCTAAAAGGCTTACTGATCAGAAGTATGGATCGAGGTATGTTTTTTTCGTATCTTTATCAATTACCAGTGCTTTTTTATTTTTAGGTATTGGTACAAAATGCCAATTCACAGATACTGTTTTCTCTCCCACCAATCCCAATAATTTCCATAGTTTGTTTGATAATTGAATTCCACTTTTGTCTGTAGTTATATTTTTTAGATCTTTTCCACATTCGGCTTGGGGTCTCTGTTTCTCTCTCCAGTAGGCATCATCAAATTTATCATCCCATCCCCCGCCATTCCAAGGACCAATATGACCGATTGGCACTATTGCACTTGAAGGAAATGACAAAGTAGTTAACTGAATCCATTTTCCTTTCATGTTTGCTGCTGGCAATCCTGCAAAAACACTCTCTGCCATACTGTAGCCGTATGCAGATTTTGATAGTTTTTTTGGAATTATTGATGCAAAAATATTAGCATTCAAATTATATCTCAGGTTTTTGATATTCATTACACTATTAACATGCGTGCAAAAGATATTAGTGTTGATTAGAACGTGTAGGATGCAATGTCATGATTTTAACAACGTAGTTTTTGCGCGATTATATCTATAGACAAATACAATAACATCAAAACATTTGCTAAATGTCGACATATTTGTACATTGTATTTACATAATCATCAGTTTCGCTTAATATGATACGGTTCACTATTACATCATGCCAATAGCAGAAAACTTTCCAGAAGGTCTGAAACCAATTGGAAAAATAAAACATGCTGACGGTGAAAACTTTCATCATGTTTGGGGCCCTGGCAGATCAAATGCAGAAGCATTCAAAGATGACAAGGTAAAAGCTGCTTATGCAAAGAGAGATGAAAAACAGGTTCCATTGGGGATAAGTGGCACAATGGTTGCAGTTGACTGGGACTCTTGTGTTGCAGATGGTGCATGTATAGAGTCATGTCCTGTCCAAGTATTCCAGTGGTATAGGACTGAAAAAGACACTCCTGCAATAGATGCAATCAATGAAACCTTTGAAGGAACTGGCAGTTCTGAGAAAGATGAAAGAAAGGACTATACCGACAAGGCAGACCCAATTCGAGAACACGATTGTATATGGTGCATGGCATGCGTTTCTGTTTGTCCTCCACAGGCAATCAAAGTTGAGCAGGGCAATCTGGAGTTTCATGAAAAGGAAGCTGGAACTTTTGTAAAGATGGAATCAGGTTCTGCAAATCCACATGCGCATGCTTGATTTTATTCTAAATCTTCACTTAAACATAGATTCTCATCCATAACTATGATTCTAAGACTTCTTTTAGTTTAACATATTCTTCAGGAGAAATTTTGCCTTTTGCCAATCTTTTCTTTAGGGTTACAAGAAGGGCTTTGCCTTTTTATCTGCAAAAATAGAAATTCCATAGAATTATGCGTAAAGTTCCGAGTGTATAGTGCTTAAGATTCTAAATATTACTTCAATTAGATATTGAATAATGCCTTTTTATTTTGATGAATGCCCATCAGAGAGAATTATGCATACAAACATTCCTTTGCCTGATATTGCCTGAGCGCTGTGAGTTAGGCCTTTTGGGATGAATATGGTACAGGGAGATGTCACAGTGTATGTCTCATCTTCTAGATCTATTTTGTACTTTAGCTTAGAGTCTTCAGACAAGATCAAGTTAATCTCATCATTGTCATGTTTGTGAGGGATGCTGTATTCTGGTAGTTTTTTTTCAGCATCAACAAAATGTACTGCAATATGCGTATCTGATTGCGGAATCATTTTTTTGCTTAGCATTGAGAGTCGTTTTATTGGTGCTTTTTTATGAAAGGGGACTTTATGTAATGGCTCATTTACTCCTTTTTTAATTAAATTCCGATACTTTCTCACAGTACTACATTGGATTTTCTATTAAATAACTAGACCTGTTTAGATGAATATTATATGCTATTACTATACTACTAGTATTATTGCAATCAGATAGAACCTCTGAATGGTTTGTTCCAAAGTTTGGTCCAAAAAACTTTCGCCGCAGTGTTGGAATTTTGTTTTTACCATACACTGCAATCGTTACATGTTTTGCAGTACTAGGTGCAACCTCTGGCAGTTTAGATGTTGGACGAATTGTTGCAATTAGCATAATCTATTTTCTGGCACTTGGAGTCAGTGCACATCTACTTGATGCAATAGGTGGAAAGACAAAGCCTTGGGGAGATCTTCCAAAGAGGAAATTATGGAGTATCTCCATGATTTCATTAGGTGCTGCATTTTCAATTGGGCTGTACTTTGCATTCTTGGATTCACCCTTGCTTTTTCCAATAGGAATTGCAGAGGGATTCTTTTTGTTTGCATATAATCTAGAATGGTTTGGTGGAAAATTTCACAACAAGATTACAACCATAATTTCATGGGGAATCCTGCCCGTATTTGCAGGCTCTGCCATCCAAACAAACTCAATCACGCTTGAGACAGTGGCAATATCAGGCATTACTGCATTAATCACATATGTGCTAATTAGAAACACCAGGCCCTACAAGATACTAAAGCAAAACAACGGAGACCAGCAAGAGATTAGACGCAGAGAACTATTTTTGAAGATACTGCCACTGGGAGTAATTATTGGAACAATTTTGTTTTTTATTGTAAAATATTATGTGATTTAAGATTTCAAATCATTTTTGCAAAAATAATTGATGATGTGTGCCAGGTCATATCATGTCTTGATACGATAAAGTTATTTTTCTCCAGAGTTTCTGTATAGTCATCAACCCATCTGCTTTCTCGGATTAGATTTGGCAGTTCTTTAAAGGCAAACTTCCAAGAGGGAACAAAGTTTCCTGCAAACAATAAAATCTCAAAGTAGGCATTCCACAAGTTTTGCAATAATCTGTTTTGTGGAAAAATAAAATCATGCAGTATTATGGTGCCCTTTGGATTCAGATGTGAAATGCATTTTTGAATTAAGGTTTTGGGATCACAGTATTTTGGAATGTATGATGAACAGATGCAGTCAAACTTTTCTTTTAGGTCCAACTCTTCTGCATCTTGATAAACAAATGAGATGTTTTCAAATCCTGTGGAGTTTTGTTTTGCGATTTGCAGATATGTCTGAGATATGTCTACCCCGGTTATTTTTGCGTGTGGAAATTTTTGGGCAATCATCCTAGTCAGGATTCCCGTACCACATGCAAGATCTAAAACAGAGTCAGCACTTGGAATATTTTGAATTATCTTGTCTTTCCAGTACTTGTCTTGTCCAAACGTTGCCCAATTTGCTATTTTATCATAGGTTTTTGCAGTGTCATTAAAAAAGCGCGGAACAAGATTTCTTGGATTTTGGTTCACTATTGGATTAACACTTCAAATAATTTAAAGAAATTTAAGAAAACTCGTACATTCTTAGCATTATTTCAAAGACTACATAGTATGCAGCATAAAACGCCAAAAGAACCACTCCAATCAGTAGGCAATTTTTTGCCTTTGAAGGGTCATCTTTTCGTAAGATAAAGTAAGCAATCAGTGCACCAGGCATGCTAAAGAATAGCGGTAGGACATACCAAAATAAACTGCGTTCTTTTCTCTCAGACATGTCTTAAGAATATCTTTTGTAGCATTTAATCTAAAAATCAAAAATTAGTAATAGGTGAGCTTTGCCTTTTACTCTTTGTCGATAAAAAGGCAATCCCCCCTTTTAGGTTCAAGAATCTGCGGCCTACTAAAACAAGACGAAAGTATGATTTGTTGGAAAGGGCTTATTTTCTAGAATCTTAGTGTTAAATCATGAAAGATTCTGAAAAACATCATTGCTATTCCATCCATATTATTATGTTCAACCACAATTAGATTTTGAGGGATATGAATTTGTGCATGGTTTTATATCAGAATTTGACTATTTTGACTTTGTTTTTACTGATTTTTTGTTATCCGACTTTGAATTGTTTGTATTTTTTTCGTTATTTGATGGTCCAGTTCTATCTGGTTTGCCAGGATCGTCTGGCTTTCCTACTTTGATGTCTGGCTTTCCAAGAGTTTCTGGCATTCCCCTTGTGTATTCACTTGCATGAGGCGAATCTCCATCATCTGGCTGTATCTGTGTTTCTTCACTTTTTTCTACGATTGATTCTGAGTCTTCTAGTGGGGCTCCCAATGCTTCTTCAAGTGTATATCCTTTCATTTCTTTGAGAATATCATCTACAAGAACTTTGATTATTGGATCATCTAATAATGCTCCAAATCCGCCCTCGTTTCCTTCTTGCATAGCAGATATCTTTCTTAATTCTAACATTCTTTGCATTTTTTCTTTGAGTTTCACAAGTTTTTCTTTTAATTTTTCATCATGTACCTGATTTAATGAACGCTCAATTGCAGGAATTACAAGATTCCATTCTTTTGACTTTGCAATTTCTTGTAGTGCTTCTTTGTGAAGGTCTTTGTCTAGTCTGTTTTGTCCTTGTTGCGCATTTCTTATTGCAATCTCATTAATCAGTTTCTGATATTTCTCTTCAGGTCCTTTTCTATCTAAATAATCTTGGATTTTCAACTTTTTGTTTTTAACTTCTTCTTGTTTTGATTCATTTATCTCAAAGTTCATTTTTTGCTTAGTTATTTTTGCTACTAGTTTTTTTTCTTGAATTAAAAGTCCAGACTCTCTTTCATGTTCTCGAATAGAATCAATATGGGTTTCTAGCGTTTTGATATATTCTTTTTTTAATGTATCAATATTTGTTTTGAATGGAAATAATGAAATATCTTCCATTTTATTTAATTCTAATAGAGAATCCTTGATTTGCATAAATTGAAATACATTGCCTGATAAAGTTATTTCATTGATATTTTCTGGTAAATTCTGCAAATGAGTTATTTGTAATTCTATGTTTTGTATCTTTTTTCCAATTTTTTCATGTGATTCACCATATGTTTCAGGTATGGCAGCAATTCCTATCAAAATTACTCCTAATGCACTCAATAAGAATAACTCTTTTTTATGTAAACAATGAGGGTCTGATTCTATCGAATTCACTTCAAATATGTTATTACATGTCAAGTAATTGGAGAGCCTCCATCATATGGGGCAGACCGTGAAAGATCAATTTGATCATCTGTAACTACTTTGATAGAAAAGTTGCTAAGTGTATTTGGAGCAGTTACTGCACTTGCTTCTGAAGACATTGAAAAAACATTAGCTATTGAAATAATAGATGATGCCAAAAATTTTGTTTGTAAGATGTTCCATATACTTTTACAATTATAAATTTGAGTCAACTTGTTTTAATTCGGAAAAATAGTAATTAAGAAAGGCTGACATGTTAGTTAGTATAGCATACATGTTTGTTAGCGTAATTTACAAATTTTGGAATATTGTATCTAGAGGGCTATTGACAACTATTATTTATAAAATAAAATTTTGCAATTAAGGAAGGGGGCTTTGCCTTTTTACTCTTTATCAATAAAAGGCACTATTCTCTTTTTACGAAAAGTTAGCAATAGCCTAAATCATAATGGGTGTGCGGTTTGTTGGAAAATCGTTATAATGATAGTATGAATTTGTGAAATATTGGGTTCAAAAACAACAATTGGAATTAGTTTGGCAACTGTATTTTTTGGCGTAATTGCATTAATCTGGTTTACTGGATACAGTTCTGACCATATTGAAAATGCAAATAGAAACTTGATGACAGCTCATGAAGAATTGAATAGAATTGTTGATGAGGCAATCATTCATTGTCAAACTGACGGTACTGGATGTGATACAATAATGCCTCAGTGGTTAGAAGAATGCAAAAAACCTGAGATGGAAAAAATTGCATCTTGTCATGATGGCCGAATCGAGCAACTAGTTCAACAACCCATTACCATGACAAAATAATGCTCTTTGATTTAACCTTGATCGTATTTACCAAATTACAAAACGGCAGAGCCCTTTCCAAAATACGCCTTGACATGCGGCCTGAACAAATAGTACAGGATTACAATGTCAATTATCAGGCCAATCACATTCATTGATGGCAGGTCCACAATCAAAGAAATTATGGTCAGAATCAGCGTTATGGTCCAGGCCCACGACTTTCCGCGGAGCAGCCCCCAGGCCATTACAAAAGAGGCAACACCAAGTACAATCATTGCGGCACTACCTGCACCCATTGCACCGCCGCCAAGATTCATTCCCATCGAACCCATCATTGTTCCAAAGAATGCTCCGACTGCTATTGCTATGGCACCGGAGACTATCTCAAGTATTGCAATGATTGTCACCCCGACTGGTCTTGTTCTGGCAGACAACTCTTTTGGTGGGGGATGGATTGTAATAAGCATTCATAACATCATATGGGATGAATTATTTTTTCATATGGTATGTTCTTGACAGATTGGAATAATTAATTTTATCACTTTATCAGCAATTATACAACACAGTAACTGAATTTAGAATCATTAAATACATGTCCATATACAAACATGATAAAAACATGGCAGTAATTAAGAAGCAAAATTCAAAGGTAAGAAAAGATAAAAATTCTAAAAATATTAAAAAAACACTAAAAACAAAAACCAACCCCAACACAAAGAAACTTACAAAACATGTTATCTGGATGGAGAAAAAAGGCAGGGTTAAAAAAAATAATGACTTGGATCTTAAAGAAAAATTTAGGAAGGAATTAGAAAAAAAGCAATTTGAACCAAGCATGAAGATGTTAATTCGCATAACAGAATCCATAAAACAAAAAGGTTCTAGAAACAAGACAACGCTATCGCGCGACACCAAGACAAACTATACAAGACTTACAAAACATGTTGTCTGGATGGAGAAAAAAGGCCTTGTGGAATCAGAAATAAAAAATCATAGTATTGCTATTGCTTTAACTAGTAAAGGCAGATTCTTTGTAGATACAATTTTGTAATGAATAATTAGTAAGTTAAACTTACATATGTGTAAGCTATACTTAACTATTTTACAGATTATAACTAAATGATCAACAATTTATGAAAAAACTAGTATGTGATACAGATGTACAACGAGAACCTCAAGTGATCATTTGGAACAACACTCAAATCTTAAAATGGAGTGATTTTAAAAAAAAATCCGATCCTGACTCAGAGGCATCAGCTAATGCAGCAATAGGGTTTGAGTCAAAACCCATAATTGAATATCTCAAAGTGGGAAAGCAACTCAAATATAAAATCAAAGATTTGCAATTAAATGCAATTTTCATTCCTAATTTATCTTGGGTAACAAAAAATATCAATCTAAAAGAAGGGAATTTACTTTTAAAACATGAACAGGGTCATTTTGATCTAGCAGAAGAAGTCATTAGAAAAATTAAAAATAAATCAACAGGCATTTACAAAGTATTTACGATCAAAGAAAAAAATAAGAATAATATGAAAGAAGCAACATTGCAAGTAAATAAAATAAGAGATGACATCGAATCAGAACTACAAAATGAGTTTAATATCCAAGAATCAAAATATGATAATAAAACTAATCATGGATTGATCAAAATACATCAAAAAAATATAATAAAAGATTCAAAAAACTAAGACTAAATTAATCAAGATCAAAGAATATTTGCACATCAAAGATGGAACCGTACTAATCTGTTTTAAGAATAATTTATACTCAATACTAAAAAATGAACTAATTCCACAGTTTTAGAATATTGTTAGTGGGCTAGAATCTATGTTTAAGTGGAGATTTAGAATAAAATCAAGCATGTGCATTGTTGGAAATTAGTTATTAATGGATTATTCAAATTCGATTTATGGCAAATGTTGAATTGATAAAACAGTTCTATCATGCTTTTAAAAACAAAGACAAGGAAACGTACCTTGGACTGTGTGATGAAAATATCACATGGCAGCTATCTGAAGGAATGCCAAATGGCGGAGTATACGTAGGAAAAGATGCAGTTTTCAAAGAATACTTTCCAAAAATGCTATCAAACTTTAAAGAATTTCATGCCATTCCTGAACAGTTCACAGACATGAAAGACCATGTAATGGTAAATGGAATGTATTCTGGAATCTCAAATACGGGAAAATCATTTGAGGTTGCTTTTTCTCATGTTTATCACATTCAAGATGACAAAATAATTCAGTTTAGACAGTTTACTGACACTCAAAAAATCCAAGAATCATTAAAGTAATTTTTTTGTCTATGGGATTAGAGAATTTCTTCCACTTACCATTCTTGGTCTGGATTCTCTAGCTGACTCCATTTGCTTTCAATTCTTTTGAATATCTTTTTTTGTTTACTTAATAATTGGAACATGACTCCATTATGCAAAATTTGTATTTAACCGCCACGTAGGAATTATCCTGTTGCATTCTGAACATCTTGTTTTTCTTAGATTGTCTTGTGATCTCTTGTATTCTCTTAAACGAGTCTTAATTCCTCTTATTTTCTCTTAGAAAATGCTTGAATCTGCTGTATTGTGATAGTTTTTGCTTAAACTGTGCCTAATTTCAGTCACAAACAAACCTGATTTTAGTAAAATCAAGTGAAATTAAGATATTTTAAGAAATTAAGAGATTACACAAACTTAAGTATCTTTTATTATAGAAATCGATTAAAAATGGCTGCCAAAACAAAACCAAAAACTCCAAAAAAAGTTACCAAAGTCAAATCTATGCAAGATGCAAAAAATAAAATTTATTCAAGAATTAAAAAAGGTGAAAATTTCAGTGAGATTGTCAAGACCAAATTTGACATTAATGGCAGTACAGTCAAAAATGGCCTGAATCTTAAATTCTAGAATTATTCTTCAACAAATATCCAAGATAATCCTCTAACTTCTTCCCAAGATTGATTTGAATTATTATCTTTCATGATGTTTGTTGTGCATAAATTGTTTATAATACTCATGAATGATTTGTTCAGATCATTGATCCATGTTGAATTCAAATTGCTCCCAATAATGGTTCGGGCCTCTAAGGATTCACATTTTGTAGAATTGAACTGAAATACTAGACTCTTTGATTGCCTGATGATTAAATAGAATTATTTTGTATAACAACTGTGTCATCATCTAAAAAAGAAAGAATCATCTCTGAAATTATAACAGCTAAAACCACGACTGAGGGTGATGGCTTTCAAGTCAATAGACCATTTCCAAATTATGCAGTAAGAGATTTTGATCCTTTTTTACTTCTTGATGAAATGGGTCCTGTAAATTATGCTCCAGATGAAGCAAAGGGTGCATCCCCTCATCCTCATAGGGGATTTGAGACAGTAACATACATGATTGATGGTGCATTTGAACACAAAGACTCGCAAGGAAATTCTGGAAAACTATTTCCAGGAGATGTGCAATGGATGACTGCAGGCTCTGGAGTAATTCATTCTGAACTACCTGAAAAAGAATTTGCAAAAAAAGGTGGAAGGTTTCATGGATTGCAACTATGGGTAAATCTGCCGAAAAAAGAAAAGATGATTCCTCCAAGATACCAGGAAATTTCTTCAAATGACATTCCTGTTGTAAAAACAGATGATGGCTCTGTTCAAGTTAAGATAATTGCAGGAGAATCAATGGGGAAAAAAGCAGTAATTGATACAAAAATTCCAATAATTTATCTGCATTTCACGCTTCAACCAAATGCAACATTTATTCAAAATGTGCCTCAAAATTACAATGCATTTGCATATGTGATAAAAGGAGATGCGATGTTTGGAAATGAAAAAATTCTTGCAAAGCAAAATCAAGCCGTATTTTTTGATCAAATAGGAGAAAATATTGCTATTTCAAGTGATAGTGATCCAACCGAAGTGCTACTAATTGCAGGTGTGCCAATTAATGAGCCTGTAAAACGATATGGTCCGTTTGTAATGAACACTGATGATGAATTACAACAAGCCGTAAAAGATTTCCAAAATGGTAAAATGGGAAAAATTGATTTTTAGAATAATTGAAAAAGTCTTGATACGCAATTAGTAAAAAACTCAGGTAATAATGAAGAATTTTTTAAATGATTTATGGATTAATTGTTTTGTGTATATCATTCAAAGATTGAATTATCTCATCAATTATTGGTTCTACCTTCATAGTAGTTTCTGCAGAAATCAATACAAGATAATTGTTAACAGGAATAGTGATTATCTTTATGTTTTTTCTTTTTGAAACTATGTAATCCAGAGGACCCAAAGTGCCATCAAGATCATTTTTCATGAATAATTCTAGTGCGTGCTCCATACAGATCTTGTATTGGTCTAGCTTTGCCATTGGCACCACTCCTTTTTTGTAATCTCCTACAACAAGATTACCCATGTTGTCTATGACTCCAACAAATCTAATTTCTGGAAAACTCAGAATATACTTACTTGCAGATTCCCACTGGGAATTATTTTCAAATGTTGATTTTAACACAACATTATATGATTAACATGCGTATTAAGACTTTAAAGGAATGATTTAGAAAAATCTAAAAATTGATTATGTGTGAATATCATTAATATGCAGTATCATGATTCTCTGACAAGTCATATCCTCCACCCTGTTCCAAATCATTTGATTCTATCTGAGGATCATCGTCTTGCATTTCACCTAGTTCTAGGTTTTTCCATTCTTTTTCTAATTTCGTTGCTTGTTTCTTTAACATAATCTTATGTAGTGAAATACACAATTAAACAGAACTGATATTATTGTACATTAGATGTACAAAACCATCAGCATTTTCTAAATACATACTTGTTATTGTAGTGATGATTGAAACCATCAAAATATGAAAAAGATGTGACTGACACCATGACTGACACCATGACTGACACCATGACTGACACCATGACTGACACCATGACTGACACCATGACTGACACCGTGACTGACACCGTGACTGACACCGTGACTGACACTGTGGCTGACAGTAATGCAATACTGCATCATCTCAATATTGATCCTGCCAGTTCAGATGATGATTGGGACTAGTCTCTAAACCATTTGGATTTGCATCTTTGATGGTCTCAAAATCAAAATTATTTGATGTTTTTTCTTAGGGACTCATTAACCACTCTGGAGAAACTTGCTGTCTTCTCGCTGATTACATGAATGCTTTATTTTTTATTTTAGGGCATATAATGTCAAAGTAAACAAATGACTGAGACTTAAGACCAATACAGGTTGTATACTGGTGAAAGCTTCATCAATCATTACTATGGTATGTGAGTATTTGTAGAATGCTGATGGTTTTGTATGTCTTGTTGACACAAACATACGTTTCTCTTAATAGCCTGTTTTATCCATTATGAACATGTTAATGAAAAATATCGCAGACTTGGAAAAAACATTAGAAGATAATAATATGGAATTGAATTTAAAATTCCTAAAAACATGCAAGAAGAATACTACACATGCCATAAAAAAAGAGATAATCCCATATGAATAATTACACATGTACCTGTAATTGTGGGTGTCAAAATTCAACTGGCGAATATCTTTGTCATAATTGTGTAATGGGTTTGTGTATTGCAAGCATGAAAAAAGCGGTGATATCTTAATTGTTACAATTAAAGCATAAATTAATCAATCATCCATCTTATGTTGTAACAATAATTACAATAATAGGGATTTCTATATTGTTTGCTTATTTTGGATGGGAACGATGAATTGTAAGTATTGTAAAAAAGAACTACAAAATAAAATAAAAGAATTTTGTACACTTGATTGTTTGATTGGATTCCGGAATGTGTAAAACATCATGATTATCAACAAACATGTTCAGACTGTAAGAGAACACATTGCCAAAAAGGATGTAACTGTGATTGTCATTGGGAGCAATAAAAAACAATTTTGACACACGGTATTTTTACTCAAGAAACATGTACTCATGATGCCAAAGTCAGGATGGCAGGATTCAAGGACATGTATGAATGCACTAATTGCCATAAATTTATCCCTGGTGTTGAATCAAAAATGATCGATGATAGAGCTCCACAATATTTAGAGAACAATTGGGAAGATGACTGGAATTAGAAAGTTGTTGTAAATACTCTCTGATTTTGAATAAGTTTGAACCTTCAAAGATTTGAACATTTTTTGGATAAAATTGTTGATTTGTATTGCTATGTTTTGTTTTTCCACGTCTCTTTCCAAGCATCAAAAAATCCTTTCATATAATCAGCATATGCATCTAACAAACTGATGGGTTTTTGGCATAGTTTGTGATTTAATGTTGCCTCGAAATTTTTATAATCCGATACAGAGGGTAAAGGACCTTTGAGAAATGTCTCATACTCATCTTTTATTTCTGAAAATGAAGAGGTGTTTTCAACATTAATATGTTCAAGCCACAAGGTTGCAAATTCTTTTCTAGTTTTTGTTGAACCATCTTTTGATTTTTCCATTACTTGTGAATATATTTTTTTAATTTCATTTGAAGACTTTTCTAAGGAATTTATAGACTCCTCAAATTTTTCTATGTTTTTATAATATTCATCTTGTAATTTTTTCCAAGACATTATTTGAGATGCTTCCATACTGTTGTTAGTACAACGTGAGTATTTGTAAAATGCTGATGGTTTTGTATGTCTTGTTTACATAAACATCAGTTTCACTTAACTGCTGATTTCACTATGTGGTATTATGGAAGAAAAAAAAATTAAGACATATGAAGAATCAGAATGGAATACTGTTGCAAAAAGAACTGTCATAGCAGCAGAAAACAAACCAATACCAGAAAAAAAAGTTCCAGACAAGAAAGGAAAGGAAGTTTCAGAAAAAGCTTTCAGTGACGCAGCAGAACGAACAGTTACCATTAGTGGAAAAGGTCCAAGAACACTATCCAAAAAACCTATTAAAAAAGGAAAGGAAGTTTCAGAAAAAGCTTTCAGTGAAGCCGCAGAAAGAACAGTTAATGGAAGAGAAGCTTAACAATCTTTGATCACTTCTGACAAAATCACAATTCTCTCGATTACAAAGGATTTGTATCGATTAAACCATCTTGGTGACATGGTGCGTCTTGCAATGGATGGCAACCATGACGGTGCAGAATTTTCTGAAAAAATGAAAAAATTTGAACTACGATATGGTTCTGTACCTGATGAATTCTTGGAATTATTTGGAGAAATAGACAATGACAGAAATATGTAATAAATGTGGAAATGAATACAAGGCAATTTGGCATTATTCGACAGACAGAAAGATGACAAATGGATATGCAGAATTATTATGTTGTAAAAAATAAAAAACTTTACATTGAGGATAGATAATCATGCGGGGAAGCGTGTTTTGTTAAATTGGTTAAACGCTCCATACTTTTGTCTACATGTAAAACTTGATTTTCAGACTTGAGTTGTTTTGTATTTAACATGATGTGACATTTATCTTCAAGAATACTATCGAACGGCAAATAGATGATATTGCTTTAAAACAATCTAAAATTGTTTTAAATCTCCAATTGGAATAATTTCACTAACTCTAATCATAAAAAACTCGATATTATTATCAGTTATGATAAATATGCTTGTATTCAAATAATATTGTACAGTAAACAATTCCTGTCAGAAATTGAACTGAAAATCGAAGAGATGCCACAGGCCTATGTGGGTAAGGGAGTGGCCATCGTTGATCCAAAAATAATTGAAGAGAATAACTGGAAATCGGGACAGATTCTAGAACTGTCTGCAAATAAAAAAAGTCATGTAAAACTATGGTCTGGATTTCCAGAAGACTATGACAGCAATGTTATCCGCATAGATGGTTTGACTAGATACAACATCGGCGCAAGTATCGGGGAGAATCTTTCTCTCAAAGCAGTTGATGGGGAAGAAGCAGAACAAATTGTGTTATCCCCCATTGAAAAGATTCATGCCGAGGGATTGCATGAGTACATGTCTTCACTTTATCAAGGCCATATCTTTACCACAGGCGATACAGTGATAGTCAATACCCAGATGGGAAGTAAGATTCAGCTTGTTGTGACCAGCACAAAACCTGCAAAGCCTGTTTTTGTAACCGAGGATACAATATTCAAGTTAGGAAACATTACAAAATTAGATGATCCTTCCATACCAAGAATTACCTATGACGAGTTGGGCGGACTAAAAAATGAGATTCTAAAGATACGTGAAATGGTAGAGTTACCGATGAGGCATCCAGAATTGTTTGAGAAAATCGGCATATCCTCACCCAAAGGTGTTTTGTTGTATGGTCCTCCCGGAACTGGAAAGACGTTACTTGCGAAGGCAGTTGCAGGTGAGACAAATTCCCACTTTACATCACTTAGTGGTCCGGAAATCATGGCAAAGCATTATGGTGAAAGCGAGGAAAAACTGCGAGAAATTTTTACACAAGCTGAGGAAAATGCCCCTAGCATTATCTTCATTGATGAAATTGATTCAATTGCTCCAAAAAGAGAGGAGGTTTCAGGAGAATTGGAAAAACGCATTGTATCACAATTACTGACATTGATGGATGGAATGAAATCTCGTGGAAAAGTTGTAGTTATTGCTGCAACCAATAGACCAGATAGCATAGATCCTGCACTTCGAAGACCAGGCAGATTTGACAGGGAAATTGAAATCGGAATTCCTGATGAAGATGGAAGATTAGAAGTGTTAAACATCCACACACGTGGAATGCCTTTGGACAAAAAGGTAGATCTAAAGAAAATTTCTAAAACAACTCACGGATTTGTGGGGGCTGACCTGGAAGTTCTTTGTAAGGAGGCAGCAATGAGATCCCTTAGAAGAATTTTACCTGAGATTAATTTGGAAGAAGAAAAAGTTTCAAAGGAAGTGCTGCAAAAAATAAAGATAACTAGCAAGGATTTTACAGATGCATTAAAAGAAGTCAGGCCTTCTGCACTAAGGGAAGTTCTAGTTCAGATTCCAAATGTAAGTTGGGATGATGTAGGTGGATTGGACAAACTAAAGGAAGAACTGCGTGAGGCAATAGAGTGGCCATTAAAATACAAAGATGCTTTTGATTATGCACATGTAAAAACGCCAAAAGGGGTGCTGCTTTACGGTCCTCCGGGAACAGGAAAAACACTAATTGCAAAGGCAGTTGCGACAACAACTGAATCCAATTTTATCAGCATCAAGGGTCCTGAACTGCTATCCAAATGGGTTGGTGAATCTGAAAAGGGGGTAAGAGAGATTTTCAGAAAAGCACGTATGGCTGCCCCCTGTATAATTTTCTTTGATGAAATAGATGCACTTGTTCCAAAAAGAGGAAGTGGTGGTTCAGATTCACATGTCACAGAAAATGTTGTCTCCCAGATTCTAACTGAGATAGATGGGTTGGAGGAACTCAATAACGTATTGATAATTGGTGCAACAAACAGGCTGGACATTGTGGATCCAGCACTACTCAGGCCTGGCAGATTTGACAGGGTAATAGAAGTTCCAAACCCTGATGTTGCAGGAATAGAAATGATTCTCAAGATTCACACCAAAGACAAACCACTTGCTGAAGATGTCAATCTAAAGACCTTAGCAGAAATGTCAAAGGGATTCAGTGGAGCAGAAATCGAAGAGGTGTGCAATCGCGGAGCACTCTTGGGAGTTAAGAGATTTGTGGAAAACAAGGACAAAGACGTAAAGTCCATCAAAATAACTCAAAAGGATCTAGAATACTCGATAAACGAAATAAATAAGACAAAAAAGATTTGAGGTGTTTCTTGACTTGCTTTGCAAATATAAAATCACAAGCAAATGAATTGTGAAATATATGCTGTCCTGGGCATGACGAAATTCTGATATTCAAAACGGTTTTTACAACATCTTAATTAATTAGAAAATGGAGATCAGTGACATCTATGAATAAATCACATGTGTGCGAAAAATGTGGGAATAATTTTTCTAAAATAGTAGGGATCATAAACATTTCAAAATGCCCTCAATGCAAAGAAATTGGTTTTGACATGACAACCCCTAAAACAGGATTTGAGGATGATGGAGAATTTTTGAATGAAGAAGGATGATGATTGAAATGAAGGTTTTTGCTTCCGTATATGCCTAATTTGGTTTTACCTACAAACCTATTGACGGCACGTTCAGTTCAATTGACATGTATTAAACCAAGATAATGATTGATTTGTGACCTTTACTTGGATTCTAATCATTCAACTGGATAGTGAAAATGACAACTAGGACATATCCACCATTGAGTATCTGCCTCTCTAATCTTCTCACATAGAACGTGGCAATTCTTACAAAAGTGGCAATACAACCTAGTTCCTTACGGACTATCAAGTAAATGAACTAGGTTATTCTAAAAAAAGTACACTTGCCGTAGTAAATGACTTGATAGAAATTAAGGCCTTTTTTAAAATCTGAGTATTTTCTGGAAATCTATGTATGATCTAAACAATTAATGTAACTTTTATCAAAGTTAAGCATTCAAGTTTTGAATCTTTTCAATAATCTTAAGTTCCTGACAGTTTAGAACCTTGATTTTTCATTTTACGCCCTAAAAATGCAATAACCCAACCGATACCAATCAGTGCTGAACCAAATAGGATGTTCCATTCATAATACTTTACATACTCCTCTTCAAATCTAGGATCTTCTTGGAATTGTTCTTGTGGAATATCTGTTAGAAACAGAGCCCATATTGAAAAAACAACTATGAGCACACCCAATGCAAAAAATGCAATCATTACATACTTTGAAGCTCCACGAATCATGCATTCATACAAGAATTCCCCTATATGGAGTGTGGTGTCAATTCTAAACTCTTTTGAGAATAATCAATACGCTCAAGTTCTTAGAAAATGTAATCAATGTTATGGGATTTCTAGACAAATTCAAAAAAACTAAAGACACATCAATTGATTCTGAAAATAGGTCATCTGAGCAAGAAGAGATGAGAGACGAACAGTATCAACTTGAAAGAAAATTATGAAAGTGACGAAAATTATGAAGACTCTAAAGACTAGTTAATCATACTTAAGTTCATAAAAAAATACCTTTTAACGACAATGAACAAAATATGCCCTTGCAAGTGTGGATGTGAACGAAAAATATCCAATGTCTATTACGATACTTGTATCTTTTGTCTACTTGGAGAACATAAAAATGACTCAAACTCTTAATTTGTTCATTTCTTGTCCAATACTAGGTAAACAGTATTTGGTATGCAAGCCAACAATTTATGAAAAATTTAGGACAATATTTTTGAAGTAATTTGCAGAACTTAGGGTATTGATCCAAAAGTAATAATTCCTTTGATATCATTCGATATGTTCAATTTCAACAAAAAACGTATGTTCAAAATTGTTCGTTTTTTACTTTTACCGTGTCCAGAGTTCAAATTGTAATGAGAGCATTTTGTTGTGGGGATATAGTTAGATGATTTAAAATCATACCCACGTGGTAGGAGTTTTGAGTTATTTATGCAGATTTATCAACAGCTTCAGGAAATTTTAGCCAATAACACATTTCAGGATTATGGCATAATTGGATTATTTCTAAATTCTTTTTTGTCAGCTACTGCAATACCTTTACCTACTGAAATTCTGACTTCAGCTTTACTGATAGGTGGAGAAAATCAAATTCTAATTGGGATAGCATTAGTTTTGGGCTCTACAATCGGTGGAGTGTTGAATTATTTTATTGGGTTTGGTGGAAACACACTGATTACAAAATTCAAGAAAAAGAAAGATCAAAAGGAGGCTGAGCAGAAAAACAAAGACAATAAACTACTTGAAAAATTTGGCTGGAGTGCAGTATTTTTCGCATCTTGGATTCCAATTATTGGAGATTTCATTCTAATATCTGCTGGTGTAAAGAAAATGAACTTCACCAAGTTTTTCATTTTTATGGTCACAGGCAAGACTTTCAAAACTATTGCAGTGGTATCTGGATTGGGATTGATCTTTTAAAAAAGACATGTCAAAATTTCCAATATTTTTTGCATTTTTCACAAAACAGAATAGGTGTTAAGATTGGACTCTATTGGAAGATTCATAGTTTTTATGAATTATCAATGTGTCAAAACCCTCGTCTTTGTTGGGCGTTTCAAATTCCTTTAGTTGTTTGTTTATTGCAGCCAATGGAAAGGAATCACGTCTCCTTGTTCTTCTTTGTTCAATGATTCCTGACGAGGTATTCATAAAAACTCCAATCATTTTGGCGTTGTATTTTTTTGCCATATCGATATGCATTTTTCGAATGTCTTTTGTAATATTGGTATCATCAACAACTATGCTTTTGCCTTGCTTGAGGCATTGTTCAATGTAATTCATCTCTTTTTTTCTGTCGTTGTCAAAATAATAAAGTCGTATTTCCTCATGAGTAAAATTTGCTTTGACATAAGTGGTTTTCCCACTCAATGCAATACCTATCATAATGACATATTCCAAGCTCATTTCTTATCTTTTCTGATTTTTAATCAATATGACTGAACCAATTATTCTTGACAAATCATTTCTCAAAAGTGTAATTAATAGAATAATCCTTTGACAGGGGTTTCAGATGTTCTCCTGAGGGGATCCTATATAGAAGACATATACAAAATCTGCACTCCCATAACTTTCTGAATCTTGCCTCATTCCTTTGTCTAGAAAATATGATTCCACTTTGTCTGCATCATCTTTGGAATTGGCATCCCAATCCCTCCAACTATTTGGTTCTCCGCGTTTGGTTTTACTGTTTTCAGAATCATTTGTTCTACCTATCATCCATTTTGAGTAATTTCCATCTGATTGAGACTTTACAAGTTCTTCTATTTCAGAAATGATTTCTGAGGATTCCATGATTTTCTAGTGTCCCTCATCTTAAAAAAGAATGCCAATAAAACCATTCATGATAATTCAAGATGGATGTTTTGTCTTCTTTAATTCATTTATCTGGTATTCCAGATTTTTTTGAGTTATCTTGAGTGACTTTAAACGCTTAAGTTTGAATGACATTAGATAAGTAATATGATAGATGTAAAAGATTTGAGAGTGTGCGTTGATTGTGGAACCGTATACAATGAAAAATTTTCAAGAGGAACGTGCCCAAACTGTCATACCAATAATTATGAACAGGTATCTGCAGATAGCGGCGTGGGAAATTTAGACAGATAAACAGCCTTTGAAAAGATCGAATGGATAAAAAACAGATACGAGAAAACTTGTTCATCTATCAAAGACTCTGAATGATATTCTACTGACATCTGAAATTGCCCCCAAAAACAAGTCAATACTGCAAAAGCTCTCCCTACTCTGCATCCTAATTAACCTCAAACAATATGAAACTCTATAAGCAATATTGGCGTAAAGTTAGTAACGTAGTGGTGTGAGTTTGCATATCTGCAAGGAAGGACTGAATTGACTACTCAGCTACGTGCTGTTGTATTATGATTGGAATTTTATGTCTTTATATGCCAGTAGTGACTAAGTGAATTATATCGGAAAATATTTTTGCAAAATTCAAAGTAAGAAAAGAAAAGACACCAAAGGACGTTAACGCATTCAAAGAATCTGAAGAAACGAAATTAGTGAGGATAGAAAAATAAATGGCGTATCGCTGCAAGCATTGCAATTTTAGATGGGATGCATGGCAAGGCAATTTTCAAAAAGTATTAGATCATGAAAAAACCCATTTGAAAGACAAGAAAGTTCAGACGGCGGAGACAACAGGATAATGCAATGATTGCTATTGATGATTTGAGATCCTGTGAGAATTGTGGTAACGTGTTCTTGAAAAAAATAGGGGGCAAGATGACAAACAGATGTCCTGCATGTAATGTGTGGAAGAAGGAAACTATTTCCCAATGAGACTACACACATATTCATATCTCAAGAAATTACGGATTAGTTTTTAGTTACAAAATCGGTAGATTTGGAAATTCTGTGATCATAGAAAATATGACAACAAGGATCAATTAAAGAGAAATAAAGCACAACACGTCTAGAGCCGCTTAATATGCTTGGTCGGGTCTACAGTACTTATGAAGTACTGCCACAGTTGTTTAACTCCAATTAACAGATATTCAAAAGAAGAGTATTGTTTGATATGTCAAAGAAACAAAACCATCTCAGGTTAACTTGATTTCTACAATTTTTTCCTAAATGTTAAATCGTTATGATTGCAAATATCCTCAAACAGTATTGTACGACAAATGAGTTTTCTGATGAATCCTGGGCAAAGGAGTTTGGTTTCCAAGTAATTGTATCTGTATGATTTATGAGTGTGTATACTTGACCTGTTTTTGATTTATCATGTCTATCCAAAATAAAACACTAGAAAAATTCATGAAAGAGATGGTTGCAGATTTAACTGCAAAATTTCACGATGAGATTGTTTCATTTGTACTGTTTGGCTCTGCAACAACAGGCGAATGGATTCGTGGAAAATCCGACATTGACTGTATTGTAATTATAAAAAATAAAAAATTATGTAAAGATATTGAAACTTATCTAAGCAGTCTTTTGCTCACTCTTGATGCAAAATATGATCTAAAACTATCAGACACATGTACATCCTACAAAAAGACTGACAATCCTGCACTTGATCTAATCTTTAAGACTGAAAACAAGATGATGTTCGGTCAGCCGTTTTATGTGGTAGCAGAGGATCAGCTTGACCTGAAGGGATTTAAGATAAGAAAAAACCTCAAAGTGGAGATTGGAACCAGAACCATTGCGTCTCTTGGTCTGTTCTTGCAGAGAATAAAAAATACTGGAATTATTTTGTATGGACGTGACATACGAAAAGAAATACCAAAAACTGTTCCTACTCTTGAGAAGATAAAGGCATCATTTAATGCGATGTTGCTCTTGATGATGAGCTTTGTGATATTTCCATTCAGTTTTAACTCTGCATTCTCTCATGCAGTAAAGGCAAATTTCTGGGCATGTGATGACGTATTATTTGCATTAGACAAACCTCTGTCCACTACAAAACAGGAGATACTTGACATCTGTTCAATTTTTGGCAAGTCTGAGATTGATTCAGAGCATCTGCTAATGTCCTTGGAATACAAAAAAACTAAAGACAATATGAAACTCAGTAAGGGATTTGTTTTTGGATACATGATAAAGAGCACAAAATTCGTTTATGGGCTGTATGCTGTTGCTCTAAAAAAGATGTTGAGAAAATGAAATACTAGATTTTTTGAATGCTATGAGGCCCAAAATCTCAACAATCTCAAATGCAATTCCTTGACAAACGGTTCATAATTCTGACATATTTGTCGATAAAAGTAACAGAATAGTCAGCATTGGTTAATACTCTTAAATTCACATACTGTACATGGCAACAAAAAATAATCCAGGACGCATTTCAAAGTTTCTTACAAGAGCTGACAAAGCGATTGATGGTGGCATCAAAAAGGCTGATGAAATGTTAGATGAGGCAGTAGAGTTTGGGCATATGACCTATGATGGCGCAAAAAAGACACGTGATGAATCGAGACGAAGAGTAGCCAAGAAGGCTGCAAAGAAAACAGATGGAAAATAAACAATTAGATTTTCAAGTAGAAATTGTGATATTATCATGTTTTCAAGTCGCACTAAAATAATTGGGCAGAGTGGGGCAATAATTAGAAAAACGTCATAATCTGTTCTTGTTGTTTAATTTCTATTAACTGTGACAAATGTGTAAGTAAAAACAACATTCATGTCAGCGTGGCTTAATACACTATTTGCAATTATGTTAACAATGACAAAAACAAAACAAATTCCTAATAATCCAGACAGAGAGCCATTTCGTAAAATGCGTAACGATCGAGAAATTGGAAATGTTTCTAACCTTCCAAAAGATGCAATTGAAGGTTGTAGAAAAGACATGCAAATCGGAACTCTGTTGGATAAATGGAATGTAAGAACTGTTGAGGAACTGAAAAAAAAATTCAGAAAACAAAACAGACTCAAAAAATTTAATCAAAGATTAGATTAACATATGGAATTTACGCTTATCTGCGTCCATTTCTATCCCCAATTTGGTAGTAGTCCACGTGAAGTTGAATCGAATCATTTTCTTTTCCCATAATCGGTTCAGGCCTTTGCGGATTTCATACAAAACACCAGAAGGACTTTTCAATGACTGGGATTGACTTTCATAGAGTATGGTGATATTGTATGTACATAATTGTCAGCGTCACTTAATATCTTATTTTATGAAATAATGTTGTGACCTGCAAATATTGCGGAAAAGATTTTTACCATCGTGCTAGTACTTACTGTTCAACTGATTGCGCAATTAACGGACAAGATGCTGTCCTTTGAATAATTCCAACACCAGATCAAATCTAATTAACAGACAAAAAATTTTATGTATTTCTGTATTGTTTGTTTTCATATTAGGTATTCCTTCCATACCTAGTTCGTATGCTGATCATGCTAATGTTAATGTGAATATCGCAAAAGGATCTTCAGCATCAGGATGTGAGGAAAAAAATGAGTGATAATTTTTGTAGAAGTATATGCGGATACTATGATGCAAAGGCAGAATTTCGAAATTCACAAAGCAACATATTCAGAAAGTACTGCCCCACATGTGAACTAGAACTAGTTTCCAGATATTCTAACTGTCCTTGTTGTCATCAATCATTTGATTAATTCTCAGATTCAAAATTCTAGAATTTTCAAAAATAGATACTTTCTAACTATTAGATGACAAAATTTGGAACCGAAATAGAACTTCATAGATACGAATCCGGTCGAATCCAATCATCTATGATTCGTAAAATCTAGTTTAATTTTGGTTAATTAGGTTAACCCCGTTAATTTTCATAAACATAGTTGTTTGGCATCTCTGTAAATATTACATTGACAATTATGTATGTACCATAAACAAATCTGTATTTGAAACATACGCTAGTGTAAGCGCAGGTTAATACTGATTAGTATACACATTTACTATGATTAAAAATAATGTTTTAAAATATTTTGCAATATCTGTATTACTTCTTTCATCTTTGACTATGTTTCAAAACAATAGTAGTTTTGCAGCAACATCTCTGGATCTTGGAACATCTGCCAACTTTGGTGTCTTGGGTTCCTCAACGGTAACCAATGACCCAACATTAGGCACTGGTACAACCATCACAGGAGATCTTGGATTAAGCCCCGGTACAGCGATTACTGGCTTCTATGGTGCTAATGAAAATGGTGGTCCAGGAATTGTAACAGGAACGACACACCAAGCTGATGCAACAGCAGCCAAAGCTCAAGCTGATGCGCTTGACGCATTTAACGAACTTGCAGCCAAGAGTTGTGACACCTTTGCTCCTTGGCCTGGTGGAGGCGGAATAGAAATGAATGCATTAACACTTGTACCTGGAGTTTACTGTTCTACTTCATCACTTACTTTAGCAACAGGTGGAACACTTACTCTTGATGGTCCCGGAGTTTACATCTTCAAGGCTGCCAGTAAACTAACCACTTTTTCAGATTCTAATATAATCTTGACCAACGGCGCAACAGCTGATAACGTATTTTGGTATGTAGGTACTTCTGCAACTCTTGCATCCCCAACCACAGGTTCTGGAAATACGTCTGTATTCTCAGGAACTGTAATTTCTTCAGCAGCAATCTCGCAAACCGGCGGTGACGCTGACACTCTCTTGGATATAGACGGCAGATTAATTTCACTAAACGCAGGAGTTACATTTGCATCTACTGCGCATATCACAGTTCCAGCAGATATTACTCCACCAACTGACACCACTGACAATACAACAACTAAAACCACTGACAATACAACAACTACAACCAATGACGATACAACAACTAAAACCCCTGACAATACAACAACTAAAACCCCTGACAATACAACAACTAAAACCCCTGACAATACAACAACTAAAACCACTGACAATACAACAACTAAAACCACTGACAATACAACAACTAAAACCACTGACAATACAACAACTGATCCTTACAAATCTAAACAACCAGATCTTAAACTGGTATCACCTTACTTGCAAAGCAATACATTGAAGGATTTTCGTACAACACAACAAACAACTGAAACCATCACATCTTCCAGCGGAAGTTCTGGCTCTGCTGTAGGTTCTACAACATTAGATGAAGAGTATGTTTTACCTAAGCCTGGAACTACTCCTGACTCATTTGCATATGGATTCAAAAAAGCATTTGAAGGGTTAGACTTGGCATTTACATTTAATCAAAACGATAAAGTTGCAAAACATCTGAAATTTGCAGAACTACGACTGAGTGAAACAAATGCAGTAGTTCAAAAAGGAATGCCTGAACTAGTTAATGGTCTAACAAATGACTATGAAAAACAAGTATCTGATGCAAACAAAATTGCAGACTCTGCATCAAAAGCTGCAGACAAGGCATCTTTAACTGAAGATATAATGTCTGCATCATCCAACCATGTAGAAGTTCTAACTGAACTCAAAGATACACTTCCAGAACAAGCACAATTAAGAATCCAAGTGATAATTGATAATTCTAAAAAAGACATTGGTATTGCAATGAAAGAACTCTCAAACTATGCTAATGCTATGGAAAAATCAAAAGAAATGAAACAAACAGCTGAAGATCGCAAACCATAATCTAATTTTTAAAATTAGACTTTTCATGCATACTTGCATCCACTTTTAACCCAATAATGGTGGCAGTCCCCGTGGAGTTGAATCAAACAAATTCTTTTCCCAAGAAAGGTTCAAGCCTCTAAGGATTCGTACATTGGATTAGGACTCTTTATGACTGATTGATTTGAAGAAATAGATAATGAAAACCATTTTCTTGATAATTATTGTAGGGCTTATCATTTTATCATCTGTTATTTTTGTTGCAATTTGGAATAGTATCCCTAAAGAATGTGATGATAAATGCAAACATGAACGGAGAGCAATAGAAGCCGGCAAAATAGTTACTGGCTCATATGAATTAGAAAAGCCATTGTGTTTGGGAGGTAGGGGCATGATATTAAATGAAGATTGTGAGATAATTGGGAAATATGATGTCTCGACAGGAATGCCAATAGTTGAAAACAAAGAACAGTATTCAATTGAAATAACTGGATTGAATAAGATTTATCGTATAGGGGAACAATATGATTTCTCATATGTCATAACAGGATATGGATATTCATGCGGTAGTAAAGACGTCACTTTTCCTGATCAAAATGGAGAACTTGTGACAATTAGTTCAAGTGGATTATGTGCGGCAGATGTGCCTATGAAGAATTTTGTCTTTGATATTCAAAAAGAGAGAGGTACAACATACGGTCATGTTGGATTAAAAAATCCTGGAACCTATAATGTCACTGTTACTTTTGATAGACCAAGTCGGGATTCTCCAACAACTGCCATCAAAGAATTCCGTGTACCTCCACCAAATTCTTGGTATAACAATCAACTCAGAGATGCTGATCTTCAAACCGTTAAAGACAGTTGTGTAAATGACTCTCCAAAAGAAAGAATGACAAATGCATTAAGATATACAAATGAAACTCATGTTTTTTTGAATCTAGGGTGTGAGTGGAAAAAAATTGGAAAGTTTATGGGCGAATAGAAAATGAATACGAATCTTCTTTTGGCATTATCTGTGGTAGTGGTTGGAATAATCCTAATTTCGATAAACTATGAATCAATTTCAAATTTCTACACATATTCTGTGCCTCTAAAAGACTATACAGTATCAAAGTACTCTGATATTTCAAAAACCTTCCAAGGCATGCTTGATGATGATTCTGAATGTTTTACAACGTTAAATGGAAACCTGTTTTGTTATCTTAACCCAGTCAGATTCAATGATGATGGCTCTTCGGCATCTTTTGTAAAAGGTGAAAATGGAATAGAAGGAGAGATTCATTTTGATCCTGTTGATGTTGGTGCAACGTATTTTCTAATGCTTGATATGACTCTGGTTTCCGATAACAAGGCAATGATTACGTTTGCAGACAAGGATTACAGAATCGGCAACAGTCAGGAAACATTCTATGAGGTAGATGACAAGTTTGAGTTTTCTGCAACTGTTGAGAAATTTGATACGTTTATCTCGCATTGTAGCAACTATGAAGGGACAAAAATAACCATAGTGCAATACCTTGGAATCAGAGAGATTAACGGGAATGATTATTTTCTGACATGGCACACATCTGCAGACTCGGAGCAAGGGATTGCATGTGATTACCCTCAAATTATTCAACACAGTCTTGATTATAATTTTAGGGAGTTATAGAAAATGAAAACTAGAAACAAAATATTACTTGGTGTAGGTATCGTTATTGCAATAATTGTATTACTCTCTTCATTAATGGCATATTTTAACAAAAATGGAACGATTCTTGAATCCGATTACAATAATGATCCTAGTAGAGTATTAGCTCATTGTGCCCAACAAAAATATGGTGAAGAAAATGACTGGAAAACTCCTGATGGAAAGAATTTTGCTGTGACCTCAATTGGATTATTTGCCATGAATGAAACTCATTATATTGACAACAATCTTTGCACTTGGATAGAAAGACCTTCTGGATTAAACACTATGTTGTCTGGAGACGAATTAAAATTCTACAAGCAAAAACTAGCAAAGGATAAAGATGAATCAAAATCTTGTCCTGATGGACAAAATTACAACGAAATCCTGTTCAAATGTGTGGTTTCTTGTGAAGATGATCTAGTTTACAATGGTTATACTGATTCATGTACTACTGAATTTGAATTAAAGTATCATGGATTCTGTGATGATGAGTTTACATATGATCCGTTATCTCATATCTGTTATTCTGATGATGGTACTTTGCAGACTCCTCTAAAGGATCCGCCAAGAACTGCTCCTCCAGAACCTGAATGTTCAATTCAATGCTTAGTTTATGATCCTGTTTGCGGAGTAGATGGAATTACTTATGCTTGTGGGATAGAAGATGCTGCATGTCATGGAGTTAAAGTCAAACATGATGGAGAATGTTCAGATTCAAAATTAGGCACAGAATAAGTCTAGTTGTTTAATTTGCGTCCATTTCTATCCCCAATTTGGTAGTTAAGTCCCCGTGGGGTTGAATCTCAAATTACTTTTACAACATATTGTTAACAAAAAAATAATTATTTAAAATGGAATGTCAATAAGCGCATTTGAATTTGCATTGCACTGTATACTGATAGATTAAGTACGAATTCTAAAATCACAAAATCATGGAACCTGTAAAAGTAAAGTTTGACTGGGATAAACCATCACTAATTGAAAACAACGGTCACAATCAAGGTGAATGGGGACAAAAACCAAAAACCAGAATAACTGCATACAAAATGAGTTGGGAATAGATATCATTTTAGATGATTCTCTGTTCATGAAATAGAGGGTAACTGGGCAAGTTTTCTAAAAAATGAATGTCTGTGTAAACGGATATTAGAAATAAAACAACAATACAAATGCGTGAATAAAACATCCTCTATTGCAGTTTTTGCTGCAGTTGTTATCTGCATTGCAGCTATAGTCGCTGTGACCCTATTTTCTGATACTTTTGTGGCTACAAATGCCGCTGATACCGTATTCTTTACGCTGCAAGGTGATGATTCTATAGGTAACCTTGATGGCAAGACATTCCAAGCAGGACCCAAGATGACGTATGTCTCCATTTCACAGGATGGGAATCTAATCCTGGCCACAAGTAGTGGAAGTGACACTGTATTTGCATATGATTCAGATGGAAACAAGCTAGCAGAGATTCCGGTTGGAAAAACCCCAAAGGGTGTAAAGATTCATCCAACACAGGACCTTGCCTTTGTCGCAAATGAGAATTCTGGCACAATCAGTGTCATTGATCTTCAAACCCTAGAATCAATCAAAGATATACCTGTTGGAAAAATTCCTCACAATATTGTTTTTCATCCAAATGGTATAACTGCATATGTTACAATTCAAGGCGGTGATGAAGTTGCAATAATTGACATTTCATCATTGACTAAAACAAATGCCATTCCTGTTGGAGCATTGCCTCATAATCTGGACATAACTCTTGATGGCAAATTCCTGTTTGTGACCAATATTGGAACAAACGATGTTGCAGTAATTGATTTGAATAGTAATGAAATCATCAAAAGAATTCCTGTAAGTACAGGACATCATGGAATTGACATCCCTCCTTTTGGCAACAAAATCTTTGTCTCTGGAATAGGTGATGACAAGGTAAATGTGATTGATGCATCTTCTCTTGAGTTAATCAAACAAATTCAAGTGGGAAAAGGCCCTCATGGATTAAGATCTGATCAAAATGCAAATTTTGTTTATGTCAGTGTATCTCAGACAAATGAAATTGTAGTTATTGATGTGAATAGTCTTGAGATATCAGATAGAATATCTCCTGGCAAGACTCCCTTTTGGGTTGCAATTCCAGGGAACCCCTAGTTTACAATCTTTGTAACGAATTTAACCTAGCCACGATTACATTTACTAAAATATGAAATTCATACTATTACTAGTATGATTGTATAGAAAGATCTTTTAATTGATTAATTGTGGTTTTTTGCATGATAGATTACTACAAGTATCTAAAATGTCCAAAGTGTAAAGAGTCTGGGCTGTATTGTGCTACTCATAGAAGAGAAGTAGAAGAGATGCTTGAGAAAGAAGAACAGATTAGCTCATAGAAGCATTATTTCCAAAATATACTTGTCAGCCTCTAAATTCTTTAATAGTTGACCTACTAATAATAGGTTGACCTAGATACAATGAGTCAGTCTGAGCCCAAACTAGAAAGCCACGAGCGTGAACGTGTACTGTTAGAGACTATCAAAGAGAATCCAGAGGCACACCATAATGCACTCCTAAAACTAGTCGTTCCAAAATTCATGGCAAAAACCACCTTTGAGAAAACCAGAGACTCTCTAATTGAAAAGGAAATCGTCTCTGTGACTATGAAAAGCAACATGAAGTTCTACCATTTGACTGAAGACTATGAACACAAGTCATCTCAGCATATAGAGCAAACAACAAACAGTTCATTTCATCATGTAAAATCCCTGATCAGAAGATTGGACACGGATTTTCCTCACAAAGACATTGATGAGAAAATCAATTTTACAAACTTGCTTCTAAAAGAACTGCTCCAAACAGATAACGGCTTTACAATATTGGATTCTCTCAAAAACCCAAACAAAACACTGTATCGAGACGAACACCTGACCATTCAGCAGCTAATCTACAAGGTTTTTGAGGCAATCAGAAAAGACAAGGATTCTGAACTGTTGCTTCCAACAATAATTAGCTATTTGGGAGTAGTTGTCCTAAAAGATTCTGTGGATAGTCTCTAGTTATTTATTCAGGTTCGATTCAGGATATCTTGTGGGATTACTATACACAAAATTTTACATGGATTTTGATGAAAATGACTGGGACCAAATATCAAATGACCCCATAATCTTTCAGACCAAAAATGACGATGTATCCCTGGAGATAGAAGATGCATCTCGCAACTTTTACAAACTGCGTTTCAAAAAAGGCGGCAAACTTCAGATGTTTCGAGTGACTGGAAGATTTCGCCTGACTTGGAATGATGAAGATGTGCTTGACTAAAAATATAACTGGCTTTTTTTGAAAAATATTCCATGTCATTAGATGAACAAGTTTCTAAAATCTTGGAAAATTTTGAAAACACATCTTCAAGTGAAATTGTTGATGTTTTAAAGCAAATTCAGCCTCAATTTAAGAGCAATTTGACATCTGAATACCTTGATGGAAAAATCCAGAAAATTTTAGATGCTGCAGATGAATCTGAAAAAATGAAGCAATGCAAAGCATTGACTCCATATCTTGATTGGTATCTGCAAGGATTGTAAAATTATTCTGAATACTCTTTTATTTTTGCAATTGCATTCTTGATTATTGGCAAATCATTTTTTGCCTCTACCATGTCTCCGACCAATTTGACAAAATACTCGTGTCCTGTGTCTTGAGCTTTTTGAATGTCAGACTCGTAGCACATTAGCGCTTTCTCAAAAAATGGTACCTCGTCACTTAGTGCTTTTACTTGCTGAATATCATTAATACTGTTTTCAATTTTCTTTACCACTTCATCGATTTTTGGAACTGTTTTCATTGCTTGTTGATTCAAAACTGATGCAAACATCGCAGCAGAATCTTTTAACTCCGGACTGTTTGCAATGGTTCTTAGTCTTTTTCGATAATGTGTTAATGATTTTAGGACTATTTCATATCCTCCCCCATCTTTTAGAAATATTGCACCTGTCCATACTTTTTCTGCCATTAAAAATTACTAATCTTGGTGCAATAATTAAGTTGCCACCAGCATATGATCTACTTTGAAAATCAATCACATTCTATGGTTCAAAACTTTCTTTGATTGGTGGCTGACTTCTGTTAATAAGATATAGCAAGACTCCTGCCACTATCACGCCGATTCCAGATAATCCTACAAACGTTCCAATGTTTTTGATCAGTCTTAAGAGAGGCTCTACTTGGCCCAATTCTATTGAATAAAACATGATCAATCCGGCAATAAACATGCCCCCACCTACGATGATCATTAGAATCCCTGGTTTCATAGTCTGGTGTGGATTTTCTAATTAATAAATCACCTAAAATTTATGCATGTGTAAATTTTTTTAAAAAGTTATTTTTACTAGACTAGAACAAAACTAACAAAAGGCGAATGGCATGCAGCAGTTGACTCTATCCCAAACAATAGAAAATGTACAAGCCTTAATTGATTCTGGGGATGGGGATCCTGGAAGATTATCCTATATCCTTGAATGTCTGAAAGGCAATCGTCCTTTGTATCATTCCGATCAAAATTATTTAGAAAAAAACTAGATTCATCATTTAGTCTTGAAGAAGACAAAGAAGAACCTGAAACTCACAATGATGTTTTGCCAAAAATTCAAGAACTAATCAATTCTGGAATTGGAGATTCTGGCAGGTTGCAACATATTTTTGATATGATTGCAAGCAACAAAACACTATACCACTCTGATGCATTATACTTGGAGGCAAAACTAAACGAGTCTGTTTCTCCAGAACCATCAACACTTCCAAGTGAACCACCTAAACCAAAACCATCAACACTTCCAAAAGAACCACCTAAACCAGAACCAAAACCATCAGTTAGAGGAAGTCTGCCAAAGGGATGGAATGCAAACAATTCTGTTGAGATTGAACAAATCTCAAAAAACATTCGCGATGAGGAAGAAAAAATCGAAAAACAAAAACTGCTTTCAAGTGAAATTAATATACATCGTTCAAAATTAGCTCAACTACAGTCTCACAGAAAAGAATACGAGCAAAAAGTAACTCAGGAAAAAGCAACTCTTGAAGCTCAAATTCAAGAAGAACGACTCAAAATTGAAACCCAAACAAAACTTTCTGAAGAAATCATCTCCCAGAAAGAAGAGTTGGCAAAAGTGAAAAAAGAACGTACACAAATACTCAAAAATATCGATTCTGAAAAATCAAAAATTTCAAAAGAACTAGCAAAACAAAAAAGACAATTGGCCCAAGCCCAATTAGAGCAAGAAAAACTCGAAAAACAGGTTCAAACTGAACAATCACTGCTAGCCAAGATGATTGAAGAGCAAAAATTACGTCTACTTGAGCAAGCAACCATTGCAAATCAAATCAAGTCAAAACAAAGCGAGTTGGAGCAAACCAAGAAAGATTACGAGTATATTGTTTCCCAGGTAAAAGAAGAAAAAGCAAAATTTGCAGAATCTGAGAAACTAAAAAATCTGATAAAATCCCAAGAAGAAGATCTAATCAAATCAAAAGAAGCTAGACTCAACCTGATAAACACCATATCCAAAGAAAAAGAATTGATTACCAAAAAGACAAACGAGGAAAAAGAACGCCTAAAATCCCAACAAAACATAGCAAAGCAACTCAAAAAAGAAGAAAAAGACTATGAATCTCTCAAAAAGAAACGTGAAAAAATAGAACAGCAAATCAAATTAAAAAATAAAAAATTAAAAGAAAAACAACAAAAACTAAAGCAACAAATTTCAGAAAAAAACAAGAAACTAAAGTCTCTTGGTACAAAGACTACAAAATCTACCAAGACTGCCAAAAAATCTACTAAGAAAACTGCAACAAAAACTACAAAATCATCTTAGCTTTACTGTGATTTCCTCACCATTTCCTATTGGTGATGTTATGGTTCGAACATTTTGATTTGCATGTATGTGCTGTGAATATTTCTTCATCTCCTCTCTGTATTTTTCAGGATATAGCATGTTATCAGTAATAATTACTCCGCCAATTGAGACTAGTGGCAAAATCATATCAAAATATTCTATGGCGTTTTCCTTATCTGCATCAATTAATACAAAATCAAAAAAATTCTTGTATTTTTCTTGCAAACTAAGTTTTCTCAATACCTCCATGGCCAAACCTTCCTCAATTGTTATGACCTCTGAAACACCTGCTTTTTGAAAATTCTCCTTTGCCCTTTTGATTTTTACTGGATTTTGCTCTATTGTTATGATGCTGCCTCCATTTTCTATAATGGCTTCTGCACACCATATTGTGGAGTAGCCAACTGACATCCCAACTTCGAGCATGTTTTTGGCATTTTTCATCCTGATTATCATGTTGAGCAGCTCGCCAGTCTCTTTTGTTATTGCCAGCATTCTCTCATTTGGAGCAACATCGACTTTTCTTGATTTTTCTAATGATGATTGTCTTTCTAGTTCTTCTAGAACCTCAAACACGGGACTGGTCATTTTTTCTATATGTTAAGAAACCCTGTTCATGTATTAGTTATTCTAAGATCGTGCATTATTTTTATTAGATTATATTTGCCCGATAATTTTTGCTGTGTAATGGCAGCAAAGAAAGTCGATCTGCTTGAAATTGTTCAAAAAATCATTAACTTGGACTCTAAAATGAGATTTGCAGCAATAATTGATTCTAAAGGTGACATTCGAGAGGCAATTATGAAAACAGGCAAGACAAGTCTCAAATCTCAAAAAGAGGAAGAGCATTTTTGCAAACAAGTAGCCCAAAGACGTGCCATGAGAAAAGAGTTTGATAGATCACTTGGCAAGGTACGATACGTCCATGTTGAAAGAGAAAAGGTGTCTCAAATGGTAGTGTATGCAAAAAGAAACATCGTCTACTTCACAATGGAGCCTGAAATGCCAATTAATACAAAGATTAGATTAATCACAAAAATCAAAAAGTTCACAGCAGACCTCTAGCTGTTCTGGTTTCTTCAAGTCTCATGACTTTTCAAAAATATCTTGGCGATTCAAAGATGTTTGAATACGATAAGCATTACAGGGACTGTCAGCAGCTAGACAAACCATTCATCAAGGCAAAGATAAATCCGCAGCATGGAAACTATTTTGTACAAATTGATTTGATGCCATGTCACTACAAATTCTCAAAAAATGATGAGGAGAAAATCAAAAAAACAATAGAGTCTGAAAATGATTTTCTAAAGTCAAATTCTGAGCCACAAATGCAGGGGTTTAGTATTACTTCTGAGCTTGCATGGTTTGATGGCATTTCAGTCAAACATCTTGATTCTTTTTGCAATTACCTTTATGATTTGACTCAGGATGTCTAAAATCTGATCAAATTCTTTAGTATCTTATCTATGACTTTGAGTTCCTGCCTTCTTTCTTTGATTGTGGTTTCGTTCCATTTTTTTGCAAACTCTGATTTTTGATCCAGTTTTTCTAGTTCGCTGATGTATTTTATGAGGTGTATCTTGTATTCGTGTAGCAAATCCAAGTGTTTGTTGTGATTTTTTTCTGTAGGTGTTGGCATCTCATTCCTCAATGTCTGGAAACATTTCCTTGATTCTTATTTTGTCTTTTTCCATGGCCTCTATTCTTTTTTCAAGATGATTCTTAATAACTGGGTCTTCTTCACCTTTCATCTCACTTTTGAGATTTGAGATTGTTTTTGTCAATGATCTATAATATGTAATGTGATTTTTCTTTGATTCTTCTGATGTGTCTTCCTTTTTTACATCCATAATCTCGGTCTATTTCTTGCAAGTCAAGTATTTGTTGCTTATCCTTTTCTTACAAATTGAATGCAAAAATCACATGAATTTTGAATTTTTCAGGATGTAATTTACACTAATATTGAAATGCTGTTCAGTAATATTATGAAAATTCTTGTAGATGAAAATCTAGATGGAATGGATGAGCGTCTCAAAGCACATGGATATGACGCATATAGCGTACGAAAACTGCAAAGAGAAGGAAAAAAGCTTGGTTCTGATTATTCCATAATTAACTATGCCCGAGAAAACGACATGATCATCGTAACCAAAGACACTGAATTTCGTAAAGCCAGCGAAGAAAACGACTTTCCTCTGGTACTACTTGATGATGAAGAGATTCTCAAAGTTATTGTAGAAAAACTAAAAAATTTTAGTTGATGTTTTTTACATCAATATGCGAAATTCTCAAGTTTGCCATAACTTCATTAAGAAACACGTCTTCAGGCTGACGTGAGATGTTTGTCATGATTGCTTGCCAGCAGTCATCTATTTTCCTATTGATTTGAGAAAACATCTTGTCTTTTCTAAACGTGGGGTAAAACGACAATAGTTTCATGACTCCGTCAGTTGACTGGACTATCTGTATGATGTGGATGATTGCCCTCAATCTCTCTTGAAATGAAAACTTTTCACTCTTGCTAACTGTTTCAAAATTATTAATCTCACCATAAATCGTGTTTACCTCTTTATGCAGACTTTTTAGTTGCTTGTTTACTGATTCGTAGAGATCAACTAACTCGTACTCGATATGTGCTCTGCTGTATACCTGTTTTTCAATATCTCCTGATTCTACCAGTGCACTGATTTCTCTGTATACTGTCTTTTCATTTCCAACCTTTGCTATCACTCTCTTTGCAAGTTCAGTACCTCTGGTCTTTCCGTTTTCATTTAGAATCCTAATGATCTCTGTTCTGATAATCTCTGAATTTTTGTCCATCTATTTTCCCTGATATTTCTCTATGACCTTTTTTTCGCCCATCTCACTAATCTCTTTTGCTAACTGCTCTAAGATCTCAATTCCTTTTTTGATTGGTTCTTTTGGAAGATTTTTTGTGCTCTAGTTTTTGTTTTAGGACCAGTTTCTCATTATTTACAAAACTAAGTAAACTCACCTTTTGACCCATGTTCAGATTAATGAAAAAATCTACATATTCTGAAGCGCTTCCAATCCCCATTATTGACTGGTTTTTTCTTCTTGTATTTGTTTGAAGCCTATTGAATTAGGTTAAATAATTTCATGATTCTATTATTGTGTGGATAAATGTGACAGACGTGTTCGTGCGTACAAGAACGGCAAGACACTTGAGCAATGCAAAGAAGCTGCAGAATCTCTGAACCCTGGTTTCAAAGAGCAGATTGAAAAAAACGGCCAAGTTTTGTGGACTGAAATCTTGGAGCAGGTAGATCATGATGAGTTGGTCTACAAGTTTACGCTCAAATTCCTCAGACGCGACGGATATGATATTGGAAATTGGAAACGCCCTCGTGTCCAAAAGTTCAATCATTGGTTTACATGAAATTCTCTTAACTAGATTTTACAGCTACCATCTGGATTGCGTAGTTTTTTTGCCATGATGTATGGTGTAACCAACAATATTGGTATTGATATTGCAATTAGTAGTGTCTGCAGTTGTGTCAGTGCAATAGATAGTGCAATTCCGCTGGCAGTCCCAATGAACACTGAGAAAAACGTACCAGCACATGTTGGACATGCAATAAATGCACCTGCAATTGCACCAATGCCACTCATGCCAGTCCCTTTCTTAGAAATTGTGTATGCAGTAATTGCAATTGATGTGTTTAGTGCAACCAAATATGATACGACTATTTGGAGAACCAGGTTTATTGGAATTATCTGCAATCCTACGTGGTCTGTAAGGTATATGATAATTTTTGGCATGTATCCAATGTCTCCACAACATGGGGCAACAAACCCTGATGGAATCTCTGCACCATAATGAAATGAAAAACTCACCTCTGGCTGATACACCAATGTTCCAGATACTAGAGAAAAGAATATTCCGTATCCCACAAATGTTGCAAGAAATATCTTTCTTGATTTTGTATTCCATGTGACTATTGCAATAATTGTTGAAAGATCTTTTCCGTTGCTTTCTGTTTTGCCTTTGTGATACCTGTACAGTCCAATTCCAATTGCACCAAATGATGCAAGCAATGTAATGTAAAACCCATAAGCTATTCTTTGAATGGAGTCAATTGCACTTGGTGTTAGCAACTCTGGGTCTTGATATCTTCCATAAATGACAAATAACAATGCGATTGTGACAAATCCTAAAACAATCAGTTTTTTGCCTTTGTTGATTGAATTTGTCTTCATGATCTTTTGCTTTTGCTATGAAATTAATTCCTATCTTAGCTGAGTCTGGGCACGAAAATGTATATGATTGCAATTATTTCCAGCCTTCCAAATATCATCAAAAATCCCAGGACAATCTTTGTTGCAGGATCCGTATCAAAGTCAATTACTCCTGCAGACAGTCCTCCTGTGGTAATTACCCCTGCTGCCTCAAAGAATGCATCTTCAAAAGGCACGTTCTCTGTTCCTGCAAGATGCAGTCCCGTAACTGCAGATATTATTGGAAACAAGGCTAAAATGATTAATGTTGATGTAATCTCTTTTTTTGCTTGAGTTGAAAGCTCTTTTCTTTTGATGCTGCTAAATAATGATCTGCAATTTTTTAGATGGAACAATCTAAAAATCTTCAGACCTCCTGCAGTTGAAAATCCACAACCACCAATAAACATCAAAATTATCAGAATCATCTGTCCAATTCCATTTAGTTCTGCCAAGCTTTCTAGTTGCAGTCCTGCAGTGGTGCTAGCTGATACAGAATAAAACGCACTTTCTAATGGCTCAAGCCCACTTATTCCAATAAACAAAATAGTTGCACTGCCTAATATTGCAAAATAAGTGAGAACCTCTTTTCCTAATTTTGGTGCAAGGAATTTTTTTCTGACAAATGCATAGTGGAATGTAAATGGCAATGCGCCAAGAATCATCGCACCTATCAAGATGACTTGTTCTTGCCAACCTAGATTCTCAATGATTGTAGATGACGGTACAAATCCTCCTGTTGCAAGAGTACTCATAGCTAACGAAAAGTCATCAAGCAGATTATCTTGTCCAAAGGAATACAGCAACATTGCAACTATTATGATATACACTGCAAAGATTACTGTAATAGTTGAGAAGAGCTCTTTCATGTGAAGTGTTCTGCCTGAAATAAAACCTCTCATGGATTGCAGTTTTGATTCTGGATAAAATGCCGTAATTACCAGGTAGATGAAACTCATTCCCCCTACAAGTTGCGTATAACTACGATAGAATGTAAAGCTCTGAGAGAGTTCTTCAGGTTCCTGGAATAATGATATTCCTCCTGTAGTAAAACCTGCAGCACTTGAAAAAAATGCATTTCCAAACACTTCGACACTTGATTCTTCACTGGGCAAGACATACAGATACGGTACTGTTCCAAACAGCGACAGCAAAAACAGGCTTGAGAATACCAGTATTGATGCCTGTTGGAGGTTCAGACTAGATTTTTCACCATATGAATTCAAAAAAAAGCCTGTAACTAACAATAACACGGTTGTAAGGTAAATTCCTGTAGCTGTTGTGGTATCCTCTAAAATTGTTGCAACAATTGCCGGCACCAGCAACAACACTCCTGCAAACTGTAAAACAAATCCAAGATTTCCGAGCACTGCTTTTACTGGTGGACTCAATACACGTGGTTCAGAAGCAGTTGCATCTCTGATCACATTTGCAATTGTTGCTTGGAAGATCATTCCAATGACTTCGTTCTTTTTTGATAAAACTGGTAATTTCCTGATGCCGTTATCTCTCATCTTGTGTAATGCATCTTGTAATGTGGATTTTTCGTTAATTGTGATAAGTGGTGTGCTCATTATGTCTTTTAGTTTTGTAGCTTCAGCATAGACTGTAGTGTCGCTAACTTTGCTTAGAATGTCTTCGTCTGTAACAATTCCTACTGGCATTCTGTCTTCGTCTGTAACAATAATGTCATCTGTTTCATAATGTCGTAGCATTCTAGCTGCTTCTCTTGTGAGTGTGTTCTGACTTAGAATAAGAACATCCTTGTCCATGTATTCTGTAACGTACTTGCTTAGAACATATGAGACTGCACGTTCTGGATTAGATGACATTAAGCTACCCTTAGTTAGGGATTTTAAATAATTTGGGGTTACGCTATAATATTGATCGTCTAAAAATAATTTACCTATCTTGAATTGCTATTTTGATCTCAAAAATTTGCTATCTTTATAAGCACTGGGAGTGGAGTTTATGCGTAAATGGATATCAATCAAGAACCAGAGCCTGACTATGACTCTGTAAAAATTGATTATGTCGGATTCGTTGATCCTTATGCCGTTGAAGGCATGGTTGTTCTAAAAGCAGATGACGGAAAAGAGTTCCATATGAGGGCCTTTTCTGGCGAGGTTGCAAAACACATCTCAAGCTTTGGCGATGATAAAGGAGGCGAAGCTGCACCTTCGATTTACAAAATGATTGAAGACATCTGTGAGGAAAACGAACTGGTTCTAGTCAAAGTCAAAATATATGAAAGCGGTGAGGTTCTCAGAGCAAATCTGTACTTTACTGGCAAAAAAGACCTTGTCTTGAGAAACTATCGTGCATCGGATGCCATGGCACTTGCTGCATATTACAACATTCCAATTCTAGTCAGAAAGAATCTGCTAAAAGAGAGCATGGAAGCTGAGACCTGAAATTAGAACGGTTTTTGTTCTAGTGGGGTTGTGATTTATTATGAATGAACAAGAACAACTGATGGATAATCTGCTAAATGTGGATCTTGAAATTATTGATGTAGTACGAGAACTCCATCAAGGAAATTGGGATTCAGACTCTCACAAACAACAAGTGGGAGATTTGCTAAAAATCCGAGATGAAATGGTTCAAAAACTAATGGCTGCAAAAGGCGATGATCATCAATGCGATTGCGGACATGATCACAGTCATCAATAATCATCAAAAAAATTATCTGGAAACATCTTCCTGATTTTGTCTAGTTCTTTTTGATACTTTTGAATTTTCAAATTTATCTCTATATTTTCAGATGAATTTTCCTTTTGCTTTTCTAGCGATTTTATCTGGTTTGATATTGTCTTGTACATTATAGAATATTCTGGAAATTTTTCTGGAAGTTTACCCATTGTCTAGTTCAAAATGAGATTAAATTTAGTAAATAAAAAAGAATTGAGAGTTAATCTCAGCTTCTAGATGGGAATATGCCTGATGTGCATACAATGTATGAGACATCGTCAGGACCGCTACCTGCACCATTTGGTTCAACAGCTCTGAGGTCTGGTAATGCAAATGTTGTTCTACCATCACCGCCATATGTTGTTCCAAAGATGCTAAACAATGCAGCGTTCTCAGCAATTGGAAGTAATTGTCCTTCAGCACCCATGAATCCACGTGGAGCAAATGTTCCAGCAAATAGTTTTACTTCGCCAAGAAGACATTCTACAGAAGTAGTTCCGGGACTTCCTCCAATATCTCGTGAGCTACCTAGTTGAGGGTTTGTCTCATTTGTTGCACAAATTAGAGTACCATCTGATGCAATTCCAGTTACAACATCACCTACGCCACAAGAACTTCCTCGAAGATCCATAGATAGAATCTCAGTATCAATTCTTGAAATATCTGCATCATGAACTGAAACTTCTGTAAACACATCAAAGAATGAGTCTATCTGAGATTGTTGTTCAGCATCTCGAAGGTCTAGAGAAACAATTTCAGTTTCTATTGTATCAATTTGGCTCTGAAGACTTCCCTTTGGTAATGGTATTTGAGAAACACCATCTTCACCAGATGAACCGATATTGCTAACTGTCAGTCTTTCAGAATTTTGTAATGCTACTATCTCTGTCTGAACTGAGTCAATGTCTGCATCATGAACTGAGATTTCTGTAAACACATCAAAGAATGAATCTACTACGTGTTCTCCAGTTCCAGGATCAACGAAAATATCAAAGAAACTGTCTGGAGCTTCATAGATTTCATAGAACACATCAAAGAAACTGTCTCCTCTAGGATCTGGTTCTACATCATCTAGTCGTTGTTCTAAATCTTGTATCTGTGTTTCAAGTTCTTGGAATGGTTGCCCTTTCTCAGCACCATTTGCAGCGTATGCCATTGTTCCGATCATCATAGAACCTGCAACAAATGCAAATGCCACAAGTCCTGCAATAATTGTCTTATCTGTCATTGCCGATATGATGTTAGGATGTTAATTAAGCTAGATGTTGTGCAAACAATGTTACAAATTCCTAAAAATTTCATTTGAATTGAGAGGAACTGTGGATAAATTATCTAGGCAGTTGCAGAATTTAGAAAAGTGGATGGAATCTAATTTACATTAATGATTCCTTGTTTAATCAAAAATTGAATTCCTGATACAAATGCTTCATCATCAATTTCTCCCGAGGCCCACCACCTTGCATTATTTTTAACCCATTCAGGTACCATCGTTGTGGATGACTCAGTTTGTGATGATGCTAAATCAGGAATTAGTAGAATTTTTGTTTTATCAAATATTCTATAGTTTTGAGAAATTCAGTTTGAGAAATTGCATCGTTTCCCCACCACCTTGCATTATTTTTAACCCATTCAGGGATTTCTAATTTAATTGATGAATTTTCTACTTCAACATATGACACATTTTCCTTTTGTGTTAATTTGCTTGAGATGATTGCAGCCTCTAATGCAGTTTGAATTGCACCATTATCGGAGTATAATTCATTATCACTAAGTTTTGATTTTGCTTGATTAACTAGTGATTCTATTTTTGTTAGTGAATTTTTTGTTGATATTGGTAAGTTGTTAATGTCTTTGCCGTCTTTTTCCATCATGATCATTGAATTATAGACATTGATCTTTGCCGTTTTGATTAGATACAATGCAACCCCTCTAGAGTAATTATCTTTATCAAATTGTGTGAAAAATGTGTCTGCAATGCCACATCCTCGAACATCTTCATATTCTACAAGATAATCATACCATGCACCACATCCTTGAATTGGTTGATTATATCCCATAACTCCCCAATACCATTTTTTGAAATAATCAAAAGTTTTGAATTCACCAGAATTATCATATCCCATAAATGGATGCATAAAGCTTAACGTGTGACCAACTTCATGCAATACAAGATCTGTAACACTTGATTTTTTTTCAAATACGTTATAATCGGTAGTTACCCCGAGGGCACAACAGGGTTGTCTAGGATCATCAGGATGAGCTGGTGCTATTCCTAACCCTCCATATTCTCCAACGTACAGATTATCATTTGATGATGCGACTACTACCACTACAGGAATAGTCCATTTTGACTCTTGAACATCCTTGAAATCCTTAAACTTACTACTGCTCTTAGTTGTTGCCCATTCTGACAATGCTTTTTTTAGTTTTCATCATCAATAATAGAAACAGTACCCAATTCTGGAAAATCCTTAAAGATTGGAACTACGGTTTTTGATTTGATAACTTCTTGAACTGATTTTGATAATTCTTTATCATTAACATCGTAAACAGAGAGATTAACTGACCAGTTTGAATAAGGTGCCAATTCTTCTAACTGTTCTTTGATTTTGATTTCATCAAAATATTCCGATGTTAATGCAGGGATATCTACTAGACCTCCATCTGCTATGAGTAAGATATCTACAATGTAATCTGATTTGTATGTTGGCTCATAAAGATATGATGGTGTAATTATCATTGCAGTAGAATTGTTGACATAATCTGAAATTAATTGTGCATGTCTTTGTGTAGTGTGTATGTCATGTAGATTTATCATATCATTTTGCCATTTTTTATCATAACCGAAATCATCTTCAAAATCATTATCAAAGAAACCTTGAGTTGGATGCCATGGAACAGAATACAAATCAAAGAAGTAAAAATTATGTTTGCCACCAAATCCCATCATTCCAACTGCATCATGATATCTGTTAGTTGATGTATCCTTTCTGTTCAAACCATAAGTGTGTAAGAAATCAATATCGTCCATGTCTCCTGAAAGGAATACTAAGTTTGCTGATGAAGGATCAGAGAACTGGCTGTTAGGAGATATGATGTTTTTGTGTATGTATGATTCCATTTTTTCAGCATCCATTATCTTAAAGTCTACAGTATAGACATCATGTTTTATCCATTCTGTATGGTTCGCCTGAATCCAGGGACCAAATCCCCATGGATTGTCAAAATCCGACTCTCCATAGAATGTATTTTTCCAAGGTTTTGATTCTGATTTTATATAATTAAACAAAGAATTTGATTCTGATTCTGATACGGATATAAAATTAAAGTTGTAATTGTATGTAATTCCTGCACGATTTAATTCAGAATGGATAAATGGAGAGTATTTTTTATTGAGATTCTTTTCAATCATTTGTTTTAGTTCAGATGGCCATTCATCTCCAACTAGAATCAAATTGATATCTAATGACTGAGTTACAACAAGTTCGTCAGGCTGATATTTGTCTGCTTTTAGAGTCAATGGTGTATCCCCAAACATTTCAGTATCTGCCCAAAAATCAGGGGTTGTTGAAAATCCGTTATTTGGAATTCTTATTGACTTGAGATCAAAACCAGTATTGTCAATCTGCTCTATTGCAAATCTAAAGTTTTCAGAGACATTATCGATGTAGAGAAATGCCTTGTACCCATCACTTCTCTGAACAATCCTTCCATCTCCATAATGTTTTTCATTTGTTTTCCATCCCCCACTAGTTGTATACTCTCGTGCACCGATATTTGATGTGCCAATGGCATATGAAATATCATTTTGATCTAATTTATCTATTGAATCTCCTTGTCTGTCAACAAAAATTTGAACTTGATCATAACCTGAATTAGATGGATCATTAACTTCTATCAAAAAAGCAGCAGATTTTGAGGATTTGTCATATGTCAAATAGAAATAACATTCATCAGTTTTTTTTGGCAGTGAAATGTTTTCACCTATGGCAAAATATGTAAAATCTTTAGGGCCATCAACTCCAAACTCAACTTCTGCTTTGAATATATTCTTGGGTGATTTTTGTAATTGCTCAACCCTATTCAAATCCAATAGAAAAGACATTTCTCCACTGCTAGGCGCAGTAGTAAATTTTTCTTCAACGATGTTTGAATCAACATCGTAAATGACAAGTTTTAGACGTTCTCCGTCAGTATCTGTTTTTATGGAAACGTCTACTGATACAACATCATTTAGGGAATAGAGTTGTTGTTTTGTGCTTACAGACACCGTATTATCGGCACATGAAAACGGATTTCTCTGCAAATTCTCTGTTAATACATCAAAAGGTTTGAAAAGAAAATCATCGACTACAATTTTTCCAGAATTAACTTTGATTGGTTGGGTTTCAACATTTGTAATGGGAATAATTTTACCTCTGGACCACACATCTGGAAAGTAATAGAATTCACTTTTTACCAATTTTCCATCTTCATCACTTTCTGTAATGTCAACATAGTCGAAAAAAACCACATATCCATTATCTACCGTAGGTTTTGGTATGTCAACAAAAAATTTGACATATAATCCAAATCCGTTTTCAGTTTGTTTAACTTCTACCGCTCCCCCATCACATCCAGAATATGCTCCTGCCCAAAATTCTGAAAATTTCTCAAATGGGAAAACACATGAATTCCCATTTCTTTCAGCATAAATGAAATATGCTTTATTTTTTTCTGCTTCAAATGACATTAGAAAGTAATCTGAATTAAACGGACGGTAGTATTCTAATCGTTCATCTGTACTATCTTCAATATAGATAAGTAATCTTGGGCTTTTTGATTTGTCATAAAAATAATAACTGTCAATTCTTTCTCCGTTGTCTCTAACCAAAGAATACGGATTAAAATCTCCTACAAGATCACTTTGGCTAAATTTTTTAAAATCATTAATTGTTGGCGCTTCATTTATTGAGTAAATTGGGATTACTGGAGTGAATATTGCATCTGCGTCAATAACTTGGATTAGCAAAACAAACATCAAAGCTGAAATAACAAAGTATGAAATTCTCAAGTATTTTTTTCAAGTATGATGAATAATTAAATCTGATCTAAATTATTGCATTAATTTTTAGTTAAAGTGTCTAAATTAAATATCCATCTTACTAATACTCGTTATGAGGATTGCAATATTTCTTGCATTTGTGGTTGCATTTGGTGCTAGTATGGCATATGCTGAACCAGTTTCAACAGAAATTCCATCTGGAGAAAAAACACACTATGTTGATGAACAAATAATGATTGTGGCTGACATTTCAAATAACCAAGACGTACCTCAAAACTTTGCATACATTACACAAGTAAAAAATGATCAAGACATTGTCATTTCATTGTCTTGGTTAACTGGTTCACTATCTCCAAGACAATCATTTTCTCCTGCACAATCATGGGTTCCTGCTTCTACTGGAACATATCACATACAGGTTTTTGTTTGGGAAAGCATCGATAATCCCGAAGCACTGTCTCCTCCACTTTCAATGACTGTAAATGTCAATGAAAGATTTTCTTGATTTAAAATTCTGCTTCATAATTCGGCAAACTCATCATCTCTCAGTGATAGCTTAGTTGTCGGTTAATCATCAGCAAACTATGTTGTCTTGTATAGTATATTATCATTGACGTATCAGAACCTTTTTGATACAAGGACTTGTTTCTTAAACATGGCAAATTTTGAAAAACTCTACAAAAGAGTTGCATCGCAGGTAATTGAGCGATGCCATGGTGCAATCAAAATAAAAAAGAAAGGAAAAATTATTCAGGTTTACGACCCAAAACGCCACATGTGGAGTATCGGATTGGCAGGATTGGTAATCAAAGAAGAGTGCAAACTTGCAAATCTACGGGACTGGGAGGTTGCAAATGTCCGACACTATGTAATTGAAGACTTGCTCTCAAAACCAGACGGCTAGTATGTTACTTTTCTAATCAGGTGGGGCTCTTTTAGCATAATTGTATCGTCTTTTCGGGATGACAGTTCTACTTGTTTGAGATTGAGATTTGTTACTATGATTAATGCCTCACAGCGAGTGCAAAGAATGGTTCTTCCATCAGACCTCTCCTCTCTGATGATGTCTTTTTCCAATCTGTCTTCTTTTTGGCATGTTGGGCACAGTTTGGGCTCTTTTGCAATGGTGATTATCTCTTTTACAAAGATGGTCTTGCCCATGTTGTACTGTTTTTGGGCTGATCAAAAAAGAGTTTGTATTGTTAATTGGCATCAGCAATTCTGTTTTGAGCGTCAAACCGTTTAATCGCCCAAAATTAGAATGAATGGTATTCAATGTATTTCCAATCTAACCAATTAACAATATCTGTAGTATTTTTTTGAAAATATGTTTTTTCATTTAGATGTATCAAAAATTTATAATAATATTGGATCATTATTGTAAAATTTCATGCTAAATATTAAATACTAAAATTTCCTATAGTGATTGATGTCGTTAGTTATAAAATCTAACGAATAAACCGCGTAGCCCCGCAGAACAATAAAGGCACTCAGGCGTTTTGACGACCTGACCATGAGAGGGAATCTCTCAAAGTTCTGCAGTTAGGGGGTTGCGCCTTTTTCATTTCTAAAAGTTCAGTTCATTCATTCTTAAATACGCGTTGAAATATTTTTGATATGACGAACCATTATGCATCAATTATTAGATATGGATAAAAAAATAGTTTTGCCGTTATTGTTTGGCTTTTTCATTTTATCTGTTGGATTCATTTACCCTGCATATGCAATAGAAAAACCAGACATTATAGTATCTCATACTGAAATTGATTTTGGTGACGTAGTAGTTGGGGAATCAAGTTCTGAATCTTTTTTTTCAATTGCTAATCTTAATGGACCAGAAACCGTAACTCTTAATTTTTCTATTTCACTTGATGATGCGACTAACTTTACTATTGCCTCAAATTCCTGTGGAGCAAGTTTACTTCCAGGAGAATCCTGCGTTGTGGGCTTGATCTTTACACCAATTTCAGATGGTGCAAAGCACTCATCTGTAGCAATCCTTTCAGACGATCATGAAACCTCTGTCATACTAATTGATTTGTTTGGAACTGGAATTTCTGATAATGCAGTTGATTCGGACGGTGATGGGGTACCTGATGTTGACGATGTCTGCGAAGGATTTGATGACACTGTAGATACGGATAGTGATGGAATACCTGATGGGTGTGATATAGAAGTCGTTCCTCTAAGTTGTGGTGGTGGAACAATTCAACAAGGAAATGAGTGTGTGGTGGATCCTGCATTAACTCAACAAGTAAGTAACTTAGAAGACACTCTAGAGGAAAAAAATCAAGAAATAACTACTCTTAATGGTATTATTGATGCTCTAGAACAAACTATTGCAGATCTTACTGCTCAACTAGAAGATGCATTACAAATTATTGCTGATTTGGAAGATGGTATGCCGTGGAATAATAACAACGCCAATGAGAATGCATCGCCTGGCCCTATAGGAAAGAAACCTTAGATAATTAATTCATGCTTTAGACATAACAGAATCGTTCATGGTATGCAGAAACAATATTGTGATTAGATTTTTAATTTTTTGAATTTTATCTAAAATCTCTTATGTGACGATTTCATCTAGTCTGTCTTCTTCCTGTGCACGTTTTATCTCCATTGCAATTCTTCTTCCAACGCCAAATGTTTTTCCGTACTGGTATTTTGTGTACGGACTAGTAGTTGCAACGATTGGGTTTCCTGGAACTCGCAATGACACGTCATAGACAATCAACTCCAAATCTTTTGTAATTACGCTTTGCAGTGAAAATGGCCCAATTATTCCTGGGGCATATTCTTTTTTTACTGCATTGACAAACTTGTCTCCCATCTTAAACACCTTTTCTAATAGCGACTCTCTGATGCTTGCAGGTGTGTGTCCTACCTCGATATTTTGCAAATCCACATCAATGTCTAGTTGCTGTTGTGCTGGAAGTGCATTATAGTCATGAATGTTTGTCTGTAGTCTTCGCTCAATTCCAATAAAATCAACTTGGTCTGAAATTGGAGTGTGAAAGAAATTAAAATTCATGTATGTCCCAATTGCCAACTCTTCAATGCTTGCCTTTTCTAGGTCCTTTCTTGCAATTACTCCTTGTTTTATCTTCTCTTCGGATTTTTTGACATAATCCTTGTATGATGATACTGTAAAAAATGCCCTTTCTAATGGTCTGTTCTTTTCTTGCACTTTGACAATACATGGCTTGTTGATTCTCTTTGGGTCTTTGAATAATTTAGGATATTTTATTCTGGCCTTTTCTAAAAGATAGTACTGTCCTTTTTTGGCAGTTCTCTCTTCTGCCTGGAATAGCTTTCTGTTTCCAAAGATTGGAACTCTAAAAGAGTTTTCAATTGTCTTGTATCCAAGATAAACTGTAAGGGAGCGGTGTGGAACAATTATTGTGTTTGACTCTCTTAATTCCTTTTGAATCTTGGCTGATGTCATGTCTTTGAATTTGTTTAAAACGGTAATCTCATCTGCAATTCTGCCAAATCTTTGGTAAGGTCCTTCTCTGCCTTTTTGGCAAAAAACTCTTGTCTGAAAGTCTTCATCCTTTGCTCCATCCATAATCTCAAGAGCTGAGTGACTTCCAAGTACTCCTATTTTTACATCTGAGTATTCATTAACAATTTTCTTGATCTCCGAGCTATTAATCACAATATGCCTTGAAATTAGGATCTAATATAGCTAATTTTCATTTTTTAGGATCGTATAAAATCACAAGATTTTTGTGAATTGGTGTTTCTTTCTAGTTGTGCTGTATAGTTTTGAATTGCAGATGGCAGGTGTAATACTATTAACTGCAATGGCTGTTGGCGGAATCACACTCTGGCTTAAACGAAGAAAGGAGAGAAAAGAATTGGAGGCATCCGATAATAGCGAGCCTCATATCTAGTGTTAAGGTAATTTTTCTATCTAATACATAAAATACTCTGGCTTCTAATCATATTCATTGAAACTAATAATTGGAATTACTGGCAGTACCGGAGTAATCTATGGCATTCGAATGCTTGAGACTCTCAAGAAATTAAACATTGAAACTCATTTGATCATGTCTGAATGGGGAGAAAAATGCATTCCAATGGAAACTGAATTTACATCTGATTATGTAAAGTCACTTGCAACAAATGTCTCTGATGAAAAAAATATGGCCTCTAGTATTTCCAGTGGAACTCACAAAGTTGATGGGATGATTATTGCTCCATGTAGCATGAAAACATTGGCTGCAATTGCAAATGGATATGATGACACACTTGTCGCAAGAGCTGCAGGAGTTACAATAAAGGAATCTAGGAAACTGATTCTAATGGTACGTGAAACTCCATTGTCTGCAATTCATCTAGAAAACATGCTAAAACTCTCAAGATTGGGAATTGTTATTTTGCCTCCCGTAACTGAATTTTATACCAAGCCCAAATCCATTGATGATATTGTAAATCATGGTGTAGGAAAATGTCTGGACCAGTTTGACATAGAACACAATTTATACCCTCGATGGGGTACTCTCTAAATTACAATTGCCACAGTTTTCCTTTGAAAAAATTAGCACTGCTGATAGAAAAAAAATCTATGACATATTTTCAGATTATGAAAACTATCAAAAAACATCTCCAATGTTTTTCCCTTCTGTTAGGATTCGCTCAGTCAGAGATAATGTTGCAGTAGTTGAAGAGCATTTGAATTTGGGTGATGATGAATTTGTGATTATGGCAAAGCATGTTACTGATGAGCCAGTATTGCATGATGTTTATGTTATTGGCGGTGATGCAAAGGGCTCTCACATTCGTGAACAGTTTTTAGAAGTTTCTCAAGGAACAAAAATCCTAGTTGATGTTGATTTGAAATTAAAAGGAAAAATGAAATTAGGAGGATTATTTTCTAAAAACAAGTATCATCAGAATTACGAAGAAATTGTAGATAATTTTATAAAAATTGCTGAAAACTAGTCTGATTTTGCTTCTTTGTCTTTAAAGTCTTTTAGCTCTTTTTCGCCTTCAATCTTGCCTTTCTCAAACTCACCTTTGGCTTTTCCAAAAGTCTTTGCAAGTTCTGGAATTTTTTTGGCACCAAAGATCAGTACAACTGCAATGACAATGATGAATATCCATTCTTGACCTGCAATGAAATTGGCTAAATTCATACCAAACATTCTGAGTCTCTTTATCTAAATTCGGATTTAAGTGTTCAACTTTTTGCGTTCTTTACGCTCGATTAGTACCATGCCTGCAACATACAATGCTATCATGGGTGCTGCAATAAACCACATGGTGACACCGCTTCCGTCCGGAGTGATGACTGCCCCGAAGATCACAATTGCTACAATTGCGTATCTGATATTTTTGCGCCAAAAATCAGAATCAACCATTCCCGATGCAGAAATGGCATACATAACTAGAGGAAGCTGAAATGAAAATCCAAATGCCAACAAAAATTGTAATACAAACGTGACAAATTCAATTACATTAAGAAATGTTACTAGTCCTGCAGATTCACCGTATCTGTACAAGAATTCTAAGATGTACGGGATTACTAAATTGTATGAAAAAACACATCCTGTGATAAACAACCCAAGAGCTGGAATTGTAATGCTTCTGCTAACATTAATCTCGTTTTCTTTTAGAGCTGGTTTGATAAATCCAACCATCTCTTTGATTATGACTGGCATGCCGACTACAATTCCGACAAGTGCTGCAATGTAGACTTGTGCAAAGAACGCTTGACCAGGAGCTGTCTGAATCAGCTGCACATCTTCTGGAACGAGATTTATTTTCATGTGGTTGGTAATTTGTGCTGCAATGTTGTTTAGCGGTTCAGGTGTTGGATAGTATAGTGTGGTTTGACCAACCTGTATTGGTTCGGCATGAAATGACAGGATAAATGCTGTAATTATTCCAATTACCAGTACAATCCGCAGTATTCTCTTTCTTAATTCCTCAAAATGCTGATTGATACCATCTAGCTCTGACATCTAATCTCTTTGTGTTTTTAGCTATATCTATTTGCCGGGAATTGGCAATAGTTTTGCATCCGGCAATCCGTCTTCTTTTAACTGCTCTATTGAGATGCCCTCAAATTCTAAGGAAATTATGGCCTTTGTGTTGAATTTTGATTCCATCTCTTTTGCCAACCTTGCAATGTCCTTGCTAGAGTAGATTTCTTGAGAACCTTTTAGGAAGATTCTTTCTCCTTTTTCCATCTCTTTTCCACCAAATTTTCCTTGCAGAAAACTGGTAATTTCTGGAAGTTCTTTTCTGTCTATGTTGTTATGATAATAACAGATTCCTTTTACTGACTCATAATCATATGCTGTACCATTTCGATACATGAAAACTCCGATAAAATGTGCTTCATCTTCTGGTTCTCTGATGCATTTTATCTCCCAATTTAGCAAATTCTCTTCTTTATAGCTGAATCCTTCCATCTCATCAGATGTAATTTTCCAGTATCTTGATCTTGGCATGTTGATATGTTCAAAACATTCTGATATAAATTCCAATATTGCCTTGATTGTGACTAATGCCTGTTTGTGGGAAATTCGATGTCTCTTTTTATATTAAAAATGGATATTGTGATTATTGGGAGACCGAATTACCATTGTACTGAACACTGAAAATGCTGAAAAACTTCGAAATATTCAAGCAAAGATGATCAGGTCATCAACAAAATCAGTAAGCTTCTCACACGTTTTGAATTTAGTTCTAAGTGAAGGACTAAAAAAATTCAAAGCATAACTGCAACAATACAATTGTTCATTTACTGTATCTGACTTTGACTATGTGTGAGATCTCATAATCCTCTTTATCCTATAGAAGTTGATGACTACCCCAAACTTTTTGATTATGTATTGACTGCTAATGGATTGGTCTATTTTCAGTCTTTGAAAAGAAATTACATTTTGGGGAAAAACATGACTCAAGATGAATACAACAAACTACGGTTGTTGTATGTGTATTGTGCTACAGCAAACAGAAACCCTTCTGAAGTATTTGCATGGCAGGATCTATGTGTGACTCTTGATAATAAGGGAATTATTGAAAAGGAAATGTTTCATTCAAAAGAAGACTTGATAAATAAACAACTCATCACAAAAAATCCTCATTATCATTCTGGTCTTTATAGAAAATACACTGAATTTGTAAAAAATAAAATGAACTCAGAGTAACCGATTCTGGGCTGGGTAATTCTGTACAACACAAGTCCTCAGAATCGGAAACTTGCTACTTGTTTTCAAAATAAGTATAAAAACACAAAATTATTCGGAAGATAGATTAACCGCGATTCAAATCTGCAGATTGTTGAGCACATTTGATGTCCATGTAACTATTGAAAACAAGCCTGGAATCAATGATCCTGAAGGTGACACAATCCTAAATGATTTGGTGCTAAAAGGAACTCACAAAACTGTATCTAAAATCAAAACTGCAAAGATGCTAAAATTCACAATCAAAGAAAAAGACAAAAAAACTGCTCAATCAAAAGTGCAGGAAATTTGCGATGACTTGCGCATTTACAATCCAATGGTAAGCAAAGTCACAATTGATGTTTTTGATTCCTAATCTTTTTCAGAATCTATGTTATCTAACATTCCATTAATCAAGAGTTTGCTGCGCAAAAATTCTGCCAAGTTTGTTTGAGTAATGACTCCTACTAGTTTCTCATCTTCTAAAATGATTAATCGTCTGATGTTATTGTTTAGCATTTTTTGTACTGCATCCTCAATTACTGTGTCTGGACTAACCCATCTGAACTTTTTTGACATTATGTCTTCAATCAAAACTGATGATGCCTTTAGATCCTCGGCTGCAATCTTTTGAACAATGTCTCTTTCTGAGACAACTCCTACTGGTTTTCCGTCTTGTATTATGACCAAAAAACTGATCTCTTTTTCTTTTAGAATGGTTGCAGCATCGTACACTGTTTTGTTATGTTCAATGGTGATGACATTTTTTTGCATAATGTCTCGTACGTGAGCCATGCGATCATAATGTCTTTTACCATAATTATTTTTTCTGACTAGACTCAGATTAAATATCGCCGGATCTAATTATAATTGTGAAAGTTGGGGTTGTAGTTTTTCCTGGCAGCAATTGTGATCGTGACATGTATCATGTACTAACTGATGTCTTTAATCTTGATGCACAATACTATTGGCATGAAAAACCTCTACCAAAAAATATTGATGCTGTGATTCTTCCTGGTGGATTCTCATATGGTGATAGATTGCGCGCAGGGGTGATAGCTGCCCATAGCCCAATCATTAAAGATGTTCAAAAGATGGCAAAAAAAGGAATTCCAATTTTAGGAGTCTGCAATGGCTTTCAAATTCTTGTGGAGGCCGGCCTTCTGCCTGGTGTGTTGCTAAAAAACGAGTCTCTGAACTTTATGTGTGAATGGACAAATCTGATTGTTGAGAACAACAAAACACCATTTACAAACCAATTCAAATTAAAACAAAAAATTCCAATTCCTATTGCAAACGGTGAGGGGAGATACTATGTTGATGATAAAACTTTGAAACAACTAAAGAAAAAAATCAGATTGTGTTTAGGTATGAAGAAGTAGTTAATGGCTCATCAGATAGAATTGCAGGTGTGTGTAATGAAGATGGAAATGTTGTTGGCATGATGCCTCATCCTGAAAGAGCAGTAGAGTCTGAAATTAATCCAATTGATAACAAACCCTCATCTTTAATCTTTGAATCTCTGTTGACAAAAATGGGTGTAAGCAATTGAGTCTAGAACCCCAGGAACTATCTGAACTAAAATCCAAAATTGGAAGAGAGCCAACTTCTACTGAATTACAAATTGTTGCAGCAGAATGGTCTGAACACTGTTCTTACAAATCCTCAAAAAAACATCTCAAAATGCTTCCAATGAAAGGACCTCTTGTTATTACCGAGAAAGGATACGATTCAGGTGTTTTGGATGTTGGTGGTGGTTATGTTGTAACTGCTCATATTGAAAGCCATAACCACCCATCAGCTGTAGAACCATATGGTGGAGCTGCAACTGGAGTAGGCGGTGTAATTCGTGATATTTTATCTGCTGGAACAAGACCTATTGCTATTTTTGATGGATTGAGATTTGGAGATATTGAAAAAGATCAACAAGCAAGATGGTTGTTCAAAAATGCCGTAACTGGCATTGCTGATTATGGAAACTGCTTAGGAATCCCAACAATTGGCGGAGAAGTGGAGTTTGATCAATGCTATGAAAACTATGCATTAGTAGATGTTGCTGCAGTAGGCTTTGGCAAAAAAGAGAATCTGATAAAAAATCATGCAAAGAAAGGTGACATTGTTGTATTGATGGGGGGCTCTACGGGCAGAGACGGAATTGGCGGCTCTCAGTTTGCATCTGACTCTCTAGAATCTGAAGACCGTTCTGCTGTTCAAATCCCTGACCCATTTATTGAAAAACTAATCATTGAAGCAGTTTTGGAGGCAAGAAATGCCAAACTAATCCATGCCATGAAAGACTTGGGAGGAGGTGGATTGTCTTGTGCCATTTCAGAAACTGCTGATGCTCTAGAGATCGGAATCGAGATGGATGTGAGCAAAGTTCACACTCGTGAATCTGACATGCATCCTGATGAGATCATGGTCTCTGAATCCCAAGAAAGAATGTTGATTGTTACTAGTAAAACCAAATTCAAAAAACTACAACATATTTGTAAAAAATTCAGAATTGGTTGCTCTGTTATTGGAAGTGTAAAGTCTGATAACAAAATGCATATAAAAAAAGGCAAAAAGACGTTTGCAAATCTCCCAACAGATGTTGTTGCAAATGCCACTTTGCTTGATTTGCCATCAAAGGAACCTGCCTATCTTAAAACAATTACAAATGAAAAGAAACTCAAAACAATCTCTGATTATTCAAAGACAATGATGAAACTACTTTCATCCCCAAACATTGCAAGCAAGATTTGGGTCTATGGACAATATGACCATGAAGTGGGAATCAGAACTGTAGTGAAACCTGGAAGAGACGCATCTGTTTTAAGATTAGATAATGGAAAATTCCTTTCAGTAAAAATTGACGGTAATCCAAAACAATGTTACATTAATCCTCGAGAAGGAGCAATTGGATGTTTTGAGGAAGCATGTAGAAATGTAGTTTGTACTGGTGCAAAACCAATTGGAATGCTAGACCATCTTCAGTTTGGAAATCCAAAAGACCCAGAAATTTTCTGGACATTTTTAGAGTCTCTAAAGGGGCTAACTGATTTTGCAAAGGACTTTAAGATTCCATGTGTTGGCGGTAAAGTGAGCCTGTATAACGAAACTCCTGCAGGCCCTATCAAGCCTACTCCATTAATTGGAGTTATCGGGCTAATTGACAAGCATCCACAAATTCCACAAAAAATCAACAATGATGACTGTCTGATTATTGTTGGAGAAACTAAAGATGAACTGGGTGGTTCTGAGTACTTTGAGTACATTCACAAGTTTATTGGCGGTAAATGCCCTGCAGTGGATTTTGCCGAATCAAAGAAGAACATGAAGTCTGTTTTGGAAATCATACAAAAACAACTCTTGAAATCTGCACATGATTGCTCAAAAGGTGGTCTGGCAGTTGCGGTATCTGAGTTATCAATGACAAACCAAATAGGTTGCAAAATATCTTTAGAAAAAGTTCCTGGCAAAAAACTAGATGTTGACAGAGTCTTATTTTCAGAAAGCCATTCTCGTTATCTTTTAGCATTTGATAAGAAAAATCTCTCAAAAGTTGAACAAATTCTCAAAAAGAACAAGACATCATACGATATCATAGGCAAATTTGGAGGAGAAAAGATTCAGTTTGTCAATGGCAAAAAACCAATCATAGATCTAAGAGTTGATAAGGCGCAAAAAGCTTGGTTAAATTCGTTAAGGGACTTGGTACTGCATGGATGATAAACCAAAAATGCATCTTATTGATGACAAACCAAAAGAAAATTGTGGTGTAATTGGAATCTATAGCCTTAGTGGTGCTAATGTCATTCCAATGGCAATTGATGCATTACGTGCTTTGCAACATAGGGGTCAAGAAGCGTGGGGGCTTGCAATTCCAAATAAACCTCCAATCAAAAGACTGGGTCTTGTATCTGCTGCATCCTCTGAGTTTAAAACAATTGCAGAGGAATATTCTTCTCCTTGTGTAATTGGTCATGTTCGTTATTCTACAATGGGCAGAAGTTCCTTAGAAAATGCACAACCACTCAAAGTAAAGGATCTATGTGTTGCCCATAATGGAACAATTGCAAATGTTCAAGAACTCTCCAATTTGGTAGGTGGCTGTTCTTTTACCCCTCAAAATGCAAGTGATACTCTGGTTGCTGCCCAAAGACTAGTTTCATTAATTTCTGAAAAGGGACAAATGGGAAAAGCACTGTCTGTCCTCAAAAATGAGATGGTTGGTTCTTACTGTTTTACATTTATTTCCGATGATAATTCTGTTTATGCTGCACGTGATCCAAAAGGATTCCGTCCGATGGTTTTGGGCCATAAAGAGTCTGATGATACGTACATTGTTGCATCTGAATCATCTGCAGTTTCTGCAGTTGGTGCCCAGATGCAAAGAAACGTGACTCCTGGAGAGTTGATTCGACTAAGTAAAGACGGCATTGAAACTGAAATGTTTTCAGATGATCCTCAGCGTGCACATTGTTCTTTTGAATTTACTTACTTTGCCCATCCAACAAGTAATATGGAAGGCACTAACATCTATGTTGCAAGAAAAAATATCGGTCGATATTTGGCAAGAAAATTCCCAATCAAAGATGCTGACTTGGTTATCCCTGTACCTGATTCTGCAAGACCAGCTGCACTAGGATATGCCCAAGAACTTGGTGTGTCTTTTGATGAAGGATTGCTTAAGGATAGATACAGCAAGAAAGGACCATTACGCAGTTTCATCGAACCACACCAAACAGACAGAGTGGAAATTAACAGATGGATCATCCCAATTAGAGAAATCATTGATGGAAAACATGTTGTCGTAATTGATGATAGCTTGGTAAGAGGCACAAGCTCCAAGGCAATCATCAAGGCACTGAGACGAGCTGGTGCAAGAAAAATCAGTATGGTGATTACTTATCCGCCAATCAAATTCCCATGCTATGCTGGAATAGATTTCCCATCCCAAGAAGAACTTGCAACATTCTCTAACGGAAAAGACATGTCTTCAGAAGAGACAATTGACATGGTACGAAAAAGCATAGGTGCAGACTTTTTGGGATACAATGATGCTGAAAATCTTGCAGCAGCAGTAGGAATAACTGCTGACTCTATGTGTTTTACATGCTCTTCTGGAAATTATGATTCTTTGGGAATTACTCCTGAATTTAAGAGCCGCGAAGAAATCAAAGGCGAGGCGTCTTAATCATGCAAGCAATTTGGAATGGCGAGGTAATTGCAGAAAGTGACGATACTGTGGTGGTAGAAGGAAATCATTACTTTCCAATTGATTCTATCAAAAAGGAATATTTTGAGAAAACTGACATGACCAGTTTTTGTGGATGGAAAGGAATGGCAAATTATTATTCTGTTACAGTTAATGGGAAAACGAACAAAGATTGTGCATGGTATTATGCAGAACCAAATGATGCTGCCATGAAAATTAAAGGAATGGTTGCATTTTGGAATGGCGTTGAAGTAAAATAATCCTACTTAATTATTAGAAAAACTATAGGGATTTTGTGAAACAGTATACTGCACTTCTTGGTATTGGTGTAGGTGTGATTGTAATTATTGGTGTAATTTTTGGTGCAGATTTTTTCAAGTTTTCTGTATCTACACAAGACTATGAAATCTTTGTTGATCCACTTTTAGATGAACAAGGGATGTTTACCATGGGACGCGTCACAATCCAAAATATTGGTGCCAAGCCAATAACAAATGTCCACATCAATTTTGGTGATGGGGATACGCTAGACATTCAAACTCTAGCTGTTGGGCAAAAAAATTCTTGTCTCTCCTCCTCCTGAAAACTCGATGGAATTTGTGATGATCAGTGCTGATAATGAGATATTTGTAAACAAGGCCTACCGTGAAATGCCAAAAATGGTGGGTATGATGGGTTCTTGATCTTTGCTAGCAGTTAAATTCTGTAATAATTCAGTATTTTTGCTTGAAATTTCTTACCAGTGGGAAGGTAAAGGATCTTTATGATGTTGATGAAACCACTTTACTCTTCAAGTTCTCTGACCGGGTTTCAGCATATGATGTGAAATTCAAACAAGACATTCCTAGAAAAGGGGAGGTTTTGTGCAAATTTGCTGAATTTTGGTTCAATGAGTTACCTGTCCCAAATCATTTCATAAAGCGTGAGTCTGATACTGAGATACTTGTAAAGAAGATGAAGATGCTTCCAATCGAGTGTGTTGTTCGTGGTTATTTTTATGGCAGTCTTGTAAGTAGATGGAAAAAAGGCACCGTCAAAGTACCTGAAGGAACTGATACAACTCTTGCTGCAAAACTTCTTGAGCCTATGTTTGATCCTACCACAAAATCAGAACACGATATTCCAATTGATAAAACAAAAGCAATTGAAATGAAACTAGTCACTGAGGAACAGTATCACTGGTTGGAAAAAACTTCGATTGAAATTTACAAAAAGATGGCAAAGATTGCAGATGATGTTGGTTTTATCTTGGCTGATTTGAAATTAGAGTTTGGAATTTTAGATGGCCAAATTACTTTGGGTGATTCTATAGGTCCTGATGAGTATCGCTTGTGGCCAAAGGACTCCTTCGAGGTGGGTAAAATCCAAGAAGCATATGACAAACAACTTTTGCGTGACTGGTTAACTGCAAACGGATATCAAAAACAATTTGATGATGCACGTGATGCTGGCCAAGAACCAGTGGCACCTGAAATTCCCTCTGAGATTATTTCAAAAATGACAGAACGTTATGTTACTGCATATGAAAAACTCTCTGGCAAGCAACTGTGATTGTTGTTTTGTGTTTAATGTTGACTAGTAGCTAACTTTCAACTCGAATTGTATTTTTGAAAATATGCAAATTTGTGTCATGATGACGTATTTTCGGACATCTCTCTCCTGGATCCTCCTTTTTTGTTATTTTACAAAAAATTTCAAACCGTTACAATAATTCTTTATCCAATACAATATTCATTGTAGTGGTATCGTTTTTACTAGTTGCACTATGATAATTATTATAGTAATGATGATTGGATTGATAGCGGTATAATCTTTTTGAAAATGGAAAAAAATTGATGCGATTAGACAAAAAAATATGATACAAGGATCTTTTAGATCAAAAATAAAGGTAATTTCAGCATGTCTACATTATTAGAAAAACCAATCAAAGTAAATCGTATTGTTACGACAAGTATTGAACACGCACGAGCAATTGAAGACCCTGCACGCGCAAAAATTGTTGAGATTTTGTATCATCAAGCTATGTCAGCTGACCAGATCACAACTGCATTAAAAAAATCTGGATTCAAAAAAGCACTAACTACAATTCGTCATCATTTAGAAATTCTAAAAGAATCTGGGTTAATACAAATTGTAAAGATTGAAGAATCTCGTGGTGCCATAACAAAATTTTACAGCACTTCTACAAAACTACTTGATTTTCAAACCCCTGAAGATTTTGAATCAAAGTATTCCAAAATAATCGACAACACATCCACAAAAATTGAAAAAATCCTCAAAGGGTTAACTCCTAAAACTGGAAAGTCAAAAGGGAAAAAATCTGAAGAGTATTCTCAGTATTTGGTCATGGAAATCATGAATCGTGCCATGACAAACGTGCTTGAGAACTCTGGCAAAAAATAATCGCTACACCTAAGTATTTCGTGCAAGAAATTCTTGCATGGTACGAGTGTTTTACAGCCAAAAAACAGAAGATCTAATTGAAAAGATGACTCTTACTAATTGGCGCAAACAAGTTCAGCAAGAACTTGGTAAAGAACACCAAGATATGTCTGATAATTGGAAAATGTGTGCAATTGGTGAGCGAATAAAGATTGAAGGAAAAGATCTTGAATCAATAAAAGATCTTTCTCCTGAGGCGATCAAACTTGGATATGAATTTTCAGTTGCAATGCAAGAAAAAGACAACCAAAAAGCACTTGAAATCATTACAAAAATCGAACAACTGCCAACAATATGGAGAAGTGAAATTAATGGATGAAAAAGTAAAAAAATTATTTTCTGAAAAAAATCTTGTATTCATTGCAACTGTTATGAAAGATGGTTCGCCACAAATTTCACCTGTTTGGGGCAATTATGAAGATGGTTATGTGATGGTAAACACTGCTGAGGGCAGAATAAAACACAAAAATGTTTTACGTGATCCTCGTGTTGCAGTTTCTGTTGTTTCAAAGGACAACCCTCTTGATATGACAACAATTCGTGGAGTTGTTGAAGAACTAATTCCAGATTATAATTACAAACATGCAGATAAATTAACACAACAATACATGGGGCGCGAACACTATCCCTTCAAACGTGATGGTGAAAAAAGAGTTATTCTAAAAATAAAACCTATCAAGGTTTTTGTTTTGCCTGAATTAAAGATGTCCGAGTAACAATTCTCAATGTTTCTAAACTCGAATTTAGAAACATAATAAATTGAGAATGTTAATTATAAAAAAGTTAGCATAGACAGCTTAACGTCGACGTTTAGCTGCCTTTCTCTTTGGAGCGGCTTTGCGTTTTGCTGCTGCCTTTCTCTTTGGAGCTGCTTTTCTTTTAGCTGCAGTTTTTCTCTTTGGAGCGGCTTTGCGTTTTGCTGCTGCCTTTCTCTTTGGAGCTGCTTTTCTTTTAGCTGCAGTTTTTCTCTTTGGAGCTGCTCTACGTTTAGCTGCGGTTCTCCTTTTTGGAGCTGCTGCTTTAGTAGCTGCACTTCTTCTACGTGCTGCTTTTCTCTTACGAGATGCTGCTGCTTTTACTGCCTCTGCTGCTTTCTTAGCTGCATTTCTCTTTCGAGTTCGTGCTGCTTTTTTAGCTGCTTCGGCCCTTTTGGCTTTAGATATTGCCATGATTTTTTTCAAAAATCATGTGTGTTATATGGTAAAAGTCACACAATACTACGCAAGCTATAGAAAAATTTGACACTTTTTTTTGATTTTAAAAATTACCGATCAACAATTTGTTATACAAACAACAGCTGTATCTGTTGTTGATTGTTCTTTTTGTGGCCTGATGATTATTTTGTATGATTTTTCTTCATCAAATGGAATATCAAACTGTGTTGTTTTTTCTACTGGTTTGTTTGGCTCTAACCATTCTAAAAGTAGGTCTTTAGATGAAAATTCACCATAAACTGCTTCGTGTTTTTGCTCTTTTTCATCAACTATGTAAAATTGTCCTCCTGAAAGCAATGTTTTATCATCTCCTGTGTATTTTGCGGTAATTCCGATCATCACAAAGGTGTTTTCTGGTTTTACTTCTTTGCTTCCCTCATGTGTTCCTTCAAATGTGATGACATATTCGACTGGCCCCACAGAAACTGTCTCTCCTGTAACTGTTTCGATGTAGTTTGTTTGGTATTCTGTATACATGTACATTGCAATTGCCATTGAGGCAACTATTGCTCCAATTACTACCATTATTCCTAGACCTGCCACAAAAAAATCATGGTTTTTTTGATATATAGTTGCATAGTTTGGGAAAAAAGCGTCTAGACCCCGTGCAAAATTGCACAAGTGAGAGGGGTGGGGCCTAAACTCTGATAGTATTACGCTTAATTGTAACATAAGATCCGCGGAAAATTATGGCGATCAGGAGTTCCATTATGGTATTTTTACCCTTTTTTACACAATTATTGAATTTGGTATTGTATTCTGTATGATTGTATGAAAATCTTTTTTTCCTATCATGGTTGACAAAATTTGTGGAACTTGTCAGTGCCGAGGCAATTATAGCCATAATTTCTGTAGGTGCTATTATTGTCACATTATTCTTGAATATCAAGGCCCAAAACTCTGTTTCTCGTGGCCAATTTGCAACTCTTTTGAATAGTTTGTCTCAAGAACATTCAAAACTTCTTGAACAAGAAGATAACCTAAAATCTATTGAATCTTGCTTTAATTACTCGTTTGCCTATATTGATCTTCTCAACAGAATTGCATATTTGTGTAGTGACCGAAAAATACCTTCAGAGATTGGTAATTATTTTGAAAGATTTTTTGAATATGTTCAATTAATGATGATTTGGTATGATGATACAGTTTCTTGGGATCAGAAAACTCCTGCAAAAAAACGTTGGAATTACATTGTGGAATGGTGTGAAGGTCGTATTCCTGCAGATGGTGATAGAGGTGATTTACCTAAAATAATGCACAAAATTTGGGACCAATATGAGGAATTAAATCTTAAAGCTACTTTTCCACGATTTTTTGAAATTAAAAAAATTGAGTTTGGGGATAGAACAAAAGAAGAACAAAATGAATTTGAAAAACTGCAAATAAAAATTAGAGAAAAAGAACGAGAAATTGATAAAATTAATGGGGTTTAGCTTTTAGGCACGACTCTAAAAGATCATACATGTTTAGCTGGGACATCAAGGTGGTTTGAGGATTGCATTTCATATCTAGGCACAAGTGTTCAACCCCCCACCAAAACACCTGATTTTGAAAAAATGGTATTGTGCCTAATTGCAGTAAAATTAGAGGGGGGTTTAACGCCTAGGCATAAATTGTTTATTTTAGAAAATTTTGTGTAATCTCTCCAATCCACTCGGAAACTTGAACAAATATCTCTGATGAAAAAATTCTAAAGCTATCAAAGAGGTTGTTGGTTGTTTCAAATGACTCGTTTACTGAATTCTCATCAATCTGTAATGAGTTAATCTCCATATTTTTTCATCAAAATCTTGTGATTTTACCTTCTGCTTGTCCATCTGAACATACATTTTCTGTCAAAATAGGGGGGTTTTTTGGCAATATTTTATCAAAAACACTAACTTAGCAGAACTGATGACATTAATTTCTCAACTAATGCCAGAGTACTATCCATCATTTTGTCTGCAAGTTCTGTTGCAGGGCCAATGATTAATTCCATGTTCAATATTGAATCTAATTCCATGCAAATTCTGTGGATTTTTTTATATTAATCACTTGTATGTTAAATGAAAATACACTCATTTCTTGAACTTTTTATGTAAAATTCTCATTAAAAAGAATTGTTTGGGTTTTCGGCATTTACACATTCAATGTTTCAGTTCTTTTTGAACTGTTTTAACAATGAAATGAATTGCTAATGCAAGCCCCATGACTTTGAAGAAATTATTCATGGGCCGAAACCTCCTGTTTTTCATAGGAATTCAGAATCTCATCTATTATTTTGATGATGTTCACTTCTGAACCAACTCCCCTTTTATCGTGTTTTCCAATTGGATTCTGTTAACATTGATGCTAACATTAATCTCAAAGTTTTTTGTTGCATGTCTGAACAATATGTTAAATTTGTTCATTTTACAAACACCATTAAAGTTGCAATCATGGTCAAAACAAAAACTTTGTTTTTTGAAGCCTTAAATCTGAGAATTTGACTTTCTATGAAACCTGTTTTTGATTTGCACCTTGTTTGTTTTTTTGTTGAAATTATTGTTGTTTTCATACTATGTTTTGATAAATTTATGATAAAAAACTCGCGTAGAACTGATAAATCATCTATTTAGAATGTCTTCATTAGAAATCTTGAGGTCTTTTCATGCATTTCTGAGACTCTGTCAATTGCATCAAACAATCCTTGCTGGTTGATGTTTTCTTCCTTGTCTAGTACCACATAAACTCCGATTTTGCGTTTTCCGTCTTCTGTGGTATTTTTGTTAATTGCCTGTATTGTGTAGCAATAATCTGCTACTTTTTTCTCAAATTTCTCTTTCTCTTCTTCATTGAATCTCAAATATCTTGCAATCTGGTTGTTTTTCATGACGACTTTGGAGCCAATAACTAAAATTCCTTGTTGTGCCTTTGGCTCAAAAATTTCTACAGGAACTCCTGCGGGACCTGCATGCTTTACTAGAATTTGAAACACATTTTCAGGATCTTTTACATCTTCAAATGACAATCCTTCGTGAGTTAGCCATCTTTCCACATTGTCTCTCATTCTTGATGCAGCCATCGTAAATTATTGCAATGCAGTTCTATATGATTCTAAATCAATTGATCACACTGCTAAATTTATAATATTTCTAAACTCGAATTTAGAAATATTGTTAATCTCTACTAGTAAAACACTAGACGTTTACATCAAAGCCTGAATCTAATCCTGGGATGGATGCTGCAAGTGTGATGTTCAAAACAATTCCAATTGCCATCATTATTAGCCCTAAATACAAACAATATCTTGCCTTGCGAGGATCATCTTTTCGCAAAATAAAAAATGCAATTATTCCTCCAATCAGACCTACAAAAATTGGCAACAAAAACCACGCATTGCTTCTTTGTTTTTCTGGATAGGACATCGTAAAATTATTTTGCAGTAGCTGCTTTTTTCTGTAACTGTGTGATTTCAATTTCTACAGTCTCTAGTGGATCTTCTACTTGATTTCGTTTAATTGAAAACATTTTTGGTTTTTCAAAGTCATCAGTGCAATCAGGGCATGCATAAACCAGTACTCTGTGTTCGTTTGGTGCTTTTGGGTTTGATAATCTAGGGTAATACACTAGTCTTGCGCCACAATCAACACAATATCTGTTGGTCCTTCTAGTTCTGACCAATGTAAACCTCCTGCATTATTCTAGATATGCGATCATCTATTAGATCTATGTTGTCTAATAGTGTAAACCAATTGCTGTCAACCGATCAATATTTCTAAATTCGAATTTAGAAATATTATTTTTCTATAATCTGGGTCATGTCTCTAGTATCAAAATAAAATGTTTCAAAACTCGAGTTTAGAAATAAATGGCGCCGCCCATCAGACTTGAACTGACGACCGTCCGATTAACAGTCGGATGCTCTACCACGCTGAGCTAGGGCGGCAACATGTTTGTACCTCGATAAAAGTGATTTAATCCTTGCGACTATACAATTTAGACCAAAGTTGTCTGTAGTTTAGTTAAATTTGGCAAAAAATTCTTTGATTTCTTTTGAATGGCTTTCAACCAATTCGATTATCTCCAAGTGTTCATCAGCTGTTGGTTCTCTTTGATGCACAACTTGAAATGCACTTAATGCAGAACCAACCATCTCTCCGACAAAAAACCCACACAAAAAGTCTCCAATCTTTTCACAGTTCCATATCTCTCCTACTCTGGGAGAAGCTCCTGATTTTTTGTATAAATCTAAAGTCTGCTGAATCAAGTCCGTTGTCTGTTTAGCAAACTCTGGGTCTAGGGTCATCAGAAAAACTGAAATTTTATTTCTCTAAACCTTTTTTCTTTTCATAGACGTAGATGCCATCTAAGAAAACTCTATGATCTTTGTTCTTTACTTTGGTTTTTAATTCAATGTTTGCTGCAGTTTGTGTAACGTCTGTCCAAACCTCTCCAGTAATAATGACATCTTCGCCTTTTGGTGTTACTTTGGTATTTCCCATGATGTGTGTGATTCTTGGTGCCCTTTCACCTTGATAGTTTTCGATTAGAACTTTTTTTCCTTCGACTTTGACTGTAATTGGAAAGTGTGCAAAGACTACCTTCATCTTTATTGTGTATCCCTCTACTAGACCTTCGCAGATGTTTCGAATTATTGATCTTGCGGTATGCAAAATTGCATAATCTTTTTTTCTTTCACCAATTGTTTTCAAGTTTATTTTGTCTTCTGCAATGTCGATATTTACTGGAATATTTCTAAAACTTTTGTGTGTTTTTCCAAGTGGGCCTTCAAACATTAGCATGTGTTTGTTTTGTGTGACCTTGACTCCTTCAGGAATTGTTACCTGGTCTTGCATTTTTTCGAGTTGACTAGTAGACATATCCTATCAAAAATCCTCCAATCTCTTTTTCTATTGCATCATGATGAGACATTACTCCCTGGTTTGTTGTAACTAGAAGCATTCCTCTGTCATATGCTGGCAAGTATTGCTGTTCCCAATTGTTAAATTCATCAGTTTTTACTTTGAATCTTGGTGAAATTGCACCACATTTTGTGATCTTTGCCAATAATTTGATTTTGAATTTTCCTCCCCTTTTATCATCGATGTGTTCAAACTCTCCAATGTATCCATCTTTTTGAAGTGTTTTTAGAACTTCGATTCCTAATTTTGAAGTTGGAAGAATTGTACATTCACTCTTTCTTCTTGTTTCATTATTGTATAATGTGACAAATAGATTTGCTAAAATATTAGTTGCTGGCATGATATCACCTATTTTTCCTAAATCCTAGAGATGTTGCTACCTCTCTGAAGCATCGTCTGCATAACATCAAATCGTATTTTTGAATAACAGCTGTATAATCTCCACATCTTTTACACCATCTTGAACCTCTTCCAAAGTCATGTTTCTTTCTTCCTGTAAATTCGTATGATCTATCTTTTGCCATTATGCTATCGTCACTCCAAACTCTTTTACTAGATAATCCTTTGCTTCTTGATTTGTAATGATATGTGATTTTCCAACACTTGCTTTGTGTTTACTTCTTTTTCTAATTCCATAACCTGGCCTAGTTAGTGTAACTGAAATTCCAAGACCTAAAATTCCAATTGATGGTTCATACTTTACACCTGGAATGTCTATGTGTTCTTTAATTCCAAATGAATAATTTCCAAAATTATCAAATGCTCTGCCATTAATGGTGTTTCCCTTTGCTTCAAGTAATCTTTTCAATAATTCTTTGGCATCATCTCCTCTGATTGTAACTGCAACACCTATTGGTTCTCCTTTTCTTACTCCCCAATCTCTTTGTGTCTCTTTTGCATTTCGTGCTGATGGTTTTTTACCTGAAATTTGCTCTAATGCTCTTCTTGCAATGTCAATTACATCGCCTGATTTACCAACTCCCATATTCAGTACTACTTTCTCTAGTGAGATTTTTTTCATTGGGGATTCTGTTGTTTGAGACATATGATCACTTTAATTGAATTATTGGCTCCTCTTTTCCTATTGGCATAATAATGTCTGCTGGAATTTCGATTTTTCTGTCTCCTAAAGATAGGATGACTCTTTTTGGAAGAATGAATGTTCCTTCCTCGATGTTTTCGATTTTTCCAATTTGTCCTGCATTGACTCCTCGTGTAACTAGTCCGTTGTTTCCTGGTTCCAGCTTTACAACTTCAAGAATTTTTTGATCTGGAACTTGAATTAGACATACATCGCCAACATTTACTTTGGTATCTGAAATTGTTGAACGACCATCATGAAATCCGATTTGTGTTTTTCCTTTGTTGATTGTAGTTTTAGTGGTAACTCTAACAAGTTTCTTTGTTTTTTCTGAATCATTAATTTTAATTGGTTTTAGTAATTTTCCTTCTGTTGGTACCATACGATAAACATCTGAAACATTTTCTAGCTCTACAACATCCATCAATCCAATTGCATGGTGTAGTGATTTTCTAACAACACCATCAATCTTTACTTTTCCTGAATAGATTGCAGTTTTTGCTTCTCTGAGGCTTGATACAATCTTTAGCATGTCCCTAAGGAATACTGCTGTTGGAACTGAATGGGTCTTTTTGTGAGGACCTGGTCTTACTGTAATTACGAACCTCTTGTCTTTTCTGGCAATTCCCCAGAACTGAGGTGCCATTTGACGCTTGAGTTTTTTACTACCTGAAATACTTACCATTAACTTTCATCCTCTTTCTTTTCGACCTTTTCGACCACTTTTGTTTCTTTAGGCTCTTCTTTGACTGATTCTTCTTTCTTTGGTGTCTCTTTTGGTTGCTTTCTTGGATCTTTGCCTTCTAATTTTGCTATTCTCCACTTGTCATCTGTGTTTAGTGATGTGGCTACCAAGTTTGAAGTGTGAATATAAACATCAAATTTGTCTCCTTTAGTTTTCTCTTTTTTTACTCCTTCAATTGCAACACTGTTTTTTTCTGTAGATATTTCTGAAACTTTACCGTCTACTCCTTTGAATTCTCCTCTTAGGATAGTTACATTGTCTCCTTCAACTACTCTGACACTTCTTTTTCCATACTTTTTCTGCAAGTCTTTTGATAATGCACTGCCAAGCTGTTTGCTTCTTGTTTTGTATGTTGCCTGGTAAATCATCTTGTTGCGCATTTTAGTTGGCTTCATTTTCTTATACCACCATTGATGCCAAGTTAGCTACTCTTGGCCATTTCTCTGAAGCTTCTGCTGCGACTGGTCCTTTGATGTCTGTTCCTTTTGTTTCTCCTTCTGGAGTGATTAACACTGCTGCGTTGTCTTCAAAACAAACTCTTACACCGTTTAATCTACGAATTGCATATTTTTGTCTAATTATAACTGCACCATACACTTGTTTTCTTAATTCGGCTGGACCTTTCTTTACAACAACATTACAAAAGTCCCCAACTGATGCTGATGGGAGTCTTGATGCTCTTGTCTTGTGTCTTGGAACGTTGATTATTTCTAAAATTTTTGCGCCAGAATTATCTGCACAAACAATGTTTGCACCAACTGGAATTACTTTGGTTACATATGGGCGGAATTCTTCTACTCCTTTACCTGCTTGCTTTGCCATTATGATCTAACCTCCACAACAACATAGGATACTGATTTTGATATTGGTCTGCATTCTGCAGTCAATACACTGTCTCCTGATTCAACATCAATACATCCAGGAACGTGTGCATGAATACTGCTTTTTCCTCTTGCATATCTCTTGAATTTGTTAAAGTAAATTGGGGTATCTTTTTGTAGTGTGATGGTTTGTCTTGCTTTGCTTCCTGTCACTTTACCATCAAAAAGTTTTCCTCTAATTGCTAATTCGCCATGGAATGGACAATGCTTGTCTGTGCATTCTCTTTTTGGTTCTTTTACGTTTAATCCGATGTTTCTAGTCATGCCTTTGCTCCTATTCTATCAAATGGTCTTTTTGTAATTTTGGAACCTTCTACTATAACATCACTATTCTCAATTGAGAATCTCCAATTGCTTGTAGATTTGGCAATTCTTTTCATTCCATTTTCTGTGTTAATTGTAAACATTGATTTTGTTTCATCTTCGATTCTTCCATTTAATCCTATTACTTGAGGGTTAGTTGATCTGACTATCTCTGTGTGTAATCCAATGAATTCATGTGATGTGATGTTGTCTGCTGTAATCATTTCTCGTTCCTCATCTCGTTTAGTCTAGTTAGCATTCTTGCAATATCGTGTCGTATTGGTTTTAGTTTCCCACTCTCTTTTCTCAGTGTGCCTTTTGCTGCATCTACTCTGAGTTTTGCAAGCTCACTTCTTGATTCTTGAATCTTGCTTTTCAGATCTTTTTCGTTTAACTGTTTAATTGTCTTCATACTAATTCTGGTCATTTGAGACTGGCCTCCTCTTCTTCTAGTGTTTCAAGCTCTTTCATCTTTTCTTCTTCCATTGCAATTTGTTCTGATTCTGTTCTTGCTTTCTTTTCTGCTGCTGTCTCATCTCTCATCTTTCCTGTTTGTGCATCTTTGACTTGTTTTGCTTTCTTTGGTTTTTCTGTCTTCATCTCAAATTCTGGAACAAATTTTTCTTTTCTTGCAATTCTAATTCTAATTCCAATTAATCCCATTGCTGTGTTGACATGTGCAATGTCCTCGGCAACAATTACCTCTGCATGATGACCTGCTCTTGGCAATATTCCTGCAGTGTGCTTTTCAAATGCAGAACGGTCACCTCTTAGTTTACCTGAAATTGTAATTTGAACACCCATGGCACCATTTTCCATGATTTGTTTTAGAGTCCACATTGTTGCTCTTCTAAATGCAGTACCTCTTTCAAGATGTGATGCCATTCTGTTACACATCACACTTGGTGATAGTTCTGGTTTCTCAATTTCTACTACTGAAATTTGTGGATTTTTTAATCCAAAATCTGTTGCCAGTTTATCAGTAAGGTCTCTAATTCCTGAACCTTTTCTTCCAATAACTATACCTGGTCTTGTGACATGTAATGCAACTCTTGTACCTGTTGGTGTCTTTGAAATCTCAGCATGTGAAAATCCTGCTTCTTTAATTGCCTCTCTGAGATAATCTTTGAGAAGCATCATGTTGTAGTTATCTTTGATTACGTTTTTGACTGATGACATTTCTAAATCTCCTGGGCCACCAATTCTACATGAGTCAATACGTTGTTCTTTGGAGTTGCTCTTCCCATTGCTCTTGGGATGAATCTTTTTACCATTACTCCTTTGTGAACAGTTGCGTTTACAATCCTTAATCTATCTAAATCCATTCCTTTGTATTCTGCATTTGATTCTAAATTATCTAAAACTTTGATGAACTCTTTTGCTGTTTTTTGAGGATAACGTCCTGCCATCATTCCTGGGTCTCCTTTATGTCCTACTTGATTCTTGTATCTTCTAAATGCGATTGCACGGTCTTTATGTACTACTGCTTGTAGGTAGTCTCTTGCCTTTTCAATTGATAGTCCTTTGATTGCAACTGCAACTTCCCTCGCATGTTTGTGTGAGATGTCTTTTTCTCTTAGTGAAGAGCGTACATGTCTTGTTGCATCATAATTTTGGAAAGCGTAACTGAATCTACCCATAATAATCACTTCAATGGTACGTATAGGCTGGATCTTGATGCGCCAACACCTGGTGCACCGTGTGAAACCTTCTTGTTTGTTATTACATATTCTCCCAAGTAATGCCCAATCATTTCTGTTCTGATTGTGACTGGTCTGAATTCTTTTCCTGAGAAAACATTTACTGTAACATCTACCATGTATGGTAGGATAATCAAATCTCTAACGTGAGTTTTAATTGGATTTTTTAATTTGCCTGCTTTTGCGGCTTTGATCTCTTCAATTAGTTTTCTTTTACCATCGTTAATTCCTCTGGTAAGAGATCTTCTTTGTCTTGCATTGAATAACTGGAATAATTTTTCTAATGACATATTTTCAAGTTCCTCTTTTGGAATTCCTCTGTATGCAAATTCTTTAACCATTTTTGTTCTTCACCTTCTAACTCCCTATTATAGCATTCCTATCTTTGTGGCGAGGTCTCTTGCTTTTTCTGTATTTTCAAACTGAACGAATGCTTTCTTGCCATAAATTGTTCTAGCTGTGTTTACGTTGGTAACTTTTTCTTTGTATAGTGTGTTAACTGCATCAGCAATTTCTGGTTTGCTTGCTGATCTATCTACGATAAAACAAATTTTACTTTCGTTTTCTACCATAGCAAATGTCTTTTCAGTAATGTATGGTTTGATTATGATTTTGCTTGCTTGATCTACGTTCATTGTACTTTCGCCATTACCTCTAGATGTGTTGATTTTATTTTTCCAATCTCCTCAATTGCAGATTTGGAATAAACGGTTAATCTAATTGGATCTGAACCCGGAGCTAAATCTAATACGCTCAAATCTTTGACACTTTTTGCTTCTACACCCGGAAGTGCTCCTATTGCTTTTGAAATATTTGATGCATCTTTAGTTACAAACAATACACTCTTTCCGATTTTCTTACTTCTGCCTCTAAGTCTTGATTGACCAGAACGTGGTTTTCTTGCTTCTAGTCTTTGCAAATCTTGTGTTAGTTTTAATGAGTCTAGTATTTTGGATATTTCGCTTGTTTTAGAAACTGATTCTATGTCATCTGAAACTATGATTGGGAATGATTCGATTCCTTCTACTTTATGGCCTCTAGCTTCAACTCTATCCTTTGATGCAGTTGCAGCAATTGCTGAACATAATGCTAGCTTTCTTTCTTTTTTGTTTAGTTTCTTGTAGATGACTTTCTCGACAATAGGTGGATGTGCTTGTCTTCCTCCTCTAGTTGATGCAACCTCTGCACCTTGGCCCTGTCTCCCTCCGCCACCGCCTCGTGCTCTTGCAACACGGGATACCCCTTGTCCTGTTGGAGGATCATTAGAATCTGCAACCACATCTTGGCCTGCAGTTGGATGTCTTCCTTGTGGCTGGAATTTGTGTGATGTAAGATTAGTGAATGCTTTGTGAATCAATTCTCTCCTAAATGGTGTGGAGAAAACTGCTGGCAATTCTACTTCTCCGTCTTTGGTTCCAGTGGTGGTATATACTGCTGTCTTGGTCATATTACTACCTCCAAGATATTTGGTTTGTTAACTTTGGCTGGAACATTTCTGATTTGACTTCTTAGTTTAATCAATCTCCTATATGTTCCAGGAACTGAACCTTTTAGAATAATGAAATCTCCTTTAACTAAACCAAAATGTTTGTAACCTCCATCTGGATTTATTTTTAATTTATCCTCTTCAGTATTGCCCATAATCATAATTCGTTTATCATATTCTATTCTTTGATGGAATCCAAATTGTCCCGCTCTTGGAACTGTATACATGACACTCTGTGGAGATATTGGACCTAGTGAACCAACTTCTCTAACAGTCTTTCTTGATTTGTGTTGCTTTTTCTTTACGTTCCATCTTTTCAAAACGCCTTGCCAACCTTTACCTTTTGTAATTGCTGCAACGTCAACACTTGCACCAGTTTCAAAAATTTGATCAATTTTAATTTCTTTTCCGAGTAATTCTTTGACATGTGCAAATTGTTTTGGTATGTCTCCTCCGCTAACTGAAGCCTCAAAGACATATGGTTTCTTTTGCTCTAGTCCTGCAGCACTTGGAGAAACTGCAACAATTGCAAAAATCTCTTTAATTTTTTTCAAACTTTTTTCTGCATTATCTAATGCGTTTTCTTGTTTGTTTTTTAGTGAAATCTCTTTGGCAATATTTTTTGGAATGTCTTCTGCATAAACATCAAACTCGGCATGTAATCCGTCATGATCTTTTGAATATCCTCTGATTCCTAAAATCAGAACTGGGGGTGTAACTAAAACTGTTCCAAGACTTACTAGTTGTTTTCCTGCATTAGGTACTTTTTCACGATCATCAATGCTGACAATCTGAACACAACCTGCTTTGAAACCACAATGAGCTAAAATTTTTGGCTCTTCTGAATCTAATTTTGGCCATGCTCGGATTCTAGCCTCCATGCTTTTGGCACGTACTCTAGGTGAATACGCAAGGCTTCCTCTACGTGGTGAATGTCTTTTTCTAGCACCCATGACTAAAACGCATCATCGATTGCCCTCTATTAAACCATGTGAGATGTCGTTAACCACTAAAAAAATACTGGTTAACCAATTATGCCTGAAAATTAAGGATTTAGAATTTCATTTGCCATGTTCCAAATTGTTATTCCACCAATAATTATTCCAACAACTCCTACTCCGATTGCTAATAGCAAAAAATTTTTCCTTTCTGTCATGACTATGATGTGCTTTGTGCATTGATTATTGATAATGTTCCAAGTAATGCTTCTTCTAGACGTACTGTTTGCGTAGCTTGGTTTGGGAAAAAGTTCAAAGACTTTGCATTTTGAACATTTTTCATTTTTCCTCCTAGTATTTCATGAACTCCTTTTTCAGGAGATCCAAACACTACTAGTGTTGGCTGATCTGATTTTGTGTATTTTGCAATCTGCTCTTTTGTTGCAGTCTTTCCTTTTCTTGATGTGATGATGATGTTTCCTTTCCATTCAGATAATAATGAAAACAAGTTTGCCCTTTCTTTTACTGCATAACCCCAATATTCTGGGGCCTCGTTTCGAGTTATCTCTTTGATTGAAAACTTTGGATATCCTTCTTTGAATTGTATTGTCACTCTTTTTCCTATAGGAGTCTTTCCAAAAAATGGAATCAGTTGGTTTATTCCTACATCCACAAATCGTTTTCCTTTTACACTTACTACTATTCCTTCTCTAACGTCCCCCCTGGTTATTTTTTTTGGGTTTGCAGGTGTAACGTGGCTTGGAATTCTTAATGGTTGTAAGACTCCTGCAAACTTCAAGTCATTCATCTTTGGGAATAATCTTCTTCTCAAAAATTGAGGTGTCTCTAAATATTTTAAAATCATGACCATCAGATTTCCATCTTGTTTGTTGTTTCCTTCTTGGTAGACATAGATTGTTTCAATTTTAAAAATAGCACATGCTCTTGCTAAAACAGAAATTTTTCTAGTCTTGTCTATCTTTAATGATTCATCAGATAGTGACGATTCGGGAATTGCAACAGATAATTTCAATATAATCGAGTCTCACAAACAGATAACACAATTAATTTTTGTCGTGTGGATATTTTTCTTTAGCAGTTTTTGCATAGTTTGCAATCTGCTCTTCTGAAACTATTTCATACAAACCTGAATCTGTTTTGATATGTGCCATTCTGATATGACTGGTTCCTTCTTTGTCTTCACTTGATAGATAAATTCCTGCACAAGCTAATGTTGATGCATCATCTAATGAAAGATCATTTTTGTATGTTTTCTCTAAAAAGTCAGTTACTTGATCAGAACCTGAACCAATTGCAATTGCATCATAAGAGATGTATGTTCCACTAGGATCAGTCATGTACAATTGTGGTTTGTTGTTAACGACTCCTCCAAGAATTAATGCAACACCAAATGGTCTTACCCCTGCATATTGTGTATATTGTTGAGATTGATCAGCTAAGTGTTTAGCGATTGTTTCAACTTCTACTGGTTCATCATAAATCATCTTATTACTTTGAGAAAAGTATCTTGCATTGTCTACTTGGCTTCTTGCATCTGGTATGTATCCTGCTGCAGCAACACCTACATGATCATCAATTTGGAAAATCTTTTGAGCATTTTTAGAAATTTGTAATTTTCTTGGCTTTTCTTCTACTGCTATTACGATGCCGTCTTTGCATTTGACACCAATTGCAATTGTTCCTCTTCTTACTGTCTCAATTGCATATTCGACTTGGTATAATCTGCCGTCTGGTGAGAATACTGTAATAGCTCTATCGTAACCTTGTTGTGCAGGAAGCATTTGATTCCAGTGCTCTGAAAGTTTAATTTAAGTCTAGCCTATCAAATTTGCCGTGAGATTCGAAATCAAATTTTCTGGACATGAAAATATTAGATCAAACCATCAAAAAACTATAGAAATTACAAAAGAATCTCATTTGACTCCTCAAGGTGATTGCATAATTGGCGTTGGTGCAAATTATGCGTGTGCTGATTTGCCTCAAGACCTAAAAGACAAACTAAAGCAATCTGATTCTAACATTACATTTTCTATTGATGTTGGAAAATACAGTTTCACTGTACACGGAAAAGGCCATCCTGATCTAACACTTACTCACACTGAAGACATTGTGATTAGAAAAAGTGATTTTGTGTGTCCTAGAACTTTGTCTGTAAAGTGTGATAAGGCATCTGATTTGTTACCTAGAGAGATGGTTTCATTATTACAAGATCCCAAAACAAAAGGCACCTTTACTATCACTGTTGATTAACACTGTGACAATTTTATAGTCATTAATCTTGTTTTGATTATGGGTCTGAAAACCAATCTGTTTATTTTAGTACCTTTGGCAGTGTTTGCAGCAATAATACTTGGTGCGGGAATGTACATGACATTGTGTAAAAACACTCTTGTTGCTCTACCATGTTGACTCTAATTTCCATCTTTAGTTAATTCTGATTTATCATGATTTTCTTAAGATATGGTTTATCTGATGTTTTATGGCAAAACCTACTGTAGAGTTACCTATTTCAAAAAAACCTACAGATGCTGAGCTAAAAAAACTCAAAGACTATTTCAAAGAAATGCCTGTTGATGAAATTCTTACTGGACTCAAATTTGCTAAAAACAGATGGTCTGCAAAAGACGCAGGTACACTCAAAGTTGGAAGAAAAAGTATCATCCAAAAAGAAGTTCACTCTGTTACAACTGAGCAAGCTCAATGGAGATTAAAAAATTGGAAGATGATGATTGCAAATTATAGAAGACGTGGATACAGCTATCCTACAATTTCTAGAATAAAGAAAATCTTAATTCAAAAAAGCAAAAAGAAATCTAAATGAATATGTCTGATTTTTTCTCAACAATTTGTTGTTTGAGAGAATCTGGAACATCTGGAATTGAGGCCTTTGTCTGACCTGCAATAATTCCTTGTGCTTCTTCTAATATTGCTAATGTGTCTGCATTAGTTGCTGTACCGACATTCATAGTGTCTCCCAACTCTACTGATGAGCCGGACATTACATCGCCAAGTATTGATGACAAGTCTTGCATTGATGCATTTGCCTCTGGCATGATTCCATTAAGTGATGGAGCTAATCCTTTGATTATTGACATACATGGGCTGAGTGTAACTACTACATCTCCCAACTCTGATACTGTATCTAGTCTAAGTTTTACTTGTTCCATTGAAAGTTTGGCACCGCTAACCATGTTTTTCATCTTTCTTACCTGTGCCAATTCTCCAGCATATGCTTGTGCATAGGCGTTTTTGTTATTTTTTTGAGCATTAACTATTTTTTCAAAAATTTGATCATGTTTTGCCTTTAGTTTTTCATTTATTCCTTCTAGTTTTGAAATCTGAAATTGTAATTTTTTCTGCGCATAATCAATCTTGTTTTTTAGTGGTTCGTCAGGTCTTACCTTTCCCATTACTTTTTGAGAGATACTTTCTCCCTGTGTTTTGTTCCAAGAGTTGCTTAGCATATATGATTCTCGATATTGATCAAAATTTTTGTTTTAAAGTGATTTGTCACCGTAGCTAGTGTAACTAGAGTGACAGATAGTTACAGTTACACTATCCAAAGGTGAATGTAAATATTTGAAAGCCTGCACCCTTGACTTTAATCTCCAAGACATGTGATGTACTCTCTTTGCTGTTGATAATGTTGTATAGTCCTGGTTCTGAAACCCTTAGGGTATTTCCTGAGGTAATGTCTTTTCCTAAATATTGTTCAGGTAGTGGGTCTCCATCAAGATAAATTTCAAGTTCTGCATTGTTTGCAGTAACAATGTTTACCTCTTTTGCATTGTATAGCAGCTTTATCTCTCCAGTATCTGAAACTAACTCCATGCTGTCTTCTTGATTCATCCACATTCCTATTGGGTAGAATTTGTGCAGGTCTATCTTTTCAGTATCTTGATATGTTACTGTTTTTCCTGGTTGGAATCCTTCTTCACTGCCTAGCTGATTTCTGTTTTGTGCAAAATGATATCCAAAGTACAACTCTGGTGTTCTAAACAATGTATGTTCAAACTCTTCAATGTCAACTAGTGCAGAGTCTGCTCCCATTTGAATTCCTAATGCATCTGATCTTTCTTGTAGTAATTGCTGAATAATTTTTTCAGTCTCTTGGTATCCTCCTTCTCCAATATGATCATATCTTATGTATCCTTCATGGTCTGCAATGTATTTTCTTGGCCAGTATCTGTTTTCAAATGCTTTCCAAGTCTCCATGTCGTTATCCATTACAACTGGATAGTTGATTCCATGTTTGTCAATTGCCATTTTCACATTTTCAGGATCTTTTTCAAATTCAAATTCTGGAGAATGAATTCCAATTACCAATAATCCTTGTTCTGAATACTTGTCATCCCAAGCTGTAATGTATGGAAGTGTCCTGATACAGTTGATGCAGCTATATGTCCAAATGTCATATAGTATCACTTTCCCTTCCATCTCTTTGGCTAGTTCTTCTGGAGTTGTGTTAAGATAATGAGCAATTCCCACCAAGTCAGGAGCCATTTTGAATCCAGATTTGTCTATCTGAGTAGAATCATTTGGAGAAATATTTGACACACTTGCCTGATCAAGTGATGAAAATGACACATTAATTGCTGCAATTCCTACGCCTATTGCTACTGCCAAAATGATTGCTGTTTTAATTTCTGATTTCATTTTTTCATCCTAAAAATAATAATTCATTGAGAAGTGGAAAGTTGGCAATATATGCCAGTTGATTTGTGTAAACTAGAATTCCCAAAATCACAATAAATCCTCCCAAGACAATGTTGTAATATTTTAGATGTCTACTCATTGAACGAATTATTTTGTTTGCTCTGGAATAAAACACTCCAATCAAAATGAATGGAATTCCTAGTCCCAATGAATACACTAAGAGCAGATTAAATGCAACTGATGGAGTTGTTGCTGCAAGTGTAAGTATTGTACCCAAAATTGGACCTACACATGGTGTCCATCCTGCTGCAAATGCCAATCCAAAAACAAATGACATTGGATAACTTGCTTTTGATCTTTTTGGGAAAAATTTCTTTTCGAGATTCAATCTGTTAATCTTCATTGAAAGAAGTAAAAATATTCCAAATCCTACAATAATTATTCCCCCAATCTGGTTTAGTCCGCTTAGCAGTTCTCCAGAAGCTGATGAAAGCGTACTGTTGATTATTACTCCCAATGTTGAAAATACTACAGAAAAACCAAGTACAAAAAATACTGAATTTAAAACAATGTTTGCTCTGTTAATTGAAACTGTTTTTGTCCCATCTTTTTGGTTCAGTTCTGAAAGTGTGGTGCCTGAAATGTATGCAAGAAACGCTGGAATCATTGGCAAGATACATGGAGCTACAAATGAGCTTAATCCTGCTAATGCTGCAACTGCCAGAGTTATTTCTGTCACACATCATAATCGTAATTTTTCCTTTAAAGCATTCTTCCAAATTTGACCCAAATTCTCATACAATCCGTTTTTAACTGGGTTGTACCTAATTTTGATATGAACAAGCGATTCATTATTGTGGGTATTTTATTAGGAATAGTCGTAGCAGCTGCAGTTCTAATTGGTTCTCCAATGTTTGGCGGCTTTGATGCTATGAGATAATTAGCAAAATTTCACGTATGCCTTCTTGAATATTTCAAGTGCTTTTTCGATATCATTGTCTTTTAGCCATGCTGTAACTGAGATTCTCAGCCTGGCCTGATTTTTTGGTACTGTTGGATATCTGATTGGCTGGGCAAACACTCCATTCTCAAGTAAGAATTTTCCAAAGTCCATTGCTGATTTTTCATTTCCTATGATGATTGGGATTATCTGGGATTTTGAATTTATATCAAAACCAATCTCTCTGAGTCCATTTGATAATTTTTTTGTATTTTCTTCTAGCTTCTTTTTTTGTTTTTCTCTATCTGATTCTAATCTTTTTAATGAATGTTCTACAAGAAATGCAGGAAGTGCTGACGTATAGATAAATGATTTTGATTTGTTTATGCACAAATCAACGACATTGTTTTTTGCTGCAACGTATCCTCCAAAGGATCCTAATCCTTTGCTTAGACTACTGATGTACAAATCAATTTTTTTTCCAACTTTGAAATGATTTGGTGTCCCTTTGCCATCTTTACCAACTACAAAATCTCCATGTGCATCATCTACAATTGTTATTGCATTGGTTTTTTCCGCAATTTCAGTAATTTGTTTAAGATTAGACATGTCTCCATCCATACTAAATATTCCTTCAGTTATCACAAACTTGTTTTTTCCTTTTTGTTTTAGTTTGGTTTGCAAATCTTTCATATCATTATGCTTGTAAATTGAAATTTTGGCATCAGTTAGTTTACATGACTCAATTATACTTGCATGATTTAATTCATCACTGAGAATCAAGTCTCCTTTTTTTGCTATTGCAGAAATTGACCCTAGGTTTGCCATGTATCCTGTGGGATATATCAAACTGTTTTGTTGTGATTTGTGTTTTGCAAGTACTTTTTCTAATTTTCTGTACGATTCATCATTTCCTGAAACTAGCCTGGAGCTTGATTGGAGCTGATTGATTTTGATCCTTGTTGTTGGAATTCCTAGATAGTCATTTGAGCATAAATTGAGAAGTTTTTTTCCATTAATTGTAATGTGTGCACCGTGTACTTTTCCGTAATTCAGTTTTCGATAAAGGTTATTTTGTTTTATTGCATGTAACTCTGTATCTACAAAGTCAAGTTTATGCCTGGAGGCCAATTTTTTCAATCATTTTACGGTCTTTTTCAGCCTCGTTTCCATCCATTGTGAGATAACCTGCAGTAATGATTCCATTTGCACCACTTTGAAGTAATTCTTCGCCAGAATCATCAAGATTTGTCTCTCTTCCTCCAGAAATTTTGATTACTGATTCAGGTAATAGGAATCTGATCACAGAAAACATTCTGACAATTTCAGAATTTGGTAAATTTGTTTGTAGTTCTAATGGAGTTCCTGGAACTGGAACTAGTATGTTAATTGTAACTTCTTCTGGAAACAGTCTTGCAATCTCTAGTGTTAACTCCAACCTCTGCTCTCTTGTTTCACCTAATCCAATAATTCCACCAGTGCACAACTCTAAGCCTGCATCTCTTGCAATATCCAATGTCTTTAACCTGTCTTCATATGTGTGGGTAGTGCAAATTTCTGGAAATTTTGATTTTGCAGTTTCTAAATTGTGATTATATCTTTTTACTTTGAGTTCTTTTAGTTTTACAGCTTGTTCTGGTGTGAGAAATCCCAAACTACACTCTACACTAATCCCAACTTTGTCATTAATCTCTGTAATTATCTTGCAAACTTTTTCAAAATCTGTCTTTGATGGTTCACGCCATGCTGCAACAAGACAATATGATTCTGCACCTTCTTCTTTTGCTTTTTTAGCTTTGGATACCACTTCTTCGGGTGATGGTAATTGGTATGTTTCTATTCCTGTGTCAAAAAATGCAGATTGTCCACAAAATGTACAGTCTTCACTGCATGCGTTTTTTTTAATATTGTTTAATTGTTCGACGTCTACTTTTTCACCATTAAAGTCCCTGGTAATTTCATTTGCACATCTTGCCAGATCTTTTAGATTCTCTTCTGGAATGTTTAGTAGTTTTTCAGCATCTTCTGCAGTAATGTGATTTCCAGAAAACACCTTCTCTTGGCATTCTTTTATGAAATTTAGGGTATCCATGATTTGATGTGAAATTTTCCATTTATAACAATGAAGCTAGTGAATTTCTTCCCTTTATTGCTATAATTTTGAAAATAGGTTAACCTCCATACCATAGGGGGGTTAACAGTGGTTTTAAAAATATTATTGGAAGTTCAATACCACGTGGATTCAACCACCGTTTTGGGTATGAAAATGGGCGCATTTAGGCACACATACCAAATTCTATTTAGCGAGTATTATTTTTGAGTTATTGATTTTTTTGTTAATCAAGTTCTCTGCAACATCAATCATATGATTAAATTCATCTTCATTTTCTTGATGTTTGGCAAATTCAACTAAACTTGACAATTTGAAACAATTCTTTATTTCGTCCATAGGAATTTTAGTATTATCAAGATAAGACAAAAGTTCTTCATGGGTAATTTCTTTGTTCAAGTTTAATTCATAGCTCAAAAATATCCTAAGTGCCCTACTAACTTTACTATATGCATCTTTGAATTGTTTTTCTTTGAAATTATTTCTTGCTTCTTTTATTAAATTAGTGGATTCTAAAACATGATCAAATTTTGTAGATGTTATTTTGACAATTGGTTTTGGCAATATTTTCTTGGTAGTTTTTAATTTTTTATACAAAACATATGCAACAACTACAATTGGAATGAATACTAAAAGAGAATAAAGATATGAATAATCTTCAGAAGGTTTTTCCAGATGAATTTTTTCTAGATTATCATTTTCAAAATCTGCAGTAATTGTTGCAGTTTGGATTTCTTGATCTTGATAATTCAGTGAGATCGTAGTCCTGTTTTTATCAGAAAGAAATTCCATATCCTGTTCTACAAATCCATTTTGGGTTAATTGATTTTCATATTCTTGAAAAGTAGGATTGTCTCGCAGTATAGACAGTAATTGTTCTCTTTCTTCTTGGGTTTGTTTTTGTATTTCAGTCATGGTTCCATTTACCATATTTCCCTTCACCTTAGCCCATTTTCCCTGTCCATTTTCATAGTTGACTTCAAAACTCCCTGTAGAAGCAGAACTAGGATCTAGGCTCCCAGTAGTCACATTATACCCTTGTTGCAGGAGTTGTTGATGGGTTTTCTGAAAATCTTCATTTGAAGCAAGTTGGCTTTCAAATTCTTTTTTTAGTTGGGTTTCTTCTTGTAACTGTTCTTGAATTTCCTGTTTTAATGCACTGCTGTCTTGAGCCATCTGATTATTTTGTAGTCTTTGTTGAGGATCTTGCATCAGAGGAGATTGATTCATCAATTCATCTAATTTTTGTTGCAGAGATTGTTGTGATTGAGATTGTGTGTTCTGATTAGATGAGTCTTGTTGTGAAGATCTTTGCATTTTATTTTGTATATTATTTTTTTGAGACTCATCGGATACAAAATGAATAATTATTGGTTCAAAAGATACATGCATGTCGTTTCCATCGTTGTAGTTAAAGTTGAGAGTTACAGTCAAAGTAGTAGGTGAATCACTAGTTCCAAAATTCAACGAACCGTTTTGGTGTCCATCATCAATTATGAATGTAGATGATTGTGTGTTTGAGCTTGAAAATTGCATGTTTCCTTGTAGTATTTGCTGTGAAATTGTATATTGTAGCATGCCAGATATTTGATGTCCATAGTCATTTTGAATCTCCAAAGGGATTACTGCATTCTCTCCAACTAAAAAATAATATTCAGATTGATCAACAGACATTACAAGTTCTTCAGCAAATGTTAATGGAAGCGAACCCAGTAGCAGTACAACAAAAAAGATTTGTTTTTTCATTGAATGATCCTCCCTTTTCCATATCTTATGTAAATTTGAGCAAAGAATAATCCAAGTGATGCTACAAAGAACCAGTCTTTTATGCTAGTGTCTTCTTTTTCTCGTTTGATGTCTTTGCTAATATTTTTGTAAATATTTTCTAGAGTCTGAGAATCAATTGATTTAAAATATTTGCCACCAGTATTTTCTGCAATTGCCTTTAGTGTAGCCTCATCTAGTTCTGCATATTGAGCCCTACCAAAGAAATCATATCCCAGAACCACCTTCTCTTCTGAGCCTAATCCAATCGTATAGACCTGGATATCATTTGATTTGGCAAAAGCGATTGCCTCCATAGGGGTAATCACGCCTGCGTTGTTGACACCATCACTAAGAAGGATTACCACTTTTTGTTTATTTGGAACAGATGTTGCCATATCGATACCAAGACTAAGCCCATCGCCGATTGCAGTCTTGCCCTCTCGTGGTAAGATGTCTTGAAGTTTTTCTATGACTTTGTCTTTGTATGGACTAAGATAAGCTGCAGTAGTAGCTCCAGTTTCAAAGGTTACAATACCTGCATTATCTTTTGGTTGAAGGGATTGTAATAAAATCTCAGCAGAACTTTTTGCCGACTCTAATCTGTTTGGAGGATAATCGTTTGCCTGCATACTTCCAGAAACATCAATTACCAAAACAACATTGACTCCTTCTTTTGTTTGCTCTAATGGTACATGAGGATCAGCAAATCCAATTATCATCAATGCGATAACTGCAATGGATATGTAAAATAATAGAGAATCACGTTTAGTTTTTTTCTTGTTACCTATAGCAGATTTGATGTATGATAAATTACTAAATTGTATTGCAGCTTTTTTCTTTTTTGTTAGAATTTTATTGTATAAATAAAATAATCCAGGAATTACTAAAAGAAAAATTAGAATGTAAGAATTGTCAAATCCTGCCATTTTTTCTTACCTTCTTTTGAAGAATTTTTTTTAGAGGGATTGAATAGTTTTGATCAGTTAATAGTGAAATTGTATCAACTTTGTTTTTCATCATATTTGTTAGAAATCTTGAATCATTTTCAGCAACCAACCTACTGTACGAGTTTCTAAAATCTTCATCAGAAGTATCAACTAAGAGTTGTTCTCCTGATTCCTCATCTTCTAATTCTATCAGCCCAACGTCTGGAATTTCTTTCTCTCTGGGATCAATAATTCTCAAGGCTATTACATCATGACGTTTACGCAATATTTTGAGAGGTTTTAGATAGTCACTGTTATCAATAAAATCAGAAATTACAAAAACAATACTTTTTCGTTTTATTGTCTGAGATACTCGCTCTAGGGGGGTTTTTAGGCTAGTTTTTGCCGAATTAGGCGTAAAATTGGAGATAACATCCAATAATTTCAGGACATGTTTTCTACCCTTTCTTACAGGAATGAATTTCTCAACATTATCTGTAACTAAAAAAACACCTACACCGTCGTTATTTCTTAATGCTGCAAACATCAGACTGGCAATAATCTCAAGAGATTTTTCCTTCTTGGAGATGTTTGTTCCAAAACTGCCAGAACCAGACACATCTATAACAAAATAGACTTGAAGATCCCTTTCTTCAATAAACTCTTTGATGTAAGGGTGATTAAATCTTGCAGTTACTTTCCAATCAATTGCTCGTATGTCATCTCCTGCTCTGTAATCTCTAATTTCAGAAAATTCAATTCCTTGTCCTTTAAAAACAGAATTGTAGTTACCTGTGATTATTCCATCAACTAGTTGTTTTGTTTTAATATCTAACTTTTTGATTTTTTTTAAGATTGTTTTTGTTTGAGACATGTTATCACCAAACTTACGTTGTTAAGGAATCTTGATTTTTTCTAGTATTTTTTGTATCACGTTATCAGATGTTATTTCTTCAGATTCTGCCTCATAGGTCAAAATTATTCTGTGTCGTAAAACATCATATGTAACATCTTGAACATCTTCAGGAATTACATATCCTCGTCCATGTAACAAGGCATTTGCTTTTGCAGAAATTGTTAACCAGATTGAGGCTCTAGGAGAAGCTCCATATTCTATTTGATCAGTTAAAGGAAGATCATACTTTTCAGGAAATCTTGTAGCATCAACAATTTGTGAAATATATTTTCGAATTTTCTCATCAGCATAAATTTTTGGTACAAATTGCTGCATTTGCAATAATTCTTCGGCAGACATAATTTTTGCAGCATTATATGAAATTCCTTCAGTAAATCTTTGGATTATTTCAGATTCTTGTTCTATGTTTGGATATGTGATTAAAAGCTTGAACATGAAACGGTCCACTTGTGCCTCAGGTAATTTGTAAGTGCCTTCGGATTCTACTGGATTTTGTGTAGCCATTACAAAAAAAGGCTGTTCTAATGGATATGTTTCGCCTTGAATGCTAACTTGATGTTCTTGCATTGCTTCAAGTAATGCCGATTGTACCTTTGGAGGGGCACGATTTATCTCATCTGCAAGTATAAAATTTGAGAATATTGGTCCCTTTATTGTCTTAAAAGATGTGGATTCATGATCATAAATTTTAGTTCCTGTAATGTCTGCAGGTAAAAGATCTGGGGTGAATTGCAATCTAACGAATTTAGAATCAATGCAGTCAGACAAAGTTTGGACAAGTAATGTTTTGGCCAAACCAGGAACCCCCTCAAGCAAAACATGACCTTTTGATAGTAATGCAATCACTAGTTTTCTAATAATTTGATCTTGACCTACAATTATTTTTGAGATTTCCTTTTGGAGGTTTTTAAGAGGTATGGAGAAATCTTCAGCTTGATTAGTTAATGTGTTAATTTCTTGACTCATGGTTTCCACCAAATATGCTAGTTTTCAGGAAAAATATTTAAAAATTACTGAACAAAATTAAAAAATTTTAAAAATAGTTATTCACAAATCAATAGTCATTTTACAAACAAAGACTCAAGAAAGATCATGATATTTAGATTCATGACTCTTGGTTCACAGACCAATAGTCGCTTTACGGGTATTGGCTTAATGTTGGCTGTTTTATGTTAAATTAAAACTATGTAAGATTAAGGGAATGTTTCAACATGAATCATAACAATAATGGAAAGGTTAACCCTGATTGGTAATGGGGGTTAACAGTCAGATTACCTGTGATTTTGCGCCTTGTATTGTCTTAATGGTGCGTTTTAGGAGCATGTCTAGTTCTTTTTCAGATATTGCCAAAGGTGGAACAAGCATGACTATGTTACCTAAAGTACGAAGATAGATTCCATTCTTTTTACCCTCTTCGTAGAATATCTTATTGATTGATTTTTTAGGATGAATTGGAGTTTTCTTCTTTCTATCTGTGACCAGTTCTATTCCCATTAACATTCCTTTATGTCTGATATCTCCCACAATATCAATTTCTGAAATCTCATTGTAGTACTTTTCAAATATTTTGGATGTCTTTTGAATTTTTTTGATCAGATTATTTTTTTGATACATTTTGATATTCTCATTTGCAACTGCTGCTGCAAGAGGGTTTCCAGTGTAGGTGTGTCCGTGAAAGAGATGTTTCCAATCATTAAATTCTCCTGAAAATGAATCATATACTTTTTTGTTTGCAAGAGTTGCAGCCATTGTAAGATAACCCCCTGTTAACATTTTTCCATATGCCACAATGTCGGGGATAGATTTTTGTTCTTCATATTGTGTCATCGATCCCAATCTTCCAAAACCAGTTGCAATTTCATCTAAGACAAACAACACATCATATTTTTTACATAGTTGGCTAATTTTATTTTGAAAGCCTTTTGGATATATAATGACTCCTCCCGCTACTTGTGCACCGCTTTCCATTACAAATGCTGCAATGTTTTTATTTTTTGAAAATTTATTTTCAATTTTTTCAAGACATTGATTTTGATAATCAGAAATTGTAACTCCTTTTGGTAATTTGTATTTTTTTGGAACTTGGAATTGTATTGTTTTGAATAGTTGTTTTTTGAATTTGCCAAAAAATTCTGGTACATATCCTACAGCCATTGCACCAAATGTATCTCCATGATATCCGTTTTCTACTGTAGCAATCTCTGTTTTTTCAATTCCTTTATTTTTCCAATATTGTAGCGCAATTTTGATTGCAATTTCCATTGCTGAAGATCCATTGTCTGAAAAAAATACCTTGTGCATCCCAGGCGACATTTTTACAAGACTGTCTGCTAGTTTCTCTGCAGGCTCATTTGTGATGTTAAACATTGAAGAATGTTGTAGTTTTTTACTCTGATTTGTGATTGCTTTGACTAGTTGAGGATTAGAATGGCCCCACACATTACACCACATCGAGGCTACAGCATCTATCATTTTATGGCCTTTTGAGTCAATTAACCACACTCCTTTGGCATTGGTAATTTTATCAAAAGTGCTCCATTCTTTCATCTGAGTGTTTGGGTGCCAAACAGAACTTTTCAACAGATTTCATATAATTTCAGATCTTAATAATTAACCGATGAGTTAATCAATAGATTCTTCTAAAAATTATTTGTTGAAATCCCTCTTTATTGCAGGAACTGATACTGATGTTGGAAAAACCTACATTACTGCAGGTCTTGCAGTTGCACTTCGTAAAATGAATGTGGATGTTGGTGTAATGAAACCTTTTGCAGCTGGCACTGCACAGAAAAAAGGCTACAAGTCTGAAGATGTTGAAATCTTATCTAATGCTGCTCAAACTTTTGATTCTGAAAATTTGGTAAACCCTCAATTCTTTCCAATCCCTGCATCTCCATACACTGCTTGGAAAAATCTAAAAATAAAACCCAAAATTTCTACGGTATTATCTAGTTTCAAAAAACTATCAAAATTACATGACTTGATTCTTGTTGAGGGTATGGGGGGAATAATGACGCCCATTCTCAAAAACTATTACATCACAAATCTGATTAAAGAAATGAGTATTCCAACTGTAATTGTAACTAGAAGTAAAATTGGAACTGTAAACCACACTGTAATGACAACAGAGATGTGTAAAAAATATAAAATTCCAATCAAAGGAATAATAATTAATGATTTTGATACTGGCTATCCTGTTAAAGAGTTGACAAGAGACTTGCAAAATCTTACAGGAGTTAAAGTATTAGGTTCGATTCCTTTCATTAAAGACATGGGCGATAGTTCACTGAATAATATTTTCAAAAAGAATATTGATTTGAAATCATTAGTAAAATGATTATGAATAATATTCTTTGAATCCCTTATCTGTGGAATACAGTTCAATTTTTGGGCCAAACATTCCTTGTTTTTCTATTACTTTGATGAGACCTTTATTCTCTAATTCTTGCAAAATCAAATCAAGTTCTTTGTTTTCCATTTTTACTGATCTTTGAATTTTCTCAAATGTGTTTGCCCCTTGATGCATTATCCCTAAAACTTGCATATCTTTTGTTTGTGGCTTTAGTGGTTCTTGTTTAGTGTTGAATTCTGTTTTTTGTGTCTCTTGATAAGGCATATCTTGTGTTCTGTAATTGTCATTGCTTTGACTTCTTTTTCGAATCAGTCTTGGAATTATTCTTGATAGTGGAATTGCTAAGAAAATAAGTAGATAAATCCAAGAAAAATTTGGGTCTGCCATAAATTATCTGAGTGTTCTTGAGATAAATTTGTTCATTTTATGACAATGTTGATGTCTGACACTACCGATGGTATAATAGTAGTAATCGCATAGTGGAATGGATGTCCAAGTATCAATCACCAAAAATGTCAGTTAACATTAATGCTGCCAAAGGTGTTGTGATTGGAATTATTATTTTGATCATCATAGGTGTTGTAGCTACAGCATCCGTCAAGATTGTAGAGGCAGGACACAGAGGGGTATTGTTACACTGGAATGCAGTTGATTTAACCCAACCTCCGCTTGAAGAAGGTCTGCATTTTGTAGTTCCATTTCAAGACGAAGTAGTCAATATTGAAGTTCGTACGCTGAAATATGCAAATGATGCAAGAAGTGCATCCAGAGATCTGCAAACCGTAGAAACAACTGTTACAGTAAACTATCATCCTGATAAAGAATCAGTACACACACTATACAAAAATCTTGGATTGGATTATGAAGATAGAGTGATTCAACCTGCAATTGAAGAAACTGTGAAACAAGTAACTGCACGATATAATGCTGAAGAGTTAATCACAAAAAGACCTCTAGTTAAAGACGATATTGAATCTTCTATTCGTGACAGATTAAATCAATTCAATGTGGTGACAGAAGTTATTTCCATTACTGACTTTGAATTCTCACCATTATTTGCTCAAGCTATTGAATCAAAAGTAGAAGCAGAGCAAAATGCACTCAAGGCAGAAAATGATTTGAGACGAATTGAGGTGGAGGCAAGACAACGTGAGGCAAACGCCATTGGTCTTGCCAATGCAAATATTGCAGAAGCCAAAGGTGAGGCCGAAGCTATCGCAATTATTAACAAAGCACTTTCTGAGAATCCAAACTATCTGGAATGGCTAAAAACACAAGCCTGGGATGGAAAGTTGCCCCTGGTAGTCGGTGAAGGTGGAACTCCATTTATTCAGATACCTGTGAATCCCTAGTCTTTGAAAATCAATTGTTTTGTTTTTCTCTAAGTATATCAAACATTGCTAGGAACTGATCTGGTTCATTTTGCCTGTAATGTTTTTCTAAATTCTGAATCTCTTTATGTGATTTTTTTTCATTTTTTTGTTCATAATACTCTTTGATGATTTGTGATGGTGTTTTTGTTATGTTGTATTTTTGTAGTGTTTGGTTTACTGATCTTTTACAAAGATAATCATACAGAGCATATTTGTACACTATATACCCTGTTAACCCTACTATTGCAACAATAATTATCGGTATTATTATCACTGATGCCATGACTTTAGTATGTTATTTTGATATTTATTCTCTTTTTATTTTATATTCGTAAAATTTTGAATTTATTTGCATTGCCGACATTACTAAATTGTGCAATCTCAAAAATAATATTTGTAAAAGATGAGTTGTCTTTAGATAGGACAAATGTTTTCTTGTCAGTCTTTATATTTTCAGATAAAACTACCCATATATTCTCTTTAATTGGCTGAATTTTTTCTAACTGGGAAATTTTTTCTTCTATAGTTTTTTTATCTGAAGATTTTGGAATACAAATCACCAAAGTCATTTTTGGGTCTTTCTCTAATGTTTTGATGTCTGGAATTACGATGTCTAATTCCATTCCTTGATACTCGATCTTTCTTTGGCTGTTCAGGAGTGCATTAGTTAACAGATAATGAAGTATTCCTGTGGCAAATATCCCTACTGATATGTCTTTTTCATCCATTGAGATTATTTCATCATAACAATTCTGAATTATCTCGTCAATAACAACATCAAATTTTTTCTGTGAAATTAAATCTGGAATTGATTTTGACTTTTTGATATAGTCAAATAAGTAATCCTTTATTGGATTTTCCTCTTCTTCCATTATTCGTTATAGATGTAGCGTCTTTCGCCTCTAGACTCTATTTCAGTATTCACATTTACTAAAACAAATTCTTTCTTTGAATGAAGCATAGATTCTTCCGGTGATAATTTGTTTTCATGTAGTTCTTCGTATTCTTCCCAAGTGAGTCTTCTTCTTTCACCAATCTCTGCTTCTAAATTCATATTTTTCACAATCTCTTCAAACTCTGGCTGAATCACACCGCTAAACACCATCGCACTACTTCCACTACCATATGATCCGAATCCTACTCTTTTTCCTTCCAGTTGAATTCCTTTTTGATATTCAAATTCAAGACTACTTCTGAATCCCAAGTATAATGATGCAGTATACAAATTACCAATCATACTTGATGCAATAAGCGAACTTGCGAGTTTTGATTCATAGACTTCTTGATATTCAGGAGTTTTTGTAAATAGTTTGGTAAACTCGTGGTCTTTGGCCATAAATTCTTCGTCTCCTAAAACTGATTCAATTGTTCCGCGAGGATCTTTTGGAACTGGTTCTTCTATTCCAATTTGTTGTAGTATATTTTTCCATCGTGGGAGCTGACGCCATTCATGTCTTACTAAATATGCTAATGCCTTTTTACCCATGTTACTATATGGTAAGTGCATGTTGATGTAATCCATATGATCTAGTATTGTTTCTCCAGGCTCTATGTTGATTAATCCTGAAGATACCACTTTTTTCTTGTATGCTTCAAGTGCTTTTCTTACTTGAATCATGTACAACATGTTAGAGTATTGACCATGAACAATTGGTGTTTCTTTGCCAAATGGTCTGTAAAAATCATATTCGTCTTTAATTGATGTAGATGTTACTTTTGGGTCAAATGCCAACAATCTTGGCTTGTCATTGAGAAGCATTACTACTGCACCTGCACCTTGAGTCATCTCGCCACTAGAACCCATATCATATTTAGCTATATCTGAAACTACCACAAGAGCATGTTTTCCTTCAGCTTCTCCTGCTCTAATCCAGTTTGTATTGTCATATAGTGCATAAGAACCACTAACACATGCAAATTTGGTCTCTACACCGCCACAATGTTCGAATGCACCTTGGCCATAAACCTGCTCTAACATTCCAATAACAAAAGAGTTCATTGCCTTTGATTCATCAAAAGATGATTCTGTTGAAACATATAATCGACCTATATCTTCTGGAGATAGTTTGTTTTTTTGCATAATTTTCAAACATGCATTTGCTGCCAAAATTGCTGGATCTTGATTAGCATCAACTATTGCCATTTGAGATACTCCTAGACCTTTTTGCAATTTTACTGGGTCTAACCCTCTAGCTTTTGCAAAATCTGCTGCATCTATGTATAATCTTGGGATGTATATTGAAATGTCGTCAATTCCAGCTGCCATAAGCTTTGGCTCCGATATTTCATTAATAAGGTTATTGTGTGAATTCTATCTCACTAAGAATGGATTTTTAGTAATTTTCTTTAAGTTTGTTAATAAAATGATCGCAAATTCTTTTATTTTTTTAATTCATTTTCAAAAATATTTTCAAATGTTGAATAAGGTTGTGCTCCAAACAATCGTGTAATTTCTCCGTCTGGTCCTATCACAAAAAATGCAGGTGTTCCTGTTAGATCAAGTGATCTAGCATCATCATTACTTGCAACTATGATCTGTGAATGTTCTCCATTAATCATACATTCAGACCATTCATCTACATCTAATCCAACATCTTGTGCAAATCTGAGCAAATTTTCTGATGCGGCCCATCCGTTGTTTTCCCCAGTCCAATTAGAATACAAAATATCATGATATTCCCAAAACAAGCCCTGATCATTTGCACAATGTGCTCCATGTGAAGCATTAATTGAATCCGGACCTATGATGTTGAAATCTTTGAATATCATTCTGACTTTTCCTGTTTCCACATAATTCTTCAAAATTTCCTTCTCAGTTGAGTGGAAAAAGACATTACAGAAATGACATTGATAGTCTCCAAACTCAACCAATGTTATTGGAGCATCTGAATCTCCTAGAATGGGAGAACCATTTTTCAGAAATGTGTCTATTGTTATTTTCAAAGGCCCTTCTGGTTGAATTTGTGGAGAAGGTTCTATGACTAGTTCTGGCTCATTGGAAATTTCCTCGAATCCTATAAACACAATCACTAAAACAATTGCTGATATTACTGCTCCAATCCCTAATGATGGACCATGAATCAATGGCTTTGATATTTTTTTAGCTCATTTAGTCTTTATGTTATGATGAACTGTCATTGTCTGGTATGGTGCCCAATGTAAAAATCTGTAAAATTTTTGATGATTTTGAATGTTCATCTTCTGCAATAATTGTCACAGTCAAAGTTTCTCTTGGATGTCTTTCAGGAATGAAAAATTCTATTTCAAAAAGACCTTTTTCATTAGTAACTCCTTCATCTGAATAGAATACATCTTTATTTTCATCTAAAACTGTTACATTGATGTTCTTATTTGTTAGAAAACCATAATTTTGATTAAAGTCATTTAGTTTGTTTTTAGTGGGATCATATACTTTGACATCCAGATGTGCTGGTTTTTCTGAGTAAACTCTTTGTGTATATTGAACTAAAATTTGCAGATTATTGTTTTTCTTAACTGCTGATTCTTCTGGTAATTCCTCTTTAAATAAAAGTTCTAGAAATTCCCCTCCTATGAAAATTATTCCTCTGGTTTCAATTTTTTCTTCTATAATTTTAGAATATGTGATATATGGAAATCCTTCTATTGTATGTCCAGACACACGAATAATTTCTCCGTTAAAGAATTCTCTTATGGATATATCGTTACTAATAGAAAATTTATTTTCATCTGTAGATATAATGCCTGTTTGAAAAAAATTGATGTCACTTAATGCATCAACTTGACCATGTGCAGAACTTGTTACGATCCCTATGGCTAATATCAAAAATATCGGTAATATTGTATGAAAATACAACTATAATGAATTTTTCAACATTATTTTATAAACAATTTGTTTTACATATTATAGAGAGGAAAAATTGAGTGAAAAAAATGCTGTGTTGATAGTTGAAGACAGTCCTGCCATAACATTGCTCTTGAAGAATTATTTGGGAAAATTAGGGTATTCTGAAATTTACACTTGTGATTCTGGAGGTTCTGCAATTTCGACATTTGAAGGATTGGCTTCTCAAGGAAAACAACCTATAGTATTGCTTGACTTTATGCTTCCAGATATGGATGCTCGTTCTGTTCTGACCCAAATGCTTGAAGTAAAACCTGATGTTCGCATAATCTTAGAAACTGCAACTGAAAAAGACGATGAGGGGATTAAGGAATTAATTAGATTGGGAGTTTATCAATATATTGAAAAACCGATACGTTTTGAAACTCTAAAAAATATTGTTGAAACAATTGAGAGTGAACAATCTTTTTTTGAAAAAGAATCAAACGAAAATAAACTTGCAGAACAGTCATCTGATGAAATAAAAACAAAAATAAAAAATCACATAGATTTTATTTTAAAAACTGCTAATCAGATCAGTTTAGATAGAATAATTGGTCTTCTTGGATTTTCTGACGATTTAGTTACAGAATATATTGCAGAGTTGGAAAATAAAGGTAAATTAATCAAACTTGATGAAAAAAAAGAAATTGCTTGTAATCAATGTGATTCTGTGAGAACTTCTCAAATATTCTTTTGTCCTAACTGTAAAAGTTCAAATTTCAAATTAGGCAAACTAATCGAACATTATGATTGTGGTAACGTTACTGAAGAAAATACATACCATGATGATAAATGTCCTAATTGTAAAAAAGAACTTAAGGCACTAGGTGTTGATTACAGAGTTATGCAAAATCATTACATTTGTAATAATTGTGATGAATTCTTTCCAGAACTTTCAACTGAATACCTGTGTCTAAAATGTGAAAATAAATTCAAGATTACTGATGCTCGCTGGAAATCCAGTATAAATTATAAAATAATCAATACGTAATAATTCCGTTTTTAATTAGAAATTCTATTCCTTGTACAAACGTTTCATCATCAATGGAGCCATCTGCCCACCATCCTGCATTATTTTTTATCCAAGTGGGAATAGTTTGCTCATTTGAGCCTGTTTGAGGTTTTTCTGAAACTGTTATGATTTTCTCTTGGACCAAATATTCTATTCCTTGTACAAACGTTTCATCATCAATGGAGCCATCTGCCCACCATCCTGCATTATTTTTTATCCAAGTAGGTACTATTTCTTGTTTAGAATCCAAGTTTATCATTCCAACTGGAACAATTTTGATATCTCTTTTTTGAATTTCTTCAACTAGTGTTTTTAATTCTGCAATTTGTTCTGTATTTACTTCATTTGCATAGGTTCCATCAATCACCTTTGCAAATTCTTGTGGATGAGATGTTATTACTGCAAATCCATATGTGTTCAATCCATCAATTGCTTTAGATAATGTGGTTTCATGTGAAATTCCAACAAATACATTTTGTTCTGGATCATATTCTCCGGTAGTACTTATTTCTGGAAATCTGTATAATAATTCCCCTTTTAATGGAAATGGGGGTGGATCTCCGTGTAACAAACTAGAACTAATATGTGTAAATCCATTTTCAATTAAAACCTGTTTTGTATCTTCGTTGAATCTATTTTGTGGTGGAATGAATACTTTTGGTTCAACTCCAACACTTTGTTGAATCTTTTGAACTGATTGTTTTAGTTTTTCATCTTGTTCTTCTAAAGAAAATTCAGTAAATGGAACATTTCCTATCCCGTGATTAGCTATTTCAAATCCTTTTTTGTTTTTGTGTTCTTTAACAAATGAACTCATCTTTACATCCTCTCCAAAAGAGTCTCCGATTATGCCAATTGTTAATGGAGTATCAGTTCCAACAAATGTTTTCATGACTTCGATTTGAACATCATTTAACCAGTAATCTTGAACATCATCAAATCTAAATGCGATGCAATTACAAGATTCTAGTTCTTGAACTTCAACATCATTAATTTCTGATATGGGTTGAACTTTGAATATGTTGAAATGATTAATACTGCCAACAATCTGAACAGACGTTTTTGGCCAATTTCCATCATCATTAGGCGTAATTTCGACCAAATATGTACTAGATTTTAGATTTGAAAAATATGCCTCCCCTCTAGAATTGACCTTGCTTGAAAATGATTCACCAGTAAATTGATTTGTTATAGTTATGGTATGCGTGGAATCAGATGATGAAATCTTTGTTGTGGCATCTTTGTATACAGTAATTGTAATTAGGTCTTCTACCACTTCAGGAATACTCGTGACAATCTTTTCATCTCTAGTTAATCCTGGTTGCAGTTTAATGGGTTTTTGTGATTTTAAGAATAATTCTCCAAGATAAATATCTGCAATGTAATAATCCTCAGGAGATATTGTTGATTGAATCCAAAAACGTAGTGTTTCTCCCTGACTGTTTGTAATTCCTTGTCTCCATTCTGTATTATCTTTTGATTTTATTATTACTCGTGCACCTTCAATTGGAATCTCTCCTCCTTCATAGTAAACATCTATTTTCAATCCTCCTGATAGTGGAATGTTAATCGTAATTTCTTTTGAGTTATAATCTAATTGTACATATCCAACTCCTGCATACATTCCATTTGCATAAATTTCAATTTTGTATTTGTGATTTTTTGGTACTAAAATTATGTCGGGATTGTTTTCTAATTGTTTTTCAAGAAACACTTCTTTGTTTAAATCTTGATAAACTAGTAACTTCATTCCATGAAAATCTGCTCTATCTCCATTTGTGTATTTTATTTCAACTTGGATTGTTTGAGATTCTTCAGCGTATACATTATCAAATGCAAATACTATCAATGGAACCATCCCTAACAGTATTAAGATTTTTACATTCATTTTACACTCCAACTCTTTTTGCACTAGTCCATGTTGCTTTTGTATTTCTTAATTGTTCTATCATAGCTTTTAACAATAATGCATCAACAATTTGTTTGAATCCAAACACTAAGAATCCTGCATATGCTAGCAGTTTTTTATCTTCCTCATCAATTCGCAATGCTAAGGCGGTCATTAAGTAATGAACAATTATGAATATTAAAAATACCTGTAAGACATACCATCCATCTCCCATAACCACACCTAAAATTGCATTTATGGTCGCAGTAAATCCCACAATTGGTGTTATGACCATCCCTAAGAAAAGATATGGTAAGGACAATTTTTGTAAATACCCATATCTGGGATTAACCAATGCATCTGAATGTCTTTTTAATACCTGAATATTCCCACGATACCACCTTTTTCTTTGTGCGATAAAATCTCGTAATGTGCTTGGGGCTTCAGTATATGCTGTAGCTTTAGTGCTTCCTTGCGTAATTAATCCTGCTTTAAGTAACTTTATTGTTTGATCAAAATCTTCTACAATCGTTTCTTTTCCATATGGTCCTGCCTCAGTTAGGAATGATTTCTTAAATGCGCCTAATGCTCCTGGTACAATGGTTATTGAACCAAATACATCAAATGCTCGTCGCACGATTTGAATTCCCGTAATGTATTCTAAAGCTTGACATTTTGTAAGCCAGTTTTTTTGATTTCTAACTTTAATGTTTCCTGCAACTGCTGCAACGTGTTCATTTACTTCAAATCCTTTTACAATTTCTTTCAACGACTGTCTACCAATAATTGTATCTGCATCCACAATTACAATAATTTCACCTGTTGAATACTGAATTCCATAATTAATTGCAGTGGCTTTTCCCCCATTCTCTTTATGAAGAACTTTGATTTGATCTTTGTAATTTTTTGCAATACGTAACGTATTGTCTTTACTACCATCATCAACAAAAATAATCTCCTTTTTTGGATATTTTGTTTCCAATAAACCTTCAATCGTATTTGCAATAACCTTTTCTTCATTATATGCGGGAATAATTATTGATATGTTTGGATATGATTTTACATCTGGTTGTATATCTTCTCTGTATTTACTAAGTACTGCCATGGGTACAAATAGCATTGTGGACCAAAAGGTTATTGTCATGGCCCATAACAAAATAATTCTTATTGGTGATTCTAGCAACGTGTATCCTTCATAGACAATCATTCCTCCTATCAGAAAAGGTGATAATAGCAAGAATAGCAAGAACGCTGATGGTTTTTTATTTCTAAATTTATTTCTGGAATAAAGTTTTCTTGTTGCATCTATAACATGATATATGGTAAGTCCTCCTCCTAAACCCATGGCAATCATGCTTATTGGTCCTAAGATGAAATATACTGAACAGCATAGTATTGCAAAAATTGAACCGGTTAATGCTAACTGAACAGGATCTTTTTTTATTTTAATTTCTCTTTGTGTGGTGTTATTCTTTTTTTGTTTGTTGTTATTGCTAAAAGTTTGAGGGAAACAGATCTTATGATACCATAAATTTTGGTCTCTGATCGACTTCTCATCTAATTTTATCGAATTCTTACAAATTTGACATGTGACTAAATTCGGATTCAAAAAAACCGATTTGTCTTTTCTTTTAGGTTCTTGTTTTTTTTCATAAATTATTGGGAAAATTGATTCTTTTAGAATATTTTCAAGATATTTCTGATCTGAATTTGGTATTTCTTTTTCTGTTTTTATTCTTTGTAAAAGATAATGATTTCTCCCCCAATCTCCTTTAGATTGTTTTATTGCTAAATTTAATTTTGCAATAAGGATGTCTTTCTCCATTTTTCGATATCTCTACAATTTTATGGTATATGTGATTTCATTCTGTTCTATTTCTTACATGTGATTTTTACATGTATTTCTATGGCAAAATTATTTTGTTAGTTTTTGTTTTTACCTTTGTCAGAGTTGCCAGCATTAGCAGAGTTGCCAGCATTAGCAGAGTTGCCAGGGTTGCCTAAAGATGCTAATACACTTTTTGCAGTACTTGATTTGTTATTACTTTTATTTTCCCGTGCATCTTTTCTCTGTTTTTCTTTCTTATCTTCTAATTGTTCTTCATCTTCATCTATAATTTTGGATGCTTCTTCAAGAGATTTTGTGATGTCATCTTCAATTATTGCTTCTAGTGTAGATATTGTTTGTGCCTCTTCGAATTCTGCAATGATTTGTTTAGATTCTGTTAATGATTCAAGTATTTCATCTTCATAAATTTGCTCTAGTGTACCATGGAATATTATTTCATTTTCATTAAACTCTATTAGATCAAGAATGTTGTTATTGCTATTCTTTTTTAATTCAAATACTTTCTTCTGTTTTTCTTGTTTTTCTTTTTTATCTAACATTTGTTTAATGTCATTTTTTACATTCTCTAATTTTGCTTTGAATTTGTCATCATTTGTTTGAGGAATCATTCTGTCAATTGCAGGTACTGCCAAATTCCACTTTTTTGTACTTATTATTTCGTCTATGGCAACTTTGTGATGAATGTTTTGTACATCTCCACCATTTGCTTCATCTGCAAGCTTCATTCCTATTTTGTTCATCATTTTTTGGTAGTTTTCTTTTGCTTTTGTTACTTTAATTGCGTCTTCAATTTGTTTTTCTGATTCCTTGCTGAAATCTTGTTTTGCTTCATTGTTTTCAAAACTCAATTTGCTTTTAACTACTTCAGACACTAATTTCTTTTCAGTTAAAGATAACCCATTTTCTTTTTGATACTCTTTTACATCTTTTTCATATTTCTCAAAAACTATCATATAGTTTTCTTTAAGATATGAGTAGATTTTGTCTACTTTTTCCTCGTTTCCGTCATTTACTTCATTAATTTCCAATAATGCCTTCTTAATCTGTTTTATTTCAAATGATGTTTTACCTAATGTTAATTCGTCTAATTCATTTTCACTGTTTTTTAATTCTACTAATCTGTTGTTTACCTCAATCATTTTGGAAACCATACTGTCCGTATCTGCATATGCGTCTTGACCAGACATTCCTGTGACTGCCGAAATGGCCCCAATTATTGCAATTATTGCAATTACCTGCAGTGCTTTCATTTTACAGTACTAATACGACATTATGACCCATATTCAGAATGGAATTTTGTGTGAAAGAATCGTTCCTAAAAGGATCATTTTTGATAAAAACAGTGTTTTTTTGGCATGAAAATTGGGGTAATCTTTTCTCCATTTTGGAACTAGTTTTTGTCAAAAAATTCCACACATGTTTTGACCTATTTTGAGGTCATTTTGAGTAATTTTTTTCTTTAAATGTTGATTTAACATCAATACCTAAAAAAACAGGATAATCTGTGATTTTGTGTGAAGAAAGTATTTGTTAATGGATATGGTTCTATTGGAAGTAGAATTACATCATTTCTAAAAGATGATCCTGAAATATCTGTCATTGGAGTTGGAAAATACTCTCCTGACAAAGACGTGGATGTTGCAATTTCTAGAGGATTGAATGTGTATGTACCTCAAGACAAGTTGACTGATTTTAATAATTTTAAAATTTCTGGATCAATTGAAACTGCTCTAGATGATTGTGATCTTGTAATTGATGCAGCTCCTGGAGGTCATGGTTACAAAAATAAAAAAAATCTCTATGAACCACGTAACTTATCTGCAATATATCAAGGTGGAGAATCCACAATGGGAGATAACGCAGTTTCTGATTTATTGTTTAATTCTAGAGCTAACTATGATCTTGCAATTGGTAAAAATCATGTAATGCAAGGTAGTTGTAATGTAACTGGTATGGGGAGGATTCTTGAACCATTAAGAGACAAGTTTGGTGATGATCTTATTCGTTTTGATGTAACTCTTGTTAGAAGATGGGCAGATATTGAACAAACAGATAAAAAACTTTCAGATACTATTGAAATGACTGAAAAACCTCATCATGGGGATGATGTAAAATTGTATTTTGGAAAAGATGCTCCTCTTTATGTACGAGCAATCAAGGTACCAACTCGTCAAATGCATTTACACATCATGGATATTCGATTCAAAGAAACTGCTCCAAAGCCTTCTGAGATTCATGAACTTTTTGCAAATGAGTTTGGTGTTGCTACATTGTGGACTGCAAAAGGAACAAAAGATGTAAGAGATTATGCTCAAAATATGGGATTTAATTTTACTGATACAAACATGATTCACATTCATGCCAATATGACCACATCCATTGGCGACACAGTACAGATGATGTATTCTGATGATCAAACTGGAATTGTTATTCCTGAAAATCACATGCTGATGCAGGCAATGTTATTTGAAAAATCATATTCTGAAGCATTTGCGCATACAGAATCAATATTCCATATGGCAGAAAAGAAACAAAAATTACAAGAGCATTTTGCTAAAAAAGATTAATTTCTAATTCGTTCTATTCTTATTTCCTTAGGCATGTTTTTTCTAACTTTTTCTACAATTATCCTTAAAGATTCTACTTCTATTTTGTCTCCTGCTTGAGGAATATCTTGGAGTCTTTCATGCAACAATCCATTGAGAGTTCCATAATCATCCCCTTCAGGGATGTCTGTTTTGAAAATATTGTTTATTTTTTCAATTTCAATATCGCCATTTACAATTATGGTATCTTTGTCAACAGATTTGTAATCTGCTGCCCTTATTGCATCTGTTTCATCTTCAATATCTCCAATGATCTCTTCAATCAGATCTTCCAGAGTCACTAAACCTTCTACTCCTCCATGTTCATCGATAACTATTGCCATGTGTGTCTTTCTTCCCTTCATCTCCTTTAGTAAAGAACTGACCATCTTTTCTTGAGATGCAAAAACTGGTTTTCGGGATAGTTGTTCAAGTGTAATTACATCTTTTTCTTTTTCTAATTGTTGAAGAACATCTCTAACATGTACAAAACCTACTATGTCATCTTGTGTTTCTCCAAATATTGGTATTCTTGAATGTGTACTTCTATTAATTTCAGGTAATGCTTCAAACAGCAACATCTTTGCAGGCAACATGAACATTTTAGTTCTGGGTGTCATCACGGTTCGTATTACTGTGTCATCAAATTCTAAAGCACTATGAACAAGTTCACTTTCATCTTTTTCTAAGGCTTTGTCTACTAACCCCTGTTCGACTATTCCTTTGATTTCTTCTTCTGTAATGGGTGGTGAGTCATAACTACTGCCAGTTATTTTTACCATGAATCTTGTAATTGATTCAAGTATCTTGACGATTGGCCAAAATGCATAACTAAATACCAACAAAACTCGTGAAAACCGTAACGCAATTTTTGTTGCATTTGCATTACAGTATGTTTTAGGCGTTATCTCTCCAAAAACCAAAATTAAGAAAGTCATTACACCTACTGCAATTCCTAATCCATCACTACCAAAAATTCTAATTGCCACACTTGTTGCAAATGCGGAGGATCCAACATTTACAAGGTTGTTTCCTAAATTTACACTTGCCATCATCCATCCTGGATTTGTCTTTAGTTTATGGAGGGCTTTTGCTCCTTTGACATTTTGTTTTAATAATTGATTTACTTTAGAACTTCTTGTTCCAACTAATGCTACTTCTAAACCACTAAAAAATCCTGATAATCCAATTAATGTAGCTAAAGCTACTAATTCTACCCATAATTCTACCATGACATTCTCCCGAAAATTTTCTTAGAACAACTACGTTGTTTTTTCATTTAGTTTTTTTGCACCATCTCTTGGTTACCAGAATTCAAAAAAACTCAGATTTAATCTTTAAGATGTTAAATTCATCCAAAACAAAAAACAAGCCTAAAACGAGGCTAATTTTTTGGAGGATTTGCAAATTTATTTTGTGGATTATTGTGATAATCTACAGGAAGCATTGCATCTTTTTGCCTACCTGTAAGAATTCCTACTACTGTGTCATCTTTACTGATAACTCCCTCATTGATTAATTTCTTAACGCCTACTACCGAGGCTCCTGATGCCATCTCACAATCAAATCCATTAAGACCCACTACAGACATACCGTCAAGCATATCTGAATCTGAAACAGTTGTTACCACACCATTTGTAAATTCTAATGCACGTAAACCTTTCAAAATATTTGCAGGCCTTCCAATTTGAATTGCAGTAGCTTTTGTTTTTGGTCGTATACCTTCTTTATCCAAATAATCATAATATCTTGTAATTAATTCTGTGTTAGGTTTTCCTTTGTTCCATCTCAGCTCCTCTCCTTCAAATTTACCATTATACAAATCCGATAATGTGCTTGCACCTTCAGAATTTATGACTGCGATTCTTGGAATTTTTTTAATCCATCCCCATTCATATAATTCCATTAATGCTTTTCCACAACTAGATGTATTTCCTAATGCTCCTCCAGGATAAACAATCCAATCTGGTGTTTCCCAGTTCAAATATTCTAACACTCTAAATGGAATTGTTTTTTGTCCTTCTATTCTAAATGGATTGATAGAATTTACAGTATATCCGTCATGATTTTGTGCATCATCTAATGACTGTTTTAATGCATCATCAAAATTTCCATCAATCTCTAATATCTGAGCTCCAAATTGATAGGCTTGACTTAATTTTCCTGGGGCAATCTGTCCTGAAGGAATGTATACATCACAATTTATCCCTTCATTTGCTGCAAACATTCCAGCTGATGCAGATGTGTTTCCAGTTGATGCACAAACAATCTTTTTCGCACCTACCATTTTTGCATGAGTCACTGCCGTTGCCATTCCATTATCTTTGAATGAACCACTTGGATTGTATCCTTCTGGTTGTAGCCAAAAGTTTTCATTGGAAATCCCTACAAATTCTGCAGCTTTTGACATGTGGTATGGCTTTGATAATCTTCCTTCTGCCCCATCAAGTGAAACTAAATATTTTGAACACTCTTCTATGTCTTCTGTATCAATCTGGCAAAAGTTGAGTAACTCTCTAAATCGCCAAACCCCACTTTCATTAAAAATACTTCCATGAGGATTATGTCTTTTGTCAAATACCTCTTTTAGATTGTCAGATGGTGCATTTTTGTATTTTACATCAAGCAGATGACCCTTATCACAATGTACAATTGTACTTTCTATAGGATACTCTAAACCGCATTGTGGATCAATACATTTGAGATAAGCGTCTCCTTTCATAGTCATTACGGAAAATTAATGATAATTTAAAGCAAATGTGTAATTTTTACACAAGTCAAGCTATTTTTCCTAAACTTTAGATTGGATGTGTCTAGAAAATAATTGTGGTTACATATAACGAATATTTGAAAAATATTCTTTTACAAATTCTTGAATCCTATAATTATCTCAATGACCTCAAGGACAAACCCGGAGATCTGGATATTATTAAAAAAGAATCACTAAAAATTAACGGTTTTTTAAAAGTGATATCCAACAAAATTGATGAAAATAAAATCACCCATTCTGATTTTAAGCCTTTAAAACAAAAATTCAAAAATTATTTAAAAAATTATTCATTTGACCAAGAAATAGAAACTATGGCGCTTCTCTATAAAGAAGATATGCATAGAGTAAAAAATATGAGATTGAAGATCTTGGAATCTTTGGGGGAAAATACTATGATTGCAGACATCAAGGAGTTAAGAGAGAAGATTTGAGTGAGAAAAAATGTGTGTTATGTGGGTGTAAAGATCATAAGTTGTTTGGGTGTAACAGACACATGTCAAAGAAATGTAGTTGCTACAAAGAAGAAAACTGATTTTAAAATTATTTGCGTTTAGGTCCAGATCTTTCATGGAAATTTAAACAGCATTTACATTCTTTTTCAAGACATTCTGATTCAGCATGGTGGCCACAAATTCCACATTCGCAACTTTTAGACATGATATATCTTGTATTATTTAGCATATAATAGTTAATTTGTAAAAAACTAATGCCAAATATCTAATTTCATTTATAATTATTTTTTAGATTTTGATTTTTTGCCCGAAGTTTCTTTCCCTTCTAACTCTTTTTCGATCTCTTCTGCTTTGCTGTCTACTGCTTTGATGATTTCTTGAATTAATCCGTCAAGATCACTATCTTCGGCATCTGGTTCTACTGTGGAGGCAATTTCATTAATTGTATTTGAAATCTCTGCACTGACATCCTCAAAACTTTCAGGGTCTTCATATGCTGCATTATAGAGATTTTTTAGGTTATTTACATGACCTATTACTTGATCTGTAATCACAATTCTATAATCCGTGCCATTTACCTCGAATTCTTTTGAACTCATACTGTTTTTCGAATTCTTATCTTTATAGGCTTTACCATATTTGTCAGGGATTATCAGGGAATGTTTTTCAAAAGATCATACAACTACAATTTTAATTTTTTTGTATTTTATTCGTAAATTCTTTAAATTGAAAACATTCGTTAGATAGTTTTATAAAATATTTTTTTATGTTTCTCCCTCAGGTCTTATGTAATAATGCAGTATGTCTCCTAATAGTAAATACGTATAGACAATACATCTCACTGCATCTGTTTTTGTAAATTCTGAATGATCTCCTTTACTTGCATAAGAATTGATGCTGTTTAACAAACCATCTACATATTGGAACATGGCAGAAAATACCTTTTTTTCATTGTTACTTTGTATGCTTTGTTGTATTCTTGCAAGAATTCTATTTGTGTAATCACTTTCAGTAATTTTGTGTTCTCTCCCCTCAGAATCAATATGGGGTTTATCGGATGGGGGATATAATGAATCTGCTACATCTTTTATTATTCGTCGACATGTAGAAGCAATTTCAGAATAGACGATTTTATCTTCCGATGATAACTGAGCATACATAACAGGTAATTTTTCTATCGCTTGAGGACATAATTTGATCAGTTCAGAATCAACTTCTTGTCTAACAAATTCAAAAATATTTTCTGGTACTTGACCATATGTGAATTCATTAATCATTCTGTTAAGTCTTTTAATTAATTCAAGTTTTACTGAGCCTAAAATTCTGCCAATCTCATATTTGGGGTAGTTTATTGAACACATCAAAGAAATATTCTTCAATCCTGCATCTGTAAATTTTTTTACATCATTTTTTCCAAGCCCATAGATAATTCGATCGTCTTGAGCTTTCAATAATTGTTCAATTTTTGGAACCCCATCTTCAAAACTATGACGTGTAAATTCATTGTTTGGGTCAACAGATGATTTTCCATCAGGACCCTGAACATAACCATAAAGGTTCTTTCTGTAATTGGGTAGTTTTTTTTTGAGGAAATGAATCCAATTCATATTTTGCCCATTCTAAATCGTCTTCTTCTCCTAAAATTTCTGCAACTGTATAGAATCCTAAAAGACTACTTTCAACAGAAGTAGTTCCACTAAGAAGAACTTCTCGAGTTTCACGAGCTATTTTTAATGCATCATCAATTTCGGGGGTGGTAAATTTTCTAGGCATTATAGTTTCTTAAATTAAGAATTTACTATTACCTTTTATGGATTTGGTTGGACTTGGCGTGTGCTTAATCGTTGTTTCATTGTAAATTTTGTCAAGTTTCAACTCTTGATTTAATAATCTACGATATTCCTTACTTTGTTGCATCGGTAAAAAAAATCAGAAAATTTCTATAGGTATTATGAATTTAATAATACTGTGACTGAAATTGCTTTAGGAAATTATGTAAAAGTGATTTCACCTGATTATGATGATAATTATGGAAAAACAGGTTTTGTTGGAGCAATAATTCAAAAACATGTAAAATTATTTTCAATTTACAGTTTTGAAGATGATCAAATTGAAGGTTTTGGAGATTATTCCGCCTCAGAGCTAAAGGATTTGGGAGAAAAAGTCTCTAAAGAAGATTTGATTTCCAGAATTGACAGTAAGGGATTGTCGGATGTTATGATTGGAGAGATGCAAAAATTACTAAATTCCCTTTACAAAACCAACACATGAATATTCAATCTAAATATCATTAAACTCAAACCTTAAAACAAGAAATAACAGATTAATTTCCAGATAGAACTTTTTGAGTTTCACGTCATCCTTACTGACTACTATCTAACACTGAAGAGCACAAAAAAATCTTACAAACAAGATCGTATTTTTTAATTTAAGTAATCTCTTTGTAGGAATTCGCACATACAGGATTTCACCTTGCTTGAAAGAGTACTATCTGGAACCCTCCTTGAATTTTAACTTTGAAATCTCTCAAAAACTATACCCGTAATGTTTTTCAAAACTTTTTTAGAAATGAAAAGTTTGTTTTTTATAAACTCAGGCATGTTTCCTACCTAAAACCTTGCAAAAATGTCGAACATTCTTTATAATGTTTTTCAGGGAAAAATAATAAATTTTTAGAACACAATATAGTCTAATGCTGACGCATCACTGATCAATCTTGTGTGTTTTGAGCCAACAACATATCCGTTTTTGATATCATTGGCTGGAATCCATCGATTGGTGGATGTATAATGTCTTTTTTCTTGCAATTCCCTTTCAATTGCTTCCACATCAAATTCGCCTTCTTCAACTTCTTGTGTTGTAAGATGTTTTATTGTTACAAGAATTTTTGTAACTTTGACTCTATCTCCAAACTTCCATTTTGAAGGCGGTGTCTCATCAGATACTTCCAACACTTTGATTTTCATTTGTTTGTTTCCAAATGCATCATGACTGATCAAGGTCTTTTCATCTGTAAATTCTTCAAAACTGATTCTAGAATTTACTTCTGCATCCGAAACTGTATCTAAAAGCGCTGCAGAGTTTATCTCTGATGATGGTTTTTCATCATAACTTCTGTTAATGTTAATTTCTGGTAGTTCTGGTTCTTGCGTATCAATATCTTCAGATTTTGAAGGGTTTTTAATTTCTTGAATTCTTTTAGCTTCTAATTCCCATTGTAATTGGGCTTCTTCATCTTTATTTGCTTCAGACAACAATTCTAATTCTTATTTATCCTTAAAAAACGATTTGCAGGTTTTGAAAAATTGGCTCTATGTACGTTGTTTTGTTTTAAATGGCATGTTGCATTCTTTAAGAGGCATCTCTTTTCGCATTCCATCTATTTTTGCATAAAATTTACCCTCATAGGTGCATACACAATCTGTAATTTCCTGAGTTTCGTCCCAAATTTTGTAAAATTCTCTTAGTTCTCGGCTTTCATACTTGCCTATGCCTATCCTTTTTTTGGATAAAAATTTGAATGCTAGTAGAACCTGTCTTTTTTTGTAAATATCAAAAGTCTTTATCCATTCTAAACATCGTTCAATTTGATCAGCAGGAACTGGTAATGAAGTACTTGTCCCAGACTTGGCTTCAATAGTAAAAATCGTGCTGTTATCTGTGTTTACCGCTAAAACATCAGGCAGCGCAATACTTGGAGATCCTAATCTAAAGGCTTTCCACTTTGGGGATGAGTTAAATCGTTTTACTAAGGTATCTTCCCACTGGTATCCTCTTTGCCTTCGTGTTTTTGCAGCTTTTTGATTATTTATTTTAGATATTTTTGAAAGTATTACTGTTTTTGATTGCATGTTTGTTGTTCTCATTTTAGATATAGTAAGGTGGGTAATTACATAATAACTCAATAAAAAGTCATTTTCGAATTAACATTTTTAAGATAATTTGTACAATATTTTATAATTCAAAAATGAATGTCGGTGACTGTTGTTAATTCAGCTTTCTGAGGTCATCGAACATTATCTAAATATGACTTAATTTTAAATCAATTATGTCTGAAATTATAATTGAAAAATTACTTGAACAACGTGATTTTTACCTCAATACTCTAAAACAATTGGAATTTCAATTAGTAATGGAGCCATCTGAAAGTGAAATTAGTGGTATTGAGAAATTACAAAAAACGACCATTGATCAATTAAAAAAAGTGGAACAAGAAATTGCATATCTTACATCAGAAAAGTCATTATGATTTACAATGAGTTTATCAAGCCCTTATTTTTACAAAATCTATGTTTGATGAAATTATTCAGAATCTTGTTTCAGTAAAGCGAGATTTTGCTAAAAATTATTCAGGAAATGCACACATTCAAGAGGTAATTCCTGCTTCAAAGTCAGATAAATTCCCAATAGATGAAGGGCATTTAGAATTACTTCACAAATTTGCAGAAAAAAATCCTATCTATTTTAATTCATTTTATGAAAAAATCTTGAATGTGGATTGTGTAGTCTATGAAGGAGACATTAATGATTATTGGTTAAACAGCATAAAGCATGGAACAAGTTGTCAGCCATTTTATCCCACATGGGTGATTTCGGCATATCTGATGACGTTGATTGCAAAACAATTAGGTTATGATGAATTAGTAGATATTGGTTCAGGGGATGGACGAATTGCTTTTTGTGGAAACATTTTGGGATTTACATCTCACAGTATTGAAATTGATGAGGGGCTTGTGGAATTACAGAAGTTAATTTGCACAGAGACACAAAATAATTTTGATCCAAATTGTGAAGATGCATTAGAATACGATTATTCAAAATTTCAATTAACAAACCCTGTATTTTTCATTGGAGGGTTGCCCCAAATGGGCGGAGATATGTTAGCTACGAGTATTATTGACAAAATAAATTCCATAAAAGAACTCAAAAATTCTACTGGGATAGTTTTTGCAGGAACTCATTCTAAACGTCAATTGTCTGGAAATTTGTCAGATGGTGGGTGGAGTTCATTAATTCAAAATCATAATTTACAAGTGGTTGAAACAGTTTCGCTTCCAACTGTTTGGACATTTGATCAAACTACTGAAACCCCGTACATCTATACAAAATTCAATTAACCTCAAAAAAATAATTTCCTTCACGCATACCACATTTTGCAATTTTTACTGTTTGGTCAACATGTGGCTCTCCTAAGATTTTTGCCATGATTTTAATTGAATTCTCCATTTCAACAATGCCGAAACACTCTTTATTTTGCCTAGAGAATTCAATTATCCTGCCTTGAAAATCCCCTTCTTTTAGAGATACTTTGCCCAGACAATGACTGCAAAATTCAGAGGGTGGCCATACAATTTTTTTACAAGTAATACATTCAGGGATAGTAAAATTCCCTTTGGATAATTCTAACTCAAAACTCATTTTTCTAACACCAAAATGGTTGAAGAGGTTGCAGCAGCTGACATGTTGTGGACTAATCCCACTTGTGCATTTTCAACTTGTCTGTTTTTTGCATTTGATTGTAATTGTTGTGTAATCTCTATCGTTTGAGCGATACCTGTTGCTCCAAGAGGGTGGCCTGAACCAATCAATCCTCCTCTAGGATTAACCTTGTAATTTTTTGTTTCATAAAGTTCTTTGACTAAATCTGTCCCCTTACCGGGTTTAGAAAATCCTATTGCTTCTAATGCCATGGGTTCACAAACAGAAAATGCATCATGAATTTCCACTACATCCACATCTGAAATATTTTTACCAGACATTTCTAATGCTGTTCTACTAGCCATCTTTGTTGAATTCATTGTGTTAAAAGATTCACTTTTTGTAAATCCTGCAGAAATTGTTTTTTGACCTATGCCTGATATCCATACAGGATGATCAGTAATCTTTTTCATAATATTTTCTGATGCTAAAATAATTGATGCGCTACCTGTACAAGGTCTAGAACAATCAAGTAATCTAAGATCATCAGTAATTTTTTTGAATTAATTACATCTTTCATTAAATATGTTTTTTTTGAAAGTGCATTTGGGTTGTTTTGAGCTTGTTTGTGATTTTTTATTGGTATCCAAGACAGTTGTTCATCTGTAACAGAATATTTTCGTTTATAGGAACTTGTAAAAATTGATGCCCAAAATATTGGATGTTTGAATTCCCCTCTGGAATTATCCCATTCTAAAACCTGACCAGGACTATCATATCTTTCAGCTCCACTAACTAGTACCATGTCTGCAAGACCTGAAGCGATATAGGAATATGCTGAAACTATGGAATTTGTGCCTGAATTGCATAAATTTTCTATAGAATGAGCTATTTTGGGTTGAATTCCAATCATCTCGGAAAGAACAGGTGAGAGATATTTTGAATTATTATTTGTCGATACCAATACTGCGTCAATATCACTTTTTTGGATGCTGGTATTATTTTCAAGAAGAACTTTGGCAGATTCAAAAAGAGTTGATTCTATTTTTTTATCTTCTTTAGTAAATGGAGTAATCCCATATGCTCCAATTCCAACTCTTTTCATTTTTATTCATCCAAGAATGTTTTTTGTAGAACTCTAAATGATTCCATAGTGTTTCCAACGGGATTAAATTGTATTATTGGTAAATCAATTCCTGTATCACTAAATGTTTGAAGTTGTTTTTTACATTCTTCGGGGGTACCAGATATAGTTAGTTCCTTTAACATAGAATCTGGAATTAATTCATGGTTCGATGTAAATCCTGATTTTTTAAATTCTTCAAATATGTTTGATGTTTCATTTTCAAAGCCATTTTTTGCTAAAAATTCACGATAAATTTTTCCAACAGATATGTAAAATGCTAATGTTTTTTTTGCACGATCAATTGCTTCTTGTGAATTTTCTGAAACACATGTGATTATTTGACATGTAACATCTATCTTTCTTTTTGATTGCATTTTTGAAATTGTGTCTTTCATTTCATTTTTAGGTCTGAGATAAAAAATCACACCATCTCCAATATCCAATGTTAAATCCACCATTTTTTTATTAACTGCTGCAATGTAAATTGGGATGGATTCTCTTTGGGGTTTAACTAATAATGTAAAATTTTTCAAATTAAAAATCTCTCCTGAGTAATTAATTGGTTTTCCAGATAATGCCAGTTTAATTATTTCGACATACTCTTTCATTCTTTTTAATGGATTTTCGAATTTGTATCCGTGAAAAGTTTCTACAATCGGTACGCTGCTTGTTCCAAGACCCAGAATCAGCCTTCCATTAGATATGGTGTCTACGGTTACTGCCCCCATTGCAATTGCTACAGGACTTCGAGAGTAGATGTTAATGATGGATGAGCCTATTTTTTGTACAGATGTTTTGCTTGATACCGCACTTAACATTGAGAAATTCTCCATTCCCCATGTTTCAGGTACCCAAATTGTATCTGTTTTAGTATTCGATATGATTTCGGCACAATTTAACACCTCCTTTATTGAAAGCATTGAACCCAGACTGCACGCAATACGCATGAAATTCATACATTGATTGGATATTCTAGTGTTCTGTTTTAGTATTGGGTAAATTTTCCTTGAGGCGCCATATTATCAGAAAATCTGTAAAAGATAATCTGTTGAGTGAACAAATATTTGCACAAAAGCCCTCTCAAGATTCCACTTTTTGGAATGATGCTACAAGATATGCTGCTGCTAGCAAAGATGAATCCTTTGTAGAAGAAGTAGCATACATGATGGTTACATTGCACAGAACTGGTGCATAAAACAAAATTTCATTTTATTATTTTCTCTATCTCTAATGCACATTCTTCCATATCTTTGAACGAATCTACAGAATACCATTTTGCATTTTTGAATTTAACCGTGTTTAGAATACCTTTTTTTGCATATTTTGGAAAAACTGTTTTTTCGATATCACCTTTGTTTGGTAATTCTTTTAGTATGTCTTTTTCTAAATGATAAATCCCTGCATTCATCCAAGTGTCTGGAATTTCTTTTTTTTCTTTAAAATTCAAAATTTTATCATCATTGGTTTCCAAAATTCCGTATTTTGTTCTCAATTCAATTGCGGCAATAGCATTTTTCTTTTTTTGAAGTTTCTTTAAATCGATATTTGTTATTGTGTCCCCGTTTAATACAAAAAAGGATTTTTCCTTGATCATTTTTCCTGCTTTTTTAATTGCACCTCCAGTTCCAAGTGGGAATTTTTCTGGAGAGAATTTAATTTTAATTCCAATGTTTTTCATGTTTAGGTGATTTTCAATCATCTCTGTTTTGTATCCCGTACAAATAATAACTTCCTTAACTCCAAATTTTTTAAGATATCTTATTTGCCATTCTATTATGGGAATGTTTTTTATTGGAACAAGTGGTTTTGGCACATAATCTGTCACTGGTTTTAGGCGTTTTCCACGACCGCCTGCCAGTATTATTGCTTTCAATAAAATCACTCTATATGTACAGTATATGAAAATGTCTAATCTTGTTTTATCTCTTTTTTTGATTCATTGGATTCTACAACTGCCTCCATTTTTTTTGCAAATTCGTTGTAAATTTTTTCCAAATCTTTAAGAGGCATTTCAGTTCCTAAGAGTTTCATGGTTTTATGCCACGATTCAATGTATTTTTCATCATCAAATCCTTTTCCCAGGGTTTCTGCAATAGAATTAAGTCCCTCAGTTTTCCCTAAGGCATAAATGGCTATTTCACGTTCAGTTAGCATTATTCTCACTTTCTGTCATATAGTAATGTAATTCAGTATAACATTCTACACAATATTCTTCATAATCAGTATGATCGCAATCATATACTTTTTTTACATCATTGTTACATTTTGCACAAATTGGCATGATGTTATCAATTAAGATTTTGTAATTTTAATTCCGCCCAAAGCCAATTGGACAATGGCGGGGATAAATAACATTGCAGTTGATGCCACAGGATCTCTATCTGAAGACTCTGCTGCAGGTGCAGGATTTGCTAAAACAACAACTCCTCCAACTATAATTAAAATTCCTGAAATAATGATCATAATTCCTAATCCTTTTGATGGTTCTTTTCTAGAAATGAAAAATGCAATAATTGGCAAAATCAATGCAGGTCCACCCAGACCTATGCCTCGTTGCATGTGATCAAGTGGCAAAAACCCATTATCACTATCTGAAGACATTGCAACTGCTACATCTGCTGCATAAATTACAAGTAATCCTATTGCGATTCCTGTAATGATTAATGCTGCACTTAATGCCATGTTGATTTTTTCCCTTCACAACTAATAAACCTAATCAGCAGATTGAACTACTGCTCTGGGTTTTATGGTTTCTAATTTTTCAAGTAACTCTTCAACGGATTCATTATTTCCTGCAATGAGATTAAAATGACCTAGTTTTCTCATAGGTTTGGAAATTTTTTTACCATACATTTTGAGAAACAGGTTTTGATCAGGAATTACTAATGGTTTGTATTCCCCTTGAAAAGATTTTGCGCCTAGTATGTTATACATAATTGTTGGACGTAAAAGTTTGGTACTGCCAAGTTCTAATCCCAAAATTGCACGCAAGTGTTGTTCAAACTGAGATGTTTCACTTGACTGTAAAGTGTGATGTCCGGAATTATGTACTCTTGGTGCAATTTCATTAATTACAATTTGATCATCTTGTGTTACAAACATTTCAATCCCAAATACCCCTGCACCTTTCAATACATCCATAGTTTGATTGGCAATCTTTTCAGCTTTTTGAGTTACATCTGCAGAAACTCTTGCAGGAGCAATTGTTTCACGTAAAATATTTTCTTCATGAATATTTTCAACAAGAGGAAATGTTGTGATTTGACCTTTTGTATTTCTAGCTGCGATTACTGAGACTTCCATTTTGAACGGAACAAATTTTTCTAACATTAATTTCTGACCTTTAAAATAATCAAATGATGTTTGAATCATATCTTCTGAATCAATCTTGAAATTGCCTCTTCCATCATATGCATCTCTTCTTGCTTTTAGCAAAGCAGGATATCCAAATTGTTTCAAACCCTCTTTAACATCTTCGATATTTGAAACCTCTATAAATTCAGGAACAGGAATGTTGTGTTCTTTTAGAAATGTTTTTTGCAAAAATTTGTCTTGAATTGTATGCAATGTCTCTGGAGAGGGATTAATTTCCGCATTTTTCTCAACAGATTTTAACACATCGCTGTCTCCTGATTCAATTTCATATGTGATGATGTCTGATTTTTTTGATAATTCAACTATGGCATCTTTTTCCTTAAAATCTGCTATAATTTGCTCAGCTCCAACTTGTGCAGCAGGACAATTTTCAGTAGGGTCTAACACTATAACTTTTGAAACATATTCTGGCATTTTTTTGGCAGCCTCGGTAATCATCATGCCAAGTTGTCCCCCTCCAATAATCCCCAAAATTTTTGCCATTGCCTCATTCAAATTTATCGAATAAAAATAGCTAATGCTATTTACAATTTTTTGATAATAGTTATTGTTAATTACTCTCTAGTTTTTTCTAATATTGTGACATATTCAAAAAAACCATTGATTGGAATAATCATGGGATCTGGTTCTGATAGCAGGATCATGAAAGGAGCAGCTGAGATTTTTGATAAATTTAAAATTAAACATGAGGATCAAATCATTTCTGCACATAGAACTCCTTCAAGATTAGCAGAGTATGCACAACATGCTGAAAAAATGGGGTTTAAGGTAATTATTGCAGGCGCAGGTGGAGCTGCACATTTGCCAGGAATGATGGCATCTCACACAATTATCCCTGTAATCGGTGTGCCCATTCTAGTATACAATGATAAACATCCGAAAAAGACAGATACGGCAAAATTTTCTGCCTTTGGAGGGTTGGATTCATTGTTGTCAATTACTGAAATGCCTTCAGGATCTCCTGTTGTTTCAGTAGGAGTGAACAAAGCTGGAAATGCTGGAATATATGCAATGAAAATTCTTGCAAATGAATTTCCAGAATTAAAAAAGAAATTAAAACAACACAAATCAGATCAACATCAATCGGTTCTCAAAGAATCAGAACAATTGAAAAAAGAAGGATTATCTAAATTTACAGAAAAGAAATTCAAATAATCAAGTCAATAACGTAAACTGAACGTTCTTCTTTCGTAATACTTCGATTAATGCATCTGCTTGTTCTTTTCCCTGAGTTTCCAGATTCATAGTAACTGAGGCTGAACCTGCACTGACATTTGAGCTCAGTCTATCATGAACAACCTCAACGATGTTTGCATTGGCAAGAGTGATTTCATCAACAATTTCTTTGAATGCTCCTGGCCTGTCAGGCAACAAAATTGATATTTTTAACAATCTACCCATAGCTGCTAACCCTTTATCTACAATCTGTCCTAAAAGATACATGTCTACATTTCCTCCAGCTAACACTGTAACTACTTTTTTACCTGGCGCTGGTTTTTTTGAAATCAGATATGCAAGACTTGCAGCTCCTGCAGGTTCCACTACAAATTTCATTCTCTCCATTAACAGAAACATTGTTTTTGTAATTTCAGCATCGTCTACAAGAACAACTTCGTCAATCAATTCTTTAATTATGTTAAATGTAAGTTGGCCGGGAATTTTTACAGATATGCCATCTGCAATTGTTCTTGCACCGCCACTTGCAGTTATTGCACCTTGTTTAACTGATTCATACATTGACGGAAATGATCTTGATTGCACTCCAACCACTCGTACGTTTGGATTTTTTTCTTTGATTGCAATTAGGATCCCTGCCGCCAACCCTCCTCCACCTATTGGAATATAAACTTCATCAACGTCTGGCAAGTCCTCTAGTATTTCTAATCCGATAACACCTTGCGCTGCAATGATTTGAGGATCATCAAATGCGTGTATCATTGTAGCACCTGTTTCCTTGGCAATTTCTTTTGCCTTGGCAGATGATTCATCATAGTTGATCCCCTCTAAAACCACATTTGCGCCATAGCCTTTTGTTGCTGCTACCTTTGCAGGAGATGCATTCTTTGGCATGACAATTGTACATGGTATGCCTTCAAGGGAGGATGCAAATGCGACACCCTGTGCATGATTTCCTGCAGATGCAGCAACTACACCATGTTTTTTTTCATCTTCAGATAATGATTTTATTTTGTAATATGCACCACGGATTTTAAACGATCCAGTTTTTTGTCTAAATTCTGCTTTGAGATAAACCTCAGATTCTGTAATATCACTAAAAGTAGGCGAATGGATTAACGGAGTCTTTTTTATTTTATCTCCTCGCATAGAATTTGCTTTTTGTATTTCCTCAAATGTTGGATTCATTAGAAATGATGCTAAGAAAACGATGTATTTGACTTCTTCTATACAAAAATTATTTTTTTTGTCAAATTTTATGCGTAAATTTCTAGGAATGCCTAAATACTTGGGAGGTTTCGTTGAAATTATATCAAGGAATCAGATACTCCCCTTTGAGAAAATTTCTCATTTTCTGGTTCCTTGGTCTTCGTTTATCAAATAATTATATTTGCAAATTCATCTAACCGTTTGATTATGTTTTCTTTTGTTGAATCCGACATTTTTCTCGGATCAAACAATCCTTCTCTAGTATTATTTTTTACAAACTCTAAATCAAATGTACATAAACATCCTTCTTCACCAGTAACAAGTTTTGAATCATCAATTAATACAGGTGTTATCTGATATGTTTCAACTAAAAGAGAATCTAATTCATTAAACAATTGTGTCTTTTTTTCAGATAGTTTTTGAAAGTCTACACCAGACTGTTTCTCAATTTCTGCAAAGACTTTTTCTCTAAACTCATCATTTTCATAAAACACTTCAAATAGTTTTTGATGATCAAAGTCTTTGTACCCCATTTCTTTTAGTTTATCCAAAACAAACTGATCACTATTGTCTGAAAATTCCTGTTCTTTGTTTTTTGTAATATCGATAATCGTTGATAATTCCTTTTGACAATCGATTACCCTTTGAATCGGTTTGTAATATAGCAAAACATGGAATTGAATGGAAACATGTCCTGAAATCAAATAATTTCCCTCCATGATTTCAAATTTCATAAAAATTCTCCTAATGTCTTCATTGTTAGATATGGTTACATCCTGAATAGACCAGTTTTTCAGATTTTTACTGATGTCTTGAAAATAGTCCATTACCAGTTTTGGATCAAATGTTTTTTGTTCAGATACTGTGGAATCGCCCAACATCACTTTGACATCGATCATTTTTGTCATGTCAGAAATTTTTGCAAGGAATGATTTTTGAATTTCTTCATTCTTTTTATTCAAAAGTTGAATGAATTCATTTTGAGATCTTGCACCTAAACGCACATGAATTAGCAAATTATTGTTCTCCTTAAACCTTCATCAATATCTAAATACATAATGAGGGAATTCTAGGCGTGGAGAATTCAGAATATAGATGTGATGATTGTGATGGAGAGATTACAGAATATTATCATGAAGGATATAAGGGAAAAAGAGGAAAATGCCTTGATTGTGGTCAAGAATTCCCCTTGGAGTAGAGCGACATGACAGAAGAAAACACGGTAAAAGAATCTGACAATGTGAAAGAAAAATCAAGTTCCGACCAAAAAAATGAATTGGTAGATATGTTGCTAAGTTCTGCATCTGAAAAAACATTGGATTCAGAATCTATGATTTTAGAAACTCAAAAACGAGTTTGGGGTGCGTTGAAAAAAGGCTACCAATACTTGGGCGTTGTCAATGAATCAGACAAATTTTTGAGGAAAAATGTATTTTCTAAATTGGATCTTGTTGTAATCTATGTTGATTTGGTAGGTTCAACAACCATGACACTGGAAATGCCTGAAGAGAAAATTGCAATCATAATTAGCTCTTTTGCACAAGAGATGGCAGCAGTGATACGACAGCATGAAGGATATGTCTTAAAATTTGTAGGAGACGCAGTTATAGGATATTTTGATGCACAAAGTAATGGGTTACTTGCATCAGATAATGCAGTTAATTGTGCAAAATCTATGATTTCAGTAATCCAAAAAGGAATTAATCCAATTCTTAATCAGTATGATTACCCTGACCTGATGGTAAAAATTGGTGTTGATTTTGGACAAAATATTGTAGTAAGATATGGTGCTGATGAAAACCAGTCACAGGTAGACATAATTGGTCCTGCCATGAATATTGCGGCTAAAATTCAAAACATGGCAAAGCCTAATCAGATTTTAATTGGAAATGATGTATACAAAAGATTGCATCCTAACTCTCAAAGAGAATTTGCTGAAGTGGTGTGGAAAAAAGATGAATGGCGATATCGTTCCAGAATTACTGGAGAACTTTACAAAGTTTATGAATTCAAAGGATAATGTGGTTTTTAATTATACTGTAAATTTATCAGGGCATTCAACATGCTCATAATGATGTTCGGTGAATTTTTCCTGAACAACGTAGATCACAATCTTGTGTAGATCTTTTTCTGCAATGTCTTTCTTGCATTTCAAACAAGTCTTTTTCATTTCTGCCATGCGTACCAGCGATCTAAACTGGGAATCTATAAGGATCTGCGATCAGCTCAAATTGAGCAAAAACGACTCAGATTTTACAAAACCGTATATCAAATGCCTAAAGCAAGGCAGAAATAGAGCAAATTCAAACCAAATTTGTGGAAAACATGATACACAAACACCTACAGGACCTTTACGGATTAAATCCAAACATCCCACATGTAGCGTTACAATTTCCTCGATTACCACCAGGATTAACACATCCAATGTTTAAGATTCACAAAAATCCTGCCAAAGAACAATTTTCACGAGATGTAGAAACAATTAATCAAAAACTTCAAGGATTCCAACATCTGTACCAACAATATGCTGCAAGTTTGTTATCAGGAAACCAAATAATTCCTCCAGGTCATCCATTATATACAAAACAACACTCTCTTCAAACACTTCAAGATGAAAACAGTAAACTGTTAAAAGAAAACAACGAATTAAAGAAAAAACTAGAAAACAAATCAAAAAAACAAGATTGAAAAAATATCTCGGCTTGCAAAATCAGTAAGAATCCTTATTAATTCCAAACCCAATTTTGTGTATGGTCAAAACTCCTGCAGACAAATGGAAATCAACCATAATAAAATACAGGAAACAGTGTCAAAAAATTTTAGAGATATCTCAAAGTGTAAGATACGCAGGAGTTATCAACGTCTATGGTAGAACCTTAGCTGGAATTGTTCAACCAAATCTTAAACCATTACTAAAATCTGAACAAGTAAAAAATGAATTTTTTATTATCTCAACTCTAATGTCTTTACGAAAAAATACAGCAAGTACTGTAGGGAAATTAGAATATGTCATATTGCAACATCAGAAAGTTACAATACTCATTCTACAAAAAAATGACCTTACATATTATGTTTCAATCAATAGAAAAGAAAAAGACTTGAAGAAGATTATTTCTTCAATAAAGAAAATAGTCTAAGCAGGTGTGAATCCGTGATATCCACCAGTTTGTTCCGCTTTATCTGAGAAACTTGGTTCAAACAAGGAAATCAAATAATCATCAGGATCTGAAATTACCGCATTTTTTCCTGCATCTTTTTCAACTATCTCGCGATGAATTTTTACTCCTTTTCCTCTCAATTCCTCAACTGCAGATTTTACATCTCCGACCAAAAAACCAATTGTAATGCCACTCTCAAGAGCATTTCCATGTTTTTCAGTTATTGAAGCAGGGTGCAAGCTCAACAAAGCTCCTGAAGTGCCCAAATCTACCCATGTTCTTCTTTGATTTTTTATTGGCAGTCCAATAACCTCATTGTAGAACTGAACTGATTTGTCTAGGTCTTTTACAGCCAGAATGACATTTCCGACTTTTTTAATATTCACAGATATGCTACCTCGAAGTTCTTTAAATTAATTGTCATTGAACTTCCACCATGGTTTCTGTTCGCTCTACACCATTAATTTTTTGGATTCGGTTTGCGACCTCTTTAATTTGAACTAGTTGTTCAACATCAATTATGGCTACTGCATCAAACTGACCGCTAGTTGGAAATGAATCTGTAACGGAATCAACCTTGCGTAATCGTGCAGCGATTAATTTTTTTGGAGATTTTACCAAAATTATTGCTCTTACCATCCTAAATTAACCTCCACTTCGATTAAGGTTTCAGTGGTTACAATATCCTTGATTTTTTTAAAATCAATCACCATGTTATTGATGTCTTCAATTCCTCCTTGCAAAATAACGCTAATGTCTGCCCTGCCAGTGACTACCATGATTTGTTTTACTACCTTTCTTTTCTTTTTGAGAATTTGGACAACAGAATCCACTTTTCCAGGTTTAACTGTAATCAGACATAATGCGCGCATACAAGTACTACGTTATTGAATCGGATAAAGATTCCTAGTCAAATGCTTCCTGAGACCTTGCTTCTTCTAAATAAGCACGTCTTTCTTCATTGACTTTTTCTTGATCAATTTCAATATCGTCATCTACTATGACTATCCCCATATCGCCAACAGGTTCTTCCTTTTTCTTTGATTTGGTTGTTTTAGCCTTGGTGGCTTTTGCTTTTGGAGTCTTTGATTTGGTTGTTTTAGCCTTGGTGGCTTTTGCTTTTGGAGTCTTTGATTTGGTTGTTTTAGCCTTGGTGGCTTTTGCTTTTGTGCCTTTCTTTGCAGGTTTTTTTTCAGCCATGAATCGAAAATCTAGAGTTTGCCTTATTTTTAAAGATTTTGTAGGATTGGTTTTTGGAGAAATTTGTGTATTATGCACCGATCAAGTAAATTTTTTGAGAAAACAATGGACCAAAGTAGCCATATGAGTCAAGAATTTACTCTGAGTTTGATTTAACAAAAAACACATTCTTCATGTTCTATTGGGAGGTGAAAGAAGATAGCAACATTAGCAGATTATGCAACAGTAGGCGATTCAGTCAGCTTGGCAAAAATTGGGGATAAAGCATTTACAATTACATTCATCGAAGATTCAGATTATACTCAAGGTGAAATGATCACAAAAGGAGTTAAGATTACCACTAGAGAAACTTTCGAGGTTGAAGGAAATTTTGTAAATAAATTTCACACAACTAGAGTAGCAATTGTAAAAAAATTCAGCAATGAGAAATTACGTTCAGATGTCAATAACGGAAACGCTTTGGGACCAGTCAAATGTATCTCTGAAAAATCAGCATCAGGAAAAAGCTTCTATAATTTAGTAGATGCATAATGGAGTTTATAATTAGACTCTAAAACACACTATTTTTTTAATTTTTTACAGTGCCGGGGGCGGGATTTGAACGCGCGACAGCCCGGTCTTCAGCCGAGTGCTCTCCCAGGCTGAGCTACCCCGGCACTCAAAAAAATGTCGCTAGTTGAGGAATTAAAGTGTGTCCCTTTAGGATCTTTGAACTATAATTTCAAGGATGTTGTTCTGTGAACACAAAAATTCTACAAATTGTTCAAGAGAAATAAGTTGATTTCATTTAGGATTAAGTCAACTAAAATGTAGATTAAAAATCAATTCAAAATCATGTATGTATGATTTGCCTATTTCGTAATACAAATGGCAACATCAAGTATGAAGTAAGAATTGAGAGTAAAAGTATAGTCAGTCATGCGTCTTACTTGAATCCAGTTCTTTACTCTTCATACTGTTAAAGTGGTGAAATACAAATGAAGAATTTGTTAGTTATTTTCTTTTGTGTGTTTGTATTTTTTTCAAGTTATTACTGTGAATCTTTTGGACAAGTTGATACTAGTATAAATTTTGAAAATGCTTTGATGCTTTATAAAGAAAAAAAATATGAAGGTTCCCTATCAGAAATTGACAAGATTTTAGAAAAGTATCCAGACAACATCGAGGCATTAAACAGTAAAGGAACCATTCTTTTAGCTCAAGGAAAATATGTCAATGCGTTACAAAATTTTGAAAAAGCTGCAACTATTGATCCTAGTAACTTAGAATCAATTAATGGTATTGGAAAAGCATATTTTCATTTAAACAGGTATGATGCTGCTATGAATTTTTTTGGACATGTATTACAAATTGATAGAAGAAATTTTGATGCGTTAATTGGAAGTGGAAATGTTTTGTCAAAGTTAGAACAATTTGATGATTCCATACTGTTTTTCAACATAGTATTGGAAAAAGATCCACGTAATGTAGATGCTTTGATAGGAAAAGGCACTGCATTATTGAATACAAATCAACATAAATTAGCATTAAGCATATATGATAAAATTTTGGAGATTGATTTGAGTAATACAGATGCATTAAATGGTAAAGGGAAAATTTTCTTTGAATTAGATGAATATGAGAAATCAAGAATTGCATTTACAGCAGTGTTAGAATCAGAACCAGAAAACATTGAAGCATTGTTGGGATTATCTGAATTGAATCTTCATGAACACAAAAATATCAAATCCCAACAAATGTATGAAAAAATACTTTCTATAGATCCGGATAACATCGAAGCCTTAATTGGCAAAGCGTCTGTTCTAGTTGAACTTGGAAAATTTGATGAGGCCTTAGAATATTTTGATGAGGCCTTAGAAGTGGACCCTGATAATCCAGATGCACTAAACGGAAAAGATTTGGTTTTAGGAGATAAAGTAGAGGATTCGCTTGATTTGATACTTTTGATCACAATCATTGGAAGTATAACCTCGGTAGTTTCATTTTTTGTTGTGCTTATTAAAATCCGAGAAAATGCAGAATTAAAATCAAAACTCATCATGTCAAACGAACAGATTGAAGATTTAGTAGATAAGATGATGAGAAATATGGCAAAAAATCAAAAATAGTTTTTTAGGTTTTCCAAAGAACATCATCTCTACCATTTCGTTTATTGATTAAACGACCAATCACAAAAAACAGATCAGATAAACGATTAAGGTAAATTATGCAGTTTGAATTGATTTCGTCTTTTTCAGCAAGTTGCACAGTCAATGTTTCTGCTCTACGCACAACTGTTCGAGTAAAATGTAGTTGTGATGCTGAAAGTACACCTCCTGGCAATATGAAATTAGTTAATGGTTCTAACTCTGATTCAAATTTGTCAATATGTTGTTCTAATTCTTGAATCATCCCTAATGTTACTCTATTTTTTACATCATTGAGGTTTGGGTTAGATAGATCAGAGCCCACCACAAACAAATCATTTTGTATTTTGATAAGAACACTAGAAATGTCATTATCTAACGGGTTTGCCAACACAACACCTAAGGAAGCATTTGCTTCATCAACTGCGCCATACGCAAATATTCTTGGGTGAGATTTTGAAATGCGAAGATTTCCCTGTAACCCAGTATTTCCATCATCTCCTGTCTTGGTGTATATTTTCACAAAATTACAAAGTCTGTTTCAACTATTATGTTGTTCGAAAATCTCAAAACTCTTTAGGAGAATGGTTTGTATTAGTTAACGATGGTAGAAGATTTTTTTAAAAATGCTGCAAATCTAAAAAATATCCCACGTCAAGGATGGATTGACAAACTTTCTATAGATAATCCCGAATCAGTTGCTGATCATACTTTTTCTATGGCAATGATTGGAATGGTAATTTCAGATTTAGAAAATCTGAATTCAGAAAAAATCTTGAAAATGATTTTGATACATGATTTATCTGAATCCATAATAGGAGACATAATTCCAGAAAAAATGGATGTAAAAGAAAAACAAGAATTAGAAAACAATGCATTTGGCAAAATCATGGAAAAACTTCCAGAACCCCTGATAACAGAATATGGCAAAATATGGAAAGAGTATCAAGAAAATTCCTCTCCTGAAAGCAAGATAGTCCATCAAATTGACAAATTAGAGATGGCACTTCAAGCAAAAATTTACCAAGAACAAGGTTATTCTCAAGAAAAACTAAAAGTTTTTTTAAAATCTGCAAAAAAAAGCATTACGCATCCAAAATTAAAAGAATTATTTACAAAGATTATCACTGAAAATTAATGTCTGAGACAGAAAAAGATGAAATGATTGATGCACAAAAACAAGTGATAGGAATCTTGTTTGAAGTGATCAAAAGATTGCAAGCCAATAGTGATTTAGATGAAGAGTATTTTGAATTAATTACAAAAGATGGAAAAAACAAAACCAGATTAAATGAAATTCTAAATGAAAGAAAAGAAAATGCAAAAATTGTAGGTAGATTACTAGAACAACTAGAAGTTTAATGTCCGCAACCACAGTCATCATCAGAAATTATCTTTAGATGAGATGTTTGTTGGTGCTTGTCTTGAATGTAGTTTGAAAGATTTGCAATTCTTACTCTAGGTTCTTTAGTTTTCCAACTACCCTCATTTTCAAACCAAAACTCTATTTCATCAACATCATATCTTTCCCCATTTTCTATTAGTTCTTTGAATATGGATTTTATTTCATCAATTTCAGATTCAGATAATTTTGATTTATCTTCAACCATTGTTGTAATTTCATTTAATTTGATAATCACATTATTTGTAAGAGGCATGTGAATTTTTACATAATATTCTATAACTATCTTTTGAGTTGACATTGTTTTTATAGCAATCCAATAATTTGACAAATATGCAGTATTTTCAAGCATTAAAACTTGGTCAAAAGAGAGTTGCGGATGCCAGAGAATATCTTAACAAACTAACTGATGGAAAAGCAATGCCAGCATTGGCATTAACTGATACGAAATCCAACGTATGGAAACCCGTAGGCGAAGAAAATCTTTACGCTTTTGTGGATGAATCAGCAGGCTTTGTTTTGACAGATAATAGTGGATACATTCTTGCTTTAGTGGACAATAGTGGTGCCTCTAAGACAATTGTTCAGGGTGTGACAAAAGATCAAAAAGAAAAACTAGAGAAAATATTTGAATCAGATAACATTCCAAAATTTGAAGGTAAGGTAATTCTTCCAGTATGATTCTAGCCACAAATAAAACGTAAAACTTTAGTTATGATTGTGTAGAGGTAGTAAAATGAGTAAATTTTCTCAAGAGATCGAAGTCAGTGGCCATCTAATTGACTCTTTGATTTTGACTAAAATATTTGATAAAATTATGGATTTACAAGGAGAGTTTCAAGTCCAAGAAATAAACATTGGTAAAAGAAAAAAAGATCAGTCATATGCTAAATTATTAGTCAAAGGGAAAAATCAAAAACACCTAGATGAAATTTTACAAACAATTTACAGGGAAGGTGCAGTATCTAAAGTTCAAAAAGAAATCACACTAAAAAAATCACCAAAAAATTATGTAATGCCAGACAATTTTTACAGTACCACCAACAATCACACCCAAGTATTTCATAAAGGAAAATGGATTCAGGTAGAAAACATGATGATGGACAAATGTATTGTTGTAAAAGGAAACCGAGCATTTTGTGTTCCTGTAAGAGATGTCAAAAAAGGTGATCAAATTATTGTTGGGGAAGGAGGTATCAAAATCAATCCACCTGAAAGACCAAGAGAGGGTTCTAATGTATTTCAATTTATGGGCAGTTCAAGCTCTAGTGAAAGACCAACACAACATATTGCAAAAAAAGTTGCAGAGGACATTTACAATACAAAAAAGAACGGCGGTAAAATTGTGATTGTAGGGGGTCCTGCAATAGTCCACACAGGAGCATCAGATGCAGTATCAGAATTAATCAGATTAGGATACATTGACGGAGTGCTAGCAGGTAATGCTTTAGCTGTTCACGACATAGAGTATGCCACCCTAGGAACATCATTAGGGATGAATGTTCATGATGCAACTCTAGCATATCATGGCCATAGAAATCACATGGATGCAATCAATTCTGTTTTCAAAGCAGGTTCTATTGCAAATATGGTAAAAACAAAAAAACTCACCAAAGGAATAATGTATGAATGTGTAAAGAATAATGTTCCATTTGTACTTGCAGGCTCTATCAGAGATGATGGGCCATTACCAGATGTAATTACGGATGTTGCACAAGCTCAAAGAGAATACAAAAAAGTTCTAAAAGATGCAAAAATGGTCATAATGATTTCAACAATGCTTCATTCCATTGCAACAGGAAACATGCTTCCTGCAAATGTCAAAGTAATTGTAGTTGACATTAACCAACCAACAGTAACAAAACTTATGGATAGAGGAACGTGGCAAGCATTAGGTATTGTTTCAGATGTGGGTGCATTTCTACCCATGGTTGCACAGCAAATTAGAAAAAAGAAATAGTCAAGGCATCAATCTTGGATGCATTACTTTTATTCCATCATCCCCCAATTCAATAGGGTGAATCTGCTCACTGTGTGCAATTCCTCTTAGTTTTGTTACTTGAATTGATCTTTCCATGGTATCATGATGTCTAGAATGACGTAGTTGTATCACACCTGAAGATACAAACCATTCAGGAGGGATGTGATCATCATTTACGGATTCAGATAGTAGAATTGATGTGACACCATAACTTTCAAGTGCTTGAACTAATCCTTGCAATCCTTGTCTTTTGTTGAATTCATCAGAGTATTGCATTTCCAAAATGGTAATAGAATCAATCACAACACGTTTTGCTTCTATTCTTTTAATGCTACTAAGAATTAATTTTGTCAAGTGCTCAAATGGTATTTGTTCGCCCCTATACAACGAATCATCCTTCCCGATAGAGTGATCAGTTATTTGAAAAGGTCTTGCGTCAATCATCAAAATTTTGTCTTTTGATACCAAGTCCTCAAAATCCCACCCGTGAGCCTTGGAGTCATTTTTTATTTCATCAATATTTTGGGCAAGACTGATGTACACACCAGGTTCATCAAAATCTTTGGCACCTCCATGTAAGAATTGTAATCCAAATGTGGTCTTACCTGAACCCGGAGGGCCAGACACAACAACAGAACGACCTTGTTTTAATCCTCCAGACACGATAGAGTCTAATCCAGAAATTCCTGTTTTTACCTTGGCATATGTTGAGCTCATATACAAAAACAAAGTTAATTTTTGTATATAAAGAAGGAGACTAGTTAGATTCTGACAGGTATGATTTTACTAAAATTATAAATGAATATTTTTTGATGTATTCCACATTGACTCAAACAACAACTTCATAGAATATACTAATGCTGGAGAATCAGTCCACATTGCAAACGGTTCATTAGAGTTGTTTGCATTCTTTGTAAAGAACAACAATTCTGAATTATCTTTTAGTATGAAACACAAATTATCTTTGATATCTTTGTTTATTGATTTAATATTTTTCCTCTCTAGTTCATCAAAGATGTATAATGTTTTATCACTACAAGAACTAAGTATTCTAAATTTCTGTTTTGATTTTTCAAATGGTTCTATAAAGTCAGCATGATATAATTTTAAGAGATCTTTTTCACTTCCAAGTAACAACAATTCATCGGTATAGCCATCAGTCATACTGGTAATTTTTGAGTAGATTTGATTTGTTCCTTTTAGCATTTGGAATTTCTCTTCCTCATTTTCAGGTTCAGAATCAAACGTTGGAATATTTTTCCAAATTTCAGATAATTCACCTTCCATTTTTTCAAGGGATTTTACACGTTCTTTTTCAGAATTTACTAAAATCCATATTGCCTTGTCTAAAGGTAATGCAGTAAATTGTATTGGGTGTTGGAATGTTGCAGAAACAATGCCCTTGTTTTGTAACGCAGATAATAGATGATATGTTTCGGTTCTAGGTAGTTTTAATGCCTTGCAAACTTCAGGAGCTGTCTTTGCGCCATATTTACCTAGATAAATGTAAACTTTGGATTGATTTCCAGTAAGGCCATATTTTGATAGTTGTTGTTGAACTTGATCTAAGGATGATTTGTACTCTCCTAGAGAGGATCCAGACTCAGCATCAAATATGGATATTGCTTGTTCTTTCATTTTACAGGATACTCCGTACATAATGCCATGTTATAGGATCCGATCGTGAGCTCTTTTTGAGTAAATTGATCGCAATTTTGATCGCAATTTAGGCACAAATTACTCAATCTCATTTTAAAAGACTCTCCACAAACAATGGTTTTTCAAGTTTAGCTGGAACTGTGAACTCTGTTTTAAACTTGAATTTTTCTCGAACTTCTTTAGAGTTTTTTAGCAATGCAATTTCAAACTGTCCGCCATCTTCATAAACAATTGAATTTAGATTGTTCTTTAATCCTTTTGAAACAAGACCATCCAAAGTCTCTTTTGCAGATTGTAGTTTTTCTAATTTTATTTTTAGAGATTCAATCTCTTTAAAGTATAACTCCAATTCGCCTTTGATACCCATGCCATTATACAGATTTAATGAATTGTATTTTATCCAATTTGAAGAGGTTTGTTTTTTTGTCTTTTTTGTCTTTTTTTCATCTGATTTGTCTTCTAATTTTTCTTTAATGGATAAGAATTCCTTATCATTTTCTAATTCTTTTTCTTGAGATCTTAGCTTTTCACCAGCTATCTTTGAAATTTTTTCCAATTCTTTTTTTGTTTCAACAACATTATTTTCTAGATATGTTTTGAATTCATCAATTACATTAAATTTAATTAAACTCATTTAGATCACCGGTGTTTGATTTAATTCAAGTTGTCCAATATTTTCAATTTTCTTTAATTCATTATTTGCAGAACGCAAAAAGTTGATGCTGTTAAGTAATTTCAATTTATCTTTTCTTACTAATTCAACAATTTTTGGAGTAATGTAATCTAAAATGTTTATAATAATATCAGTTGAAAAACTATCCATTGTTTTTTCTTCTGTTTTACTATTGGAATCAACAACAAGTATGTTAAGATTGGGTAATAATTTTATGTTGGTGTTTTCATCTAAATGTAAAATATTAGAGGGTAATTCAATAGATAATCCCAAAAATTTAGTTATAACTTTTAATGAATTAATCAATTCATCAAGCGTGTTTACTCTTTGATTTTCTAATTCATAAATCTGTAAAGATTCCTGAATTAAAGATTCCATATATTGTAAGCTTGGGTGATCAGAATTACCTCCTGTTTCTGCAGTTGCTTGGTTTGCATTATTTTCAAGCGTACTATCCATAATGGTCATGCAAAAAATATTCTTTTTTAGATAATATCCAAGTGTATGTGTGAAAATATTACATCCTGTCTAAGTGACTGTGGTGCCTCCGATGTCAATTGTCTTGAAAAATGTTCTTCCTAATTCATCATATCCGGACAGATAGACGTAAAAATTGTAATTTTCTCCAGGCGTAATAGGAGTTCCATATTGACCATTTATGGAAGGGTGAGTGGTAGGGGCATAGAACTCTATTGTGAATTTTTTTCCAGGAGGCAAATATATGCTATCATTAGTGTCTGACATTTCAAATTCTGTACTAGTTCCATTTACAAATTGAGGCAGTGAAGCGTATGCAATATCTGATGTAACATCATCAAAAACTCCACGAATTCCACTCATTGAAAAAAATGCGCCTATGGTACCAGTATTGGATACTCTAACCAGATAATTTCCGCCATCCTCATTGATATCATATGAAAAATAACCCGGAAAAGTGTCATCAGGTATAGGTATCTGAACAAAGGATGTGTCTGGGTTTCCATTGAGTGAGTCATCATCAATTCTAACATCTACTCCCAAACCACTAACAAAATCTACTGTAAATAATATGCGTTCATCAGTTAAACTGATCTGATTCATTGCACCAGTAAGATTTCCACTAGAATGAAAATTTGTCACATCATTAAGAGGATCAATAAAATCCATTTCAATGTCTGTTTGTGAAAACAATGTTGTTTTACCTCCAGAATTATCGACTCTTTCGATTGTATAGTCTACCAAAAATGCACCATCTCCATATTTTGTATTGTTTAATGCCAGTACTTCACTAGAAGTTAATCCATATGATTCCCAATGCATTATAGAATCAATACTGCCTTTAAAATTCTCAGTAATTTGACCATCTTGGGTATCAGGATTTGCTCCAATCATCCACTTAGTATCTATTTCTAGTTGCGAATTATTTGGATTACTTGTATCTTGTTGAGTTACAACAAAAGATCCATCTAAATACAAAGTACATGTTTCAGAATCTACACGAATTCCAACAAAATGATGCCATTCATCAGTAGTTACTCCAGAGGTATTACAATCAAGTATTTTTCCTTCTGTAGAATCAAATCTAAATGACAATGTACCTGTTGTTCCAGATTTATCAAAAACAACCTCATAAAATTCAGAGCCAGGATTGGATTCTTCAGCCCGGATTATTACTTGCCGGCCATCATTTCCAGTACCATCTACATAAAACCAACCAGCAGTAGAGTTTGGGCCATCATCAAGATCATTACAAGAGGTATCAATTCCTACTGAAATGTAATCATTATTCCCATCAAAAGTAAATCCTCCACTGGAAAATACACCACTAGAATCACTCCATGCAGGCGTGCTGGTACCTGAACCAAGAGTGGCACTGATTTCATTATCACATGCAGCCCCAGTTACCCCATTAGAAAGAAAAGATTGTTTCTCAAAATGAAATATCATACCACTAGATAAAATTGAATTATCTATAGTTGAATCAAGATGGGAATTAAGATAAGCTAAAGATGAAGTCCAAGTTCCAGAAGGTATTGTAACTGTACTTGTTTGGTTATTTGTAATGTATGCCATGTTATTTTGATCAAGATCAACGGTAAACCCTGTGGCATCTGCGGTACCAGAGCTTAATTGATATTCGCCATTAGGGGTGTTTGTGGATTCTTGATGAATTGTAAGAATGTCAGGAGTGTTACTAGGAACTGTAAATCCAAGTGATTCCAAAGAAGTTCCAGCTTCTAATGCCAACAACACGTCTTTAATTGTTATAGTTACAGATGAATCATTTCCAGGATATCCATTTACAATAGAACCAGTTATAGTTACAGATTCTGCGGCTGTACCTGAAATGACACAGGACCATTTGAAGATTACAGATTCACCTTTTTTCAGAGAAGGGTACGATGCAGGAGTTGGCGAAGAATCACAAATTGCGGTTGCGGAACCTGATGGGGGAGACATCTCAGGGACAATGTTAAGTAAAGTAACATCATTTGGAAGGTCATTTGTAACAGTCATAAATAATGTTGTAGAAAATCCATTAGCAACGGTTTCAGGAGCTGCATGTAAGTTAATAGATAAATTTTGATCAGGAACTGAATTGAAAAAATATGTTTCAGTATTTCCCCGATCAGTAACAAGGGATATTTTATACGCTTGAGTATCAACTACAGAAAGCGGAAGGGTTTGTCCAATTCCGCTGACAGAATTTGAAGGAGATATGCTTTGATCAATATCAAATTTTGAAGGAATCCATGTTGAATCAGTGGTATTTTCAATCCATAGTTTTGTTAATTTTATTGGAAGTTGGCCTTTGTTTTGAACTGTCAAATCAAATTTGTTGTTTGTAATGGTAGCATCAGAAATTTCAAAAGATTCAGAATTTCTTGCACCATCAACACTTTCTTTGATTATTACGGCTTGTGAAAAATCATCAATCACATTCATACTATATGACACATATGCCACAGTGCTAGAAGCAGCAATTATAAAAAATACTGCACCCACCAGCGTACTTAATGCTCTACGATTTTTCATGGACTCACCTGGGTTCTGAATTGATTATCTCTAGCACTTTTGATCAAAATATCAAATTCAACATCATCAATCCAAGCATAAGTCATGTTTATTGAATAAGATTCAGAAGGGCTCATTCCTCCATCATCAATTAACACTGAACTAATTTTTTCAAATGTTGTTGAGTTAATAAATTGAATATTTGTTACATTTAATCCAACATTTCCAGTATTAGTCATGGTTACATTGACATATTTAGAAGGATTTGTTCCAAACCATATTTTTTCAAATATAATGTGCTCATTTAGTTTATTGATATTTTTTGAAAAAGTATTTTCAAGATTTTTTTGATGAGACAATAAATTAGAATTGGACCATCCGACCAAACCCGCGCCAAGAATTGCAATAGATGATAATAGAATGGCACTAGTGACAATAGAAGCTAAGGCTCTCCTACGAACAAATTTCATTAAGTAATTTCATGAAAAATTAGGTATATTGCTCAGTATGTAATAAAATCTAACTTACATTTTATGATGATGCAGACTCGTTAATTTTCTTATTTAAAACGGAATTGATGGTATCTATTTTTTGTTTTAATTCATCAGAAGGGTTTTCTGAATGTTGATTGCTAAGATCAATTTGCAGTTTTGTTAATTCCTCTGTAGACATTTGATCAAATTCAGAATCTGCCGATTTTATTTCATCTGAATATGTTACTTCTTTTTCATTTGTTGATTCCTCTGTTTGTTCTTTTACATCTTCAGAAATTGACTCTAATTCTGAAGAGTGTTCTGTTTGTTCAGAAAGATCCATTGTTTTGCTAATCTCATATGGTGGACATGGGATTTTCATGCTCTTAGTTAGCATGAACAACACAGGGTATAATTCCTGATAAGACATGCGTAAAATTTGAGGGATGTTTTGTTCATCTTTTTGATATAATGATTCTAATTCTGAAGAATTTCCGTTAACGTCAATTTTTCCTTCCAAGCTTAGACGAATCCCTTTAGGTGCAGAGCTAAAGGTATAGCCATATTGTAATTGACAAGAGTTTTCAGCACTGGAAACCTCGTTTAATGACACATCAATGTCATATTTTTTAAAATCTGTTTTCTCTTTGACATTATTATTTACATTGAATGATTCAATGTCCAAATTGAACTGCATTTGAAAGTAGAATCAAAAATTGTGTATTAACAAAGTGTCTGTCATTTCAAGTTACATCATTTCGAATATGAGCAATAATAATGATTTAAAAATAATGCAAATAGAGGATTTTGCCCAAAAGAACACTGTAAAGAAGAAAAATTTTAATTTAAATTTTACAATTTCAAAAGCTCCCAAAAAAGCCAAGAAATTAGATTTACATCAAGATATTTCAAATTATCTGGACAAAAATCAGTATTCATTTAGTGAAGATATGCAAGAGATGATTCCAAAAGACACTCCTCCATATTTGGATAATGGGGAAAAGTATGTAGAAAGAATTGCAAGAGCTTTAAAGTTTTTTAAACAATGTTCTTTGATTGGCCCCAGCGGAACTGGAAAAACACACATTGTTTATTTGGTTGCTGAATTAGCAGGTCTGCCATTATGGGAAATTAATTGTGGATTACAAACATCTGTTTTTGATCTTTTTGGAAGATATGTAGGATTGGGAAAAGAGAACTGGATTGATGGATTGATTGTAAACTGGTGTAGAGATGGAGGAATATTGTATCTTGATGAGGCAAACATGATGAAACAAGATGTTGCAACACGATTAAACCCTATTCTTGATCAGAGAGGACATCTTGTGTTAACAGAAAAAGATAATGAACTTATCCATAGACACGAACATGCATATCTGATAATCAGCATGAATCCTTTTTCATCAGAATTTGCAGGAACAAAGCCACTCAATGCTGCAATGAGAAGAAGGATGAGCGTTTGGTTAAATTTTGATTACATGAGTGTGGGAGATAAAATTGATGAAAAAGAAATTGATCTTGTATGTCACAGAGCAAAAGTAAACAGAGACGATGCAGAAAAAATTGTCAAGATAGGTGCAAAACTAAGGCAAGAATATCAACAAGGTGATCTTCCATATGGTCCATCAGTTGGAGATTTGGCAAATTGGGCAAAAATTGTTGCAGATGGAACAACGGTGGAAATTGCAGCAGAAGAGACAATCATAGCATTAACTGCAGATGATTTTGAGGTTCAAGAAGAAGTTCGTGCAATTGTAAAACGAGTTTGCGGAGGAGATAAGTTTGAAAGAAAATTTGTATGATCTATCTGCAAACATCATCTATGAAGTAGCAGACAAAGAAAAAACAAGCATTGAAGTAACAATGCCTGAAAAATTATCTTTTTTAGAACTAAAGTACGGAAAACCCACACAAATATCCCTTCCAAAACCAAAAAAAAGTGATGAAAAATGTCTCTATCAAGGCATTCTGTTTGATAGTATAGATGACTCGTATTCTACAGTGTGGTCTTTGTTTTTAGCATCATTGTATCACTCTGGAGGCCATGCTGCAGTTTCAGATTATTCAGTATATCAAAAATGGTATCAGAGAAAATCCCCAATCTTAGCATCTCAAGCAATTAAATTTGTGGAAGACATCAGAGTTCAGGAATATCTAAAAACCAGATATTCAAATCCTTTAAAAAATATTGAAATGATTAAATTTTCTTGTGAATTGTTGTACAACAAATTTTTGAAAAACATCCTAGAGTCAAATGAAAAAAATAGAACACAGCATGCATTTAGAAATAAAATAGAACACTTCAGAAATGAAGTAAAAGAATCTATAACAAATAATGACACTCCTGAAAACAGGATTAAACTTGCAGATGAAATTTACAAAAACAGATATGCTTTAGGAATGTGGGAATATCCATTTTGCGACAACATCAAACCAACAAACTTTACAAAATATTTGAAATATTTGAAATTAAATCCTACTGGAGAATTCAGACACTATGCTAACGAATTAGGCAATATGTGGATAGACGAAATTAAAAAAGAAGAAAAAATGATGGAAAAATACAAAAAATATTCTGAAGGATTACGTTTTGACAAAATCAAACTAGCACCAGAAAATCTTGGAAAATTTTTTCAGTTGAGAGTAGATAGTACAAATTTTATTAAAAAAATTAGAAGTCAAGTATCGAATGTAACAAACTCCATGGAAGATCCAAATACTGAAGATTATGGTTACATTGAAATGCAAAAAGCAGTTCAGGCAGTTGCAAGTGAAAGTCAAGGAATTTCTTATTTTGAGCAAGATCAAGAACTTCGTTATGAGGAAAGCTGGGCAATAGTTATGGATACTAGTGCAAGTATGAAAATTCAGTTTCAGGATTTACAGAAATTTTTGATGTGTATTGCAGAAGCTGCAGACAAAATAAACTACAAGGGAGGAAAATGGTCCATACATGGTTTTAGCAATGATTTTGTGCTGATTAAAGATTTCAAAGAAAAGTATGATGACAGAATCAAGGCCAGGATAGGAGGAATGAACAGTTCAGGATTATCATTTGTTCCAGATGCCATGAAATTGGCAACAAGAATGCTAGAAGACGACATCAATGAACGCAGATACTTGTTCCTAATTACCGATGGATACATGATGGGGTATCATGAAATTGACGAAGAGTTTCAATCTGCTATTAATCTGGCCTCCAAGGCAGGCGTAAATGTAATAGCAATAGGCGTACCTGATGGAATGTCAAAATATTTCACAGTTAGTTTCCCTCATACTGAGATTAGAAAGACAGTTGCAAACTTTGTTCGCGCCTATACATCTGTGGCACAACAATACATGTAATTTCGAATTATTACATACTCTTTTAGATATTCTACAAAATAACCATATTTTTTAATGAAAATGACCCCTCTACGAAATAATCGCAGAGCAATCAGTACAGTACTTACAACCATCATCATCTTGGTGGCTTCTGTTGTACTTGGTTCAGGTGTAGTTGTTTACGGCACATCACTTTTCCAAGGCGGTACACAACAAGAAGCAATTTCAGTCCAAGGTGTCCAGTTGTGGGTTAATGCTACTGATTCAAACGGCGTTGCATGGGGTGCTGCTGCTGTAAGAAACAGTGGTGACAAAATCTTGTCTACAGACAAGATAGAAGTCAGAGGTACTAACGTTCCATTCTCAGCCTGGTATGTAGACACAGATCCAGACAGAGTAACGGTAGATAACTTCCAGGCACAATTCATTTCAACCGGAACTGTTTCAGGTCAAATGCAATCTACAGGTTCAACATGTGCATCTGCAGATCTTGAAATTGATCTGGATGATGCAGGTGCATTACCAGCATTATGTATGACCAAACAATCAGGTCCTGTTGGTTTGAATCCAGGTGACAGAATGATCATCTACTTCAAAGTTCCAGATGGAACTCTATCATCACTTGATGCAGGAGCAACATCTAGCTTGAATATCTTCGCCGGAAAAACTGGTGCACCACAAAGTGTAACCATCGCAAATACTTAGGATTCGGTGTTTTTTTAATGAATCCATTTTTTCCTTTTTCTTTAGGTGAAGTAAATGAAGGATAAAACAAAGTCTGTAGAAACTTTTCTTAAAAGTGAGTTTTTTGATCCAAATCAAAAACAAGCTTCATCAGAATTAAAGATTATAAAAAATTATGAACTGAATGCACCATACAGTTATGCAAATATTTTGTATAATGAAAAAAATTCCAGTTATGAATACCAAATTGATGAGATTAAATTAAATCATGAAGAGCAAGAAATTTTTAACAAATTATACCAATTATTAGAGGAAAGCATAGACTCTGTAAAAAATGCAAAAGGAGATAATTTTGAAAGTTTTCTAAATACCATAATTGATGAAAATAAAAAATTATTTGAAAGATATCCTGTAGCAAGTTTGGAGAAAGTAAAATATTATCTTAGACGAGACATCTCAGGATTTGGAATCATTGATGGATTGATGTGGGATCCTAATATTGAGGATATCAGTTGTGCTGGAATCAATACTCCAATTTACATTTGGCACAGACAATACGACAGCATCCCAACAAATATTCAATTTGAACCAAGTAATCTAAACAATTTTGTGTCTAGAATTGTATTTCGTGCAGGAAAACATGTTAGTTCTGCACATCCAATCACAGATTTAGCATTAGAAGGCAATCACAGAATCTCAGTTCTGTATCAAAAAGAGGTAACACCAAAAGGTACCAGTTTCACTATTAGAAAATTCAAAGAAGATCCATACACAATTGTTGATTTGATAGACTTTGAGACAATGGATACGTCAATGGCGGCATATCTATGGTTGTTAATGGAGGCAAAGATGTCCATAATGGTGATTGGTTCAACAGGTAGTGGAAAAACTACCATTCTTAATGCAATAACTGGGTTGGTCAATCCAGATTACAAGATATTTTCAGTTGAAGATGTATCTGAAATTAACATAAAACATGAGAACTGGTTTAGTCTGATTTCAAGACCGGGTTTTGGAACACAAGGAGAGGGCGAAATTGGACTGTATGATTTGATAAAATCAGGAGTAAGACACAGACCAGATTACATTATAGTAGGAGAGATTAGAGGCTCTGAAGCTTATGTGATGTTTCAAGCAATGGCAACAGGTCATGGAGGATTGTGTACAATGCATGCAGATAGTTTGATTTCTGCAACAAAAAGACTTCAACAAAAACCAATGGAGATTCCACCATCATACATGACTTTGATGAACTGTGCAATTGTGATTAAACGAGTAAAAGACAATGAGACAAATCAAAGTACAAGAAAGATAGTTTCGATTGAAGAGATTAAAGACAGTAATTCATTTAATTCTGTTTTCAAATGGAATGCAAAAAACAAAACATTTGATTCAGAGATTGAAAAAAGCGAGATGGTAAAAAGAATTGCAGAGTCACAAGGTCAAGCAGTTAATGAGTTAATTGATGAATACAAAAAAAGAGTTTCAATTCTAAAATATCTCAAAGATCATAATATTCGAGACTATAAAGAGACAAGTGATTTTATTGGAAGATATTATAGAAACCCAAATGAAATTCTAGAAAAAATTCATTATGAGGTGTAAAAACTGCTTTCACTGAAAGACAGTCAAAAGAAAATCGACAAAAAGGAAAAAACAAAACTAGAAAGAGAAATTCCTTATTTTATCACATTTGTTACATTATTAGCAACAAGTGGATTTGGACCATACACAATATTTGAAAAGATAAAAAATTTTGATATTTTGCCACATACACAGACTCAAGCAAAAAGAATACTGAAAAGAATAGAGATTTTGGGCATGGATCCAATATCGGCCATAACTCAAGCAAAAGACAAGACATCATCAAAGACAATGTCAGATTTTCTTGGAGGTTATGTTTCAGCAATAGAGGGAGGAGGAGATGTAGTAAATTATCTAAAAAGCAAGATGAATGGAGCATTTGACTCCTATGCTGAAACAGAAAAACAAAAGATCAGCAAAGTAAAGGCACTTGTAGAGTCATACATGACAATACAAATAGTAATTTTAGCAGTATACATTATATTTTCAGCAGTTGGTTCAGGTACAGACCCAACAGCATTAGCTCAGAATTCAGGTGACAACTCACAACTATTGTTGATTGTAATTCCGCCAATAATATCCGCAGCATTTATCTTTCTTGCAAGTAAAACAAATTCTTCATTCTTACCAGAAATGCCAGTAAAACAAATTGCAATGTACACAATTCCAATATGCAGTATTGGTTTTACAATTACATTATTGGGAATCATCAAAGAGTACAATGCATTTATCATGATGTTTTCTCTAGTGGCTGCAGCAGTATTTCCTGCAATGAAATTTAAAAGAACATATCAACGATCAATTGATGCTGAAAATGCTACTCCAAGAATAATGAGAGATATTGCTGAGTCAAGAAAAGCAGGAACTAGTCCAGAAAAATGTGTAATCCGGGCATGTAAAAGTAAAGATTACAAATTATTTACATCAACATCCAATACAATAGGAAGTAAATTGGAATGGGGCATACCATTTGATGATATTTTTAATTCATTGAAAAAAGAGATTAAAGATTTTCAAGTCTTGATTAATTTTAAGATCTTGTTTGAAATCATTTCAGGAGGAGGAGGAAACATCCATACACTGATATCTCTTGCAGATATTTCAGAAAAAATCCACAGCATTGAGAAAACAAAACGCAGTTTACTTAAACCATACATAATGATTGGATTCATTTTGATGGGCATGACAGGATTAACAACATTACTGGTAATTGATTCACTTGCAAGCATAGGAATTCAGTCTGAAACAGATTCTGAAAGGATTGCATTAATGGAGAAAAATTCACAAGAAAGTTTTGAAATGTATTCAATTGTCATTCTGATTCAAGGATGGTTAGCAGGCATATTCTTAGGAAAAGTAGTCACAGGCACATATTCAGGAGGATTCCAATACTCAATAATTTTGGTGTTGATTGCGTTTGGAAGCATCATGCTTATTCAGAGTTCAATTGTAAGCATTGGCGCCCTGTTCTAGTATGTATTGTTTAGAGTCATACTGCTCGATATATCCAATTTGAGCCCAAAATCAACACATTGAAGACTGTCTTAGTGATACTTTTAGTTCTAGTTGTGGTTGGAGGAGGAGTACCAATAGATGCCCAATCCAATTTTGGAGTACAGAATCCATTTGATAAACAACCTGACTTGGAATTTGGATATCAATTACATCCACAAAAATTCTTGGAAAATACAGAAGGCATAATCAACATACATGCATTAAACAATGAAAACATTTTACCAGTTGAGATAAACGGATTAAAAGTATCTAGTTCAGACAACACAATAGTAGCAATTACAGGAATCAGTAATGCAGAAAACTATTCGACAGAAATCAAAATATTGGCAAAAGAACCAGGTTTTGCAAACATATCTCTTGCAGCACCAGGATTCAAATCACAAGAAATTCCAATAGTTATCTACAACAACAACAATCATCCAACCCAAATATTACTAAAAACAACTCCAAATGATTTTCCAGTAGATGGCCCAAAATTTGGATATATCGGAATTGAGCTTGCAACTACAGGCAATTTACCCGTAATTGCAACAGAAGACACCATTGTAAAAATTTCCACTCCAAATACAAATGTGATAAAATTACAAGAGTCAGAGATTACAATACCAAAAGGAGAATATTATACACTGACAAAATTCAACATAAAAGAATCAGGAGATGCAATTATATTTGCAGAAACAGAAGGGATGAAAAAAGTTAGCCAATTCATCCATGTCAGGGAAGCAAAAACACCGTTACAATTACAACTATATGTTTTTCCAAAAAATTTCAATAGCTTTTCATCACAAACAGGCTATGCAATTGTTCAATTACAAGATGCTGAAGGAATACCTGTAAAAGCAGACAAGAATATTAATTTGAAAATAGGAGTAGAAAACCCAGATTCAGGAATTAATACCAGTCATGATTTTGAAGAATTTTTGTTTGCGTCAAATGAATTAGAGATAAAAGAAGGAAGTTATTCCACATTTAGTAGTTTTTCAATAAGACCAAATGTTGCAGATTTTACAGATGAATTTGTGCAATCATACAATTTTTACATTATAGCAGATGATCATATCGCAAAAGGGGATTCTATTACAGTTACACATGATGAAATAGGAGCCATAGAAGGAAAGGGTCCAGCAATAACACAAACACTCCCATTTTTAACAACAGGTGAAAAAGAGCTTGTAGGAGTAACATATTTTGAAACAGAAGTTGAGGTTTCAAGACAGTTAGGAACAAGTACATTAGGCAAGACAGATAGAGAAACAGTTACAGTTTCAGTACCCGTAGTAGCAAGTGAAGATCTTTTTGTCAATGTTGCATCATCAAACTTGAAAACGGTGGATGCAGAAAATGCGTTTATTCCAAAGGGGAAAAATACTGGTTTGATTTTTGGAAATACTGGAACAATGATTCCAGATGAAGGAGAATCTCTTGAATTCTATATTACTGATAACAAGAAATCTTCAACAGTTGCAGGAGAACCAAACGGTCCATTGGAAGATGATCTTTCGTTAATTGTAGAGCCACTTATTCCAAAGATTCTTGCATATTCACAATTTCCAATAATTGGGTATCTGTTAGAAAGTCCTGAAGAGGATGAGGAAGTTACAACTGCAGATGATGAGGAAGAAGAGGAAGACGGACGAATAGGAGTTACTCATTTTATCAAAGATTCAGTCATGACATTTAGTGCTAATGAGAATTTTGAGATTCCACCAGAAGTGATAACACAAAATCAAGAGTATGCTGTAATTTTTGGTCAATCAAATAAGATAGGTACTAGCAGCATGACAGTTCAAGCCACAGGTATGGAAACAGGATTAAGTTTAGAGAGTCACACTACAGATCCAACCAACATAGAGTTATCCGTATCTAAGAACATCCTTCCCATGACCAAAAACTTGGCATCAATCCAGCTTTTAGACTCTGTTGGGAATCCTGCATATGCTAAAAACCAAATCACATTAGAGATCGTATCAAATAATCAATATTCTTTGAAATTACCTGAGAATATAGTAATTGAAAAAGGGGAATATTTCAAATCATTTGAGATAGAATCATTTTCAGAAGGCACTACAGAAATCACTATGTTAGCAGAAGACTTGCCAATGCATAATTTTGAATTAACTGTTAATGGATTTCATCCCGAAATATCACTAGTTGCGCCTAACTCAATTGATCAAGGTACACAAATAACTGCAGAGTTGTTATTAGATTATCCAACATCAACATTATCTGTAGAAAATTTTGATGTAAATTGGAATGTTATTGGCGGAAAAATAATTGAACAAGAAACCACAACAGATAGTGACGGAAAAGCTAGAATCACAATAGATGAAATCAAATCAGAGAGTCTAGAGATTTATGCATCAGTTGAAGGATTAGGATTTACAAATCTAGAAATAAATAAAACAATCAAAGTTATTCCTGCTCCCATCACAGATGCAGTAACTGAAGAAACAAATAATGAAATATTTACTGAAAATAATTTCATATTGTTTGCAATTCCAGGTGCAGCAGGAGCTGCATTCTTTTATCTAAGAAAAACAAATCGCTTAGAAGAGATCACAGAAAGATTTAACATATCTGAGAAAATTGAAGAGATAAAAGAAAGAGTTTCAAGCATTAGAGAAAGGTAATTGAATCATTTGCTTGAATTTTGACATATGATGTGGAAAATGTTCTTTGGTTCTAGAATGTCTGGCAAGCATCACCAAAGAGATGAATCCTTCTGCAAACAAAGCAGTTCCTTCAATAGGCGAGACATGAATCAAACCAAAATTTTGCACCAGAACAGTTCCAATAATTATAACAAGCACAACAGAATAGTAAATTGCGTATTTTTCAGTATCAGGATTATGGAATATCTTAAAAATTTTCATAAGGTGAATTTTATTGGAAGATATTAAAATTTTGAGAGTGATAGAAAATTTGCATGCAAACAGTGAAAAATTTTTAATTTTTATAGAATATACGTGAAAACTCCCAATAATTTGAAGGTGATTTAGATATGGAAACAATTCCAGAGATTTTTTTGATAAGAATCGGTCTGGCATTAGGAATGCTTGCCATAGGAGGATTTTTTGATATTTGGAAAAGAGAAGTGCATGATTATCTTTGGATTGTTTTCGGAGTAGCAGGAGCAATATTACTAATTTTTGAACCAAATCAAACAGATATAATTTACTCAACACTATTTGCGTTGATCATTGCGCCAATTTCTATACTAATTTGGAGAATGGGATTATTTGGCGGAGCAGATGCTTTTGCATTAATTGCACTAGCAGTAATAGCGCCACAAATTACAATTAGTGGAAATATTGTTACACCATTTACGACGTTATCAAATGCTGCAGTATTATTCATAGTTCCATTATTAGTAAATGCATTGAGAAATACAATTTCAAAAATTAGAGGAGAGAATATTTTTGAAGGATTTGATGAAACATTACCCAGAAAAATTCTAGCATCATTCTTAGGATATAGAGCAAAAAATCCAAAATATTGTTTTTCAATTGAGAAAAATGAAGGATCTGTTAAAAAAATAGCATTTTCATTTCACCATGCAGACAATGAAGAATTTTCAGAAAAACCAAACACATGGGTTACCCCTGGAATCCCATATCTGTTATTAATTATTGGAGGTTTCTTGATTCAATTAGGATATGGAGACATAATTCTAATCGGTATGGGTATGGGGCCATAATTTTTCATATAATGTATCTGTAATGTGATAATACAGACACGGGCTTAAGACCACCATTCTGTATTAAAAAAATATGACAATGGAAGAGGCATTATTAGAAGGATATGTGTTTGATGCAAGACATGCAGAATCAATAGACAAGATCAATAAAATTTTCTCTCAATATGGATTAACGCCAAATCAATCTAAAGTATATCTTCATTTAACAAAGGCAGGAGAAAAAACAGCCTCAGAAATATGTAAAAGTTTGAAAATTCCCAGAACAGAAACATATCATCTGTTAAATTCATTAGAGCAAAAAGGAATAATCTATTCAATTTTTGGGAAACCCTCAAAATTCAATTCCATTCCAATAAACGATGCAATGAATATTCTGATAGATAATGAAAAGAAAAGAATTTCAGAATTAGAATCAAAAAAGAAAACAATCATATCATTATGGCAAACACTTCCAGAATTTCATAGTGAAAAAGCAGAATTGTCTGAGAACAGATTCCAAAGTCTACAAGGACGAAATTCAATTTTAGTAAAAATAGAACAGATGACAAAAACAGCAACAAAGTCAATACATGTTTTGGGAACAGAAGCTAATTTTATAAAATTTTACCATACAGATTTTGTAGATTACCTAAAAAACACCAAAGCAGAATTAGGAATAGTTACAACATTTTCTGAAAAAGGAAATTATGTTTTTGAGGGAATTAATTTAGAACATATAAAAAAATTAGAGGATAGTCATCAAGACAATTTCTCATTTATCATAAAAGATGAATCAGAAGTATTGTTTTTTGTAAATAACTTAGATGTTGAATTTATGGCAATGTGGACGGATTCAAAATCTTTTGTATCAACATTAGAATCCCTGTTCAAATTGATTTGGAGAAAATCAGGACATGTTTTAGAAAAAGAAGATGAGGAATTTGATGAAAAGGAATACGAACACAGACTAAGAGAGATAGAACAAGAAAAAATCATTCTAAACTATATCCACAAAAACATTCTTGCAAAAAAGAGGAGAACATAATGAGCGACATAATAACTGCAAAAAAAGAACTTAGTATACTAATAATTGATGACAATGAGCAGATTACAAAAATGATATCAACATTTTTGAGTCTAAATAGTCACAAATGCACAATTGCAAATCATGCACAAGATGGGCTAGAATATATCATCAAAAACGACTATGATGCAGTCATACTTGATCTCACCATGCCAGACATGGATGGATACGACATATTAGAAAAAATCAAAGAGTCAGACATACGACACAAAGTAATTGTTTTGACAGCATCAAATGTATCTCAAGAAAACATCAAAAAGATAAAACAGACAGGAACAAAAATTATTTTACAAAAACCAGTTGATATTGATACCCTATTAGAAAAAATTTACCAAATTGTAGACGTGTAAGGGATACAACATGTTGAAAATTAAACATGTATTGTTTTTGATGTTTGGGGTAACAAGCTTCATAATTTTCTACATGGGTTTTTTGAACTACATTACAACATCAGATCAGTTAATGGGAACAATAATGTTAGTATTTTCAGGAATTGTGTCCATAGGTGTATTAATTGGAACATTTTATGTGTCAAGAAAGATAACAAAGCCAATAGAAATAGTCATTGAAAAAATGAATGAATTTTCATCAACAAACAAAGTAGATGAAAGTTTTATGTCTCATAATGGAATAAAAGAATTACATTTTCTTCATGATAATTTTAAAAACATGACAGGAATGGTATCAGACACAATAAAGAAAGAAAGGAAATTGAACAAACAACTACAAGAGATGGACAAACGCAAAGTGGAATTCATGTCCATGGTTTCACATGAATTAAAAACACCAATAATGCCAATTTTAGGATATGTTCAATTATTAAAAAAAGAAGAGCTGTTGGGAAAATTAAATTCGCAACAACTAGATGCGGTTAATGAAATTGATCTTGCAATTACACGGTTACAAAAACTTGTTCAAGATGTCTTAACTGTTCAAAAAATAGATTTAGAAAAACTCATCATTACAAATACTCTGATAGATTCAGAGAAAATAGTCAATACTGTTTATAACGCATTTTTGCCAATATGCAACATTAGAGGGATCAGACTGGAGAAAAGTATTTCCCAAAATCATAGATTATTCTCAGATCCAGATAGAATCAATCAGGTATTTTCTAACCTAATATCAAACGCCATGGAATTTCTTCCCAAAGACAATGCACATATAGAAATCGGAGCACGTGATGAAAATAACAAAGTATTGTTTTTTGTAAAAGATAATGGCATGGGAATTTCCAAAGAAGAACAAAAAAATATTTTCAAAAAATTTTATCAAATAGATGCGACATCAAAGAGAAAAAAAGAAGGAAGCGGTTTAGGGCTAGCTATATGTGAAGGGATCGTGAAAAAGCTAGGTGGAAAAATTGGAGTAAAAAGTGACATTGAAAAAGGAACTATGTTTTACTTTACATTGCCAAAAGAAGAGATTCCACTACAAAATTTCTAATTTTAATAAAACTTACTATGTTTAAACATGGAAAAATCGTACGCGTGTTTTAAATGAAAAAATGATAATTCATCATTGTTGAGAAAACCAGTAAACATTGCAATCATGTTAGTGCTTTTTTCAATAATCACTGCCTTAAACATTGATCAATCTTTTGCAGATTCAATTGACAATTTGGCAGATTTTGTCGATCCAAACAAAGATCCTCAATATTATTTGGATAGATATTACAATGAACCAAAATACAAATCATGGTTTGACAAAAACTACCCTGATATTACCATAGAAGCTGCAGTAGGAATAAACAATGAAGAAAACACAATAGATTCAATTTTAGAAAAAAAGATAATTCAGGAAGCTGATGCAGCCCTAGTTCATCAAGATACAACACAAAAAAATAATTCAGAGACTGCACAAATGATTCTTGCAATAGGAGGATTAGGAATACTTTTTGGAGCAGTATATGGAGTAAAGAAAAAAGTCAACGACAATACAAGACAGATTTCTATCAACAAAGAAACCATAAAAAACAGAATCATAAAACCAATTACAAGATCAAACCCACTTGAAATAATTCAAATTAGATTGGCAAAAGGGGAAATAACAATAGAAGAGTTTGAAAGATTAGAGAGTAAACTGAGTAAAAATACTAGGTAGTTATTCCCAAATGTTTCTTTGAAGATTCTCCAATCTTGCCACTTTTAAGAGATTCAAAGAATGTTTCAATCATTTTAATTCCTGAAACTATCTTAGGGGCATTATTTTCTACAAATGTTATTTTTTCAGAGGGAGTTTTTGGTTTTTGTTCTTGATAATTTTTGTATACTTTGGTACCATCATAATCTACATATGCAATTCTAGCACTGAAATCTGTTCTCTCTAAAACTAAACTATCGCCACCAACTATGGCTGTGTGATAAGGATGAACTATTAGTGATTCTGAAAGTTTTTGAGAAGTGTTAATTTTTGCAGCATCTAAATCAGGAGCATAGTAATTAAAATCAGCTAAGAGATAAAATGTTGCATCAGGTTTGGTTGCTTTTACACCATGAATTGCAGATAATGCATCATATGAATACTCTCCCATAATTTTATGAATATTTCGAGTAATCTCAAAATACTCATTCATCTCATCACTAATTTCAAATCCAGAAATTGCTGCATTTTGTATTGGTGTAGATACAGCAGTAAACTCTGTTGCAAGAATTTTTTTAAATTGGATTTTAAGATCAATGGCATGTTGTGGAAAAATAACATAACCCAAACGATATCCGCCAGCTGCATGTGATTTAGATAACCCATTTGTCACAAATGTTCCTTCAGGATAGATTTTTCCCATACTAACAAATTTTGAAAAATCATAAGTTGTTTGGGCGTAGATCTCATCAGAAATTACGCAAATATTTTGCTCTCTGCACACATCAGCAATTTCTTCTAATTCTAATTTGTCATATAATAGACCTGTAGGGTTGTTGGGGTTGTTTAAAATCAGAATTTTTTGTCTATCTTGTAATCTAAGGGCAAGTTTTCTTAAATCACTTGGAGAAATTTTTCTATTAGCACGAGTTGGAAGCATATGATAATTTTTCTTCAAGAAACGAATTTGCGGCAAATACCCCAGCCATGCAGGGGTTGGCAGAATAACAGTTCCATGCAATATTTCTAATAAATTAAAAATCAGTTCTTTTGTACCAGGGCCAATGTAAATTCTCTGAGGGTCAACATCCATTCCAAAATAATGTTTGTTGTATTTTGAAATAGCATTACGTAATTCAGGTAAACCTGACACAGCAGCATATGCACCTTTAGATGCACTAGCAATCAAAGCATCTTGTATTTTTTGAGGTACTGGGAAAGGAGATTGGCCAAAAGCAAAACCGTAATATCCAAAACTGCATTCAGGATGAGGGCAATTTGAGTGAAATTCTTGTAAAAATGTATTTAATTTGAGATTTTCAGGCATCTCAATGTCTTCAACTTGTTGGTCAACAATGAATTTCATTACTATTAGTTATTTTGAAGGGATTAAGACATTATGCGTAAAATAGAGGATATCAAAAAGTGAGATTTTATCAACCTAGTTTGGAAACTTCATCCAAAATCTGAGGGTTTTCAAGAGAGGACAAATCTCCTAGATCATTTCCAAGTAATTTGGATTTTAACAGCCGACGCATAATTTTACCTGTTCTAGTTTTTGGTAAATCAGATAATTGAAAAACAAATTTGGGTTTTGCTAATTTGCCAATTTTTTCACTTATAAAATCAGACACTTCAGATTCCAAACCAAAATCATTTTTGTTATCTGTTACAAAAAAAACAACAATTGCCTCTCCAGTTAAATCATCAGGAATTGCAACCGATGCAGCATCAGAAATTTTTTCATGAGACATCACAGTATGTTCAATTTCGGCAGTACTCATACGATGACCAGAAACGTTGATGACGTCATCAGTTCTTCCCCGCATATACCAGAGATTATCATTATCAACAAAAACATAATCTCCATGAAACCAAATATTTTCAAACCTAGACCAATATGTTTCAAGGAATCGTTTATTGTCATTTAATAATCCTCTGGTCATTCCTGGCCAAGGAGATCGTATGATTAAATAACCATTTTTGTTTTTGACAGAATTCCCATCATCATCTACCACATCAAGATCTATCCCAGGAACTGGAATGCCAACAGTAGAGGGTTTTAATTTCATTCCAGGAAAAACAGACAACATTGCACCACCTATCTCAGTACCCCCAGACAGATTCATAATCGGGATTTTTTTATTTCCAACTTTTTCAAACAGCCACCACCAAGAATCTTCATCAAGAGGTTCTCCAGTTGTAGGTATGTTCTTGATTTTGTCAAGTGAGAAATTTTTTAATGGTTCTTCATTATTTTTTTTAAACAGTCTTGTTGCAGTAGGAGATATGCCAAAAATTGTTGCATTATAATTTGAAAGAATCTTCCACACTCTGTCAGAACTTGGAAAATCTAATGCCCCATCATATATCACAGAACTAGCACCCATAATCAGCAAGCCATAAACATTCCACACCAGACCTGTTATCCACCCAATGTCTGCTGGCCAAAACAACACATCTTGTGCCTGCAAGTCAATAAGATATGCTGCCTGATGACCAGCAAATACAGAAAAACCCCCATGAACATGTACAACCCCCTTGGGTTTTCCAGTAGTTCCAGAGGTGTATAAAATAAAGAGTGAATCTTCAGAATCCATTACTTCAGTGTGGCAAACCGAATCTTGAGATTCGGTCAGTTCATCATAAAAAACAATATTTTCAGATTTTTCATATTTGTCAATTCCTTTGTAGTTTACCACAATTGTTTTTTCAACCTTAGTTTGCAAAATTGCATTTTCCATAGGTTCTTTTTGAGAAATTGGTTTTCCTTTTCTCACAAAGCCATCTGAAACAAAAAGAATTTTTGCATTACAATCTTGCAATCTAACATGTAATGATTCAGTACTATATCCTGAAAAAATTACAGTTTGTATTGCTCCGATTTTGGCAGATGCTAAAATTGCCAAAATTGCCTCTTCAATCATTGGAAGATAAATCGCTACAACATCACCCCTTCCCACACCAAGAGATTTTAAGCCATTAGCAAGTTTTGAAACTTTTTCATCTAGTTGCAAGTAAGATAATTCTGAAGTGGCCTCATCTTCTGAAATAAAATAATACGCAATTTTATTTGGAGTTGTTTTTGCAAATTTTTCAACAGTTGATTTGTAGATATTTGTTTTACCATTTACAAACCATTTTGAATGTGCGATTCCTTTTGAAGAATCAAGTATTTTCTCATATGGAGAATCCCAAACAACCCCAATATCCTTATCAACTTCACTCCAAAACCATTCCAATTCATTTTTTGCTTTATTTGACAGTTCAGTTAATGATGAAATTCCATGTTTCTGCATAAAATGAAAGATGTTAGATTCTTCAACTTGTTTTTGTGTTGGTATGAATTCAAAATCAGACAAGATTCAATTTTTACAATAAAACAGACTGTAAAAAGATTTTAGATTAAGAAATATCAATTCCGAGACGTCTGGCACAGGCAATTGCTGCTTTTCCATGATCTTCAGTGATTCCAAATTTTTGAAGTTCTTTAGTTATTTTTGTCCCAGAGAACAAGGTATTTTCATAATAATATTGGCGCAAAATCACGCCTACATGTTCATCTAACCTCTTACGAGTGGCATCATTCATGCCTGCTTGAAGTATCGTAGCATCAGATGTTGCCAAGATTTTGATAAATTCTATATCCTCAAGTGAAATCTCAGACATGCCTATCCAATCTGTTTTTTTAACAAATCCAATGTAAGTTGAGGATCTGCCTTTCCTTTTGTTTTTTGCATGACTTTTCCTACAAGATAATTTATTGTCTGGGGATTTGATTTTGCTTGTTCTACTGCCTGTGATTCCTCAGAAATCACATCTTTAATGATTGTAATTAATTCAGATTCGTCAGAAACATTTCCTAAATCTAAATCAGATATTACTTGTGAAAGTTCTTTTCCAGTTTTTACAATTTCATGTAATGCATTTTTTGCAGAATTTCTAGAAATTTTTCCGGATTGTATAGAGTCAGCTAAATCTCTAAGATGATTAGAGGTAATTTTTGATGCTTCACGTTTTTCTCTTGTATCTACCAATCCCATCAAATCAGTGGTAATAATATTTGCAATCTCTTTTGCATTTGATTCTGTATGAGAGTCTTCAAATAAATCAGAATAAAATTTGTCTGAAGACAAAACATCTGCAACTTGATTAGGGATATTATATTTTGATACATATCGCTCTTTTTTTGAACTAATACTTTCTGGCATTTCAGATTGTAGTTTTTCTTTAGTTGTAGAATCTATTGTAATCCAAGGAATATCACCTTCCAAGAAATAACGATAGTCTAACGCCTCTTCTTTAGAACGAGAAGAAATTGTTATTTTTCGTTTGTCATCCCAATGTCTAGTTTCTTGGACAATTTCAATATCACGAGAATGCAAACTTTCTTGTCTCGTAATTTCAAAGTGGACTGCTTTTTCTAAATCATGAAATGAGCCGATATTTTTTATCTCAACTTTTTTTCCACCTTCAATTGAGACGTTGGCATCGGCTCTCATAGCACCTTCTAAACTAGGATCAGCAACACCCAGATTTTCAAGTAAATCAGATAAAATGTTAAGAAAGTCTCTTACTTGTTTTGGGTTCTCAAAATCAGGCTCTGTAACTATTTCAACCAAAGGTGTGCCTGCACGATTATAGTCAACCAAAGTGATTTGGTTTTTAGAAGAGCTTCCCTCATAGATCAGCCTTCCAGGATCTTCTTCTAGTTGTATACGTGTTATTCGTATTTTTTTATCACCCACCATCACATATCCAGTACCTCCAACACTGGTATCTCCGTAGATGTTTAGTTGAGTGATCTGAAAATTTTTTGGCAAATCCGGATAGAAGTAATTTTTTCTAAAGAATGCTATTTTAGCAGGAGTGGAGCAATTCAGAGCCATTGCAATCATTGTTGCTTTTTTTACTGCTTCTTGATTTAACCTAGGCAAACTTCCAGGCAACCCCATGCAAATAGGACAAATGTTTGTGTTAACTTGAAATGATCTGTAATTTGCTTTACATGAACATAGCAACTTGCTTTCAAGATTTGTTAATTGACAATGAATCTCCAACCCTATTTTTGTCAAATTGGAACCTCCGGTAACGTCACAGTACTTTCAAGTGCAAATGCAGCTTGCAGCAACGCTTTATCTTCCATAGAGTTTGCCATGATTTGCATTCCTATTGGCAGTCCATTTGCCATAGAAAATGGAACAGAGATTGCAGGTCTCCCAGTAAGATTTGCAGTAACAGTATTGATGTCTACTAAAAATAAAGCAATAGGGTCATCTATTTTTTCTCCAATTTTAAATGGTAAAATAGGAACAGTTGGTGCAATCAGATAATCATATTTTTGAAATAGTTGGTCAATTTCTTCAGTTAATTTTTGTTTGACTTTGAGTGCTTTTAAGAGATATTTTCCAGCATGTCCAGCTGAAGGTACAAACCCACCCAAAATCATCCTACGTGTTACTTCTGGTCCAAATTTGGTTCTTGCTTTTGAAATGTATGCATTAAACTCATACCCTTCAACTGGGAAATCATATCCATACAAAAGATTATCATATCTTGCCAAATTACTTCCAGCCTCTGTTGCAGTGATTGTATAATACGCCGCAACAGAATATTTTACCATGTCAAGTGATACTTCTTCACATATTGCACCCAAATTCTCAAATTTGGAGATGGCGTTTTGAGTTGCAGAAAGAACTAGAGGATCAATTCCTTCACCCATCATCTCTTTGATGACTCCAATTTTCTTACCTTCTACACCTAATTCTATTTCAGACAAGTAATCTTGATTGTGATTATCCACAGTGGTATCATCATGGGCATCCTTACCTGAAATAATATTGAGCATGAATGCAGTGTCTTTTACGGTTCTTGTGACAGGTCCAATTTGCTCAATGCTGTTTGCATACGAAATAAGACCAAATCGACTAATCAAACCATATGTTGGTTTGTAACCGACCACCCCACAAAAACTTGCAGGGTTTCTAGTAGAACCTCCAGTATCAGAACCTAGAGATGCAACACATTCAAAAGAACTAACAGATGCACCACTGCCGCCAGAAGAACCGCCTGGGACATAATCTGTATTCCAAGGATTGTGTGTTGGACCATATGCACTAAATTCAGTAGTTAGTCCCATCGCAAATTCATCAAGATTTACTTTGCCTACAAATATGGCATCTTCTTTTTTTAGTCTAGAAATCACTGTTGCGTCATACGGGGCAACAAAGTCATGCAACATTTTTGATGCACAAGAAGTTCTTGCATTCTTAATACAGATATTGTCTTTGATAGATATAGGCATTCCAAAACAAGAACCCACTTTTTCTCCAGATTTAATTTTTTTATCAATAACTCTTGCATGATCTAGCACTTCAGGGTTGACATGTAAAAATGCATGAATTTTGTCATCTATTTTTTCAATACGCTCTAGGGTCTTTGCCATAAAATCTTCTGCAGAGATGTTACCGTTTTTTACTTCTTGCACATACTCTAAAGCAGAAATTTTTAGATTCAATTACACCATCTTTGGAGCTCGTACATATGTTCCCTTATAGTGATTCAATCTTTCAATTAGTTTGTCAGAGTATTCAACATATTCATCTTCTCGAAGTTCAGACAAAGATACAGCATCCATAGTGATCTCTTCATCAGATACTCCTGCAGAATCTAGAATATCAAAATAATCAATCATGGCATGTACTTTGTCTATGAATTCTTTATGATCATGAACATCTATTTTCATTAATTTTGTCACTTGCTCTATTTCTTTTTCAGTAACCATACAACTCACCTAAGGTGTTAGCCTGTCAACATCTCTTGGATAAAATGTTACGTCACGTATGTTTTCTGTGCCTGTAAGAGCCATGATTAATCGCTCAAGACCAATACCACATCCAGCATGAGGGGGAACCCCGTAATCAAAAGCGCCAAGATGATACTCAAATGCATCAGTGTTCATTCCTTTATTTTTCATTCTCTCAGACAATTCATCTCTTTTTTCAATTCTTGTACTGCCAGAGGATAATTCCAAATCACCAAACATCAAGTCAAAAGATTCTGAAATTTTTGGGTTGGACTTGCTGTCTTTGACATAGAATGGTTTTGGGGCCAAAGGCCAATCTTTGATAAAGTAAAAACCCTCAAGACCAATTTTTTTAAGATTTGAAGGATATAGATCATCGCCCCATTCAGTTTTTGCACCAGCCTTTTGCATCTTATCTACTAAATCATCATAGGAATATTGAGGGATTGATTCAGGAAGTTGAGGAATGTTAAATTCTACATCAGGGTTATTTTTTGCATATTCATGTACAGTCTTAATTGAAATTTTGACAATCTCTTCAATTCTACTCATGACATCATTGTAATCTACAAACGCTTCTTCCAAATCAATCGATATTGCTTCTGCAAGATGACGATTAGTTCTAGAGGGCTCTGCTCTAAAGATAGGTGCAATCTCAAATACTTTTTCAAAACTCATTGTAAGTTGTTCTTTGTACAATTGCGGACTCTGTGCCAAGAATGCTTCTTTGTTGTAATAAAATATTGGAAATAACGCAGCTCCTCCCTCAGTAGCTGTTGCTATCATTTTGGGAGTATTGATTTCAACAAAATTTTGACTATGAAAATATTCCCGAATAGATTTCAAAACCAGACTTCGAGTATTGAATATGTGTTGTAATACCTTACGTCTAAGATCAATAGGTCTTACCTCAAGTCGAGTGTCAATATTTTTGACAGTCTTTGCAACAGGCTCAAATGGTGGAATCTTATCAACTTCAGAAAACACTCGGATTTCTGTAGGTACTATTTCGTATCCATTAGGTGCCTTTTCAGAGGATTTTACATTACCAGTAATTGCAATTGAAGAGTGTGCCTTAAGAGATGATATTTTTTCTCGAATTTCATCTGGACAATCGCCTTTTTTTGCAACTACTGAGACATCTCCATTTTTGTCTCGGATTGTAGCAAAACTGATGTTGCCATGTCCTCTGATGGTTAAAACCCACCCCATGATCGTTATTTGAGTTCCATCCATGGAGGAGTTGATTTCATTTGAATAATGAGATCTGCGTAAAGTTCCTAATTCAGTTTCAATCATAATTTACTTTACTCCATTTACATGGTGTAATTAATTTTTATACAATATACTAAACTAATTCATTAATTTTCATAATGCTTATAGCCTGCAGGGATTTCACATCAAAACAAGATGGACATATTGATGGGCATTGTCATCGCATTTATCATAGTAGTGGCAGGATTCGTCGGATATCATGCATCTCAGGACGTGCCAGAATATGCCGAAGAACACAATATTTCATCAGAATTAAACATACTTGATGCAAACATCATTGACCCTATTCAAAAACAGATAATCGTCAAATCAATAGTTTGATGTTCAAATTACAATTTACATTAATTTACCAGTGATTTTCAGAGATTTCATGGTTCTTTCAGACAAAGAAAAAATGGTGGCAGTAATTTCAAATGGAATAGCAGTTTTTTCTTTATTGCAAGAAAGAGAGGAACTTCCCAAAAATACAACAATGTATGATTTTGTGTTAAAAGTGATTCCAGAAGATATCAAATATGAACTCAGTGTGGAATTGATAGATGAGGTATTCCAATATGTCACATCCGCACATAGTTCATAAAGTACAAAATACAAGAATAGTCATAAAATGACATCAATTGCAACGCTTGGTTCTCACTGTTCACTACAGGTGTTAAAAGGTGCAAAAGATGAAGGTTTGAAAACAATTCTAGTATGTGAAAAAAAGCGTGAAAGTCTATATCGAAGATTTCCATTCATTGATGAATTAATCATAGTTGACAAATTCAAAGAAGTTCTAGATGAGAAATGTCAATCAACCCTACAACAAAATGATTCCGTATTGATTCCTCATGGAACCTTGATTGCACAAATGAGTTCTGAGGAAATTGAATCAATCAAAACCCCAATTTTTGGAAATAAATGGATTCTAAGATGGGAATCAGATAGAGAGATGAAAGAAAAACTCATGAGAGAAGCAAAATTACCGATGCCAAAACCAGTTACAGACGCAAAAGATATTGAAAAACTGTCTATTGTAAAAAGACAAGGTGCAGCAGGAGGCAAAGGTTACTTTATGGTTGCAAATCAAGAAGATTACAATACAAAAAGAAATCAATTGATTTCAGAAGGAATTATTTCAAAAGATGAAACACTATACATTCAAGAATATGCTGCAGGAGTTTTAGCTTATTTGCAATTCTTTTATTCCCCATTAAAAGAAGAACTAGAATTTTTTGGAGTTGATCAAAGACACGAATCAGATATCGAAGGATTAGCTAGAATCCCATCAGAGCAGCAATTAAAAAACAACAAAGTTCCATCATTTAATGTAATAGGAAATAGTCCGTTAGTGTTACGGGAATCACTTTTGGATGAAGTGTATACAATGGGTGAAAATTTTGTTGAAGCAGCTAAAAGAGTAGTAGCACCTGGAATGAACGGTCCATTTTGTATAGAAGGAGTTTATGATGAAAACGCAAAATTCACATCATTTGAATTTTCAGCAAGAATTGTTGCAGGAACTAACATCTACATGGATGGTTCACCATACTATTCACTATTATTCAATGAAAGCATGAGTATGGGTAAAAGAATTGCAAGGGAAGTAAAGACAGCCACAGAATCTAATCAGTTAGATAAAATTACAACATAAATTCTATAATTCAACCAGCACAGCGGCTTTTTCTGAATTTTCTAATTCCTGTCTTATAGCATCCATGATTTTTGAAGGAGATGTAAGGCTAGAATAATCAACTAATTTCAAATCGTTGAGAAGAAATACTTTGGGAGCAATTTCAGAATGTCTTGATTCTAAAAAGTCATCTATTTCTTCTAAAATAGAAATTTTCCCGCCTTGGAATATCTTTCCATTCTTTAAAGATAATTTCATTTTTCCATATCTATCTAAAATAAGCAGATGGTGTTGATTCTTTTTACTAAATAATTTTTTGACCTCCACATGTCCTGTAAAAACAAAATAATGGTCGGTTTCAAAACTCAGATCAATCAAATTCTCAGAGATTCCAATAATCTCACTAGCACGTTTTTTGGCATCATCCAAAGTAAAGATATTTTTTGAGGTTTCAACACTATCTAATTCCACATTACCTACTGCAGTTACTCTTAACAGTGCTTTTTCAGAAATGTATTCACTGTCAATTACAATTGATTCTGGAACAGCACCTTTATCAACTAACATTGCATGAATTCTTTTTTGTACTTGAGCAATTTTTTCAGGAGTCGCATCATCCATAGTCTGTTCAATCTCTTCTTGAAGCATAGAAGATGCCACACCAATTGAAGATATGACATCTGCATGTTCTGCCTTTTCATAAGACAATCCCAATTGTTTTGCAACAAATGGAACCAAAACTGACGCACCGCCTCCACCGCCAATTAATTTTGTAGAATTGTTCAAGTGAAACTCTTTCATGATGTTAGTGATAGTTTTAGTAATCTCAAAAGATGCTGTTTGGATTATTGATTGTGCAACTTCATGATAAGGCATATTCAAGTGTTCACCAAGAATTTTGAGGGCAAGTTTTGCAGATTCTTGGTTAGCAAATGAATAATCACCCTCATCAATCATTCCAAGTGCATTTGCTGCACAAGTGTTTGTTATAGCATATGTTCCATTATCACATTTTATTGCAACATATTCTTCAACATCATTTTCTTTTGGTTTGATATTGACAATTTTTCCAGTCTTCAAATCTTCTGGATCAGCAAAACAAGAATATTTCAAGCCTGCAATATGAGCACTTCGTGGCCCGACTTTAGAAACTCTGTTTTGACTCAAAGAAACCATACTTCCTCCAGCCACACCTAAAATTCTCACATCCATAGAACGAATACATGTTGGATGATCATGTACTGTGACATATCGAATTTCTGGTTTTCCATTCTTTATGATACAAATGTTAGTACTTGTTCCTCCAACTTCAACAAATATTCCATTTGTGACTTTGAGGTAAAGTAAGGCACCTGCTACACTAGCTGCAGGTCCAGACAACACCGTAAGGATGGGTTTAGTTCTAAACGTATCCATACTTGAAACACCGCCATCACCTTTCATGATCATTAACGGTGCAGTAACTCCAGTTTTTCGAATTGCTTCTTCAACATAGTTTGCAACTTGAAAAGTTTTTGGCAAAACACTAGCATTAACTGCAGCAGTCAAAGTTCTAATTTCTAATCCATATACACCAGAAATTTCATGTGATGCAGTAGATGGAACATTGCATTTAGAAGAAGTATTCATTACAAATAATTCATTTGAAGGGTCATCAACACCAAAGGCTTCAGTAGCGACAATTACTTGAGCACCTTTTGATTTGAGTTTCTCAATTGTTTGTTTCACTTCATCTTCTGTAATTAAATGAGAAGTGTCTAGAAATTCATGAAATGTGGCAATGTCTTGATTTGTATTTCTAGACATGTCTTGTAAATTGGTTCGTTTCACAACATCTTTTTTTGATGGACCAACACCCATTGCAATAATGCCAACTTTAGAAGTATCAGATTCTAATAATGCATTAATTGCTTGTGTGGTACTATGAGAAATTAATTCAATATCATTAAGGTTGATCTTTGATTCTTCCAAGATATTAGATAATGCTTGAACGATTCCTTCAGAGACACCTTTTTCAGCTTTGTGAGTTGTAGGTACCGTTGATTTTGATAAGATTGTACCGGTTTTAGCATCAATAGCTACTGCTTTAGTAAAGGTACCCCCAACATCAATTCCAACACGAATTCTTGGTTTCTCAGACATTAACTTCGGCTCCGTGGGACTTTCGCATAGATGCTAAACGCTTTTCTTTACCAGGTCTCACTACCAAAACATAAGCTGAAGCTAATAAATAAATTCCCAGTAAGACTATCTGGGCTACAACTGTTTCAAGGGTCGGATATATTCCAGTCATAGTTGCTAAATTAATATCCAATCTAGGAATAACACCTATCATACCAGTGTAAGGGACAATTTCCAGCACTTGGAGTTCCCGGACAGCATTTCCTAAGAATGCTATTGACATGTATGCACCAACACCCATGGTCAATCCAAATAATGCACGTAAAGGTAGTTTTCTTCCCAATTTTCTCATAACGTAATAAATCAAAAACAATGCACCCATGCCTGCAAGAAATCCTAGACCAACATATGCTTCCATATATTTTGCAAAGCCAGACATTGCCTGATAAAATAGAACAGTTTCAAATCCTTCTCGATATACGGTAAAGAATGACAACAAAACAAAAACCATCACACTTCCTGTCGTTGTTGCTTGCCAGACTTTTGCTTTAACAAACTCCATCCATTTTTTATGTTCAATTTTATTCAAAACCCAGAAACTCACATAAAATAACATTCCAGTAGCTGATAATGCTGCAATTGCTTCAATTAGCTCTCTATTTGCACCAGAGATTCCGATTACAAAGGATGCAATAAACCACGTTATGCCTGTAGCACCGATTGCTGCAACAATACCCCAGTAAACATGTTTTTTGAATCGATTGTTTCGTGACGCTTCCAGATATGTCAATATTGCACCCAGAATCAAAACGGATTCCAATCCTTCACGGAAGATGATTGCAAAGGATGATGAAAATGCAATTGCAGGTGCCAAAGTTCCAGTACCACTAACTAATCTTTCAGATTCATCCATACTACGTTTGATAGCAATTGCAACTTCTTGGACTTGATCAAAATCAGCTTGTTCTTTGATCAGATTTCGTAATTGTGCAAATTGGAATTCAACCTCTAAAGTAAAATCAGGATCAATTGCACGTAAAGGAATTTCCACATATTCATAACTTTCGAGATATGCAGTCCTTGCAGAAGTGTAAGCTGATTGATAATCTTCGTTTTTGTATTGAACCAGCATTTCTTGAAGAGTGTCTCGAATAAAGTCAATCTCGCTTCTTACGCCTGATTTTTGGTCGTCAGTGGCATCACCCATTTCTTTAAGTTCTTTTTCAAGAGTAATGTTTGCCAGTCCTGCAGTTCCTAATTCTTGAACCTTTGCCTCAGCTGCACTAAGATCAGGCAAAATAGATTCTTCAATGAATACTCTAATTACTCGAGGGTCTTGTTCATTTCTAATCATATCTCTTAATTCTTCTCGCATATCTAATTCTAAATCATACAATAATTGCGAGTCAACTTTCTCAATATCAGGTTCTAAATATTCAAAATTTTCAAGATATGCTTCAACACCTAAGTCTTCAGCTTTTTTATAATCTCCAGCATCAGTTGCGACAAGTAATTCGCCATACAAACTTCGTATGTTTTCATAGAGTTTTTGTTTATCATATGCTACGGATTCATGACCTGCAAAATCTCGATTAATTGCAGTAATCAATGTGCCAACTGAGAGAAAGTCTTCTTTGTTGTTAATTTTATCTTTAAGTTCAACAAAAAACGAATTAATCTCTAATTGTAATCTTGCATCATAGTTTGTATTTGAAAATAATTCATAAGAGCGATTTACCAATTTTGAAGATAAATCATGCAAAGTCTGGTTTTCTTCAATTATTGCAATTTGATATTGTTCATCGACAATTGTTAACAGATATGCAATAGCTTTACCATAATTTGGATTATTAATTGAGTATTGAGGAAGTAATTTTTCAACTACTTCAATTTCAGAGATAATTTGTTGGTTATCAATTGAACCTATTCCATTATGAATATCCAACAACATAATGTGAATCTCATCTGAAATTTCAGAATTATTTTGTCTTAAATTTTGTAAATGAGATGGAAAACTTTCAGCAGTAATTTTTGAAAGCAGTTTGGCATCTTCAATATGTCCAGCATTCAAATTCTCTTTGGTTAATTCCAATGTTTGAGAGACCAATTCAGATACAATCAACGCCGAAGTGTCTGATTCAGAATAGTTTTGTGCATAAACATTGGTTTTTGGCACCAAAACAAGCACAATCAAACACAGAAAAAATAATCTAGCAAATTTCAACTGCGATGCAAACAAGATATTCGAAAATCTCTACTGTCTTTATTTAAAGCAGATTCTAATTCTAAGTCTATAGAATGAAAATTAAATCCTTAAACTTAATCTTGATTTTGATGTAATTGCTACAATACTAATGATTGAGACAACTAAAATCATAACTGCAATTGTTCCAAATTCAGGAACAACTTTTTTGGCAGAAGCCAAATCCATGAGAATTATATCAATTTGTGCATCTACTTCATCAGGAGAAGCATTATTTTTGATCATGTTTCTTAGATCTTCTCTCATATCAATTTCAATTTTTGACATTAATTCCATATCGACTTCTCCTAGAGGACCTTCAACAAATTCATAATTATCCAAGTATGCAGTACTCACTTGATCAAATGCCAATTGAGCATTTCCGTTTCTATAATTAACTTTTGCTTCATTGAGCAAGTATTCAATTTCATCAAAATATTCAAAAATATCAGTTTCAACTGCACCGCCAGCAAAACTTTCAAGATTTGCTATATTGTTGAGACTTTTTCCTACAAGAATACTAATTTTGGACGTACTGTCTTTTGATGAAATTATTTGTTCCATTTCAATAAGATTAGAACCCAATGTTTGAGCATCAGATGGAGACAATTCCATTAATGCATCTTGGTTATCATCAAAGATTTCAGATGCTTTTGTTAAAAACGCAACAGTTTCATCATATTCTTCTTGATTAACTATTTGGCCATTTGTTACTGCATCAAGGTATTCAATTTCTACAAGATTAAGTCTATCTTTAATTCCAGATAACACCAAACCTATTTCAGAAGAATCACTTCCTTCATATTCTCTAATAATTAAAGTGATTTCGTCAAGTACATGTTCAATTTCTTCTTTCATCATCTCTGAAGATTTGTTTGACATTGTGATTTCTTTGATTTCATCCATCTCATGCAAAAGTTCTGCTGCTTTTTCAGCACCTAATTTTTCTTCAATTGCAGGATGCAGTGTTCTATAGTAATAATATCCCTCATATGCAAACTTTTGTGCATTTTTAACATCTCCTTCATCTAATGCAAAAATAGCTTCTTCAGGCTCTTCCAAGGTTTTAAGTTTAAAGATATCCAATAATCCCGATTTTAGAGAATCATAATATTCATCAATTTCATTAGGATCACTTGAAATTTCTTCAGCCATATGATGTAAGTCTGGATATTTTTCAGATAGGCTAAATTTAGATTCTAAAACAGTAAACCAAGAAGAAAATGATTTGGAGTCTTTTGCATCTAATGCTTGCGCAACTTTAAGATATGCAATTTTGTAAATTGTTTTATCAATAGCCTGTTTATTTAGAGATGCCATTTCAGTGTCACCAGAATTATGATTAGAAACAATCTCATCAAAAGCAGTTTCAATTATCAAATTACTTTCGGAATCTAATTCAATTGCTGCATCTTTGAAACTATTTTCATACGTTGCTCTTGCATCATTTACATGTGAAAGAGAATCTGAAACCGTTGATGCCTTTTCGCCATCAGAGAGAGAACTTTTGATAAAATTCCATTCATCTCCTAATGTTGCAGAAAATGCAATTGGTAAATATGCAACAAGTGAAATTACTAATAAAGCAAACATTACAGATTTTTGATTTTTCACAAGAACTGGCGTACTTTTCAAGTATTATAACTAAATTATGATTCTAAGAATTTAGAATATAAATACGGATTTTATTATAATGAAGATTTTGGATTATCTGTATTAGGATACAAGTTCAAACTGGGTTCAAGGTTATCTAATGTAATCTCAACTTTACCTATTCTACTACGATATAGTTTGATTTTTTTTCCTTCTCGTGAAATTATGTATTTATCTACTTCAGCTAATGCAAGAACCTCGAGATTAGAGAGAGTCTTGTAAACTGTTGAAAGAGAAAGTTTCAATTCATCTGCAATTTGGGTTGCATCTTTTGATTCATTTTTCACAGAAAACAAAACAGCCCGAGTACAAACATTGCTTAATGATTCAATAATTTTTTGAGTAATATCAAATTCTGATAATTGAATTATGTTTGGTTTTGACATATCATCACTTGTTTGGCAACAATACAAGAACAGGTTCTGGTTTTTTTATAGATATATCCGCCTTGCTAATTCTGCTTCGGTACACTTTGTATTTTCTACCTTTGTCCGACAACATCCATTTTTCAACTTCAATTAAGGTAAGTTCTTCAAGATCAGATAATTTTTTGTATACAGAACTAAGTGGAATTTTGAGTTTGTCAGAAAGTTCAGCCGCAGTATTTCCTTTTTTTATGATTGAGAATAAGATTGCGCGAGATTCTGAATCAGCTAGTGCCTCAATTACTTTTTGAGTAATGTCATATTTTTTTAGTTGTGGCAAGGTTAATTTTCTGGACATATTGTTGAAAAGTTATTTAGATGTATTTAAAACTAGATGAATCATTCTCATTCTAGAGATTTAGAATGATTAGCTATAATATTGAGTGGTTTCTTTTTTAGTAGAAAAACGGTTCCAAAACAAACCAAGTATTACACCAATGGATACCCAAAATGATGTAACTCCAAGAACAGACATGATTCGAAACTCGTTAACTAATGTCATGGGGGCTGTAATTTCATCAGGGTTTTCTGGCATTGCAAAGAACACACCAGTGATAAAAATACCATAACCGAATAAAGCAAGGATTTTTTTATTATTTTGTAATTTCTTTGATAATTGATAAAATCCTACTGCTCCAAATCCAGAAATTGCAATAAATGACAAATACAGGATTGCTCGCAATACAACAGTTTCTCCATCTCCAACAGTTGGAGGATTTGCAGGGTATTTTAAGAAAGGTATCAAGTAAAGAGTCAACCACATAATTCCTGCCAACACAAGTGATTTTTTGAGATCGTTATTTCCAGGCAAAGAATTTCTAGATAGTGCAAAGACTATTCCAAACAAAGAGCCAACAGAGACACCAAGAATTACTCCTGCAAGAATCTGGCCACCTTTTTGCCATGCTCGATATCCCTCATATTCTACCCAAAATTCAGGCGTGTCTTCTTCTTCACCAGAAGCAAAGAGATTCTGGTTTTCAATTCCAATTGCTTGATCAAGATAGGGTTCTACAATTGCAAAATTAACTGTCCCATGAATAAGACCTGCAAAGGCACCCGAGATTAAAACAATTATGATAAAAAGAGATGTTTTCATGATTAAAGACTCCTAATGACAGGGAAATCCTGCAGCATGTCTCATATCATGAGTAAGTTCATGGATGTAAAGATCAGTAAATGCTTGTTCACCATAAACTAGACTAAAGATGTGTCCTTGATCAAATCCAACAACAAACAATCCTGCTGCAAAGATTATACTCAATGCAATTATTGCAAGTTTAGGCACTTTTGTTTTTGACACATTAATTTGTCTTGTCTCAGACATGATGATAGCATCTGATGAATGTATTTAAGCTCTTGGATGATTTATCCAATTTATAAAAGAGTAAAAATTTGAGACAGAAAAGTTGTCAGTATTTGATCGGACATACATGAATATTATTACACAATATTATATTCTCATAGTGTGAATAGCATAGAAAGGAAATTAAACAATATTGATTATAATCAACAAATTTCCAAAATCATTGAAAGCAAGTTAATCGAGATATACGGAGTGAATGGATACAGATCAATTTTAAAAACTATTATAGAAAATTCAAAAATATCAGAAAAAGAAATTGTTTCAGATTTTGAGTTATTCTCAAGGTTAATTCAAAAAGTATTTGGGCAAATGGGGATTAAAAAAATGCTTGACCCAATTGAACATGAAATAAAGAATTTGAATATAACAAAGAAGCAAGAAAAAAGATTGTTAATTGCAGATGATGAATCAAGTATTTTGAAATTATATCAAGTGTGGTTAGAGCATGAACACAATTATGTTGTTACAGTAGAAAATGGAAGAAAATGCGTAGAGATATTTAAAACTGAAAGCATAGTTCATTCAAAAGATTATTTTGATGCAGTTATACTTGATCTAAAAATGCCAAACATGTCAGGTATTGATGTTGCAAAAGAAATTCTAAGAATTAATCCCTCACAAAGAATAATTTTTGCATCAGGAAATATTGAAAAGCCAATTAGACAATCAATAGCAAATCTTGGCAAGTTGGTAGAAGTGATTGAAAAGCCATTTTCAGTAAAAGAATTAGAAATAATGATAAAGCAAAAAACAATTTTAGAAAAATCAAAAAATGATGAATGTGATCAGAGGATAATCAAAGACAATAAAACAGAAGAATCTTTAATTTTAAAATGAGAATTAATAAATTTTAGATATCTCAGGGTATAATGGGTAAAAACAACTGAAAAAAATATTCAAACACTGCAAAACATCGTATCAAGAAAAGGTTCTAGCAAAGTACTCACATTCAGCATTCCACATGTATTCAAAGCATTACAATTACTATCAGACCAAAAGTTTGTGAGTCGAGCAACTTTTGGAAAAGAAATTCATTTGGGGGAAGGTGCAGTAAAAACACTGATTTCACACCTAAAAGAGGCAGAAATGATCAAGTCAGTAAGATCAGGGAATTTTCTCACAGACAAAGGAAAAAAATTTACATCACAATTACAAAAAACTATTCCAAATGAATGCATGATTGGAAAAAACAGTCTAACTCAGAGTAAAAACAATCATGCAGTTATTCTCAAAAAATATGCTGCTGCAGTAAATACAGGATTAGAACAAAGAGATTATGCTATAATGTATGGTTCATCAGGTTGCATAACACTCGTATTTAAAAACGACAAATTTGTTTTCCCCAAAGAAGATAAGGATTGTCTATCCAAAGATAAAAAGACAAAACAAATTCTTTTAGAAAAATTAAACCCATCAGACGGAGACATAGTCATTATTTCATCATCTGATGATCCATTTGTTGCAGAAATATCTGCCAAAAATTCTGCACTTTGGACGATTGCTACAAATTAAAGAAGACTTTTACTTGCATTCAAAAAAAATCCTACATGAACAAAGTTTTTCTTCTGCTTATTCCTGTTGCAATAGGAATTATTGCAGGCAGTTTCTTGGCATTTTATCCAGAGTCAGAAAATAATTCTAAAAAATTAACAGCATCAAATCTTATTGAGGGAGGATCTCCAGCATTAGGAGACAGCAATGCTCCAATTACCATTTTGGAGTGGGGAGATTACCAATGCACATTTTGTTATAAATTTCACCAAAACACATTAGATGTGATAAACGATGATTTTATAAAAACGGGCAAGGTAAAACTTGTTTTCAAAGACTTTCCACTCAACGGCCCAGACTCAATATTAGCTGCAGAGGCATCATATTGTGCAGGAGATCAAGGAAAATACTGGCAATATCACAATGAGCTTTACAAGAATTGGGGAGGAGAAAGAACAGGTTGGGTCACCAGAGATTCATTAGACAGTTTTGCATCTACGGTAAACTTAGATTTAGAAACATTCAACAAATGTCTTGATGAGCACAAATATCAAAACAAAGTTAATGCATTATATGATTTAGGAAGAGAAATTGGAATTGATGCTACACCTTCATTTTTGGTATTCAATGATGAGAAAATAATCAAGATAAGAGGCAACCAACCACTAGAGACATTCCTCAAAACATTTAATGAGTTATGATCAACACCATACAAAACAATCAATCAAAATTAATATCCGCATAGCTTGGAGTAAGCACGATGGGCAAAATAGAGATAGAAAAACAAGATTCTGTTAAAATATACAAAATTAGAAAAACATTAGAAGAACTTTCAAACAAATCGGGTCGAGGAACAGAATTAATCACAGTATACATACCTAAAGGAAAACAACTTCATGAAATTATTGGATCACTTCAACAAGAACAAGGTACTGCAGATAATATCAAATCAGATCTTACCAGATCACATGTAGTAGATTCTTTAGGAAAAGTAATTCAAAGACTAAAACTATACAAAAAAACTCCTGAAAGAGGATTAGTAATGTTCTGTGGGGCATTACCGCCAGAGGAAGGTGGCCCATTAGGAAGTGAAGTCGTCAAAGTTTGGGAAATAGATCCTCCAAAAGATTTGAATCAATATCTCTACAGATGTGATGATCATTTTCATGTAGACATTCTAAAAGATATGCTCAAAGATGACAACCTAATTGGGTTTTTAGCAATTGACGCAAAAGATGCAGGGTGGGGATTATTACATGGAGATAAAATCGAAGTGTTGGCCCAAACAGGTTCAGGCGTTGCAGGAAAACACAGACAGGGAGGACAATCTGCAAAAAGATTTCAGAAATTAAGAGAGATGGAATTGACATATTACTTTAACAGAGTGGCACAAACAACAAGAGAGTATTTTATCGACATCTATCCAGTAAAAGGATTAATCATTTCAGGTCCAGGACCTACAAAAGAAGATTTCATCAATGGAAATTATCTTGAATATAGATTACAAAATAACATTATTGCAACAATCGACTCATCGTATTCAGGTTCAGAAGGCATAAGAGAGGCTTTTGCAAAATCTTCAGATATTTTAGGTAATTTCAGACTAGTTGAAGAGAAGAAATTGGTAGAAGATTTATTCAGAGAAATTAACGGAAATACTGGAAAAGGGTCATATGGATTGCAAGAAGTAATTGATTTTCTAAAAAACAACGTAGTTGAAACTTTGATCATCACAGACAACACAAATTTGAGTAGAGTGGAGGGTAAATGCAAACGATGTAAACATCTACAAGAAGATATTGTTGAAAGACCAGATGTAATTCCAAAAATGACAGAGTATTCTAGCAATCCTTGTCCTAGTTGTAAAGCCATGGAAGTTGAGGTAAACGAGCAAGATATTGTAGATTATTTAGAATTGTTAGCATCAAAAACTGGTTCAAAGTTAGAAGTGGTTTCAGGAAGTGCAGAGCATGGAAATATGCTTGCAAGTCTTGGAAAAATTGGTGCGATTTTAAGGTATAATCCAGGACACACTAAATAGCACTACGAATTTTTTTTGCCAGTTCTGAGAGTTCATCATCATTTGAGATTTGTCGTTTTGTCCAAACAGTTCCTTTATGATTATATCGTGGGATGATGTGAATATGAACATGTGGAATTATTTGTTTTGCAGCACGACCATTGTTTTGACCAAGACTGAATGCATCAGCTCCAGTGGCAGTTAGTATAGCTTTTGCAATCTTTGGAACTAGCGAGAAAACTTTTCCAACATCTTCAGGTTTCATATCAGTAATGCGTTCATGATGTTCCCGAGGAATTACCAAACTATGACCAACATCAATAGGATATTTGTCCAAAAATGATACATGAGAGTCATCCTCATACAAAAAATGGCCATCTATCTTTCCATCTAAAATATTACAAAAAATACAAGTCATAAATTCAGCAGTGTATGATTTTATTTATTATTTTTTAGAAAAGTATTCTTTGAAAATACAAGTTTATCGAATGGTTAATTAGGGCAAATTTCAGAGTTTGAACATCCTATGGGCAGAAAAGAGAGAAGAGCACGTGAACAAAAACGTGAAAACTACGCTACAAAACATTCAGCTGAACAAAGAAAAAATACGTTAATTGCAGTTGGGGTTTTGGCAGTAATTGCAGTAATTGTAGGATATGCTGCATGGATGTTTGCTACAATGGATCAAAGTACTGCCCCAGGAGGACCAGAAAATGCAGGAGCATTAGGAAGTGATCATGCACATGCTGCAATTTTAGTAAAGATATTTGGCGATGAATTTGATTTTTCAGCTCCAGCATATCAAATTAAATCAAGTTGGATTCATTTTGAAGGAAGAGACGGCTCCACAGTACACAAACATGCAACAGGAGTCACTCTAGGATATCTATTTGAAACACTATCGTTAGGTCTTGATGATCAATGCTTTGTATTCCAAGATGGCCGAGAGTTTTGTACAAACGAAGATTATTCTCTAAAATTCTACTATAATGGAGAACAGGTTTCAGATATCAGAGACATTGAAATTATGGAAGATGACAGAATTTTGATTTCATATGGTGGAGAGACACCTGAAGAAATTGAAGGACAGTTAATTGAATTAGAAAATCAAGAGATAGTAAAATAAAATCTTAGTCTTCTTTTGTTGTAAACTGTGCCATTTTATCAAAGAACATGTAAAAACCACAGCGAGTACATCTTAGTACAGTTAATTCAGTTGTAAGAAATTCTTTGTCCTCAAACCTACCACTAAGTTTTACATTTTCACCTGCAATTTCGGCTTTGTTACTTTTGCAAACAGGACATTCAAGTGCTTTTTGCTCCATGTGATTCAAGCAAATATTTACAATTTAAACTCAATGAAAGTTTTTGAATCGATATTTTCAACAAAGTCTAAATTATAGCAATCAAGAATTCCATATCATGGAGGGAATCTCTAGTAGGAATGTGGTAGAAGGAACTTCTCGTGCACCACAAAGAGCAATGTACAAAGCTATGGGATTAGATGACAATGATTTGTCAAAACAAATGATTGGTGTATGTCACACGGGAAATGAAGCAACACCTTGCAACATTCACCTTCCTAGATTAGCACTTAAAGCAAAAGAAGGTGTTTCAGATACAGGAGCAACACCAAGAGAGTTTTCAACAATTGCAGTAAGTGATGGAATTGCAATGGGACATGAAGGAATGAAATCCTCATTGGTTTCTCGCGAAATTATTGCAGATTCTATTGAATTAATGGTTAGAGCACATCAATACGACGCACTAGTAGGAATTGCAGGATGTGACAAAAGTCTTCCAGGCACTATGATGGCAATGGCAAGATTAAACATTCCATCAGTGTTTGTTTATGGAGGAACCATCATGCCAGGAATGCTAGATGGAAAAGAGCTTACAGTAGTAGATGTCTATGAAGCAGTTGGAGCATACGATTCAGGTCAATTATCATTAGAAGGTCTTAAAAATATTGAAAATACTGCGTGTCCAAATGAAGGATCATGCGGAGGAATGTTTACTGCCAACACAATGGCATCAATTTCAGAAGCTATCGGTCTTGCATTGCCAGGTAGTGCTAGCCCTCCAGCAGAAGACGATAGAAGAGAAAAGATGGTGTATGATACAGGAGTAGCATGTGCAAAATTATTACAGATGGGCATTAGACCTAAAGAAATTCTCACTTTTGAGGCATTTGAAAATGCAATAACTATGTTAAATTCAGTTGGCGGTTCAACAAATGGAATTTTACATTTACTAGCACTTGCAAACGAAGTAGATATCAAATTAACATATGATGATTTTGAGAGAGTTAGGAAAAAAACACCACATCTAGCAGATATGAAACCTGGTGGAAATTATGTAATGAATTCACTTGATAAAATTGGCGGAATTCCATTTGTGTTAAAGAAATTACTTGACAAAGGATTGTTACATGAAAATTGCATTACAGTAACTGGAAAAACAATCAAAGAAAATTTGAATTCAATGGATCTGCCAAAAACAGACCAACAGATTGTAAGACCAATTGAAAACCCCATACACACAGTAGGAACTGCCGTAATCCTCAAAGGCTCACTTGCACCAGAAGGAGCAGTAATCAAAACGGCAGGAGTAGAAATGACGAAGTTTACAGGAAAAGCACGTGTGTTTGACAGAGAGGAATTTGCTTTTGAGGCTGTAAAAAGAGGTGAGATTGACGAAGGCCATGTAGTTGTAATCAGATATGAAGGACCAAAAGGAGGTCCAGGAATGAGAGAAATGTTAGCCACAACTGCTGCATTAGTAGGTCAAGGATTGGGCAAAAAAGTTGCAATGGTAACAGATGGACGATTCTCAGGAGGAACTAGAGGATTCATGGTAGGCCATGTAGCACCTGAAGCATACGTAGGAGGACCAATAGCACTTGTAAAAAATGATGATGAAATCACAATAGATACAGAAACCAATGTAATTGATCTTCATGTGTCATCTGAAGAACTAGAAAACAGAAGAAAGCAATGGACACCACCAAAACCAAATTACACAACAGGCGCTTTGGCAAAATTTGCAACACTTGTAGGTTCTGCTGCAGAAGGCGCAATAACAAAAGCTAACCCATAGAAAGTTTCTTAAAATCCAATTTTTCTTGTTCTGTCACATATATCTCCAATAATGTTTTCCATGCTTTTTGAAAATCAGTTCTGAATTTTTTAAAGCCAGACATAGAAGATAAAGAAACCTTAGATTTTGGATGATATGTCACTTCATCTAAAGAAATACAATGAACAGTATCATTTCTTACTTCAAATAATCTTGACATGTCTCGGGTAAATTCAGGTCCAAATACTTTCCAATCAAGAAATGTTCTAATTTTTCTATTTATCGGAACAAGATTAAGAAGATAAAGCAGTTCAGAACTGTCACTTTCATTTGAATGCCCCACTATTCTCAATCTAATGAGTTCATCAAACAAAAAGGCCATTTTTGAAAAGGCAGATAAAACACTATCTCGATTGTTTGCAATAGTCAATTTAGGGCTAAATCCATTTTTGAGAGTTCCTGCATTAATGAAATAATGTTTGTCTTTGTCAATTAGATATAATCGAATTTTTGGAGAGATGTTTTTGTTTTTTTTAGTAAATGCCAAAAAATCTGAAACACTCATGTGGCAACAAAATGACATCAATCAATTAAGGATTTGGTAGATTTTCAAGAAAAATGATCAATTTGTCCACAATCTTTATAGATCATCGATCATAAATCATCATAGAGATAACAGAGAAGAAAATGAAATTATCCTTATTGAATTACTGTTATCTACTACAGGTTTTCAATGCCTAAGACATCATGGTACGATTTTGGAATCATCCGTTGTGCCTTGAAAAAGACGTTATTTGCAGCAGCATCAAGCACATAGGTTTTAGCCCAATCATCCTCACTACGTATAGAACGCCCAAATCCCTGAAGTAATTTTGTAAGCGTTTGAGAAGTGTACCAAAGAGGGAATTTATCCATCTTAGCCCTAGTTCGTTTTTCTTTGTAGTTAGGATAAGGAACCTTTGCAATAATCTGGAAACGAGAAAGGTCATCTTTTAGATCAACACCTTCCCAAAGAGAAGAAGAAAGCAAGACTCCAGTAGGATCAGATGCATGTTCAGAGATAACCTCATCTTGAGTTTTTCCATCTTTGTTTTTACTATGACAAATACGAATTCTTTTTGTATTTTTTGGAGAGAGATATCTTAGGATTTTTTGACATCTAGGAATAGAAGATGTAAGAATTAGTCCACGTTCATTAGAATGTTCATCTAAAATTCGATCAATTGTTTTGATTACTTCTAATTCATCTTCTTCAGTTGAACCGTAGCTTAATCTTCTAATATTTAGCAAATCAATGGTTCTATGTTCAATTGGAAAAGGAGACTTGGGAGTATCAACAAATGCAATGTTGTCTTGGTCCAATCCCATATTCTCACAGAAACTTTGTTTATCAATTGTAGCAGACATGAAAATTTGGTATTCTGTTTCAAAAAACGTATTTGTGAATTTTGAAACATCAATAGGTTTTACAGATATTGTTCTAAAGTTTCCATTCAAATCACGAACAGGATCACTGACAACAAAGTTATCTTTGTCAGAGGTAATGTCAATTTTTGCCTGTGCTGCTCGGTCGTAACGTCTCTCCAATCTTGAGAGCAATTCATAATCAGGGTTATTTTCAAATGCAGGACTCTCTTTGAGGTCTTTGATTTTTTTTGCATAAGAATATGCAATATCATCAGTCAAGTTTACCATAGAATCCAAATCTGTGAAATCATATTTGTCAGTGCTAAGATTGCATTCATCTACTTGCCCACTGAAGATATCAAATCCTACAAATTGAATAATCTGATCTTCAATTTTATGTGCCTCATCAAAAACAGACACTTTCCTATCCAGATAATCTTCAAATAATTTCTTGTTAAATTTCATAATTTGGAAAAAAGCATGATAATTCCAAAGAGAGTGTTTTGAGACCAAAGCATCATATTTTTGAAGATAGTAATGGCAAGAGTTAGAATCCTGAGTATTCTCCTCGACCTGTTTTATAGTAGGTTTGAATTTACAAATCTCAACTACTTCTTTGCCATTTTTACTGGTCCTTTCCTGACATTCTCCCTTCTCACAAGTTAATCCCCATCTCATTGCTCTTCTGGAGTTATCCACTTTTTCAGCAGACATCAGTTTCAGGCAAGGGAAGTTTTGTTTACCTTTTACAGGTTTAAGAAAAGGAATGTCCTTGATGTATTGATCTTGCAAATGTTTTGATGCAGTCACTGTAAATGAACTGTCAAAATACTTTGAGATGGTTGCCCCAACCAGAGACTTTCCAACCCCAGTAGGCGCACATAAAATGATTTTTTTATATCCTGAATTGAACCGCTCTTCAATGTCAGACAGTATTTCTTTTTGAATATTTCGGGGGACAAATTGCTGAGGAAATTTTTCTAAAAGAGGCAGGATTAACCATAATTTTCCTTTATATTAAAAGCATGAAGGTTCTTGTAATATCAAAATCATTGTAAACTAGTTTAATATCTAGTAAATACAACATAGATCATGGAATTATTAGAAGACAAGATGAGAGTTTGGTTGGAAAGTGCAAAATTTGTCAAACCAAGCCCAGGAGTATATGTCCTATACAATAGAAGTAAGTATCCAATATACATTGGAGAAACAAGCAACTTGGAAAAAACATTTACAACATATGTAGATACAGATTTTGAAAATAACGAATGTAAACAGAAAACACATTTTTACCAAAGAGTATTTTCAGATAATCCAAAAGAGCTACAATTGCAAATAATGGAGCAATTCAAAAATGAAACAAATGAATTGCCCACATGTAATTCTGAAATCAAAGTAGAAACACCCTAAATTTCTTCACTGCATTGCACTGAAGACCTACTGGATTAATAGAAAAATATGAATATCCCAACATGGGAAACGCGATGATTTATGCAGGTATTGCAATCGGAGTAGCTGCAATGGCCGGAATAATGGTCTATGCACACGATAATCAAGCGAATTATCTTAGAGATGACGCAGTACTAGCACCAGCTGCAGAACAAGGCGCTTTTGCATCTGAAACAGGAATGGTTCAATTGAACAAAGAACAATGGCATGAAGACCCATTCGGTGACAGGGCAGCTGAAGTGAGAGCAGCATATCAGTCTAGTGGTTAATCCACTAGATTCTTTTTATTTTCAATTTAACACACGAACAAATCAGCCATGCATTGGAGAAAACAATTAATCTAAGAATGCAGTAAATTAACAATGCATCAATGCTATTACTGTGAACAAATTTTTGATACGAAAGAGGCACTGTATGATCATGTCGAAGTGCATTCAGACATAGAAAGGAATAAGGAAATACTAGATAGAAAAAAGAAAGCACAAAAAAAGTAATTTTAGGCTCAATTAAAAAAAATAGAGTAAAGGTAAGAAATAATCACATTCAGGTGGTGATATAACAACTTGGTTTTCAAAAAATATGGATTGGGTTGAGACATTATTAAGAAAATCATGCGACAGAACATTAACCAAAGAAGAAGTACTTCACAGCCTATTTCACATGATAGAAGTCAACGAAAACACTATGAACCAAATCCAATCAGACAAAAGAGATTTTGGTCCAGAGTTAGAAGAGTTAAAACAAACAGAGATTAGAGATTTAGATTTTCATTTAAAATACTACCGAAGTTTGGTAAATTACATAAATTCAATTCAAGAAAACAAAATTTTTGAAAACCATCACTAAGCATTTAGTAAAATATAGCCTCATAATTTAGAGTTTCAATTGTTGAAAATGTAAATCATATTCAGACTGTTTTTCCAGATTATTTCCAAAGTCAGTTGTTTCATCATACTCTTGAATTCTTTTATCCAAGATTTTTTGTATTTTTTCAACTTCAAGGGAAATCATTTTTCCAGAGTCTTCCTTTGCAAATTGTTTTCTTTGCTCCTCATTTTTCCCTCGGGTAGGAAATTTCTTTCCTTCAAATTTCATTTGTAAACTTGAAATGTTTTGACGTCTAACCAGTTCTGCCAAATCAAAATGCCCTTGTTCATGTTTTAGCAACTGATCGTTTGCATTTGAAACTCTAACAGAAGACAACAAAGGACAAAACTCAACAGAGATCTGAATATTTTTTATGAAAAACAATACATCATCACCTACTTTTTCAGAATCAACTACCCAAGTAAACCCATATTTTATCACACTATGAGAATCTTCATAAGTTGCAGGATTATGTTCTGCTTTAAAATCAGACCATTGTAGAGAATAATCCTTAGACCAAGACAGAATCTCGTTTTCACTTACCATCTTAAAGATAATTTATGAATTTTAGAATAATTAGATTGTGATTATGAACTCTTTCCATCACGCCCACTAAATTTTCCAATGGATTGAGATGTGTCAAATCCTAACCAAGTTTGGTTTTGAGATTCATGAAATTTTTGGTGTTCTATCAACTCAGAATCCCCCCAATCCCCATCATAAAGAAAAGAACATTTCTCACGATGATTGTTTTTCTGAATACCTTTACACGTAATTAACAAACAAACATCGTTGGATTTTAGAATTGAAAAATTTTTTGTTAAAAGAGTGTGTTTGACGGCTAATGAATCTAGGGAATGGTCGGTTAAGGCAAACGTAGGAACGCCGTCAAACGGATGACTCAATATTTCAAGGACATTTTAGACTAAAAGAAAGTGTATGTTTTTTTTGAACACACATCAAAAGGGATTCTCAGGCTCAAATTTACAAGTGAATAAGATCAACCCATTTTGATCAAAATACAAGACATGTTTTATTTTAAGAATTTTTTTGAATACAAAGCATTACAAATATTGGAAGCAAGATGATTGCCTGTTTGATATCGGCCGTAACTCCCAAAGAGTCGATGCATAAAGATATCAAACTTGCTTGCTTTCCAAATCCAAACTATTAATTTTAGAGAATTTTAACCACTAATATGAATAATAGATTCTATGTATGCATGGGCATATCCATAGTTGCATTAGCAGTAGGATTCATAATTTTATTTAGTTAAGTTTGATTAGTTTTTTTAATAATACAAATCAATTTTTGTTTCGTTTTTTTATTTTATTGTTATTTTTACATACAAAACATTGCCACAGTTATAGCTGGATTGTTGATAATCGCACTAACGCATCACGGCATTGATTATCAACTTTTTTCTGTGGCCTAAATTAGTTAGGATGAGAATTAGATGCATAATCAAATTTTTCTTGCTTAGAAAACAGTTCAAAATTATTTTTTTCCAAATCCATAATATCGTGAAATGCAGGACATGAATTATCAATTGAAAATAACTCTTGGCATTTAGGGCATTGTATAACTGCATGAATTCCCCAATCACATTCAATTTCATCAATGATTTCAAAATGAACAGACTCATTACAAATACATTTTATTGTATCTTGAAATTTTTGGCGGTTCATGAAAAACAATTTCCAAAATCAAATATAATTTATTAGTAATCAATAATTTAATGAAGTATGACTGAATGTCCCACATGCAAACTTGCAATGGAATCACATTCAACATCTGAGTTAATGGAATGTTGTATGAAACAAGTAGGAGATGAGTTCACTGAAAAACAAGAGGGAATTTGTCCTAATTGTAAACACGATATAAAGAAACACTTAGACAAAGAACTTGCAGAATGTACCATCGAATATCTAAAATCAGGAATCCAATAATTCAGATAGGATTAAACAGTAGAAAAATCAAAAAACGGCATTGAATCAAACAACAAAATCATTAATTGAAAAATTTTCTCCAATGTGGACTAATAAACAGATATGGGAATTTGATCAATTAAACGAAGATTTGAGATTTGATGCAATGTATGTCAAACCTCAAAATTACGATGACTCATTGTGGAAGTCAAAATCATCCTTTCTCAATTCAGAAATACGAGACACAATAGTAAGAACATTTGATCATATGATTGATGGTGAGGAATTATGGATTTCAAATGTGAATGAAAGAAAAATTGATGAAAAGTATGTGCCTTATCTCATGGCAGTAATGGCAGATGTGATGATTGAAGAAGAGATTTGCCTTAATTTTAGAATTGAGAATGAATGTTTTGTCTCATCGATTGATTCAGATGCAGATGTGATTGATTGTAAGGAATTTTTTGAAGAATTTTATCATTTAGCGACCGGTTTTAATTATGAACAAGACACAGGCATACCACAAGATGAAAATGAAGCAGAGATATACTTAACAAGACTTCAAGAGGAGTTCGATGAGAAGATGAAAGGTATTTTGGGAGACAAATACCTGCCTGGAAATAATGATCCAGATACAATAAATGCAAAATGATTCAGCTAAAATACCAGATCATTCATTGATTAAACCATGTCTCAAAGAAGACCGTTTAGGAAATTTACAAAAAAAGGACCTTCGTTAACTACCGAACAAAAGGTTGAAAGATTTATTTTAAGAAATTCAGAAAATGGGTTTTTTACAAAGGTCACAACAATTCCATACAAATTTGAGATGTCTGAAGGCAAAGCATGGGATATTGTAGGAGAATTATTAGCAAGTGGGAAAATAGAATCCATACATGATGAATTTTCAGGAGAAATGAAGTTATGCAAAGCAGGTCAAATGTATAGCATAATGAATTCAGAACAAAAAAGAAAAAGACAAAAATCAAACAATTTTAAAAAGAAAAAATCAAAAACATCATAAAAATTATTTAAACAAATACTTATTTTCAAGAATTAATCTGAAATTTCATGGAGGATGAAAATTTGCCTGCACAATGTCATCCCATAATAAAACTAAAAAAGAAAAAACAAGAGATTAAGAAAAATGATACAGTGTAAATTATGCGGGACTCCTTTGGGAAAAGAACCAACAACAGAAGAGCTAGAAAGGCATTGGAAAAAACACCATAATTGGCATTGGGAATCTAACAAAGATAAATCGCCACAAGAGGCATTGTTGAAGAAAAGAGATTGACAACGTCTTGGAATAGTGGTCGTTTATAGCATGCCTAGACCACTAATCGAAGGCGTCAACATAACTATGTGGTTGAGATATAAAAGAACCAACAGGGGATAATCAAACATTTGTTTAAAAAAAAATCAAAATTAAAGCTAATGTACACAATATCAGACAGACAATTTATCAATTTTGAGCAGCATATAGTACTATGAGAGATGATTTTGCAGAATACACAAAGTGTACAACATGCGGGAATGCATTACTATATTGTGACTGCAATTGTCCCTATTGTGGAAAAAGAGAAGCGTGTGAATGTGAGATTTCATCACTAAGTATCACACCCTAATTCTCTTTATTTTGAAATTTTTTTTTCAGCTATATACTGCGAAAAAATTAACTTGTGATTAGTAATAGGGATTTGGTAATTAAGGCACATGTCAGTAATAGAGGCATATGATATCAAGGCACGAAAAAAAGTGTCTATGAAAGACCCACAACCATATCTTATGAAAAATGGATCATGGGCACTAAAAGGAACTAGCTCTGAGACAGGGATCAAATTATTCAAAATTGTTGGAAGAACAAAACCAACAATAACCCAGTCTAGATTTGAAGCATTCAAAAATCTGTTTACAAGCAGAAAATGTGAATGTGACAAAGATTGCTAGTCATTATTTTTTTCATGGAAAAGTCATGTAAATATTAGAAAGCATTAATGTGAGATTTTTTTAAGAATTCTATGTCATTTGAGATTGATTGGAGAAAAAATTTTTACGGAATTTCATGGGCTCACGAAAAAGATAGAATAGTTGTCACAATTGTTTTCGAAGATAAAGATGAAGCTCTTGAAATTTCAAAAAATATTGAAAATTGGAGTGAAAAATTTACTAGAATGACAATTATTGAAAAAGAAGAAGACGAATTTGCAATTTGTTGTTATCAAGATCCCCAAGTTTCAAAAAGTGACAAGCATATTGGATTATTTAGAACAGGAATGAGGCAAAGCAGCGGATATAATCAAGTAAAGCCCATTATTGAAGAAAGAGCCCCACTTTTACAAATTGCTTTTGCAGCAGACGCTATAGACATATCAACGTATGAAGAAATTTCGAAGCTTATCCCAATTAGAAAATTTAGAATAATTAGTGAAAAGGACTTGAAAAAACAAGAATACTATTATGAAAAAATGTCAAACATAGAAGATTGAAAAATGGTAGGATTCAAAAAATTTTGAATCATACCATTTATGGTCGGGTAAAAGATATCATCTGAATTTCATATAAAGAATAACTACTGATTTGTTCATATTTTTGATACTGATGAATCGTTCATTCTTGTTAAATAGAAAATTTACCATATTTAATCATGAAAAATAACAATTACAATTCATCATGGGAAGAAGCAATTGGTCTTTCATGGTTAATGTCTGATGAAGAACATGCCTGAATTCGTATGTAGTTCATACTGCTGTGTAAAAAAACAAAAAACGCCAACGATACACATTAGAAAAATCTAAGGGTTTATTTTTTAATTATTGTAAACATAAATTCAATAATCACGAATTGAGAACATGCACTGCGATGATAAAAGAACACTATTTGTCTTAAAACAAGGAATTGAAGAGACATGGGATTTGCTAAAAAAATCAGATTTTGCAGATGAAGATTTGATAAAAAAACTCAACAACGAGATACAAGAATATTTTGAATACAAAAAATATCATAATTTTAGAATTGCTTAAGTAATATTTTGACGTATATTACTGTATGAATTTTGAAAATCTCTTAAAGAGAATAATGGATTCGGATGTAAACATCAGACACAGTATAATCACAGATACTGAAGGAAACATACTTTCTACAAGTCACAGAGAAGGCATAACAAATTATCTGTCACAAGAAGAAACAGAAGCATCTCTAAAAAGAGCAGCACAAGCATGGAAAGGAAGGAAACAGCTCAAGCCAAAAATTGGAAATGGGTTGTATGCAATAGCTGCATTTGAGAAGATTACAAGAATGACGTTTCCGCTAGGAGAAAACAATCTAATCTTTGTCAGCATGGGTTCAGATACAGTAAGGACAGATCTTCATGAAGGAGGAGAAAAACAAATTGTCGAACATGTTCTAAACATACTTAGTCGCGACCCAACTAAAGAATAATCAAAGAAAAATAAATTGTCAACAATAGAACACACCAAAGAATGTCAATATAGAATGGACAATGATATGCCACATACTAATTGTTATTGTAAATGCCACAAAATCATCATGGCAGATTCTGCCAAAATGGAATCAAGAACTTTTTAATTCTTTTTCAGGCTCAAAATTTTCAATGATTTCAGTCACACGAGACAGAATTGTTTCTTTAATTTGCTCTTGGGTCATACCCGAAGTATGCATGAGTTTCATTTGATCAAGGAGCGCAAAATGGACTCGTCCTTGAAGATAGTCAACTATTCCATATCCTTGTTTGGGAAATTCTGTTACAAACAAATCATGTTCAGATTGATCAGAAGTTTCAGTCATGATGAATTAATTTGTTAAAAACCAGTTATAAAATTTCCAAATACTCATAAAACTATAGAAAAGATTCACCATATGACAGAATTTATCCACAAACCATATGACAAAATCTATGTTCGAGACATGATCAAATTGGATTTAGACGATCTTATTGGAATGATGTCTTCACTAGAATCAGCCAACGCATATTGGGTTGATGGAGTATTGTTTGCAAGTTTTGCCATGACAGAATCTGAAGAACTGGCAAAAAAAGAGATGCAAAACGAGATGTACCTTGATAAAATCATTTTTGCAAAGTATGAAAACTATACCAAGACAGTAAAATCGTCTACTAATCTTGAAATCGGCATTCTAAACATGAGTAAAAGCAAGCTGTACAAGGATTTGATTGCCTGGTTAAAATCACAGTCAATTTGGAATGAATAAGTGACGTTATAATTTTAGAAACAATCTAGAGTCTAATTTGAAAGAGTTGCGCTATTCCTACGAATGATACATTGTGAGTGAATTTCTTCATCTGTGATGTGACCAAGTTTTCCACAAGTAAATTGGTTAGGCTTGGAACAAACACTGCATTTTTTGTAAACCTGTAACTGTTCACCACATTTTCTACAACAATCATCCTTCATGAAGGTATTTTTTTCAAAAGTGAATTTAAGTTATAGCAAAATTAGAACAGACTAATTAGGTCATGCTAATTTTAAAATAATATTCGTGCTAGACATAATTATGAATGACAGTGTCAACATTAAAGAAATAATTATTGAATTTATCAAAAACAGATCAGAAATTAATGAGACAACTGCAACAAGACATATTCATAGAAGATTTGATATTTCAGAAGAGGAGATAGAAAAAATTCTAGAAGAATTCGTTAATAAAAATAAAATAAAAAAAACGTATGATGAAGAATATCAGGAAAATAGGTTCACAACATAACCTTCAATCAATCTTTTTAAGAGAACAATTCAAAACAAATTTGTGAAATTTAAATCAGAAAAATCAATTAAAGAATATCTCAAAAAGTTGCCAGATGACACAGTTATCAAATATTATCTAGATGTAGAATATAGCCCATTTCCAGTGCTAGTTATCGAAGAATACACACGTAGATTCAAGAAAAAAACAAAAAACGAGATAATCAAAGATTTGAAATATCAAAGTAAACTAGCTCATAAAAAAACACAAGAATTGGGCAAAATGGCAAAAAATCACAGACTTGTAGATGACATAACCAAACAAAAATCAGATGAAATTATCAAACACGCAAAAAAGAAAGGGTTTGAAATAAGCCAAGCAATATCAAAGAAAAAAGCAAGTTTAAAAACAAAACTCAAAACTTCAACTCAAAAACATCTTGAAGAATTAGAAAAACTAGGAGAACTCAAAAAGCAGGGATTAATCACTGCAAAAGAATTCCAAGAGACTAAAAAGAAGATATTATCAAAAATCTAGCCTAGAGACGCCACAACATCACCATAATACCATAAAAAACAGCTATTGAAACACCAATCAATATTACGCCAATTGTAGATTTTTTCATATCAATTATTTGAGTATGGAGACAATACAGAAATCCAATATTTCATTATTTTTTTATTTAGATCAGCAAAGGTGTATGCATTATCATTTAGGGTTTTTGCATAACTTTTTCCATGTTCAATATTAGCAATTGCAATTTTATGAAATATTGAACGAAACTTTATTGTTTCATCAGACATATTTTCAATAATTTCTTTTACATCATCAGAGAATTTAGGGCCAAAACCAGAACGTGTTGAGAATTCTTTTTGAAGTAAAATATTAGAATTCACATAATTTTTCCAGACTTTGTAATATTCATTTTGCAAATCAAACAATGTTTGTTGAATATGAGGCACATTTTGTTCAAGTTCCACAAAATATTTTTTACTTATTTTTTCAAACAATTCAAAATTATCAGTTTGAGATTCAGGCATACTAGATTTAGTTTTTTTAGAGATTTAAACTAGCAGGTGGGAAATCAAGAGTAAAAATAATCCAAATGAAATGAATATACACTAGTACAATACATCACAAGACCTAATGATCACATTTGATAACAGAGTTCGCTATGAGTACAAAATTAAAACTGCTAGGATAGACACACTTGTAAAATCAATAATGACACATAGAGATCCTAAGAGTCAGGAAGCAAGAGATGCATCAAAATTTTTGGATTTGTTAATTTCCGAAATAGACAGATTCTATGAAGAGAATAGTGATCTTTTATCAAAAAAAGGTAAAAGACCACATCCTCGTTCACGCTTACCAGAAAATAAAGAATGGAATGATAATGTCGAGAAATATTACGAAAAAAATCCTCGTAAAAGACCTAGAAAATAATCAATCAGATTAGTCCAAATTCAAGAAGTCAACTAGTAAAAATTAGAATAAACGAATCATCAAAAGCATAATCATCATAACATTCGATGATACCAAATTCCTCATATTTCATAATTCTATATAGAAAAATACTAGAAATTCTCAAATATTGTTTTTGAAAGATATACTCATGGATAATCCTACTGAGATCAATTCTGTTTATTGGGATGAAGAAACAAAATCATGGCAATACAAAGTGGTTCCAGTTGAGGAGTATCATGGATTCACAGAGTGCCAGCATTGCAGAAGGCCCATGTCTCACAACATAAAGAGTGAAGGAGAATTCAAAGTGGCCTATGTGAAATGTGCATGCGCAAGAGAATAGTTATTTTCCAAGAGACATGTAAATTAAAACCCCAGATAAAATAATTATCAAAATTGTGGGAGGAACCCATGATTTCATGGCATCACTTCATTATTTAGATAGTATTTTTCTATTCGCTCATGCATTGGTTGGATATAGTCATCACATTTTTTGATAAATTCCTGTCTAGTATTCTTTTCACTACTCACAAGAATCACCACTTGGTTAATCTTTTGTCCTGTAACCTCATGAAACATTTGAGTATAACATGTAGTCTGTAAATAATACTCATACATGTATTCATCAACTTGAGGTTTTCTTTTTGTTTTATAATCGATAATTGATAATTCGCCATTATATTTTGCAATAAGATCACTTGTTCCTGCAACTTTTAGATTATCAGAATACATTCGTTGTTCAATACAGGTAACATCTGAAATATTTTCTAAGAAAGGCTTTAGATTGTGAAAGTGTGCAATAGGAAGCAAGTCAAATTCTTCCAGGTTTAGATTCCGAGCCAAATAATCTTCAATAATTTTGTGAGATTGTGTTCCAATGTGTTGAGACTGTGCTGTGATGTATTCATGGGCAGGTTCATTTTCCCTCCAAGCAGATAACCCGTTTTTCTTTTCATCAGAAGCAGTGGCAGACAAAATTGTGCTTATTGAAGGGTAAATTTTGTCAAATTTTGTTTGATACCAGTGGCCATCTTCTCTATCAAGTAGTGTAGGTTCCCTTATTTTCAGCATCTGAGCAAAATTAGGCATAATTGATTTCAGAGCACTAGTAATTTAATACTAAGTCATTCAATCATTTTTTGGAATTTGTCAAATTCGGATTTAGTTTTTACAAATTGATCCGTATTGATTTTCAATGAAAAAAGCGGATCCATTTTTTCATTAATAATGAAAAGTCGTTCATCAAAGATCAAGGTTTCAATTAGTTCTTCATTAGGATATACAGTGAATTGAAGAAATTGTTCATCAGTCTTTATTTTTAATTGAAAGCCCATTAAAAGACCAAATTCATCATCTTTGTTTAAAAATCCTGTAAGACTGGCGCGGAGAGAGGGATCATCATTCACATCATCATAATTATTTTGAGGATCAATTATACAGGCAACAGGAGTTCCTTGAATGTGCAATACAACAGATTTGTGAGTTGGGACAAAATCTTCAGGATTTGCCATTTTATCTAGAGGCATGTTTTATGAAAGAATTTCAGTATTGTTAAGTATCACGATTTTTCATAACACACATGAGTAATCTAGATGACTCAATTGGAAAAATCTTACTAGAGTTGCAAAGAGAGGATCCTGAAACATTTGGAAAATTGATGAAAAAAGCGCAAGAAGACAATCCTGAACTATTTGAAGACGTAGACACAGAAAACAAAGAGATTGAAGAAGATAACAAAAAAGTAGACGAGTACAACAATGCAATAGATGAAGAATGAGTTTTCATAATAACCTCAGATTTTAAACTAAAATCAAAGTAATAATCTTCTTGAGTTATAGATGTCTTATTTGCAATGTTGTCATGACAACGCCTAGGAAATTAGAGGATCATCTCCAAATCGAGCACAAGTGGGGTAAAAAACATGAAAGATAGGCTCAAAAAATGAATTTTTATAAAAACACCTAATTATTTATGGAATGACTTGAAACAAATCTCATTGAATTTCATTTCAAAAAAAGTTTTAGATTTTCAAAAAAAGAAGCTAAAATCAGCCGAGTATAATTTGAAAAAACATATTCATGAAATAGAAAGATTAGAGGAGATTAAAAATTCAGATAATTCAAAAGAGATTGAAAATCAGAGAAAAATGGTAAAAATCTGGACAGATAACATTAAGAAAATTAAAGAAGAGATTAAAAAAATAGAGTCAAGATAGTGAATAAAGAATTATGAAATTTAAAAAGGATTCAAAATCAATTGAAGAGAATTTAGAATTAAGAATACTTGCAGAATATAATCGAAGATTCAAACAAATGAAAATTACTCAAAAAAAAGTAAACAAATTACGAGATATGGAAATGGATGAAGAAGCCAAAAAAATCCAAGGATTAGTGAAATTACTGTTAGGTGAAATTGAAGCATATTATAGAAAATATCGTAAAATATTGATAAAATATGGAATTTTACCAGAATATCCTTTAGAAATTAATGATATCACTAAAGAAGAAATGGATATTGCCACAAGATGGCAAAATGCTCATCGTAAAAAATATGGAATATAAAAAAAGAAAAAAATTAGGAGTTTACTGTAATGAATAATGTACATCGCAAAATAGAACGATTCCATTTGACAATGTTTTTGCAGTAATAGAATGGCCATCTTCTAATCCTTTACCACAAACATAACATTCTACTTTACTTACTGAAGTTGAAATATTTCGTTTTTTGAGAACTTGCATGTCTTGCATAATTGCTCGATTTACCCCCTGCATGACAACTATACTACGATCAACTATGCTATAAAGGTACCGTACCATACGGTAATAGCATTGTGCCTAGTAGAGAGCCAATTTAGACAAAAAATGTCAGACCTCTGCCTACTTTACAATTTAAATAATAAACCAGCAAAATTGTGTCTATGGGTGGACGCCTTTGGAAAGACTCAAGCAAAAATAATACCCCTAGATTTATCTGAAAACCAATTTCAAATTTACAATAAAATTTCAAGAAATTATTCTCATTCATTTCTCTTTGAATCATTAACAGGGCCAGAAGTACTTGCCGAGACATCTGTAATGGGGTTTGACCCCAAAATAATCCTAAAAGGGTATTCAGACAAGGTCGAGATAATTCAAGACGGAAAAACCAAGACAATACAAACTAACGACCCATTTTCAGAACTAAAAAAACTACTTGGAAGTTCAGATGATCAAAGTTATAGATATCTTGGAGGAGCAGTAGGAGTCGTAAATTACGATGCAATCAGAATGGTAGAAAATATTCCAGACAGACACAAATCACCTCAGCCATTAATGGAGTTTGGAATTTATGATGATGGGTTATTGTATGATAATGTACATGAAAAATTGTTTTATTTTTTTCACGACGAAAACAGATTTGACAAATTAATTATGAATAATGACGAGTTTGGAGAATTCCATTCAAGTGAAGTTACACCAAATATGGATGAATCAAAATTTTCAGAGATTGTAAACAAAGCAAAAGAATACATCCATGACGGAGACATATTCCAAGTGGTTTTATCTCGCAAATTTGCATTTGACACTAACGGAGACAATCTTACACTTTACAAAACATTACGAAAGCTAAATCCATCACCATACATGTATCATCTGAAACAAGACAATAAAACAATCATAGGCGCATCCCCAGAGATGTTGGTAAGGATTACCAATGATAAAGTAGAGACATTTCCTATCGCAGGAACTAGAAAAATCACAGACGATGAGGAGAAAAATAAGCAATTAGCAGAGGAATTAATCCACGATGAAAAAGAATTAGCAGAACACACAATGCTTGTAGATTTGGGAAGAAATGATATCGGCAGAGTTTGCAAATATGGAACAGTCCATCCAGAATCATTAATGGAGATAAAGAGATTCAGTCACGTTCAACACATTGTGAGTCATGTAGTAGGCAATTTGGCACCTGAAAATGACATGTTTGATGCATTTCAGGCAGTGTTTCCAGCAGGAACAGTGTCAGGAGCACCCAAAGTGAGAGCCATGGAAATCATTGATGAACTGGAAACAGAGGCCAGAGGCCCATATGCAGGGGCAGTAGGATATTTCTCATACAATGGATGTTGTGATTTTGCAATTGCAATCAGAAGCATCTTCATTGAAGACGGAAAAGGGTTTGTCCAATCAGGTGCAGGAATTGTTTCAGATTCAATTCCAGAAAACGAGTTCAAAGAAACAGAGCACAAAGCAGGGGCAATGCTACAAGCACTAAAGGAGGCATCCTCATGAAATTTTTAATCATAGACAATTATGATTCGTTTGTTTACAACATAGCACAATACTTGGGAGAACTAGGAGTAGATTGTGATGTGATTAGAAATGACAAGATCACCCTAAATGAAATTCAAGAAAAAAATTATGATGCAATAATTATTTCTCCAGGTCCAGGAACTCCAGAAGATAAAAAATACTTTGGGGTCTGCAGTGATGTAATCAAAGATATGGGTTCAAACACACCCATACTAGGAGTGTGTCTTGGACATCAAGGAATAATTGACGCATTTGGAGGAAAAGTGACCAATGCAGGATGTGTAAGACATGGAAAAACAAGTCCAGTAGATCATACTGAATCAAAATTATTCAAAGATGTAAAAAATCCATTTAGAGCAACACGTTATCACAGTCTTGTTGGAGATAAAACAATCATTCCAGAAGTTCTAAAAGTCACAGCTACTGCATTAGATGACGGAGAAGTTATGGCAATAGAGCACAAAGACTATCTAATTCAAGGAGTGCAATTTCATCCCGAATCAATAATGACAGAAGATGGGAAAAAAATCCTTGCAAACTTTATCAATCAAGTAAAGGAGAGGAAAAAATGATTTCAGATTTAATTGAGAAACTTCAAAATAAGACAGACCTCACGTATGACGAAATAAACCAAGTGATGACAGACGTTCTTTCTGGAAAGACAACTAATTCTGAAAATGCAAATTTCCTATCCAATCTAGCAGACAAAGGAGAAACAGATGACGAGTTATTAGGAATGCTTGACAAAATGCAGGAATTCTCATTAAAAATTGAGCCTAAAAATGCTGGAACCATAATTGACATGTGTGGTACAGGAGGAGACAAGCTCCAGACATTCAACATATCAACTACAGCATCATTTGTAGTAGCTGCTGCGGGAGGAATTGTTGCCAAACACGGGAATCGTTCAAGTTCAGGGGCATCTGGCAGTGCAGATATTTTTGAGTATTTTGGATATGACTTAAATTTAGAACCACCTCAAATTGCAGAAATTTTAGAAAAACACAACATCTGTTTTATGTTTGCACAAAAATTTCATCCTGCAATGAAACATGTCTCTGCAGCAAGAAAACAATTAGGAAAACGAACTGCATTTAATTTACTTGGCCCATTATCCAATCCAGCTAGAGTAAAAAACCAACTAGTAGGAGTTTTTTCAATAGAATACCTAGACAGATTACCACTAATCTTGAAGAGAAAAGGTGCAGAAAACATCATGACAGTACGCTCAGATGATGGGATGGATGAATTTTCTACCAGTTCAACTAACAGAGTATGCATTTTAAGAAATGGCAAAGTTTTGATGAATGCAATTGATCCAGAAGTTGTAGGATTACACAAATCATCATTAAAAGACATTCAAATCAAAACCAAAGAAGATGCGATAAAGTCGTTTGTGAATGTTCTAAACAATACTGCAAATCAAGCAATGATCGAGACAACTGCACTTAATGCAGCAGGAGGATTAATTGTTGCAGACATTTCAAGTAATTTTGAAGAAGCAGTGGAGCTTGCATTAAACACAATTAAAGATGGTAAAGCATTCTCACTATTAGAGAAATTTGTACAAGATACAGGGGACATTACCAAGTTAAAGGAGATTATAGATGGCTGAAAATATTCTTAGAAAACTGGTAAACAACTCACAAATGGCAATTAATGATGGGGTTTATGAAATAGAATCTAATTTGGAAAAATCAAACAAAGACTTTATTCAAATTATTAAGACAAATGGACATGCACCTCTGATTACAGAAATAAAATTTGCATCACCTTCCCTAGGTAAAATCCGCACACTCACTGATCCTGTAAGCATTGCATCCCAAATGATAGCAGGAGGTTCAAAAGCACTATCGGTGTTGACGCAACCACACTTGTTTAATGGATCCCCCGAGTATTTTATGAAAGTAAGACAAGCAGTGGATGTTCCAATGTTAATGAAAGACATCATGATTGACAAAATTCAGATAGATGCCGCAAAAAAAATTGGAGCAGACTTTATGTTAGTAATTCAATCATTGTTTGATCAAAAGTATCTAAAAGACATTGATGATTTTATCGCATATGGTCACAAACAAGGACTGCAAATTCTTTTGGAAGTACATACAAAACAAGAATTTGAAAATGCCCTAAAAACACAAGCAGACTTAATTGGAATTAACAATAGAAATCTAGATACACTAGAAATCAATCTAAAGACTACTGAAGACATCTTGTCAGGAATTGAAAAAACAAGACCCATTTTATCTGAAAGCGGGATAGACACACCTGAAGACATACAATATCTAAAAAAGTGTGGAGCAGACGCATTTCTAATAGGATCAAGCATAATGAAAAGTGAGAACATTGAAGAACAAGTAAGAAAATTGGTGAATGCGTATTGAAATATCCAAAAAATGGTAGGTTCGGAGAATTTGGTGGAAAATACATTCCAGAAACTCTAGTTCCAGCAATTGAAGAATTAGAAGAAAATTACCTAAAATTCAAAAATGATAAAAGTTTCAAAAAGGAATTAGACTATTATCTCAAAGTTTACGCAGGACGTCCAACGCCACTTTACTATGCAAAAAATCTATCAGAGAAGCTCGGAGGCGCAAAAATCTATCTAAAAAGAGAAGACCTTCTACATGGAGGAGCTCACAAAATAAACAACACATTAGGTCAAGCACTTCTTGCAAAAAAAATGAAGAAAAAAAGAATCATTGCAGAGACAGGTGCAGGCCAACACGGAGTTGCAACTGCCATGGCATGTGCAGCATTAGGTATGAAGGCAGAAGTGTATATGGGATACAAAGATACTATCAGACAAAAACTAAACGTATTTCGAATGAATCTACTTGGATCAAAGGTCCACCCAGTCAAATCAGGCTCAAAAACACTCAAGGATGCAATCAATGAGGCAATTAGGGATTGGATTACAAATGTAGAAACCACGTATTATCTACTGGGTTCGGCAGTAGGACCACACCCATATCCTGTCATGGTCAGAGATTTTCAAAGTGTAATTGGAAATGAAATAAAATTACAAATGAAAAAACTAAACAAAACACCAGACAGTGTAATAGCATGTGTTGGTGGAGGTTCAAATGCTATTGGAACATTCTACCCACTAGTAGATACAAATGCAGAAATTATTGGAGTAGAAGCTGCAGGTCATGGATTAAAATCAAAAAAACATTCTGCAACATTATCTGCTGGAAGCAAAGGTGTACTTCATGGAATGATGACATATCTACTTCAAAACAAAGAAGGACAGATTACAGAAACGCATAGTATTTCAGCTGGACTTGATTATCCAGGTGTAGGACCTGAGCATTCTTACTTTAAAGACACTAAACGAGTAAAATATCATTCAGCTACTGATACAGAGGTAATTGATGCATTTTTGATGCTAACTAGAACAGAAGGAATCATTCCAGCACTAGAATCAGCTCATGCAATTGCCGAAGCAATCAAAGTTGCAAGAAAAAGCAAAAAATCCGAATCAATCGTGGTAACACTTTCAGGCAGAGGAGACAAAGACGTAGAAGAAGTACAAAACTATATGAGTAAAAATGTCAAAGATTGAAGAAAAATTTTCAGAGTTAAAAGAAAAAAAGCAAAAAGCTTTGATTTCATACATAATGGCAGGATTTCCAAATGAAAAAGCAACCATATCGGTTGTAAGAGGATTGGTAAAAGGAGGAGTAGACATCATAGAATTGGGATTTCCTTTCTCAGATCCACTGGCAGATGGTCCAGTTATTCAAAATGCAAGTACCATATCTCTTGATGGAGGCACGAAGATAAACAAATTTTTTTCACTAGTGAAAAAAATCAGAAAAGAGACAGACATACCACTTGTATTGATGACATATACCAACATCCTATACCATAGAGGGTATTCAAAATTCATCACAGATGCAAAAAAGGCAGGGATTGACGGATTCATTCTTCCAGACATGTCAGTAGAAGAGTCAAAAGAATATCTTCAAGCTGCTAAAAATATTGCAGATACCATATTTCTGATATCACCCAATACCAGTAAAACAAGAATTCAAAAAATTGTAAAAGCATCATCAGGTTTCTTGTATCTAGTTGCAGTGTATGGAACCACCGGAGTAAAAACAGGAATTAAAAATTATACAATAAAGGCAATCAAAAATGTCAAAAAACAAACCAAAGGAAAGATTCCAATAGGAGTTGGTTTTGGGGTATCGACTCCAGAAGACGTAAAGAAATACATCAACGCAGGAGCTGACGGAGTAATTGTCGGAAGTGCATATTTGAAATTAATTGAAAAGACACCTCAAAGCAAATTAGAGTCTAAAATAGAATCATTTACAAGATCTCTGAAAAGACAAACATTGCAGAAAAAAATAAGAACCGTCTAAGTAAGGTGGCCAAGTTTACAAACTGGCATTGAGGGGAAACTCGATTTCAGTTATGACCACCTACTAGATGTTCTCACCATATTATAATAAAAGAAAAATAAAAAATTCGTGTTATCAAAAACTAAAAGTTGTTCAAAAATCAAGATTTTTTTTTACAGCTGTATAGTTTTGGAAATAAAGTTATTTTTCATCAGATTCATCTGGCTCATTTGCCTTATCTCTCACTTTTTTCATAACACAGAATTTTGCAAGAGTTTTCCTAAATCCCATAAAATACACACGTAATCAGGTAACTTAAGCATATTGATAGAATCTAATCAAAACCATAATCAAAACTAGTTTATTTTTTGAATATCCTGACCACAATGAATGCAGAAAAATGACCCATTTTTGGACCAATAATGATTACAATCTGAATCAGTCATAGGACTTGATGGATATTTAGGCATAAGAGAAAGGTTGTTCAAAACTTACAACACCATAAAGAAAAGATTTGATCTAATCCAATCCAACAATTAAGAAATTTTAGTCAGTTTTTCATCCAAAGCGTTGACCTGGGTCATCAGGTTTTTTACAATGGTACCAATTTCATCAGTCTTGTTTTCTTTTGGTTTGTCTGTAGCGTCTGCCCAATCCATCATTGCACCAAATATTGCCTTAACTTGTAATGAATTATCATATAGACCGTCTATGGAGATTTGTTTTTTCTTATTTGCATCGTTGGGATGAATTAGCAAATGCCCGTCTTTTAAAATAAGATATTTTTGATACACAACAGCATCTGCAAAATCAGCCAAAAACAAACCCCTAATTGCATTTTTTAGTTTTGGGTTGTATTGCATTTTGTTACAAGTCTTTTTGAGCATTTGACTTAGTGTTGTGTTTTCATCAAAACCACCTTTTAGTTGTGCAAAATCAACAATAATTTTTAAAAATTTTTCAAATACTTTAATGTGTGAATTAATGTAACATAACATAGAATACACTGCAAAAAATATCACTTCATCATGTTTTATTTCAAAGTCATCCAGTTTTCGTATAATTTCAGAAAATGAACGTGAAAATATTCTTTCAAAATTAATGAAATTCAGAAAGAATTTTTCATCATAATATTCATAATTAAAATGACATAGGCCTTTTTTTTCAATGTCATTGAGGATGACCATTGTAGCCTTGTAGTTGGGATCAGCGTTATGTGTCACAGAATGTATGAATTTTGTACGAACTTAAGTTTTTGATTTACATCAAACGTTCATTTTTTAGTTTCTGTTTATTTCGATAAACGATCAGATGGTAATTGATGATTTGTTTTAGTTTTTCTTCTATTGTTAAATTATCATCGGTTGCAATACTTAGAAATCCAAAATAATCATCATCGTTTAGTTTGAGGCGAATCTCTCTCACCAGATATGTTGGCATAATTGAGCCTAAAAGAGAGGGTTATTGTAAAAACAGGCCCTTATCTCATAGCAATCAAACTAGTCTTTTTTGATAAAATTATGGTTGAGACTATAGAGACTGCAAGAATTAGCAAAGCAATGCTTTCAAACTCAGGAATCACATAAGACCCCATAATTTTAATTTCTCTAGAGTGAGGTTCCAAAGGGATTGTCAGTCGAGTAACAGTGTTACCGCTTATGCTTGAATCAGATTCAAATTCTGTCATTTTTCCATCAATCCAGACAGATATAGGATTTTCAATTAATCCATTGGGCAAAGTTAGTACGATTTGTTCATTATTGGTATTGCCAGAAATTGTAAATGTCAATGTTCTTTCATCAGGGTTAACATGGACAGCATTTGACAAATAGACATCTAAAAAGTATTTTACTTCAAAACCAAGCCCGTCATCACTAAAACCTGATGCAACGCCATCTATTGATTTAACACTGCCAGGATCATTTATGACATGAACCACACCATTCATCCAAGGATGGATGCTGCAATAATAGTAAAAATCACCTAGTTTGTTAAATTGTTGTGTGTAAGCCTTTCCAGGAGAGAAAAATCCACTATCAAATAACCCGTCTTCTTCAAAATCACCTGTTTCAATACTTGATGCAGAAACAGACGTTACAGTGTGAAATGCAGTATCAGCATTAGACCATGTTACTGAATCGCCTGGAAAAACAGTAATCTCACCAGTAGTTACACCGGTATCTTTTTGAGACCAAAAATAAGGAAAATTCTCATCAGATGCACCTGAAGGAATTTTTATTTCATAACTTTCAGCAAAAGCAAAACCAGTGCCAGTTACCAATACTGCAAGTAAAGGTAATACGGCAAATGCAAGTTTCATGAATGTTTAATCTAATTGGTTGTATTTCAACCACACCATGATCGACAAAACATACAAAAACCAGATACTCGTTTCATTAATGTGCAGACGAAGTTTATTTTTGTCACAGGTGGTGTGATGTCTGGCCTTGGAAAAGGCGTAACAACTTCCTCGATTGCAAAATTACTACAGTTAGCAGACCAAAAAGTATCATGTATCAAAATAGACCCATATCTGAATTATGACGCAGGAACCATGAATCCAGTAGCCCACGGAGAGGTGTTTGTCACAGATGACGGAGGGGAATGCGATATGGACATAGGAAACTATGAGAGATTCCTAAATCAAGACATTCCAAAAAGTCACAACATTACAACTGCCCAAGTTTACTCCTCAGTAATAGAGGCAGAAAGAAAAGGAGAATATTTGGGAGCATGTGTTCAAATTATCCCACATGTAACTGATGAGATCAAAAACAGGATTAGAAAAATTGCTGAAGATGAAAAACTAGATTTCTTAATTGTTGAATGTGGAGGCACTGTAGGAGATATTGAATCATTACCATTTCTAGAAGCATTAAGACAGATGAGGGTAGAAGAAGGGCCCCAAGGTGTGATCTTTGTACATGTAACATTAGCTCCCTCACTGGATGTGGTAGGAGAACAAAAAACAAAACCAACTCAACACAGTGCACAAGAATTAAGAAGAATTGGTATTCAACCAGATTTTTTGGCAGTTAGATGTACTTTACCATTAGAAGAAAAAACTAAAAAGAAAATTGCAATGTTTACAAATGTAACTGCCAAAGATGTTCTATCGTGTCATGATGCAAAATCAATTTTTGAAGTACCACAAATGCTCTATGATCAAGGAATCATGGATTCCATATTTACAAAATTTGGAATAGTAGGTATGGTCAACGCATCAGCAAACTGGGACAAGTGGAATAAAATTGCACAAAACATGGTAAATCATGAAGACCAAAAAGTAAAGATTGTAATGGTGGGAAAATACGTGACACTAACAGATAGTTATGTTAGCGTAAATCATGCATTAAAACATGCAAGTGCACAAATTGGGAAATCAGTAGACATAGATTGGATTGATTCAGAATCAATTACAGATTATTCTATTTTATCAAATTATGATGGAATCCTAGTCCCAGGAGGATTTGGTGCTAGAGGTTCTGAAGGAATTATTCAAACTGCAAACTATGCACGTGAAAACAACATACCATATCTTGGCATTTGTTTTGGATTCCAATTAGCCGCAATAGCATTTGGAAGAAATGTTTTGAAATTAGAAGATGCAAATTCTACTGAAATCAAACCGGATACAAAAAATCCAATAGTAGATTTGCTACCAGAACAAAAAGACATCTCAGATATGGGAGGTTCTTTGAGATTAGGGGCCAATGACGTCATAATCAAAGAAAACACAAATGCTCAAAAAATCTATGGTCAGACAACAATCAGTAAACGTCATAGACACAGATATGAGATCAACAAAGACTATATTCCAGAATTTGAGAAAAATGGGTTGATATTTTCAGCAGACAGTGATAACGGCAAAAGAATGGAGATGTTAGAGATTCCTAATCACAAATTCTACATAGGGGTACAATTTCATCCTGAGTTCAATAGCAGACCAGGATTTCCTGAAGAAGTATTTTCAGCTTTTATCAAAGCAGCATCTGAAAAGTAATCAATTATTCTATTTTAGAGATTTCATAGATTTTTTGCCTAGCATCTCTGATTGAGACTTTCTTTTTCACATATCCTTTTTTGAGTAAATGACTTAGTGCAAGTCTAACAGTTCTATCTGGGAGAAGTGTCTTGTTTGCCAAGTCTTTTTGTGTCAGTGCACCTTCATATTCTAATGTCTTTAATAGTAACTTTGAGCTTGGAGGCATGCTAAGTAATTCTTCTGCCAGATGTACCTTTTTTGCAAGGGCAGAAATTGCAGTAGAATTTCTTTTTAGACGGATTATTTTTGCAGGTGGAAAAAATTGAGTGCACTCAACAGTCTTGCTAACCTTGTATCTATCCAAACCATCAAGAACTACTTCACAGTGTAACCTAGCAGAAATATCATCAATTTCAATAGAGCTGTCATTAGATACTATGATTGGTCGTCTTGTAACATCAAGGGAGTTTACAGAAATTATTTCAAACACTGCAGAATCCTGAAATAAAACAGGACCGCCTGCAGACATGGAATAAGCTGAAGAGCCAATAGGCGTAGATACAATTATGCCATCACTGTTATCGTGCCAGACTTCTTCCCCATTAACACGTAAAGTATGCTCCATCAACATTGCACTTCTAGATGAAAAAACTGCAACGTCATTAAGTACAGGGTAAACATTTTTTCCATCAATTTTCACACCAAGTCGAGGAACTTCTTCAACAGTGTACTTTTGTTTTTTGAGAATATTGACATAAGACGAAAATTCTTTTAGATCAATTTGTGCCAAAAATCCACTTGATTCACCTTCACTGATTCCCAAAATAGGCAATGTCGAATCAAATGTGCGATGAAAGTAGTTTCGAACCCCCTTATCGCCGCCCAAAACAATAATGCAATCAGCAGGTTTACTCTTTGATTTTGTAATGGCAAAAGATTTGATGCCAGCATCATCAAGTATTTTTTTACAGTCTTAGCTGAATTACTTGTAGTACCAGACCCATAGATGCCTATTTGCATAGAGTAAAGAGTTGATTGGCTTCAATAAAAGAATAATGAATTACAGGTCTCGGAATTTTACTAAATTATAAAAATAAGAGGCATTATTTTGAATTGTTCCTTTACGAGGTATTTTTTGTAATCCAATATTTTTAGAGTCAAGTGCAGCCTGTGCAGCACCTCCTGCAAAACATAACGCCCACAAAAAGTCCTTCTCTTTTAGCATAGTGCAACAAAATGCTGCACAAAAAATATCTCCAATCCCAGTTGTATCATGAATATCTTTGTTAGGTAATGTAATAGAGTACACCTTATCTTTAACTAACATAGACACTTGAGCTTTGTTTGTAAGTAACACATATTCTGCACCTTTTTTCTGAAGTGATACCATCATTTCATCATGAGTGCCATTTACAAGTTGTTGAGCTTCTTCTGGATTTACTTTGATTGCACTAACACCAGACAGATCAATATCATTTTTTTGTAACAAAACATTATTTTGAGAATCTTTTTGTCTAAGAAAGCCTTGAGGATCAACAAATAAAAAATTAGAATCATCTTTAATTTTTTTTAGCACATCAGCAGAAATTTCATGGTAGATTGGACTAACAAGGTGCCCATCTGCTTTTGTATTAGAATATTCAATTGGCTCACATTCATTTTCAAGTTTCAAGGTTCTATCAGCACCAGTAATAGATATTGCAAATTTTGTAGTATTTTTCACAGATTCAGAATTTATAAAATTTATTTTGTTATTAGAAAGATATTGTTTTGGAAAGTCATTTCCAAATTTTGTAAATAAATCAACATCAAATTTGAACTCTCTTGCAGTAAGACCACAATAACATGCGGAGCCGCCAACTTGCTCGTAATTAGAACTATCAATAGTAATTGTGTCGATAGCACAGTGAGCAAATACAGCTAATTTCATTTCTCTTTGTCAAATAATAACAGATTTAGTTTTTTGCATTGTTTTTGTCAAAACATTCTTTGCACAAAATTTTGCCTTTGAGGAGGAATAATTCAACTCCAGAGGTAAAACAGCTATGACATAGACCGCGCATGATCTGTAATGGGAATTGCAATCCCTTGCATTAAAACATGCAGTTGTTTTTATCAAGTTTTAGGAGAAACAGAACTACTTTTTTGGCAAAACGATTGTAAATGTTGTAGGATTATTTTCAACAGACATTTTACCGCCGTGCTGATTTACTATATTTTTACTGATTCCAAGTCCAAGTCCTGTACCAGTATCTTTTGACGTAAATAGTGGTTCAAAAATCTTTGATTTTATATCATCAGGAATACCGGGACCAGAATCAATTACTTGTATTGTTACATGATTAGGATTGTCTTCAAGTTTTATCGTAATGGTTCCTTTCTTTTTTATTGCATCAAAAGAATTTACGACAAGGTTTACAATCATGGCTTGAATTTTTCTACCATCACAAGTTAATGATACATCTTCCTTAGGAAGTTCAATCTGGATATCAGCAGGCACATTAAGACTTGAAACTGACTCGGATATTATTTTTAGAAGAGAATGTCTTTCCAAATTAAGTTCCTTTGTTTTTACAAATTCCAACACATCATCAATTATGTAATTCATATCCGCAACAGAGCGTTCAATTCTATTGTATTTGTCTTTAACAGATTGTTCAATACCAGAATTCCTTTTCAAAAGTTCAAGATTCATCTTTATCACATGTATAGGGTTTCTCAAATCATGTGCCAATCGAGAAGACATTTGGCCAATTGCATAAAGTTTTTCTAATTTTTGTAATTTCTTTCCTTCTTTTTGTAAAATTTTAAAAATTGTCAGTATTGTAATGACATAAACAATTCCGTTGAGAATAGGCAAAATTATTTCCAAACGTTCTTGTTCATAAGATATGTTTTCAAATTCATCAGTAATATTCACAGTTAATGTTTCAGTTACACCAATTAGTTCAGTTTCAAGTGTTTCATGTTTTGTGAAAAATGATTCATCTAATTCAATTTCTAAGTTTTTTGCATTGATTAGTTCATCTGCCAAATCTTCAAATTGTTTGAATTTCTCTTCAACAGATGTCAAATCAGAATTAAAAGATGCAGGTAAAGGAGGCATGTATTCTCCATTCAAATCACCCCCATGTCTCAACAAAGAGATATTTTGACGCATATTATCATATTGTGACAAAAGTTCAGATTTCCCAATATCACCAGACTCAAATTCAGATAACGTGTGTATTGTAAATGCAGTATGAAAGCGATTTTTTCCAGCCACATTTACAAAATCGGCATAGTTTTTTTGCTCAAGAGAATATGCATACAATATTGAAAAAGTAGAACCAATCAAAATTAATTGAATTAGGACAAGAAAAACGATCATGTTTTTTGGGCTCATGATAATCGTATTTTCGTAACCACTATAAAACAAGGCAGTCCTATGAGAAACACGCAATAGATTTTTGAAAACCTAGTCAAAAAATGAAATAGACGCCATCAAGAATATAAAGAGGCAAATCAGCTTACGTGCATGCCACTTAAGCGCGCAAGTAGAGGTCGTACAAAAGGAGGAAAAGGATCCTCAGGTGTTGTACAATGTACAAACTGCGGACAAACAGTCCCAAAAGACAAGGCAAAAAAAGTCACATCTAGATTAAATCTAGTTGAACACACATTAGCAAAAGAACTACGAGCTCAAGGAGCATATATTGCATCACCCACAGTTCTAAAATGGTATTGCATATCATGTGCAATTCACTTTAAGATTCTAAAAATTAGATCTGCAGATAATAGAAGAAAACGTGGAAAGCTACGATAGTATTATTCTTGGATGTTTTTTGCAGTAACAATCATTCTTTGAATTAATGTTATTGCTGCAATAATTACAACAATGATTACTGCAATTTCCATAAATCCAATAATTCCAATAATTGCAATCACAAGCAATCGTTCTGCTCTTTCTCCAATTCCAACACCTTGTAGTTTTACATTTATTGCATCAGATTTTGCTCTAGCATAACTTACCAGTAATGATAAAGTTATTGCAAGCAATACCAAATAAGGTTCTGCATATCCACCAACAAGAATTCCTAAAAATATTGCAGTCTCTGCAATTTTGTCAAACATGGAATCAAGATACGAGCCTTTCTGAGACGTTTTTCCAGTAACTCGTGCCACTTGTCCATCTACCATATCAAAGAATCCTGAAACAAGTAACAAAATTCCACCAACAACTAAGGATGTTATTCCAATTCCAAGTCCATAGACTATTGCAGAAAGGAATGCAATTGCCAACCCTGCTGCAGTCCAAAAGTTTGGGGACAATCCAGTGGATGCAAATCCTTTACCAATTTTTTCAAGTGTTGGTTTGAGAGATTCTCGGAGATTATTTAACACGTGATAACCCCAGCAACACTAGCTAATAAAGTGAATAGGAATAAAATCAATGTGAAAAGTGGTCAATTTTTTGAAATTTGTAGTTTATTTGTTATGAGACAGATTAATTGCGATAAGCGTAGACATTATCTTTGCTGCAAGAGAAGCAGTTGCACCATTATCATGATATGGATTTAGCTCTACAATATCTACGCCAGTCACCTTGGTTTCTTGAAGAGAGTAAATCATGTCAAAGAGTTCTCTGGATGTTATTCCTGTAGCTTCAGGATTTCCAACTCCAGGTGCAAATGCTGGATCAAGTACATCAAGATCAAAACTAGAATAAATCATGTCAAAAGTAGAAACATGATCTTTTAGTAATTGAGGGCCTTTTCCATCACGGATTTCCTTATCGGTAATAGTTTTGATTTTATGTTCGGTTAAAAATTCCAGTTCTTCTTTAACAAATGCACGTGCTCCAACATGTAGAATGTTTTGAGCACCTCTTTCTTCAACAATTCGTCTAAGATAAGATGCATGACTAAGTTTGATATCAGCAAACTCATCTCTCAAGTCATAATGGGCATCAAATACAACATAACCAGTTTCTTTTGGAAAACTAGTGTATGTTCCATAAGTTATAGAGTGCTCACCTCCCAGAATAAACAACTGGCGTTTTTTTGCAACAAGTTCAGCGGTAATTTTTTTTACCATGTCAATCATTTCAGATGCGACAACAGTATGACGGGTATTTCCCAGATCTTCAATGTTTACAGTTTCTAAATCCACAGATAGTTCAGGATGAAATATCTCAATGTTGTTAAAAGAATCTCTGATTGAATCAGGACCAAATCTACAACCAGGTTTGTAAGAATGAGTTGCATCAAATGGAATGCCAAAGACAGTTGCTACAGGTTCAGAGTCATCATCCGAAGCAGTTATCAGGGGATTTTTGTTCATGTATAAATCAAGAAAACTCATAGCCTACACCATCAACTGAGGTCTTTTTGAAAGATGTACTGATTGATTCAATCCGGTAAAGGGTTTGTCTGAAGTTTGTTTGTTAATTTCATTCATAAAATCACCAAAAGACAACTCTCTGACATTTCCTGTCTGCCTATCACGAATGCTAAGATGCTCAGAACCTGCCTCTTTTTCGCCGATTACTAGAATGTATTGAATCCATTCTTTTTCTGCTTCACGTATTCTTTTTCCAATGCTTTCATTTCTGTCATCAACATCTACACGTACATTTTGTGCAGAGATTTTGTTACATAGATTTTCACAAAAATCATAAAATTCTTCTTTTAATGGAATAATTCTAACTTGGGTAGGCGCAAGCCATAATGGAAATTGTGGTTTTTTACCTTTCTTTGAGTCATCAGCTGCCTTTTCCAACAAGGCATAGATTATGCGTTCAATTGCACCGCTTGGAGAGTTGTGCAAAATGATTGGATTTTGTGCAGTGTTATTCTCATCGATAAATTCTATCCCATATCGTTTACCATTTTCAACATCTATTTGATCTGTAGATAATGCAGATGCTTTTCCTAAATTATCAATAAAATTGAATTCCCATTTTAAAACAAAATAAAAGAATTTTTCTTTCCACATTTCAACAAGTACGGGTCTTCCATGTTTTTTGACAAGTTCTTCGATTGAAGATTTATTTTCATTGTAAAAATCTTCAGTAAATCGAATTGCCATGTCATAATCAGAATCATCTATTCCCAATTCTTTCAGAACACTTTGAGACAAATCAAATCTAACCTTTATCTCATCTATGGCTTGTGGAATATCTTTACAAAATGCATGGCAATCAGGCATTGTGAATGCACGAAGTCTTCTCAATCCAACTAGTTCACCTGATTGTTCACGTCTAAAGCTGTATCTCGTGAGCTCATATAGCCTGTAAGGCAGATTTTTGTATGACATTTGAAAGTGATTTGCCATTAAAAATTGTCCAAAGCATGCTGCAAATCTCAAAAAAAGTTTCTTTCCCTCTGAATTAATATTGTATTGTCTTGCAGGAAATCGATTAAAGTAACTAACCATACTTGGGTGTTCGGAATCATACATAATTGGAGTTTCAACTTCATAACCGCCATACTCCTTTACACGGTCAGTGACATACCTTTCAATTAGTGATTTTATTAAACGACCATTTGGAAAAAATCTCATGTTTCCCGAATCAGAAGCAGGTTCATAATCTGCAATTGCAAGTTTTTTCATCAATGCAACATGAGGAGGAGGTTCATCAACCTGACGTTGTTTTGCAGATTCATATTTTGCCAATATTTCTAATTTCTTGTGATTAGAAAAATCAAAGTCACCAATGTTTGTCATTGTTCCATCAGGAGACATTATTTTCCAATAAGAGCGAATAGTAGATTCCCCTTTTAGTGCATCTGATGTAACTTCCTCATCTTTAGAAGATGCAGAATCTTTTGTTACAACTTTGGAGCTTTCAGCTAGAGGGTGTCCTTTAACTTGCACTTTGTAAGACTTTGTCCAACCAAAAGGAGAATGAGAAACTTCAAGATCTGATGCTCCATCTTCCATTTCCAGTAACAAAGACATTGCAATAGAGGGTTTTGCAAGATTTGAGCTAAGATGAGCATAAGGATATAACAATAATTTCTTGCACCCAATTTTTTCCATTGAGTTTTTTATCTGAGATATTGCGTTTTTTGCAACAGACGAATCATCACCATCTTCAATTGCAACAAATGCAACTACAATCTCTTCAAATCTTTGAGTTTGAGGGTTTTCAATTTCCTCAGCTGATTTGATCTCCTTTTTTGTAGGAGTATACTCTATACTATCACAGTGTAATTGCAATATTCGCATAATTTCAAACAGAAAAGACAATTGAAATAAGTGTTTGCTGAAATGCCAGAATTTTTTTAAGACATTTTATCACGTAATGAAATCACTGAGCGTAAAATAAGTCCAGATATGCCTAGATTGGAGGTAAGAAATTCCGATGCCCTTTTCAAAGAGTCTGCTCCACGATACCCTTCATCATAAATCATCTCCACCGTACCTTTGTCGGTCTCCACAAAAGAAGTGATCAGAGAAAAATCCCCTAAATGTTCATCAGTCCTTTCAACATACAGACGCAACTCTACTTTTAGAATCTTAAACTCGTCTTGCATGAAACTTCCTGAAGAAAATAAAACTTTAGTCTCATCAGGTATCCTGTTCACTCTCTTTGGATCATGCAAATCAACAACATTCAAGATATTTTCAATATGCAAATGATAGTTTAAAGTTTAGTCGCAAGTATTATTTACTCTGAGAAACTGTCAGTAAAAATGGACCATCACAATTTCCATGGAAAAAATATTCCTCATATTGAATTGAAACCCAATATGAAGATTGAAGATATTGTAGAGGTCTATGCTCAATCAGGATATAACGGGAGGCAATTAGGAGAAGCTGCAAAACTTTTTGCAAAAATGATAGATGAAGGAGCCACAATTTGTTTAACTATTGCAGGGGCAATGACACCAGTAGGATTTGGAGGAATCTTCAAATCATTAATTGAGAGAGGGTTTGTAGACTGGATTATCACAACAGGAGCTAATGTATATCATGAAGATCATTTTGCACACAAATTACCTGTAAAACAAGGACATTTTGATGTGGATGACATGATTCTGTATGAAAAAGGAATTGTAAGAATTCGTGATGTGTATATTGATTTTGAAAAAACAATGAAGGCAGAAGACAAAATAATGCAAGACATGTTTAAAGAAAAATTTATTGAAAAATCATTCACTAGTGCAGAACTGTGTAATTTCATAGGAAAAATGACTCAAGAAAAAGCTAAAGATCCAGAAAAAAGTTTCTTAGCATCAGCATACAAGTATGATGTTCCAGTATACATTTCAACGATTGGAGACTCGTCAATTGCTATGAATTTAGCAGTACATAGATTACGTGGCAAAAAATACAATTTTGATTTTGTTAAAGAATTATTAGAACAAGCTGCAATTCTATACAACTCAAAAAAATCAGGAATTTTGGAATTGGGGGGAGGAGTTCCAAAGAACACAGCTCAGCAAACAGGACCCACACTAGACCAGATTCTAAACAGAGATGACGGAGGGCAAGATTACATTATACAAATTACTGATGCTAGACCAGACACAGGAGGTCTTTCAGGGGCAACATTACAAGAAGGAAAGAGTTGGGGAAAAGTTCAAGATGCACATGAAGATGTAATTACTGTCTATGCAGATGCAACAATTGCATTTCCGATTCTGGCATTATATGCAATTAGCACACAAAAAAGAAGAAAACCAAAAAGAATTTTCAAACACCTGGACAAATTCTATAAAAAATTAGAGTCAGATTATTTGAATAACAAGTAATCACTTCAAAGTGCTAGAAATTATCAGTATTTTTCTATTAGGCTAAAATCTGTCAAATCTTGCACGTTCAAGTTCACGGTCATCTTTAGATTCTTTTTTGTATTCTTTGTAATGCTCCTTGCAAAGAACTGTTTTTTTGCCTGTCGAATTTACTCGCAATCCGGCATTTTCAACTTTGGTTGTATTTAGTGAACGGGCCCCATCTTTGTCACATCCATCAACATTACATTTTGCGCCTTTTGACACTACACCCATACAATCTCATATCCAATATGTTATTTATATTTGAAAATTTTAGAGGTGAGAACGAAATCATATCTCCATCGTTTATAAGAGGAATATTTTTTTCACAGTTTATGGGTGGAGCAAAAAAACCAACAGCCGCAAAAAAAGATTCATCATCTACTCCTAAAGATTCCAAAAAGAGTAAGAAAGACAAAGGTGAAGGCGGTCCAAAGAAAGCAGAGATCACAGTAATGGTTAACGAACAACAAGCAATGAAGATCATCCAAAGTTCCAAAGTAATTACAGTTCAAGACATGGCAAGACAAACAGGTGTAAAAATTTCTGCAGCAAACAAATTTCTAAAAGAATCTGCAGAAAAAGGAATTGTAAAGCGAGTTGGCGGTTATTCAGGACACCACTTGTATCAAGCAGTCTCCTCATAGATACACAATACATCTCCAGATTTAACATCCTTTAATGCATCAACATTTCCGGTCAGTTTTCCTATAGGAGTCATTGTTTTTGCAGCCTCCACATTGTTTGTAAAAAAACAAAAACTTCCAGAAGAAGGCAAGAATGCAACATCGCCTTTTTTGAATTCTGATCTTGCACGCTCTATTCCAGAGTCAACTGAAGTTTCAAAATAAACAATACTTTTTCCTAAAAGATGAGCATGTCCCTCCAATGGCAAAGATCTCATAATCGTCCCAACAGTTCGAGGAGACAGATGTCGTTTCAGATCACATGTGATTTTTGCTTTATCTCTAATCTCCAAAATTAGTTGTTTTCTAGATACAGAAGAGGTGCTCAATTCGTAGTTTAAAATGATTAGATTATATAACGTTTTAAGAAAAAATCGGTACTTGTCTGATGTCAATAAAACCGAAGTAGTAGAAGTTGCCGAAGATGAAATTCCTGCAACTGAGGAAGTTGACGAAATAGAAGTTGAAACTAACGCAGGACTAACCAAAGCACTAGACACATATCGAAAATTAATTGAGAAAAAAGTGGATGCAGACCCACTAACTGAAAAAGAACAAGATGATCTTGAAAAGAGAATTAAAGAAATTGAATCCAGAGAAATTGTTGAGACAATTATAGAACATGAGCCAGTTGAGATACCTTGTGAAAAAGGAAAAATTACAATTGGGCCACCAACATTGACCAGATTTGAAAAGGCAAGAATTATGGGTGCAAGAGCATTGCAGTTATCTTTAGGAGCACCGCCATTTATCCCAATTCCAAAAACTGCAAGGATTTCATTGGATATTTCAATGGAAGAATTAGAACAAAGAGTGATCCCAATCACAATTAGAAGAGTTCTTCCAAACGGGGATTACCAAAATATTCCTATCGACTATTTTGAAAAATGAATCATTGGTCGATAAAACTTAAAAGAAGACAAAATTGCTGATTGTTGAATAATGCTCATGGAAGAGACAAGTGAACCGCACGGTCAAGAGCAGACCAAAAAGTCTGAAACTGTTGTGCATATTGGAAATGATCCTGTAATGCAATCTGCAGTTGATGTGTTATCAACCATAGGAAATACAAAAAAAGTAATCATTAGATCAAAAGGAAACTCAATTCCAAATGCAGTTGCAGTTGCAAACATCATCACTGAAAAAATGCTAAAAGGTAATTCCAAAGTAGAAAAAATTACACTAGATACAGATGCAGCAGCTGGTATTGGAAGAATGACATCAACGATAGAGATTATTTTGATTAAGTGTTAGTAAACGCTACCAGGGCCTTTCAAAAGCATGTTTTCACATTCTTTGCATACTTGTTCATCAATATTAGATTCCAAGTTATGATGAATTTCACAGATTAACAAGCTTGATTTGATGTAATTACACAATCCTATGAATTTGGACAAGCTAGATGGGGTGTATGCCATATCAGATGAAAGATTTGAACTAAGTTCATCAATCAAATCTGAAACTTGTTTTTCTGCCAAAAGTTTTGCAATCAAAGATGGATCCCCTCTTGTACCTCGAATGTAATTGCTTACTGCAGCTTGTGTGACTCCAAGCATTTTAGAAATTTCATCTTCTCGAATATTGTGATCTTCTGCAAGCTTTTTTGCAAGAATTGCGCGTAAAGCAGGAATAAGAGTTTTCGATTCAATTTCTGCAGGAAGTAGCATTAATTCTCAAGGGCTCTATAAAGAATTTAAAGTTTGCAATTACAAGACAGATGATTTTACGTGTCAAATTAGGCATAGCTATTTTAATTTCAAAATAATTTATTTTGCATTGGATGAGACATCTAAGGAACTTTACGATACACTAGAGAAATCATGTAAATCATGCAAATCGGATTTAATTTCACTATCAGGAGGATTAGATAGTTCAATTATTGCATATTTTCTCAAGGAAAGAAAACCAAAAACACTTGCAATAATTGCAGAGGATTTTGTTTCAACTGATCTTACATATTGTCAATTGGTTTCAAAAGAAATGGAGTTACCATTAACAATTTACAATGTGAAAACAGCGGATATTTTAGAAGCAGTTGAGCAAACAATAAAAATTTTAAAAAATTTCAACGATATTGAGATCAGAAACAATGTTGTGATGTATCTTGCCATAAAATGGGCAAAAAATAATGGAATAAAATCAATAATTACTGGAGACGGAGCAGATGAATTGTTTGCAGGGTACAATTTTTTAGTTCACAAACCCGAAAAAGAACTAGAATCGGAAATCAACAGAGTATGCTCAATTATGCATTTTCCAACACAAGAGATAGGAAAAGCGTTGGGAATAGAGATTGAATCGCCATTCCTAAATGAAAAAGTAGTCAATCTTGCAAAAAAGATTCCAGCAAATTTGAAGATAAAAAAAGAGGGTGAGAAAAAACATGGCAAGTGGATATTGCGAAAAACTTTTGAAAAATACCTTCCTGAGCAAATTGTATGGAGAGAGAAATCACCTATGCAGGAAGGTTCAGGAACATCGGGACTAACAAATTTGTTTGAATCAATCATTGAAGAAGAAAAATATGTGGAAAAAAAATTAACTGTCGAAAAAGAAGATGACGTGATTATTAGAAGCAGAGAATCAATGCATTATTATGAAATTTTTAAGAAATTGTATGGATCACCTGTAGATAAAGATGCTAAAAATACATGCCCGTACTGCAAGCACAAGATAGTGAACTCAAAATTTTGCAGGATGTGCGGAGCATTTCCAATCTAATCTTATTTGTATTTACGAGGTTTTTTGATAAATATTCTTCTGCAACCATTACAGCAGAAATAAAATTTCTTTCCATCATGTTCATGAAGTAATGCTAATTCTTCATCAAGTTCAATTCCACAAACAGGATCAACTGGCACAAATTTTTCTTATGTAAATTCTATTTATAGATTCACCAAAAGATCGTACTAGGAATTAACAATTTCAAGTATTTTTTTTGGCAATGCGCCATAATCAGAATCAGGTTCAGATACAACATACAAAATATCCTCATTAATTGGGACACTTATTGCCAATGCTCTTTCACGTGAGGCCATTGCAAAATTTACTACACCTAGTTGCTTATCAAACTCTTTTCTCATTTTAACACGTAATGCAAGCTCCATGAAAATCATCTCATCATCCTTTTCGTTTTCCAAAGGTTCAACATTTGGTTTCATACCACCTGCAACCAATCGACCTCGTTCATTAATCACACCTGCAAATCTAATTTTTGAATCAATGGATAAAATTGAATCACAGATTTTTGAATAATCATAAATCTTTGCAGACATGCATTCACTACTCAAAAAGCCCATTTATTATCTTTCTACAAAATTTTGAACAAAGTTATGAAAAAAGCATCTCAAGAAGTTAATTTTTTGACAAGACCAAGGAACTCGTCTTCAGAATAAGGAGGAATTTTCATTACTTCGAGATTTTCAGAAACATGTTCTGAAGATTTTTGTCCAATCAGAGGAGCCAATACACCTGGACTTGAGCGTATGAATTGAAGTGCTCTTACAGAAGGTTTCAAATCACTAAATTCAGGCATCACACCAGGTTGTAATAACCTGCCTTGCATTAATGGAACACTAGTAAAAACACCAATTCCCAATCTTGTGGCAGATTCTAATACAGAAACAGGATTATTTTCAATTGTTTGGGTTTTTCCAAGTAACGCTTGATCATAATACAAATTGAATGGTAATTGAATAAACTTGAATCCATTATTTTCTCCACCAACCTTTTTTGCCATATTTACTGTATCTTCTAACGAAAGGTATTGTGGATTATCATTTGCAACTCTAAAGCATTCCCAAGTAGCCATTCCATAGAATTTAATTTTTCCTTCATCGCGTTTTTGTTCATACAATTCAAATACAGATTGAAGGTTTTTCAAAAATTGTTCTCGAGAGACATCTTTAATCTGACCTTCCATTGCATTATGAAGATACATCAAATCAACACATTCTAAATCAAGATTTTTCAAACTACGATCTAATTGATCTGAAAGATATGTAGTAGTCATACAATGGTAGCCAGATGTGATGTCTCCTTCTTTGACAACACCTTTTTGAGCATACTCTTCTTTGACATATTCCCAAAATCCAAGCTGAACATCAGCATCATTTGTGACGTATCCATTCTTTGTTGAGACAAATATCTGATCACGTGAAATCTTGTTTTCTTCAACGAGTTCTGAAATTGCTTTTCCAACAGAGCGTTCTGCTTTCTGTGCACGATAATTTATTGCAGTATCTACAACATTCACTCCAGATAAAATAGACTGTTTTACTGCACTAGTCACTAATTCATCAGTTCTAGCATCAGCATCACCAAGGTAAGTCCCAATTCCAACATTTGACAGAGTAAGGTTTTGAAATTCCTTAAAATTCTCTTGATTTACACCTGAATTTTGAGCAAATTTTTTGGTTCCGTCAGGAGTTGCAAATCCAGTAATCATATTTTTGGTTTAATTCTAACTAAATTTATGTTTAGACCACAGAATCAAGTAAAAAACTAATAACAAACAAGACGCCTGTAATTCTACTAAACATCAAAGTAGAAGACATGAAAGGAATTAATTTTTCAACAGAATCATAGGTTTTCTTTAAACCAAATCCAGATTTTATCACCAAAGGAATGCTCAAAAAACTAATCAAAGAAAGAAGAGGAAACAGATTTAGAGATACACCCACAATTATTGCAGAGCAAGATACAAAGGGAAATATCCAAAACAGTTTTGTTGCATTTTGTTTTCCAACCACTATCACCAGTGTTTTTCTGCCTTTTGATTTGTCTGCATCATGATCTGGAAACGATGCAATGAATAAAACCAACGAAGACAGAGAGCCAACAACCATTCCTGCAAGAATTGATTCGGTAGTTATTTGTCCAGATTGAATAAAAAAAGTTCCCATTATAATCATAGCCCCCTTTACTGCAACAAAAAATTCCCCTAATCCAGAATCAACAATTTTTGTAGAGTAAAAGTAGATAGACAGTATTGCAAATCCCAGAATAATTGCAATGATTATTCCATCAGTAATTACAAAATATGCCCCAATTGCAGAGCCAATTAATAGAAATGCAATTCCAGCGCGATATACACTAGATGGTTTTAGTAATCCTTCTGGAAGAACACCAGTTCCACCACTCATCTTTGTTTTTGGAGTCTTTGCATCTATTCCACGTTTAAAATCCCAAAAATCATTTAGTAAATCAACACTCGCATGAAGTGCCAAAACTCCTGCAAAAGTCAAAAATGCATCAAATACATCAATAGTTGAATTTTGCCACCAATTCAAAGCAAGACCTACAGAGACTGCAATTATAGATGCAAACAAAAAACGAATTCGAATGACTCTAAACCATACAGTGAGCATCAAGAATAATATAATTTTTTTAGTATAATATTCATGAGTTTTGTATTAAAGCCAGTATTTATTAAAAAAATCAATCAAACCCAATCATGATAATTGGCAGAGTTTTAGACAATGAGAAGAGAGTGAAATTTGACACAGATGTTTTCTGCACAGATTGTGGAAAAAAGGTGCCAGGAGGACTTCAGACAGGAGAATCATACTATCAAACTCAAGAATTTCTAGTAGAATTAGAGAATTTTAAAAAAAACTATCTGTGTGGGGTTTGCCGAGATAAAAAAAGAAGAAATTAGAGTTCTTCCTCTTCTTCCCATTCTTCTTCAATATTGGTTTTTGATTTCTTTAAGAACATAAAGACAACAACACCAACCATAAGAATTCCTGCAATTACAATGTAAATTATCCATTCAGGTAATTCCAAATCAATTGCATCAAATGTTTTTTGAGGAGCGTCAACGTTTACAGTGAATGAATCCTGGCCTTCAGCATACCCTTCAGCAGTTGCAATTATGTCAAATGAGATCGATGGACCTTCAAATGCAGTCAAACTCACAATGGCACTACCATCGGAACTTGTTCTAACAACATCAGGATTAAACAGGACATTATCTTCAGTGATAATTTTTATTAATGCATTTGGAACAGATTGGTCATTTTCATCATCTACAAATAATCTAAATTCTATTGACTCGTCAACTTTAACTTCACTTGCAAGCCCACCACTAGAGATCATCAACTGGGTTTGAGAAGATGCAGTGTCAATTTCATATGAAGTACCACTAACACCCTTTGCACTTGCATGAATTACAGAATTTCCAATAGAACCAGTAGTCTTAATAGGAAATGAGATGTAAGAGGATCCTGCGGGAATTACTGCATCATCAATCACCTGAATAACAGAATCATGAGAGGATGTGATTTTTGATTTAACATCAAACTTTGGAATTACAGGATTTCCTTGTAAATCAACTAATTGAACAATTCCAATATTATTTTCATGTTCCGCATTAATTTTATCAGTTGGGAAAAATATTTGTAATTTTGAAGTAGGCCAAGTGACAAATGTTTTGCTCGACTTTAATTCAGATTTTGTTTTTTCGCCAATTGGCTCAACGCTAAGGGTAACAGTGGTTTCATCTTCAGAAACATCAAATGTATCGCTTCTTAATTTAGTAAATGCAAATGTTTCATCTTTAGGAATTTCTATTAATCCATTAGTAGGAGTAATCAAGTATTTCCCAGCATCTTTCATAACTTTTGGGCGCTCATTTCCATCCATTGCGATTAAAAATACATCAAAATACCCATCCCTATCAAAGATTAAGCTGTTGTCTCCAGTAGGGGAAAATATTCTGACCTTCTTTTGCTCCAATGTGTTTATGACTTCAGTAGTAAATGAACCTGTACCAACACCATTAATTGAGGCAGATATTGTCAGAGGACCTGTTTTTTGCCCAGTTGATATTTTGGCAGTACCAAAAGAATAACTACTTGGAACTTTACCGCCATCAACGATTTTCCCTATTTCATCATCACTTGATATCACATTGATTTTTTGGACATATCCGTCACTGTACAAACTTTCACCAGATTGTGCAGGATACAATTCACCGTCTCCAAGACAATCAATAGAATACAAAAGCATGTTTTCAGAATCAAGTTCAGTGTTGTGAGTGATTTCAGAATCTGAGTCATTATTCAAATTGGATTCATTAGATTGTGTCTTACATTCTGGATGAATTTCAATTTCAGTACCATCAGATCTTATACCATCGTCGTCTCCATCATCTTCAATTAATGAGAATTGATAAGTGAAATACGCTGTAGCATTACTTGGAATTTTATCCAATCCAAAAACAGAAACAGATTTTTCATAATTCTTTGTGTCAAACCCAAAGTTAGAAGACGTTAAACTTTTTTTAGTATTTTTTTCTAACACAATAGATTCACCAACCGTTCTAAACGTATCAATTGCAGTTCCATATCCTTCTGCATTAACACCAATTAGTATATCATTCACAAGAAGGTTTTGCAAACTAAATTTCTCTCGTAGTAAAAAGCCAAATTCGCCTTTCTTAATTACAGGTTTTTCAGATTTTACAAAATCATCTAATTTCTCACCAATTGGGTATTGTTCACTAGAGAAAAAAGTCAAAGGGATGTCATGTGGTGTTTTTGTAGGATTTCCGTCAGAATCCACAACAGTTACAAAAACATCCAGTTTTCTGTCAATTTCAGCAGGAATCATTTTTGGATATATTGATAATTGTAATGCAGTAGGCAAAGTAGAAGAGATTTTGATGCTTTTTGCCACATCAAGGCCAGTTTCATCATTAATTGCTCTCAAGAATGTGTTTCCTGTTTTTTCATGTGCATATACAACACCCCAAGCATAATAATCACCTCTGTTTATAGTTAAGATGTCGTTTTCAGGAGTAGCCAAGGATGTTTCGTATTCCAATTTTATCAAGATATCATCAGGAGCTCGAACTACATTCCCATCAGAAGTTTTAAGAAATACAGAAAAAGGCATTTTGGAATTTACATGCATTTCATTTGTGGGCAAATGTAATTCCAAAATTAAGTCGTCGGGAAGATAAGATTCATCAGTTCCTATTTCTATTTTTTGGAAAGTTGTTTTGCCATTAAGTGTTGCAGTTATTGTTGTTTGGCCAGACTTGTCACTTGTGGTTATCGGGAATGATACAAATTCTTTATTAGCCTCCAAAATTATTCTAGGAGGAACACTTGCAATAGAAGGATCATCAGAGCTCAAGCTGACTGATACGTCATTAGATGATGTAATTGGAACACCTTGTTTACTTAGAACATAAAAATATCCCACATTATGTGTTGCAAATCCTGTTTCTAGATGAGATGGGGATATTGCAAGTTTAATGGAGTAATCAGACAATACATCTAGGTTTTGGGCAAAGATGTATTGAGGCATTCCTCCAAACAGTAGTGATATCATAAGTAAGAAAATCAGGGGTTTTTTTGTTTTCATTTTTTCACCATTTATCATTCACTCCATTTATTTTTCATAAAAAGGAAAAAAGGGAGGGAGTTATCCCGTTTGTTGGCCTGCGATTACAGTTCCAACAAAGACCGCGCCGTTAGCAGTTGTTAATTTTACCTGAGTATCTCTACCTTCTCGGATGTTTTCATCCAGAGTGAGCAGTAGTGTTACTTGTTGTCCAGGTTGAATTTCTGCTGCAGTGGTTGCCAAGATGGTATCAGGTCCTCTTGTAAGAACTCTGAATTCACCATTACCAGGAGTACTACTAGTGGTGTAGTCATAAACAGTTCCACCAACTCTTACCTCACTGAGAGTAAGTTTGCCTACACTGTTGCTTTGAACATACACACCAAGTTCTTCACCTGCGAGAAGACCATTACCGGCAGTATTGTTTGCTGCAGTAAATGTAGTTCCATCATGATTTAACAGATTATTACCATCTGATGCATCATAACCAGAGAATTTTAGAGATTCAATGTTTGGAGAACCACTAATTTGAGCAGAACTAAAAAATCCTTGTGAGAACACAAAGACAATACTTCCACCAACGACTGCTATTGCTACTAGAAGAAGCGTTGCAATTACTGGGGCAACTGCTTTTCTTGAAGTCAATTTGTTTTTTGACATTAGTCGTGTCATTTCTAAATTTTTTAAAACTAGAAAAGATGTTAAAGGAATTTGTGTTCAAAGTGGACTACAATTAACTGGTTTGTACATGTGTTTTATGAAATGAACAAAAAATAATCAGAAAAAACAAGAATTATGGGCAACCACTAGTAGGACATACCTGTAAAACAGTTTCAGCTATAGGGCCAACTGCAAATACGCCACTTGTGCTATCACCAGTTGCAATACCGTTTGCAAGAATAGACATAACATACATTTTTGCTTTAGGAACAGAAGGAGCTTGTGCTGTAAATTGAATAGTTTTCGCTTCAGTATGATCATCTATAGAAGAAATTAAAGTTCCAACTATCTGTGTAGAACCATCAGGATATGTGACGGGGGGAGATAAATTAAAACCGTTGTGACTGACAACAGAACCGAAAGCCCATTCTTTTGGAATATTTATTATCAAAGATGTACCGCTACTAATGCCATATACATCATCACTGCTCATATCCGCAAGAGTTGCATTGAATGTAACAGTACTGCCTTCCACAATTCCAGTTAACTCACTCATCACATCAGAAGAAGCAACTGATTCAGGGGTTCTTGCAAGAAAAACATTAGGCAATGCAACTTCATTTGTGTGCATAGTAGTACCATAACCTGATTTTCCGTATTGGCCAAGAGTGGTAAACACAACAGGTTGTACAAGAATATTTTGTGCATCATCAGTTGTTCCAGCCATATTTCCACTGCCAACACCTACAAGAAATGGAAAAACGGATCGAGGAGCAACCTCAACAGGAGAAACTAAATCGCGCCACATCAACTGATTGCTTTCAGGACAAGACCAATTATCAGGAGTGGGAGATATGGTTACAGGTCTTTCAGGATTTGCACCAGGAATATCTTCGCAGTTTTTAACAAAAACATCATCCTGAGAATTTGCTCTAGGTACAAATGCCATCACTACAACTTTGTTTACAAACATGGGTTGATCAGTAGGGTTTGCAACATTTACGCCCCAAATTGGCCTATCAGAAACATCACTGTTTTCATCCCCAACAGCGTTAGGCATTAACATGAATATCTGAGGTTTTCCAAATAGTTCATTTGAAATGACTACTTCACCTCCGCCTCCGCCTTCACCTGCTTCACGTAAAAGAATCGTATCAGACGCAACATTACTTGACACGTCATCGACATCTTCAAAATCTCCTTGCGCTATAGCTGAAAAAACCAAATCATCGCCACTAACTCCATCAACTTGATAATCCCAAGAAAACATCACAGATTCTGCAGGTTCCAAATTTACAGAAGTGGGAGTATGTGAGGGGGATGGTGAAATAAGAAAACCAGAGCCAGTTACAGATTGCATTACAGGATGGACATTCTTAATTTCAGCACTGCCAGTATTAGTGACAACCATTGCAATAGTAACATTTTTGCCTAAAACTACATCAGGGGGGTCTGTTATTAATTCAGCACGTAAATCACCAATGGAAGCACCAACTCCAACAACTAGTTCATCAATATCCATGGTTCCATACGATGAAATTATTTTGATATCATATGTATCAGGAACCATGTAAAGCGTTTGTGATGAAATTACATTATTGGTAAAACCAGATGGTACAAATGCATCATCATAATTTATGTCAAATCGAGTCACAGGTTGATTGGGGAGGGTTTTATTGACAATCCACATGCTTGAAATCTCAACTGGGTTTTGGCCTTGATTTTTGACATTCATACTTAGAATGTTATTTTCATCAACAGATGCAAAAAACTGCAAATTGTTCTTGTTGTTTTTTAATTTCAATGTCAGAAACAATTCTTTGAGTAGAAACAATATCAGTTTGAGCATCAAGTGCAAGACTCAACACAGAAAATCCGGCAATCATCAAGACAGTAAAAAATAACGCTCCGACTACAGAAGATAGTCCACGCCTGTTTTGAGGCAAAAATTCAAAGGTTCTACTCATCGTGCATCACCACTCTCAATAAAGAACTCTATTGGCTGTATGGCCCCCACATTGAGAAATATGTGAATTCCCTTGTTTAGCGTAATATCTGCATCATCAGAGCCTAGTTTGATAAGTAAGTTAACAATCTGTCCGTTTTGGATTTGTATATCATCATTCTGAATTAATGGGTTTTGTGAAATAGGGACAATAGAAAACATCCCATCAGAAGGATATTTTCCTCCAATCAAATCATTTTGAGATGCATCCAGAGATATACCAGATGTTGAAGAATCCCAAGAATGAACTACACCATTAATTGAGATATCTTGTAAAAATATAGGATTAATACCATTATTTTGAACTTGCAGTACAATGAATTCTGTTCCACCATTTTCAGGAATTGCATTAGAGAATGAACTACACGTAACTCCACACAAAAAGGAATTAACTATGTTTTCATTGTCAACATCATTCATCATTAACAAAGATGCAGAATCTCGCGTATCATATGCTAATAATAATAAATTCAACGAGGAAGAATCCGATGTAGATACACTGCCAAGATTACCAGAAACAAACCCATCATTAACAAAATATGTCAAGGTTGTAGCACCAGTTACCGTTACTGCCATTAATAACATTGTACTAATAACATCAGTTACTCCACGTCTTTTCTTCAGACGAGTGTTATTTTTTGGAAAAGTACCTTGGAAAATCATTTTCATCTAAGTGTTAAACGGACTAGCAACAGTAGTAAAGAAATTTCCTCTAGCAGTGGTCAGAGATATTTTATATTCTGAATTCAAATAATTGGCATCATTCCATACTGCCGAAATTGGGGTCAATTGGATTTCGGAATCATCATCAGTATCTAACATGATTTTTTGGTTTTCTTTGGCAAAAATGATTTGATTAACTTCAACCCAGTTTGCAATTATTTCTTGATTATCAATCTTCAAAATGGTGATAGTAGATATGGTAGATTCAACAGTTCCAATATTTGCCAAATCTATGGAGATATCATCAGTATTAGGTTCAAATCGTACATGCTCAAAAACAATATCTTCCCTATGAATTTGGTTTTTTGATTTTTCATGAAATGAAAGATCATATGTAAATGCACTAATTCCACTCATACCATTAAACAGAATAACAGAACCGACAGATGTGACTATTCCTAAAATCACAAGACTCCCCATTACTTGGCTTACTGCACGTCTATTTTTTAGAGATAATTTTTCTGAAACACAATTCATTTGTTATCACCATTTTTTCGGTATTGTTCAGAAATGAATTTCTCAACACTAGAAACAATTTGAGAGGCATTAGGCTCACAAATTAAATTTATTCCATAATGTTTTGCTATTTGTTCTACGCCATCATTAATTGCAGAAAACGTAATCAATAATGTGTTAGTAGGCTCAACATCTAGTTTAGGAACTAATATTGAATTCATATCAGTTTGATCAATGCCACGCGATTGATTTTTGATGAAAATAATGATAGATTCATCAGATGTTCTATGTTTACCATAAATTGGAATCTCATGGATATTGTTGCTTTTACCATGAACGGAATAATTTATAGAAGAATCAAAATTAAATTTAGTTAATAATTTTTGAATTTCATCTTTAATTTGACTTGTTTCAGAATTCATAGAGATTTCAGAATTTTTTAATCTATATCTAAAAGTAGAAATGAACTGACCAGAATTTGTGTCAAAATCATGTTCATATTTTCTGCAATGCAATTTTATTACTGCATCATCAAACTTTTCAGAACAATCATTACATTGATACCACATAGCTGGTACCCGTATTTCTTTTTCAAAATTAGATATTGTTTTTTTACATGACGGACATTGAGAGTTTTCATTGTCTGTGAAATCAAAATTAGTGCTTTCTGTAATATAACCACATTTTTTATGCTCAAACAAATTTAATTTTTCAACATCCATAGAATGGCATTTTGGACAATAAAGTCTAACACTGGATGAAAATGTATCAGAGTGAATTGGACAAACAATTAATTTTTCATAGATTTCTTTTTCCAAGATTCCATCAGAAACCAACCCATCAAGATATGACAAATTATCTTGTTTTTCTCCAACCTCGGACAAAATTGGATAGAGTAGGTGTCCTTCATTATAATCAACAAAGGGAATTATTGACATATCTTTGAGTTTTTGAACTTTCTGAATCAGTCTAGAAGATTTGTTTGTAGAGGGTTTTTCCAGATCCGGTTGAACAGTCAATTCTGGCTCCAAAACATGTTCTGGTACAGATTCAATTTGAGATTCGTCTGAATTTCCCTTGAAAATAGAGGAAATGCTCTGAAAACTGGAAAGTTTTGAATCAGATTTTGTCTCTAACGCAGACTGACTAGAAGATTTCTTTCTAAATATCATATATCTGCCTCACTAGATACGAGCAACTCGCATTAACCATGGTAGTTATCATAATCAAGCGAAGAGTAAAAGACAAATGTTGTTCATATGGACGAACAAGCGTTAAAACACATTACATGTACATAGAATTTCAAATTGAGGCTAAATATTTTCAAAGATAGTTTATCAGGATTGCAAAAATTACAGATTAAAGGAAAAAATAGACTAAATGCACCTCTAAACACACAAAAAGAGATTCCCAATACAAGCGAAAATAAAAAAATTCCTCAGTATATGACACTATCAAAACTAGAATGGGATGGAAACGAAATTCATGCAGGAATTATCAAAGATCCAACAGCCAAAGGGGGATTGAGATATCAGGTGATAGAACCGGTGTTAACAGAAAGGGATCAAAAAGCATTCGAAATCATAAAAAAATTACTAATAACAGAACTCACAGTATCCATGCACGAAATTAAATCTAAAAAAGATGCCGAAAGAAGATTGAAAAAGAAGATTGCATCGATGATAAAAAAATACAAATTAAAAATCCCTCCAAAAAATATTGCAAAAATAAACTATTATGCAATTAGAGATTTTGTACATCTTGGAAAAATTGAGCCACTAATGAGAGACCACATGATTGAGGAAATCAGTTGTGATGGAACAAATATTCCAATCTATATTTGGCACAGAGAACATGAGTCTATGCCAACAAACATTATTTTTGAGAAAGATTCAGAATTAAATAATTTCTCAAGAAAGATGGCATACATTTGTGGAAAACATGTTTCTATGGCAGACCCAATCATCGATGCATCACTTCCAAATGGAAGCAGAATCAATCTAACCCTAGGTCATGAAATCACAAAAAGAGGGAGCACATTTACAATTAGACGATTCCGTGCAGATCCAATAACAATCATTGATTTGATTAAATTCGGAACAATTTCTGTAGATATTGCTGCATATATGTGGTATTTAGCCGAAAAACGTGCAACAATGCTTATTGCCGGAGGTACTGCAAGTGGAAAAACCACAGCTCTAAATGCTCTAGCGTCATTTATCAGACCAGGTCAAAAGGTTGTAAGCATAGAAGACACGCAGGAATTAAACTTGCCACATGAAAATTGGATTCCAGCAGTATCTAGACAAAATTTTACAGATACTCAGATAGGAGAAATTAATCAATTTGATTTGTTACGAGCAGCTCTCAGACAAAGACCAGACATAATTATTGTCGGAGAAACAAGAGGTCGTGAAGCATACACACTATTTCAAGCTATGGCAACAGGCCACGGAGGATTCTCATCAATACATGCAGATTCAGTAGATGCAACATTAACAAGACTTACATCATCACCAATGGATGTTCCCAAGGCATTAATTTCAAATAGTTTAGATTTAATTACATTACAATTAAAAATCAGAGTAGGAGATAAATCAGTCAGGAGAATTATTCAGGTATCTGAAATTAATGGAATTGACGAAAACACTGGACAAATAAAAACACATGAAATTTTCAAATGGAATCCAAAAACAGATTCACATGATTACATTGGAGATAGTATAATCTTCAAAAAAATTAGAGAAAGAGACGGAGATTCTGAAGAAAAAATCAATTATGAGTTAACAAAGAGAAGATCAGCGTTAGAATGGATGGTAAAAAATAACATTCGGGATCATAAAGAAGTTACTGCAAACATTATGGACTATTATGCAAATCCTGAAAGATTCTACGAAAGAAAAAGATTGGAAGTATAATCATGGCACTGATAGGAGCAAAACAAAAAAAATACAAAAAGAAGAATCAGTAGGCAGAATTCATATTTTTAGTTACAAGTTACTAAACGATCATGTAAAATTTTTACATCCAAAATTAAAAACACTTGAAAAATCCATCAAGCAGGCGATGATGCCAATTCCATTTGAAGTCTATGTGTCAAGCATGATTTTCTTTAGCATGATTGCAGGCATGTGTGGAATGATTATGGGGGTTGTAGCATTGCAATTTATCAATATTCAACCAGCAAGTATAGGATTTTTCTTGCCCGTACTTACAGGACTAATGTTGTTTGGAATGACTTTTGGAGTACTGCAAACAATTCCAGCAATAAGAGTAAAAAACAGAGCAGCAAAACTAGTAGAAGAAATTCCTCATTTTATAGGATACATGTCGACACTTGCAACTAGTGGCCTCACACTAGAAGGAATATTCAAAGCAATTGCAAAAGAAGAAACGAATGAAGACATTGTAAAGGACGCAAGATTCATTGTAAGAAATATTGACATTTTGGGAATGGATTTGATCAGTGCCATTAAAGATTTGATTCACAGAACACCAACGGGACCCTATTCAGAATTACTTGACGGGGCAATCATCACAGTACAATCAGGAGGAGATCTAAAAGAGTACTTTAACGCAACTGCAAAAGTTCAGTTAGAAGAAAAGAAGATGCTTATGCAAAAAACTACAGAATCACTTGGAAGTGTTGCGGAAATTTATACAATATTACTAATTGTTTTCCCATTACTTGCAGTAATTATGTTATCCATTATGGGCATCATGAGTCCAAGTCTTGCAGGATTTGATTTGTTAACTTTGATGAATATTCTTACATTTGCAGTTATTCCGTTAAGCGGAGTACTAATGTTAGTAATGATGGACACAATGGTACCAAAGAGGTAAAAATATGGAAAGAGTTCAAAGAAAAAGAAACCAATCAACGGAGTTAGAACCAAAACAATCAATATTAAAAAATGATTTACTAAAAAGTGGCATATTTTCTGTTGTTGCATCAATTAGCGTCATAACAATGAGTTTTTACTTTTCAGAATTTTCAAATTCCACCACAATCAGGGATGTAGGATTAATCTTTGGAATTTTAGTAGGAGTCATACCTTTAACAATACACCAGTTAAAAGAAGTTCAAAGAAGAGACAGCATAGATAGAAACCTACCAGTGTTTTTACTTGCATTGTTGAGTTCAGTTCAAAGTGGAGCAAATCTCATCAAGGCAATAGAACAAGCAGCGGACAGAAATCTAGGGTCATTAACTCCAGAGCTCAAGAACTTAAGAGCAAACATTAGTTGGGGAACCCCAATTGAAGAAGCATTTGAGAATTTTGCAGAAAGGACTGGAACAAGAGTTTCAAGAAGAGTTACAGTATTGTTAGAAATGGCAATGAAAATCGGAGGAGACGTAACAGAGAATCTAGAGATGATTCAAAAACATGTGTCTGAAATGCAAAATATTGAGAAGAGTAGAAAGTCAGCTCTTCAACCTTACACGTACACAATATACATTTCATTTGCAGTGTTTTTGGCAGTTGCAGTTTTGCTAACCACAAGTTTCTTTACAGAGATAGAAAAAGTTCAGGAAGGGCTTTTGGCAGCTGGAAGTGGAAATGAAGGATTGTTTGGATCCCTGGCAAACATGGAAATTGAGAAATTAGAATCAGCATTGTTTAACATGGCAGTAATTGAAGCGGTCTTTGGTGGACTAGCGGCAGGAAAAATTGGTTCGGGATCATATGTTGCAGGAACAAAACATGTAGTAGCAATGATTGTGATCGCAGTTATAGCATTTAATGTGATGTAAAATGAAAAATTGTTTGTTCATTTGAACAAACAATTATGAAATCATATTCCAACATAACAAAAAGGCATGTGTGTAATATCAATTACATGCAGAACCTTTTGTTCTAACATATCCATCAAGATTAGGGGTATATGGGAGAATATGAGAATTATATGTTATGAACAACATAGAAATTGTACGAAAGTGCTAAATGCAATTAGGCAAAACAAACCCAAGATGACGAGGGGATGGAAATAGTATGATGTCATACGAAGATCAAGTCAGCGGCATTGCAGCTGAACTGGAAGAGGTTTTAGATTTAGACGATTTGGAGGCCAAAGTTTATCTGAATCTGTTAAGAGCAGGGCCAATTACGGCAAGTGCATTAGCTAAGGAATTAGACATAGACAGAGCAAGAATGTACAGAACGGTAGACAAGCTAGTTAGTAGAAATATTATTTCAACAACACTATCTAGTCCAAAATTATGTATTGCAGCAGACCCACATGAAGCATTAAAGATCACACTAGGTAAAAAAGAAGACGAGGTAAACAAAATCAAAAAATCAGGGGAGGCAATTATTGAAAAAATTAATAATGAAATTACAACAAACCAAAGCAGTTCAGTTCCTACATTTAGGGTAGTACAAGGTCGTCAAAACATCTATGCAGACATTGCACAAATGGTAGAAGAGACAAAAGACGTTCTTTACATTGTAACAACATTGGACGATGTTTCAAGAATGTATCATAGTACAATTCCTGAAAAAATCACCATCTGTGAAAAAAATGGTGGGAGTGTAAGATTACTAGTGGATATGAACGATGCTAAACTCACACCATTTGTAAAAAGATTCAACGCAACTGAGACCAGAATAGGAAACCTCCCTTCAAAAGGTAGACTCATAGTTCAAAAGGACAAGAAGATGATAATGTCAGATTCTGCATCATCATTTCAACATTCAAGTGCAGATTCTGATTTCTCACTTTGTACAAACTCAACTGAAATGGTGGACAATATTTTCACGTTATGTAAATTTTTGTGGGAAACATCCAATCCACTTAAAACAATTGATGTAAAGAATTTTGTTAAAAATTAAACTAACGATTCATCATTTACTTCGATAGGTTTTCGGCCCATAAATCCAGAGTCTTTTTCATGCCAAAATTTTATTTCAGTTTCACCATATTTCCAACACAACCATACCTCATCATCAAATCTTTTGGAGGGAAAATCAAGTAATCCTTGCTCAATACTTTTGACAACGACCCCCGTGTTTTCAAGAATTTCAACTGCCTCATAGAATTTTGTTATTGCAGAGTTCAGTTGTTGTTTCAGAGTAACATACTCTTCAAAAGAATTAGTCGTAGATAGACTCATTTGCAATTGTTGTTCTAGTTTTGTGACTTCATTCTTTTTTGCTAAAGCATATTCAAATTTTTTAATCACATCAGGAAGTGCTTCATTTGCTTCATTTGTAGTAAAAAACGAGAACATGTATCATCTCAATATTGCTGGATTAAAAATCTTAGGCGCAAATTTATTAGTTAATCTCTATGAAGAAAAGACATGAGTGACAAACAGTTAGAGGAATTAATAGTTCAAACAATTAACGGAGCAGTGGCCACAATTCCAGCATATCTTGAGGAGATTAAAGAAAACAAACAAGTCCTAAAAGTAGAAGACCCAAAAGAATTTGTTTATGGAATTGTTATGGGAATGGCATTAGGAATGAGTGGAGCAATACTAAGTGCACAAAAAGAAATGCCGACACCAGAAGATCAAATCAAAGTCAGAGACATTGTCTACAAACACATACCAGACATAAGAGAACGGATTTTTAATTGATTGAATTTACAAAAAAAGAAAGAGAGTTTCTCAATTTATTAGAAGAAGCAAGAATAGCGACATCGCACAATGACATTCCTCATGTAAAGCCAGTATCTTTCATATTAAATGAAAACACAATCATTATTGCAACAGACTATGAAACAAGAACATATTTGAATCTAAAAACAAATCCAAATGCAAGTGTTGTAATTGACATCTACAAATCAGGAGGACATAAAGCAGTGTTAATTCAAGGCAAAACAGAGATTATAGAAAAAGGTGAAGAATTCAAAAAATTATACAACAAATTTTTTGAAAAATTTGAATGGGTGAGACGTGATCCTTGGAAAGAGAATGAAGCACCATTTCTAAAAATAATTCCAAAAAACAAGATTAGTTGGGGCTTGGACGAAAAATAAGAATTGTTAAGTTAACGAATTTTTCAGAATGGTTTTCATTAACAATTACAAGGTTATTTTTTGATACGATTTTTGGATTTCTTGGCTCTTGGTTTTGTTCGAAGTAAACGCCCACAACAAGGACACCATAAGCCCTCCCAGACAATGAACAATTCACATTCAGGGCATCTTTTTTGACCTAATTCGTACCTTCCGCCATCAAGACTTGTGCTTGTTGCCTTGTATTTTTTACAAGAGCCATTACAATGCATAAATAATTATGAAGTATAGATATAGAAAAACAGTAGCTCTGTTTTCAAAAATGTAAGTTATGTGAAATCCCTAACAAATAAAGAGTACAAAAAAAGAAAAACAGCATGTCAAACAAAATCAAATGTTCACACATTCTTGTTTCAAAACAAAGTGAAGCATTAGAAATTATGGAGAGATTAAAAAATGGTGAGAAATTTGGAAAGTTGGCAAAAGAATTATCCACTGATTCAAGTAGTGCCAAAAGAGATGGTAGTCTTGGGTATTTTACAAAGGGCATGATGGTAAAACCATTTGAAGATACAGCATTCAAACTACAAATTGGAGAGATTTCTGAGCCAGTAAAATCAGAATTTGGATACCACATAATCAAAAGATTCGGATAAACACTATAGAAATGGCAGTATTAACAAAAGAGACAATAGATGAGATTTTAACATATTTAGAAAAATCAATTATGAACCTAGCAAGAGATGCATTTGAGAATTTAGAAGTAGACGGAGGATTTGAAGGAACAATAAATTTTCTAGAAAATCAATTTGAAATAAGGCTAGAAAATTTACTTGTATCAAAAGGTTTTAGCACACATCATTTAGAATCAGGAATCAAAAATAAAATTATTCAAAGAAAACAGGTGATTTTTGGAGATATTTTAAAACAATATAAAAATTAGATAAACGCATCTAATCCTGTTTTTTTAGGTAGTTCTTGATTTTTTCTAATACTTTGGTCATCTTATCTCCCATAGATTTCGATGCAGTCATTTTTCGTTTTCCAATCCAATAATATGTTTCATCAATAGTATTTTTTGCAATTAACACTACTAGTTTTCCAGTGTCTTTTCTCCCAGTTCGTCCCCTTCTTTGAATAAATCTAACAGAACTGGGCACATTATCATAAAAGATAACCTGATTTACTTCAGCAATATCCAATCCTTCTTCGCCAACACGCGTTGCAATTAAAACATCAAATACCCCATCTCGAAATTTTTGTACAGTTTCAATTTGCTTTTTTTGTTTTAAACCTGTCTCCCCTGCTTTCCCAATTAATATTCCAGCAGAAACCCCAAGTTCTGTTAATTTGTTAAAAATTAGATCAACTGAATCACGATAGCTGGTAAAGATCAGAGTTTTTCCTGGAACAGAATCCAAGATACTCTTTAGTTTAGGGATTTTAGAATGCTCTATTCCTCTTGATTGAGCTTCTTTTGCAAGATGTATTGCTCGAGTAAAATTTGGATCAATTTCAAAGAGTTCTTTGACGCCTGCTCCTTTTTTTGCTTGTGCACGCTCACAAAACTTCAAGAACGGGGTCACTCCATGCGCCTCCAAAATATTTAGTGCATAATGAATTCTGATTGCAGTGAATAATGGTTTTGCAGAACGTCTGTTTTGATTTAAAACAAATTGTCGTATTCTTAATAACGCAGAAAGAGATTGTTGCTCAGCTAGTTTAATTCCATTAGATCGTAATGTATCATATCTTTGATCCAGTGCCAATTTCAACAATGTTTGAATAGACTTTAGTTCAGAGGGAAGTTCAACATTTATCCATTCAGTATTTGTTTCTTGAGTATAGGGTTTGACATCAGGACTATCCTCAGTTCTTTCAGCAACACTAGCAATTTGGAGTTTAGTAAGAATTTCAGTTGCTTTGTCTTTTTCACTTGGCAAGGTAGCAGTCATTCCAACAATTCTTGCAGAAGAATTTGTAAAACGCTCAGCAATTCCAGAATATGCATAGTCACCAGCTGTTCTATGTACTTCATCAAAAATTACAAGATTGAATTGATCTGATGAGACAATACCTCTATCAAGATCATTTTTTGTAATTTCAGGAGTTGCACAAATTACACTATTATTCCACAGTTTAGTTCTTTTTTGAATCGGGTCTTCTCCAGTAATTAGTGAAATATCATCCAAAGTAAGATTTTCTTTTAAGAATTCATAGTGTTGATTGACAAGAACCCTTGTAGGAGCTAAAAAGAGAACCCCCCCAGTACCCGTAGAAAGATATTCGGCAATGACTTGTAATGCAATTGCAGTCTTTCCAAGACCAGTTGGCAAAACAACAATACAGTTCTCAGATATAGCTTGATTTGCAAGATTTACTTGATAGGCTCGTTTTTCAATAGAGTCTTTTTTAACATATTTTCTTTCAATAAACTCAGTCAACTGATAATGGAAATTTGCAATTTATCGATTTTATGCTTTCGTGTAGTTAACCATTGACAAACAGATACTTTTGAATTTCAAATAAATAAAAATTTGTGCCTGATACCAATAATTTAGATATAAAAATAACTCAAAGGAGCCCATTTTTATCCAATAATCACATAGAGTGTATATTGAGTGACAAAAATCCCAATGAAGAATACTTTCAATCACTGCTTAAATCTTTGAACCAAGATCCCAATTGGAGAATTGTAGAAGAATATTTGGAAAAATATGAGTTAATCAAAAAAGATCTTACGCAAGAACAACAAACCGTAATTTCAGAGATGGGAAGGGCAATGCTTGCATTGGCAGATTCACAACCCAAAATCATCATAGACAAATTCCTAGAGTTAGTTCAGAACATGAATAAAAAATAGTGTTTAGACACTAGACAATTAATACAAAAAAGGAAAAAACTAGTCTAGTTTTTTCTTGGCTTTGTTGATCATAGCAATTTCTTCACGCAAGTGTTTCTTTAACAAGCGTTCATGTGCTTTTTTGTGAACACTATATGCAGTGTTAAGGGATTTTTTTGTTTTTGCTCTTTTTACTGCATTGTTGAATTTTTTGTGAATTGCATTTACTTCAGATGTATAGGTTGCCATTAAATCAGATGGTTTAAGGATATTAAAGAAGTTTATGTGTAAATTATTCAAAAATATGATCGCATAGCCATTCACACATAACGCGATCCATATATTGAACAGAAAAACAGAATTGGTGTTGAGTACTTTTGAGAGACCCAATTGGGATGAATATTTTATGCTTCAAGCAGAACTTGCAAAATTGCGCTCAAATTGTGTAACAAGACAAGTAGGAGCAGTCATTGTTAGAAACCACAGACAGTTAGCAACAGGATACAACGGGACACCTCCAGGAATCAAAAACTGTTTTGATGGAGGGTGTAAAAGATGCCAATTAAGAATGGAAGGAAAGATTGAATCAGGAGCATCACTTGACAGATGTCTTTGCAATCATGCAGAAGCTAATGCAATAATGCATTGTGCAATTTTAGGCATAGAAGCAGGCATAGAAGGAGCAATACTGTATACAACATTTGTTCCCTGTTTGGAATGTACAAAGATGGCAATTACAATAGGCATTAGAAAATTTGTGTGTCTTGACTCTTATCCAGAAACAGACTTTGACTTGTTAAAGGAAGCAGGGGTAGAAGTGGTTCAATTAGATAAAGCAAAAATTGCAAAATGGGCTCAAGAACTAGTTAACAAATACAATTCTGGATGATAAAATGCAAGTCAATATGGGAGAATCTAAAAAAATTGAAACAATGCCACCATCAATGTTAGTGTCAGCAACATATGATAACAATTCAAAATCGGCAGTTTTAAAGTTCTATAATCCAGAATCTCAAAAATTATTTTTATGGAAAGATGAAATTAATCATAAACCATATTGCTATTCAAGACTTGCCCCAGAAGAATTAGAATTTCTTCAAGAAAGAGATGACGTATTAGAAATTAAAACAGTTCAACGATATGACCTGATGAAAGACAAAGAGGTAGACATGTCAAAAATTACAGTAGCGGATCCACTTGCAATTGGAGGCACATCTGGAGACAAGAGTATTAGAAACGTAATTGAAACATGGGAATCAGACATCAAATATTATGAAAATTATCTATACGACAGAAATCTAATAGTGGGAAAATATTACGAAGGTGTAAACGGAAGCATTCAACCCCATGATTTAGAAATTTCTGATGAAGTAAAAATTGCCCTAAAGAGTTTGTTGTGGGATAAGATTGACAGCGAAAGTATTGTAGATGCAGATGAATTTAAAAAATTTGTTTCTGAATGGGCAGATTTGCTCAATCAACCAATTCCAAAGATCAAAAGACTGAGCGTAGACATTGAAGTTGAAGCTGAAATCGGAAGGATTCCAGACCCAAAGATTGCAGAAAAAAAAGTAACTGCAATAGGGATGAAAGGAACGGATGGGTTTGACCAAATTTTTGTGCTCAAAACAGAAGGAACAGAAGAAGGGGTAAATGAATTAGAGCAAAACATCAAGGTCATATTCTATGATTCAGATAAAGAAAAAAAAATGATTCATGACGCATTTAAGTTGATCAAAGAATTTCCGTTTGTTGTAACATACAATGGGGATGAATTTGATTTACCATATCTATACAATAGAGCAGAAAGACTAGGGATAAAAAATTCAGAAAATCCGTTTTACATGATGCGTGATTCTGCAACATTGAAACATGGAGTTCATCTTGATTTGTATAGAACATTTTCAAATAGATCATTTCAAATCTACGCATTTAGTCAAAAATACACAAATTTTTCACTAAATAGTGTCTGTAAAGCACTACTTGGAAAAGAAAAGATAGATTACGGATTAGAATTTGATCAATTGTCGCTATATCAAACTGCAAATTATTGTTACAATGATGCATTACTGACATATGAACTTACAAGTTTTAACAATGAACTGCTGATGCAATTATTGATAATCATTTCAAGAATTGGGAGGATGCCAATTGATGATATTGCAAGAATGGGAGTATCACAATGGATTCGAAGTCTTTTGTATTACGAACATAGAAAAAGGAATTATCTCATTCCAAAAAGACAGGAATTAGAAAGAAGATCAGAAGGGGTAATGTCTGATGCAGTTATCAAAGACAAAAAATACAGAGGAGGACTAGTGGTTGAACCAAAAGAGGGAATTCATTTTGATGTTGTTGTAATGGACTTTGCAAGTCTGTATCCTAGCATTATCAAGGTCAGAAATTTATCGTATGAGACTGTCAGGTGCCCACATGAAGAATGTAAAAAAAATACAATTCCAGGAACGAATCACTGGACTTGTTCAAAGAAAAACGGCATTACATCAATGATCATAGGTTCATTGAGGGATTTGAGGGTAAATTACTACAAGAGTTTATCAAAAAAAGAGACACTTACTGATGAGCAAAGACAGCAATACACAGTAGTAAGTCAAGCACTTAAAGTAATTCTAAATGCAAGTTATGGGGTGATGGGAGCTGAGATATTCCCATTATATTTTCTGCCTGCAGCAGAAGCTACCACCGCAATTGGAAGGCACACAATTTTAGAGACAATCAAAAAATGTGAATCTGCAGGAATCAAAGTTCTTTATGGAGATACAGATTCATTATTTATCAAAAATCCAACTAAAGAACAGATTCAAACAGTAATCGAGCAAGCAAAAAAAGATCACGGTGTTGACTTAGAAATTGACAAAACATACAGGTATTGTGTTCTAAGTAACAGAAAGAAAAATTATCTAGGAGTAACCAAAGAAGGAAAAGTAGACGTCAAAGGCCTTACAGGAAAAAAATCACACACACCACCATTTATCAAGAAATTATTTTACGAATTACTTGATGTGTTGTCCAGTGTTCAAACAATTGAAGATTTTGAAAGAGCCAAAAAAGAAATTTCTGAAAAAATTGCCACATGCGGCAAAAAAGTAGAAGCAAAAGAAATCCCACTAGAAGATCTGACATTCAACGTAATGCTTAGCAAAGCACCATCAGAATATACAAAAACAATTCCACAACATATCCGAGCAGCAAAACAACTAGAAACAATAAGGGAGATAAAGAAAGGAGACAGAATATCCTACATCAAAATTCTAAACAAACCAGGAGTAAAACCTGTAGAGATGGCAAAAAAAGAAGAGATTGATTCTAAAAAATACATGGAATTTATGGAAGCAACATTGGAACAGATTACATCATCAATGAATTTGGATTTTGATACAATTTTAGGAAAGCCAAAACAAACAGGATTAGACGAATTTTTCTGGAATTAGTGAAATAAATGGAAATTGACGGAACCCTACTTACCATCTTAGGAATAGCTGCAGGAATTCTAATTCTTTCAGGATGGGTAGAACAAATCTACAAAGGATACAAAACAAAAAGACTCAAAGATGTTTCAAAATTTTTGATGATATTCATAGCATCAGGTTCAATTTTATGGTTAATTTATGGAATCATAGTAGAAGACGTGTTTATCATTGGGACAAATGCATCAGGAATTGCATTAATGATGATTGTATTGGGAATGAAGAAAACATATGATAAAAGATTAAGAAGTCAAATCAAAGATTAAATACAATACAAAAAGGTTCAAAGAAGATGTTTGTAATCAATTGTAAAAATTATGAAGAAATTTCAGGAGACAAAATCATTAAATTTGTAAAAATTGCTGAAAAAATTTCAAAAAAATTTAAGATAAAAATTGCAATATGTCCACCTCAGCACCTCATAGGAGTTGTTGCAAATAGTTCAATTCCAATTTTTGCACAACATGTTGATGATTCCAATGTAGGTAGCACGACAGGTTTTGTAATACCAGAATTACTAAAAAAATCCAAAGTAAATGGATCATTGATCAACCATAGCGAACATAGAATTTTATCAAAAGAGATTTCAAAAATAGTATCAAAGTTAAAAGATCTGAAAATGACATCAATTGTTTGTGTGAGAGATGTAGCAGAGGCAAGAAAATATGCCAAACTAAACCCAGATTACATTGCAATAGAACCTCCAGAGCTTATAGGTTCAGGAAAATCAGTATCGACTCATAGACCAGAACTAATAACAAAAGCTGCAATCGCAGTAAAAGATGCAAAAAATAACACAAAACTTCTTTGTGGTGCAGGAATTATTTCAGGAAAAGATGTTTCAAAAGCAGTTGAATTAGGTTCAAAAGGAATTCTAGTTGCAAGCGGTATAATCAAAGCAAAAGATTGGAACAAAATAATTTCTGAATTTGCCAAGGCATTAGTTTAAAAAGCCAAAAAATTTACGCATTTTTGCATGGCAAAAACAAAACCAGTGTATGCATTTGAAGAGGCAGATAGTAAAAACAGGATGCTTTTAGGCGGAAAAGGAGCAGGACTGAGCGAAATGACACGATTAAAGCTTCCAGTACCACCAGGATTTACGATCACAACTGAAGTTTGTAACAAGTATTATGAAAATAACAGAAAACTCCCAAAAGATGTCATGCCATTAGTAATGAAAAATATTGAAAAAATAGAGAAAAAAACAGGGAAAAAATGGAATTCAACAAAAAACCCATTGCTGGTTTCAGTTCGTTCTGGGGCAGCCATATCAATGCCAGGAATGATGGATACGATTTTGAATTTAGGATTAAATGAAAAAACAGTGGAAGGATTAGCAAATCAAACAAAAAATCCACGTTTTGCATGGGATTCATATCGAAGATTTATCCAATTATTTGGAAAAGTGGTATTTGGGGTAAATGATGAAAAATTTGATCACGTATTAGAATCTGCAAAAAACAAACAAAACGTAAAAGATGACAGTCAATTAAGTGTTGAATCACTAGAAAAAATTGTAGCAGAATATAAAAAAATCTGTGAAACACACACAAAAAGAAAATTTCCGGATTCGCCTAATGAACAATTAGGATTGGCAATAGAAGCTGTCTTCAAAAGTTGGATGGGAGAAAGAGCAATAGTTTATCGTGAAAAAAACAACATAACAAAAGACATTGCAAATGGAACTGCAGTTAATGTTGTTACAATGGTTTTTGGAAACATGGGAGATGACAGTGCAACAGGTGTTGTATTTACAAGAAACGGACACAATGGCAAGAAGGAAATTGAGGGGGAATATTTGATAAATGCGCAAGGAGAAGATGTGGTTGCAGGAGTCAGAACAGGAAAAAATGTATCTCTATTAAAAAAAGAAATGCCAAAATCTTACAAAGAACTAAGCAATGCATGTTCAAAATTAGAGAAACATTTCAGAGAGCCACAAGATATTGAATTTACCATTGAACAAGGGAAATTCTACTTGTTACAAACAAGAACTGCAAAGATGAGCGCAATGGCATTAATTAAAACATCAGTAGATATGGTAAAAGAAAAATTAATTGATAAAAATAAAGCACTAGCAAGAATTCCTGCACAACAATTAGAAGCATTACTCCATCGAACCATGGACGAATCAAAGATCAAAGATCACAAACAATTAGCCAAAGGTATTGCAGCATCACCGGGAGCTGCAAGCGGAATTGCTGTGTTTGATGTAAAAAAAGCAATAGAGTTAGGAGAAACAGGAAAAAAGATTATTTTAATTAGAAAAGAAACAAAACCAGAAGACGTTCCAGCATTCTTTTCCTCAGAAGGAGTACTGACAAGTTTGGGAGGAAAATCATCTCATGCAGCAATCGTATCCAGAGGAATGGGAAAACCATGCATTGTAGGATGTTCAGAATTAAAAATCAATTATGAAAATAACACATGTGCTGCAAATGGGATCACTGTAAAAGAAGGCGAAACAATCACAATTGACGGTAGTGCAGGAATCGTACTCATTGGCGAAGTCCCAACTGTCGAACCAAAGGTAACAAAAGATTTTGAACAGATTCTAGTATGGGCACAAAAAGCAAAATCATTAGGAGTTAGGGCAAATGCTGATACTCCAGAGGCTGCAAAACTTGCACGAGAATTTGGAGCCCAAGGAATCGGTCTTTGTAGAACAGAGAGGATGTTCAATGCAAGCGACAGAATTGGCTTATTTGTTGATATGATCATGGCAGAAAACATAGAAGAAAGAGCCAAAGTTCTCAAAAAACTAGGGCAACTACAAAAAAGTGACTTTATTCAAATCCTAAAAGCAATGGAAGGATATGAGGTGACAATTAGATTATTGGATCCTCCATTACATGAATTCCTACCAAATCCTGAAGAATTAGCAGAAAAAATTCATACATTAGAAAAGCAAAATGCAACAAAAGAAGTTGAAGATGCCAAAGTGATACTAAAGAGAGCAAGGGAATTAGCAGAAGTAAATCCAATGATGGGACATAGAGGAGTAAGAGTAGGTATCACATATCCTGAAATTTATGAGATGCAAATTCGCGCAGTGTTTGAGGCATTAGTAGAATTAACAAAGAAAAAAGTAAAAGCACATCCACAAATTATGATTCCTCAGATCAGCAGTATTGCTGAATTAAACCACATAAAGAAAATTTATGACAGAATAAAGAAGGAAGTCGAAACCAAAAACAAAATGAAATTAACGATTAATTTTGGTACCATGATAGAAGTTGTAAGGGCAGCATTAACTGCTAACGAACTTGCAACAACTGCAGAGTTCTTTAGTTTTGGTACTAACGATTTAACACAAGGAACGTTTAGTTTTAGTCGAGAGGATGTAGAAGGAAAATTCCTTCCAGAGTACATGGAAAAAGAACTACTTGAACGAAGTCCGTTCCAATCTATTGATGTAAACGGTGTAGGAAGCTTAATCAAAATCGGAATTGCCCACGGACGTGGAATAAGAAAGAACATGGAAGTAGGAATTTGCGGAGAGCACGGAGGAGATCCAAGTTCCATTAAATTCTGTCATAAAGCAGGATTAAGTTATGTTAGTGCGTCACCTCACAGAATTCCAATAGCAATAGTTGCAGCAGCACAGGCAGCAATTGAAAATCCTAAAAGAAAATAATCCAGTATAATTTAATAGTGATTAAGCTTTACTTAATCCCAAATGCTTCCAAATGTTGAATCAATAAAACAAATGAGACAAAAGTTAGGAATCACTCAAAAAAAACTTGCAGTGATGACAGGTGTGAGTACATCAATGATCAACCAGATAGAATCAGGAAGAAGTCAACCAAGCTATGAAACTGCAAAAAAAATTTTTGAGAATCTATCTAACCTTGAAAGCAGGTCATCATCTCACAAAGCAGGGGATTTTTGTAGTCAAGACATCATAAAGTTGAAACCATCAAACACATTACATGATGCAATAAAAAAGATGCATCAATTATCAATTAGTCAAATTCCAGTATTTGATGGAAAAGAGATAGTAGGAGTTGTATCGGAAGATGGAATTGTAAAGCATCTGGCAGATGTTGGAGAAGCAGAATTAAAGAATGCAAAGCTTGCAGATACAATGGATCCTGTTCCACCAATAGTAGATTTTGAAACACCAGCAAATGTTCTTGTTCCATTAATTCGATACTCAAAATGTATATTGGTTACAAAAAAATCAAAAATAGTAGGAATCATTACTGCGTCAGATACATTAAAGATGATGGAATAGTTATTTGTTAGATTTGTTTACTGTTTTGGATGAGCACAGAGTTCAGCCAAAACACCATGAAGTGATTTTGGATGGATAAAAGTGACTTTAGTGCCAGCAGAACCAGGTCTTATTTGACCTAAGAATTGAACACCACATCCTTCCATTCTTTCTACTTCACCCTCAATGTTGTCAGTTTCTAAAGCCATATGATGTAGTCCTTGGCCTTTTTTTTCCAAGAATTTTTTGATAGGACTGTCATCATTTGTTGGTTGCATTAATTCAACACGTCCATTCTCTAAATGAATAATTGCAACTTTAACACCTTCAGATTCTACAGTTTCAAATTCTACGGAATCAACACCTAAAGCTTGTTGATATATTTTGGCAGATTCTTCAACATCATTTACTGCAATTGCAATATGATCAATCTTCATCTAAAATACCTCCTTTGGACGATATTCACCAAATACTTCACGAAACGCATTACTGATCTCACCAGTGGTGGCATACGATTTTGCTGCAGTAATTATGTAAGGCATGAGATTATCATCGGTTTCAGCTGCACTTTGCATTGCAGATAACGCTTTTTCCCACTTCTTTTTGTCCCTAGACGCACGTAATTGTTTTAGTGCTTTTTTCTGCTGAATCTCAACTTTTCCACCAATTCGAAGTAATTCAGGTTGTTTTTCTTCCTCAACATATTTGTTAACACCAACAAGAATTCTTTCACCGTCATCAGCTTCTTTCTTTAAACGATATGCATTTGCCCTAATTTCAGATTGGAAGAATCCCTTCTCAATTGCTTTTACTGAACCACCCATCTTTTGGATTTTCTTAAGATACTTCCAAACACCATCTTCAATTTGGTCAGATAATTCTTCAAGATAATAAGAGCCACCAAGTGGATCTGCAGTCTTTGTGATTCCACTCTCATGAGCAACAATTTGCTGAGTTCTCAAGGCTATTTTTGCAGATTCTTGAGTTGGAAGAGCTAATGCTTCATCTCTAGAGTTTGTATGAAGTGATTGGGTACCGCCAGCTACTGCTGCCATTGTTTGAATTGCCACACGAATTATGTTGTTATCAGGTTGTTGTGCAGTTAGGGATTCACCACTTGTTTGAGTATGGAATTTTAGTTGTAATGATTTTGGGTTTTTTGCATGGAACATTTCTTTGAGAATTTTTGCATAAACTTTTCTTGCAACTCTAAACTTTGCAACTTCCTCAAAGAACTCTATTGTACAACAAAAGAAAAATGACAAACGCGGTGCAAAGTCATCAATCTTTAGTCCTTTATCCAAACATGTTTGAATGTATGCAATTGCATTTGCCAATGTAAATGCAACTTCCTGTGTTGCAGTACAGCCTGCCTCTCTCATATGGTAACCAGAGATAGATACAGGATACCATGAAGGAACTTTTTCGGCACAATATCCAATCATATCACCAATCAACCTCATTGAAGGTTGTGGTGGATAGATGTACGTATTTCTTGCAATGTATTCTTTGAGAATATCATTTTGAGTGGTTCCACGTAGTTCATGGCTTTTGAATCCTTGTGATTCTCCAACCGCAATATAGTATGCAAGCAGTGTTGATGCTGTAGAGTTAATTGTCATCGAAGAGCTTACTTTACCAAGTGGAATTCCATCAAAAGCAGTCATCATATCTTTAATTGAAGTAATAGAAACTCCGACTTTTCCAACTTCGCCTTCTGCTTGAGGAGAATCAGAATCATATCCAATTTGCGTAGGAAGGTCAAAAGCCATTGAAAGGCCGGTTTGTCCTTTTTCAAGCATGAACTTGAATCGTTCATTAGTGAGTTTGGCATCACCAAATCCAGAATATTGTCTCATAGTCCAAAATCTATCACGAAACATTCCAGGATGAATTCCTCGAGTAAATGGGTATTTACCAGCGTCTTCTACTGATCTTTTCTTAGATGATTTTTGATAGATTCGTTTTACTGGAAAACCAGAATCAGTAATGACTTTTTTTTCAGGTTGTTTTGATTTTGATTTTTTTGCTGCCATAGTATCACTTTAACATTGATTTTGTAATTTTATCTCCTGCATCAAATGGGTCTATATCTTTTGATTGTAATTTTTTCAAATACTTTGAAAATGTTTTATCAGAATCTAACATGTCATCAATCTTTTCACGTATGTTATTTAAAACAATATCTTTTAGTTCTTCCTCTAATCGTTCAATGTCCTTTTCTTTCTTTGATTTCTTTTTTAATGCCATCATATTTTTGAGGGTTTTTGCAAATTCAGTGATTCCAGTATTCTTTTTTACAGAAGTTTTTAAAATTGAAGGGTTTCGGTCAGAATCACCAATAAAATCACGTACCGCATCAAACAACTGATTTGTTCCACTCAAATCACTCTTGTTTACTAGATAGATATCCCCAATTTCAGTAAGACCAGCTTTGATTGTTTGTATGCTGTCTCCCGTATTTGGATTAAAGACTACAACAGTGATATCTGCAATATTGGATATTTCAACTTCAGTTTGTCCAGCTCCCACACTTTCAATAATAATTGGATCAAACCCTGCATACTCTAAAACACGAATACTATTTCGTAGTGAGCGAGACACTGCACCAGTTGCACCACGAGACGCAATGCTGCGAATATAAGTTCCTGAATCAGTAGATTCGGTCATTCTAACTCTATCACCTAAAATTGCTCCACCAGTAACATGACTAGTAGGGTCAACTGCCAAAACTGCAGGTTTTGTACCTAGTTTTTTCAATGCGCCTACAGTCTTGTTAATTAGTGAACTTTTTCCAGCTCCTGCAGGTCCAGTAATTCCGATAATTATTGATGTCCCAGTATTTTTAAAAATTTTCTTTAAGAGTTTTTTTGATTCTTTTTGATCATTTTCGACCATAGTGATTGCTTTTGCAATAGCACCACGTTTTCCTTTTTTTAAATCAACAAGCAAATCCAACATAAAGTAGTCTTTAGAGGTGCAATAAAATCTTGTATCCGATCTAAGGTCTTGAATAAATCACAGGAGGAACAGGTTCACCTAATGGATGGATTTCAGTTTTTAGTTGAATATGACCCATTTCTGAATGTTCTATCTCCAACACAATTGGATGAATTGCCCAACCATATTTTGGTTCGTTTGAAAATGGAATAATTTCAATGAATTGTGAATCAGAAAATGTTTTTTGAAATGTTTCATCCATTCCGAGGATTTCCATTACAACAGAAGTGGTTTTTTCAGATTTATCTAAAAATGCAATTTCAACATGACCTGTGTCATAATAAACTGCATCTACTTGAAATGTTTGGCGAAGAATTTCCTTATCATCAGTTCCTCCACCAGTAAGAAAGACTAAAGCAAAAATAGTTAATATTCCAAGAGAGATTGCAGGAACAATTTTTCTTGCCATGTTATTTGAATTCTTTTCTAATCTGACGTAAGAATTTTGAGTGAATTCTAATTTTTTCAATTGTCTGGGCTTGAGTTCTTTCAGTTCCAGGAGTAGGATGAGATTTGAAAAATGATTTAATGTCTTTTTCCATAGTGTCATCTGCCACTAGTGCAATACTAGCTACAATGCGATTAAACAAAGGATTTCCGTGTCCAACTTTTTTGCTCAACTTGTCCCAATTCTTCTTTAGCCAAGGCCACAAAATCTTTTTTCCATAAGGGTTTGCTGCAATTTTCATGATAGGTAATTGCATGTTTTGAGAGCGAACCTCAGAAGTTTGAGAGAATTGTAAGGTTTTGATTAATAATTTTTCATTTTGGAAGTTACACATTGCACCTAAGAATCGTAATTTTTCTTCAGTTGTTTTTGCTTTTTTGTATAATGAAATTAGTTGGGAATGAGTCTTTGCATTTCCAGTCCATGCTACAAGTGAAAATATTGGTTCTCGAATATCAGGATGAAGTGAGGAAGGTTTTTTCAAAAATTCTTTGAATTTAATTTGTGCTTGTTCAAGTATATTTTCATCACCAAGTTTACCTAATACAAAGATTGCAAAGCCTCTTAGAAATGCATCAGTGTGTTTGTCTGTCTTTTGTGGAGTCCAACCAAGATTTGATAAAATTTTTCTAAAGTAGTTAATTGTGTAACTGTGAATTTGTTCTGCATAATCTTCAAAGAAAGTCAATGATGATAAAGAGTTGAGGTTATTTGCAACATTTGTTTGCGGAAGATACGAATCTTCATCAAAATATGCATCTGAGAAATCTAAATAGTTTTCAACATCTTCTTTTCCTGCAACACACATTGCAAACAAGTCATTTTGTATCGCCCATCTATCTACAGGAGGGATTTGTTTTTGGTCTACCAACATCTTAAGATCAAGCAAGATACCATCATCATATTTTACACGATAAAATCCAGTACGTCCAATGTTTGCAACAAATCCAGGTCCTTTAGGTGATTTTACAGTAATGGATTTCTTTGTTATGAGTTTAGTCTTTGTTTCTTTTCCTAAACCATAAGTTAACGGAACATGCCACAATCCTTTTTGAGTTTTCTTTGTAGGTTCCATCAAAAAGCGATTTTGTTTTATTACTAAGTCATTATTCTTTTGAGATATGTCAATCTGAGGAAATCCGGGCTGTTTTAGCCATGAATTTACCATTGTGCTGACAGGCATTTTTGATGCTTTGCCAATTGCATTCCACAAATCTTGTCCTTTTGCATTTTCATACTTGAATGTAGAGAGATATTTTTTGAGACCTGCCCTGAAATTGGCTTCGCCAACATAATTTTCAAGCATTCGCAAAATACAACCCCCCTTATCATATGATATCGCATCAAATATTTCTCGAATCTCAGCAGGAGAGTTTACTTTAACATCAATTGGATGAGTGGTCTTTAATGCATCTAGACCCATTGCAGTGTTCATCGCATCTTCAATGAATTGATCCCAAAGATTCCATTCAGGATAAAACTTGTCAACAAATTTGGTCGCCATAAATGTTGCAAAGCTTTCATTTAGCCACAAATCATTCCACCATTTCATAGTAACAAGATTACCAAACCATTGATGAGCAATTTCATGGGAAATTACTTCAGCAATGAACTGTTTTGTTCTAGTAGATGATGTTTTAGGATCATAAAGTAAGATTGTTTCTCTAAATGTTATTGCACCCCAATTCTCCATTGCTCCTGCCGCAAAATCAGGAATTGCAATCAAATCGAGTTTTGGTAACGGGTATTTTATTCCAAAGTATTTTTCATAAGATAAAAGTAACTTTTTTCCAAGTTCTAAAGAATATTTACCCTTTGATTTGTTTCCTTTTGTAGTTACAACTCTAATCTGAACTTTTCCAGTTTTTCCAATCAGGTATTCAAATTCACCCACACCAAGGTAAATCAAATAAGTTGACATAACAGGTGTTTTTTCAAATTGGTATAGTGTTTTATTTTTAAGTTTTTTCTTTGATTGAACTGGCATGTTTGATATCGCCGTAAACTTGTTATCAGCAATGATTGAGATTTCAAAGGTAGCCTTTGCTTCAGGTTCATCCCAACACGGGAATGCACGTCTTGCATCAGCTGCCTCAAACTGGGTAGTTGCAAGATATTTTGTTGTGTTACCTTGTTTGTATTGGCTGCGATAAAATCCCAATAACCTGTCATTTAGAATTCCTTGAAATTCAAGATGAATTGTTGCTTCACCCTTAATTTTTTCTCCTAGTTTAATGGATAGACGTTCTTTCTTCTCATCAGTTTTTGGAGTGGATGTTATGATTTTTGAACCAAATTTCACAGTACAGGATTTTATTTTGATTTCTGCACAATCCATAGAAATAAGATTTGTTGGTTTTTTACACGAGACAGTAATGATTTCTGTTCCCAAGAAAATGAATTTTTTAAGATCTGGCTCAAATGTTAACTCATAATTTATGGGATTAACGTCCACGATTCAGGTGATTTTGATACTCTTTAAGTAGATTTTCTATTAAAATGTAAATCAGAAAATCAAATAAAGCCTTTAAAATATACAAAATATCGAATAGTATCATGAAGCAAAAGGCACAAACAAGAAACATCAAGATTCTAGTTGCAAAATTAGGCCTTGATGGACATGATAGAGGAGCACTTGTTTTGTGTAGAGCATTTAGAGATGCAGGAATGGAAGTAATCTATTCAGGACTATTTGCAACACCAGAGCGAGTAGCACAGATTGCAGAAGACGAAGATGTTGATGCAATTGCAATGAGTTTGCTAAATGGTGCACATGGAACACTATTTCCAAGAGTGGTCAAAGCCCTCAAAAAGAAAAAGATTAACGATGTGTTAGTTGTGGGAGGAGGAGTAATTCCAGAAATTGATCATAAAGATTTGATTAAAGCAGGAGTTGACCATGTATTTGGACCAGGAACACCACTACCTACAATAATTAACCACATCAATACTGGGGTAGCAAAATTAAGAAAAATATAAGAAAAAAGAATTATTCTGTGGAATCAGGCCACATCATTTTACGCATTTCTTTACCAACTTTTTCAATTTGGTGTTCGTCATATTGTTTCATGTATTTGTCAAATGCATCTTTTCCATTTTTCTGATATTCAGAAATCCACTCGTTGTTGAAAGTTCCATCTTGAATCATGGTTAGAACTTTTTTCATGTTTTCTTTGTTTGCAGAATCCATTACCATTGGTCCACGTGTCAAACCACCATATCGTGCAGTCTCACTTACACGTCTCCACATTCCATTGATGCCATATCTTTGAATCATGTCTACAATGAGTTTGAGTTCATGTAGGACTTCAAAGTACGCAATTTCCGGTTGATATCCGGCTTCAACTAGAGTTTCAAATGCATTTGTCACCATAGAAGCTGCACCACCACATAGGTCTGCTTGTTCACCAAACCAATCAGTTTCTACCTCTTCTTTGAAAGCAGTTTTGATTAATCCAGCTCTTGCGCTTCCAATTGCTTTTGCAATTCCCAATGTTCTATCCCAAGCTTTTCCTGTAAAGTCTTGCTCAACTGCAACAATAGCAGGCGTTCCAAAATTATCAAGAAATGTTTCTCTTACTTTGGAGCCAGGTCCTTTTGGTGCAATCATGATTAAATCAACATTGTTTGGGGCTTCAATCCATTTCCAATAGATTGCAGCTGCATGAGAAAATGACAATGCTTTTCCTTCAGAAAGATTTGGTCCGATTTCATCTTTGTATACTTGACCTTGAATCATATCTGGAATCAATATGTGAATAATGTCTGCTTGTTTTGTTGCATTTGCAACAGACATTACTTTATGACCATCAGCTTCGGCTTTTTTCCAGCTATTACCGCCTTCTTTAAGACCGATTATAACATTAAGACCAGAGTCTTTCATGTTGTTTGCTTGTGCATCACCTTGTATTCCATAACCAATTACAGCTATAGTTTGATCTTTTATTGGATCAAGACTGATATCGGTATCTTTCCATGTTTGTGCCATGGTTTTGGCATAATCTTTTGCAAATATTAACTATGAAACTTAGATTTCAATGATTTTATCACATGAACGACATTTTACAGTGACTTTGTCTCCAGGGAGTCGGGTAAATCTCTTGGAACCACAATTAGGACAAATAGGACAAGCACGTACTGGTTCCATTAGTGTTTTGTAGGATTTGTATCAGATTTAGAAATTACGGATAGTCTATTTTTAGCATCAATCTTTGTTAAGAATTCGTATACGGCATTTGGAACTGAATCTTTCCAGTTTTCATCACAGATGATCATGGAGCGAATTTTAGTTGCATTGTATTGAGTTCTATCTAAAAATTCAGGTTTTACAACTGTGATTCCCGAATCTGCCAAAAGCATAGATACATAATCATTACCACTATACACTTTATCAAAATGAGGTAATGCAGATTTCAAATACGACCCCCATGTTGCAATGTTGAATTGATTTTCAATAGAGACAACAAAACATTTTTTCAAATCAAGACTTGCCTCCTTTATGGAATTATGAATCATCTCAATTCTTTCACCAGCAGTAAAGGGATCTTTTTCCAAATAATTGAATTGTGCACTAGTTATTGCAATAACTACTTCATCACATTGATTAAGAATTTGTTTAACTAATTCCAAATGTCCTAAATGAAAAGGCTGAAACCTTCCCATCACTAATCCACGCATGAAAACCAAACATCAAATTAAATTAAAAATGTTTAAGAAATCAACATAATTCAGATAATATATTATTGATTTAGCATTTAATTATTAATTACACCTATACGGAATAGATGAGTCATGGCCTTTATGAAATCATCATCAGTAATTTTGTCAGTTGACCACCATCTAGCATAGTCTTTAACCCATTTTGGAATTTCATCTGGACGTTGAGAATCAACGTAATTTGCAGGTAATGCAGCAAGTTCATCAGTGATCAGGTATTCAATTCCATCAATAAATTCATCATCAGACATTTCTCCTTTTACCCAAAATTGCACATAAGTTTTCACCCAAGGAGGAATAGAATCATCTACGGGCAACATTCCGCCAAATTCACCATCATCAGATGTAACCACAATATACTCCTCCGGTTTTTCAATGCTAACAGGTTTGTCAAGAGGTTTAATTGTCAAGATTTCATTAAAAGTCTTGTATGTAGGATTCCTATCTTCGTTCCATAATTCAAAATACAAATCTGATGTATCCATAGATTTGTCAAAAGTCATAGCAAATTGCAGAATCAATAATGTAGGATCTTCTTTTTCCAATAATTTGAATTCACTGTGTTTTAGTAAACCGTTAGGATCAGTAGTTTTAATTATTTCTTCAGAATATTTATCAAAGACAATCGAGGTATCATAATCTTTTGTCCTCAAGTCACCGCCAACACTATTAAAGTAAAGTCCAGCATGTTGAATGTGATTAATTCCCTGTCTCTCATACACCCCAACTCTAAACACTAATGTTTCATCTGTTTTGAAAACCAAAGGTTCAATATTATCAGATAGATCGATTGTACGTAACGTACCACCTAAACCATTATCAGAATTTCCTAGAGAAATAAAAGTGGAATCATTAACAGTGTTAATGCTAGAATAACTATCACCTACAGATACAAAATTCACAGTACCAAGTGCAAATTTGGAGTTTGAATTGGTTGTGCCTTCAGCTCTCCAACGATCATCACCAAGGAAAGTAATCGTAGGAGTAATAGTTTCATTCCAACGGATATTATTGTTCGCATCAAAATACTCATCACCAAAATCACCGTCGCCGTTTAGATCGTGTAAGATAACAACTTCATTTGGACTCAAACCCATGGCAGTTGCATCAGCAGTAGTGAATTCAAAGGAAACAGGGCAACCATTTGCACAGTTAGCACCATCACTAGGCTCAATATCAACAGATACCCCAATCACAGCACTTACAACACCTTTGCCAGGAAGAGTTTCGCCATCAGCGCCAACTCTAGTAAAAGTCATAGTTCCTGAATTATCTTCAGGTAATTGTATAGATGCACTCATTCCAGCAGGTAGTTTTGTGTATCCTTTACCACCTTCAGACATGGACAAGATATTCTGGAAAGTACCAAAGCTTCCCTCCAGAGGTGGAGAGATAGAGGTTGAAGCAAGAGAGTCATCAGACACAATATTTCCAGATTCTCGAGCAATGACTTGTAAACTACCCACTTCAGGAGGAACATCTACATCATCATCTAAAATTGTAATAACAAATGTAGAACCATCATCCCAGAACCCACGATAATCATCACCTAATTCTTGAGTAAACTGAAATAGGGAATCAACCTCAGATTTAGTCAAAGTTCTTTCTTCATTATCTATTATTTCTAATTGTTCTGCAAAAGTTGGTTCTGTGTCGGCACCAAGACCATCTAATCTAGAATCTTTTGCAGCAGCTGTTTCATCATAAAGTGGAGTATTGGTTGGATCAGAGAATTCCACAGTAATGGTATCACCCACAGAATAAGAGTCATCAGAGTTATCAGGATCATCTGCAATTACACTGATAATGGAAGGTCCAGCTTTTTTGGTGAAACTACCAGACAAAAGTGGAGAGACACCAGATAGAGGTTCAGACGTCTCTTGAGCGTTTGTTAGTTTAATTTGTGAATCTTTGACATTTAATCTAAATTCTCCAATAGTTGGATCGCCTCCAGTTGAATCAAGGATGGTAATTTTTAATTCAAATGGAGTAACCCAAGTTCCAACATAATCATTGCCCAAGCTTGCAGAACTTACACTACCATCATAATTCTGATAATCAAACAGTGAATCTAGATATGATTTTGTAACATTACCACCATCATTATTTGTACCATTGGTGGCAATATCAAAGAGAATTGTGAATTCATCACCATTTCCATAATTGCCAACTTGAACACCAGCATCAGGATCTGCTACTTGCACTGAGAAGATTGAAGGAGAAGGTGCAGCACCAAATGTTCCAGACAAAAGAGGAGATGTCGCAGTAGAAATTAGAGAAGATTCAGACTCATCTTGCAATCCAGCTGAGAGTTTTACTGACAAACTAAATGTTCCAACTGCAGGAGGTGCAGAATTACTAGAATCTTTTATTGTTATTTCAAACTTGGAAGGAGTAATCCATTTACCTGTATAATCATCACCTAGGGAATGCGAAAACTTGAAAATACTATCAACATCACTTTTTGGTAATTCAGCATCTGAAAAGTCAGCCCGATTAGTGGTTTCAGAGAATTGGACAGTAATGGTATCCTTATTTCCATATCCTGATGTAGTCAAGTGTAGAGGATCTGCTGCAACCAATGAGATTATTACGGGTCCTTCTTTTTCACCAAAAGTGCCAGTCAAAGTTGGCGAAACAGAATCAGAGGCAGATGAAGTCTTACCATCATCTTTAAGATTTGCAGATTCTTTCACAATAAATCTCAGAGTTCCAATTTCAGGAGGAGAATCAACACTGTCATCTTTAATTGTCACAACAAACTTTCTATCAGTAACCCAATCTCCAGAATAATCATCACCTATTTCCTGAGACATTCTGAAAATACTGTCAACATCATCTTTGTCAAGAGAGTCATCCAGTTTAAAACCTGCAAGATTTGTTGGTTCTGAGAATCTAACAGTGATAGTATCACCTTCATTGTATCCCAAAGACTCTCCACTTTTAACGCCGTCAGGATCATCAGCAATCAAGGATGTAATCAAAGGCCCTTCCTTTACTCCAAAGTTTCCAATCAATGCCAAGGATGTGGATGTCGATGCCTTTGACGTACTATCTTTGTTGAGAATTGGGATACATCCAGTACAATCACCCTTTGCAGTAACAGTCAAAGTACCAATGGTAGGATTAGCAGAACCAGCATCACGTATTGTAATGACAAATACTTTGTCGTTTACCCATGCTCCAACATAGTCATCACCAATTGATTGTGAAAATGTAAACATTGAATTGATATCAGCAGTTTTAGCTGCATTAGGACGGTTTGTTGCTTCGAGGAAGTTAACAGTGATAGTATCACCTGCATTAAAACCAGATACAGGAGTATCCTTAGCATCTGCAGCTTCAATTATACCAAGTTCAGGTCCAGTAGGTTGTCCAAATGTTCCAGAAAGAAGTACAGACTTACTAGAAGATGATAATGATGTTTCATCTTTGTTTTTCAGGCCAGCACTAGATTTGATCGTAAGTGTAAACTGTTCTAATTTAGGATTACCTCCAGTGGAATTATCAATAGTTATTACCAAAGTTTTTGCGTCAGTCCAAACAGCAGAATATGCATTGGCATTTGTACCAAGGGTAGCTGTAGTTACATCTACACCATCATCATTGTTATAAGTAAACAAAGAATCGACATCATCTTTATCAAGCACAGTATTGATTTTGCCAACTGGTTTCATGTTTGTGTTCTCAGAGAATACAGCAGTAATGACATCGCCATCACCATAATCGCCAGACTGGGTACTTCCATCAGGATCAGATGCCTCTAAAAGAATTATTTTAGGTCCAAGTGAAATTCCCCAAGTACCAGATAAAGGAGGAGATATTGAAGTAGATTCAGCACTGGTTCCAGCAGCATTCTTTAGCCCAGAGCCAGTCTGCATCGACATAGTCATTGCACCAACTAAAGGATTGGCAGAACCAGTATTCGTAATTGTAATTTTGAATTCTTTATCATTTATCCATTTTCCATACATATCCTCACCAGATGTAGCAGATTTGAAAGCAATTTCTTTTGAGTTTTGAGCAAAGAAGAACAAACCACTAACCTGATCCTCATTTAGTGTTTGAGTTAAGGTGTACCCAGCTCGATTTGTATCTTCTGAGAATCTTACGGTAATTGTGTCACCAGAACTAAATCCAGTGTCAGTTCCACCATCAGGATCATTTGCAGTAATTGATGTGATTAGCGGGCCAGCAGCATTTACAAAGTCAGCAACCAATCTTGGAGATGTATCAGTAGAAATTAACGAAGACTGTGATTGATCACGAAGTTTACCTGAAGATTTTATTGTTACAGTAGTAGCATCAGTATTTGTAGAACCACCAAGTGGAGTAAATTTAACACCATTGCCAGTAGTATCCAAGATAGTAATTACAAGAGTAGTGTCACTTCTCCACGAACCAATGTAGTCCTTGCCAATAGAGTCTGAGAAAGACAAAAGATTATCGATTTCTTTCTTATCTCCAGCCTTTGGACGGTTTGTTGGTTCATTGAATTTTATAGTAAGTGTGTCATCTTTGGAATATCCAGAGTCACTAGTGACAGGATCAGCGCCAACAAAACTGACTATTTCAGGTCCAGGTTCTCTGCCTTCATTAATAGTAGTAAATGCCATGATTTTGGTATGAGCAATTAGACCACCGGCATTGTTTGCACGATCTACAGCAAGTTGGAATTCAGGTGCAGGTTCTTCCAAAAAGTGAATTTTCCACAACAATGTTTGGGCAAAATTAGAGCCAGCAGATGCCCCACCTTGGCTTTGTAGTGGGAAGCTATCAATAGTGTTAGCATCACCATCATCAGGAACTGATGTTTGAGTAATAATTCTAGTATCAGAAGAAGTTCCAATGTCGGTTCCTTCATACAACATCAAATTATCTAGTTTTTCACTACCAGAATCAGTATCATCAAAATTAGCATGTGCAAGAATTACAAGTCCAGTACCAGTACCAAATGACTCAAATGAAAATGCATCACCAATTTTGTTTTCACCACTTTTATCTGAGGTAGCACTCCATGCATTTGAGTTCTTTTTGTAATCAACTTTAGATGGCTGAAGCACCAAAATCTTTGCTTCAGCTTGAACAGAACTTCCAAGTTCATCATCATCAGTAGGGCCACCATTTGAGTCATCAATAGCCACATTATCTAGTAAAACTTTGTAGGTAGATGCAGATGCAGCGGATTTATCTTCTCCCATAAGGAGAACGTGTAATGCTTTGGCACCTTCATTCTGGGCAGATTTTTTATTACCTTGAGCATCAGGGTTTGCACCTCTACCAAAATTGAATTTTAGTAAATTAGAATCAAGGTCAGTTATGGTACCAGCAGTATCTTTAACTAATCTAAGACTGCCTGCAGGCAAATCCAACAATTCAGTTCCATCATTATAGAGTTGAACAGATGCTAACACTACGTTATCAAGATTGTTACCAACAGTAAAGTCAGTAGTGGCAGATGCAATAACTGCGTCATCTGCATCTTTGGCAACAGTAAGAGCAGCACCATCAACAAATTTTACTTCAGAGACATTTTCAAATCCAGTCAATTTTGCTTGAGCATAAGTAGCATCATTACCAGCAGAATCAAAACATGCGCGTACCAGATAATGAGCATTTGCAGAACCGCTAGTTACAGATGCAAACAAGTCATAGTTGTTATGAGAATTAGCCTTGTTAAGGAAAATCGGGAATTGGTTCGAAGCCAAGTCAACATGAGAGTTTGGATTTGATGCATCAACAAGATAAACATGAGCTTCAGTCAGTTTTGAAGAGCTTCCTTTGGTAAATTGTATGGAGGCAATTAAGGTGTGAGGATTGTCACTTGAAGGAGCATTAAAGTCACTTTCAAAGTCAGCAATTGTAGTTCTAGTAGTACATTTTGTAATTTCCACTCCGCGGTCATCTATCAATCCTGGAACATCAAGTGCTTCATTTTCACTTGCATCATTATATGCATAATCAACATCGTTTCCAAATGTAAATTTGAGGTTGTGTTCACCCTTGGTCATTACAAGATTATTCAGAATACCCTGAGAGTCGCTAGAATAATCTCGAAATATCAAAGAATTGCCAGATATTTCAGGGGTGAATGAATCAACACCTGCAGTTAGAGAAGTGAAACTTAGATCATCAGGAAGAGAGTTACCAAATGTGGTTCCATTAAAACCTGTAACGGTCAAATCAGCAGTTCCCAAAGTGTCAAAGCGAACTGTCCAATAACCACCAACTGTAGGGTATGACTGAACATTAATTACGTTAATGTTTGCAACGATTGAAAATTGTTGTTCAGAAAGTTGTGGTACTGTCCAACACATCTGATCATTAATGCCATTTTCATCAGAATCCTCATAACTCAAATTAAACCTTGGATCATCAGTTACATCAACTTTTTCACCATCAATATTCCAGAACAATTGGAATTCTACACCCATCTCAACATATTCTTCAGGTAGATCAGAACAGGTCCTAACATCAGAATAGTGTAATCCAGAATCATGAGACACCTTCACATCTTTAGTGAATTCAGAATCAGAAACAGTTGTTTCTTCTTGAGTTTCTGCAACAGGGGTTTCAAAAATTATAGAATAGTCAGATGAAGAGTTCATAATTACAAGATGGTTAAAGTTGTGGCCTTCTTGAATTAATTCGGGATTTTCAATAATAACCAAAGAATAAACACCATCAGGAGTCACAACAAATGTTGCATCACCATCAACTAAGATTTCAGATTGACCTTCAATAGGAGAGTAAATGTGAATTCCTGTAACATTGTATGTTAACACATCATCTTCAGTTACAAGAAGATGTGAATCAATTTGAGACGAGTCAAACAAAACGTTTTGTGAATCGTTTATGGATATGTTTTTGATTTGTGCATCATCAGGTAATGATATTGCGACGCTCTCTTGAAGAGAGTCATATGATACGTTGAAATTCCAGACAACGTTTTCGCCAACTTCTATAGGTTCATGAGCGATTGTTGTTTCATATTCAGAGTATTCAGGGACTTCAGTTGCAGTAGCAGTAGAGTTTGTTATCTCTTCTGCAAATGTTTCTGGAGCAATAGAGAAATTTGCAAACCCTGTAAAAGTAGAACTAAGTAAAACCATGCAAAGAAATGCAGTTAAAACTTTTGAATTAATTTCTAATTGTATTTTGGTTTTAAGTTTGAGAATTACAAATAAAGACAAAATAAAGACAGATAATAAGAAGAACACAGGGTCAGTTTCAGAAAAAATATTTGCCAAATCACCATTAATTGAAATTCCAAACAAAGTAAGCACTACACCAAATACTAATAATGCCGCTACATGCGCCCCTAGACCCAATATTATCATAATATATTACCCAACGTGGTATTTATCCTCTCCACATTGTCTCATGAAAAAATTACAGTTTTCGAGCACAGATCAATTAATTCCCAAAAATGGGAATTATGAAATAATTATACCGTTGCCTAAAATTCGAATTGTCGTAGATTCAGGTTTTAAAATTACAACTTGTTGTTTTTGTTTACATACAATTGGTTTTTCAAATGTTAATTGTAATGGAGACAGAGACGTAAACTTTGCAGCTTTGATTTGTAACCCAATACAAACAAGACACCCTTGGTTTTCAGTTATTTCATTTTTGTAAAAAGGATTTTTTTGAAAATCAATCTCTATTTTGTTTTTTACCTCAACTGTATCCTCTTCGGAAATGACATCACCACGTCCAACCTCATCAGGTTTTACACCTTTGACTGCGAGTCCAACTCTAGCAGGATAAACTGATTCTTCAACAGGATCATCATGCATTTGAATTGATTTTATCAACACATCAGTTCCTAAAGGATATAGTTTTAGATTATCGTACTGTTTAATTTTTCCACTTGTCACTTTACCTAAAATTACGGTTCCAACTCCCTTTACATCAAAGCAATGGTCTATAACCATTTCAGAGGGGCCTTCATTTGAAATAGGTTCTAGTTTATCCATTTCTTCTTTAATTTTATCTTGATCAACTCTTCGATATTTTTCAACTACGGTTCCTTTAATCATGGCATTTAGTTTAAACTCATCTACATCAAATGTGTGGGATAGAATTCCTTTTTCTTTTTTTAAAGAGTCAAGTGCAATGATTTGTTCTCCAGTAAATTTGTCTAACACGTCAACATGAAATATTACATATTCTGCTAGATTAATTGCTTGAAATAACGGTTGTATTTTGTCTGGAAATCCATTTGGAATAACCCATGTTTTAATTATATCAGATTCTTTTCGGTCATAAAGTGTAAGATCAGTTTCAGTTCCCTTTTTGCCAAACTCAGATGCAATGTCTTGTTTTCCCAAGACGACAAAGTTAATGGATTTTACCATACTAAAATTTCAAAACTAGATACTAAAAACCATACGAAAAGAAAATCATGGAAAGGTATTCAGTGTTGCAACATAACTTGCAAACCTATGGTTTTTTGGTTTGACTAATTTCTGATGATACTTACTTACAGGTTTTCCAATTGCCCCATCCAATCCAAGTGGCCCTAAAACATGTTTTTCTTTATTTGCCCACATCAAAACTTCATCAGTTGGCGCATAGTAATTTATGATTTTTTTATTAACAATATTTTGAAGTAGTTTACCATATTTCTTTGAAGATGGTACATCATCTTTAATTGAAGCTCCAAAAAAATATACACTTTCTACAACACCAAAATTTTGTTTCTTTTTTGCAAGATATTCAACAGTACTCAGAATAACTTGAGAGCCTAATGAATGTCCCATTAGTCTAATCTTTGTTTTTGGACTTGATTCTTTAAAGTCTTCAATAAACTGTCCTAGGTTATGCCCGTTCTTTTTTGCAATATTTTGCCCTACAGAAAGTGCATGTTTTGCATATTTGATTAAATGTGCACCTGTAGTGTTAGAATCATAGCTAAACCCAATAACAGGAAAAAAATAACCTAGTCGACGCAATCTGTTGCGTGCTAGAAGAACTTTTGCAACAGCACCAGTACTGTCATTTCTCAAGCCATGAATCATTATAGTAAATTCTTTTAAGCCAATTAATTTTTGAAAATCTTTTTTTGGGTAAAGATAATAGTCGTTTTTCTTTAATGTTTTTCCAGTTTTAAGATCATAGTATCCCCTAGTTGAAATTCTTGGAATAGGTTTCATATTATACTGAAGGTCCTAATTGTTTTTTGTATTTTTCAATATCAGACTCTTCAACTCTTGCAAACAATGGAGATGAATCGCCAAGGACATGATTTGAAGAAACGCCTAAAACAGACATATCATTCCAACTTTGTGCATTCACTTTACCATCCAATGCAAGCTGAGTCCAGATGTTTTGAGCAGAATCAGGAATAAACGAAAATGTGGCTATTGCCAAGCTCCTAACAGCATTGACTGAGAGATAGACACAATTTGCAGTGCCCGGACCTTTTTTCCAAGGCTCTTTGTGTTGAAAATATTGGTTAAAGTATGACGAGAACTCCATAATTTTCTTTAGTGCCCTATCAAGATGATTTTGCTCCATTAATGCACCAACTTCTGATGCAAGATTCTTGATTTTTTGTTCTGCTTCAGAATCTTTCTCATCAAAGTTTTCAGGTTCAGGGATTTTTCCATCAAATGCCTTTTTTGTAAATCCTAATGCACGATTTACAAAGTTTCCAAGATTTCCAATTAGTTCAGAGTTGATTCGTGTTGTAAAGTCATCCCAATCAAAATTCAAGTCATCTTGAGAATAAGGATTAATCGATACAAGATAAAATCGAAGATAATCAGCAGGGTAATATTCTAAAAATTGTTTTAATCCAATATACCAATTTCTACTCTTTGAGATTTTTTTTGCTTGCAGTGTAAGATGCCCCCTAGTTGGAATATAGTCAGGGAGTTTGTATTCACTATCAATTCCCAATCTCATTGCAGGTAAGAAAAGATAATGATGGTACACAATGTCTTTTCCAATAAAATGATAAATGTCAGCAGAATTCCAAAACTCTTTTCCATCAATGCCTTTATCATTTAGAAATTTTAGTGCAGTTGAGATATATGCCAAATGATTATCAAACCAACCATAAAACACCTTATCCTTTGCATCATCAAGTGGGACAGGAACCCCCCAAGTAATATCTCGAGTAATATCCCAATCAATCAATCCAGATTTTATCCAGTTTTGAACATATTTTTTGACATCTTTTTGAAGATGTTCATTTTCATCTAACCACTTAGAAAGAGAATCTCCAAAATTTTTGAGTTTGAAAAAATAGTGCGTTGTTTTTTCTTTTGTGGGAGGTTGATTACATAAAGAACATTTTGGGTTTGTAATTTCTTCAGGCACACGGCCACAACTCTCACAAAGATCAGAGTATTGGTCTTCAGCTTTACAGTAAGGACATATTCCTTTAACATATCTGTCAGGCAAGAATTTTTTATCATTGTTGCAATAGAACTGTATGATCTCTTTCTCATAGATGTGTCCTGCAGCATTTAATTTTTTAAACACATCTTGAACAAATTTGATATTTTCAGGAGAGCTGGTCTTGTAGAAATAATCAAACCCAATGTTAAATGCACTAAAGTCTTCAAAATCACGCTTATTCCAATGTTCAACATATTCTGCAGGAGTTTTTCCTTCTTTTTCAGATTGAATTAGAATAGGAGTTCCAAAATCATCAGATGCACATACATAATACGCCTCAACCCCATTTTGTTTTAGAAATCTGGTTGTAACATCTGCAGGCAAATATGTAGATGCAACATGCCCTAGGTGAATTTCCCCATTTGCATAAGGTAATGCACTAGTAATGATAGCTCTTTTGTTCATCAGATATTCTCAAAAGCAGTGTTGGGGTTAAGAAGTTTTACCAGCTGTTTGCATATTTTACTTGTTCAGGTGTAAGTTTATCGATTTTTACATCCATGGCCTTTAGGGCATCAACTGCAACTTGAGTATCAATCTCTTGGGGCACATTGATAATTTTTTTTTCCATTTTTTTGTGATTTTTGAGAATATACATCACAGATAAAATCTGGTTTGAGAATGATTGCGCCATTACTTCTGGAGGATGTCCTTCAGCTGCAACCAAGTTTGCAAGACGTCCCTGTCCAATCAAATAGACTTTCTTTCCATTTTTCAAAACACATTCATCAAGAGAAGGTCTGACTTCTTTGACAGACTTTGATTTCTTTAACAAAAATTCACTGTCAATTTCTACATCAAAGTGTCCAACATTTCCCATGATGGCACCATCTTTCATTTTTAGAATGTGTTCTTTTCTAATTACGCTAGTCATTCCAGTACATGTGATAAAGATGTCGCCTAGTTTGGCAGCTTGTGCCATAGGCATTACTTCAAATCCATCCATATGAGCCTCAAGAGCTTTGATAGGATCAATTTCAGTTACAATTACTTTGGAGCCCATTCCGTGACATCGAGATGCAACACCACGTCCAACCCAACCATAACCTACAACCACAACACGTTTTGATGCCATAAGCAAATTCATGGCACGAAGATATCCATCAATTGTGCTTTGTCCAGTACCATATCTATTATCAAACATGTGTTTTGTGTATGCTTCATTTACCAGAATAACAGGATAACGTAATTTTCCTTGATTTTCTACTGCACGAATTCTAGTAACACCTGCAGTAGTTTCTTCAGTGGCGCCTAGAATATTCATATTCTTAAATCGCTTGTCAAAGTGAGCTTTGATGTTCATATCAGCACCATCATCTGTGAGAATTGTGGGTTTGTGTTTTAAGACTTGGTCAATACACCAATCATAATCTTTGACAGATTGTCCATTCCATGCATACACATGAATTCCTTGTGATGCTAAAAATGCTGCAATATTGTCTTGAGTGGTAAGTGGATTTCCACCACAGCATGCAACGTTTGCACCAAGTTCTTTTGCACCAATTAACAATACTGAAGTTTCCTTTGTGATGTGAAGGCAAAATCCAAGTGTGATGCCTTTGAGTGGTTTTGATTTTTTAAATCTGTTAATAGTATTATCTAAAATTTGCATGTGAGATCTTGCCCATTCATAGGATAGTTTTCCTTCTTTGATCAGTTTTGGGCTAGACTTTACTTTGCTCATAGAATAAACCTCTAATGACGATATAAAACCCTATCATGCGAATGTAAATAAATGACAAAATTATCACTGAATCATTGACTTGGAAGAAGATTGCAGAAAAGGGAGACATTGATTCAGGCAAGGGTAAAGCATTCAAAATTGACGGGAAACAGATTGCAATTTTTAATCAAGATGGATATCATGCAATGGATGACCTATGTGTTCATCAAGACGGATCTATTGCACCAGGAAAACTTGATGGAGACATTGTAGAGTGCCCACTTCATTTCTGGCACTACAACATCAAAACAGGAGAATTGACAGACTATCTCAAAGATGTGAAATTAGAAACTTATCCTGTAGAAGCAAGAGATGATGGCATCTACGTAGACATTTAGAAATTTTTAGGCACAATTTTTATTCTCAGTTTTTACAAACGAAATATTGAATCAAGAAATTATCGATGAGATAAAAAATCAAGATTATGCTTCCATTACCAGTACAATTGAGAATTTTCTAGAAGAACAAATAAAGAAAAACAATGCAGAGGGGCTTATACTGGGATTAAGTGGAGGAATAGATTCTGCAGTTTTGACATACATTTGCAAAAGAAACCTCAAAGACAAAACACTAGCATTAGTCATGCCAGATACATCAATCACACCAAAAACAGAGACAGAGGATGCATTAAAGATGATTTCACTGACAGGAATACAGTACAAACTAATTGACATCAATCCAATAGTCAAAGAATATTCAATGTACTTGGAGCCAAACGAAAGAGCAAAGGGAAATCTACGTGCAAGAATTAGAACAAATATTTTGTATTATTATGCAAATGTCAAAAACTACCTTGTATTAGGTTCAAGTGATAAAAGCGAGTATTTGATTGGATATTTTACAAAATTTGGTGATGGAGCATCAGACATTACACCAATCATATCATTATACAAACTGCAAGTCAGAGAGATTGCAAAATATCTAGGAGTCCCAGAAAACGTAATTGCAAAAAAGAGCAGCCCTCATTTATGGAAAGAGCATGGAGCTGAAAGTGAATTAGGAGTATCATACGAAGATGTTGACTCTGTGCTTTATTGTTTATTTGACAAAAAATTGTCCATCAATGAAACTCAAAAACTCACCAATATTGAGAGTTCTACAATAGGAAAAATTCAGGAACTGCACAAAAACAGTGAACATAAAAGATTGCCTACTCCAAAACCATATGGCGAGTAGAGATGAAGATACAAGACACGTTATCAAATACAGAACAAGAACTAGACATTTCAAAAAAGGTCAAAATCTATCTGTGTGGCATAACAGTTTATGATGAATCACACATAGGCCATGCAAGAACAATCATAGTTTTTGATGTTCTTAGGAAATACCTAGAAGACAAAGGGATAGAGATTGAATTTATACAAAATTTTACAGATGTGGATGACAAAATAATCAATCGAGCCCAAGTAGAAAACACAACTGCAGAGGCAATAAGTACAAAATACATTGAGAATTATTTCAAAGATTTTGATGGATTAAACGTAAAACATGCAACAAACTATCCAAAGGCAACAGAACACATTGATGACATTATCAAGTTTATTGAAAAATTAATTGAAAAACAAATTGCATACGTTTCAAAGAACGGAGTATACTTTTCAGTATCAAAGTTTCCAGAATACGGGAAATTGTCAAAAAAGAAGATTGATGAACTAGAATCAGGTGCAAGAATCGAGGTTGATGAAGCAAAAAACAACCCATTAGATTTTGCAGTATGGAAATTCTCAAATACCAAACCAGTTTGGGATAGTCCCTGGGGGAAAGGTAGGCCTGGATGGCATATTGAATGCTCTGCAATGAGTGTAAAGTATCTTGGAGAAAATTTTGACATTCATGGAGGAGGAAGAGACCTGATATTCCCTCACCATGAAAACGAGATTGCACAATCTGAATCATGTACAGGTTCACAATTTGCAAAAATTTGGATGCATGTAGGAATGGTCACAATAGATGGAGACAAGATGTCAAAATCCATAGGAAACATAAAGTCAATTAAACATGTTTTAGAGAATTGGGGACCAAACATCATCAGATTGTTTTGTTTATCAGGACATTACTCAAAACCAATTGATTACTCTGAAGAATTACTAAAAGAAAATCTCATCAAATGGAGACAAGCTGAAACATGTTATTATGAATTGATTCATGCAAACAGTAAGAATAGTGAAAAGATAGATTCAACAATTAAGAAACTAGGCTTAGAATTTGACAAGGCATTAGAAGATGATTTTAACACTCACCTAGCATTATCGGCATTTTTCCAACTAGTCAAAGAGACAAACAGATTGGCAGCTGAAGAAAAACTAGGAAAGGAAGATGCACGAAAAATCAAACCAGAGTTTCAAAGAATGCTGAAAATTCTTGGATTAAACATACCAGAGATAACTGAAGAAACAAAACAAGAAATTGACAACATGATTGAAGATAGAGAAAAATTCAGACAAGAAAAGCAATTTCAAAAAGCAGATCAAATTAGAGACAGGCTAAATGAGATGGATGTTGAGTTAATTGATCATAAAGGAAAAACAATCTGGATGAAAAAGAAAACATCAAATCTGAAAACAAAAAAGAGAAGAATTAAGGATCAACCATTGCTAATTTATCCTCAATTCGATCATAGTATCCGTTTTGGTCCATAGCAGGAACATAAAATGTTGCAGAAATTACATCTCCAACACCTGCATCACAATCTGTTACAACAACAGAATGACCCAAAACAGACTCTCCAACACAGCCAAAATCAGTAACAGCGATGACTGACACATCCTCAGTAACTAGTGTTGGAACAATATTCCAAGGAGTGAGTGTGAAAACTAGTATTACTGAAGTTGCTGCAGCCAAAATTAGCATGAATTTTAGCCGTGGTGTTTTTTCGTGAGTTGTTTGTTGCATATCTCCTCACTCTAGTTTAGAGTTTACAAAATATAAGCAAGAGGTAATTTTTTCATCTAGTGCCAACTAATAAAAAAATTAGATTTTACAATGGCATTTTTTTTGTTTTAAGATTCGGATTTGTTTGTTGAGAGAATCAACAAACGTATCTTGTACAGATAGTCCCGTAGCTTTTCTTTTATCAAGAGGACTATGATGCAAATATCCACGGTGAATCATCTCAGCGACTAAAGCATTATGCCTGAAATAAAGAGCTTTTAATTTTCCCTTCCAACGAATTGTTTCAGGATGCATCGAATATCCTTTTTTGTGTTCAGTTACCACTGTCCATATTGCATGTAGTTCTCGGTGTTCACCTAACAAATGATTTTTACACAGTTTTTCTGGAGTGATGTCCCAAATTCTCATTTTATCAACTCGCTAAATGATACTTGTTTACAAACAACAACTTGACCATATCCCATAATGGAAAAATAATTTTTGGCATATTTAATAAAAAACAAAATCCAAAACTAGTGATAAAAAATAAAAAAGCTTTAGCTAATTTTGAAAAATTTACGCATAAAAAATTAGTTCAGTCTAATTAGTTTCATCTAATTTTCGAGTCGTTTAATAGAATCAGAAACTAAATTAGTCTATGAATGCATGGAGTAAGTTTTGGAAATGGTATGAAGATAAAATTCTTGGAAGCATAATCATAATTGCAATTATTCAATTTATTCAAATCCCACATATGGTATGGAATGCAGATATTATGTTAGAAGCGGGTTTTGTCTCAAGAGTGCACCCCGTAATTGATTGGTTTTTGTACGGAGTAGATTTGATTGAGATAATATCAATTGTCAATGTTGGCATGATCATGTTTAGCCTAATTAAAAAAAGACAGGCATCAAAAAAACGTGTAGAATTAAATCAAGTATAAACTATTTTTCCTTACCTTGCCAGATGACTCTTTGTGGGAATGGTATCTCTATTCCAGCCTTATCTAGAGCAAGCTTGGCATGTTTGAGCAAAATAGGTTGTACTTCACTCCAATCCTCACGTGGATGCCACACCAAAATGGTGATATTCACACTAGAATCAGCTAATGCTTCAATTCGGAACTCAGGTTTGGGAACTTGTAATACAAAGGGCATGAAATCTCGAATTTCGTTTTCAATTTCACGAATTGCATGTTCTATTTTTTCGGAATATGCAATTCCAACAGTTACCTCTGCACGTCTCACAAGCGAGGAAGTCAATGTACGAATGTTGGATGTGAAAAATTTTTCGTTCGGAATTCGCATTAGAGTTCCATCAAATTTCCTCACCCGACTAGAAAAAGTAGAAATATCAACCAAAGTTCCAGAAATCCCCATATCAGGCAATTCAATAGTATCACCTTGTTTGGCAGGTTTTTCCATCAGTAAAAATATTCCAGATATCAAGTTTGAAACCACCGATTGTGTTGCAAATCCTATAACAACTGCAAAAATTCCACCTGCAACCAATAGTCCAGATAAATCAAGTCCTGTAGAGGAGGTAAAAATCAAAAATGAGAGGATGATTATTCCATAGTAAATTAATTTACCAATATTTTTTGCAGAATCTTGAGTAAGAGATGAAGCATAATATTTGTTAAACAAAAGACGAATGGTTCGAGCAACAATGAAACCAACTGCCATAATAATACCTCCAACAAATAATGAAAGAATTGTCAACCCACCAATAAGTTCCATTTCAGATAGGCTATCAAAAAATTCCAAAACCATTAGTCTAGTCCCATCTCCATATGTGTTTTAGTAGTTGTAAATTCCCAAGTGGGGGATTGAGTCCACGTAGTTTCAATCTGTTCTTTATTGACACCAATTATATCAGTACGTCCTCGTTTTTTCAAAACTGCAACCAAACCATCAAAAATTGCTTGCCTTTCATCATAATAAATAGAATTATCGGTAATTGGAAAAATAATTTTTCCAAGAGAGTGACTCATACCTAATTCATTTTTTATCAAAATTTTCATTATGCCATTTACATAAGGGGTTGAATCTTCATGAGAGTCAACAATTTGGGTGTTAAAGTATTTACACAAGATTCCAGTGTCAGGAGATCCATACAACCCAAAACGAGAGTTAGTAGGATTACAAGTAAACCAATCAAGGGAGTCTTTTTGATGATCAGTGATAATGAAAAGGCCAATTTCTATAGGACATTGAACAAAGACAGTGGCAGCAGAGTTTTCAGGAAGGAAAATATCCTTATCAAACTGCAAAAATACGTGTCTAGTTCTTCTTGCAGGATGGTTTAGAGGCCTTATTGGAGATATCTCAATTTTCAAAGTTTTTGAGGTTACAGGGATAATTTTTTTCAATATGTTTTCCTTCAGAGTTTACTCGGTCATAAGAGAATACCTTTGGGGAAACTTTTTCAAACTTTATTTCAGTGTCAGGAAAGATCAAAGATAAACTATCAGATATTTCATAAATACCATATTTTGAAAATCCGTCAGTATTTTGAATTTCAGTCATCTTTTCATTTTTTTATGTCAAATCCAGAATTTATGCTCTCTTATTTAGATAGATCAGAGAATAATCTTCAAAATATTTAAAAAAAAGTAGAAAGTGATAACTCACTCTAGATTTAGAGGAATATTTGCAGTGCCAAAGTTTTCATTAATTCTAAACACATATTCTTTTGAAGAATCATATTCAAACTCGGTTCCTCCATATCCAATGTTTGGCCCAAAGAGAATGTTAAATTCTCTTGCATCACCAGGATTCAGTACAATTTGCCCGCTGGTAAAGTCCATACCAGAATATTTGAATGCCTTTGAACCATCCCATACATCATATGCACATATTTGAGGACTAGTGCAATTTAGAGCAGCGATTTCAGAACTTGTGTTTTCAGCAAGCATGCGAATTGACAACAAAGGTTGTCCAGTAGAAGTAATCTCAAATTCATTTCCATTAGAACCAATTCCAGTCCAATAATATGTGATTGGTCCTAAATCAAATTTTTGAGCATTGGATGTGTATTCATATATTTTGATAGCTTGTTTGAGAGGTTTTTCGCAATCTAGTCTTTTGTAGGCTTTGGCAATTTCAGCACATTTTTCAAGTTCAGCTTCTAGTGCGGCTAATTTTGAATCAACGTTTTTTGGTTCTTCAGATACTATTTGTGAGGATTCAGATGGTACTGAAATCAATCCAAATGCAATCAAATGTTGGATGCCATTAACAAACTCACCATCAGATATGACCCCATCTGCCCACCAGCCTGCATTGTTCTTAACCCAGTCCGGTACACCTTCTGCAGATTCAGAAGACACTGCAGTAGCAGGAACGGTAATTATTCCCTCAGAAATTAAAAATGAGATTCCCGTAAGAAATTCAGATTCAGATATGACCCCATCTGCCCACCAGCCTGCATTGTTCTTAACCCAGTCCGGTACCTCAGCATACGCATAGGTAGTCGTTGCAATCAGCATAATTGCAGTTAGTGCAGTTATCGTGGTTTTCATTAACGTAAATTTGCTTTCATTGTATATAAGCTAGTGGCAAATAATTTTTCTAGTGCTAAATTATGAAAGTTAAGACATTAAGACTAGTGGCAATTATGTTTCAGGTTGTTCTTCTTTAAATTCAAACAAAATCGATTTTTTTAGATGACTAAAAAAAATATTGCAAGCACATCAAGATTATCTGAGCAAGAAATCACAGAATACATCCTAGATAGATTCAAAGACGTAAAACAAGGAAAAATCAAAGACCTCGTTTCATTTCAAGCCATGAACAAATACATGATTATGGCACACAGTCAAATCGAATTAAAAATTTTGGGAAATATTGTGGCCAGTTATAAGAAAACATCATTATCAGATATAATGTCAGAATATGAAAAGCACCTAAAAATTGCTTTAGAAAAACAACCAACTACTAAATCACATTATAATGTAATAATGCATATTTTTGGACATTTTTCAAAAAACTTTAGCCAAACAGAAAAAGAGCAATTTTTTAAATTGTTTTACAGATTTAGAGAGGGAGAAATAACCATAGGTGAAATTTTGTCTGAGATAAATCAAATTATTTTTCGATTCAACAACACATATCTTGCAAACCAAACATATTTTCTCCTATATTCAGATCAACAGACAAGAAATTTGTTTCACATATTATCACAAATGAATCTAGAAAAAATCTGAAAGTGGTTTTTGCCGCATTAATTTTGATATATTTCCATGAGATAGCCATTCAGATTTACTAATACTCATTTTTTCTGAGGCTAAAATCAAAGCATGTTCAAAATCATTTGCAGTAACAGGAGTTTGTTTCATCGCTTCTCGAATACCCTCCCTTACCTGCCAAACACCTACAGGAATAGCATATTCAGGCCGAATTTCTCTTAAAATGACCACACCAGATTGAATTCCATTCTCATGAAGATACTCCAGAACTCCTAATTTTGCAGCAAAATAGGCTCCTGCGATAGCAGGAGGATGATCAATTCCCCTAGCATCTTCATAGTCAGAACCAAACCCGAGAATTCCATTAGAATACCAAGCTTCAATCATTTCATAGATCCACCTATGAGGAAATAAAACAACAGAGAAATGATTTCCAAGATGAGTATAAGAAAAAACCTTACAAGAATCAATTAATCCATAATCCAAAACTTCATCAGCAAGAGATTTTGAAATGATGTCATCAGTGGCAGTTATACTCCATTTGGTTGGAACCAGTTTTCGTTTTTGTCCAAGCATTCCAATGCTAAAACATTTTTGAATCTTTGAAATGTCAATTCCAGAATTATACAAATTCAAAACTGCATCTTGTGCATTCAAGTCTTTATCATAAAATGTCTTTTCAATTGATCTTACAGAAGTAGTTCCAGAAAATTTTGCAGATTTTATTTCACCAATAGGTCCAAAAGGAGCACTTTCACCATCTAGAGAGATGTTAGAAGATACAGATTTTTGGAAAATTAGATCAGAGCCAGTAGGTTTTGAAGACATTGTAACTTCTTGAAGACTTTCAATGTAACGTCCATCAGTTTTATCAATAGACATTTTTTGTGTTCCACGAACTAAATTCAATCTAAAGTTTACAATTTCTTCTAAAGATTTTCCTATCCATTTTTCAGGATTGTCAAGAAGGCTTGTATCACCATGGATTGGAGGAACCATCGGACCAACAAAGACTTTGGGATAATTGTATGATCCTACAAATACAGAAGGGGGACTAGTTCCACTAATAGAATCAGAGGAAAATAAGTTGCCATATTTTGATAATGATTCATGCCACTTTGCCAAGATAGAACGACGAATATCCTGAGAATTAGAAGACATTGAAATTGGTGCTCAATCTGTGCCTAATAACTTGACTAATGATGTTAGTTGACGGAAGGTTAACACCGTTTATTCGGGATCTTCAGACTCTCTTTCACGTCCACATTGAGGACAAACAGTTTGGTTTTGCCATAACTCCTTACCACAATTCCTACAAGACTGAGGTTTCATATAGAAGATACAACAAGATTGAATTTAAAAACTTCTACATATCTAAAAAGTTGATGGCAATAAATAGAATAGTTTCTTTCTTGCCTAGTGCAACAGAGTTACTATATGAGTTTGGGGTTCAAGATAAACTGTTTGGAGTCACACATGAATGTAAATTTCCACATGAAGCTATTTTCAAACCACAAATAATTGACACTGTAATAGATTCTGAAAAACTATCCAGTGATGAAATCAACACACAAACATGTCAATTACTAAAAAATGGAAAAGATATTTTTGTGTTAAATGAAAAAAATCTGCTAAAAGCAAATCCAGACATGATTATTTCACAAGAAACTTGCGAAGTTTGTGCAGCATATAATAACCAAGTAAACAAAGCATTGCAGATTCTCGAAAACAAGCCCATAATCTACTCAATGGATCCACACAACATACAAGAAATCATAGAATCAGTTACAAAGTTAGGGATGATTTTAGAAAAGGAATCTAGAGCAAAAGAGATTACAGATTTACTTGAAAAAAGAATTTTGAGTATAAAAAATAAACAAACTAAAAACAAACCACGAGTACTTGCAATTGAGTGGTTAGAACCATTTTTTACCGCAGGTCATTGGGTTCCAGAAATGGTCCAAATTGCAGGAGGGGTGAATCTAATAAGCAAGACAGGTGAACATTCAAGACGTATGGAATTTCAAGAGATATTAGATTCAGACCCAGACATTATTGTTTTAATGCCATGTGGGTTTGATGTAAAACGTACAATTTCTGAGTTTGAAATCATGTTGAGAGAGAACAAAGCATGGAATAGTCTCAGAGCAGTAAAAAACAAAAGAGTTTTTGCAGTAGATGCAAATTCATTTTTTAGCAAACCCAGTATCAGAACAATTGAGGGGGTTGAGATATTAGCAAAAATTTTTCATCCAGAAATATACGATGATGTAAAAATTCCAAAAACATTCCAAAATATCAAAATTTGATTATTATTTCAAATTTTGTTCTGCAGATGCAGATGCCACAGGAGTAGCATTAACTGGATCAACTGTTACTTTTACGGTATCAGTATCTTGTCTGCCGTTATTATCAAATACCTTTAACTCAAACACTAGAACCTTAATTTCACCATTTGCAACTGTAGGAGTAGTAAATATAGGAGTAACACTAGACTTTGAGGACAGCGTCACTGCCTCACCTGCTATTTGAGTCCAAGAATATGATAAAGGTTGGTTTTCAGGATCATGGCTACCACGTCCATCAAGAGAGACTTGGATTTTTTCATTTACTATCATATCATTGCCAGCATCAGCAACAATATCCAGATTAAGAGTATTCCTTACAGTCAAAGTAAGACTATCAGAAGCACTGAGAGTACCATCACTAACAGTACAAGTCAAGATAATTTTAGAATCACCTACAACATTTGGAGTTTTCACTAAAGTATTTCCACTTGAAGGTTCAGTGAAAACAACATTAGATGAAGAAGACCAAGAAAATGTGAGTGCGTCACCATCAGGATCAGTTCCACTACACATTATGTTTACCAAAGTATTTTCATCAACAGTTCTATCATCACTTACAGTTGCTGTAGGTGCACTGTTTTCAGGAGATACAAACACTACAACCTGATCAAAAGCTTTTTGATCAGCAGTGTCAGTAACTGTTAGTTGGAAAGACAAACGTTTGGATTCAGAAGGCATTACTTCAGGAGCAACAAAGCTTAGAGTTTTACCAGATTTATCAAAAGTCACAAGGTCTCCAGACAATTGTTTCCATGAGAAGGTTAGAGGATCACCGTCTGCATCAGAACCAGAGCCAATTATAGTAACAGGGCTACCACTTACAACACGTCTGTCAGGACCAGCTGAAGCATTTGGAGGAGAATTCCTGTTAGTGACGACAATGTTTACATCATCAGAATCAGAATTACCATGAACATCAGTTACAGTAAGCTCAAAGACTAAAGTTTCAGAGTCAGAACTAATTTGAGGAGAGAAGAAATAGATCGAAAATGATGCTCTTTCATAGAATTTCACCACAGGTCCAGATTTTTGGCTCCAAGAATATCTTATGCTATCACCATCAGGATCAGTTCCAGTTCCCAATAATTTTACAAGAACATTTTCAGGTACGTTTTGATTAGGTCCTGCATCAGCAATTGGGGAACCATTGGAAGGAAGTACTTTAACCATTGCCAAAGCATTTGCATATCCGTTTCCAGGTGAATAACCAGTTACTTGGAAGGAAAGTAGTTTTTCAGTGTCTCCAACTTGAGGTGCAATAAATTCTACTTCGGGACCAATAAAAGAGCTAATAGATGCAGAAGGTCCTAACAACTGAACCCAAGAAAATCTAATGTCTGATCCATCTACTGTTTGGCCTGTAGCAGTGAGAGTCACCCTTTCACCTTCATAAACAGTTTGCAGGGGTCCAGCATCAACAGTGATTCGTCTGTTGTCAATAAGATTTGAAAACAAGTACACATTTACACTATCTGTTGCAGTACCACCAAATCCGTCATCAACAGTTACTTGAAATGACAAAGGTTCAAAATCAGAAAAATCAAGATAAATGGGCTGGAATGTAATATGTTTATTGTCGGTGTATACAAGTTCTACTTCTTGTCCACCAGTTTGTTTCCACTGATAAGTTAGTACATCACCATCAGGATCATGTGCTGAAGGAAAGATACTCATTACATGAACACCAGGCAATGCAACTTTATCACGTCCAGCATCAACTTGAGGTGCATGGTTTACAGGATTAACAACTACTTCAACAATATCAGAATGACTTGCCCCAATAGGGTCAGTAACTGTCAATTCAAAAGTTAAAACCTTAATTTCACCATTTGCAACTGTAGGAGCCATAAATGTGGGTTCAGGAATAGAATAAGAAGAAAGAACTACAGGTTCGCCATAGATTTGAACCCATTTAAAGACAAGTTTATCATGATCAGCATCAAATCCTTCGCCAAGTAAGGTCACCATCTTATTTTCAACAACATCAATAGATTCTATCTGTTGAGCAAATGAATCAGAAACTCCAATTACAACAAACAAAGATAATACTAAAGGTAATAGAAAAAAACCATTCATTATAAATTAGTTATCGTTATCATATAAAACCATGATCGTGGAAATTCAACGAAAGTATATTATGTACTAGAAACATGGCTCAGATTTTTTTAAACAATGTTTAACGCGTTAAAAGAATACAAAATTAGATAGGTTTTCCCCTATATTGATAATCAATGACTTTGTGAAATAAATTGTGAGAGGCAATCACAGTTAGCATTACCGCAATCATTCCAATAAAATTTCTTACCATTACCAATTCGTTTAAAGTATTTTCAATGTTTGGGATTTCAAAAAACACATAGTAACTGTCAATCATCCAGAATACCAAAGTTACCCACGACGAGAATCCGGCAATCAAGTAACCTAAACGAGTTTTATTATGAATTAGAATTATTGAAGAAAATATCGCAATATACCAAAACGAAGAGCCCATTAGCCATAAAGGCTGATAAACATCAGATCTATTATCCAGCCAATAGTAGCTTGAACCAACAACAGCTAATGTAAAAAGAGAAACTTGAATTAGCATTTGGTTTATTTTGAAACCTGTTTTTTCTTCTTTTTGTTCCATTTCAGGAGGATCTAATTCCATCTCTTTTGTTGCAATATCAATTGCTTCATGAACGGACTTTAGACGCACAGGTATGATTTTTTTTATTGAATCATCAGTTACAACAGTATCATGAACTAAACTATCAATCAAAGGTCTTGCAAGCGATGCTTTGACAGGAGTAATAAGATCAACCCAGTAAGAAGACAACCTAGTTGTTAAAAATGGAATATGCAGTACAAACAGATTTTTGTTGATATATGTTGAATACACACGCATTAATTCTTCATAAGTCATTTTGTCAGGCCCTCCTATCTCAAAGATCTTTCCTACTGTTTCAGGTTTTGAAAGAGATTCAGCCAAATAGTAAATCACATCATCTACTGCAATTGGTTGAGCTAACGATTTTACCCAAGAAGGGCACACCATAATTCTTAATCTTTCAACAAGATAACGAAGCATCGCATATGAACCACCCTTTGCACCAATAATTATAGAAGCCCTAAACTCAGTTACAGGAATATTTCCGGATGCAAGTATTTCTCCAACCTCCTTTCTACTACGCATGTGTGGAGAAAGTTCTAAACTATCATTTACTAATCCACCAAGGTAAATAATTCTCTTAACTCCCGATTCCGTTGCAGATCTAAGAAAGTTTTGAGCTTGAATTTTTTCTCTTGTAACAAATTCTAGCCAATTACCTTTATCACCTTCCATTGAATGAAGTAAATAAAATGCAGTATCAATTCCAGACATTGCATTTTTTAATTCATCAAATTTGAAAACATCTGCCTGAACATATTTTATTTTTTCACTATCAGGTAATTGTTTTCTAGTTAATCCTTTTACAGAATATCCTAAAGAAGACAATAATGAAATCAATCTAGAGCCAATAAAACCAGTTGCCCCCGTAACTAATATGGAGAAAGGCCTGGAACTATATGCATTATTTATTGAAAGTGTTTCTTTCATTCATTCATACACCAACAGATGTTTTTTTTTTGTTTGAGACTATTTAACTAGTGATAATAATAAATTCTAGTGATAAATCAATGAGATTTTTTCTTAATTTAGGAACAAATTTGAAGCATGTTTCTCTAAAAGTGAAATATTAGCACTAGAAATTTGGGTTAGCATTAGTTATATAATATAGCATTAAAAAAAAGCATGGTCTACATACGAGCTAAAAAGGTCAAATCAGATCAGTATCTGTATTTAGTCAAAAGCGTATGGGATTCAAAAAAAAGTACATCAAAACAAGAAATCATAAAATATCTAGGAAAGGCATCTGAGGTCGTTAAAGATGACATTCCAATAGATTATAGAAACGACCCTAAGGTGTTATCAGTTTTAGCATCTTACAATCCAAAAGATATCAAAAAAAGAGAGGACGCAACAAAAAAATCAAAACAGCAATTATACAAAAAATTAACAGAAGGAAATATTCAAGACTCGATAAAAATTTATGAAGAATATACAAAAATATTCAACATACCAGATTTTTTTGACAGAATTTTAAAACCAATAATGTGTAGGATTGGAGACGAGTGGGAAACAGGGAAAATCAGCATAGCAACTGAGCATGTTGCAAGTAACGTTGCACAAACACTAGTAAAAATAATCATGGAACAAGTTACAGGTTCTGCAAGCAAGAAAAAAATTCTCATTTGTGTTCCAATAGGTGAAGAGCATCATCTTGGGTGTGATGTTTTAGAAACATACCTGTCCATAAAAGGATTCAAAATATACAATATGAGAACTTCAATGCCAACTGAATCAATACTGGGTTTTATAGATAACAACAATCCAGACGTGGTCTTAGTGTCAATTACATTGGAAGATAATCTTTTAGCAGGACAAAGACTAGTTAAAAAAATCAAGGACCATGCAGATATACCAGTATTAATCGGAGGATATGCACTGCAAGCAAGGAAAATTCCAAAGTTTTTAGGAGATGTGATTCCAGATTGTGGTCTTGAAGAACTTCCAAAAATTTTAAGAAGAAACTAACATTGCTTTTATTTAGAATCATAGTCACGAAGACTTGTTTATCACGATTTTATGGAAAAATTAGCACTAGATAAAATAATTATTTTGTTTTAAATAATTTTGAACATCAATTTATTCATAGTATGTGTTTTGATATCAAAAAAAGTCGGAGGAGAAATTAATGGGTAGAACGTGTAGAGGTATTTGCGAAATGCACAAAGCAGAACCTGCACCAAATAAAATCAGATATGAAATAGGTCAGAAAAGGTGCACGTTTTGTGGAATATTCTTAGCAATAAACGATCCAAGATGTATTTGTTGCAAAGCTGTATTGAGAACAAATCCAAGAAGTAAGAAAAGATGATTATTTTTTTGCAGCACTGACTAGAGACACAACATCTCTATCTCTTAGTTGATAGTCAACAGGTAGTCTAAGATTATATCTCAAATCTTTGCCATAAAGCAATCCTTTTGTCAAGTCAGTATGAATCTCCTTTGCAAGATCATTAATTGTTGCCCCATCTTTAAGTAAAATCAAGTCAGGTAGAATCCGTCCTTTTTTATCAGCAAGTTTTGTTTCATCAGCAACGGGATATATTGAATTCATTTTAAGCAGTTTGAAGACGGCAACATTGATTGCAAATTGAACACCTGTACGCATGTATTCGCCCATGATTCCCTTTTTGATAAAATTCAAAGCGTTGATTTGCTTTTCATTTAATTCATCAGATTTTAGTATCTCAAATTGTTCAGAGCCAGGAGAATATTTTATCAATCCCTTTTGTTCAGCACGTCGAAGACTAAACTCACTATCACCACTTACAGGTATCACAATCGAGTCATTGTAACGTTCTCTCAGCCTAACAAAATTTTTGTCTGCCCCTTCAACATCTATTTTATTTGCAACAATCAAAGTAGGTTTTGAAATTTTTCTCAGATAAGACGCAAATTTTTTACTATCAACCATGTCAAACTCATTAAAATTTTTTTCTTCAAGACCAGTTGCAACAAGAGATTCTTTCACATGAGATTTTTTTACACCTATCCCACGATAAAGATCAGTAACAGCATCAACGAATTCTGAACCAGAATTAATTAATTTTGAAATTTTTTCACGATTTCCTTCAAGAATTTTATGATACCACATGATTAATTCTTCTTCAATGTCCGCAAAATCAGAAATAGGATCGCCAGTACCAACCTCGGTAATCTTTCCAGTAGAATCAACACCACCAGAAGCATCTACGACATGTAACAACGCATCAGATTGAGCGGCAATAGAAAGAAATTGATTTCCCAGTCCTTTTCCTTTCCATGCATCTTTGATTAATCCAGGAAGATCAATTAACTCAATTGGAATATATCTCCAGCCATCAACACATTTAGAATTATTTGGATTGTCTTGGATTTTAAATTCAGGATGAACACAAAGAGTAATTGCATTTGCCACACCAGATACAGGGGATTTTGTTGTAAATGGATATGATGAAATTTCTTCAGAAGACAATGTTGCAGAATTAAAGAAAGTTGTCTTACCAGTATTGGTTTTACCGATTAGTCCAAGTTTGATTGGCATACAATAATTTTCATTTGTGAATATTTATCTCTGCCTAGGAATGATCATTGTTTTTGTTTTTAATTTTTTCAAGGGTCTGAGTTAGTTCTTTAATTGCCCATTCAATATCAGATAAATCCTCATTAGAAAGAGAGTCCTTCCATTTTTCTAAAACACTAGTTGCAATTTCTGAACAATTATACAATAAATTCCAGTAAGGATGATGTTCTGCAGTAGTGTAGGATAATTCAGTTACATCGATTAAACCGTTTTTTGCTCTTGCCAAAGAGGTAATTTTTTCTCCAAATATTTTGATAATATCATTTTCAAGATCTGTTTCAATTTTTAATGGAGTGTTTTTTGTTTCATATTTTTTTGCTAGGTCAAGCAAATCATGATAAAAATTCTCAAAATTTTCCATATTAACACAGTCTCTGATGCTCTGCCAACATACATCTGTTAAAGACAACATCAATGCCGGCATCTCTAGCTAGTTTCTCAGCTTCTGGATTATGGATTCCTTCTTGAAGCCAAATCACTTTGGGTTTTTTCTTGATTGCCTCTTGAACAAATGGCAAGACTTCCTCAGAAGGTCTAAAGATATCTACAATGTCAATGTCATCATCAATATCAGATACAGATTCATAACATTTTTTCCCCAAAATTTCATCAGCAGAGGGATTTACTGGAGTTATGGCAAATCCATTTTCAGACAAATATCTAGGCACGTAATGAGCTGCTTTTGAAGGATTTTTTGACATACCAACAACTACCACTTTTTTTAAAGACAAGATATCTTGTATCTGCTTGTCAGTATGGGTATCGTGTTCCATAGCAATCATACGATTAACATGGATATAATTTTTGAAAAATCATGCAAAGAATTTTTTAGTAATAATAAGAAACACCCAACATGGAAGAAGAAGCAAAAGATGTCATTGTTTTAGGTGCAATCAGACGGGGAGACAAAAAATTTGATAAAATTCAGAGATCAACTCAAATTAAACCTGAAGAACTTAATTCCATTTTAGAGAAATTAGAAGAAAGAGGATTCATAGTAGTAGATGAGAAAAAAGGATGGCTAGGAAAAAAAATTGAATTAAAAGTTACTGAAAAAGGTTCAAACGAACTTGATCAAAGATTACACGAAATTAAAGAAAAATGGAATCAAATGCAAGCACTGTACCAAAGTGGAGACAAGCAAAAATTGCAAGGACTCATGGATGACAATAGATCATTTTTTCCAATGATGATGTTTTTTGGAATTATGGATATGATGATGTTTAGTATGATGTTTAGTATGATTGGCGCCAGTATGGGAGATTATGTTCCAGCAGAAAGTATGCCAGATGGTGCAGATGGAGGCATGGATGACGGTGGAATGGATGGAGGCATGGATGGAGGCATGGATGACGGTGGATTTGATATTGATATTGGATTCTAGTGCAAATTTTATACTCGAAGCAAAAACCAACTACAATTGATTTACAATTCATTTGATAATCCAGGATTAGTGAAAGTTCTTACATTTTTGCAAACTCACAATACAGAATACCTATCAGGTCAAGATTTGAGTGATGTGTTACGAATTAGCAGAGTTGCAGTATGGAAACATATCAAAAAAATTCAAGAGTTAGGATATACAGTAGAATCAAAACAAAAACTAGGTTACAAATTAACAAAAAATTCAGATGCATTACTCCCATGGGAAATCACTTCAGGTTTGAAAACAAAGATCATAGGACAACAGGCATTTTATTTTGATTCAACTGATTCGACACAAAATCAAGCACTAAAGATGGCTGAAGAGCATAAAAGAAATGGTGCAATAATTGTTGCAGAGAAACAAACTGGAGGCAAAGGAAGATCTGGAAGGAAGTGGATATCGCCAAAAGGGGGGATTTGGTTTTCAGTTATTTTACATCCAAAATTCGACATCACCATAACAACACTATTTCCCATAGCATCGGCATTAGCATTATCTCTAGCATTAGAAAAAACATGCAAAATTTCTCCAGAATTAAAATGGCCAAATGATTTAACAATTAAAGGGAAAAAATTAGCAGGAATGTTAGTAGATGCATCATTAGAATCAAACAAAATTGAAAGTTTAGTGTTAGGTGTAGGAATAAATTTTGATGTAGATGTTAAGCAAATTGAAAAAAATCTTAAAGGTACACCAAATTTTTATGGTGTGGCTACACTTAACGAATACAAAACTAAAATCAGGCCAGTAGAACTAGTTCAAGCATTTTTAATAGAATTAGAAAAAATATACAAATTACTAAATACAAAACAAACAAAAAAAATCATTTCAGAATGGACAAAAAGATCATCAACAATTGGAAAGAATGTGAAACTAAATACAGTTGAAGGCGAAATTAAAGGAAAAGCAATTAGAATTGATGAAGATGGAGCGCTGGTTATATCCAATAACAAAAATACCAACAGAGTGATTGCAGGAGATATTATTCACCTAGCAAAATGATTATTTTTTGCAGTTTTTGGTTTTCTTTTAGTTGTAGATTTTCGTTTTGGTTTTGAAAGTAATGAAGATTGTTCTTTAACAATTTCTTTAAGATCGTTTTGTATTTCAAATACTGTAGAAAGTAACTCCTCTAATGCAACAGAGTATTGCTCATATACAGAAAGCAATTCATTTTGTTTGGCATTTGTCTTTTGAAGATATTCATTAGACCTTATGAGATTTGCAGTGTCAACTAATTCAGGAATGTCAGAGGGCGACCCACCTAATTGGGCTAGATCTGCTTGTGCTTGTTGTATTTTTTTACGAAGATCATAGATAATGTTGCCCATCCCAATTTTTTCCAATATCAAAACACACACTCCAAATAAATTAAAGAGTTTCTAAGGTATAAAAAAACAGAAAAACAACATGCGTATAAATTAGTAGAAAATAGAAATAAACCACGAAACAATCACTTATCATGTTAAATTATTTTAAAAAATTTCTTGCATGTTATTTATCATAATACTTAGCACACAAAGCATCACAGGAAGTTCATTTGCTCAGACAAATGAAGACCCAGAAGTAATGTTTAATGAGGCAACTGAGTTTTTTTCTAATGGAAATTACAATCAAGCTATAGCAATTTATGACGAGATATTAGAAATTGCACCAAACAACATCTCTACGCTAAAGATGAAAGGGATAGCACATAGTAACATGGGAGACCACAAAAAATCTTTAGAACAATTTTTTATTATTTTACAACATAGACCAAATGACGTAATAGCGTTAACTGGAATGGGTGTAGGATTTGGCAATTTAGGAGAATATCAAGAATCAATATCATATTTTGAAAAAGCCCTCAAAGAGAAACCAAATAGTATAGTGATTAAAAATTACAAAGAATTTGTTGACAAGGTAATTTCAAAATATCCATATACACCTACAGAAAAACCTGAAGGATTAGAAAAACAACCAATATCATCCATACCAGATTGGGTAAAGCCAATAGCAAAATGGTGGTCTACAGATAGTATTGATGATTCAGAATTTGTTTCAGCATTACTATATATGATTAATAATAAAATAATCCAAATTCCACCAGTAGAAACTCAAAGTGTTTCTGAAGAAAAAATACCAGAATGGATAAAAAATAATGCAGGATGGTGGGCAGATAGTCAAATTGATGATGAGGCATTTATTCAAGGCATACAATACATGATAGAAAATGGACTAATTGTAATCAAAATTGAAGAGACATCACAGAAAACACAAGAAGAGTTAGATCATGAATATTATTTATTTACAAAATATCTCAGAGATATTTCCAATAACATATCAAAGGAAAAAAGATACATAGAATATCCAAATCCCAGTCAAGATGTAATCAAAAAATTCCTCAGAGATTACGTAAAATGGAATTTTGAAGAAGAAGCTAAAAATGCATCAAGTAGCTTCCCAGATCCAACATATGAAATTGTTAATGGAACATATATCATACATTACAAAGTTTTCATTAATGAACAGCCTACAGGGCTACCTTTGAATCACGTTAACACATTAAGCAATTCATTTGCATTTTGGGAAGAACAAGAATTATCAACAAATGATCAAAAAGCAAAAATGAAATTCGAAGTAACAGATTTGAAACATGAAGCAAATGTTTGGGTAACATGGGTAGTCCGAAATATAGGAGACGGTGTTTTAGGACATGCACATCTTGGAAAAGGAGTGGTAGAAGTTACGTTAGGCGATTATAATTGTGACGGGAGTTTTCAATTGTATGACGTAAATAGTGTAGAGACAATCATGACTCATGAGCTTGGTCATTCTATAGGTTTGAAACATGTCCAAGATAAAACAAGTATAATGTATCCATCATTTACGCCATCATATGCATATTGTCTACTTAGCTAAATTTCTAAAATTTGTCAAGGTTAATGAAAAAATATCAATTAGCTTAACCTACACACAAATAACCGGTAGAAATTAGGTAAAATGGATAATAAGGCAATTATGTAAATTTCACATATTATGCTTAGAAATACAATGATTACAGGTTCAAAATGTCCAGCCTGCGGCGATAAAAAAATGATCACCGATGAAAATACAGGGGAATTGTTTTGTGGAAAGTGTGGATTTGTTGTTTCAGATAAGATTGCAGATACAGGTGCAGAGTGGCGTTCTTTTTCAAATGATGAAGGTAACAAAGCAAGAACAGGTGCAGGAACTTCCCTTACAATGCATGATATGGGGCTATCAACGGTAATAGGAGCTGCAAACAAAGACTCTACAGGAAAACCATTATCTGCAAGTGTAAAAAGTTCGATTGAAAGGCTAAGAACATGGGACAGTAGAAGTCAAGCTCATTCATCAGCAGACAGGAATCTAAGACAGGCACTAAATGAGATGGACAAACTAAAAGACAAATTAGCATTAACAGATGCAGTTATTGAAAAAGCAGCCTACATTTACAGAAAGGCAATGGAGAAAAAACTTGTCAGAGGACGTTCAATTCAAGGATTAGTAGCAGCATGCCTTTATGCATCATGTAGAAATACTGAAACCCCAAGAACGCTGGATGACGTAGCAAAAGGAATCAACATTAGAAGAAAAGATGTTGCAAGATGTTATAGATTGATTTTTAGAGAATTGGAATTAAAAATGCCAGTAGTTGATCCTGTTAAAGGAGTATCTAGAATTGCAAGTATCGCAGAGCTAAGTGAGAAAAGTAAACGTAAAGCAATTGCCATTTTAAATGAAGCAAAAAAGATGGGAGTAGTTGCAGGCAAAGATCCAATGGGGATAGCAGCTGCTGCATTATATCTTGCATGTATTAGTACTGGAGAAGTAAAATCACAAAAAGACATATCCATAGCATCAGGAGTAACAGAAGTTACAATCAGAAACAGATGTGCAGGATTGAGAAAAATGATTAACAATTAAGAAAATCATTTCTGAGATCTTTCAAATTCTAATTTATCCCAAGGAAACACAACATATGCATCATTGTTAGTTTTTTTAGCATAAACTAATTGTGTAGGATATTTTTTTCCACGCCTTGCAAACAGTGTCACATAAACAAATTTTGAAGGAACATCTACTTTTTTGATTAAGTCATCAAATGTATTTCCCGTGTCAAAGATATCATCAACAAACAAGGAATTAGAAGATATCCTCTTTTTGTCAACATGTATTTTTTTGATTCCCAACTGGTCTGCAATTAAACGCGCAGGAACAAGACCGCCTCTGCTTAGAGTAGTAATACTTGGAAAAGACCGAGGCAATTTCAAAATTTTTTTAGAGACGTTTTTTACAAGATATTCAATTTCACTCCAATCTACTTCTTGATACAACATAAAAAATCTAGAATGAGTAGAATTAAGTCGTTATGATCAAAATGTCTTCATAGGGGTTTTTTTAAGTGGTTCAATAATTTTTAAAATTTTAAATGGAATTTTTCCAAAATCAGTCTCTTTTTCACAAGACACTAACAATACATCATCATTAGATAATGGAAAACTCATAACGATTACTTTATCACGATAAGACATTGAGAAGTGAACCTCTCCAAATTCTTTATCAAACTCGTGTCTCATCCTAACACGTAATGCTAATTCCATAAACATCATTTCGTCTTGTTTCTGAGCCTCAAGTGAAAGCAACCCCTTTTTCATTCCACCAGCCATAAGATGTCCTCTACTATTGATGAATCTAGCTGAACGCATTTTAGAATCTAATTTTGTTATTTTTTGGCAGATTTTCTCTAGTTCTTCAATGTTTTCCATTTGTCTAATTATGCAAACGAACTATTTATTGCGATCTGTTTCAATAGATCACTATGCAATCAGAGTCCACAAAAGACATTACAGATTACTACAAACATCTTTCGCTTTTCTGGACAGATATTGTACATTTAATGTCAAGTAAACCACAAGCATTGGCATCAATTGGGCCAATGAGAGCATTCGCGGCAAATTCTAAGAAAATATCAACTGAATTAATTGAGATTAATGAAGACCTGATGGAATTTAACAAACATTTGACAGAATATTACAAACAACTGGCAGATACTTGGACAGAGGCACAAAAAAAAAGTCAATCTCAAAGCGCCAGAAATTCCTCAAGATGTAGAGCATATGGAAGCAGTCAAAAGAATTTGGATAGATATTTTCGATAATGATTTTACAGAATTATTTGATTCAGGTAAATTTGGAGATAATTATGGAAAACTAGTTTCAAAGGAATTAGAGTTGACAAAACATTGGAACAATATTACAAATGTAATATTACAATCAGTAAATCTTCCAAGTAAAGAAGAGATAGATGAAGTTTACAAAGAGATACATTCCCTCAAGAAGAGAGTTGCAAAATTAGAATTAGAGTTAAAGAAAAAGGAGATGAAAAACAATGCAAAGTGAATCAAATATAGATCCAAAAATCATTGAAGAGATTTTAAAATTTAGTAAAAATGTAATTGATGCACCAAAACTAGTGGCAGCCCCTGACGAGATTAGTTTGGAAGTAACCCCACATGACATTGTGCAACAAATGGATAAAACTCGTTTATTGCATTACAGACCAATTACCGATAAACAACATAAAACTCCTTTATTGATTTCATATGCATTAATTAACAGATTCCATATTTTGGACATACAGCCAGAAAAGAGTTGGGTTAGAAATCTACTTCAACAAGGATTTGATGTGTATATGCTAGACTGGGGAACACCAACAAGCATGGACAAGTATTTGGATTTTGATGATTATGTTAATGGGTATTTAGATGCATATGTAGAATATATTAAAAATGAAACATCTACTGAAAAAATTTCATTACAAGGATATTGTACAGGAGCAACAATTGCCACAGCATATGCATCACTACATCCAGAAAGTGTCAAAAATTACATTGCAACTGCTCCTGTAATTGATGGTTGGAGAGACACCACAGTAATCAGCAATCTAGCAAAGCATATGGATGTGGATAAAATGGTAGAAGTTATCGGGAACATGCCCCCAGAATTCATGTATTATTGTTTTTCAGTGCTCAAACCGTTTGAACAAGGTATTGAAAAATATGTCAATTTCTTCAAAAACATTGAAAATAAGAAATTTGTAGATAGTTTCCTCAGAGTAGAAAAATGGTTAGGAGACACACCACCAATCCCAGGAGAATTATTCAGACAGTGGATAAAAGATATCTATCAAGATAATTTGCTCATTCAAAATAAGATGCACATAGAGGGTCAGTTAGTAGATTTGAAGAAAATAGACATGCCAATATTCACACAAGTTGCAGTAGGAGATCATCTAGTTTCACCTGAATGTAGTATGCCACTTCATTATGCAGTTGGAAGTGAAGATAAAACATTGAGAATGTATCCAACAGGTCATGTTGGAATGATTGCAAGTTCATTATCTCAGAAAAAGGTATTACCTGAGCTTGGACAATGGCTATCTGAAAGATCATAAAATAAAAAAGAAAAAATTAAAAAACAGATTCGCCACTAGTTGTGTTTTGTGGTGAATGCTGAAATCCAAGATTGAAGAATGTTTCTATTTAATTCAGCAAATGATTTTGCATTGTCATTAAAGGTCTTGATGTTTTGTTGTGTAGCATCAATTGTTGCAAGTGTAACTTGGTTTTGAATTGATGTTGCCTTTACGACTTCTTCAGTAGTATCTTGCATTACTTTGATTGTAGCTTCAGGAATGTTTGCTGCAATACCTGCTTTCTTTGCATATTCTTTTTGTAATGATAGTGTTGAATCTGCAATATTCTCATAGGCTTGTAGGAATTCCTGTTGTACGTTTGTAATTGCTTGATGATATTGTGGTACTGATGTTCTAATACCGTTGAAGAATTTATCTACGTTTTGCTGATATACAGAAAATAGATCTTTTGGATTTGATTGTGTCTGTTCGTTCTTACTCAATTTTTCACCTCCCTAGCTTTTGATTTTTTTGCTATTGGAAGAACAATGACTTGAACCAAGTCACCTTCGCCTAATCCTAGGGCATTACGTTCTGCCTCTGGGATCGAAATTCTACCATTACTACTAATGGTGGTTTTGTATGCACCCCAATTCATAAAAGATGGAAGCATTTGTCCAATGCTAAACATTGTGTCCATGCTTTTGTTTTGCATAGATGACATATTGTCCATCAAATTTGATTGGGCCTGCCTAGTATTTTCAGAAACTTCTTTGAGTGTATCTAAGGGATTGAATGTTTTGTTAGTTTGGTTAGTCATTAAAGCACCAAAATTTTTTATGAACTCTGCTTGTGCACGTCCACTTTTTTGGATCCAGTCTTTGAACATTTCTGTAGGATCATATTGGTTTGTATTACCATTCATTGGTAATTATAGGAATTAAGTGGTATTTAAGTGCACCTAATTAACTCCTAAAAAATCCAGGACCTTTTCAGAAAAAACAAGTGGATCTTGAACATATGGAGTATGGCCACACCCATCCATTCTGACAAAACGACAGTCCTTAAGAGATGAAATAAAATCATCAGCATATTGAATTGGGATCACAGGATCATCACTGCCCCAAATCAACATGGTTTGAGTCATGATAGAAGATAGTTTTTTTGTTATAACTTCGGAATTTTTTAAACCAAGAATAGTAGACATGAATGCAAGTTTTGCATTGGGCAATTGCATTCTTTTGATAAAACCATCAACAATTTTTTGATCTACACTTTCACCAGATCCTTCCATCATTTCAAATGCATTTTTTGCATTTTGTTCATTAGGATACAATGCAGCCATGATATAGGCATCAAGTGCAGGAGTTGATTGTTTCATCACCCCAGAAGGAGATACCAAGATGAGTTTATCAACATCATTTGGGTGAGATGCAGTGAATTCAGCAGAAATTTGGCCACCTAAAGAAGAACCTATCAAATAAGGACATTTGATGTTTGCAGACAAAAAGAATTGTTCAAGAAAATTCGAAAAAAAGTCTATAGTATAATCAGCAAGGGGTTTATCGCTATATCCAAAGCCAATTAGATCAGGAATTACTACACGAAATTTTTCTGCAAAAATAGGCATTACCCGTTCCCATCTTTCAGCAGAGGCCCCCAAACCATGAATAAGAACTAAAGTTTTTTTAGAATTTCCAGATTCCAAATAACGAATCTTATTGCCATCAATTTGAAGAAATTTTTCATTCACGATTTTAGCTTCAATTATCATCAGTAGATAAGTTTTAGTTAATTTTGCGATCATCGAGATTCATAGTTTAGAAAAATGTGTAATGCAATACAGCAAGTATGTTTTTTAGGATCAAAAGTATCAAGAATGTGTGATAAAGAAGAAAATCTCAAAAATCCTTGTGCCGCTTGATGGATCAAAGAATTCCCAAAGAGGTTTAGAAATGGCTATCACGTTAGCTAGGGAGTGTGAAGCTATAATCACAGGAGTATTCTCAATAAATGTACCATCGCATTCAGAATTCAGAGGTGTAGGATCTGTGGAAAAATCGTTCAATGAAGAAGTAAAAAAAATCATGGAAGAGGCAAAGACATTATCGGCCAAAAATGGCATTGTGTTCAAAGAGAGATTAATGAAAGGAGATCCTGGATACAATATCATAAAACTCGCACAAGGTAATGAAAAATTTGACATGATAGTAATAGGATCAAGAGGAAGGAGTTCTACAAAAGAACTATTCTTTGGAAGCGTATCAAATTACGTCATACATGCAGCAAAGATTCCAGTTGTTGTCGTAAAATAATTTAAAATCCGTTCTTTTTGAAATACTTTTGATGGTATTCTTCTGCTTTGTAAAATGTAGGGGCAGGAGTAATTTCAGTAACTATTGGCAAGTCATATTTTCCAGAAGAATCTAGTTGTTGTTTTGATTTTTCTGCAATTATTTTTTGTTCTTCATCATGATAAAAAATTGCAGAGCGGTATTGTATTCCAACATCAGGACCTTGACGATTCAAAGTTGTAGGATTGTGATTTTTCCAAAAAACATCTAATAATTCTTCATATGAAATTTCATTAGGATCATATTCAACTTCAACTGCTTCAGCATGACCTGTTCTGTCAGTACATACTTCTTCATAAGTAGGATTTGGCAAGTTACCTCCAATATAGCCAACTTGTGTAGATTTTACACCCTTTGTTTTGCTAAGCAAATCTTCAACATGCCAAAAACATCCTGCACCAAATGTTGCTTTCAATTCAAATAGAATTATCAGTCATCAAATTAAAACCATTTGTTAGAAAATATCTAGAACAAATTAATTTACATCAGTGAAAATCTCAACCACTTTTTTTGCCAAGTTCTCAATATTAGCAGTAGGTTCAGCAGAAATTAACAATAAGATTTGTGTAATAGGAAAAGGGAAACTAACTAAAACTGCCTTATCTCGTCTTGCTGCAAGATAATTGATAGGCCCCAAACTTTCATCATATTCTTTTCTGATGGATGCCTTTGATACAAATTCTAAGAATGACTGCAATCGTGTTTCATCACCTTCATGAGGGATTAATCCTTCTTTGAAACCTCCAGATATCAATTGGCCGTCTTTATCAACAATTCCTGCAAAGCGGATCTCAGATTCTTCAAGTAGTTTGCTGCATTTTTCACCATATAGTTTCAAAGCACCTTCAGAATTAGACATGATAAAATCATTCAAGATATCAAAAATAAAAACCTAGTCAATTTTACGTTTGGAAGATATTCCAAATTGGTCACAATGTTTAACGAATTTGTACATGGAATTAATAAGCAAAAACCAAAATTAACAGTATTGAAAATCACAGTAATCCTAGTTATATCTATTTTAATGATAGGGAGTTTTAATGTTCAAAGTATTTTTGCACATCAGCCAGATTTTTCGGTAAAAACGCCTGAAGATATTTTGAAGTTTTGTGAATTTTTTCACCAAGAATACAAAACGTTAGGATTGGATTCGCTTATTGATCAACATTCCCAATATCCAAACATCAGAGTATGTGCAATTTTGTATAATCATATTGCATGGGATAGTACGCATAAAGCAAGAGATATTGTGTTAATTGCAGAAATTGGAAAATACCTAGGAGATTCTAGTTTTCTTAAAGAAAGGCATATCAAAGAATTTACTACAATGCCACCTTGGATAATAGCAGACATAGTACGATGGACAGATGGAAAATACAAAGATAGTCTATATGCATATGGAGTCAGAGCATTAATTGAGAATAATGTAATATCTCCAAAGATTACAGACAATGTTAGTCAAAGATTATGCATTGATGGTTCATGTATAAAAGAAACAGATTATGTGACTTACTCACACACTAGCAAATACGGAAATACGATCACAGAAAAATTTGAAGTTAAAAAAATTGATCAAAATGGAATTACAGTTAATTCAAAAATAGTTTCAGAAGATGGAATAAAAAATTACGAATTTTTACTTGATGAGAATTCAAAGATACCAAATGAGCAAAAATGTTGTAAAACAGAAAAATTTCTTTATAAAATACCCATAGAAACAGGACAAGTTATCGATGAAAAATACACAGTTTATGGAACTGTAAACCTCACAATAGGTAATATTTTGAGAGAAGGTGCAGTTGCAGAAAATAAAGATAAAACTGAGATGGTGGTAATTGACAAAAAACAGGCCTATTATTATCAGAAAAATTTGAAAAAACAGAAATTACAACAAACTGGGAAAAGACATCAATACTACAGACAAATGTATTTGAAAAGTCAAACGGGATACAATATCATGATTTGAAAATTCCTTTATGGTGGAAAACAAGTGCCATGTGGTTTACAGATGGATTAACTTCAGAAGATGAATACATTAAAGCTCTAGAGTACATGATAGAAAAAAGAATCATCATCGTGTAGTTTTTGGAGTACATTTTAGAATAACATAATCAATTATTCTTTTCTCAGATGCGCTTTTCATTTTAACAATTGATTTGTATAAAATATTTTCAACATAATTTGGATATTCTTTTAAGATAGATTTTTTCAAGTGTTCTCTATTTTTAAGATAATAATCTGCAAGAGGTTCATATACAAATTTACCAATTAGTTGTTCGTTTTTAATTACAAATTCACAGGAATCCAATATCTCTCGTACAGCGTCTAATGAATAATGTTCTGAAGACCAAGTAAATTTCAACATGCCTAAATCTTTGAGAGAAGAATTTCCCAAAGTTACAGGAATTGCCATCACGAGTAATCCAGAATCCAACAGGATTCTTTTTGACTCAACAATAAAATCAGAAAGAGGTTTGAAGTGTTGTGCAGACTCTAATGCCAAAACACGATCTACAGAATTGTTTACAAATGGAAGTTTTGTAGATGTAGAGTTTAAAAATTCAATTTTTTGTTTCTTTCCAGAGTACAGTTGAGAATAGTTAATGTTTACATCATACAAAAAAATATTTGGAAATTTTTGTTGCCAGAGATGAGAAGGAGCAGACAACCCACTTCCTACATCAACAACATGTTTTGCAGATGAAAGTTCAGCAAGATCTGCAAAAACCATACAGAGATTTTCCTGAGCAGAGAGTGGATCACAGTTATTTGATGACCAATATCCAAAATTTAGCATAGAGCCGCCAGTTGCAAGTTGCATTACAGGTGATAATACATTGTAAAGATTTACAGTATCCTTTTCATTTCTACGAAAAGTCCACAAAAATACATCCAAAGGATTTATCGATACCAAAAATAAATTCAAAATTAATTGAATTGAGTCATATTAATTTCTAGGGTAATCCATCAGAATCTTCAGCACAGTGTTTATGCACCCATTTGTCATCTTGATTTTTTGAGATCTCTTTTCCTGGTTGGATTTTGTCACCACAAGAGACGCAAGATGTTGCAAATTTTGCTTTCATGTTTTTAGATATATTATAACAGATAAATCAAATGCGTTGTAAATTGTGTTAACTAGTGATTAACATGTTTTATAAATTTGGATTATTAGTTAGATACTAGGTATCAGAAATGTCATCAGAGATTATTCTTGCAAAATGGTCAGACAGATTCTTTGCATGGTTGATTGATTTTATCATAATATCATCCATTTCAACTGCGACAATCTTTGCAGTTTTTGGAAATATAGATTATGAATTTGAAGAAGAGATGTTTTGGGCAGAAAACACACAATACATTCCAACAAGCATCATATTTTTTGTTTATTGGACAGTTTTAGAATACAAAACAGGCCAAACAATTGGCAAGAAAATCCTCAATCTAAAAAGCACAGACATAGATGGTAAAACTCCAAGTTTGAAAGGTGTTTTGATCAGTAGTTTTGGAAAATCATTTTTGCTTCCATTTGATGTTGTTTTGGGATGGATTTTGACTAATCAGAAAAGACAAAGAATATTCAATAAACTAGGGGACACTTTGGTTGTAAAAATCAAAGAGTCTCAAGATGCGTCAGACATCACATATCAAAAGGATTAGTGTTGTCAGATTTTCTTGAATTGTTACCATGAAGAGTTAACCGACAGATCTATTAACAACCTTCGATCTGTTCTCTTGATGTCAGATAACCAAAAAGAATGGTGGATTGGATTACCAAGAGAACTTCAAACAGATATTGAGTTTGAAGAATAAATTCTCATCATATCTTAAAAAACCTAGTTTACACTAAGTAATTTCAAATCACAAAAAATTGTATAGCTTTCGCTAGGTGTGATTAAAAATGAAATCATCGTACAAGTCGTGTATATTTCAATGAGGATTTGATTGCAAGATCAATATCTGAAATGTGAAGATTATGTGCATCCGTCAATTCCAATTAAAGTACAAATGTACTTCAATAATCAAAATACAAAAAATAAATCAGAATCCGGTTGATCCTGCCGGACCTGACTGCTATCGGATTGATACTAAGCCATGCGAGTCATTGTAGCAATACAAGGCAGACGGCTCAGTAACGCGTAGTCAACCTAACCTATGGACGGGAATAACCTCGGGAAACTGAGAATAATGCCCGATAGAACACTATATCTGGAATGGTTTGTGTTCCAAATGATTTATCGCCGTAGGATGGGACTGCGGCCTATCAGTTTGTTGGTGAGGTAATGGCCCACCAAGACTATTACAGGTACGGGCTCTGAGAGGAGTAGCCCGGAGATGGGTACTGAGACACGGACCCAGGCCCTATGGGGCGCAGCAGGCGAGAAAACTTTGCAATGTGCGAAAGCACGACAAGGTTAATCCGAGTGGTTTCTGCTAAAGGAACCTTTTGTCAGTCCTAGAAACACTGACGAATAAGGGGTGGGCAAGTTCTGGTGTCAGCCGCCGCGGTAAAACCAGCACCTCAAGTGGTCAGGATGATTATTGGGCCTAAAGCATCCGTAGCCGGCTCTGTAAGTTTTCGGTTAAATCTGTACGCTCAACGTACAGGCTGCCGGGAATACTGCAGAGCTAGGGAGTGGGAGAGGTAGACGGTACTCGGTAGGAAGGGGTAAAATCCTTTGATCTATTGATGACCACCTGTGGCGAAGGCGGTCTACCAGAACACGTCCGACGGTGAGGGATGAAAGCTGGGGGAGCAAACCGGATTAGATACCCGGGTAGTCCCAGCTGTAAACTATGCAAACTCAGTGATGCATTGGCTTGTGGCCAATGCAGTGCTGCAGGGAAGCCGTTAAGTTTGCCGCCTGGGAAGTACGTACGCAAGTATGAAACTTAAAGGAATTGGCGGGGGAGCACCACAAGGGGTGAAGCCTGCGGTTCAATTGGAGTCAACGCCAGAAATCTTACCCGGAGAGACAGCAGAATGAAGGTCAAGCTGAAGACTTTACCAGACAAGCTGAGAGGTGGTGCATGGCCGTCGCCAGCTCGTGCCGTGAGATGTCCTGTTAAGTCAGGTAACGAGCGAGATCCCTGCCTCTAGTTGCCACCATTACTCTCAGGAGTAGTGGGGCGAATTAGCGGGACCGCCGCAGTTAATGCGGAGGAAGGAAGGGGCCACGGCAGGTCAGTATGCCCCGAAACTCTGGGGCCACACGCGGGCTGCAATGGTAACGACAATGGGTTTCAAATCCGAAAGGATGAGGTAATCCTCAAACGTTACCACAGTTATGACTGAGGGCTGCAACTCGCCCTCACGAATATGGAATCCCTAGTAACTGCGTGTCATTATCGCGCGGTGAATACGTCCCTGCTCCTTGCACACACCGCCCGTCGTTTCATTGAAGTGAGCTTTTAGCGAGGTGACGTCTGATTGGCGTTATCGAACTTGAGGTTCGTGACAAGGGAAAAGTCGTAACAAGGTGACCGTAGGGGAACCTGCGGTCGGATCACCTCCTTAGATAAGGAAAGTGTACGGATGCACTAATCTTCACATCAAATCATCGATGCAATGCATCACGAAAGTGGTGTATGAAGGATGTAGCGGGTCCCTGCCAGGGGACTTGCAATGATCGTCGTGCATAGTCGTGTAATATGTGGCTGAATTTGCCGGTGTAAAGACGGTAATAGGTGGATTGCTAGGCTTGAGGAGAGATGAAGGACGTGGCAAGCTGCGATAAGCTCGGGGTAGGCGCACGCATCCTATGATCCCGAGATGTCCGAATGAGAATCTTGCACTTTTGTGCATTCCAGTACACTAGTATTGGAAGTCGAACCGTGGGAATTGAAGCATCTTAGTACCACGTGGAAAAGAAATCAATTGAGATTTCCCAAGTAGAGGCGATCGAAAAGGAAATAGCCCAAACTGAATCCTTCGGGAGATGTGGTGTTTTGGTATGATAATATGGAATCTTGAAACATAGCTGAAATGTTCTGAAAAGTACTGACATAGAGGGTGATATCCCCGTAAGCAAAATGGGAAGAGTCCTATTCATACCCGAGTAGTTGTCCTTGGTAGTGGGCAATGAATATGGGTGAAAGTAGCATCCGAGGCTAAATATCTCTCAAGACCGATAGTGGACTAGTACCGTGAGGGAAAGCTGAAAAGTACCCCGGAAGGGGGGCGAAAAGTGCATGAAACCTATTACTTACAGACGTGCATGGCATGGAAGGTGATTTTTTCATTTTGGAGATTCTAGCAATAGAGTTGAAGATTTGATGTTCAAGTCATCAGTGTCATGCGTTCCGTCTCGAAACACGGGCCAGGGAGCTAACTGTCATGGCAAGCTTAAACCTGTAAAGGTGGAGGCGAAGGGAAACCGAGTTCTCGCAGCATTGTGAGGAGAAGCGTGTGAAAGTGCGTAGAGTCATGGCGGCTAGGCTAGAAGCCAGTCGATCTATTCCTGGGCTAGATGAAGGCGGGCGAAAGCCCGCTGGAGGTCTTAAGACGTTCTGACGTGCAAATCGTTGTTGTGACCTGGGAATAGGGGTCAAAAACCAATCTAGACTGGCGCTCGCTAGTTCCAACCGAAGCGTCTCGCAGGGCGTGCTTTGTGGAGATAGTGTTTCCGGTAGAGCACTGATAGAGTGGCGCGGGGGAGAAATCCCTCACCACTCATTCAAACTCCGAACGGATATACATCGTAGAAGCAAGGACACGGGTTCATGTGGCGTAAGGCTCATGACCGAAAGGGGTTTAACCCAGACTGAAGTTAAGGTCCCCAAATTTTTGCTAAGTGTCAAGCTAAAGAGCGTGTTCTCGCCAAGACAGCAGGGAGGTAAGCTCAGAAGCAGCTATCCTTTAAAAAGTGTGTAACAACTTACCTGCCGAGGGGGGATGCCTCAAAAACGGACGGGGCTAAAGCAAAGTACCGATACTTTAGATAACCATCAGAGGATGGTTCGTGGTAGGTTGGCGTAGTGATTGGGTCGAAGCAGGGCGGTGACGTCCTGTGGACCGGTTTCTATTGCAGATCCTGGCGGCAGTAACAGCATAGTATGGTGAGAATCCATACCACCGTAAGCGCAAGGGTTTCCAGGCAATGCGTTATCAGCCTGGAGGTAGTCGATCCTAAGATGTACCTCAACAGAGTACACCGAATGGGAAACTAGTTAATATTCTAGTACCTTGCATGGAGCGTTTGAGCTATATGGTTAGCCTCCGGATAGGGATTGTACAATCGTCGTTGTATCTAACTATTCGAGAATTGGGGAGTGTCGTAATGACGAGAACCAGTTCGAGGTGGGAGTGGCTCCGCGTTAGCGGAGTTTTCTCGATTCCAGGGGACCATGAAAGACTGTGTAGTTAGCAAAATGCAAGCTCGTACCCAGAACCGACACAGGTGCGCTGGCTTAGTAAGCTAAGGTGCTACGGGTATACCGTATGGCGAGGGAATTCGGCAAATTAGTCCTGTAGCTTAGGTATAAGGGATGCCTGCAATCTTCATGAGGAATGGGGATCGCAGGTTGCAATGACAAGGGGGTTTCGACTGTTTAATAAAAACACAGGCGACTGCTAGTCCGAAAGGATTTGTATAGTCGCTGAATCCTGGCCGGTGCCGGTACCTAAAACTTGGGTTCAACCGAGCTAAGGGCCGGTTAACGCCGGGAGTAACTCTGACTCTCTTAAGGTAGCCAAATGCCTTGTCGGGTAAGTTCCGACGCGCATGAATGGAACAACGAGAGCCCCACTGTCCCCGCCTACAACCCGGTGAAGCCACATAAGGTGGACGAACAGTCCATCGCCTTCCATCGGGGAGAGAAGACCCCGTGGAGTTTTACTGCAGCTTGTGCTTGTGGTATAGTAAGAATTGCACAGGGTATCTGGGAGCCATGCTTAACACTCTCCGGGGTGTTAAGAAGCAACGATGTAACACCAGACTCTTTTTGCAGTACCACTTATCCAGTGAAGACCGGAGACACGTGCAGGTGGGCAGTTCGGCTGGGGCGGCACCCCTTTGAAAAGATATCAAAGGGGCCCAAAGTTGAGTTCAAACGGGGCAGAAATCCGTTGAAGAGGGCAAAGCCAAAAACTCGACTGAATGGATTTCCAAACGCACGGAATTCATAGACGAAAGTCTGGCTTAGCGATCCTTCGTGTGCCCACTATTGGGGCCCGGAGGTGACAGAAAAATTACCCCAGGGATAACAGGCTCGTCGCGGGCGAGAGCTCCTATCGACCCCGCGGTTTGGTACCTCGATGTCGGCTTTTCCTATCCTGGTCCTGCAGCAGGGGCCAAGGGTGAGGCTGCTCGCCTATTAAAAGGGAACATGAGCTGGGTTTAGACCGTCGTGAGACAGGTCGGTCTCTGCCTGATGGAAGCGTGAATAACTGAGGGGAAGTTGCTCCGAGTACGAGAGGAACAGAGCAGCGTGGCCACTGGTTTACCGGTTGTCTGACAAGGCAGGCCGGGCAGCTAAGCCGTTTAGGCTAAGTGCTGAAAGCATCTAAGCACGAATCCTATCCCGAGACAAGTTATTCTTTCGTAAGATGAAGGTCGGCAGCAGAAGACTGCGTTGATAGGAAGGTGGTGTAGATCACAAGCTTCGGCGAGTGGTGAGCCAGCCTTTACTAATAGACCAACACATCGGTTCAGCCACTTACATAGAGACTATGCGCGATGATCATTTTTGTATGCGTAACTGGAGGCCCATGAATCACAAAATGGCATAATACCATACTTCATCACAAGCGCCGCCTATTGCGTTACGTATGCAAAAGGTGAACAGCCCAGAATCCATATAAACCATGCGTAAAATTATGCCTGATCGTACCTATTTCTTGTAAAAATTACAATTTGTTTTAGGCATGGTAGTGCGTAAAAAAAGGAATTTCAACAGTTAAAATGTCAGATTGATTTTTGCAATTTGGTTTTGGATTACATCAAAGAGTACAAAAAAAATACTCCAACTTCAGCTAAGCTGTTTGCAAAATCTGCAAAGTTACACATCAATGGTGTTTCTCACAACATAAGATTTTATGAACCATATCCATTTGTTGTGAAAGAATCTTCTGGAAAAAATTTGATAGATGTTGATTCTAACAAGTATACTGATTACTGGATGGGGCACTGGAGTCTGATTCTAGGACATGGCCCAAAGAATGTGAAAAGGAATCTGCAAAAGCAGATTGAGAAATCTTGGATGTATGGGACAGTAAATGAGCAGACCATCTTACTATCTGAATTAATTGCAAAAGCAGTCCCAGTAGCTGAGAAGATTCGCTATGTCACATCAGGGACTGAAGCTACAATGTATGCAGTAAGACTTGCCCGTTCTGTAACTGGGAAAAAAGTAATTGCAAAGATTGACGGAGGATGGCACGGATACACATCAGACTTGCTAAAGTCAGTAAACTGGCCATTTTCAGAATCTGAAAGTTCAGGGGTAATTAATGAAGAGCAGATTGTTTCAATTCCATACAATGATTTGGAAAAATCACTTTCTATTTTGAAAAAATATTCCAAAGATTTAGCTGGAGTGATTATTGAGCCAGTGTTGGGTGGCGGAGGATGCATTCCAGCAGAATATGATTACCTCAAAGGAATTCAAGAATTTTGCAAGAAGAATAATTCGTTGTTTATACTAGATGAGATTGTAACTGGATTTAGGTTTCGCTATGGTTGCTTGTATCCTACAATGAAATTGGATCCTGACATTGTTACTTTGGGAAAGATTGTCGGAGGAGGAATGGCAATTGGTGTAATGTGTGGCAAAAAAGAAATCATGGAGTATGCAGATACTACTGGAAAAAAGAAATCAGAGAGAAGCTATGTTGGGGGCGGAACGTTTTCAGCAAATCCTGCATCAATGGTTGCAGGACATTCCACATTAACTGTGCTCAAAGGCAAAAAATCAGTCTATTCTAAAATTGACTCCTTGGGAGAGTATGCTAGAAAAGAACTAACCAAGGCATTTGATGGCAATGTAATAGTTACTGGCAAAGGTTCATTGTTTATGACTCATTTTGTAAGAGACAGAATTACTCAGATTAGAAATTCTGCAGATGCGGCCAAATGCGATGGTGCTGCACTAGCACAATATCATTTCAAAATGATTGCCCATGATGGAATATTTTTCCTGCCAGGAAAGCTTGGTGCAATATCAGAGGCACATTCTAAAGAAGATATTAAAAAGATGATCAAAGCATCTGAAGATTTTATTTGTTAGAATCGTTTGGAAAGAATTCAGATTTCCAAGATTTTAGTTTGCTGAAAATTTCCAGGTATTCGGATGATTTCACAGTAATGTGAATATGAGCATACAATTCTCCAAACTGAGACTCAAAAATCATTCTGCATTCATCTTTGAAAAATGGAACAGATATTCCAATCTTTATGAGATTGGAAAATGTAAAATCTTCAATTTGTACAAGTTTTTCATTAACGGTAATTTTTTTGGTTCAGGATTTTTGTTAATAGTATCATCTAGTTTCTTTTTTGTTTCATCATTCCAGAGAGGCGTGTCATGAGGCCATCTGTGAACAAAGACCTTTTCAGCCAAAAATGAAATATCAGACAACATTTCATGTTGATTTTAAATCAAATTAAGCGTATCCTATAGTCTACCACCCGTTTGCGGTTTCAAAGATTAGTTTCTTGTTACCATTACGCGTATCTCAAATTAAAACTTGTATTTCGGTACGAACCGCAATCGTTCCGTCATCATATCATTTCAAATCAGCGGGTTTGAATCTGTTAGGGTTTGAATTTAATCGGGTTCCAGTATAATCAAAATCGTCAGCAGATACAAAAAATAAGAAAACACTTTCAGTTATTTGGATAAAACTGAAAGTATAGGCATTGCGTCCCACTGATACATATGATGCACTAGAACATTTTCACATGCATCAGAGTAGTCTTGGTAGAATTTTTTTGCGTCTTGTTCTGTTGCTTCAAAAACTGCCATACCACTTGGTTGGCCACTAAAAGAGCCAGACCACATGGTTCCCTTTGAGGATTGCCACTCATCAACTAGTGATATGATGTTTGGTCGAATCCTTTCGATATCTTGTTCTGAAGCATCATCTCCAATAGAGCTGACTATTACCCATGGTTTTAGTTGATCAGACATGACATGTTAGAGATAAATTAGAAATTAAAGATAAGGATGATTGTAATAAGATAATACAATTTCCTATCTCAAAAACTTAGAACAGGAAAATAAAATCATCGATGATTTTATTACAATTATCTTGTATCAAAATATGTTCGAGCCATGTATCTTACCATGACACTTTTTTGCAAGCAAGGTTTTGAACCAAGGAAGGCATTAACACAATTCAAGGTTCACCTACATGGAAGTTGCTATTGGCATAACTTCGAATAAACTGTGTTAATGCTTTCTTTGATAAAATTATATTCTATTTCAAAATTATATTCTAACTTTGTAGAGTATTTGGTTTTCTAGATCTTGAAAGTTTGACAAGTATCGGGTGGTAAAAATAACACTATTAATCATTTTTGTACAATAAAAAAGAAAAAGAGATTATACTCTTAGACTCAGTCTAGATTTTGCAGTAATTGCAACAATACTCATGATTGAAACAACAAGAATTATCATCGCAATTGTTCCAAATTCAGGGACAACATTTGCAACGGTATCCATTTTTGTCAGTATTGCATCAACTTGTGCATTTACTTCTGAGACAGGAACATCATTTTTGATCATGTTTCGAAGGTCTTCTCTTAACATGTGTTCAACATCTTCCATTAGTTCCTCTTGATCAAGTTCAACTAGAGGTCCCTCAAGGAACTCAAAGTTGTCAAGATATGCTTTAGTTGCAAGACTTAATGCTATGTCTTTATCTCCAGTTGCATATTCTTGTTTTGTTTGCTCAAGAAGTTCTCTGATATTTTCAACATATTCTAACAGATTCTCACTTTCGTCTTCAACACCTAAGATTTCGTCAATTTCATGAATGATTCCTCCTGCATACGTTTCTACTTGAGTAGGCGTTGCTCTAGCATCATAAGATTCCCAAAGGTCTTCATAGAATTCATCAATCTCTTGAGCCATATGCGAATCAATATCATCCCTAATTGTATTGAAAATCTGCTGTGATCTCCATACAAATGCAGAACCATCTTGGAATTCTGCCATCTCTCCGATGACACCATCAGACACTGCTTCACCGTATTCGGCTATGGATGTATCAAGTAAGACCTTCATTAAGACTAGTTTTGTGTTCACATCACTACTCAAATAGTCTCCAACAATAGTTGAACGAGCAATAGAAACTACTTGTTTTGCGTCATCAATTGCCTGCTGAGCTTGTTGTCTTGAGACATCAGTACTTGCTTTGTCTTTTAACTCCATGAGAGTTTTTTGGACTTGTGCATCAAGGTTAGGATCCGATGCTTTGAGTTCTGGTTTCATGGAATCATACAATTCTGAAATTGGATGAGTTGCATGAATCAATGCAAGTTCAGCATTTCCATCATCAAGATTTTGCTCTAGTGCCCAGAAATGTCCCAATGTCTCTTCAAGTGAAGAAGCAAAGGCTATTTTTGATTCTAGAGATTCATCAAGTTCGTGGATAATGCCATTAGCAATAGTTGCTACTTGAGCAGGTTCTGCTCTAACATCATAAGCTAACCAGAGTTCGGCATACATCTCATCAATTTCTTCAGCTATGTGAGGATCAATGTCAGATTCTATTTCTGAGAAAATCTGTTGTGATCTCCATACAAATGCAGAACCATCTTGGAATTCTGCCATCTCTCCGATGACACCATCAGACACTGCTTCGCCATATTCGGCTATGGATGTATCAAGTAAGACCTTCATCAACTGCACTCTAAAGGCTGTATCTTGGCTTAATTTGTCTCCAACAATAGTTGAACGAGCAATAGAAACTACTTGTTTTGCGTCATCAATTGCCTGCTGAGCTTGTTGTCTTGAGACATCAGTACTTGCTTTGTCTTTTAACTCCATGAGAGTTTTTTGGACTTGTGCATCAAGGTTAGGATCCGATGCTTTGAGTTCTGGTTTCATGGAATCATACAATTCTGAAATTGGATGAGTTGCATGAATCAATGCAAGTTCAGCATTTCCATCATCAAGATTTTGCTCTAGTGCCCAGAAATGTCCCAATGTCTCTTCAAGTGAAGAAGCAAATTCTGCTTTTTCTTGAAAGGAATCTGCAGAAGCCATTTGAAACGAGGTCACAGATAGAACCAACGAAGTCATTAGAATTGTCAATGCGGTTGATTTTTTCATCAAAAAAAGTCCAAATTGAGATGATTTAAACAAAGTATTGATTCTGATGGCGTATTTTATATTCTTAGAATGTAGAACGATACAAAAATGTGAACCATTTCAAAAATTAGAGCGAAAATGGAACCAAAAAGAACCATCACAGTACCACTACCCATCAGGTCCATGTATTTTATTTTTAGACCATCAAAGGTGTAAAACTATCAGGGTTTGAATGTGTGTTTATACAATTATTATAATTTTGTTTTGGTGGTAAATTAGCAGATTTTTATAAAATGATGATCTAGCAAATACATGGAAAAGAAAAAGAAAGAAAATGAACCATATGCAACTAATGATCCTACTAAGACAACAGCTGTAGAACAAGAAAACATGGCAAAAGAAGCCATCAAGAAATTCAAATCACTGAATAATTAGCATTAATTACAGAGCAAGAGGTTTTTGAAAGATTATGGGGCTGTTTGGCAAAAAAGAAGATCCAGAAGATTTGATGTACGATGCAATGGAAATGGTTGAAAGGAATCAGCCAAAAGCAGCCATATCATTATTCAACAAAGTCCTAAAACAAGAGCCAGAAAACACAGAGGCATTACTGCAAAAAGGATTAGCGTTAAACCAGATTAAAAAATATCAAGACGCCATTACTTGTTTTGACAAACTTGTAGAAATAAACCCCAAGGATGCTCAAGCTCTAAACAATAGAGGGATATCTATGGCAGAAATTGGCAACGTACAAGGGGCTGCAGAATATTATGAAAAGGCAATTGAAGCAGACCCCAAATACGCTTCGGCCTACTTTAACAAAGGCGTACTGTTAGACAAACTCCAAGAACATGAAGAAGCATTAACGGTTTTAGAAAAAGCAATCTCAATTGACCCAAAAAAACCCAATGCACTAATTTACAAAGGAATAGTGTTAGGCAAACTCAAGAGAAATGAAGAGGCTTTGAATTGCTTTTCTAATGTGTGTAAAAAATATCCAAATAATTTGGATGCATTCTTTCAAAAAGGAGTTCAGTTGGCAGAATTAGGTCAACACAAAAAAGCATTAGATGTTTTTAATGAGATTTCAAAAAAATTCAAAGACAATGTGAATATCCTATATGCAAAATCACGCAGTTTAGCAGCACTTGAGAGATATCCTGAATCATTAGAGATGCTAAAACAAGCAGTATCAACAAGCCCCAAAGTTATTCGGGCATGGGCAAAAGAAGAACCAATATTTACAAAGTTGCACAGCAATGATCAATTTAGAAAAATAATAAAACTATAGAATTTTTTTACGTACTGCGTCTATTCGCATGAGTTCAACCTTCTTTTTGGGTCCAATCAATCTTGCCTCAAATATTGGAACATACACTTCAGTGATATCACGTAACACAAACTCTTCAGAGAGTTCCCTAACATCGGCTGCTAATGGTTTTTTCAAAAGTGATTTGAGACTTTCCAAAGCAGCATCATACGTCATTTCGGGCCTTTTGATATTTGGCTCATTTTTTTGCAGTATTCTCTTTGGATAATTCTCTACAGTTTTTGAGTTTACTTTGAAAGGGAATTTTACCTCCCGTCCATGATGATCAAAAGTCAATTCATCTTCTTCTTCAACAAATACGTGCTCTTCTAATTTTATGTCAATCTTGTTTTTGCCCTTCTTTCCAACAAATGTTTTCTCCAATACGGATTTTGGGCGAGTTTGAAAAACACCATCTCCCAGTTCTACCTCTTTTACATTAGAATCAACAGAGATGGTGTGAGTGGCTTTTCGATAGTAATCAGCAATGTATTTTCCAGATACCATCAGTATGCATTCATAGTATAGTTTGATGGAATGGATGTGAATCTGTTCTTTTTTTGGTCTGGACAACAATGACTTGAAGGGTTTTGTTTTCTTGTCTTCTACGATTTCTGTTGCTTCATCCAGATCTATATTTTTTCGTAAAACAACAGTCTTTACATCATATGTCTTGTTCAAAACTATACAAATTATACAATTCCATCTATTAAACAGATTCTGTCATGAAAAGAGATAATAGATTTGATATTCATTAAAAACTATGGCAGCAAAAAAAGCAGGATATATTGAGAAGTTTCTAAAAAAAGCAGACAAGGCACTTCAAGAAGGAGTTAAAAGAGCCGATGAAGTATTAGAAGACGCAGTAGAGTTTGGAACAATGACTGCAAAACAGGCAGCACAAGCAAGCAAAGAAATCCGCAAGCAGGCAAAAAAAGAAAGTGATGAATTGCAAAAAAAGGGTGCCAAAAAAATTAGCGAGGGAATTACTGCTGCAAAGAACATATCTTCAAGTACAGATGATGAATTGGCAACATTAGAAAAACTAGGAAAACTTAGAAAGGCAGGAGTAATCACTGAAAAAGAATTCCAAGCAAAGAAAAAGAAAATCCTAGGAAGAATTTAGAGATGAAAAAATCAAACATTCACGGTATCAATGATAAAAGAAATGTAAATCCTGATTGGTTTACATCTAAAACATGGATGAAAGTATTATCTGAAAAAATAAAATCAGAAGACCAAGACATCTATCATGTTCATTTTGAAAAAGGTTCAAGAACTAAACTTCATACACATAATGGTAATCAAGTATTAATTGCAACAAAGGGAAAAGGAAGTCTTGAGATTTTTCGAAAGTACGGAACAAGCAAGAGTGACTTTAAGATAAAAAAAACTGAAAGAATCACTATGAATGAAGGAGATATTGTGCACATACCTGCAAAGACACTTCACACTCATGGTTCTATAGATAAAAAAAAGACGTTTTCTCACATTGCAATCAACATATTGCCACGAAAAAATGCAGAATACAAAACAGTTTGGTGGGAATCAGATTTTAAGACAAAGGCTTTCAACATAATCTAGCAATGTCATTACGAAAAAATTCAGAGATAGAGTCAATTCAAGGAAACGAAGGAACTACGATCAAACAGTTTTTTGATCCGCACAATACAGAGATAGGTTACAGCCTTGCCCAATTTACATTAGAGCCAGGAAAAAAATCAAAACTTCACAAACTAAAATCATCTGAAATTTATTACATTTTAGAGGGAAATGCAAGTCTGATGATTGATGACAAAGTTCTAGAACTAAACAAAGACGATTCTGCATGCGTGCCACCAAACTCCAAACAATCCATCAAAAATACAGGAGAGCAAAACTTGAGGTTTTTATGCATAGTAGAGCCAGCATGGAAAGCAGAAGACGAGATCATGCTAGAATGAATAACCCATACATGAATAATAGAAATTATTTTTAAAAGATGGCAAATCTCTAAGTTTAGTGAATACGTATCAAGCTCTCAAAGTACTAGATGTTGATTCCAACTCATCCCAGGAGGAGATAAAATCTGCGTTTAGAAGAAAGGCACTAGAGCATCACCCGGATAAAAGTAAGAACAAAAATGAAGATATAGAATTTAAAAAAATTACAGAGGCATATGAATTTCTGAAAAAAAATCACCATCAAAGAAATGAGGTGTATCACAAAGAACAATCAAGGCCAAAATCAGATTTCAAAAGAAAGCCATGGGGAGCTCCAGAGGATGAAAAAATTCCAGAACAAGATTGGGGCAAATACACAAAAGAATTCGAAGAAGGGGATCCGGATTTTTGGAAAGAGTATGAGAAAAATTTTTGGGAAGAGTATAACGCAAGAGTTCGTCCAGATGGAAGAAATGGAGAGTATGAAAAGGCAAAAGAGCCTAAGAAACAGCCCAATCTCTTTGTAGATGTAGACAAGAGTTTGTGTATTGGTTGTTGCAGTTGTGAGATAATTGCACCAGATGTATTTCAAATCAACAAAGAGAAAATGATGAATCCAAAATCATCAGTGATTGATCCAAAAGGTGCGGGAGTAAACAAGATTATGGATGCGGCAATGACTTGTCCCACAAAAGCAATAATTGTTGAAGATACGGACACAAAAGAGAGAATGTATCCGTATTGAGATTAAATTTTTAGTTTTTCATATAGTTCATTTAATTCAGAATCAGATAACTTCAAGGTACCATCAAACATGCTGTGTATTGCAGATGCAGAATCATTAGAACTTCTTGGAACCAAATGCACATGCACATGAGGAACTTCTTGTCCTGCTTCTTTTCCATTATGAACTGCAACTAAAGTTGCACCTGAAATTGAATCAACTTTGGAGATCATCTTGTGTACAAATGAAAATAAATCGGTGTTTTCAGCATCAGACATGTCTTGAATTTTTTGGTGATGGTTTTTTGGAATCACCAGAACATGTCCTTTTGCAAGCGGAAAGGCATCAAGAAATGAAATAGAACTAGCAGACTCTCCAAGTATTTTACAAGGGATTTCTTTTGCAATGATTTTACAAAAAATGCAATCCATAATGTTTCATAGTTTTTTTGATATTAAATCATTGACTTGGTTCAACAATTGTTGCCCATGCCAGCCCTTTGCCAAACTTTATGGTTACTACATCTCCAGGAACAAGAGTACAATCTTCAATTGTTTTTGGTACGGCATCACTAGTTTCGACATAACATATTCCGTTATCGTTGTTCAAAAGTTCAACATCTTCGTAGACATCTTCACGAATTAAATTCCAAAATGGAAACACAAGTGTGGATAATACTAATCCTGCAACCACAAATGCACCTCCAAAGATTAAACCCGCCTTTTGGCTGGAGCTAATTTCCATTCTACCAAGTACCGCCATCGCCTGCGTTAGGATCTAATTTCTTTGCAGGAACATTTCCATGTGCTTTTTTCATATGTCTTTTCAGGCGTTCAGGATCATGTAGTTCTGTACCACACGTATCACATTTTGTTTGGTTATCCTTGTCCTTGTTACGTTTGAACAAACCCATATTTTGTTAAAATTTTGAAATACATTATAAAGGATACGTGATTTTGGGAAAAACATGACGATAAAAAATATCACCGTTTTAGGTTCTGGAGTAATGGGACACGGGATTGCACAAGTATCAGCCACTGCAGGATACAATATTGTTCTAAGAGATATCGAGCAAGGATTCTTGGATAAGGCAATGGAGAAAATAAGATGGAGTTTAGATAAATTAGTTTCAAAGGAAAAAATATCTAAAGAAGAGGCTGATGCAATTTTTGGTAGAATCAAACCAGTTGTGGATTTGAAAGAAGCTGTAAAAGATGCAGAGTTAGTAATAGAAGTAGTGCCAGAGATTATGGATTTGAAGAAAAAAGTCTATGCAGAACTAGATCAAGTTGCAGCACCAGAAGTCATCTTTGCATCAAACACCAGCACATTGCCAATAACAGAGATTGCAGATACGACATCGAGACCAGACAAATTTATTGGAATTCATTTCTTCAACCCTCCACAATTAATGAAACTAGTAGAAGTAATTCCAGGTGAGAAAACATCTCAAGAAGTTACTGAACTGACCAAAGATTTTGTAAAATCAGTTAACAAACAAGCCGTATTATGCAGAAAAGATGTTCCAGGATTTATCATCAATCGATTATTCATCCCAATGGTTCACGAAGCATGTTATGTAAAAGATAGAACTGGGGCAACTCTTGAAGAGATTGATTCGGCAGTAAAATTCAAGCTAGGATTTCCTATGGGCATCTTTGAATTGGCAGATTTCACAGGCATGGATGTAATACATAAAGCAACAGTGGAGATGCATTTGAGAGACAAAAAAGTGATCAATCCACACCCATTAGTTGAAAAAATGTTTGATGAAAAAAAGTTAGGTCAAAAATCAGGTGAGGGGTATTACAAATATTCAGATGACAAGTATGAAAGAGTTACACTGTCTGAGGAATTGGCACAAAAATGCAACCCAATTCAACTTGTTGCCAACATTCTAAACAACGCAGCATGGCTTGTCACAAATGGAGCAAGTGATATTGAAGAGATTGAAAAAGCAGCACAGTTAGGATTAGGTCTAAAAAAACCATTATTTGAAACAGCAAAAGAGATAGGCATCAAAAATATTGTAGATGAGCTAAACAAACTTGCCAAAGAACACGGAGAGTTTTACAAACCAGATCCGTTGTTAGTGTCCATGCAATAATTAATGGATTCCCAGATGTTCTTTTATTTTACCTACATCTTCTCCAATCATTGCAATCTGGCTGCTTAGTGCCCACACAGAATTTCTTGACTGAATGTTTTGATTGTTTAGATATTTTACCAAAGTCATGGTAAATTCAGAATTTTTTGTAGTCTCAAGATAGCAGATGATTTCATCTATCATTTGAGGAGGCAACCCCTTGTCTAATTTATCAATGAGTTGTTTGCATTCCTCATCATTTTGAATTACCATTATACAATATACGAACTTTTGATTAAAGAAGATTATGGGGAGAGTAATTCCAGAATTTTTTGAACTGCTTCTTGAGGAGTATCTGCTCCAACTATTTTGATATTTTCTCGGTGATCAAGATATCCATCAATGTATGGATCAACTGAGCTATTCAAATTTCTGATTGCAACCATAGGTTTTTTGTGCATGTATGCAGCACAGGTTTCAGACAAAGTTCCAGAACCACCACCTACAATTATCACACCATCAGCAGACAATGCATTAAGAAAATCACGAGCAAGTCCCATCCCAGTTGGAATTACAATATCACAGAACTCGTTTGCTTCTGAAGGATCATTTTGAGGTATAATTCCAACAGTCAAGCCATTTGCATCTTTAGCACCATGAGCTGCAGCAGTCATTACACCACCTAATCCCCCACAAATTAAAACAGAACCAGATTTTGCAATTTCTACTCCTACCTCATATGCAATCTTCTCATGGTTAGGCAAGCATCCCTTGGTATTATTGCCAATAACTAAGATCTGCCTTTTCTTTACCATATTCCAAAATAGAAAAATGGTTTGAAATAGCTTCCGAGAGAAAAGGATATTAGTAAAAAATACTGTTGTATAGCATGGAAAGACGTTCAATGCCAGTATGTTTTACTGAAAAACAATACAAAATGATCGAAGAGTATGCTAAGAAAAATGGAATGCTAAATGCAAGCCAAGCTCTTGAGAAGATTCTAAGCGAATAAACGCTTTTTTGTTATTTTTATTTTGCTTACATTTAAGACATAAAATTCCAGTTTGGAATCGATCATGGGTCTAAAGTACCGTATCATTAATGGGCGAATTTGATCTAATGAAGTTATGGATAAAACATACAAGTGTTCTAATTGTTCAGAAGAGTTTCCAGTAGAGAAATTAGAGCACCATTTAATAGAAAAGCATTTTTGGAATTAATTTTAGAAACAATAGAATTATAGAAATAGAACTTACATTTTGCTTTACATTTATAGAATAAGCTGTACTATGTAAATTTGAAATGGGATTATTTAGCAGAAAACCATCATTTTGTACTATTTGTAATAAAGAACTAACCCACAAACACAAACCAAAAAGAGAGTGGAACATCAAAGGCCCACTTTGCGGTGATTGTCATTTTGAAAAACAAAAAGAGTACTATGAGGGAAAAGTACGACAACCATGTGCAGAGTGTGGAAAAACTCAAAAAATAACAGACTTGTGGGAGCCAAGATGGCAATGGGATATGGAAGGACTTCTTTGCAAACCATGTTTTGATAAGAAAGAAGAATCATTTGGAAAAAAGAAAAATTTTTGCTCGTTGTGTGGTGCAAAGATGGGATTGATCAGATATAATCCAAAAGGAAAATGGAAGATTGACGGTCAGCTTTGCAGGAAGTGCTGGGATGAAAAAAAGGCAGAGTTTGGATAACAGTTGGGTTTTTTAAAAAATAAAATGCAGTATTTGTGACAAGAAATTTTCAAAGCAAGAAGAATTGATGAATCACAAACAGATTGTTCATGGAAAAGATTTGCAGTATGATTGTAAAGAGTGCGATAAATATTTCTCAAACATGGAAGATATGAGAACTCATTTACAAAGAGAACATAGTTACAAAAAAGACAGATAACTAAATTGCTTTTACTGTTTTGACTACAGGAGGTCTTGCTTTAACAAATACTCTAAATCCACAAATACATTTGATTTCAGGCAAGCGAGATAGTTCGCTGTTTGAGACTAGAGTTCCACATCTAAGGCAAGAGTAGTTTACATCAAATGTTTCTACAGTAGATTCTTCTTCGTCAAAGTTTTCTTCAGCCATGTTTATCATCAAAATTTCTGTAATTTAGAGATTATGTTAGTGAGAGTTCGATGTAGACATCATCAGGAATTTTCAGTCTCATTAATTGTCTAATTGCTTTATCGTCAGCGTTGATATTGATAATTCTTCTATGCATTTTCATCTCCCATTTTTCATAGGTTTCAGTTCCACTTCCGCATGGAGATTTTCTAGTAGCAACATGTAATCTTTTTACAGGAAGTGGTGTTGGACCCTTTACCTTTACACCGGTTTTTTTACCGATACCCATGATTTCCCCACAAACACCATCTAGTTTAGGTAGACTGGTTGATGTGAGTTTGACACGGGCGGTTTGGGTCATAAAAAATCCGCCTATGGTTTGTACTCTTCGGTAATTTCCTTAACGATTCCTGCTGCGATAGTTGCACCCATATCTCTAAGGGCGAATCTACCCATCTCAGGGAACTCTTGGAATGTTTCAATACAAGTTGGTCTTACCGGTCTGATTTTTACAATTGCAGAATCCCCAACTTTGAGGAATTTTGGATTCTCTTCCTCTACTGCACCAGTTGCTGGATTGATCTTTTGTAAGAACTCAGTAACTGTTGCTGCAACTTGTGCAGTGTGTGCGTGCATTACTGGAGTGTAACCAGGTGCAATTGCTGTTGGGTGATGAATTACAATGATTTGTGCTTTGAATTCTTTTGCAACTTTAGGAGGAGCGTCAGGACTTCCCAGAACATCTCCTCTTTTGATATCTTTCTTCTCAACACCTCTAAGGTTGAAACCAATGTTATCACCTGCTTCTGCAGATGGCATCTCTTGGTGGTGAGTCTCAATAGATTTGATTTCGCCAGGAGCACCAGAAGGCATTACAACAATTTTGTCGCCTGCTTTCATAGTTCCTGTCTCAACTCTACCTACTGGAACAGTACCAACGCCAGTGATGGTATAAACATCTTGGATTGGCACACGTAGTGGTTTTCCAACTGGTTTTTCTGCTACAGTAAAGTCATCAAATGCTTCAAGTAGTGTTTTGCCATTGTACCATGGCATGTTCTCGGATTTTTTAACCAAGTTGTCGCCTTTCCATCCAGAAACTGGAATGAATGGTACGTTTTCTAGTTTGTAACCTACAGATTTAACTAATTTTTCGCCCTTCTCTTTGGCTAGTTTGAATGCTTCTTCAGAATAGTTGCTATCATCCATCTTGTTGATTGCAACAATTAGTTGGTTTACACCTAAAGTCTTGAGCAAGAATGCGTGTTCTCTTGCTTGACCACCTGCAGCAATTGCAGTATCGGTTTCACCTTCTTTTGCTGAAAGTACTAAGACTGCTGCGACTGCGTGTCTGAGGGCATTTATTACTGTTATGAATTTTTGAAAAAAAATCTAAAATTTTTCAATTAATTTCAGATCAGAAGACTTTGCTAAAAGCACATAAATCAAAGGGACAAAAATGGAAAATATGAAAATTACAGTTTCAGTTATCAAAGCCGATGTCGGCGGGATCGGAGGACATACAAAACCTAGTGACGGATTATTAGACGCAATTAAAAATACCGTCAAAAATTCAGCAGATTTGCTTATTGATTATTACATAGGATATTGCGGAGATGACACACATATTGTAATGTCCCATACTCATGGAGTAGACAATCAACAGATTCACAAATTAGCATGGGATGCATTCATGGCAGGAACTCAAGTCGCAAAAGAAGAGGGACTGTATGGTGCAGGACAAGATTTACTCAAAGACTCTTTTTCAGGAAATGTGAAAGGAATGGGTCCAGGAGTCGCAGAGATGGAATTTGAAGAAAGACCAAACGAGGCATTTACAGTGTTTGCAGCTGATAAGACAGAACCAGGAGCATTTAACTATCCAATCTACAGAATGTTTGTTGACGCATTAAGCAACACAGGATTAATTGTAAACAAGAATCTTGCAGAAGGAGTTAAAATCAACATCATGGATGTTGAAAAAGCTCAGATTGCAGAATTAGAATTATGGCAAGACAAACCAACAATTGAAGCTGCATTAATGTATCCAGGAAGATATGTCGTAGATTCAGTCACTACAAAAGATGGGGAGCCAATTCTAGCTGCATCAACTGATAGATTACATAACATTGCAGGAACATATGTTGGAAAAGACGATCCAATCTGTGTCGTTAGAACACAAAAAAGATTCCCAGCAACTGAAGAAGTGGGCAGTGTCTTTAACAATCCGCACTTTGTTGCAGGAAACACAAGGGGAAGTCACAACATGCCCTTAATGCCTGTAAAACTAAACTCAGCTGCAACAATCAACTTTTGCATTCCAATAGTCGAATCACTTGTGTTTAGCATGCACAATGGAAAGTTTACTGGTCCATTTGACGGGTTCTCAACCCCAGACTGGGATCTAATTAGAGAAAGAGCCACAGAAAAAGCAATGGCAATCAGGAGTCAAGGATTCATACATCCAGCAACACTTGTTCCATCCGAGTTAGAATATGCTGAAGGATATAGAGCAAGAATGGATGTTCTTGAAAGTAAAATGAAGCCAATGGAAGGAACCACATCTAGTGGCGAGAAGAAAGAGAATTACGAAGATCCAGACTAGTTACCACATCTGCAAATCATAAGAAATAGTTAAATCAAAAAAGACACTATCAAACTTAGGGTAAAATGGATTTTCAAAAGATTTTTGATTGGAAGACATACATATTCACAGCAATAGCTGTTATTTCATTTTCAAATTTCATGGCAGTCCTATTTGGTCAAACCATACCAGGGGTAATTTTGGACTTTTTCAAAGTTGCAGGAGAATACGTGGTATTAGGAGCAGTCTTTGTGTTTGCACTTGCATGGCTTCTAAAGGCAAAACCTCACAACCGTCCAAAACAATATTCAGTGATTCCATTTGACGTATTTGGAAAGAAGAGCCAGATTGATGGGTTAAGAACAGAGTTCAAAACACATGATGTAGCATGGAGTTTTATGAAACAATACAAAAAATCATATCCATTATACAATTTTGCGCTCGTATCTGATCTTCCAAAGTCAGACAAGCCAACAATTTTCAGATACATCTAGATTCAATTTTTATTCAACATTACGTAAAGAATTAGAATGGAGTTTTCTGTGTTAGCTGATGCATTTAACAAGATGGAATCAACTAGAAAAAGATTAGAGCTAACTCAGTATCTGGTAGAATTATTTGAAAAGACACCACAAGATGTGATTTCAAAGATAGTTTATCTTCTTCAAGGAAAGTTAAGACCAGATTTTGAAGGGATTGAATTAGGGATTGCAGAAAAACTTGCGATACGAGCAATCTCAAAATCTTCAGGAATTCCTGTTAAAAAAATTGAAGATGAGTACAGGAAAAGCGGAGACTTGGGACATGCTGCAACCATAATACTAGAACAAAAAACGCAAACAACATTTCTTGTAGAAGACATTACAGTAGAACGAGTTTACGAAACATTATTCAAAATTGCAAAGTCAGAAGGAAACAGATCACAGGACATGAAGATGAAATACATTTCTAGTCTACTAAATGATGCAAGTCCGTTAGAAGCAAGTTTCATCCTAAAAATTTTGTTAGGAACACTCAGACTAGGTATTGCAGAAAATACAGTAATGGATGCATTGGCAATGGCGTTTTCAGGAAACAAAGAAAACAGAAAAGTCCTAGAACATGCATACAATGTTTCTAGCGACTTGGGAAAAGTCGCAGAGATTTTAGCAAAAGAAGGATTAGAAGAAGTTGAAAAACTCAAGATAATTTTGTTTAATCCAATCAGACCAATGCTTGCAGACAGAGTAAAGAGCGAACAAGAAGCAATTGAAAAAATGGGAGAATCATTTGCAGCAGAATACAAGTTAGATGGAGAAAGAGTTCAGTTACATGTTGAAGGGGACAAGGTTGTTTTGTTTTCAAGAAGTCTAGAAAACATTTCAAGTTACTATCCAGACATTATAGAAAAAATTCCAAAAACAATTCAGGCAGAGAACATAATACTAGAAGCAGAAGCAGTTGCAATCAATGAAAACACGGGAGAGTTTTTACCATTTCAGGAATTAATGCATAGAAGAAGAAAATACAAGATAGAAAAAGCAGTTACCCAATATCCAATCACAGTTAATCTGTTTGATATTTTGTATTGCAATGGAAAAAGCTGTTTAGAGTTAGCCTACAAAGAAAGAAGAGAAAAACTTGAAAAAGTTGTGAAAGAAGATGATTTTGTAAAACACATTCCAATGGCAATAGTAAAAAATGAAAATGACATTGAAGACTTTTTTGAAAACAGCATAAACGCTGGAAGTGAAGGCTTGATGCTAAAGATGCTGGATAAACCATACCAAGCAGGTTCTCGTGGAAGTCATTGGCTAAAACTCAAAAGAGAATATCAAAATGAACTGGGAGACAGTTTAGATCTTGTAGTAATAGGAGGTTTCTTTGGAAAAGGAAGAAGAACTGGGAGCTATGGAACTTTGTTGTTAGCAACATATGAGGAAGACGAGGATACATTCACAAGTATTTGTAAAGTTGGGACAGGATTTTCAGATGAAGATTTAGATCAATTGTATCAAATCCTAAATCCCAAAGTCACAATCAAGAAAAACCCACGCATTGATAGCGAGATGGAAGCTGATGTGTGGTTTGAGCCAGAATTAGTAATAGAAGTAGTTGCATCTGAAATTACACTCAGTCCAATCCACAAAGCAGCAAGAGACAAAGTCAGAAAAGGTGCAGGACTTGCGTTGAGATTCCCAAAGTTTACTGGAAAGATAAGAGTTGAAAAAATGGCAGAAGACGCATCTACAAATGAAGAAGTAATTACGTTATACCAAGGTCAGAAAAAAGTGGCACATGACAAAAGTCTCATGTAACCATGCTCAAAAAATATCAAAGATCATAGAGGATTTAAATTACCTCAGGAATTGGTAGTTTTTGTTATGTATAGTGGAGAGCTTGAAGTTCAAGCAAAAAGAAAGGCTATCGCAGTTTTACAAGACGAAATCAACAGAATTCTTAATGCATCTAGAGAATTAGCAACACTTCCTGAACTGATGATGAAAAAAGACAAGACAGGAATCAAAAACACACTAGAACAGATTTCAACAATTGAAGAAGAAGTAGAAAATCTAAGAAGAAAGATCACACGAGAAGTAGCAGATGTTGGAGGTTTGATCATGAACAGAGAAAATCTTCTAAACACAGCATACACAATGGATGAGATTGCAGGCTACATTACTGGAATATCATTCAAACTCTCAAACGTAAAACCAACTACACTAAAAAGTTCAAAATTAGACAAAGACTTGACAAAACTAATTGAATTAGTTGTAGACGAAGTCTACAAACTAAATGAAATCATCAGAAGTCTTAACACAAACACTGCAAATGCAATTGAATTAGCACAAGAAACACAGACAATTGAAAGAGAAATAGACATCAAATACAGACAAGCAACAATAAAACTTCTAACCGAAGTCACCAACACCAAAGAACTGATGTTAATGAAAGATGTGATTGAAGGAATTGAAGAGATGGCAGACAAATGCCAAAGAGTATCAGATTCTTTCATTTTGTTAGCATTGAGCCTATAGAAAAACCAAAATCTACATTTTTACTTTATTTTCCATTCGAATCTAATGAATTCATATACACTAATGTTGTTGGGAAATTATGAAAGGAGAGTTAATCGAAAACAGAGTGATTGTTTGGAATATTGAAGATTCACGCAAACTTTTCAGTAATGGATACTATGGAAAACCCATTGGAATTCCAAAACCAAAAATTGAAGAAATTGATGCACCTCTAGTTTTAGATTTAATTGAGTCATTGTATTTATTAGAAAACAAAAAAATTTCAATATCAAAATCAAAACACAAAGTTTCAGTTGAACAGATGATAGAAATTTGTAAAAAAGAACATCATGATTTTGATAAAAAATATCTAGTTTACAAAAACTTTAGAGACAAAGGTTACATCATCAATCCTGGAATAAAGTTTGGTTGTGATTTTGCAGTTTATGAGAAAGGGCCAGGAATAGATCATGCACCATTCTTAATCCAAGTGTATAATCGAAATGAACCAATAACATCAACAGGAATTGTACTTGCCGGAAGACTAGCAACAACAGTAAGAAAACAATTCATTTTAGCAATTCCCAAAGGTAAAGACAGTGTTGACTTTTTAGCTTTAGATTGGTGGAAAGCCTAGATTGATTTTATGTGACCTGCAATGCGGTCATAAATATCAAAAAGATCTTTTGTGATTCCAAAAGACAAATGATTATCCCATTTACTACGGATTCTTACTGCTTTTTCTGTTGGCTCTACATAGATTGTTGCATCTTTTACTGACTGTTTTGCAATCATCTCATTGAGTTCTGTATCAGCATTTAGTTTAGAGGCAAGACTTCCAGGTCCATCCCATTCTACTTTTTCAACGGTTTTTGCAGCAAAATGGCCACGTGTTTTTAATTTGGTTTTTGCAACAAAATTACCTACAGATGTTCCAACATCTTTTCTTACAATGAAGTGTGCTTGATATCTGTCTAGTGCGCCCCAAGGCATTGGATTTGGATCTTGCATTTTTACCCCTTTTGAATAATTTGAATTACGTCTATGTTGGAGTTCTTGACATCAAGACATCCTCTATTAGTTATCATTCTTGCTGTGTGAGCAAAATATCTACTGTAATAATCACCTTGTTCAACATCATCGGTTCCAATTTCTTTGGATTCAGAATCTACACCGATCTCTTTTAGCATACCACTAAATTTCTCAGGCCATGTTTGATAGACAAATGTATCTGGCTCTGTATCATGCATAAAAAATCATGAATCATACCCACAAATAAAGATTAGTTGTGTATTTGATACATTAGATCTAAATCGTAGTAATTGTTATTTCATCAAACAATTCTTCGGCTTTTTTGATAATTCTCTTGTCATCGGCATCAGGTTCTGCAGTAATTAAAACAAGATTCTCTCCAATAGGGACACTAATTATCAGTTGATTTTTTCTCCTTGAGGCAATATAGTCAATAGGGCCCAGAATGTCATCTAGTTCTTGCCTCATGTTAAAGTCAAGCTGCATCTGCATGTATAGCATCCTTAACCTCTCATCTGGAAGCAAGGGCGTTATTCCTTTCTTAAAACCTCCTGCAACTAGTCTTCCTAATTCGTTTATGACTCCAACATAACGCACCTTTTCTTCTTCAAATAATTCAGTACAGGCCTTATCCAATTTCTTAAGATCATCAGCTGAAAGTAGAGCCATAATTCATTTTTGTATGATATTTAATATGTATTTCAAAAACCTAGTTTTCATTTTTTGTCTATGCAGGAATTCATTTGTTCCAGAGTCAGAATTATGCCAGGATCAATCCAATTAAATATTACAAAAGATTTGAGACTTTATCATGCTAAAATTCCAAGATAAAGTTGCACTAGTTACAGGAAGTGGAACAGGTATTGGAAAAGCCATCGCAACAAAATTTGTAGAAAATGGTGCCAGTGTGATCATTCTCGGTCGAAGAAAAGAACCGTTACAAGAAGCTGCAGCAGAACTAGAGGGAAAAATCCCACAAGGAGTAAATGCAACAGTCAAAATTTTTGCAGGAGTAGATGTTGCCGATGAGACAGCAATGAATGAAATGTTTGATACCCTAAAAAACGAAGGAGTAAATGTAGATTACATAATTAACAATGCAGGAGTTTCAGGACCAGTAACGTGTTTTGCAAACGCACCACTAGAGGAATTCAAAAGTACAGTTGGAATCCACTTAACTGGAACGTTTTGGGGTTCTGTGCAAGCACTAAAAGTTATGAAAGAAGGAGGAAAGATAATCACAATTTCGACATTCTTTACTGAAGAAAGGCCTTTAGAGCAAAGACCTTACAGATTTAGAAGTCCATATACTGCATCACAAGGGGCAAAGAACAGACTGGCTGAGGCCATGTCATGGGAATTAACAGATAAAGGAATAATATCAATTGCAACAAACCCAGGACCAGTTCATTCAGATAGAATTTACAAGACAGTATATCCAAAAGCTGCAGCCGAGTTTATGAGAGTAAGTGGATTTGAAGATTTGAGTCCAGTTGAGGTTGAAGAGGCAAAAGATGATTTGCTAGAATGCATACAAGCAGAAGGAATAGACAAAGAGGGAGTTGCAAAGACAGCCGAAAAATTAGCAAACGGCAGAGATGTTGCAAAGTTAACGGAGACATTTACAAATCTATTAACCAAAATTCAAACTATAGCTGAAAAAGTTCAAAACAATACATCTCACATGATTGCAAACAGAGAATTTTTGTCACAATCACAAGTTGCAGAATCAGTTCTGAATTTGTGTGATGATGAAATCGCAAAGATTCTAAACGGCAAAGTCATTCCAGGAGACAGAGTATTTTATCCAGTAAAACCACACATTGGAACCACAACACCAGGAGTCCATCAACCAGATTTTAGTGGAAAAGCTGTAGTTTTCACTATTGATGGAACAGACAAAACAGATGCTGAGCGAGTAGAATTCTTGGCGGAACATGTTGAGAAAAATGGTGGTAAAGTTGCATGTTTCATTTCACAATCAACTCCTCAAGAAATTCAGGATTCTATCAGTGGAAAATTCCACTCACACGTTGTAGATATCAAAAACCCTGAAGAAGTAGAAAGATGGCTAAACACTGCCAAGACAAACATCGGAGACATACTAGCAGTAGTTCACGTTACAGGGAAACTACCAGAAGTTGGAAAACTAACAGAATTAACCAGACCAGGATGGGAGGAGTTGGTTGCAAAATTCATCTCAACTCCAGCAACAGTTGCCCAAAGAGCACTAGAACAGTTTGTGCCAGGTGGAGGAAAAGACCCACGACTCTTCAAAGATACAACAGGGGCCATCATGATAATTGGACCAGATTTGCCAATTGGACGTAAAGTAACAGGTACCCAAAGAGCACAAGTTGAAGTTTTCAGAGGAGCACTAAGACCATTTACAACTACAGTTAATCAAGAACTAAGTGATGTTCTAAAATCAAAAATCAGGATGTTTACTATTTTCCCAGGTTCTGTTACTGGTTCAGAGCCAGACAATCAAAAAATTGCAGATGCATTTAATTTCCTAGTATCTGAAAATGCTGCTTCATCATCTGAAGTAACTTTCTGTGTAGACGAATCAAGATAAGAATGAAGAAGTTTTCTGAATTCAGAGTAGGAGATTCATTTTATTCTACATGTAGTATTTCAGACAAAGAACTAGAAGAATATCTGAATTTTTCTAGAGTCAGAAACGCGTTCTTAGAAGACAAGCAAGGTGGAGAGCAAATAGTTTCAGGGCGAGCAATTTTATCAAGAATGGAAGGGGAATTTACAAGACTCAGTCAGATTTATGGAAATCACATTGTTTTTCTTGGAACAGATGGAGACCCAGATTGGGAAAATAGAAACACACGATTCCTCAAACCATTATACACCGATCAAGTGCTGAAATTAAAATTCACTATTTCACAAACAGAAGATATCGACGATGAGTTTGGAAAGATTGCAGTAGACTATGAGGGAACAAACAATGAAGGAGAAATCATTGTACTTTCAAAAAGAAACATCTACAGAATCAAAAAAGAGCCTCCACGATAAAATCTAACGCAGAATGTGTAGTTAGATAATAGCTAAGTTACTAATTTTTTAGCTGCTTTACAAGCTGATTCTATTAACACACAGAACATACATAGTTGTAGATGAGAATGTACAGAAAAGAGCCTGATTACTTGAAAGAGTTTAGCACTGCGGTAGATGAAAACCACACCATAGAACACCTAGAAGAATTCATGTCAGATATGGCAAGCGGTTTTCAAAGATGCGAGCACAAGTTTTCCCATAATGGTACCATTTCATGCATAAAATGTGGAAAAACTATGATGTAATACATGCTTTTAAATCATTTAGAAATACTAGAATAATTTCTTAGTAAATTACTTTAATGAAAAACAACAATTTGAATTCATGATGAAAAATTATACTTGTTCTAGTTGTTTAGAGAAATTTTCCATTATAGAATTAGAATCTCATTTAAAAAAATACCATTTTTGGAGCAATTAGAGAGCTTTCATGTGTTTATACAGTGCATAAATGATTAGCATAAATGCAGCAGACCAAAGAGAATTGATTGGATGGTTATGCGTAAAAGCCTCTATTGTTTCCAGATAATAATAGATAGAGTCAGCTACAGTCCACAAAAATATTCCTAGTGCTAATAACAACCAAGTTTCTTTGAGAACAGAGTGACGAAAAACGCTTACACCTATAACTGCAAAAGCAAGAGTTACAGATATTCCAATAACAAAGATATTACTATAAGCCAGATCAAATAAAAGCTCATCATAAACTCCCCAAGCTTCATACGCAACTACAGTAAAACTGCCAACTGCAACAATTGGAATGATGACAAGTGTGGCTTTCATAGCCGTACTCCATTGGGGTTTGAAGAATCTGGTGTTAAGTGAAAGATGCAAGATTGCAAAAACATAGTTTGCAGCAAAACCTGCATCAAATGGAGATGGCCAAGGATCAATGTCTAAAACAAACTGTTGATAGTAATACCCAAGGTCACCAATAAACCAAGCAAAGAATCCCAATCCCAAAAACAGATATGCTTTTCCAAGCATTTCAGAGCCATGATATTTTTTGGCAACTACGATTGAAAATGCACCAACTGTGGCAATGCCAGCCATGTAAAATCCATCTTTTATATCAAAATGAGTGCCCTCAAAAAAGTAAAAACCATAAAGAAGATCAACTATAGTAAGCCCTACAATTAACGCAATAATCTTGTAATTTATCCCGTGAGAAGTTTGCCCAATAGGGCTGCTGGCAGTTACTCCTTCATTACTCATTTGACGGGACTACATAAGGGATGAATAAATTAGTTTATGTCATCTATTAATTAATGATATTACTTTTATATGAAAAACTTATTCAACGTCAGCAAATTTGGACCAGAAATTTTTCCAACCATAAGAATAATCAACAGCAGCTCTTGTAGCCAAAGCTATTAACAACATTAAGAATATAGACAAATTTTGTGTCCACCCATCATCAACATACGCAGGAGACACATATGCATAATGTATTGAAAATATCCATGCAAACATACCTATTATAATATCAAAAACTATCCATTCCAAATAAACAGGAGCATCCCTAACTTCATCCCTCATATCATTCCAAGTAAAGATTGTTACCCATGCAGCATCAATGAAAACTAAAACCATCAAAAAACTAAGAAATGCATTAACATCACCTATACTTGCTGCTAAAAAGTAAACAACAATAGCTTGTAGTAAAATTACTAGAAAATTTACAAAGATTAATGGTTTATTTCCTAAAGTTAATTCCTCAGATGCATTTGCCGATAAAAAAATAACCCCTTGATGATAAAATAGTATACCAAGAGGAAAAAAACATAATAAAAGAATTATCATGTATTGATAATCTATAAAATTAGATTTTAGGAAATAATAGTCTGCATGATAGCAGTCATCAGCACCAAATTCCCCACAGTTTGCAGGTAATTGTAATGTATCAATAACAATATCCAAAGAATTTGTTAACGCAACTGAAATTATTAGTGCAAAAACTACTCCAAAGAATACAATAGCTTTACCAGCTTTTACACCTTCAGGAAATCCAAATGATTTCACTATGCCGTGAACTGCACGAATTGTTCTATTTTTGTTCCATGCAACTTCAGTAGGATCTGGTTGAGGTTCTTTTTTCAACCAACTTTTGAATATTTTGTTGTAGTTTTTATTTAATTTTTCAGAAATTGGTTCATCAGCTACTTCTATACCAGCATGCCTGTCTTTGTCCTTTTTACCATCCTCTTTCCATTTATAATAAATCGATCCCATTGCCCTCCAATCAGAAGTATCCCATTCATTACGATCAATAAGCTTACATTGAATATTGTTAATTTTTTCACGTATCTCTTCATTAGAGTCCACAGTACATTCAGGTACGATATCATCAAGATTCACATCAAAATCATTTTCGTCACTAGTCTTAGTACCAAACAATTTGTGCTCTATAGTTTCTATAGAATCAGTTACAATAGATTTCAACTTCATTGCATCAACGTTTTTTTCTTGTAGTTCATTTGTACCACTAGTCTTAGTACCAAACAATTTGTGCCCTATAGTTTCTATAGAATCAGTTACAATAGATTTCAACTTCATTGCATCAACGTTTTTTTCTTGTAGTTCATTTGTACCACCTGCATAGGGTACAGATAATTTGTTTTCGATAGTTTCTATAACACCTATTATTGTGGACTCTAAATCAATTCCACCAACATCTTTTTGTTGGGAGTCTTTTTTGACTCTAATTTTTTCAGTGGTGTGTAATTTTGCATCTGCCAGAAGCCATCTAGTTGTTGCTTTTTCCAGACCACGTCTAAAATTTATCATCACAGCATAATATGCAACATCATTCTGAATTTTTCGTAGCAATATTTTCTTTAATTCTTGAATTTTTTTTCCATCTTCAATGAAAATAGTCAATTCATTTAAAATTGCATCCAAGACTGTTTGATTATTTTCTAAATTCTTAATAGACAATAAATTATTTCTAGAACTAAGTTTTCGTATTCGAAGTTTGGTATTTGTTAGTTTGGATTCAGTATCTTTTAATTCCGAAGATTTTAGCTTTTCTGAATTTGTTTTTAAAGTGTCTAAATCTTCCCCCATTTTTATTTTTATTTTATAATTCTTATCATATTCATTTGATTTATCTTCACGTTCTTTAGTTATTTTTTTTATTTTTTCATCAATTATTGTTTTTATAGCATCCAAATAATTTTCAGGAGTACTAGTTTTTTTAAATTCATTTTTTAATTTTTCTAAGATAAACATTTTTTTCTTCAATACAACAATTTGATCATTGATTTCCTTCAATTCTTTGGTTTTTTTTATTAATTCAACTTTCTTTTCCCCTATATCATTATCAAGATCTTTGATGTTTTTAGGTTTTATTTTATCCAATTTTTTTTGTAATGTTATAAGATATTTTTCTTTAGCACTCAATTCATTTTGTATTTGTGTCTTAGTCATCTCCAATTCTTTTTTGATTTCAGAATTACTCATGTCAGGAACTAATTCAGGATTTGCAAAAAGTTCTAAACTACGATCCTTTTTTGGAATGAATTCACCTTCGTCATCTTTTTCAAAAACAATGCCTCCATCATTTTTATTTTCATAATTAATTTCATTCCATTCAGGCCATAATTTTTCAAATCCAATTTCATAAAACCGGTAGTCTATTTTTTCAGTAAATACATTATACCATTTTTCATTTTCATCAATAGGTTTCCAATCCAATAGGTCTTCTGTTTTTATCTCAAGTGCTTTTCCATCATTAGATTCTTTTTTAAATGTACGACGATAAAATTCCTTTAATTTAGAATAGTCATTCTTGTCATCAACAAATTGAAAAAATTTTAAATCAAATTCAAGTTTATCATTTGCTAATTTTTCCAACCACGGGGTATATGAGGTATAGCCTTTTCGTGATAAATAGACAGTTAAAATCAAAAGAGACATCGCTATACCAAATGCAATGTATATCCTATCTTGATATTCAAATGACTTTAGGTGTTTGTAAATACTTTCTTCTAACTCTATTCCTTCTAGTTCAGGATTTTTTTTTACAATTAGTTCTTTTGTGGTAACATATTCATGATTAGAAAATTCTAGCAAAATTTCATTTTTTGACGAAGCATGATTATCATCGATTGGAAATACAATAAAAGGTAAAAAATAAAAAATACTCCAAATAATAAGATAATTTCAATTTTTGTGAACTCAATATCCTCTATATAATTATCCACAAGAATGATGAAAACTAATATGATAAAACTTTATTCATATGTTACATTTTTCATACAAAAATAACTACTCAAGACAGTTTTGCCTCTTGAAATGGCACACTTTGTTCCCAGCACCATTCAAAATAGTCACAACACCATTCACGAAACTTTGGATCGGCACTATAAAACATCTGACTCAGATCAATGGTTCCCTCAAGATCAGAGAAAAATACGGCTGCCTCCTTATCAGTAACTAAAACAGCAATATCGACATCCTTTTTGATTTTCCTCTTCAAGTTTCCGCTCTGGATGTATTTTTGAAATCCTTTTTCTTCAAAGATTTTTTTCCGCTCTTCAGGAATTATGACATCGTCTGAAAAAATTGAATGGATTTCAATTTTATTTTTTAATTGCTTTGAAATGACTTCTACAACATCTCCAGAGTATGGAACTTCAGACAAAATATTGTAGATGTATTTTTTAGCGTTTTCATGAATTTGACGCCACTTTTCCAAAGTTTTCACATATCCTTTGATATTTTTTTTATTTGTTAATGCACCTAGTCTTTGAATAAATTTTGCATCGAGATTTCCCAATGTGTGCTTGCTAAAATATGATTTATTGTCAGAAAAGAAAGTGATAGAAGGAATTTGAACTAGTACTGCCTTACCATATGTAGTTAAGCTGTAATTTCCATCAGTGTCTTTTTCGATTAATCCAGATTTAGACAGTCGGGACACATTTCTATGAATTTCAGGTTTAGTTGCATCCAAAATCTCTGCAAGTTTAGAATTGTTGAGTTTATTTTTTGATAGTTTTTGCAAAATATCTAGTCGCTGTTCACTAGCTAATTCAAACAATTCAGAAGATATACTTTCAGAATCCCAACTCACAAAAAGCATGAAAAAAGATCAGACAAAAAGGTTACTATGACAATTAAGATTCAGGCCAATTGCCATTGCATTCTAAGCACATTCCACGCATTCCAGAATAACGTACTTCATCGACAATTATTGCTGGTTTATGACAAGCTAAACAAATAGTATAACACATTATTCGCATATTAGTAAAATAGGACTATTTTCATAAATATTTCAATTAACAAAAATGTTAATTGTTACAATAGTAGCTAATGAAAATTAATCTATATTACGCACAAAACCATCAAAAATTACAAAATTATACAAAAAAGTTCCCATAACATTAAAAATTATCTTCATAAAATAAGAAATGAATTGTATTGAGTAATGAGGCACCTGAAGATTTAATCTACGCAGCATTTTTTTTCACAGACATTGTAGGATTGTCAAATCCCATTATTTCAACAGAGACCCAAAAAATGAAAATTGAAAAATTAAATTCAATGATCTATGACTGTAAAACTTTTGCATTAACCAAAAAAAATGAATTATTTATTTTACCAACTGGAGATGGGATGCTACTTGCGTTCAAAGATGGATTAGAGCAACCCGTCTCTCTTGCAGTAGAACTGCATCAGAAACTCAGAAGATATAACGAACAAGCATATGATACTGAAAAGATCTTTATTAGAATTGGGTGCAATGTAGGCCATATTTTTATTGTAAAAGACATGTTTGGAAATGTCAATTTATGGGGGCCAGGTGCAGTTCTTGCAAGAAGAGTGATGGATCTGGGGGAATCTAACCACATTTTAATTCCTTCAAGCATGGTCAATGATCTCTTTGAATTATCAAATGACTATGAGAAAATGATTTTTCCCATTCAAAATTTTACAATAAAACACGGAGAAGATCTTTTAGTTTACTCTATACACGGTTCAGAATTTGGAAATAGTGAACCTCCAAAAAAAACTAATCAAATTACTAAAACACAATCAAATCATAGTTCCACATGTCAAAAGATTATTTTTAATATAAAAATAAAAGATTCAGAAAAAAACAATTTAGCATTTGAAAGGATTTATGATTTTGTAAATAATTCAACAGAACCGATATATGATATTCAAATTGAAATTATGTCACATACAAAACTAGACATTGGTGATTTAAACATAAGAGCGTTTGATGAAAACAAACAAGAATTAGAAATATCAAAAATTACATCTACTGATTTTTCCAAACAATTAACCATAAAACTAGCACGACCAGTCTTTAAAGGAAGTCAAGGACGCATAATCAGAGTAACATATGAAAAAAATGAACCAAGTAATTTCTTTGAACATAGATTTTTGATGGATACTGATAGTTTTGAATTAAATTTGATCACACCAAAAAATGTTTCAAACATACATCCAAAATTCTTTCTAATAGACAAAAACAATAAAAAAACTTGTCTAGAAGAAACACAAAAAACATCTAAAGGAATGTCATATGTTACTTCATGGCAAAAAAATGATAAAATATTTTTTGACGATATAATTAGAGTGGAATATTAGACGTACACTACAACCCCAAAATCATTCGAAATCCCTTGTTTTTAGACAATCTAGCAAAATCATGATCCACACGTAATTTTTCTTTGCAAACTAAATCATGTTTACATATATTTTCTAAAATTTCAAGACATTTGGATTCATTTTCCAAAAATAATTCACATTTTGCCTGAGCATAAAGTGTTTTGAAATCATCATTTTTAACGTCTAATGCATGTGCAAAACAATCATTAGATTCAACATATTTTTTCAGATGAAAAAAACACAATCCTTTGTTATACCAAAATTCATTATCCAGTTGTTTTTCATTAATAGCTAGATCGGCATATAACAGTGCTTTTTCAAACTTGTGAGCTTTTTTCAGTCGTTCTGCCTTTTTGTTACTTTGCAGATAGTTTTGATTTCTTTCTTCAGCTGCTTTGTTAAAACACTCTATTGCTTCAGCATGGTGAGTTAATTGCATTAAAAGAAGTCCCTTTAAGAAAAAAGTTTCATAGCTTTTTTTGTGTACAGACAAATCTTTGTCAAGACAGTTCACGGCATCCTCATACTCCCCCAATTCACAGCAATGCACAGCTCGAGAATACCAAAAATTTTCAGATTCTTCTTCTTGTTTAATTTGAGTTGCTTTATTTGTCAGTTTCAGCGCCTCCTCGAATTTTTTATCCTTTTTTAATTTCTCAGCTTTTTTTGCATAAAATGAGGATATGTCATTCATAATATCTCAATTATTTTATTCGTATTATGTTTTTTCAAATTTAGATTGTTAGTTGCACGAAACTCCATTTTTACCGATTTTTTAATTGAACCTTGTAAGCAGGGTAGGCAGACTTGAAGCCCACATTGTATCCACGGATTTGTTTGAAACTATATTTTTCTATTTTTTTTACAATCTCACGCAAATCTCCACCAATAACAAATTCATTATTTTGAGCAAGATGATTTATTTTTGTACACATGTTTACTGGAGGTCCTATCATATCAATTTCTACAGATTTGTTTGTATTCATGATTATAACACTGCCATAGTCCATACTTATCCTATAGTTTAAGGAAGGTAATTTTTTTAAAATTAATTCTCTAGAAATAATTTTTTGCGCCTTTGTCATTACCAAACCGCAATCAATAGATCTTCGCACATGTTCTAGATTATTTCCATTTTCAGACAGTGGGAAATAAAATAACAAACAATCGCCCACATTTTTAATTACTTTGCCATCAAACTTTCCCACAATTACTGCCATTGAATTCAAAAAAGTTTCATAGTATTTCATAAGATTATCTCTAGATAATGATGCAGAAATTCTCGTTGAATTTACCATATCCACACAGCCCACACAGTATGCACGAGATTTTGTGGCAAATGCAACCAAATAATCTGAAATTCCCATAGGATCAGAATCAGTTTCTCGTAATGGATACTTTAGAATAGAATAGGGAGGAGGTTCTAAATTTTGCACTACACCATCATTTGATAGTAATTCAGATAAATTTACACCTGCTTCCCATCTCATGATTATATTACGTAAAAAATTGTGTTATAGTTTGGTTAGCTCGTATGGTAATACTTTAGGAAAACAGCTACTTACATGATATATTTTCTAAAAATACTCAAAAAATAATGACATCAGGTATGAGAATTATGAAAATATTAATTTATCATTAGTGTAACGTTATTAAAAATGATAAAACAGCCAAGACCTCAAGATTTTGTCCAAAGAAGCAATTTGAGGGGATTTTCAGTGTTAATTTTTGACTGGAGTGTGATTTTTAGTGTAATAGGAATTAGTATTTGGGCCGATAGTTGGATAGTATATCTAATTTCAGTTTGGGTAATTGGAGCATTTCAATATGCAATTGGAGAATCTCTATTCCATGAAGCGTCACATGGAAATTTGTTTAAGACTAAAAAATTAAATGATTACTTGGAATGGCTTTATGCAATTCCATTTTTTGTAGACATGAATCAATACAGAAAAGAACACACAGACCATCATTATAAAATGAATACAAAAGATGATCATATAGTTAGAGACTATAACATTCATGGACTCAATAATCCTAAAAAGAATCTCTTTTGGATGTGGTTTGTAAAACCAGTTATCGGATATGCAGGTCTTTTTTATCTTAGATTTGCAATTCAGTTAAACCCTCTAAAGAGTTCCATAAAATTTGCAATATTTTGGATACCAGTGATTGCCATATGCTGGCATTTTGAAGTATTACACATACTAGCGATGTATTGGTTTGTTCCATTTTTGTGGTCATTTGCTAGTTTCTTTTATTGGGCAGAAATTTCAGAACACTATAACACAAAATCAGGCAGCAGATCAGACTTGGGGTTTTTGAAAAATTTGTTCCACCACAATGGTGGATACCACTACATACATCACAAGTATCCTACAATTCCATGGTACAAGTTACCTGAAGCTCACAAAGTATTTGCCCCATCAGACATAGACATTTCATATGGATTTGTAGACACATACAGACAAATGAAAAATAATCAACAGTAAATTTTCATCAACCTGAACAAATTAGCATCATAGCTAACCAGACCACATATAGGAAATTATCACATCTAAATTATGAAAGCATATCATTTTACCATATCAGATAATTTAATGGAAAATATCAAAAATTATCACAATCATTATTGTCAAACCAACAACACACGAGAGTTGAGGCAAACAATCACTATTTTGTTAAAATATGTTCTAGAAGATATCAAAGATATTCCATTAAAGGAAGTTATTTCAATTGAGGTATTCTTCAGAGATAAAGAATACATTTTAGAGGAATTTTTAGACATTACAACTATAACATTTCAAACAGACGACTATTTGAGACAATACGCATGAATTCTAGAAATTTTTAGAGCAAAATAGAGCAATAATTATTTTTCATTATCTAGTTATTTAACATAAGAAGGAAATGAATCATCAAGTAACACTTCATTTCTAGTATAGTCAACATCAACTGCAATTACAATTGGTTTGTCTTGTACTAGTTTTGCATCTTTTAGAGATTGTTCAAATTCCTGAGAAGATTTTACATGAAATCCCTTTGCACCAAAACTTTCTGCAATTTTAACAAAGTCAGGATTTCCAAATTCTGTAAATACACTTTTCCCAAATTCATGTTTTTGTTTGGTTGAAATTAGATTATAGTCATTATCAACCCATACAATTATGATAATAGGTAATTTCAGACGTACTGCAGTCTCTATCTCTTGAACATTCATCAAGAATCCTCCATCACCAGTCATTGCAACAATTGTTTTTTTTGGAAAAACTAGTTTTGCAGCAATTGTACCAGGAAGAGCAAATCCCATCGATGCAAATCCATTTGGGATTATGCATGTGTTTGGCTCAAATGTCTGATAAATTTTTGAAATCCACAATTTATGGGTTCCAACATCAGAAATTACAATGTCTTTATGATCAAGTGCTTCTCTAACATCAAGGATTAGTTTTTCAGGTTTTATTGGGTATGCGTCATCGTCTTTGAACATGTTTATTCTGTCAATTACTTCTGAGCGAACTTTTTGGAAAATTTCGGGAATTTCCTTTCTAGGAAACGAATCAAAAGAAGGATGTTGAGATTGCAATGTTTCAATCTCTTCTAAAATAGACTCCATAGCAGCGCCAATATCTGAATCAATTTCAACATCAGGTCGATAAAATGTGTAGACCTCAGAAGGTGTAAAATCAACATGAATTATTTTTTTATTTAGATCAGAATTCCACATCTTTGGGGAATATTCCACCAAATCATATCCCACAGATATTATTACATCAGCCTCCAATACTGCTTGCAAGGCATGATCTGCAGACTTTATACCAATAGTCTGAAGATGAGTTTCACAGTCATCAGGAATAACTCCTTTACCCATGAATGTGTTAATTGAGAAAATTTTTGTTTTCTCTACAAACTTTCTAATTTGTGTACTCTCATCTTCTCGAGCACATCCGTTTCCAACAATCAGAAGGGGTTTTTTTGCCTCTAGAATCATTTTTGCTGCTTTTTTTATTTGGTCTTGGTTTGCCTTTGGTCTGAAAATATTCTGAAACCCAATTGGAGGAATGTCTGACTCTCGTTTTGCTATATCTTGAGGAAGCTCAATGTGAGTGGCTCCGGGTTTTTCTGTGAGTGCAATCTTGAATGCCCTTCGTACAATTTCTGGAATGTTTTGAGGATTTCGTATAGACCAACTCCACTTGGTAATTGGTTCAAACATCTTTACGACATTGAGATTCTGATGAGACTCTTTATGCAAAAGATGAGAGTCAGTTTGTCCCGTAATTGCCAGTAATCTGGATCTATCCATGTTTGCATTTGCAACACCAGTTACAAGATTAGTGGCTCCAGGACCAAGGGTTGCCAAACATACACCAACACGTCCCGTCAACCTACCATAAACATCTGCCATGAATGCAGCACCCTGTTCATGTCTAGTGAGAATAAATTTGATTTTTGATTCTGAAAGTGACATCATAAGATCTGCATTTTCTTCACCAGGAATTCCAAAGATGTATTCAACACCCTCAGATTCCAGACATTTAACCAATAGATCAGATGCTTTCATGCCAGATCAAATTTTAGAAAGAATCTTCTTCTTTTTTTCTTGAAACTCTTTGTTAGTGATAATTCCTGCCTGGTTTAGGTGGCCTAGTTTTTCTAACAATTCCAGCTGGTCTGCAGTAGAAGAAGAAAGATTTTTGCTTGTGGCAATTCCTTTTTTATTCCTAATCGAGTTCCTTTTTTAATTTAGAGCCCAAAATCCCACTTTTTTTGAGAATGTTGTCACTGATTTTATGGCCTTTTTTCTGAGCCTGTGAAATAAATTCTTCAGATTTTTGTTTTGTGATGTCATCTATTGCAATACGCTTTCTTGCAAGTCTGGTCAAATCTTGAGTTTTCTTTTTGGCAAGATGGGTCTGAAATTTTATATCTTTTATGATTTCATCTTTTGTTTTTCTTTTGAAGCGTCTAGTATACTCTTCAATAAGCAATACAGGAAAAGGTGAAAATTCCACATCAAGATAATATTTGATAATGGTGTCATCAGGCAATGTTTTAAGATATTCTTTAATTGATTTTTCAGATTTAATATTCACATGTTAATTTCAAAACCAGTATTAAAAAACATTCATGTGTTCTATTAACCAATTAAGATACAAAGAAAACATAAAATTCAATCATTAAATAGAATCATGACCATATAATTACATGTCAATAAAAATCAAAAAAATTCTAGTTCCATATGATGCTACTCCCAGCAGTGAAAAAGCAGTAAAAAAGATATTACCTCTCATTGAAAAACATGATTCTAAAATTATATTTTTAACGTGTATTCATGACAAAGCAACATTTGGGTTTTTCAAAACAAAATCAGATAAAAGAGAAATTGAGCAGGAAAAAAAGAAAATGGAGCAATATCATGAACGCTTAAAAAAAGAAGCTGCAAAATTTGGGATTCCATCAAGTTCTAAAATTATCAAGAGCGACCTAGAATCAAGGTCAATCATAGAATATGCAAGGGATCAGAATGTAGACCTCATAGTAATGAGCAAATCAAAAATGGGAACTCATGCTGAAAAATTATACTATAACAGCACAGTTGATGCAGTCTTTAATAAAACTCCGTGTCCATTATTGTACATTCCATAAAAATTTTAGAGCATCATAATTTTTCGCAGGAACCGCCAATTTTTCGCCAGCTTTTTCCACCCTCACGTCTGCATTGGGTTTTTGTCACTTTTCTTGACAAGACACCCCTGCAATTTTTTTCAAGATAACAAGTGCCCAATGTCCTAGTGGTTTTTGTGCCATGATGTGGTTTTTTTGGAGTTTTTGCAGTGATTCTGCCCGTAGATAATGTGGGTTTTGCTTTTACAATACGCTTACGTTTTGAAATTAATGGTTTTTTGATTTTTGGGATTCTAGGTTTTCTAATTACAGGTTTACGGATTGACACATGTTTAGTTAGAAGATTTAGTATTAAACTAATTCTATAATCTACTGTTTTGGAGATTCATTATTTTCTAAAAGTTCCAGTATTTTTTCTGCAGTAACTACTCCAACAAGTTTTGAGTCTAGTGGTTCCATTACAGGTACGATACTAGCTGGATTTGAATTTAATTTTTGGATTGCAAAAAACAGCGGTTCTTGTGGAATTGCAGTTCGGAATTTTTTATGCATTACATTTTTCACAGCAGTTTTTCTTCGTAATTTTTTTTGCGCACGTTCAAGATCACGTTTTGAAACTAGTCCAACAAGGTTGTTTTCATCTAACACTACAAAAAATTCATTGTCATTATTTTTCAATGCATCATCAACAGAAATGTCAGGAGACAATGTTGGGTAATCCAACACCATTGCATTTTCAGCAGCATATTCAGATACTGCTCTTCTAAAATAGACAGGTACAAGAGCTAATTCTTGTGATCCTATCTTGACTGGAACTATTTTTTTCAATGTTCGTTGGAGTTCGACACTTGAAATTATCATGGTAATTAAAGTTCCAAAAACAAGTAAAGAGAACAAATTATTTTCTAATAATTCTGCATTTAACAAAGACAGCATCAGTGCCAAGTCAACGGCACCTTTTGACATTATTCCATATGCAACAGTACGGGCAGGTTTCATATGAGCTACTTTTGCAGCCAGATATGAGCCGATAAATTTGGCACCAACTATTATGGCTAAAAAGCCACCAATTACCCACAAAGGAAGTTCAAAGAAACTCAAGGTAAAGTGCAAACCAATTCCGGCAAAAAAGATTGGGATGAAAATCCCATAGCCAATAACATGGACACTTTTTGAGATCTCAGTATACTCTTTTTTGTTCATTCTAGAAACTGCAATTCCTAGCAATAGTGCACCAATTGCACCATGTATACCGCTGATTTCTGCAAAGTATGCCACAAGCAAAATGACTCCAATTACTACTGCAAAGTATACCTGTTGAGCTTGGAGATGTTTTCTGATAAATCTAAAAAAGTGCGGCAATGCAAATACAGACAATAATCCTGCCACAGCAAAGAATAGAATCATCTTTGCAAACAACCATGCAAAGTCTTCGATTTCAGGGTTCAGAGAAGAATCAACCTGAATTACAACACTGGTAAAAATAATGGCAATAAATTCGATAATTCCTGCCATCGTAAAAATTTCAAGGCCTATTTTTGAACGAAGTTTGCCCATATCCGTAAGGACCTTAGCAGTAACACCAAGACTCGAAGCACCTATCACACTAGCAATTGCAAGAGATTTTACAAAATCCATATCCATTGCCAAGAATCCAAAGACTCCTGCTGCAACAAACGGGATCAAAAATCCCAATGCAGAGCCTGCAAAAATTCTCCCTCTCAATACTTTGAATAGGGCAGTAAGATCAATTTCTTCAAGACCAATCAAAAAGAACAAAAAGAAGACACCTATTGAAACAAAAATTTCAATTTCATCAATTGGCTCTACAAGAAAAAACAACGCAGGTCCAACAATTATTCCTGCAAGAACATTTCCAATAATAGTTGGCTGATTAATTCGATGTAATGCCTCACCAAATATTTTTGCCGATAAAATCAATACAGCAATATACAAAATTGCCTCAAATGACATCTGTAAACAACTCTAAATGATTAGAAATAATGTATCTTATTTAGATATTTGAATTAAAACAAGCATGTCCAAACTTATTAAAGAAAAGAATATGTAAATTATTCATGGTAAGAGTGGATGAATGTTTCAAATGCGGGGCAAGAGAAAAAGATGCCAAATTGATTTTCAGAACAAATGAGCCAGTACTATGTGAAAACTGCTACAAAAAGTTAGAAAAATGATTATTTTTTATTGGTTTTAGACAGGTACGCCCTTTAGGAATTTAAGAGATATATCGTACTTTCTACAAATTAATAATTGTGCCAATAATCTCAGAAGTCATCAATGATAGAAAATTATGGGTAATTATTAGTTCTAGAAAAGATGGAGGTTCAGATGAATTAGAGGTAATTCGACCAATAATTGAAAAATTAAATGAGCAATGGTTTGAGAAAGGGGATTTTGTTTGGACAGGGAGATTTGATGATAAAAAAACAAGCATGGCTATTTTTGAGTCAACAGAAGACAAAGCTAAAAATTATTTTGAAGAGTATTCCAAAATTTGTGCAGATTCTCTTGATACGAAACTGTACCAATGGGATGCTCTTCCATTATTTACTATTTTAGAGCGAATTCAAGGGAAGATCTAAAAATAATTTAAAATTATTAGAAAAAAATGAGGTCATGCAATATTTGTAAAAATAGTATTTTTTATTGCGTAAACAAAGGTTATGAAAATAAGCTATTGTCATGACATGCCACATATAGACACATCAAGACGTTTTTGGATGGTTCCTGGAGATTGTTTTTGCCTTTTTCCAATAATGCTCAAAGAAATCCAGACACCAATCTTGAAAAGATGAGCTCTTACCATAAAACATATGTCGCAAATCAGGTTCGTCATTATTGGGAAAAACTATTGCAGCCTCTTTTTCGCTGACAATTAAGATAAATCCGGTGTTGTTTACCTCCTTTCGCAGAATTTTTCCATTTTGAATCAAATCATAATATCCAATTTTTTGCAAATGTCCATCTCTGTCAGAGTATTCTTCAAAATCACTACTGAAAATATGTCTATACTTTACGCCTTTTTTGACACGGCCAACCAAAACATCATCCAGTCCTGCAGGATATTCACTGGTGACATCGCATACAAATTCTGAAGCATTGTTTAAAATTTTCTTCCACGTGTCAATGACATTGGTGACCCCCCTAACATGAGTACACGTTTCAAGAACGCCTAATCTACGGCTAAATTTCTTGGGCAGAGAGTCAAGATCATGAGTTGAAAAATATTTTTGGTTCTTTGAAATAAAAAGTACCAAAGGCATCTGGCTAAGTACAAGTCTTCCAATAGAAGTTATACGGAAATGTTCATCTGTACCCTTTTTTACAAATCCTGATTTTGACAACCTATCCATATTTCTGTGAATTTCTTGAGGAGTTAGTTCCATTTTTTTAGCAAGTACTGAGAGTCGATAGGGTTTTGAAGACAGATTATCTAAAATTTTCAAACGTTGTTCGCTTGCCAGTTCTAAAAATTGTGATGCCACAATTTCGAACTTATCCATAGCAATTTTGTATGTTTAATGTGATATATTATCTTTAAACAAATGTTAAGGAAAATATTATTGAAATTCATGCCTGAGCTTAAATTCACAAAGATAGCTTAAGCGAACTTATGAGTTGAGATAATCAACATAATACATGCATGCAAAAGTTTCTTCAAAATTACTTGATGATACATGTAACATATTGTTAGCTAATAAAAAAATTCGATACATTGGTATTCTGGATAAAATGGGTAGTTTAGTATTTGAAAAACAAAAAGATGGAGTAGACCTGTCGCTGCCAGACAGCAAATCACGTTCTTTATACATAAAGTCGGTATTAGAAATTTTGTTAAAGAAAGACTTTGATGAACAAATGGGCCTTTTGAAATACAATGTCAGTCACAGATCAAAAATAGATGTGATAACTATTCCCATCTTCAACAACATCGTGATGATTACTTTGGAACCAAACGAAAATTGCGATTTAATTGCAAATAGCGCTATAATGATTTTTGAAAAAATATTTATGAAATAATTTTACGTGTTTTATTCAAAATCATGTAATAGTTATTTTAGGTAAATCATCTACGACAATACGTTTTCTTAATGCAACAAATCATCTAGTTTTCCTTTTTTGGCCATATCAAAAACAAAAGATTCTACTTTAGTTATGCCACATCTTGGAAATTTTTTTACATGCCGATTTTTTTCCACTATTATCTCATCATCTAGAACATAGACGTTGACTTTTGAATCAAACATTTTACGAAGTTACTAAAAGTGGGGCAGTACGCAGTGGAAGAATACTTCGAACATCATCCAAAGGCCTGATGCTAGAAATTACAAGACGAGATACATCCTCAGAAGGCATTTTCTCAGTTTTAACTATGCAATCAAATGCGCCATGTACAGGCACTGCTTCTTTGACTCCAGACAATTCCTGAAGCGTATTTGCCACATCTACATTCTTAGTAGGAGTGCATGAAATTAACAAATAAGTAAAATCCATCAAATAGATTAAGGTGCAATTACTATTATCATTTCATAAGCTGATTTGCTTAATTTCAATTAGATTGTTGATGACTGAATATAGCGCATGCAAGTGCAATTATCATATGGCAAAAATCGTGATTTGGAAGAATATGAAAGAAAGCGATTGGAGAAATGGAGAATTGGCAGAAAAAACTATTCTTGAAACAGAACTAAGGCATTGTTTAGCAGACAGCCACAAATCTCCAGTTACAGATGTCAATGCAGGAGAGATTATTTGCAGTGATTGTGGTATTGTACTAGAAGAGAGAGCAGTAGACAGGAATAACGATTCAAAAACTTTCACCAAAGAAGACTATTTGAATACGGCACGAAATGGCCCTCCAACAAAAATTTCCATATCAGACATGTCAAGTTCGTCTATCATATCCAAGAAAAATTTTGATGCAGTTGGAAAGAAAATGCATTCAAATAACATAAGACATTTTTCCAGAATGCGATTTTGGGATTCAAGAAGTAAAAGCAACAACAAAGAACAGAATCTAGTAAAAGCATTTACCGTTTTGGATGCATATTCAAACAAGCTAAACATGCCAGAAAATGCAAAAGAGCATGCAGCATACATCTATAGAAAAGCAGTAGACAAAAAGATCATCAGAGGCAATTCAATTCCATCCATGATGGCAGCATCAGTCTATGCATCATGCAAACAATTAGGAATTCCCAGAAGCGTTGACGAAATATCAAAAATCACAAACATCAACAGAAAAAAACTTTTAAGATCATACAAGAGACTAGTCAAAAAACTAGAGATCAAAGTAGACTCTACAGGAATAAATTATGTTTCCAAGATATCAAGTTCGTTATCAGTTAGTGAAAAGACTTCAAGATTAGCAAACAAGATTCTTCACGACGCAAAACAAGAAAAAATCCACGTAGGAAAAAACCCAATTGGGGTTACAGCAGCGTCAATCTATCTTTCTGCAATAAACCATGGAGAACATGTTCCAATAGCAAGAATTGCCAGGAAGACCAACATAAGCACAGTCACAATTCGTAAAATTATAAAGATGTTGAGGCCTTTTGCTGCAAAATACATCAAAAGCATAGACATCGGAGCATAAAAAAAATCATCATTGTTTTGATATGGAAATAAACTCCAACATTTCAAATAATGCCAAAGTAAACATTATTGTTTTTGCAATATTTGGATTTTTACTTGTTTCAGGAATAACTGTCATTAATTTTATGGGTATTTTTTCAGAAAACTGGTTTATTGGTTTAGGATTACTTTTGACAAGTATTGCAACTATTGCCGTATTCATAGTTATCAAATTAAAAAAATAAAAATGGTTTGAGTACAGATACTTTAATCATACAGAGATTTAGGTTCTAGCATAGAATTCAAAATATGTCTAGCCTTGTTTTCTTCCCAAATCAACTTGTATTTGATATCTAGTCTGTCTAGCTTGTTTGAATTGGTATTTGCATAGTCGTAACTTTTTGCATCTTCCAAGTCTGTAAACTCTTCAGTACATGCAGGACACAACTCTAGCAATTGGGCAATTGCATCATTTGCTTTGTCTGTTTTATAATTTCCAAACTCTGAATGCGTTCTTGTAAACACATCAGTGGCCTCATCCTGTACCCTTTCTTGCTTGATGTAGTCTTTGCTCCATGTTCCATATTGGAATGTCCATGTATCTCCAAACTCATCTACTGCTGTAGTCTTGCTTGTTTCAGTCAGGTGGTATATGTGCCCCTTGTTTATTCCGTCATATTCCTTTGGAGGGTTTAGAGATTCTCCTGCCACCTCGATTCCGTGATTGTAATAGTTTTGCCATGAGCTGCGTTTAGTGTCCCATACATCTGTTCCAACAATGTTAAAGTCCAATGGTGCTCTGAACATATGCTGGATTGACACCTTCAAGCACTCGTTAGTGGAGTGCTCCATGCATGATACCTTGCTTGTAGTGACTTTGATGTTATCTAGTGCATTTTCAGGATCAGTCACTGTAACTGTCTCTGTTCCATCAAAATCAATGTCTAGTTCAATCTTTGCCTTGCTTTGTGAGATTATCTCTCCTTCAGCCATGCCAAATGCAAACGTAAAGTGCCTGATGTTGTGCACCCCAGTATTTTCATAGATCTTAAACTCTGCAACGTTTGTCTTTCCAATATCAGCTGTGATTAGCGGGTATGGTGTGAAATACCTCTCAACGTCAACTGTGTATCCGTTGTATGAGAAGCCACCGGTCACCTGACGCTTTCCACTAGAGTCAATTCCTATTGTTGGTTCTTCACAGTCTCCACTGCAACCGCTGCCATTACCATCAGAATCACTTGATGATGAAGATGTGATAATACCAAAGTTACCAGTCAATGATACTGCAGTTGTGTTGGATCCCATGACAGTGTTGTCTGTGTTGTTATTCTGAATACCTATGTTGTTGGTAGATTTTGCAGCTACTGTGGAGGAGCCTATGGTCAAAGTACTGCCAGAACCAATATCTGTCATGTTGATGACCAGTTGTGTGTTAGATGTCCATTCCCCTACAAAATCCACTCCTGTTGCACTTAATGGGTCATCTGAGGCAAATGTGAAATTTCCAGTGATGGCAGAGTCTTGAACTATTTGAGCTGTTGCATTGCTAGCTTCACTTAGTGTGATAGTTATGGTGTCTCCATTACTGTACACGCCATCCAAATTGTCCGGATCATCGGCAACATATGCTGTGATGTATGGAGCTGCAAATGCACTTTGAGATAATAGCGGACTGAATCCAAGCAAAACCCCAAAGACTGCAATTAGTAATACTCTTGAAGTCATTAATCAGTATCGGTGCAATTATATTTTAAAACCAACTCCCTTTGATACTTTCTATAATGGGTATTGACAACACAACAAAATTATCTTTAGATTATTTTATAAAAAAATAAAGTTCATCTAGTTCAACACAAATTGAGAATATTATTTATGTTTTGAAATATTTCTAAAAAAGAATTGCAATTAATTTTGCAAATAAAAAACGGTAGGAATCAACTTAAAGTTAGTGGGTTAGCGTTAAACCATCAATCGTTTTTTCTTTTTCAATTGTTTTTGGAAGACGTATGGAAAAAGTCACGGGATCATTGTTTACAGATACAGTACCATGATGTTCGTTTACAATTTTAACAACACTGCGCAATCCCAATCCTGTTCCACGTTGTTTTGTAGTAAATAATGGTTCAAAGATCTTATCCATGTATCCTTCAGGTATAGGAGGTCCAGAGTTGGATATTGTCATTACTATCTCATCAGATTCTTCGCACACGTTGATCTTTATCCATCCAGAGTTATTTCCAATAGCCTGTTTAGCATTGTGCAAGATGTTAATAATGGCACTTTGAAGTTTGTATTTGTCAGCAGTTATGGTTATCATTGGACATTGTATGGTAAGTTGAATACTCTTTCCAAATGAGATATTTTTTGATGCATCATCCATAAAGGAATTTAGGTCAAATATCGAATAAGATGTTGGCTTATCTCTAAGATAACCCATAATGTCTTCTACTTGATGCGACATTCTTTCTATAGAATCTTCAAACAATGATATGTATTTCTCAGTACCAGGAATATTCTTCAGTTTTAAAATTTTTGTTGTCGTTTTTTAAAACAGATATAGGATTTCGCATGTCATGTGCAATCTTTGCAGACATTTCACCAATAGTGGTGAGTCTTTCATGCATCAATTCTTGTTTTTTGTTTTTTCAAGTTGTTGTGCCATTTCACATATGCTTTTATTTAGAGATTGTATTTCCGAAACCCCACCTACATCCATGGGCGCAACAAAATTTCCCTGACTTATTAGTTTTGAAGCAGCCTGAATTTTTTTCAGGGGTTTGAGAATAGATCTTGAGAACATAATTGCAGGGAAAAATATTATCCCACCAGCAAAAATGATTTGAATTACAGACCAGGTTTCAAACACATTTACTGTCGCTAAAAGATCTGCCTTGTCAATTTTTACCACTAATCCCAAATCATAATGATCTAAATATTTAACATATGTGACTACTTCCTTCCCCCTATAATCTATAGCAGTGTCAACACTAGGGGCGTTTCCAGCAAATGCTTTGATGATTGGTCTGTCAGAATTGTTTTCTATGATTCTACCAGATTGGTAATTATCGTATTTTAGCGGAGTAATGACAGTTGCACTACCATCATTGTTTTTTGATGCAAGAAATATTTCTAATGATGAATGGTCAGCAAACAGATCTGTTATTGCAGTTTCAAAATAAAGTGGTTTTGTGAACAGTTCAATAAAACCAATATGCGTGCCAGATAGATACAAGGGTGCAAATGCACGTATATCGATGTCACCTTGATCATAAATTACTGAAAATTGATTTGGGCGCTCAAATTGAAAATTAGTCGCAGGCATCACATCAGAGGTAGAAGATACAAGAACACCATTATTATCATATATTGATATTGTTTGATATGCGTCGTTTGAATTTAGTGCATCAAGCAAGATAGTCCTTATCTTTTCAGGTGGCGTGTCATGTATCCCGTTGTTATATTCATCTAACAGTATTCGCATCTGAGTTCTGGTTGCAATATTGTTTAATTGATCTATGGTAGAATGCTCTGTAGTTTCAAGTATCTTTTCCACACTTGTAGAGACTATAGAAAAATCTTCTAGTTTGTCGTTTACAATATCAGATTTTATCATAACAATATACAAAATAAAAGATAACATCACTGGAATTATTATTCCAATCCATATTGCCAACATTACGTTTGTTTTAATTTTCAACAGCCCCTGCCACCTCGTTGGCTACATATTGTAAGGACTTTTTTTTGTACAAGCTTTCCATGATCGATAGTATGTTATCCATGTCAAATGGTTTGTAGACTATCGAGTCCACATACAATCTGTGGAGTTTGTCTTCTGTTTCGTTGGATAGATCTGCAGTTACCGCAATTACGAATGCTGTACGGTCATATTGTTTAATTTTCTCTAATGCATAAAACCCATCATATTCTGGCATCATTATATCCAAAAATACAAAGTCAGGACGGACTTGTTTGAACATCTCAAATGCCTGTTTGCCATCAAATGCCTTGCCAACAACTTTGTGGTCTGTTAGCTCCAAATATTCTGAGAAAACATCAACGGTGTTCAGATCATCATCTACTACCATTACGTTAAATCTGGATTTTGATTGCAATTCCTCTTTTGTAACATAGTTAATCTCTGGAGAATGCTTACTCATTTTTCACAAACCACCGTTGTTCTAGTATTTCCATTATAGAGTGCCTCCAATGCATCAACATTGCACTCTGAGATGTATGGGTAATCTGTCTTAATTACAGGATACATCAGATCTTCTGGATCCGTCGAATGTGCAAGTCCAAGCACATGACCAAACTCGTGCATTATGATTGTGTTTAGTTGAGATGCTGAAAGTGAATCAACATCATAGATTGTAACATATGACTTTAGAATCTCGTTGTTGTCTACAGTATTTTTAGTGTATCCAGTGTATCCATCAGGATGAGAACCTGACTCTAATAAAATTACAATACTTCCTTCAGCAATGTCAGACTCAAAGATGTTGAATGTCGAGGGAGGCACATACAATGTATTGTCACCTATTTGAGTTACTGCTCCTTGCCAACCAGAGTTGTAAACAGACGTTGATCCCTTTGGCCCTTTATGCAATGAAAAGTCATCCAAAGTAATTTCATCCATAGACAAAATGGCATCTTTTAGAGAATCCATTTGTTCATCATTTATCAGGTGTGTGTTAAGTACTGAGACATTAATTGGAGAATCCTTTGCCCACTTCCAGTTTACATGAGTTTGAACTACATCTCCACGTAAATTTTCAACAACATAACTTGATTTTAATTCCATGTCATTTTCAGATTCCACAATTTTATCAAAATCAGGAACGTAATCAAAAACAATTTCATTAATTGGCACCAACAGACCTAATGTAAAAACAGAACCCAGTAAAATCAAGGGAATGTTTTTTGTGAAAGTATTTTGTCATTGGCATCATGAGTTTTGTTTTTTCTTTTAGTTCAGAATTTTCTGCAGAAAGATGATTAATTTTGATTTCAAGCTCGTGGTTTTTTTCTTTTAGTATTGAATTGATTTTTTTCAAGGTCATCTCATTTTGAAGATAATCAGGTACTGTTTTTTCAGCCATGAGCAAAAATAGAGATTTTTTTATTTAATGTATATTCTCTTTATCACATATTGAGATACTCTCCATAGGGAGTGGTGTATTTATTACAAAAAAACAAGTTATGGCATGTTTCATAGAAAATCACCTCCAATCCATATTTGTCTGGTAAAAAATGACACGGAGTTAAAGGAGGCTAATGAACAAGTTATCAAAAGCAAATATTGTTGAGCCCAAAATCCAATTTCTTCATTCAATAAAAGATCTGAAAGATCTAGTTACTAAAATCGAACAATTTAACAAGAAATATGACATCAACCTATAAAAATAAATTAAAAAAACTATACAGTTGTTAAGAAGAAATCAGAATAAGATTTTATATTATTATTACAATATTAAACTCTGTGAATAGAAAGGAAAGGAGGGGAAAGTTAGAGATTTACTATGATGTCCTCACTGCAATTAAAAATGAGAGTACCAACATAGGTGTAATAAAACCAACAAGATTGCAATATGGAAGCAATTTATCTTATGACAAGTTAACAAATTATCTTCATGATCTAAAGCAAAAGGAGATGGTAATGAAAAATGGCGGAATTAAAATTTTAGAGAGAGGAAGAGAATTCATGGAGGAGTATTGCAACATCAGAAAACAAATTAAAAAATTGGGGTTGGAGTTTACATGAAATTATTAGTAGTAGAAGATGAGAAACATACTGCAGAAGCTTATAAAATCGCACTTGAACATAACAAACACGAAGTTACATTAGCAAGTACTGGAGAAGATGCACTAGAAAAATGCCAAAAAGAAACAGATGCCACATACCATAGTCCTTTTGATCTAATAATTTTAGACTACAAACTTCCTAAAATGGACGGATTAGAAGTAGCAAGAAGAATATTAGAAAAAAATCCAGACCAAACCATAGTCTTTGCATCAGCGTTTGTAAAGGAACTGCTAACAGAGGATATAAAAAACATCACAACAAATGGAGAAAGAATAGAAATTCTATCAAAACCCTTTGACATATCCACATTACTAAACAAGATAGAAAACCATCAGATTTCCCAAGAGTTATCTGAGTTTAGAATAAAGATAAATCCAGAAATAATTGAAAACAACATAGAAGCATTAAAGGAAATACTAACCAAATTAAAAACAGTAGAATCCAAATATCTAAAATGACAGTGTAGGTACTGAGAGACTTGAAAGATCTTGAATTATCTAAGCTCATGCAAAATAGTAAAATCAATTTAGAGACATTAGAATTTTGTTTAAACGAGGCAGTGCTGCTGACTGTTTGGGACAAACATGGAACAATAACGTATGCTAACAAAAAATTCTGCGACGTGTCAGGGTATGAAGAAAAGGAGCTTATAGGTCAGAATCACCGCATACTAAAAGCTAAAACATACTCTGATCAATTTTACGATGAGCTATGGAATGTGATATCCAATGGGAAGACATGGCACGGTGAAATCAAAAATGTGAGCAAAACAGGAAAATATTACTGGGTCATGGCAACCATAGTTCCAGTATTTGATGAAGACGGAAAGCCAGAACAATATGTGGCAATAAGAACCGACATAACAAATAGAAAAAATATAGAAGAAAGGCTTCGAAGATCACAAAGCGATGTAGAAAAGATCAAGTTTGCTTTAGATGAATCAGCACTGGTTGCAATTACAGATAAGCAGGGAACAATAACGTATGCTAACAAAAAATTCTGCGACGTGTCAGGGTATGAAGAAAAGGAGCTTATAGGTCAGAATCACCGCATACTAAAATCAGGATATCATCCACCTGAATTTTACGATGAGCTATGGGAGGTCATATCCAAGGGGAAGACATGGCAAGGTGAAATCAAAAACGTGAGCAAAACAGGAAAATATTACTGGGTAAAAACTACAATCGTTCCATTTCTTGATGAAGACGGAAAGCCAGAACAATATGTGGCAATAAGAACAGACATAACAGATAGAAAAGAGGCAGAGGAAAGGCTTCTAAAAGCCAATAAGACAATACTAGAAAACGAAAAACAGATCAAAGAGCAAATAGAAAAACTAAAACTACATGATAAAATGCAAACTGAATTCATAAACGTAGCAGCTCATGAATTAAGAACACCAATTCAGCCATTACGTAACTATACACAACTTGCATTAAACGGATTGGTGGATTCAAAAACAGCACTTGAGATTATTGATTCAGAATCAGACAGATTAAGAAATCTGGCAAACGACATTTTAGATGCATCCAGAATCGAATCAGGTACTTTAGCAGTTACATTTTCTAGAACAATGATCAACGACATAATTTACAAAACAACTGACATGATAAAACGAGATTTAGAAAATAATATAAAAATTGAAACAGAGTTAAAAGACACCAACGAATTGATAATTGATGCAGATCATGATAGATTAATGCAAGTATTCACAAATATAATCAGCAATGCATGTAGATTTGCTAAAACAAAAATATGGATTAAAAGTAAAACAATTGATTCAGAGAATATAAAAATTGAAATTCGTGATGACGGGGATGGAATATCTGATGAAATCTTGCACTCATTGTTTGAAAAATTTGTAACAAAAAGTGCCAACATGTCAGACAAGAAAGGAACAGGTCTAGGTTTATTCATAAGCAAAAATATTATTGAATCCCATCATGGCACCATATCAGCTGGCAACCTAAAAACAGAAGGGGCACAATTCACCATAACTTTGCCAATAAAACAAAAAATCATCAAAACAATCTAAATTTTCCAAAGTATTTTGCAAGAACATTTCCAGTAATTCCAAAAAAGGACTTTGAGCCTACAATCACAGTAAATCAATGAATGTTTCAGCAGTTGTTTTTGCAGATATTACTTTAGTTCACAGAAACGACTCTCAAATTTGAAAACTTTGCAGACGCGATAATTGTCACCGTGATTGCAACCACCAAAATTACCATAATGACACCTCCAAACTCAGGAACAACTTTGAATGTTATTAATTCGCCAACAGGTCCAGTCCATTTGGTTTCTTCATTTGGAAGCCCTATTCCTTGTAGTACAACATCAATGTCTACAGAAGAATCATCATTCAATGCAGAAGTCATAAACAATGACTTGCCAGTATGGGTATGAAGTTTTGATTGTTCAAGGATAATGTCTCCTTGTTGTGATATTTTGAGGTCAAAATTTACATGAGGCACAGGATTTCCCAACTCATCAGTGAATCTCATAACGATGTCGAGCGGCATATTTTCTTGAGGAACAGTACTACTTACCTCAACTAGGATTTGGCCATCATTTGACATGCCATGATATGCAACTCGTGCAGATTCCAACTGTCTTGTTTTTTCATCAATAGAGATATCAGGGATATCAGTTACTAAAAGTGCAGTTATACTGGAAAAATTTTCAGCCTCCAATATTGTGGCTCCACCTTGGCAGACATTTGGTTCGATATCCCTATCCATTGTGATCAATTTTGATTCCATATCAGAGTATACCAAAATTTGTGGAAATGTCAAGTGGTTATTTCCAGAACATACTTCATATGCTACAGCTGCCTCCCCAGCTTCAGTAAAATCTGTGTTAATTTTTGTAACATGTGCCCCAACAGTTGCAGCAAATGCATCATCTAATACAAACGGAACAATGGCTGCAGAAAGTAATATCATGATTGAAGTGTAGAGAGCAAATCCATGATAAGATTTAATCATCGAAAATATTGTGTATGCAGGTTACTTATGCATATGTAAGCTAGAAATGCTATTTTTAGCTAGAATTATAAAATAAATTTGATGATGAATAACCATATGTTTCAGAGAATTTTTTGATTGTCTACGCAACTAGGATTAACAAAAATCAATTTGATTACATGCACACAAAAATATCTAAAAAAATTGCAGGTTATTTAAAAAAAGAAAAAACAAAGACGAGAATTATCGTCTTCTAATTGTTCGTTTGGCAGCTCTACTGTAGGCTTTCTTTGTAACCTTTTTTCCTTTCTTAGCAGGTTTTTTAGAAAGTTTTCTAGGGCCTTTACCACTCAAAGTAACTAGTCTACGGGCAGCCTTACCATATGCTTTCTTTGTAAGAGACTTGCCTTTTTTTGCAGCAACTGTCCTTCGTGGTTTTGGTTTTGCTTTACTAGTAGAAACAGTTCTTCTTGCCGCTTTTTTCCAAGCAGGAAGAGATGATTTCCTAGTAGAAGATTTTGTCGCTTTTCTGACAGTCTTTCTTGCCGGTTTAGTTACTTTTTTGGCAGTACGTGTCGCTTTTCTGACAGTCTTTCTTGCCGGTTTAGTTACTTTTTTGGCAGTACGTGTCGCTTTTCTGACAGTCTTTCTGACAGATTTTTTTGCTTTTTTAGCTATTGCCATAAGTTAATCACAATAAGTGAATGTATTAAATGGAGACAAATGAATTAATTGATACAAAGTAAAAAAATTATGCAAAAACAATACTAAATTCAATAAGATATACAGATCATATGTTTTTGTTTTATGTTAACGGTAAAAGAGACGCATCATTAATGCCATCTATTGCCTGTATTCTTTTAACTACATTAGTCATCACATAGTTTTTGTCTTCAGATTGAACCTCTGCAAGGACCTGATTTTGATCTTTTCTTTGTTGAATGTTTTTTACGTCCTGGAATTCTTTTAGTCTTTCAATTGCATAATCTCTTTTTCCATCATCACAAGTCACTAAAACATCAAAAGTCATACAGTGATTATGTTTTTAGTAATTATAAACCCACGTACATAACGAGTGTTAATTTAAATCAATTAGCTTAATGGGCTTTAAGTGAAATAGAACAAACCAGACTATACAAAATTTAAACTAGTCATCGTCCCTTATACTCTTTTTATGAAAACCCTCACATAGTTTACAAGGTCTATTTGGCCAGCATTCGGGTCGAAAACAAGTCATTACATAAAGTTACCAATTGAAAAATATTACATTTTATCAAAACATTAGCTTAAATTCAAATTTAAAATTTATTGCAATGTAAATTATTTTTTATTAATTTTTGGAAAAATTTGAATCATATCTTCGCTAAATTTGTGATTTGGAATAATCACTTTGATTCCATCTTCAGTGATTGCGGTGATTTTTGTCAAATGCAATCCAGTAATTTTACATTTCACATAATCAAATTCAATCAAATCACCTACGTTAATTTGAGGATTCAGAAATATGCTTATTCCAGAAATAGAATTTTTGAGTTGGTTTTGCAGAGCAATTCCAATCACAACTGCTGCAGCACCAATAGATGTAATCATCTCCAAGGCAATATCAAATAGGCCAAAAAACGTACCCAAATACAATAACTCACCAACAATTATGAAAACCAAAACCATTCCCAAGAGTTTATCAGAACCTTGAAGGTCTTGCAGTTTTTTGTTGATTATTTGTCTAGACACTACATACAAAACAATAGTTACAACTATGGATAATACTGCAAAGACAAGTTCAGTCAAAAATTATCTCAACAGATCCTCTTCAAAAAATTCAGCAATACTGTCCTTTATTACAACCTCAGAATTTTTTTTAAAGATGAATGATTCGTGGTATTGCGTTCCAAGAATACTTAGTGATATCAATGCCCCATCTTCAAGAGTCACATAACGACGAGGAACAGAATCATCTAAGCGCTTCCATTTGCCCTCTAACTTGCAAGTATCAAAAAGCTTTTGAGACTTTATGTTATGATATGTTTGTGTATTAAATTTCATGAAAACCTTCTCTCCTATTTAAAACCAGATTTTCTAAATCGTTTCTTGTATTCCTTCATCAACAGAATAGGAAATGGTGTATACTCTAAATTTTCAAAAAAGGTTTTTAGCTGAGAATCAGATAGTGCTTTAAGATATTGTTTGATGTTTTTTTCACAGGAAAGATATGATTTTTCAGGATCAAAGAATTTCTCCATAATACAGTTTCAAGTTTTAAGAATATAGCATGTTGTAAGCTTTGAGATAGATTTTCAGCTTATTCTTTTAATTTAAATTCCTTGAAAGGGTCTGAGACATTCCAGCAATATTTGAAATAATCCATACACCATTCCCTAAAAGACTCATCCTCACTAAAGAACATAGAACGAAGGTCAGGCCTTCCAGAAGAATCAGGGAACATTAGTCCTGCAGAATTTTCGTTTAAAATTATTGAAATTTGTACAGATTTTAGCATCCTACGTTCAATTTTTTCAGATTCCAAGAGAGCATAAAATCCTGATTTTTCAAGAAGTTTTTTTCGTCCTTTGGGAATTGACGCATCTTCAGATATTATATGTCGATATTTTGTTCCGCGTTTCACTCGTTTAATCATCAAATCCATAAGTTCCAAAGGAGTCTCAGACAAAATATTGAAAATATAATCATCGGCAGTTTTGTAGATTTTTTTCCATGTTTCCAATACACGTGATACCCCTACAATCTCCTGCGAATTACTCAAATCACCTATACGGCGTAGAAACTTTGAAGGAAGGTTTCCAAAATTATGACTTTTAAAATATTTTTTATTTTCAGAAAGATAAGAGAATGAATGGATTTGCGTACAAATTGCTTGTCCAAACGTAGTTAATGCATAAAAATTATTTTCTTGTTTAACAATCAAATTAGAATTAACCATCCGCTCAAAATTTCGATGTATTTCCTGAGGAGAGACATCGTATTTTTTTGACAATGTTGTTAGACGTGATGGTTTTTGGAGTAAATCAAACAGAATTTTGAGTCTAACCTCACTTGCAAGCTCTAAAAATTCAGCAGAAGTATCCTCAAAGTCCAGCATGAAATTATTGTGATTTAACACCATAAAAAACTACGTTTTAACAACATTACAAATCAACAGACATAAAAAATCAGAAAACACTACTAATAACCAAAACAAGATTTTCAAACTAGATAACATGCAAATTTTATTTATTGATGAAAAACATACAAAATGAATGGAAATTAGGTCTTTCAAGTATTCTATTCCTCAAATCACATTTCTAGTAAAAACAAAATTATGGGCACAAGTTCTTGTTGCATTATTCTTAGGATTAGTAATAGGACTGGCATTAGGACCAGAAACAGGTTTAGTTGATGAAAAATCAGCAGAGATCATCACAAACTGGTTATCAATTCCAGCTAATCTATTTCTAAAAATTATTCAGATGATAATAATTCCTTTAATTTTTGCATCAATAATTAGAGGAATCACATCTTCAGGCAGTCTAAAGCAGCTTCAAAAACTAGGTTTGGGGGTATCAGTCTATTTTGTTGCAACAACTGCAATAGCATTAGCGATAGGAATTCTTTTCGTAACAACAATAGAGCCTGGAAATTTTGTGGATAGTGCACTAATTAGAGATAGTTTTAATTTAGAAGATACAGAACCAATCGAAAATACAGAGTTTACAATAAATGACATTCCCCAAAGTATCACAAATGTAATTCCAAGCAACCCGCTTGCATCTTTTATGTCAGGGGAGATGCTCAGCATCATTGTTTTTGCATTAATTATCGGTGTGTCTATGATTTCAATTCCAAGAAAAAGCTCTCAGCCAATTCTTGATTTGTTAGAATCAGTACAAAAAATCACTCTAAAAGTGGTCTCATGGGCAATGCGTTTGGCACCTTTTGCAGCCTTTGGTCTCATGGCAGGAATTACATCAAAGCTTGGATTATCCGCACTGACCGGACTTGGGGCATACATGGGAACTGTAGTAATTGCTCTTTTTACAATGATATTCATCTATATTCTAATTATCAAATTTTTAGCAAAAAAACCATTATCTTTTTTTTCAATGATGAGAGATGCACAACTCTTAGCATTTTCAACATCAAGTTCTGCTGCAGTGATGCCATTATCTATCAAAACAGCAGAAGAAAAGATGAAGGTAAAGCCAAAGATATCTCAGTTCATCATACCGTTAGGAGCCACAGTAAATATGGATGGAACTGCATTATATCAAATAATTGCAGTGTTTTTCTTAGCACAGTTGTTTGGAATTGACTTGGGTTTTACTACAATACTTTTAATTTCAATAACCGCATTGGCAGCATCAATTGGTGCACCATCTGCACCAGGAACAGGAATTGTAATTCTATCAACAATTTTAATTGCTGCAGGAATCCCACCAGTTGCAGTAGTTTTGTTATTGGGAGTAGACAGGATTTTAGATATGACAAGAACCATGACAAATGTCACAGGGGATTTGACAGCATGTCTATTTTTTGATAAGAGAATCAAAGCATCAGACTTGGTAGACGAACCAGAAGAAACAAAACAAGAATAAGATTAGACAAGTCTAATCTGAAAAATTTTCAATGGGCTCTAAAGGAGTAAAATCTCTAGATCCAATATAGTTAGGTCTAGGCGCAAGACCACAAAATGGAGTAGTAAGTTGGTTGTGAACGCTATTGAATACAAAAAATGCATTACTTCTGGGATAAGGAGTGATATTGCCATTAGAACCATGCATAATATTACAATCAAAGAAGATTGCAGAGCCTGCATCGCCTTTAGCAGAAACAATTCCACCTTTTTCAACCATTTTTTCCAAAATATCTTTGTCGGGAGTGCCTATCTCTTGTCTTTTTAGAGATTGTTTGTAATGCTTTTCAGGAGTTTGCCCAGAACATGATACAAATTCATTATGAGATCCAGGAATTAACATCAATGGTCCATTGAATTCATAATTTTTTGTAAGGCTGATAGAACAAGATATGGCTCTCATGTTTGGCATCCCATCTTCAGAATGCCATGTTTCAAAATCAGAATGCCAATAGAATTCTTTTCCATCAAAGCCAGGTTTCAAGTTTACACGAGACTGATGAATGTAGACTTTGCTACCCAAAAGATGTTGAACCACATTTAAAATTCTCTTGTCACTACAAAGTCTACCATAAAGTTTACTTAGTTTATGAATTTCAAAGATGGAGCGAACTTCTTTGTTGGTTGGCTCCAAAATAAATTGTGGCAAGTCTTTTTTTGATTCATCTTCAGACATAGATTTTAGTTCTTCAAACAATGAAGCAACTTCATCAGCATCAAATAGGTTTTCAAAAATCAGGTACCCATTTTCTGCAAAAAATTTTTCTTGTTTTTCTGTCAGAGACGAAAAAGAACTAGGATAAACTACAGGATCAGTTCTGGAGATTATTTTTGATTCAGAATTTAATCGGGTTGGATAAAAATCCAATTCAGTTTTATTTTGAGACATTTTTGGATTCTGTTAATAATGGATATACGCCATCAGCATCGTGTGTTTCAGGTCCCAAGAGGGGCGGATTAAAGACACAAATCATTTTCATGTTTGAAAATGCTCGCAAGATATGTTTATCATGTTTATCTAATGCATAAATTGTTCCAGGAGATATGTTGTGTTTGGTACCATCATCTTCCTCAATTTCACCTGAACCTTCAACACAATAAACTGCCTCAAGGTGGTTTTTGTACCAGATTTTAGTTTCAGTACCAGCAAATACAGTTGTTTGGTGAAAAGAGAACCCCATATTATCATCTTTTAACAGCAGTCTGGTACTAGACCAATTATCTGAACGCACTTCACTTTCAGTATTGTACAACGAATCAATATTTCGAATGATCATTTTTGAACAATCTCGGCTTCTAGAATTTTCTTATAATCTGATTCATCCATGACTTGTTTGATACTTTTTTCTAAAATATCCAATCCTTTTCTTAAATCATCTTCAGAGATATTCAAAGCAGGAAGTAGTTTTACTACTTGATCATCAGAACCGCATGTTTCAAGTATCAATCCATTTTCAAAACATTTTTGTTTAATTTCACTAGCTAAATCTTCTAAAATACAATCAATGCCATAGATCATGCCTTTGCCACGAACTTGAATATCAGAAGTAGGGAATTCAGATGCTATTTCATCTAATCGGGCTTTCATGATTTTAGAGTTTAAGATAATTTGGTTTTCAAGTTCATCTGGCACCCAATATTCTTCAATTGCAGCTGTAGCAGTAACAAATGCCATGTTATTTCCTCTAAAGGTACCGTTATGTTCACCAGGTTTCCACACATCTAACTCTGGTTTTAACAACAATAATGAAAATGGCAAACCAAAACCACTCAATGACTTTGATAACGTTACAAGGTCAGGTTGAATTCCCATTCCCTCAAAACTGAAGAAGGTTCCTGTTCTACCACATCCAACTTGGATATCATCAATAATTATTAAAATTCCAAATTCTTTACACAGTTCTTGTAAAGACTGAAGCCATTGCGAGCTTGCAACATTAATTCCACCTTCACCCTGAACAGTTTCTAAGACTACAGCTGCTGGAAGGTCTACACCGCTACTGTTATCCTCAAGCAATCTTCGCATGTAATCAATCGTGTTAACCTTTTTTCCCATATAGCCATCAAATGGCATGAATATCACGTCATTAAGGGGAATTCCTGCACCGCCTCTATGATGTTGATTTCCGGTTGCAGCTACGGCGCCAAGAGTAACTCCATGAAATCCATTTGTAAAAGATATGATTTTTGTTCTGCCTGTAACTTTTCGTGCAATCTTCAATGCAGCTTCTACAGCATTTGTTCCAGTAGGACCGGTAAACTGCACTTTGTAATCCATGTTTCTAGGAGACAAAATATTTTTTGAAAAAGAATTCAAAAATTCTTCTTTTGATTCAGTTGCAAGATCTAAGCTATGAATTATTCCATCTTGATTTAGGTAATCAATAATTTTATTTTTTAAAACAGGATTATTATGACCATAGTTTAACGAACCTGCTCCGCAAAGAAAATCGAGATAAGATTTCCCATCCTTATCAATCAGATGCGAGTCCTTGGCTTTTGAAAACATAACCGGGTAAGCACGGCAATATGAGCGAACTTCAGATTCTAAAGAATCAGTTTGCTTCAATTTGTTACCTCCAGAATGTTTTTTTGAATAGGTCCAATAACTACAAGATCTTCGGGCTCATGTCCTCCACCCAAAACATCAGTTGAAAACAGAGGTTTTTTGTTTAATTTGGCACCAATATTATCTGCAAAGTTTTGCAAAAACTTCAATGATGCATGGTTTGATGGAGTCACAGTTGCGTGTACAAATTCTATAGGCGAATCCACATTGCAAAGAGTGTGAGAAACTAATTCTTTTGCAATACCCATATTCCTAAAATCATTATTAACTGCAGCTTGCCAAACAAACAAAGTGTCAGGGTTTTTTGGAGGTATGAATCCAGATAGAAAACCAACAATCTTTGAATCAGATTCAGCCACACAACATGTTTTTGAGAATTGGTGGCACAAGAGGACGTACAGATATTTTGAATTCTCATCAAGAGGTTTGTTATTTTTTACCAACTCCCAAATCTGATGGGCATCACTAACTGTTGGTTCTCTGTATGTTATAGAAGTCATGATCAAAGTACTATTTTTTGAGCGTTTCCTTGAGATTGAATTTCATTTTCTTGAAATGTCTTGTCTGCTTCATTACTTGCCTCAGGCGGAACCCCTATCACAAAGGGTAGTCGTTCCCCTTCAGAAGATCCGCGTCCCATCATTAGTTTAGATAAAGTCAGAATTTTTTGTTTAGTTAAATCAGAAGAGATAGTTTGAGAGTCTGCAACAACTCCAATATGATAAAGTTCTTTGTTAGGATTCCAGCAAATCACATCAGGTTCTACACCTTCTATAGTTGTAGGATTCTCAAAACCAGTACAGTTTGCTTGAATAACTTGTAATCCATCTTTTTCAAATGTATCAACCAAATTTTTCACCATAGACTCTGTTGTAGTCATCATTAGGAATTCGAAGTAAAGGAAGTTAATCTTTTGTAAGCTAATGTATGGATTTTCAGCTCATATGTTAAACTAGTTCACTGAGATTTCCATTTTTTGCCATCTCCATTACAAACAGTTCTACGTCAGTTATTCCGCATCGTGGGAATTTTTTTTCTTTACCGTTTTGATTTTTCACAACAATCATATCATCAAAAAGATAGATGTCTAAGGAGTTTTTTTCAAACATGATAAATCATTCCAGATCTATCTGCAAAGGTAACTTTTTTGAACTACGTATAGAACACGACAGAAGCAAAAAAGAACTTTCCATTAGAAGAATTTTTCAAAAATTTCTATTATTGTTTTATAAGCTATTTCATTGAAATTCAATTCTAAAACATAATTTAGTATTTTTTATGAATACACTGTTAATTAAACTGAGAATTTGTTGGAAGCATGGGAAAACGTCAAGTAAAAAATGAAAGTGCATTAAAGGAAATAAAATTGCCAGAAACAGAAGAAGAGATGTTTGGCAGAGTAATCAAAATGATGGGGGGAGAAAATGTAATGGTAAAATGTGCAGACAAGGTAGTTCGAAGAGGAAGAATAAGGGGCAAATTGAAAAGAAGAGTATGGATCAGAGATAATGACGTGGTGATTATCGCACCATGGGAGTTCGGAAAGGATCAAAGAGGAGATATTTTATGGCGATACACATTGCCGCAGGTGGATTGGCTAAAACAAAACAAGCACATCCCACTAGATTTTTAGATTTAATTGACAAAATGATGGAATCTTGAATATCAGAGTTACAATACAGTCCTAAGACTCTTACATCTGTTTCTTATTGTCACTTCAGTGATACCTGCAGCATCAGCAATATCTTTTTGAGTTCTGTTTTCTTCCAGATCAGCACTTGCAAGATACAGTGCTGATGCAGCTAGTCCCATAGGATGTTTACCTGCAAGTTCATTTTGTTTTTCAGCTTTTTTCAAAATTTTCATAGCATTTCTTTTTGTTTTTTCTGATAAATCAGCATTACTTGCAATCTTTGCAATACACGAAACAGAATCGACTACAGGCATTTTTAATTCCAATTCTTTGAAAATCAATCTATAACTTGCAGTGAGTTCTTTCTTTTTTATCCCCATCGATGTTGCAACTTCTTGCAATGTACGAGGTGTCTCAGATTCACGACATGCAGCATAGAGTGCAGCAGACACTAGTGCAGCAATAGAACGTCCACGAACAAGTTTTTTTTCTAAAGATTTTCTGTAGATATACGATGCTTTTTCTATAACTGCATCAGGTAAAGACAATTTTTCTTTTAATTTCAATAGTTCAGATAGTGCTTGCTGAAGATTTCGATCATCATTATTTTTTACACGACTTCTACTATCCCATTTTCGGAGTCGTTTCAGAGAGGATTTCATTGATACAGATAATGGATTTCCAGAAGAATCTTTATCAAAAGGATTAATCATGGTACTAAGACCACGATCATGTCGTGCTAAAGTTGTTTTATCGCCAGAATGGGATTTGTTTGTAGTAGAATTTGTAAATGTTCTTCCAGGTCCACTATCATGTACTTTTTCATCTAACACCATTCCGCATTTTGAACAAAAAACTTCTTGAGATTCAACATCAGTAACAACAGCATTCTTTCCACATCGAGGACATTTTGTTTCTTGTAAACTCATAGCAATATCAAAAATATTTTGTGCTAGATTTCAGTATGTTTCCTTGATTTTTCAGAAATCGAAACAATACTAGTCTCGAGTTTTTTAGGACTTGCAATGTAAAAATCTGCATAAAAATGACCATCATCTTCAAGCCACTTTGTGTCTATTCCCATACTATGCAAAAGAGACAGAGTTTTGTGTTTTTCTTCCGAGTCTGAGAACATTCTCTGTTGGATTGGTTTTATGTCGCTTTTTACAAGAGAGTACCCAAAATGATCAAAAGTTTTCTCAATTTTTTCCATATCAAACATCCTTAAAACAGAGAATGCAAAAATAGGTCCTTTTTCCAGAATGTCTAAGTCAGATCCAGATTGCTGTCGCTTAATTAACTCAAAGAGATTGGAAAATGCCTTGTATCCAATATAACCAATACAGCCAGTTGCAATTATCATATCAGCACTAGGTATTTCTTTTATTGGCAGATCCCCAGATTCCAGATTGACACATATTCCTTTTTTGCAAAGTCCAGTATTTTCAGAGAATTTTAGTGCAGGTTCAGATATGTCTATTTGATAAAAATCAAACATGTCGTCAGTTGAAAGATTTTCAAAAAAATGTTTTGATTGTTCGGTTGAAGGCTCCTGTTTTAAAAAAAAGTCATCTAACTCAGACATTTTTAGATCATATTTCATCAATGCAGAATTGATTCCATAAGAGCTTCCAATATCTAAAATGTTAATTTTTTTTGAAAGTTTTTTGAAAAGTTGTTTAGCAATAGAGAGATACAATGGCTTAGTTTTATCAGGAATTCTATAGTCTAATCTCTTCATTTCTTTAAGGTATGAATTTGGAAGTTTTTGTGTGTAAATGTTTGTAAAATCTTTTTTTACAGCCAGTTCTTCCATGTGGCAAATTGTTATCATAGCACCCGTTATAAAACCATCGATGAAATTGTTGGTTATTGTAATAAAATAACACATTTTAAATGAATTTAGTAACATGGGTTAGTGCAGATGAAGTTGATACAATCTACGTTACGCTCACTGCAACTAATCCCATGGTATTATCAAAAATACTATAAATGATAATCGTATAACAAATGTTAATGATGAGTGAACCACCAAAATCATCATCAGGGGACGAAATTTGCCCAATGTGCAAACGTAAAAAAAGTAATCATACAAACGAAGAGATGCTTGCATGTTCTAGAAAATTACAAGAATTTAACAAAGAGAACACAGGCGGTGCAGGCATAGAATAATTTTAAAAAAATTTAGCTTGAAACAAATTTTTTTGTCAACAATCTATTTCAAACAATAAATTTACAAAAATACAATGACTCAAATAGAATATGACAAAGAGAAATTACAAAATTATGAAAATCTACAAAAAGAGTATAAGATACTTTTAGAAGAATATGAAGACATTAAATCAAAAGATTCCAAAGATCCCAGCCTGGAAGAAAAAATCAAAGAGTTAGTAAAAAAACAAAAAGAGATTCAAGATCTTTCTTCAGAACTATCATAATAATACAATAGGAATAAAACCATAGTTTTCGTACTCATTTTGTGTAGAATTTCACAAAATGGCAGCATAGTAAATCAGATAATTAAATTATAGAAAAATAAGTGTGAGAAGAGCTTTTTAGTTACTTGGTTGAAGTTGCTCTTTTTAGGGCTTTTTGATAAACGGCCTTCTTTTTGCGTGCAGATTTTTCTGCAGTTCGCAATGTTTTTTTCAGGCTTTTGATCTTGTTGTTTGCTTTTTGCATGTCCCGTTTTCTTTTGTTTGCAACTTGTTGTGCACGTCTTTTTGCTTTACTTACAGCACTTTTTTGCTTTTCTTACAGTACGTTTTGCTTTTCTAGTTGCTTTTCTAGCTGTCTTTCTAGCTGTCTTTCTAGCTGTCTTTCTAGCTGTCTTTCTAGCTGTCTTTCTAGCTGTCTTTCTAGCTGTCTTTCTAGCTGGTTTACGGGCTGTTTTTCTTGTTGTTTTACGTCTAGCCGTACGTTTTGCTGCCATGTTAAAATTTTAAATCGGTAAAGTAAATAACCCAAACATCAGGAATTTTTTAGGATAACTCAACTTTTTTAAATGAATTTTATTTTGAGATAAAAAATTTGTTGAAAGAATTAGAGTTAAAATTATTTTTAATATACCAACGATTACATTAACAGGATATTTCTGAAGAAGGTGTGGTGAGAAGGTACAAACCAACAATCTCATACCGGTTAAAAGAGATCCCAATTAAACAGATCAGAGTATGGAAAGAAGCTCAGGCACGAAAGCTTGACAGAGAAAACATTTCAGAATTAGCAAAATCAATTAAAAATGAAGGATTGTTAAATCCACCATTAGTTCAAAAAGAAAACAAAAACACATTCTTGTTAATGTCAGGACAAAGAAGACTGGCTGCAATGAAGAGGTTAGGAGCAAAGAAAATTCCAGTTCACGTACTAACAAAACAAACATCGTACGATCTAGATAATGCAAAAGCTGCCTCAGTGGTTGAAAACATCCACAGAAAAGACATGAATCACAAAGAAATTGCAGATTCTTGTAAGTTTCTTACAGAACATGTGGGCAAATCTGCCGCTGCAAAATCCATGGGAATGTCAAGAATCACACTAAACAAATACTTAGGATTTGCAGGAGTTCCAGACAAATTAAAAGCACTTGTACCTCACCTAATTTCTCGAGATGAAATGACAAAACTCTACATGGCAATTCCAAATATCAAAAATGCAGAAAGGATTGCAGAACGTATTTCAAAACTAGAAACAGGTTTGCGAAGAAGATACATTCAGGCATTATCAAAATCACCCAAATCAACACATCAAAAATTGTTAAAACGGGCAAAAAATATGCGAATCAAGCAGAAATTATCAATTAAACTATCCAAGACAAATGCAAGAAAGCTTGCAAGCCAATCAAACAAAAAAGAACTCTCACCAGATGAATTTGCAGAAAAAATAATTTCAGATTATCTCAAGCGTAAAAGAAGATAGAATTAATTAAAAAATAGATTTTCTATATTGCAAATTAGATACATAGTTTTAGTATAAGAAATTAAAATCACAAGTAATGGTACCAGAGTTTGACGTAATCCCCATAATTATAGGGATTTTGTTTTTAGTTTTTCCTGCTTTGCTTTTGGGCAAACTGTGTTCTCATTTTAAAATCTCAGAAGTCATCGGATTTGTATTTGCTGGAATTATTTTGGGCCCTACTGCCCTTGGAGGATTAATTCCAATTTTTGGTAAACCCATTGTGGAACTAAACGATGTAATGTTGGCATTATGGCAAATTTCTGGAATAATTATTTTGTTTTCTGCAGGTCTGCATTTTACATTCCATGATCTAATCAAGGCAGGTCCAAAAGCTGCGATAATTGGAGTGTTTGGAGTTATCACACCATTAGTTATAGGATATTTTGCTGTAGTATGGATGGGCTTTGATTGGACGGTTGCAGTACTTATCGGTGCAACACTTAGTGCAACAAGTATAGCAGTGTCAGTATCAATTTTAGAAGAAATAGGAAAAGAGAGAACAGAAGAAGGAAATGTTTTGGTAAATGCTGCGGTGTTAGATGATGTATTAGGACTGGCAATTCTTTCAGCAGCAATCACATTAGTTGCATCAAAAACAATTCCAACAATAGAATCAGTAGTCATCACAACAATCACAGATATAGGATTGTGGTTTTTGATACTACTTGGAGCAGTTTATCTTTTACCAAAAATTGTTCAGGTGGTATCTAAAACACACCCATCAACATTAGAAGCTAGAGGAATCAGACATGGTGTCGCATTAGGATCAGCATTTGGTTTGGCTGCAATTTCATCAAGTGTTGGATTGAATCCTATTGTGGGTGCTTTTGCGGCAGGTATGGGACTTGCAGGATCAAAACTAGCAATTCAAGTTAAAGAATTTGTTGGTAGATTGAAAGTAATTGTAGCCCCTTTGTTTTTTGCAATTATTGGAGCTCATGTAGACATTACACAAATCTCATCAATTAACTGGGTGTTATTTGCAGTAATTTTGGGTGCGGCAGTTTTTTCAAAGGTTTTTGGCTGCGGGATACCAGCGACAATTTTGTTGAAAAGCAAACAAAAGGGTTTTCGAATAGGTTATGGCATGATATCCAGAGGAGAAGTATCTTTTATCATAGCAGGAATAGGATTATCATTTGAAATGTTTTCAGAAGAGGTTTACTCTACAATCATCTTTGCCATTTTGGCAACAATTTTCATTGCACCTATTTTACTGAGGAAATCATTTAATTCAGATTAAAATTAAAATAATCATAACATACGATCATTTCACATCATAATTACATAAAATTAGAATTAGTAGTCCAGACTAATTAGCTGGCTCTAATTTTAGAACTGTTTTTAAATTAATTTCAAGACAATATACCATGCAAAAACAATCGTGCAAAATTTGTGATTCAAAGTTAGAAATTGAACATAGATGTAAATTCTGCAACGAACCAACAAGATTATTCTGTCACACTTGTGGAGTTATGGCTGAAAAATCTATGCATCCAGCATGCATGGTAATAGACATGAATAACATGGTTCTAGAAGCACAAACATGCAGCAACTAACTTTTTTATTTTTGTTCCAATTTTACTTAGACTTGTTTTTTCTGGGTTTTGCGTGAAAAATATTTCCTTTGTATTTTTTAATCGGTCCACGTAGTCTACCAAGAATGTCTCTGATTTTAGATTCTTTTGATTTTAATTTACCATCCTCAACAAAGGCATCATCTTTATGAATTAACCAAGAATGAGTTGCCCAACTTCCACTAGAACGTTTTCCAGCAATTCTTTGTGTATGGCCCTCTCTTCCCACATCATGTGTGCGGAATAAATCAAATTCAGATTTTGGTCTGATTATTACTCTATAGTAATCACCATTATTCCCCATTCCTGGTTTTTTTCTAGAAACACCGTCAGTCTGTCTGGTTTTTCTTTGACGATGGGACATGTTTTTCCAAGCAGTCTGCGCTTTTTTGATATTTTGTCGGGCAGCCTGAATTTGTTTTAGAGTAGCCATTGGCCAACATAGGGAAGCATATCATAATAGATTCTATAAACAACAAAGCTTAGAATCAACTACAATGTCTAAATGATATAATCAAGCTTATGAGGCATTATACCAATTAATGGTCAATAAACAACATGAATGACTCAACAACCAAAACATGTCTATTTGTGTTGATTGCAACCATAGTTTCTACTATGACATATGGGTATGCAATGGCAGCAGAAATTACATTGAGTACTGATGAAACAGTGTTTGAGCAAACTTCAAGGATATTTTTGACAGGAACAGTTGATCCACAAAATCAATTCTACGAACCAGTAGAACTTGTGATTTATGACAAAGACGACACTCCCATCATGTATTCTCAAAGCAAAATTGACTACAACAATGAGTTTTCTGCCCTAATAACAGGTCCTCTAGGATCTTTTGAATTGGGAGAGTACAAGATTGTAGCAAATCATCCTGCAGCATCAAATTCTGCAAGCATAGTAATTGACATAAACAGACCCATAGAACAAAACAAACTAGTGTTTGGAATGGCACCCTTAGAACAGATGAATGTAGGCATTACGCCAACAAATGTTGTATGTGATGAACAATATGTCTTGATGTATAACGAGTACAGAGGGTCCCCAGCATGTGTGACACCTTCAACTGCAGTTGTTTTGGAAGATAGAGAATGGGGAATCATTCTTTAATTCTTAATTTTTTAGATATAGAAAATAAATTTCAAGATTATTTTTGAAGGTATTTCTTAATTATTTACAAATTTTTCCATTTCTTTTTTGATTTTCTTCTTATCCACCTTTTTGTCTTCTAAGGTTTTTTTCATGATATTTTTCAAATTTTGTATATCTTGATAGCTTTTACTCATATGCTCAATGAGGAATTAGACAAAAATAACAGTTCATAAGCTGATATAATTATAATAAACTTTTAAGCTTAAGATCATCTATTTATTGTCACGCTCATTATACAATATGCAAACAAACCAAACCACATCATGGAAGGAATTACAAGATCAATTCCAGGACAGATTAAAAAAATTTGATGAGAATCTCACTACAATGCAGTTTTACGCAGAAGATCTTCAAAAGATTTACAGACACATAATGGAGAAATCAAAAGACGATTCACCCGAAATAAGAAACAAATTCATAGATTTATGGCTAGACAAAATTGATGTAAAAAATGATGGCTCCCTTTTAGCAATTAAGGACGATTATGAGACTTTTCTAAATGGGCCAAAGCCAGCATCTGCAGATTTTAAAAATTTTGAGGCATCTCTAGAACACAAATTGTATCAAAAATCAATAAGTTCTCTGGAAGCGTATCATTTGTTCATGAATGAGTTCTTTAACGCCTGGAAAAAGATGTGGAAAAACAAATCATAATTAAACAACATTACTAAAACACATTTTTCATTGCAATAGAACAAAATACACAAAAATTTTCAGAAAAAAATGGGCATATAAGCTGATGTGATTTTTTTAAGCTAAATACATTATGAGGTTTTATCTTTTATGCAGAGTAATTAATATCATGAATACAAACAACATTTGCCTGACAATTGCCGTTATTGCCATAGCGGGAATTTTAACAGGTACAACTCCAATTGCAAATGCATGGTTATACAACATATATTCTGACAAACCGTTAGAGGTCACCACAGATACAATGCCATTTATCAAAGAATATGTAGACAATCTAGAAGAATATGTTGAAGAGCATGACATGGAATCCGTAGTATCTAATGACTTTATAGTATAGGAATCAGAGATCCTGTTTTTCATAATTGATACTACAATCTTGGTTTTTATTTGTTAAACATTTCTTGAATTCAACATCAAGACTATCTTGTATGTAATTATAATTTAAACAAATATTGCTCAGACATAAGCTTAAAAAATTAATTTAAAAAGATTAGCTTATTGGAAAATAAATATTAAAATTCCATACAGCAGTGTAATGCAGAATAATTTTGTTGTTAGTTTATAGGAAATAACATGGTTGAAGAAGTGATTGGAGAATTCAACTCTGTTTTTGATGCGTTAATTTCCAACATATCACTCCAATTTGCATTTTTGATATTAGGCATAGGAATTGTCATCATTGTTTTAGCCTATAGAAAATTTTCAAACTGGATATTAACAAGAAAATTCAGTTATACAAGACCGCATTTATCAAATTTTTTAAGAACTGCACTTTTACCGATTTTTGCATTTATTCTAATTACATCTGTGAATGAATATGTTCAGATCATAGATATTTTTCCAGGAGTTCAACTAAATGAAAAAGAACTTCAACAAATATTTGTGAAAATTTTAAACAGTATGAACTTAGCTGTTATAGGTTATACAGTAGCACATCTAATTCCAATAATTCTAAGAAAACACAACACTTCCAATGAAGAATGGAAAGATTTCATTAAATGGCGAGACAAGAGAGGGTTTGAAGATGACGAAGATGATCTTTTCCATAAAATATACAAATGGAAGCCCCCAGAAGACCCTCCAGAAGATTTAGACAAAGCAGAGTTTGAAAAACTTCTAAGTACAAAAGAAGGACGAAAAACGCTTGAAAATTATAGAACAAGCGAAGAGTTTGAAATAGGAGTTCTAATCCCTTTAGTAAAAAACCCCTTTGAAACATGGAAAGAATCTGAAAGAAAGAAGTATGAAAAATATTATGAAAAATGTGTAAATGGGAACAATAACGCAGGTCACAAACTCCGTCCAGGCATAGAACCTGCAGAGATTTTTTCAATTGCCCAATGGAGACAGGAAAAAAGGTTGAATTACTATACACATGTCAAAGCAGGAGCAAAACCTTCAGGATATGCTGAAAAACAAAAGGAGTTAATGCCAAAATCATTAACATCATTTATTCCGCCACTAATTTTTTCAGGGTTTTTGATTAGTATTCTAGTATGGTGGAACGTAGATCTGTTTGTTTTAGCAACAGCTCTGGCAGGATTAGGTGTAGGTATTGGATTTGCATTAAAAGAAACTTTAGAAAATCTGTTTGCATATCTTATGATTCGAAAAGACAAGGTGTTCATGGAAGGAGATCGTGTTTTAATTGATAATTATAATGGATATGTTCACAAAATCACAACAAGGATCACTTACATAAGACACGCATTAAACGAATCAATTGCAATTTTCCCCACTAGACAGATGGTAGGTTCAAAAGTAATCAATTATTCAAAAAATAATGATTTTGTTCCTGCACAAATAAGAATAGGGACATCTTACCTGAATGATCCACAACAAGTTTGTTCAATACTAGTTAAAGTTGGAAAAAGGGCGATGAAAGAGGTCACAGATGACAATGGATTGCATCTTGCAGTACAAGAAAGATGTCCATATCTTGATCAGAATAAACCTAGTTGTGGATGTGATAAAGGAATAACAGACATGGAACAACCATGGGTTCTCTTTGACGAATTTGCGGATTCAGCTTTAATATTTCAGATGTGGATTTATGTTCGAAATTATGGTTCACAGTTCAAAATGAAGAGCAATCTCAGATTGATGGTGTACCAAGAATTTAAAAAACATGATATTCGAATTCCATGGCCTATACGCACAATTTATTCAGGGGATCAAGTCAAAGAAGAAAAAGAGATAGAAAAACTAGAAAAAGACAGACAGAAAACATATGACGAGTACGGTCCAGGTAAAATGAACGAATTTTAGCAACAATGAGAGATTACGGACACGCGGTAATCGGAGTTTTCAATTCTAAATTTGAAATTAAGCTATGAAAGTGAAAATCATGTCAAACTAATACAGATTGTTTTATCCAATTTTTGTATAAATTAAAAAGATGGAGGAAAATACGTTTTTTGCAATAATTTCAGTTATCATCACGGCATCGATTTTCATCATAGTCAAGATAGTTGAATTGACAAAATTCAGGACATTGTTAGGCTCAGGTAAAGCAACAGGCGTCATTTTCATAATTATTGCAATAGCAGAAGTGATGTATCTTGCAGTAACATTAAAAATTCTTTCACCAGCAATAGAGGTGGTAACATCACTTAGTGCAATATTGTTATTTTTCACATTTATTTATCTCAACAAATTGCAAAATGCAATTTCCGGTATGAGCATCGCATTGGGAAGAAGGATTAATGTGGGAAGCAAGATTGAATTTGAAAACAAATCAGGCAAAATCATCCAAATAGGCCTGACAAAAACAATTGTAGAGTTAGAAGACTCTAGAATAATGCTAATACCAAACAAAAAATTTGATGAGGAAGTATCCGTAGTAACTAATTCAAAAATACCAAACAAAAAGTTTGAAAAATAAAAAATCACATATTTCTAAATAATCTTTATTCAGTGACTTTTATTTCGGATTTTTCTGCTTTAAATCCTGTTTTTACATGTGTTCCATCACAGCTGGGTTGTGTTTGGGATCTTCCACATCTACACAATGTAACAGAAGTTTTCTTATCAACTTCAACCAACAAAGGACCATCTTTTAATGCTTTGATAATTACATTTGGCATGATCATATTTGATAAGTATAATCAAAAAAAGTACCTAAGCTTTTTCATTTAATTTCAGCTTTGTTGTTAAACAAGATTAAAGTTGTTTTGTTGGCAACATCAACAATGACAAATATGCAACAATTTCTAGTTGATCAGAAAAACAGATTAGTTGTAACATACAACAGTGAAAAATTCCTCAACAAAAACAATACACTAACACCATAAACCGAACACGCGTTTAATTTTATTTTATAACATGCCTGAAAAACAATCAGAAAAATGGAATTCTGGGTTCGGTTTTCTGTTAGCATGCATAGGTTCTGCTGTAGGAATGGGAAATATCTGGAGGTTCCCTTATGTTGCAGGAGAAAACGGAGGCGGGGGATTCCTAGTACCTTTTTTGATAATTGTAGCAAGCTTTGGATTTTTGCTGATGCTTTTAGAGTTTGCAATAGGACGCAAATACAAATCGTCAATAGTGACGGGAATGGCCAACATTTCAAAAAAATTTCGGTGGATAGGCGCCTTTATTGCGGTAGTGGCTTTCTCAATTTTGAGTTTTTATCTTGTGATTCTTGGCTGGGTGTTGTCATTTTTTGTATCAAATCTTGGTCAATCATTCCTAGATTTCCAACAGTATTCACAAACATTTTTCCCCGTAGTGTCATTTGTGGCAATTTTGTTTGTTACTTATTTGATCATTAATAGAGGAATCGCATCAGGGATAGAATTATTCAACAAAGTTGGAATTTTATGCCTAATTGCAATCCTCATTCCTTTAATGGTTTATGCCACAACATTACCAAATGCAGACAAAGGGATTGCTTATTTCCTAAACCCAGACTTTTCTAAAATAACAGAACCAAATACATGGTCGATAGCACTAGGCCAAGCATTTTTCTCTTTATCCCTAGGTTCAGGTTCCCTACTGACATACAGCAGTTATCTACGAGGAAAACACTCCATGACACGTTCATCAGGAATAATCATTTTCTCAAATACTGCCATTTCAATAATTGCAGGGTTGATGATATTTTCATTTGTTTTTTCATACAGACTAGATCCAGAGGCAGGAATACCATTGATTTTTGAAGTGTTGCCAACTATCTTTTCAAATATTTACATAGGATACATAATTGGCTCTGTTTTTTCTTTTTGTTATTGATAGCAGGACTGACATCAGCATTGGGAATGTTTCAAGTTCCAAACGCATCACTACAAGACACATTCAAAATATCTAACAAAAAATCAAGTAGAATTGTTTCTTTGGGACTGCTTGCAGTAGGGCTACCATCAGCTTTGAGCTACAGTCCAATAAATCTGAATATTTTTGGAACGCCTTTTTTGGATGGGATGGATTACATCTTTGGCACATATGGAATTGTCATATCAGAGTTACTCTTTGTAGTGGCAGTTACATGGGTTGTAGATAAAACAAAGATCTTAGAACATATCAACACTAATTCCAGTCTCAAGATACCAGAGTCTGCAATATCATTCATTAAATTCGGAGCACCAGTTGCCTCAATAGTGGTTATTTTAACAAGTATGTTTGTTTAAGATTATTTGAGTCCAGCTTTTTCTTTCATTTTTGAAAATGATCTTCCCTCACCATGACGTGGATTTGGTTTTCTTTGTTTTAGACGAGTTTTTGTTCCAATTTTTGCAGATTTTTCTTTTACTATCAACACAGGAATGTCTGAATTTTGCATTACAAAATTAGAAACACTTCCAAAAATTAACTCCTTTAGCATTCCTTTACCTGAGGAGCCCATAATGATCATATCATATTTGGATTTTTTTGAGATTTTGATAATCTCTTCAGGTTCATGACCACGTACAGTCATTTGTTTAGCTACTATGTTTCTTTCATCACAGTAATCTTTTGCATACTTGAGGGATATTTTTGAAGTTTTTTGAAGTTCCTTTGCTATCTCTTTCATAAAGATCCTATTTCCCACCTTGAGATCAGGAATAACATACAATAATGTGATTTTTGAGCCCAATTGTTTTGCAAAATATATGGCAGCATCTAATGCCCTTGTTGATTTTTCAGATATGTCTACTGGAACCAAGATGCTATCAATTCCTTTGCGAATAATTTTTTTCTCATTTCTATTACATTTTTCACATAAAGGTAAACGAATCGAGGATTTGATATCTATCTCTCCAATAAACTTGCCACAGACAGAGCACTTTACTTGTTTTTTATCATAAATGTTCATAGTATGTTTTGAATTAGCATTATTTTGATTTATCATGTATTAAGCTATAATTGATATTTTCAAACCATCAGCTTATTTGAATAAAAGATGTGAGGGAGAAAATGAACAAAACAATACGAATAGGCATTAAATGATTATTGCAATTTAAATTCACAAATTTGCATAAGCTGTATTTGTTAATTTCAGCTGATTTTAGTATTAGAACTAAAGTAATTTTGAGACTAAACCATTGTATGTCAAAACTACAACTACTTCAACAACTAGTTGAAGACAAAGGTGAGCTGATGGTAATGTCAGACACTGGTGAGAAATTTGAACTTCACAAACACAATGTAAAGTTTGACGACTCATCAGATCTAATAGAAATTGATGGGGGAACTAAGAGGTTCTGGCTTGTTCCATCAAAGATTGCATACTATTGGACTCACGACAAAGCCAGAGAAGAGTAATTCTTCCCAGGTTCTATTACTGCCAAATATTTTTTTATTTTAAAATTGGTATTATTTTTGTGAAAGTTTAGAAAGTTCCAATTTTTTCATTATTTTTTGGTTTTATTGTCAAGTATTATGATCTTTTAAGTACTATTCCAACACTTATTTTTCAATGACTAAATCAATGAGAGCTACGACTTTTCTATTGTTACTATCAATCATGCTAATCTTAGCACCTTCAAGTGTTATGGCACAAACTGAAGTTGGTGTGGAATCTGAAACAAAGGCAAATGTAGGTGTTAATGTTGGCGCAGATAGCGGAACAAATGCAACAGCAAAATCTGAAACAAAAGCTGAAGCAAAGACTGAAGCAAATCCTAAATCTCAAGAAAATGAATCTTCAGAATCTCAACAATCCTCTGAGGCACAGTCAGAAGCATCTGCAAAATCTGAAACAAAAGTCCAAACCACAGTTGGCAACATTGGAGTTACAGCTATGGGAAAGGGAAAGATGATTGTGGGACTTCCTACAAAGTATCCAATGCCGGCAGTTAGTGCATCTAATTCATTTGGATTACAAACTAATCAGCATTTGTACAAACCAGGGGACATGATAACGGTTGAAGGTTCCATATGGGCAGATCTTTTGGCAAATCTTGATGGAGGTGATACAGTTACAGTAAATCTACTTGACAAACAACGAAATGTTGTTTACGAGACAAAATCACAAATAACTACTGAGGGAGAATATTCTGCAGAGTTCATGATGCCTGATGATGCATCAAAAGGAGCATACACAATTACTGCTTCTGTAAATACTGAATCTGATCTTTCAAGCATTGTAGGATTAAACGGAAAGGTAAACTTGGGCGCCAGCACCAAAGTTGCTGTAGTTCCACCTCAAGTGTTCAAAATCAATGTTGAAGAGCACGGAGATTTTGATGTCAAAGTAGCAACAAACTCGACTATAACAGATGTCCAGTTTAATGGAGATCAAAAGAAAGTATCCGTAACAGTCGAGGGTCAATCAGGTACAAAAGGAGTCAGTCACATATCAATTCCAAAAGCGATGGTAAGTGGTGATCTCAAAATAATGATTGATGGAAAAGCAGTAGCTAGCGACAAAACCGTGATAACGTCACATACAGAAAATGAGACCGAAGTTGAGGTAAGTTATGGTCACAGTGTCCATACTATTGACGTGATAGGTACTCAGGCAGTTCCAGAATTTGGCACAATTGCAACTATGATTTTGGTTGTAGCCATAGTGTCAATAATTGCTGTCAGTGCAAAATCCAAACTAAGCATAGTTCCAAAACTATAATTCCTCTTTTTTATTCTGCACATAGTTAATTCTTAAAGGAATTAACAATGTTTGTTTCAAAAGTGATCAAACATTAAGAAAAGCCAACAGTACTCAATCATCTCAGACAACATTTTCTCATTAGGAATAAAAATAGTCATAAAAAAGATGAAAACGATTTATTAGTTTTGCAGATAATAAAAAATGTGAATAATTCAAAGAGAATTACCATTCAAGGAATCATCGTATTTTCTAGTGTAATGTTATCTTTATCGCTATGGTTTTTCATAATGGTTCCAGAATTTCAAAAATTAGATGACAGTTATTCGTTGATTCTAGAATATGATGCACAGACCACCATGGTAGATGATGTTTATGGAGAATTACACGGACCATACTTACAACGAGACATATTATATGAAAAAGTAATTGAAAGAGACGGAGACATACTTACAATAGAATCATCAGTAACGGGTACCAACGTATTGACAGATGAAGTAATGTTTCATGTTGATAACATCTACAAGGTGAATGCATACACACTAACGCACGTAGATAAAGAAGGAAAAAGATTCAAATTTTTGCCAGGTGTTGAGAAAAAAAATTATGACTTTTTTCATTCTGCTGTATTTTATGATGATCCGATGACGTTTAAAAAAACAGATGTTGTCAACGGTTTAGAAACATATGTTTTTGAAGTAGTGACAAATGGTGCAGACACATCACGCGCATTTCCTCAATTTGCCCCACATGTGATTTTAACAGATACAACATCAAGATTATGGATAGAACCAACAACTGGAAATCTTGTAAAATTTGAAAAAGAATGGGACAATTATTTAGTTGAAAATGGAAAACGCGTAAACACTATTCAAATAGGCGGAAAACATACAACTGAATTTACAGAACTTATTTTAACACAGCATGCAAGAGCAGAAATAGAGAATCTTAAGACTATTAATTTCTGGATTCCAGCATTATTATCAATAATAATTTTGGGTGTAGGAACAATTTGGATTTTATTAACATTTTTGTACACCATAAAGAAAGAATCGCTGAAAAAAGAACAAATGGCAATTATTGGAAATATTGCTGCAAACATTGCTCATGATTTAAAAAATCCGTTAACAGTCATAAAAGGAAATATAGATGTATTAAAACACACAAATAATTCTGAAATTAAAAAAAATATAGAGTTAATTCAAAAAAGTACAGATAAAATTTCATATCAAATAAATTCCATAATGAATTTTGTTAGAAATAAACCATTACAAAAAGAAAAAATACCATTAAAAACAGTTTTAGAAGCATCAATTGAAAATTCTCAAATTCCAGACGACATACATCTTGAAAAAGACATACCAGACATTACAGTTACAGTCGATGTCAATCAAATAGAAACAGCATTTTCTAACATAATTACAAATTCTATTCAGGCAATAAATGAAGGTACAATAGCAATTTCTGCAAAAGAAAATTCAAAACATATAGAAATAATATTTTCAGACTCAGGGCCAGGAATACCAAAATCCAACATAAAGAAAATTTTTGAACCACTGTACACTACCAAAAAAACGGTACAGGTCTAGGCCTTGCAAGCACTAAAACAACAATTGAAAAACATGGTGGAAGTATTTCAGTTAAGAACGAACCAACAAGATTCATAATTCAATTACCAAAATAATTCCAAAAATTTTAAAATAAATACAGGAGAGCCGACTAGTAGTCAACCATTTTAGACACTATTTTAGCCCCGTTTAGGCACAAATTATCAAAAGTTCAGTTTTCCTGTTTTCTTTATCTTATGCTTGCATTCTAGTTGATTTAGTCTAGTAATTCACAGGTTATTGTTTCAATAGCCTCTTTTCTTGCTTGATCATCATTGTGCCAAACATGTTTTCCAAGACTAACCCCGTAATCTATCATAGATTGGAGTCTCAAATCACCAGTTACAAAACCATTCCAAACAGAAAGCAATCCAATTGCGACAATTCTATTTTTTGTGTTTTCTCTTGCTAGTAAACATTGATTCATAACCCATTGTTCTTTTTCGAACATATAACAAGTTTTAAAAAATGAAAAAACGAAGACTGTTTACGCACACAACGACAATAATGAAAATATGATTTGAAAAACAGTTCTTTTAAACCCGTATGAAATTATTCTCTCATGAGTTATGAATTACCTTCTTTTATTTTGGTAATTATCCGTCTTTTTGCTACCTATAAGAAATAATTTTCTGTTTTTGAGAATTAGTTAAAACATTATTAGTATCAAGTTTGGCTTTGCCTTTATGAATATGTGCAGATATTACTTTAAAGGAAATTAAAAATGAAGAAAAAATTTCTTATTCTAATCCCACTTGTTCTTGCAAGTTTTGTGCATTTGCTAAATCCGGTTGGGTATCCTGAGATTTTCTTTGATGAGGGAATATACATGCGACGTGCAATGACTACTATTGAAACTGGCAGCCCTCAGGAGAGTTATCTTTATGATCATCCGTATCTTGGACAGTTAATTCTTGCAGGAGTTTTGCAAATAACAAACTATCCTCCAGATGTATCTGCTGATCCTCAATCCCTACAAAGTCTGTATCTTATCCCAAGACTGTTTATGGGAATGCTTGCAATACTGAGCACATTCTTGGTTTACCTGATTGCAAGAGAAAAATTTGGAACAAATGTTGCACTGATATCCTCTACCCTATTTGCAGTAATGCCCTACACTTGGATATTTGATAGAATCTTACTTGACTCTATACTCTTGCCGTTTTTGCTTGCATCAATACTGCTTGCTATACATTATGCAAAACCGGAAGGGAAGGTGTGGCTTGCACCTCTGTCAGGTATATTGCTTGGTCTTGCAATCTTTACAAAAATCCCTGCATTCGTGTTCATTCCACTTGTCATATGGTTGGTGTATCAAAAGAGAAGAAAATTCTCTGACATGATAATTTGGATAATGCCTGTATTACTGATTCCGATGCTTTGGCCTGCAAATGCAATTATGCTAGATCAGTTTGATTTGTGGATAAATGATGTGTTGTGGCAAAGCCAAAGAAGTAACAGTATATTTGAAATCATTGGATATTTTCTTTACATTGATCCAGTACTGTTTGCAATTGGCATGACAGGAATTGTCTATGCTGGAATAACTAGAAACAAGTTTGTCTTGTTTTGGTTTGTACCGTTCATGGTATTTCTGTCACTAGTTGGATTCAAGCAATACTTTCACTGGATTCCACTCATCCCGATTTTGTGCATTGCAGCAAGCATATGGCTGCTTGATTTGCCAAAAAAGATCAAAACATTGCAATCAAAACGACTACATGGAATAGTTATTGTATCAATTCTAGTCTTTGGATTGTCTAGCACACTTTTAGTAATCACAAATGACATGTCCATAACTCAGTTTGAAGCATTGTCTTTTGTTCTGCAAAATCAAGATGATAAAAATACAATTCTTGCTAGTCCTGTGTATACTTGGATTCTTTATGATGTATTTGATATCTCAAATGTTCCAATAGACTATTCGATGATCTTGTTTTATCCAATACCTACAAATGTCATTACCGTAATTGCAGATGAGCACTTTATGCTAGACCGTAACAGAGGAGTAGAGATTATCCATGCTTACAACAACACTGAATCTATTCAATCATTTGAAAATGTTGCAACTGTGTTTGATAATAGGATCTATCCTTACACAAACTTGAGAGTCAACCAAGAAGGAATGCTTATTGATATTAGAGAGGGTCAATGGATCAAACCATAGTCATAAAAGTAATTTTTTACATGAAACATTTTAATCCAAATCTGAGAGGAAAATTCCATTGCAATCTACTGAAGTCTCTATAATCTTGCCAACATACAACGAATCTCAGAATATCTCAGAGATACTTGAGCATATTCAAAAGTCAGTTCCAGAGAATCTAAGAGCTGAAACTATAGTCGTTGATGACAATTCCCCTGACAATACTGCAAAGATTGCAGAAGACTATTTTCATTCAATTGCAGAAAAGACCCATCACACAATCAACGTAATCAAAAGAAAGGCAAGGGACGGATTGAGTTCTGCAATTCTAAGCGGAATAGAGCATGCATCAGGACATACAATAGTGGTGATGGACAGTGATTTTTCTCACCCTCCCCATGTTATTCCAAAACTAATTGATACAATAAAGCAGACAAAATGTGATATTGCAATTGCGTCGCGATATGTCAAAGGCGGTTCCATTCAAGGGTGGCCGTTTAAACGCAAACTAATGAGCAAGATTGCAACTGGAATTGCCAAAAAGGGACTTGGCATAGAGTTATACGATCCAATGTCGGGATTCTTTGCGTTTAAAAAAAACATCATTGACGGTCTAAAGTTTGATGCAATAGGATACAAGATGTTGCTGGAATTGTTGGTAAAAACCAAGGGGGTAAAAATCCAAGAAGTACCATATACTTTTACCGACAGAAAAGATGGTTCAAGCAAACTTGGGGCTGGAACAATACTTGATTACTGCAAGTCAGTATGGAAACTGTACAGATACGGTAAAACAGTAACAAAGTCTGAGAAAAGAATCTCTGTCAGGTTTTTCTCAAAGGCTGCGCGATTCTTTACAGTAGGAGCATTGGGTCTTGGTGTAAACTATCTTGCATCTCTACTGTTCTCATCCAGTCTTGACATGTGGTATCTACACGCGACTATTCTTGGAATTGCTTTCTCAATTACAAGCAACTTTGCACTAAACAAATACTGGACATTTGAAGACCGCGACTTTGCACCAAAGAGAACCATTATTCAGTACGGAAAATTTGCAGGGTTTAGCTCAATTGGGGCACTAGTCCAGCTAGGAACGGTGTATTATCTGGTAGATGAATTCAGTTTGTCATACCCTGTAGCATTGGTATTGGCAGTTGGAACCGCGGCATTTAGCAACTTTGTACTGAACAAAAAATGGACATTTAAAGAAAAAGTCTGGAGCTAGATTTTCATATTATGCTGTAAGCAAAAGTCTAGTTTTCATTTTCTTTTTCTCCGCAAAATAACTCCTGCCACAGTTACAAAGATTCCAATTATGCCACTGAGCAAAAATGTCTGTTTATACATAAACAAAACATAGTCCAATCCTTCTATCGGTTTCATTATTGGTGGCTCAACAGGTGGAAGCAAGACATATGATGAATAAATTACTGCCAAAAATCCTTCAGTCATTAATGCAATTCCGATAATTATCAAAAGTATGGATTGCAAAACAACAGTACAAGAAATGTTTCGCATATAATGATTGATAAAATTTTGATTTTAGTAATACTGAAAGATTCAAAGTGGCAAGTACAGGATTTTTACAGTTTGTTTTATTTTCATGATCTTAAAATCAGATATTCACAGGTTCTTCCATACTGTTGATTTTACGCAGTTAAATAGAATACAAACCATTAGAATCATGGAAGAAAATTCTCTTCGTTATTGGATTATTCCAATTATTTGTATAGTTGTAGTGATGGGGGTGTTTGTGGTTACAATGGAATACAAGATAAACACTGTTTTTCCTAATGCCGCAGCAGAATTAGAAGAGATAAAGAAAATGTCATGTCCCGAAATCATAGCAAAAGATTCTGCAAACAAATATTGGACTCCAAAAAACAGTGCAATTGGAAAAGCAAAAGCTATTAGCTGCAGCGTTCCAGAAGAAACCAAGAGTTCTGGTCTAAGTCCATATGTTGAGTTTTGCAATCCGGGAGGATTTGCACCAAATAAAATAATTGAAAACAGCACGCATTCGTTTAATCATGATACGTGTACATGGAATTCAAAGTAAAAATATTTTTTACAATACAAACTAGACGCTAGTTTTCATTTTTCTACTCTCCATAATGCGTAAAATGCTCCAACAACAATCAATGATATCCCAGTTATTGGGAGTATTGTAAATTCAGGTGCCACACCAACAGTTTCAATTTTTACCCCATTGTCATCAATACTAGTGTAACTAACTGTCCCAGCAAAATACTCAATTGGAATATGAGTTATCTGAACAAATGCTAACCCAGAGAACCAAATCCCAATAATTACTGTACCAATAATAATAATCATGTAAGGTGTTTTCATTTTCTAATCTTGAACAATGACTTCAGTAGATATTGGAGGGGATAGCGCAGTTGGATTACCTACACTCTCCCAAGCAAAAGCTGTTATTCGATATTTTCCAGGTTCTGTAGGAAGCCAGGAGGTTTCCACAAACTTTTGTGCATAAAATTTTCCTTCACATATCTTATCTCCGCAAACATATGGCTCAGAATAAGTCCATTCGTTGTAGCATATTTTATCCCCACACACAAAAGAACCCGGTTGATCAGTTAATTTTTGCTGGAATCCTTCAAGCCAACTTAGCAACACAACTTGGTTTTTTTCATTAGTTATTTGATACAATATCACGTATTCAGTATTAGGAAAATTTGATTGGTAATCAGTTCGGATTGTATATTGCTGATTTGATTTTATGGGCATAGAATCATCCACCCCCTGAATTACAAGATTCTGTAAAGGTACTCTCTCCATTGGTGGTACTGCAAAAGAATCGGAACCGCCCATAATGCCAATTAAAACCAAAAGGATTACAAGATACTTCATAATGTATGAAATCCTAGTCTGTCATTGAAAAGTGCTTCTGATGATTTACTTGTTTTTTATAGCCCAAAAGATTCTTCAAATGTTTGCCTTGGTTTTGGGTGTGTTTTTTTGGATTGCCTGTTTTTAATCAAGAATAAAACAGGAAATCCTGCAATAATTGGTGAGAATCCTAACAACATGAAAAATAATGCTAGGTGTTCTGCTGAAAGCGACATAACCATACAGAACAAGAGCAGTTCATAAAATATTCTATTCTAGACACTATTAGATGACTGCAAAATTTGCAAGTAAAAAAACATGACTGCAATCCTTGAAAAATAATTTACAAATTTCTGAAATTTTTTATAATATAATTTTCCAGTTTAATTTTTCAAGATCCACATACAATTTCCAAGATCAAATTCATGGGTTTGATTTTGTATTAATATTGATGGGACAATTTTATCAGGTCCACCAGGAATACAATTTTTTACAAATCTATTATTGTGTGCATCTTCATTTTGTTGTTTGTTTTCCAAATAATCGATTGTAAAATATGTTGAGCTAACAACTATTAAAATTCCAATTCCAATTATTATCAAAAGTCTAGTTTTCATTTTATTTTCCAAATATCCATGAAATCAAATTGTCAAGATATGCAAAAATTCCAAAGAATGGGGCATCAGAGCCAACTTTGTCTGTTTTTATTGCTTGGCATATCCCGTCTACCAAAACAGTTCCTTTGCCGCATATATCATTATCAACAAACTTATCTGATTCATTTAGATTCATATTTTTCAAAACAGAAAGATTGCGCCCATTAACAGAACAAATATCTCTTTGTACTCCTTTGCCTTCTTTGCAAATAATCTCCTTGACTACCTGTGAATCCCCTAATCTGATTATCAAATCAGTATCTGCATATCCATGAGTATTTTTTTGAAGATATAGCAAAACCACTTGATCCTGCAGGTATGGCTGAGTTGCGTAACTCATTCCATGAGGTTCTCTTGTGAATAATCCCGTAACTGTTACTGTTTGATTATAACTGGATGTTTTGAAATATTTTTCAGCTTCAATTTCATACATGACAACCCCCAATCTCTCTGTGGAAGTGTTTTCTGTTTTTGTAACCTCTGGCTCAGATAAGATTTCTACTGATATGACTTTGCCAACTAGAACTATATCTGAATAATCAAATGCGTGTGATGGGTCTAATTGCGGAACAGCGTAAGATATGCTGGTAAAACTGGCAATAATTAGTAGAATTACAAGATACTTCATACTGTATGAAGTCTTATTTTATCATTGAAAAGTGCTTCTGATGTTTTGTATCTTTAGTTTTGTTTTCCAAGCAGATGTTCCATATCGACAGTTACATCTTTTTCGTTTAACATGGTTATCTGATGCTCAATCTCTGCACGAGTTTCATTGCCATACGAAATCAAAATCCGATCCCCATCGCTTACGTCATAGTCTGAAACATCATCTATCATATTGTCGTTTACAAAATACTTTAGAGAATATCTTTCATCTGTACAATAACTAGTGCCATTTGTAATTGCAATGCATTTTTCATCAAGTTTAAAATTCAACGTTTCAAACAGATAGCCAACCGTAACCCTATCGCCATGAATGTGTATGACATCATCATAGGGCGACTGGAAATTTATCCAATAACTTACTTGTTGGTATTGGGGGTCGTTTAGATCAAACTTTTCGCCATGGATCATGAACAGTATTCCTGCATGTTGGTGTACTTTGTTTATTATTGGAGGAGCAAACAGTGACTCTGATTCCTGATTATTCTTGATCATTAACAATAACACACCAATTATAATTACCATAACTACAATTATTCCAATAATTATCAGAAATCTAGTTTTCATTTTCTATCAGTTAATCTTGTCCCAATTGAGAATTAGAAAAACAGCATCTTCATACTTGTACAGATTTGTTGACTTGTCTTCCACCCATTTGTTATAGTGATCAAGTTCAGATGGAGACATTCCAACTCGGATATTATACTCATTAGGAGTTATTCGTACTTCATATTTTTCATTAGTTGAATCTTGATGGATGACGTATTCATGATCACCATTATTTTCAACAGTAAGTAAAACATCCATCATGTATTTTATTTTTGGAACGTCGTCATAGTCGGTCTCTTGCATTTGGTAAACAGGATATTTGTCTAGAAATGGAGCATACATTTCTGGATCATCTGAATACATCAGTCCCATTCCTTCATTGTATGAAGGAACGTATGTGGAAAAATAAAAGACCATAAAGCCCAGAACAATTCCAAGCAATGTAAAGGTAATCAGCGTTCTAGTTTTCATTTTCTTTTTTTCCACATATTTTGCATTTGTAATCGCCAAGATCAGAATCAGACTCGTTTGTTTTTCTAGTTTGATCTTTTGAAATAAATTCAAACTCTTCAGATCCACAGAAATTGCATTTCCTTGGATGGTATTCCAAGTTTTCAAACTCTTTTTTCTTTTTCAAATATTCTTCTTTGGTGATTTTTTCTTCAATGTATTTTTTTTCTAATATTCTCAATGCCTCATCGTTTTGTTCTTTTTCATATTCGTTGATTGGATCAATTCGTCTATAATTCAGAAGAGAGTCTTTATCTCTAAAAGCATGTTTTTTTGTATACCATAAAATTGCTCCAGCAGATACAATTCCCAAAATCAACCCATATGGAAATGGCATGACTGTTTGAATCAAAAAGAAAACAACAATTGCAGATATTATTCCAATGAAGATGGATTTCATTTTCGTTTCCACCAATAGATAATTCCAACAATAAAAGACACGCCAAGACTGCTAGCAAGAACTGCCAAAAACACATCCTCTGAGCTAGTTTTAGATGCCAAAATATTTGGACCATGCATTATGTTCCTAGGCTGACATAGTGCTTGCCCATTTTCACACATTTCATCTAACTGGTTAGTAGGAAGTGAACGTTTAGACTCTGGTGATGGCATTATCACCCAAGTGTTTTCAGGTAATGGAATTATGTCTGGATTGTATTTCAGGTATATGTCCATAGATTCATCAAATCTTTTAATCTCAGATTCATCAACATAATCAAAAGAAATTTTGACTTTCATGTCAGGAGGTAAAGAATTCCTCATGCTAATCGAGGGATGAATCTGCAAGGTGTCTTGAATTGCATTGTCTTGATAAAACCCCCAACCACCTATGAAATCTTTAGATGATTGTATTGCATAGTTTTCCCAATCTAGATGAATTCCTAGTTTTCTAACGTCATCTTCGTTTAAATCCAAATCATCAACTGCCCTACAAAAAATATTGCCAGGAGTTGCACTACCATCATATCTTGGACTCCAAAGAGTACGACAGATTTCTAAAAGTTCATCAGGAGTACATGATTCATCAGCAGTTCCCACTTGTTTGTCACAACTAGCATCTGCATTAAGAAAAACAAATGGAGCTAATGTGACTCCAATGATGCCAAGCATTATCAAAATTCTAGTTTTCATTTTCTTCTCCAAAAAAACACCAAACCGACTCCAATTCCAACTCCAGATAAAATTCCAAGAATTATTACATACATGTTAAAATCAGGATCAATTCCAAGACCTCCAAGTTCTACTTTATTTGAAGCCAGTTGATATCGTTCATCATCAGTATATGGGTCATGATCTGTTGAACTTTCATTAATCATGAATTCTTCAAATTGCCCAAAATATTCACCCGTGTTGGGAGCTCTTCCAGAAAAAAAATAATATTCATACACGTTTCTGTTCTGAATTGATTCATCTACCCATTCTTGCAGAGTGTTTTCATTGATTGCCTTTTCAAGTTCAATGCGTTTTTGTTCCATGAATTCAGTGCCTTTGAAAGAGTAGTATTGACTCCATTTGTTTACTTCTCCTTGATCATATTTTCCATTTCCAATAGAATCAAGGCATGGAGCATCTGGCCAGTCTTCGTTTACTATGCAAGATGCAAAAGAATATGGAATTGACAAAAACAGTCCAAAGATTACAAATATTATCAAGAGTCTAGTTTTCATCTTTCCAGTAGTTCTCCAGCCACAGACCAAGTTCAAGGTCAGGCTCTACAAGTATCGTATCTGTCTTCCAAATTTTATAACAGTCATCAGGTTGTATTTTGTCAATGTATGTTCCTGTTATCTCAAAGGGCTCATAGACAAACACAGATGAGACATACAGTTCAGTCCCATTGGATGCAATTATCGGAGAGCATACGCGGTGAACACCATCATATCCAATGTCATTGTTTGCATAGGATTGCTCTTTTGGAGTAAATTCAACCCCATTTCTGTGCAAAAAGCCATTCCAGACATACGGAAATACAGATTCCATACTTGTTGGAATTATTGCATCTGATGAATTAAACTCAATGTCCACATCCCCGCCAGTAATATCAATTATTTTTTGTTCGATTAGTTTTCTATCAGAATCATAATATTTTTCAAGAATATCTACAATCAAAAATCCATCACCAATCCCATAACCTACAATTACATCTTTGATGTTAAACGAGCCCCAAGACACATTGGCATGATATGCTTCTCGGAGTTTGTCTCGCGCATCAAGTAGAGTCTGTTGATCAGTATCAATGGGTTCTGGTTCAGGAGGAAGAGTTCTCTTAAATTCACATTCTTGACTTACGTCACTGAGGAACATATTATCAGGACATGGAAGTACCACTTTGCAGTTTTTTTCAGTTTCATTATAAAATTTCCAAGGAGGGCAAGAATTAGGATATTCTGATGGAGGTTCACGAGTTATTCTATTTTCTTGAGTATCTTTTACCCAACCAACACCAGGGTATAGTTTGTATCCTGCATCCAGCATAAGGTCTCTTTCTGCTTTTGATGTGATGATCAGATTTCGCTCAACTAATTTTAGAAGAGTGTGTTCTTTTACACATGCAGGAGTGCCATTGTTTTTTGTAACCAGAGTTAATGAGTCTCTGCACTGAATCTCATCAGATGGAACTCCTGACTTGAATTGTTTAAGAGGGGACATCGACCATGGAACAGGATAGACAGTACGGTCAAGTGACATACCAGAAGGATTTTGCCTTACGACAAATTCTTTGCTAATGTGTACATCATCAAAGTCTATCTCAAGATAGTATTTTCCAGAATCATTGATAATTATTGGACGGTCTTCATTGTATCCAATTTTGGTTTGTATCGGAATTGAACTGGAGGTCAAGTCAGGAGAACACGATATTTCTGCACCCCATCCCAAAACAAAGTTTCCTTCTTCATCAATTATCTTTGCATCATACGAATTGCAGTCAGCATCAGCAGTCTTTTCTAAAATGAACTGTATGGGCTCCCCAACCATATGAGCATATGAAAAATCAATGAATCGGTATTTTTCAGAATCAGTACTGTCTTGTACTAGAACATCAAGTGCGACCTGATCATTCCATGAGCTTTTTTGCAGTTCATCAGTTTGAAAATGATGCCCAACATATGAAATGCTAAGAAAGATTTTGTTATGCTCAATCTGAGGGTCTACAGTAAGGGTCACTGGAATTCTTTTGATCTGTCCTTGCGTGATTTCTATGGAATCAACGTCAACTTGAACAAATTGTCTGGCACTTGATGGGTTTACCTCAATTACAGGGGAAAAATCATTCATCGTGTAAGGTCCTGAAGTATACAAGAATCGGATGGTCATTTCAGTTGATTTGCCTGCAACTACTTCAGATAATGGCGGATCTATACTTGAATTTCCATTAAATGATGATTCTGCAAATGCTTGAGGCATAAACAAAATTGCAACAAATGACAAAATCAAAAAATACTTCATACTGTATGAAAATTCATCACATCATTGAAAAGTGCTTCTGATGTATGATATCTAGTTATTTTTGTGCACGCCAGTTTCATCACAGGTGTATGTTCCCAAGAAATTCAAAATGTTTTCTTGTGCAACATCTGTCTGATGGACTCGTTGAGCATAGCAATGAAATGATATGTCTTTTATGTTGTGGTTTTGGTCCAGATTCAGATTCATTCTAACGCTGAAATTATCTCCGTCTCCTGCAAAATAAGACAGGATGTTATCATCAAAGAGTACATCCGCGTCATCATACACGCTGTAAAATGCTACAACCTCTGGCAGTGTTTTGTAATAATCTAAAATTGGTTCATCAGAGAAAATAGTTTTTGCAACCCATCCTCTCTGAACTAATTTTAGAACGGACTCTTCAAACACGCAAACAGCTTTGCTGTAATCAGGTTTTACCACCAACTCACGTTCAGGGGCACATCCATTTAGTGCAGCAGCAGAATATTTTTCAAATATTATGTATTCAGACTTTGATGTTTGAACTATATCTCCATTGACCTTTCCAACAATCATTATGAAAAACCTTCCAACATCATCAAGAAAGTAATTCTGATGAGTCCCAAAACTTTTTCCAGGAGATACGTCACCTGAATGCTGTTTTGTATCCCAATAGTTGTCACCTTCTATGTTTTCAAAAATATACTCAATTGATGCAGTTGTGCCGTAATTGTTTGGGTTGTTCACTGAAGTGTGTATAGCAACAGGGTTTCCAACTTGACCGTAAAATGTCCCGTATCGGTCATCAACATGTTCAGCAAATACAGAAGGCATGAAAAACAGCATAAAGACAAAACTGATCCCAATAACTGCTGTACCCACCATGAAAAATCGACTGGACTTTTACATATAACAGGAACTGATGAATGATTAGTAAAATTTTGAGTTTTTACGCATAAAGGAAGTTTATTTTAGAAGAAAAGCATCAATGCAAGTTCAGCATAACTTGCTTTACAGTAACCATGTCGCTGTCATCATGATACGCAATGACATAGAGAACTGCAAGGCCGTTTTCAAGAGAAGTAATATCAGCTAGAACTATTTCATTATCAGATGTGTTTTGAGAAAAATTAGGAACACAGCTTACACATCCCACCTCATAATACGATACTGCATCATCGTTATTCCATGTCACTTGTACTGATGCCAGGGAACCGTCATATTCAATCACAGCAGTATCAATGTCATCTAATGGCTGGGCGTATGCAGTGCCAAACAAGCCCAGAACAGCCACAGACATGGCAATCAGCAGAGGTTTCATGTTAGTGATGATTTGGCGATTTTGACATTGATAAACCCTTCTTATCTTTTGTATTCTGAGTACGAAAAAATATTTTTAGGGTTGACCAACTAGAGTCAACTATTTTAGCCCCTTTAGGCACAAAAGGGATTGAAGAAACAATATCAAATACACACCATTACTTTATTCACTATATTCTCCCTTGTTCATTTTGTCAGGATACAATATAGAGCGAGTACTCCAAATTGCGGACGAGACTCTGACTCATCTTTGTAAATTTGAAATCCAAATCCTTGGCTTTATCATATACAGAATCATCAATTACTACAGTATTTGGTAAGGCATAATGATTAATCTTGAACACAGTGTTTACAGGCTCACCAAAGATGTCATCAAGGGACAAATCAGCAGTCTTAGCTGCATGAACCAACCCATATGCAGAACTTATTCTGTAAGATATGCCAGGAAGATTCTCAGAAGTAGTTTTCTCATTTAGTTCACCATACATTTGGGACAATTCGATGCAACATTTGAGCATATTTGACAAAGTATCTTTGTTATCAGAAACTGGGAAATAAAACAAAATGGCATCATCTACAATTTTGATCGGGATTCCTTCGTATTTTTTTATTACAGGAACTACTGAATCAGAGAAAATATGACCATACTTTTGTTTTTGTTCTGCAGATAGAGACTCAGATATTTTCACAGAACCAACAAGATCTATCAAACACACATAACTGTCCTGCTTTTCTTCAAAGAATTTAGACAGAATATTTCCTTGTTGCTTGATTATGTTTTCTCGTTTTCCTATTGCAGAGATTGTTTCTTCTATGGTCTTTGCCATATTATCAAAGGATGCAGATAACTGCTCAATCTCATCATTTGTTTTGATGTTTGTTCTAACATCAAAATTCCCTGAAGATATTTCCTTAGCTGCATTACGTAATTTGAGAATTGGTTGTGATATTCTTCTTGATAAAATCAGTGTAACAATACTTGCAATGACGATAAGACTGATTCCAACAATTATTATCTTGTTTTGTAATTCTGTAATTGGTTTTAAGATAGAAGACTCATCAACCTCAGTCAACAAGACAAATCCTAGGTCTTTTTGACAGTAAGAATACCCAAAGATGTCAACATTTCTGTAATCTGTATAATCTGCAGCCTCTACATTTCTTCCATTATCAAAGCATTCCCTTACTGCAAATGTGTCTACTTTTTGGTTAAACGGTGCATTTTCAAAAAATATTGATTCAGAAAGCATCATCTTGTTTTTACTTACCAAGTAAACCTCACCTGTTTCATGCAAACCAAATCTGTTCAGCAAAACATCATCAAACACAGAGCTGCCCATACTTGCAATCATCACACCCACTTGATTGCCAGTATCTGAAAAAATAGGCAGTGAGATTTTCATTAGTCGGTTTTTGTCAGGATCTTGTGTAAATTCAACAGTAGTTTTACTTACTTTGTAATTGCCTTTGATGTAGGTTATAGGATCAATTTTTTCATTTAATGAGAAAATTGGTTTTCCCCTCATGTTAATAATTTGAAGATCCCGTATTCCAGCTTCAAACTCATTTAACTGGAATGAATGAAATTCAGTCTGAATATGTGGAAGTTGTTCTACAAGAATATTATGAAATGAAATATCATCAAGTCCAGGAATCAAAACATCAAAGGATTCTCGGATAACCTGATTTTGTGAGAAGCTTTGTAATTTTGTAATTCGTGATTCAATAATGGATGAGATTACCTGACCACGTGTTTCGGATTCATCTTTTAGCGACTCTTTTACATTGTTTTTAATTACGCTGTCTGCAAAATTATAGGCAAGTCCAGTAGTCACTGCAATTGATGCTATGCTTATGGCAAGCATCAACACAATCAGTTTGGTACTGATACTTACAAAAGACTTCATTTGATTTGTAATAGATTTCTGAGTATTTTAATCATCTATATGGTAAAACCATCAGAAATTCCAAATGATTTATTCTTTGAGTTTACTTTCTTTGAAGACGTCAGAGCCGTACCAACAATATCTAAAGTAATCAAGGCACCATTCATGAAACATTTGATCATTCGAATAAAACATTTCAGAAATATCTGATTCGTTATCATTTGTAGGAAACATTATGCATGCCTCCTTTTCATTTAGGACAAGCACAGTATGTACATCTTTTACCATTTTTCTTTCAACAAATCCTTTTTCAATCAATTTGTCAAACCCTAATTTCTTCAGCAATGCCTTTCTGCCTTTTGGAATAACAGTATTTTCTGCATAGATATAGTGGAATTGGACTCCTTTCTTTACCTGTTTGACTAAAGGTTCTATTAAATCAAGAGGCACCTCTGAAACTACCTCATAGATGTATTTTTCAGAATTTTTGTAAATGCTCTTCCATTGTTCAAGTACTTTAGAAACTCCTTTGATATGCTTGTTCAATGCAAGCTGTCCGCAACGCATATTGAATTTGTGGGGAACGTCTCCAAAGCTATGCTTTTCAAAATATTGCAGATTCTGCATCAAAAATACCAAAGAAGGAACTTGAGAGCATATGATTTTACCAAATGTTGTCAGTTCAAATGTTCCCCCTGATGTTTTTTTAATCAATCCATTTTTTTCAAGTCGTGAGAAATTCCTATGAACTTCCTGTCGTGTTGCCTGAAGTTCTTTTGCACATGTAGTCGGGGTCAAATTCCTACTAAGTAACATGAACAATATGTTTAGTCTCTGAGGACTTGCAAGCTCCAAAACATAATCAGCCGTTTTGTCAATAAGATCTTCCATAATTACTTGCCATATAGTTCACTTAAAAATCAGTAGAAATAGGTTCAGGTAAAATAATCAGGCAGTATTCCATGGACGTGACTCCAAAAAATCAATCTCTGCAACCATATCATCGACTTTCTTGACTACTGCAAATATTGAACGATATTCATCATACATATCAGATTCTTCCTGAGGAGTAAGAACACTGGATTCGGCATCATCAAAAAACTTGTTTTCCTTGTTCAAGTGGTCATTAAGGAACACAGCATATGTTTTGAGATAGCGTATGACATTTTCCCTGGCATCCTCGCCATTCTTCCATCTTTTGAGGTGATGTGAAAGTTTTCTTGCAACATTTCTTCCAAGCTCATGTTCTACAAGGAATTTGTGGATCTCATCTTTGAGAGAACCATGACTTGAAACGCAAGGAAAGTAAGAGTCTTCTTCCCTAGAATGATGAATTGTGTCAATAAATTCAGAGATGACAATTGTAATTTTTGTCAAATCAGAAAATGGAATTTCTTCTCCTTTGTTAAGTTCACCCACACACTTGAAAATAATTTTCTCCAATCTTCGTACATGTACATGGTCTTCTCTCAGAGTATTCGTTGCACTCATTTTCTACTCCTTTGAGGACAAAAAATTCCTAAGAATTTCTGCAGCTCCAGAAGTATCACATGCTTCAAGCCTGTCAAGAAGATAAGAATCGGCTTCTATTTCATTCATTTTTTCTTTAAGATTACGATATTTTTCTGCATCATCATAATAATTTAAAATCTGAGTTAAATCATCAGATGAAATACCACTTTCTTTAAGTTTAGATTCAAGATCTTCTTTTTTCAATGACATTAATCACTCTCTAAATTATATTTAAAACCACATTACATTTTCCATGTTGAATAATGCTGGTGTCATGTAACATTTACAGTACCTTTCATCCATGGATGTAATGTACAGATATAATCAATGATGCCAGGATTTTCAAATGTATGACTCCAAGTTTTGCCCGCTTGAATAAATTCTGAATCAAATGATTTTTCATTATCAGTCACAGTATGTACAACAGAATCATCGTTTGTCCAAGTTACTGTTGTTCCAGATTTTACCTCGATGGAAATTGGATCATAAGATTCCACAACATCTGGATTCCAAGAGCCTTTTACAATTGAAACTTTATCAGTTTGGACTTTTTCAGTATGGCTGACCTGAACCTGACCTAAATTCTCATATGAGATTATCTTTGGTTGTTCTAATGATTTTATCAATTCTTCTTGCCATTCTATCATGGAATAGCTTCCTTTGTTGTTACTTGGAGTTTGAATATCAGTTAATGAGGATGCATCCTCAAGCACTTCAATAATTGCCATAGAGCCACGTTCTTCCTGAATACCGTGAACATGGAACAAGTATCTACCAGGAGTGTCCCAAGTAGCTTCAATAATTGCAGTATCACCATTTCCAATCAAATGTGTCTGTGCAAAATATGGTTCATTCCATAAAATTCCTGATGGGTAGACCTGCATTATTGTACTGTGTATATGAAAAGGGGATTGCAACACGCCACCAATACCAACTACATAAAATCGTGTCAGATCTCCAGCTACAACTTTGATTGGGTGTTCCATGTATTGACCAGCATACCCGTTAATTGGATAGTATTTTGTAAAATACGCTAGAGTGTCAGTAGGATCAAACTCACTTAAAGTGAAAAAGTACTCTCTTGCAGGCTCCATTGGTCGTATTGCAGGATCAATTATCATTGTACCAAACATCCCCATTCGAACATGTTCAGTTGTGGGAAATGCATGACAATGATACATGAAAAGACCTGCCTCTTCTGCGATAAAGTGATACGTGTATTCTTCTCCAGGCATTATCATTGGAAACACACCATCATTTACAGAGTCATGAGTTCCATGGAAATGAATAGTATGTGCATATGGAGTATCATTAACAAACTTGACAGTAACATCATCCCCTTCGCTAAATCTAAGAGTAGGAGCTGGAACTGTTCCATTATATGTCCAAACTGTTGCACGTTCACCACCAGCTACTTCAATTTCTGCATCTTGGGCAATTAGTGTATAATGTAATGTCTGAGGATTTGGATTCTCAAATTTTGGATAGATATTAGACGAGTCTGCAATAGTAGTTTGTAATTCAGGAGATTGAATCAGTAATGCAGATGCAATACCGACCCCTATAATCACCCCTACAATAACATACAGAGTACTTGGCTTGATCATAATATCACCGACAGTACAACTATTGAAATTCCTGCAATAGCATAAAATGCCCAGAATGCTTTTTTGTGTCTTGGAGGATTTTGCTTAGCTTGAGATTTCATTGTATTCCTCCTTTAGAAAAAACTGCGAGAACAGTGTGAAAAAAGTCACACTTGTTTTCGTGTCTATGGGGATAGCGTTCTCGCATATTCAGAATATACCAAAAGAAAGGATTAATCTTCGTCAGCTGTATAGCTTACATGTAACGCTAGATGAGACAAAATTCTTTGAGAAAAAAAATAATGCAAATTAGGAGGAATTGATTGTCTAGAAATTCAGGTCCATTTCCATCATGTGTTGGAGAATGTAAAAAGTATCAAGTAAAAAGACCTCTGAAGGGTAGAAGATACGAGTTAGGACAGAAGAGATGTCAAACACGCAACCAATGGCTAGAATACGATGGGATTAGGTGCCCATGTTGCAATTACAGGCTCAGAACAGGTGCACGAAGCAGAACAACAGAAAAAATAGTGCCTAGAATATGAACATTCCAATTATCTGATTTTTAAAAAAATGGAGTAAATGGGTTTAGGAGATTTCCTTTCCACATTTACTTGAACATATTTTTTCAAACAAGCTGACAAACTCTCGTCCACAATGAATACATTTTTTGAGAATTTTCATTAGTTATGAAACAGCTCCACAAAGTCGCAGGAATTGCAAAACTTTGCTTGGATCTTTCTCCAAGGCTGTCGTGCATGGATAGAGACATTCGTGTCACTTGTGTGAATTAGGTTTGAACACTTTGGACATGATTCCATGTTCTTAGTTATTGCACAATGATATTACAAGTGGTAAACAACACAGTTGCTTTGTCATAAGACAAGCTGACAGACTTGGCTACAATTTTTCAAAACATAATACATAATTAACTAACAATTATTGTAAAGAAGCAATTGAGCACTGAACAAAAAAAGAAAACAGAGACAATGTCGTTTAGGTTAGACAGTCAGATCTTAGGTAAATTACGAGCAGAGTCAGAATCTCAAGGGGTCAGTTTGAATACATTGGCAAGTAAGATCTTTTCAAGATATGTAGATTGGGGCATGTTTGAGCCTAAAGTAGGAATGGTGCCAATAGCAAAACCCATTGTAACTGCATTATTTCAAAAACTTTCAGAACAAGAGACTATTGATCTTGCAAAACAAATTGGCAAAAGTATCGTGTCAGATATAGCCACATTCATGAAAGGCTCATTTGATCTAGACTCATTTGTATCATGGTTTATCACGAGAATGAAAATATCTGATTTTGAGTTGAACCACACGATAAATAATTCAAAACACAGTTTCATAATAAAACATGACTTGGGATACAACTGGTCACTGTATCACAAAACAGTACTGGAATTAATTTTCAATGAGGCATTTGAGAAAAAAATTGATTTTGAGATAAAAGATAGAATGATGGAATTAAGTTTTGAGAAATAATCAAACAGCCTTGATTGTTCCAGTCATCCATGGATGAAGCATACAGTAGTATTCATACAAACCCACACTTTCAAATGTCTGCTCAAATGCATCACCAGGCATCATCATGCCAGAATCAAACAATTCATCATTGCTTGTCACAGTATGAACTGAGATGTCCTTGTTTGTCCACGTGACAGTATCACCTTTCTGAATCTGTGTCAATTTAGGATAGTATGACTTGTTTGAAGATTTTATCGCAGAACCTTCTTCTACTTCACAAAGAGTGGTTTCAACTATCTGGGATTCATCGGTATTCTGTGCAAATGTGAGATGTTCTTCATGACTAGATGTACTTGCAGCAGTTTTTGTGATTTCTGCAGATTTGTCAGGAGATTCCAGTTCTGTGAAAACTTGTTTTTGCCAATCCCACATATCAATGGATTTAGTTCTTGCAACATCAACACCATCTATTGCATCAGATGAGGCATCTCTTACATCAAAGTAAGCCATAGTGCCCTTTTCTTCAGGGACACCATGCAAATGGAAGAGATACCTTCCAGGTTCTTTCCATGTAGCTTCAAAGATTGCAGCATTTCCAGGACCGACCTCCCATGTCTGTGTCTTGATAGGTTCATTTTCCCAGATTCCAGAAACTATAGTATCAAATATTGTACCATGAATGTGGAACCCAAATGCAGGGATTGCACCCATATCTACATAATACAATCGGACTAATTCACCAGTTTTTGCAGGCAATGGATTTGTCCAGTATTGATCAGCATATCCGTTAAAGAAAACATAATCAGGCGTCCATGTCTCCTGATCTTCCAAATCGTATTCACCTTTGACAAGAACATATTCCCTTGCAGGTTCTACTCCTTCTCTAGGATCTACAATGAATGCACCATACAATCCATTTCTAACATGTTCAGACACTGGCATAACATGACAATGGTACATGAAAACCCCTGCAGGTTCTGCTATGAAATCATACGTGTAAGACTCACCAGGAAGAACTTCTTGAAACACTCCATCATTTTTCTCATTATGATCACCATGAAAATGCATCGTATGTGGAAGTTTTCCGTTATTGATAAAATTGATAATCACCCTGTCTCCTTCAGTTGCACGTAACGTAGGACCAGGAATTGTTCCGTTATATGTCCAAGCTTCAACTCTAACACCTGGAGAAATCTCCAACGTTGTATCTTCAGCAATCACAGTGAATGTTCTTGTAATTGGAGAGCTGTGGACAGAGGGGTCTTGAGCGAATGATTGCAAAGGCAATTCGGAATCTAAGAAGAAAACACCTAATGTTACTCCGAGAGATATAACGCCGATGAGCATGATCGTTGTTCTGTCCACGAAACACAATATCACAGATTGCTTTTAATCAGGAGGTTTATTTTGCAAACATTTGCAAACAACATAATACGCTGTTCTTATGTACAATGTTTTTTTCTAATCTGTCTTGGCACCAAGATGTAAGGGACATTGTATTGATTTTAAGATAAAACGATTTGAGGGAGGAATAAAGTATCAAAATGGATTAAAGTGGTGTACGATATGTTCAAGATTTATTCAGACAGATCTTATACGTTGTTCTTGTTGCAACACAAAATTGCGAGTAAGAGCTAAGAACAGAATATATCAAAAAAAGATTCAAAGAATTTGACAAGGACATTTTCAAAAAATGAAAATCTCAGATTGGTTTAATTACAAAATATGCAAATCAAGATCATGGAAATCAAAGGGATGTACATGCTAAAGACATCAGAATTTACCGAGGAAAAAATTCAAGAGTCACTCAAAATGTTGTATGCAGACAGGCAAAACGAGTTCCGCACGATATCTGAAGTATTCTTGGGAAAAGACAGATTGAATCAGACTCCAGAATGGAAGGAATTTGTGTTGAATTTTTGTCTGGACGTAGAGGACTCTTTTAAGACATGGTCTAATCAAAAACAGCCATCTACAACATCACCCCAAAAAGCCCTGACAATCCTAAGACAGATAGGCAATGGCATGACATCCATGAACCAACTAACGCACATACTGAATCTTGCATTCAACATATCAAAGGAGTTCAAAGAGATTTACAGACGTTTGAAATGATGATTCAAAAACATGTTAGTTTGATTAATGTTGGTTTAGATTAACTGTTTATTGTTAAATGAAGATTTGTGTTTCAGAAAAGATTTACAAGACAATATTGTCTTACGAGTAAGGCCAACCAGTAACCACGTAGTTTGCTCACTAAACTTGCTCCAATTAAAAAATAATTTTCAAATTATAAAAAATCAGATAAAATGAGAAAAGAGGACTAGTCTTTAACATCCAAACATGATTTCACAGTTTGGCTTTGAGAATTAGTGAAAAAAGTGAAAAAGCGTGAAAAAAGCGTGAAAATCAGGTAGTGTTCTATGTTAATTCACGTTTTTCACATTTCACAAAAATTTCCTATAATATAGGGGGGTTTTGTGAAAATAGTGACAAACATTTTTTGAAAAATAGATTCAGATTTTTTCTTATTAAATTGAAACAGAAATAATACATCGACGTGCGACGTTATGCATACGCGAAAAACTAATGGCTTTTAGTTTTCAAGTATTTCAATTAAGAAAGACATCGTTTATCTTTTAAATCATTTAATCTTCTCGTATTCAATCTGAATTTCATAAATTCAGGTTTTTTGCTGCAAAGTTCACACAGATGCCAAACATCATCTTTTTGCAAGGATCCAGTGTCAAATTTCACTTCAATGGTTTTTGAGTGACTATCATCGCAGACAAAGTAATCATCTATCAAATATCAAACCCTCCAGTTGCAATATTGGTGATGAAGTACCTACTGACTCAAGAAAAGAGGTCAGGGAGACACATGAGCAAGAGCAGTCATTCATCAAGTACTAATGGACAAAAAATTGGGAATAATGTCCACATGTGGACATACCTTGCAATTTCAACATATTTGATCATAAATAGAGCAGTTAACCAAATGACTGATTCTCTATGAGAGAATTAAATCAAATTTGTTATGATTTGAGCAGCACCATCCAAATTAAATTCTGGAAATAAGATAATTTCTAAGACGAGGTTCTTCTATTTGATGCGAATCTTCATTTTAATTCGGATTTAGTACTTATCCAATCTAAAGGAATTAGTTTTTCCCCATTTCGCCATCTCTCTCTAATACATGATTGGAATTTTGTATCAGCAGGTTCTGCATGTTCTGTTATGATGACTTGCAATTGCCCTTTTGATTCCTCTACAGTGTTAAAAATCAAATTAAAGACTCTTGCTAATGATTTTTCATCATCACTACTGAGTTGTTTGGTTTTTACTGATTTGTCTTGTGGATAATAAACCTGAGATGGTTGATCAAAAATAATGAATCTGGGAACGGGTCTTGAATGTTTTCTAAAAAACTGATGTAGAGCTAAATGTGTAATTATATGATACCCCATCCAATTTTTCCCACTTCCCGTATTTCTCAATGAAATTGGATTGCCATCTCTTTCTATAATTAGAGTCAATTTGTTTAAATCAAGTTTTATAGGGTATTCTGAATGTTCTAATTCTAATTCTCGTGACCACTCTGTCATGAGATCGCTAATTTCATTCAGCGCTTTTTTCGTTTTACGTTCAATTAGACTATCATCAAGAATCTTCTCAATTTCCTCAATTTTTGTTTTTGTTTTTATGGTGTTTTTTAATCCTAAATTCTCATCTGATGCATCCACATTTTCTAACCAGAATTTGATTTTTCCAATAATTTCAGATTTCATCATTTGAATATTTCTTAAATCCTGTTCTTTTTGATGGTACTTTAAAATTGAATTAATTTGTGTGAGCAATTGATTTCTGTCAAAAATTATTTTTTCACGTTTATCTTCTAATGAATTCAGATATTTTTGAATATGGGGTTTTTCTTTTTGTGTCCCTTCAAGAGATTTTGCTAAATCTTGAATTGAATTGTTGATTGAATTAACTTGAGAAATTTTTGTTTTTAGTTCACTTTCACATAATGGACACACAGTAGAATCATGTTTCAATATGTCAAAAAGTCCTAAAGTATCTAAGCGTTGTTTTTGAAATTCCATTTCTGTAGCATATGATGCAATCTCCTCATGAGCTTTTTTTAGGTCACTAATTTTTTCATCTAGATAAGATAATTCCTTATCTGTTTTTTTGATCTTTTCTTGTAATTCAAACAGTCGGCTATCTTTAGGTAAATCTAACGACTCAATTTGAGATTTAGCTGCTTTTTCAAGAATTTTTTGATTGTGTTTTATGTCTCCTAATTGGGTATTTGAAGGAATAAGCCCATATTCTTTGGCCTCTGCAATTAATCCAATAGTTTTTGATATGCCTTCTCCACGAATTGACGCATATTCTTTTTCCTCTTGTTCTAATCTAAACAACTCTCTTCTAATTTTCATTAATTCAAATTCCAACATCATTAGATTGTCTGGAATTGCTCCAAGAAAATATGGGGTTACCACGGATAATGTTTTAGGAATCCATTCTTCATCTTGTCTATGGAATAAAATTTTCTTTGAAGCTATTTCTGACTGATATTGAAAACAAAATAATGAACTATGGTTAAAATTTACAGAAATTGGGACATTCATATTTTTTGAGATAGAAAGTTTTAGTTCAGAGGGAATACCTATCTCTGAAGTTAGTTTGTTGCGAACTACATCTGTTGTGATATTTTCATGAGGGGTTTTAGAAGGAGATGTTAATTTTGCATTTTTTTCAAAATATGCTTTTGTAGATGAATTTTTTCCAGGATTGGGATTTTTACGAGCAATGAAAATTCTTTCATTTTTCATTTGAAGCAGTACTCCATACCAATCAACAGTTTCTCTAATTGGGCCTGCAGGAATTGTACATGTGTCGCTTCCAAAACAATATTCAAGTATATCTACTAAAGATGATTTTCCAGTTGTCGAATCTCCAGTGATGATGTTTGTTGCCCCTAAATGAAATTCTACTTTTCTAATTTTTCCATTTTTTCCATATAGAACAATTTCTTTTATTTGCATTATGGTTTTACTCCCAATGATGAATAAATTGATTCAATTTTTCTCGTTTTTGCAAACCAGCGTCCTATAGTTTCAGCTTTTTTAAAACATTCAGTTTTTTCATCATGTACATCATCTATGGTGTCGTTAATTTGATAATTCAAGACAGTTATTGACGCGTTATTATCTAATGAAATTTGATTTTGTTCTAACAAAAACCAAAATGAATTTTTTGTTACAGGAACCAAATCTTTTGCAATTTTATGAAAATGTATCAAAATTTCTGAATTCATATTTAACCAATTTGAGAAATTTTGACGTGAACCATATTCAATTTTTTCCCTAGTTTCTTTATGCAAAACTAACGGAAGTATTAGGAATAAGAGTGGAAAAGGCATGGGTCTGGTGGAATATTTTGTATATTTTTTGACACATCTGCGCAAAATTTCTGCACAGAACGCAGGATTAAAGAGATTGAAAATCTCTCGTGATTCATTCGTTTGATTCATTTTTATCCATTTTCGAAATTTTAGTTTTGTAATCTGGATGCCATCCTATTTCTTCTTTATCCGACAGTATCTGAAAAGTGCCACGTCTAACAAAAGGAGATTTACATAATGGTCTTATACACAATGCATCAGTTCCATAGTTTGCCCATTGAAGTAATTCTCTACCCCGAGATTTTTTGGTATTGTCATGGGAATTATTATCTAAAGATTCTTCCATCTCGTCAAATCTTCGTTCCCATTCTGTTCTCAATAAATTATCAAATTTTTTTAATTCATCAAAGAATATCAATTCATTTCTAATCCACTTTGATCTATGCTCACTAGCAAGGTAGAAGTCACTCTTGCAATGTCTTTTCGTGTTATCGCCTACAGAAATCCAATCTAATTGTTTTACAAAAGTTCTGTCATCATTAGGCAAATCTTTATCAGATATGGCTGATTCGTCAAAATAAATTGGTAAATTATCATTAGTGTATTTTCTAGATATGTCTAAAATTTTTTCTCTAACTTCATTTTTAGATATATTTCTAGATATTTGCCCCGTCAATCTAAGCAAAACTTCTCCCCACCACCAACCAAGTAATTCATCATACAAATCATTAATTCGGTTAGGAATCACACTATAATCAAGACTTGAAATAATTGCTTTTTTATTTCATTAATTTTTGGGTATGTGTCTATGATGTAGATGTTATCTAATAGACTAAATTTTTGATAATCATCTAGCTTGTTAAATTTATCATAATGCTTTTCATGAGAAACATCTATTTTTTTCGCGATTTCATTAATTTTTTTAAAACTGATGCAGTGTCTCTGTTTTCAGGACGTAAGTTAGTTAAGACTGAAGAATCAGAAATTTTTTGCGTAGTGATTATCATCAACATTGTGTCTTGTGGTCTCAGTTTTTTTTCAAAATATGCTTCACTCCAATTTCCCAAGGTGTTCCAAAAATCTGTACTGGAATTGGTCAATTTCCCTTTGTCATCCTTGTGGTGTTTGGTTTCTATCCCAACAATAATTTGTTCATCTTTTATGAGGGACACATCATCAAATTTTTCCAAAGCAATTTCAGTATTTTCGTTACTTTTCAACAATAAAGACAATGCAAAATATGCCTCGTAAACATACCCTACAAAGGAATCACTTGCGTCAATTTTTTTCATTGTTTGCATGCTATCATATTCATAAAATAATTGCAAGTACTTTAACTTGATTGCATCTCAATCTTAGTGTTTTATGTAGAGACTTTAACCAATTCGAAAATTCTCCTTAAGAGAATTTTAAATACAATTTTTATTTTTGATTTTTATTTTCTTGTCTTGCAATCCAGTTCAAAATTTTCTCATTATCTTCTTTGATTTGTTCAAGTTCAGTTTTTTCTGATTTTAATTTCTCGTTTTCAACACGCATTCTTTCATCATCAGATATAGTCAACAATGGAATTGCCTTTTGATATTCAGAAAATCTCTCAAAATCATCTTCCTGATATCGCTCATAGTGAGATTCCAAGCCTACTTTATGACCCATCATATCCTCTTTATCCAAAAAATTTACCTTGGCACGTCTCATCATGGTGTTAAAATATTTTCGAAGACCATGTGCTAGCATAACCTTGTGGCGTTTCTTACCGGGTTCTAACGGAGGTCTCAATCCAGCCTTTTTAGCAAGTGTGTTCATTCTTGATTCCATACCTCTTTTGCCTATTCGTTTAGGATCATGAATCCTAACTGAAATAACAAGAGGTTCAGAGTCTTTAGGATATCTCATGAATCTAGATTTCCAATATTCTTTGTACAGTTGCAGATACTTTCCAGCTTCTGGTGTAAAGTGAGTCCAGTACTCTTCATTATCACCATGATAAACTCTCAGAGCACCGCCTTTCAATGAATTATCATCATTGTAAAAGAACAAGACATCTTCCCACGTGAAATAGTCCCATGCCTCAATTCTAAATCCTGCTGAAGAAGAAAGCGTTATCATGATTTTATCAACAAGGTTTGTGGCATTTGCCATTAACATTTGAAGTTGTTCTCTAGAGTATGCCATGTCTTTTGACTTGCCGGGTTTTGGAATGGATTTTCCTATCATCTTCCATGAAAAGTCAATATCGTTTGCAGCAAACAATGCCTTGATTGGTTTGATTAAATTCAAAACTCTTGCAGGAGAAATCTCTTTAGAATCTACTTTCTTTTTTAATTCTCTAACATATGCATTGATAATTGATTTGCCTATCTTTACATCGTCTCTAACAAGAGCAACAAAGGCTTCTGTTTTGTCAGTAGTGTCAATCTTTTTTTCTTCAAAAATCTTGTCTGGAATTAAATCAAGAAACTTTTGTAGATCATTTGTGTATTTTTTGCGAGTTTTTTCATTTCTGATATAATCTAAAAAATTCTGAAAAGCAGACGATTTTACATCAGAAATATCTAATTTCATACATTCTATAGAACTTGGGGCTATTTTAGTAAGTAAAATACAGGAGAGCCGACTAGTCTCCCCCGCCCTCAGATCATAAGACCTGATGAACAACATACATTACAAAATTTGTATAAAAACACAAAATAATTTTTGAGCCTAAAATCCCAACAAAACAGACTCACCGGTTAAAGAATCAAAGAATAGTTTTCCGGCTGCAATCAAAATAACCACAGATACTAGAATCTGCAGATATCTCTCCTTAACATCAATAGACAATCTTGCACCAACCAATCCTCCAATAAAAGAGCCAATTGCCAAAAATCCTGCTTGAAGAAAATCAGGATGCCCCAAAAGACTGTGAACGATTACTCCAGATAATGAAGCAAACAACAAGATCATCTGCGAAGTTGGAGCAGCTTTCTTCATGGCCATTCCCATGCCGACAACCATCAATGGAACAAACACAATACCACCACCTATTCCAAAGAAAGAAGAGATTATTCCTGCAAAAAAGCTGGCACCTATTGCAAAAACCATCATTTGTGCAGAGACTTTTTTTTCTTTTGTTTCAATTTTTTTTTCGCAAGAAGATGTATGCAGCTGATGCAATCAATACAAAACCAAATAAAATTTTAAAAATGTCAGGAGCAACATCACTTGAAATAATTGCCCCAAGAACAGTTCCAGGAACTGACAACAGCCCAAGTTTTAACCCCAAGGAATATTCTATTCGTCTTTGCCTAGAATATGAAACAGTGGATGCAACAGCATTACTTAGAGCAGCAAAGAGACTATTGCTTGCAGCAGCAATTGGCGGAAATCCTAAAAATGTTAAAACAGGAACTACAATTATTCCTCCACCCAATCCAATCATAGACCCCAACACTCCTGCTGCAAATCCCAAAAGAATTAGCCATAATTGATCAATCATCGTATTTGCCAATCAAAGAATTTTGTTGTATATAATTAGACGTGTTTTAAAATTATTAATGTCTGTAACACAGAATTATCTTTTGATGTAATTTCTAAGAGGATTTCAGTATCTGCCAGGTTATCAATTTTTGATTTGATATTACGTTTATCAGAATCATAATAGAATGTGTGTACAGCATCCACCCATTCAGGAATGGATTCAAAGCCAATAGCATCTTCTTCCTCCCAGCAGTCACAGACAAGTGTACGAATTACTGTTTCAAATATTACAAATGTTTTTTCTTTGTCCGATTCCAAAGTACCAGTTTCAAGGTTAGCTATTGCCAAAATAGGAGAGTCAGTACTTCCACCTATGTTGATGTTTCCAAGTGTATTTCCATCCGAATCTAAAACAGCAGTGGTTGTACAGTATTCTACATTTTTAGGCAGCCCATTTTCAAAGAATGTGCAATATTGACTAATTGTGTGATCAGTTACTGCAGTAGGAGACGAGACAAATATACCATTTTCTTTTAGAGACGTCTGAATTTTTTCAATATCATAATAAGTGAATCCAGAGTCATAGATGGGTGTTGTGAGAGGTTTAGGAGATTCGTCCATAGTCAGCACAGCATAAGAGATAACAACTGCAATTACAAGAACAATAGGAATCACAATGAGTTTATTCACAATCAACAACTCTGGCATTCAAAGATAAGGTTTTGCAATTCTAAATCGATATTATAGTCAAAGTGGAATCTTTTGTAATGTTGTTTTGTTCAACGAATCCAGCAGTTACTTCAAGGACATAAAGTGCATCGTGTTCGGGCACCACACTTTGGCACGTAGCAATTTCTAGTGCAGCTTTGCATGGAGGAATGTTTTGTTCGATATGAACAGCTTTACCATTTACATCAAACCAGATCATGTCAAGTGGAAACTGCATGTTAAGCATCCACAGAGAATAAAGTCCAGGTTCATCAAAGACAAAAATCATTCCTTGATCATAAGGTAATTGATCCTGGAACATCAGTCCGCGAACTCTTCGTGGTTCAGTATCTGCAATCTGTACCTCAAGTGGGATATCATCAACCATGATTGTTCCTCGAGGAAATTCAACTGATTCTAGCTTACTTTCGCTGGGAACAGACATCAGCCCTACAGCGCCAATGATAACTGCGGCAATTGAGATTGGAATAAGTGCCTGAGCCCTAGTAGCCACAGTATGATTTGCAGACTCCTTTTAAAATACGTTAATTATCTTTAGAATTTAGGACATTTATACAAACAAAAGCAAATGGTAGTGATTGCCTGAAGATAAAATACTTCCAAAGGATATAGATTCAGATTACAGTCTACCCGGACGTTACGAAGAAAGTAATCCAACATATCAAGAACCAAACATTCCTCAAGAGATACCACCAAAACCAAGAAGCAAAAGTCTGGTTATAGGAATAATTGCTTTTGTCATTGTATCATCAGGATTCTTTTCATATTACTTTATCAATCAAAGCGAGATAGACTCACAGATTGTTCAGAACACACTAAACATGAGTTCAGAGCAAGTATTGGCAGACCAATACAACATTGGAAAATATGGAAGTGATCACACCCATGCTGCAATACTTGTTGTAGTAGATGAGGAGCAACTAAATTTTGGCTTGCCGCAGTTTCAGCTGTCAAGTAAGTACATACACTTTGAGGATCATAATCCATATTTGATTCACAAACATGCAACTGGAGTACCATTAGAGATGCTCTTTGTATCGATAGGATTGAAAGTAACACAAGACTGTATTTTTGTAGAATATGGTTTTTCTGAAAGTACTAGTGAATTTTGTGCAGAAGGAAAAAAGTCAGTTCAAGTTTATCTAAACGGAGATAGATTTCTATCAGACATATCCCAATATGAAATTCAACAGGGGGATAGAATACTAATCACATTGGATGAAAAATCAATTTCAAAACATTTGAAATATTTAGATTCATTTAGAATATTTGATGTTCCAGAAAAACCATCAATTAATTCAGGAAAGGATATTTTTATCTAAATTATAATCTAGTGATTCATCACAGATGTTTTAAAATCACTAATTGATGAAAACGTGTTTTTTGTTTGATGACCAATATCGTGAATTGTAGCACTGTTGTATTTCTTCTCAAGATACCTACCTGCAACTATCATAGGACCTCCAATAGCACAAGTAACACCTGTTGGTTCAGGTACCCATAACATCAAAAACCCAATTTTTTGGAGTTTTTTTCCAGGGGCAGGAGCTTTTTGGAGAGCACCCAATGAACGTGCAGTATGTTTATCATCTATTTTTGCAACATCAGAGTACAAACTTGCTCTTCGTTTTGCAGATTCAGATACTTTTCGGAGTTTATCTAGTCGTTCCTTTAGAGGGTCTACCATTCCGAAATACAATCAAGGAAAAAATAGTTAAGATTCAAAGATCAACAACGGTTACTTCTGAGTCAACAAAGAGTAACCAAAATTCTGCAAAAAGACACCCAATTATAGTAGATTAAATTTAGATCCAAAGAACACATGAAACCCAAAAACTCAAAGAGACTGGATTCCATTAAAGCTGCACACAAGTCAGAAAAAACTCGCTCCAGTACAAGGATGGAGGATTATTTGGAGATTATTTTAGAATTGGTGGAATTAAAGGGATATGCAACTACTTTAGATATTTCAAGATACATGAATGTCAGTGCTCCAAGTGTAACCAAAATGCTGCAAAGACTGGATGAGGGCGGATATCTAGAATATGAAAAATATCATGGGATCAATCTTACAGATAAAGGAACACACATAGCTGAGGGAATTAAACAGAAACATGGGATATTGTTAGAGTTTTTTGAGATTTTAGGTATCGGGTATGATACTGCAAATCAAGACACAGAAGGTATAGAACATCATTTGAATCCAAAGACAATCAAACAGTTAAGAAAATTCATCACATTTCTAAAAGCAAATCCAAAAATTATTGAAAATTTTAAAAATCTTTGAGAAACAATTGAATGTCATTTTGTGATGATGCAAGTTTCATCAAGTTTCTTGCAACATCAGAGCGTTTTGGGATTTTGATTTGCCCTTTTTTACCGATTCGAGTAGATGTAATATATTCATCACCAACGTAAATGTCTGCATGCATTGCAGTGTACTCTTTACTTACAGTTAGAATCAAAGAGGTTTTTGATTCGGAAAAAGTGAAGGGAAGATCACCAGAGTCTAAATTAAAATGCTCAGAGTTTTTTTTAACAACATCAATGTGAACTTGAAGGTATTTTTCAATTTCATTAATGTTGGAGCCACCTCTTCCAATAATGGATGGAATGTATTGTTCATCAACTAGCACCTTTACCTTGTTATCAGAAAGAATTTCAACTTGAGCATGAGGATCATATTTTCTAAAGGTTTCACGGATTTTGTCCTCAGCTAGTTTTTCTATTCCAACTTTGGTCTTTTTCCCAACAGGTACGATCACATTTTCTTCTCCAAAGGTGTAGATTTCATGCTCTAGTGTATTATCATCAAAGTTTCTAATTTCAATTACAGGCCTAGCAAGGTCGGATTCAGTCATGCCGGAAGGAACCTTTACCTTTAATTCCAAATCATAGACTTTTTCGATTTGCCCGTCTTTGACAAAGACTACAGTATCCAAAACATTTGGAATTATTCCAAGCTCGATTTTTCCAATGAATCTTTGAATTGCATCCAAAGGAGAGTTTGCATGAACGACACCCACCATCCCGACACCAGTCAATCTCAAATCGGCAAATGTTCTAAAGTCTTCACGTCTCCTTACCTCATCAAATACAGTATAATCAGGACGGACAAGAAGTAAAATATCTGCAGTATTATCAAAACTCCCATCAAGTTTGCTGTATTGGGTAATACCAGGTTCAACTTGCAAATCACGTGGAGACTCGAATGTTTTTACAATTTTTCCTTTGTTGTGATAAAAATTTGCAAGACCTGATGCCAAGGTACTTTTCCCAGAACCCGGAGCACCTGAAATTAAAATTCCCTCTGCTCTATCAGATAGGCGCTCCATCAGTTTTTCAGAAATTTTGTAATCTTCAAGAGACAGTTTGATTATTGGGTGCACGATTGTTATTTCAAATGATTCAGAGAATGGAGAATGTGTAATTGCAATTCTATAATCATCATGTTGAACTACAGATGCACCAGTCTTAGATATTTCAATAGTACTAGAATCAATGGCGTTTGCAACATCCAATATTTGCGAGGAGATCATCTCCAAATAGTCTCTTGAAAGAACATCATCACTGATTCTTGTAAGTAAAAAGGCACCAGGTTTTCCTTTTTTGGCAAGAGGGTATTGGTTTTCTTTGAGATGAACACTCATCGTATCAGCATCAAAAAAACTTCAAAAATTCCAGAGTCTCTTTTTGGACTTCTGCCTTTAGAAATACAGTTTGAACACCTTCAGCTTGAGCGACCAGATGTTGTACATTATCAGAGGTGTAAAGAACAGCATCATTTTGCTTTGCCATATCAGTAATTATTGCATCAATTCTTCCACTTCCTGCAAGTTTAATTTCATCAGTAGAAAGGTGGGAGCCCTGCAAAATTATTTCCAATCCATAACTACCAGACAATTCTTTTAGTTTACGGATTTTCTCCAATCCTACAAATCCCTGTTCTTTTTTATTTGATGCTTGAGATTGCAGTTCATCTAAAACTGCCTGAGGAATTATAATTTGAGAATTTCTAACAGTTCCTTTTTCTATTTGAGACAGTAATTGGCCATTAATTACAACACTAGTATCAGCGACAATTTTTGACAAAGTTTTTACAAATTATAAATGGAGTGTGCCCTAATTATCGTTTCCTGAAATATCACTAATTGATTTTAACACACTGGTAAAATCAAAAGGTTTTGAAATATACGAAGTTGCACCAGAGTTCAGACATTGAGCGATAATTTTTTGATCATCACTTGCAGTGATCAAGACAATTTTTGCATCAGGATCATATGCAATAACATCTTTTACAACTCCCAAACCATCTTTTTTTGGCATTGCTAAATCAAGCAAAAGGATTTCAGGATTATGTTGTTTGTATAAAGAAACTGCTTCCTCACCATTAACTGCCTCAACAATTACTTCGTGATCACCAATCAACAAAATATCTTTTAAAACTAAACGGATTGCATCTGAATCATCGGCAATCATAATTTTGGCCATGATTAGCAACAAACTATCAGATATAAAAGATATTGAATTAAAGATTATTTAGAAGATTTTTTGTTTTTTGTATGACAGAGTCTAAATCGGAATCGTTGTTCATATTTTGGGCCAAATCTTCAACTAAATTATTCATAACATCAAACATTCCAGAAGGGGTTTTTCCTGCCATAATTTGTTTTAAAATGTCATCAAGAACAGCAGCTAAATTTCCTAAAGCATTTTTTCCCATCATTGGGGCCAACCCCTTAATTTTGTGAGTGTGTTTTTGAAATTTATCAGAATTTTGAAAAACTTCAGCATCATCAGAACAAGAATTTAAAATATTTTTCATGCCCAAAATTTCTTCATTGATTTCTTTGGTTGCCAGTTGAACAAATTCATCAGACATTGTAATAGTGATAGGTAAAACCTGTCATTACTTTTATACTCTATGCCATAGGTTTTCTCATATGAAAATAGTTACCAAGACATATCTTTTGATTTCGGTGTTGGTTGCCGTAGCTGCGTTTAATTTATTTTTATTATATCAAGAAGGTTCAGGAGTACAAAACGAATCAAACTCCATTATCAGAGTGGCAGATATCAAAGTCAAGGCAGAATCTATTTCAGGATTTGCAGAGTTGATTGCAAATGGAAACATGGAAAACATGGAAGGGTTAGAAGAAGAAATCGACAATGTAGAACAGATACTAGAAAGTGTCAGAAACGGCGGAAGTATTGAAGGAACAGAAATTGCAAAAGCTCCTACCTCAGAAATTTTTACACAATTAAATCAAGTTTTAACAGAATGGGAAGAATATAGATTCAAGGTAGAGAATGTAAAAGACACACCAGTATTTGACGAGGAAGCTACGAATGCAGCTAATTACGTATTAGAAAAAAATCAAGATCTTGTCTTACTTACAGATCAATTAGTCAGAGACTTGAATGAATTAGATAGAGATTACAACAGACACAAGCAGATTGCTGAAGAATTGGCAGAATGTGCTAGAGGTATAAGTCAACAGACTTTGTTGATATCAATTGGAGAAGAAGGCAGTTCACAAGAATCTCTAAAAGAAAAAAGAGTTGGATTTGAAATAGGACTCAGAAAGCTGTTAGGAATTTCCACGCAGGAACTAGATGTTCAAAGTGTAGGAGCAGAACACGAGGATTTGGATCCAATTCCCAGAGCCAACTCAGACACACTAAGACAATTAGAACCATTATGGGAATCCATTCAGATTAGAATACAAGTTCTAGAAGAGAGGGCACTTTTATCACCAGAGTTCAATGTTGCAAAAAATGAAATGATGGAACAAAAAGAAGTTTTATTTGAAAAAGTCAATAGCGTAATCAATGCCTGGAATGCAAAATTAGCTTCTGAAAAATCATCAAATGAAGTAGTTGTTGAAATACTATTAGCTGCAAATATTCTAATCTTCATAGCTGTTGTGTTAATAATCAAACAATCACTATCGCCATTAAACTCAATCACACGTGCAATTTCCAAAGTAAAAGAAGGAGTATACGGTGAGAAAATTGAATATTCAGGTTCTGACGAAGTAGGAGAATTAGTTTCCAACTTTAACATAATGTCAGATACCATCAAAGCAAAAGATGAAGAGGCAAAACAAACAGATATTGCAAAAGATGAATTTCTTGCAATGATCACACATGAATTAAAGACACCTCTTGTTCCAATTCAAGGATATTCAGACATCCTACTTAGTGAGCATTTAGGAAAATTAACGGATAAACAAAAAGAAAGAATCAAAATCATCAAAGATAGTTCTGCAACATTGTTAGCAATCATATCAGATTTGCTAGATGCACAGAAACTAGAATTAGGCCAATTAAGAATGAAAAAAGAAAACAGAAACATCAATGAAACAATATGTAGTGCAGTAAATGCGTTATTGCCAGAAGCTCAAAGAAACAACATTGAATTGACTTTAAACACTAGAGATTTAGAAATAAATCATGATCCTGAAAGAATAAAACAAGTCATTACCAACTTGGTAAAAAATAGTTTAACAGCAGTGAAACCAGATACAGGTAAAATACATGTTTCAATGGAAGAGTCTCCAACTGAAATCAAAGTTCTAGTCAAAGATAACGGAATTGGAATTCCAATTGACAAACAAGCAGATCTATTCAAAAAATTCTATCAAGTAGATGCTACTCTTACAAGAGAGATGGGCGGAAGTGGTTTAGGTCTGGCAATTTGTAAGGGAATAATAGACAATCATGAAGGCCAAATTACAGTACAAAGCAGTCCAAATCAAGGGGCAGTATTTTCATTTACGTTGCCAAAAGGAGAAAAGAGCAAAAGTTCTCGAAATCCCATAGGAACTGCTTAAAGAAAACAAGCTCCGAGAACTAAAATCGCTCACTCTGTTCAAAAAATGTTAATTTAACAAAACACAACATGGACAGGTACGAAAAAAACAAGGAGTTTTACAAAAACTGTACGCAATACTTTGAATTCTTACGAAAAGTTGGAAAGACAGACTATGAGTTTGAAGACGAATATTATTTCACCATGCCTGCAATTTCCAGCAGTTAGAGACCAGAAGACTTAGGAATACCATAAAGTTTCATAGCGTATGGACACTCAACTAGAAGAGTTAACAGATTATGCTATAAAATATGCAAGTGATTCAGGGGCACAATATTGCGATGTAAGATCTGAAGAACAAGAAAGAGAATCAGTGTTAATTGAAAATGGAGAAACAGAATATGTCAGAACAATTAATGATTCAGGGATAGGAATAAGATTAATCAAAGATGGGACATGGAGTTTTAGCTCAATTACAAATCCGAAATCAAAAGAGCAAATTAAAAAAGCAATAGATGAAGCCGTCAAAAATTCAGTTCATTATGCAAAAAACAGAAAAGAGCAATTTTCTCTTTACCCAAACCCCAGCATAAAGAAAAAGATAGACTACAAAGTACTACAAAAACCAAACTTGGATGAATTGATCAAAATAGGTACAATGTGTGATAAGATTATTTCAGATACACCAAAAATTATCAAGTCAGTGATAAATCCATGGTACACAAATAATTCAAAATATTTTGTAAACAGTGAAGGTTCAAAAATTTTACAGAGTTTTTCAGATGTAGTAATTGACATGATTGCGACTGCACACGAATATGGAATAACCCAATCAGTAAACATTACAGAAGGAGGAAGGGGAGGAATGGAACAAATCATCAACAAAGATAAAGCTCAAAACAGTGCACAGAAAATTGCCAAAAAAGCATCTGAATTGTTATCAGCAAAGCCTGCAAAAGAGGAAAAAGCAACAGTTGTCATGAATCCTGACTTTGTATCATTACTCACACATGAGATTTTAGGTCACCCATCTGAGGCAGACAGAGTTTTGGGAAAAGAGATGGCATGGGCAGGGGGAGCATGGTGGAAAGGTATGATTGGAGAAAAAATTGGTTCTGAAAAATTAAATGTTTTTGATGATCCTACCATCGAAGAAAGTTTAGGATGGTATAATTTTGATGATGAAGGTGTTGAGACAAAAAAGACAACACTAGTTGAAGAAGGAGTTTTGAAGAACCACATGCAAAACAGGGAAACAGGACAAATTTTCAATGTTGCTCCTACAGGAAACATGAGAGCAACAAACTATCGATTCATGCCATTAATTCGAATGGCATGTACATGTGTTGGAAATGGAGATTGGAAAGTAGATGAAATGATAAAAGAAGTAAAAAACGGATATCTAATTTCAAATATGAAAATTCCATCAATAGACATGAAGAGATACAATTGGAGTATATCATGTCAATATGCACAAAAAATTGAGAATGGAGAAGTAACAGACTTGCTTAGGGATGTAATCGTGATGGGAATTGCCCCAGAATTTTTCCAATCAATTGATGCATGTGGTAACGACTTTACGATAAGGCCGATTACAAATTGCGGTAAAGGTGACCCAATGCAATCAATGATTATGGGCAATGGAGGACCATCAATTAGAGGAACTGCAACAGTAAAGAGCGTGAACTAGATGAACCAGTTAGAAAAGATAAGGCAGAATGTAATAGAATGCACAAAATGTGATTTGTGCAAAACCAGAACAAATTCTGTTCCAGGTAAAGGGAATTTTCAGTCAGATGTTATCTTTGTAGGAGAAGCACCAGGGAGAAATGAGGACAAAAATGGAGAGCCATTTGTAGGAACAGCAGGAAAAAAACTCTCAGCAGCACTTGAGGAAGCAGGGGTTTCCAGAGAAAAAGTATACATCACAAATGTTGTAAAATGCAGGCCGCCAAACAACAGAGTGCCAAATACAAAAGAAAGAGACACTTGCAGAGAATATCTAAAAAAAGAGATTTTCATAATAAAACCAAAAATTATCTGCATATTGGGAAATACAGCATTTAATTCAATTTTAGGAGGTTCAGAGATTACAAAATTCAGAGGAAAACTAGTTAGAAAAGACAACCAATTGTATTTTTTGACAATTCATCCTGCAGCAACAATATACAATCAAGAATTAATTTCCACATTAAAAAATGACATTGCAAGGCTCTTTGATTTAATCAGAGAATTAAAAAACAACAAAGAGATTCCTGTAGATATTGAATACACTTCCTAGAAGATTTTATCTTCAAGATACAGTTATTGTTGCAAAAAATCTTTTAGGTAAAAAAATTATCAGAAAAATAGGAAGAACCGAAATTTCAGGAATAATTACAGAAACAGAAGCTTATAGACACAAAGATGATCCTGCAAGTCACGCATTTAGTAAAATTACTGACAGAAACAAAGTAATGTTTGGTGAAGTGGGAATGGCGTATGTCTATTTCACATATGGAATGTATTATTGCTTTAATGTAGTAGCTAAAAATCCACGAGTTGGTGCAGGGGCAGTTTTGATTAGAGCAATTGAGCCAGAAAAAGGAAAAAAAGAGATGCTAAAAAACAGAAATAAAACAGACATGAAAAATCTCACAAATGGACCTGCAAAACTAACCCAAGCATTAGGAATTACAAAGGAGCACTATGGTGTAGATTTGACAAAAAATTCAAAACTGTACATCACAGAAGGCATAAAACCAAAAAAATTGTTTCATCCCCCAGAATAGGAATTAAAAAAGCAACAGACAAGTTATGGAACTTCAAAATTGGTATCTAGTCTTTGTTGTTTTCATCCAAAGTCCAAGGAGCAAATTTGCCAAGAATTCTTTGCCAATCTAATCTCAAAAGCAAAACCACAACTGTAGTCATCATAGCTCCAAAAATAATAATTCCAATGTAAACTGGAGTTGCATCATCAATGTTTTCTAATAACGGTTCAACCAAAGACAGACCAAGGTAATGAGAAACAAAAACTATGGTGTAGCTTAGAACAAATTTTCCTGTAAGTGTTGCAATAAAGAATCTTTTTGGATTATACTTTGCAAGCCCTAAAGGGACATAAACTAAATCATCTGGAATCGGAGTTGCAGCTGCAAAGAACGCAGCTCCTGCACCGTATCTTTTTACCAATCTCTCAAAGGGGCGCATCCTTTTTCGGGTTTTTTCATTGATAATTTTCCTTCCACCATAACTGACATAGAATATGATCTGTTTTGCGACAGTTGCAGTAATTGCAGACAAGATTGCCAAGACATGTAGATCAAATTGATCACCTACAGACATTGTTGCAAGTAATAGGAACCCAGGTAAAGGAACAAAAGGAACAAGAGATCCAAAAAAGTTGACAAGTGACAAACTAAGATAGCCTACTTCAGGGGCAAATGGAAAAAGGTCAACAAAATCCACTGTTCAAACTGTTTTCATGTGTTATTTAATTAAAACTAGATAAGAAAATACAACAATCATTAAAATATCATATTTTAACAACCCCAGTAAATGGTAAAAAAAGACTACAAGAAAATTTGTGATGAAATTGCAGCAATTAGTCCCTATATCAGATTTGTAGGAGTGATAGGAGAAAGTGGGGATTTACTGGCATATAGAAGAAGAGATGACTTGGTGCCTTTATTGAATGCAAAAAATACCCAGTATCAGTTCTCACATATTGCCATAAAGACCGATTTGGAAGGATTTTTTGATAAAAATCTAGGCGAAATAGAGTTTGTATGGGAAGAAAGGAAAAAAGTCCAGACCATATCATTTGCAATTAAAAAAGAAAGAGTATGGATTTCAATTGATAAAAAAGTAATCAGATCAGAGATGCTCAGAATCATTGATTCCTGTTTACCAATTGTAAAAAAATATTCTTAGAAATTGAAATGCCCATATTGTGAAATTGATTTGGATTCACTTAGCATGACTGATGGCTTGAAGCATGTTTTAGAGCATAAAAAAGAAAATCAAAATTAACTTTTTTGTATAACTACAATTATCATACAACATGGATGAACCTGATGAGATTCAAAAATTAATTGATGAGATTAGTTTTCGAAAATCAAACTCTAAAGATTACAAGAAAATGAGAGTGGAGGAAATAAGCAAAGAACTTAGAGACATTATGAAATTTGAGCAAGAATCTTTTAAGAAAATTGAAGAATTTGAAAAAACACAAGACAACCCAGATTTAGTCAAATATGCTAAGATGATTTGCAAAAATACTACACAGAGAGAAATCACACAGATTCAAGATGTGTATCTAGAAAAAATAGACAAAGAATATCTAAAATCAAAATAGATTATTGATCTTCATATAACCAGCATCTAACATATCCAGTTTCAGTTTTAAATTTAGGCGGAAGTTGCTTACATTTTTCAACTGCCAAAGGACACCTGTCAATAAATCTACATTGTGTTGGCGCATCAAGTAAGCTTGGAGGAATGCCTTTGATGTATTTTGGTTTGTCTCCCTTTAGTGTTGGAATCGATTCTAAAAGTCCTTGAGTGTATGGATGTTTTGGATTTTTGTAAATTTCTTCAGAGGAACCAAATTCTACCATTTGTCCACCATACATGATGCCAATCTTCTCTGCAATCTCAGACAGTACGGCCAAATCGTGCGTAATTAGCATAAAGGACATGCCCGATTTCTTTAGAGATTTTAAAAGATTGATGATTTGAGCTTGGATTAATACATCAAGTGCAGTGGTAGGCTCATCTGCAATCACAAATTTTGGTTTTAGCAGCAAAGCCATGGCAATTACAACTCTTTGCTTCATACCACCACTAAGCTCATGAGGATATTTTTTCAGTACATTTTCATCAAGGTTTACAGAATTCATTGCATCAGAAATTATCTGTTTTGAGTCACCATCAAAATGATGCTGTTTTAAAATTTCAAGAAATTGTTCATTGATGGTAAAAACAGGATCAAGTGAGTTCATTGCTCCTTGAAATACCATAGAGATTTTTTTCCATCGAAATGCATTATCAAATTTAGTTTCATCAACATCTAAGATAGAATCACCATCAAAAATTATCTTACCTTGTGTTTTTCCTCCAACAAGCATTCGAATAATAGACAATCCCAAAGTACTTTTCCCACATGCACTCTCACCTGCAATTCCTATGGATTCTCCATCTTCTAATGTAAAGTCAACATCATCTACGGCATAAACTGGACATTTTGATGAATCATATCGTGATGTTAATCCATCAACAGTTAGAAATGCCATATATTGTTCATATCCAAACTAGAATTTTTGTTTTGTACTAAGGGATATAAACAACTCTATCAGAATGTAAAAAGCGATTCAAATGAAACTACCAATATGTGGCTTTGATGCAAAAAATGCTATACTTTGTCCACAATGCGAAAGCAAGGTTGAATCAGGAAAAATAACACAAGCAGATGTTGAAGCATCTATGATCTTAGCTAAAATTGCAAAATCAAATAACGAGATTGAAAACTTTACACTATACTCTTGCAGAGAATTTCAAGGAAATTTTGTTTTGTCTTTGGCAAAAAACGACATCATGATAATTAGACAAAGCAGAACGCTGTACAGACTGCTTCAAGATCAATTCAAGGGTAAAATTTGGCTTGTAGAGGCAGATGAAACAGATAAGAAATTCATAGAAGATTTGTTCTTTCCAACAAAGATTCTTTCAATTAACTCAGTTTGGGCCCCAGGAGGAGTTCAAAAGACAAAGGCAGTGGTTTCAGGCAAATGGACACCAAGATTTCCAATAGATACAGAAAAAGTAGTCGAGATTGTAAAAAATGCCCGAAACCTTGACATTGAGATAGAATTTGAGGATAAGGGTAGAAAATAATGGTCTTTGTAAAAACTCACGATATTTCAGAACTTACATCAGAATTAATTGGAAAAGAGGTTGTTTTAGGAGGTTGGATTGAGGATTTAAGAAAATTGGGAAAGATGTCATTTATCACATTACGTGACGTGTCAGGGATATCTCAAGTCATTGTAAAAGGCGAGTTAAACGACAAACTTGGAGAGATTAATCGTCAAAGTGTTGTAAGTGTAAAAGGCATAGTTCAAGAAACAAAGGCAAGGGATTTTGCATTTGAAATCAAAGCTGAAGAAATTGAAGTTTTAGGAAAGGCAATCCATCCACTGCCAGTAGACCCTATTGGGAGAGTTGAAAGTAACATAGACACAAGGCTAAATCATCGTGCATTGGATATGAGAAATCAAAAGACAGCATCTATTTTCAAATTAAGACATTATGTTTTACAATCACTGCGAAAAACACTAGCAGAAAAAAAATTCATAGAGATAACTACACCAAAAATTATTGGTAGTGCAAGTGAAGGAGGAGCAAATCTATTTTCCTTGGAATATTTTGGAAAGAAGGCATATTTGGCTCAAAGTCCTCAATTATACAAAGAACAGATGACAATAGGGTTAGAAAGAGTGTTTGAGATTTCAAACTTTTATCGAGCAGAAAACTCCCACACAGGAAGACATCTTAGTGAATTTACCAGTGTAGACATCGAAGCTGCGTTTATGGATTACAATGATGTGATGGATGTTTTAGAGTCACTAGTCATGGAAGTTTACAGGTTTACATCAGAGAACTGCAAAAAAGAACAAGAAATTATCGGTCACACAATAGAGGTTCCAAAATCACCATTTGAGAGAATCACATACAATCAATGTGTGGAGGAATTAAGGAGTGCAGGCGAAAAAGTGGAATTTGGTGATGACTTGTTAGACTCTCATCTTAGAATTATCGGAGATAATCATCCAGGATTTTTCTTTTTGACTGACTGGCCAATGAAGCTAAAACCATTTTACATAAGAGAAAAGGATGAAGACCCAGAACTGTCTCGTTCATTTGACTTGCAGTTTGGATATCTAGAGTTATCATCAGGTGGAACCAGACTGCACAATCCAGAGATGTTAAAAGCAAGGCTAAAAGAACAAGATTTGGATCCTGCACAATTTACAGACCATCTCAAAGCATTTGATTGGGGAATGCCTCCACATTCAGGATGGGGTATGGGTCTGGACAGACTAATGACTACACTAATTGGAATCGACAATGTACGTGAAGTCGTATTGTACCCAAGAGATCCAGACAGATTAAGCCCATAGCCATTCAGATTTTTATTGTAATAGAATTACATCAATTCATGATAGAACAAGATGATGCAAAAAAAGTCGTTGAAGTGATAGGGAATAATCTAATCGGAGTTTCACATGATTCAAATAGTTTTCAAAAGCTGCCAGATTCTTTTTGGGGATATTTTGCAAGAGGACACGACAAGAAAGGAAACTTTGGAGTTATTGTAACTTATTCTGAAGATGGAAAAGACGTTGATGAGTTAATTAAAATGTATGAAAAATGGGCAGAAAAGAATAAACCAAAATCAGAATAGACTATTTTGTTTCTTGTAATAATTTTCTATAGCCCTGACATTCTTTACAGATAGGTTTTCCTTTGTATTTTGGATTTCCGTCTTTAATTTTGAGAGTACCTTCAACAAGTTTGCAGATACAGCATTTTGCCATCAAGTGTTCATTTAAAATGTGATTTATAAAAATTGGGAATTTATGAAAAAAAGATAAATTCGTAGAAGTGGATCTAAGATAGTGTACAAATGTGATTTTTGTGGCTCAAGTTTTGGAGACAGAGTTTGCTATTTTTGTGAGAAAAACTGTTGTACGTCATGCATGATAGATGACAGAACACGTTGCAAGGAATGCTATATTCATAAAAGAAAATTAAGTGTCAAACAACTAATCAGAAAGAACAAGTTAGTTTTCATTTTTGTTGGGTTTTTATGGTTGTATGCAGTATTTCCGGGTCCATTTTTACCAGGACTAGACCCAGGATTTTATGCAATATCAGTTGTTGCAGCAGTGTTAATTATGATTCCAGTGTGTTTGGCCATGTTTTTTTGGTCGCTAAATCCACCAAAATCAGATGTTAAGAAGAGAAAGTAAAGATGTTAAAAGCAGGAATCGGGCATGGCGGCTTCTAACACCTTTAACTTGATTATTGAATAGATGAAAGATACTTAAGAAAATGTGTGTTCATTCTAAAACACACAATTACAAGTTATCAGTAATTTGCTTTGTAAATTCTGTAGTAGTTTTGTCTCCACCAATATCTTTTGTTTTGACTCCTGTTTTTACCAAGTCAAATATCGTGGATTCTAGTTTTTGACCAACTTCAAGACATTTTGAATCGTTGTGTTTTTGCCCCAACCAATCCAACATCAATTTGATAGACAACAAAAATGATGAAGGGTTTGCAATGTTTTGTCCAGCAATATCAAATGCAGCACCATGAACAGGTTCAAACAATGCAAAGTTATCACCGATGTTTGCAGCTGGAGCCATACCCAATCCACCAACTACTTGGGATGATTCATCAGACAAGATATCACCAAAAAGATTAGTTGTAACAATAACATCAAACTGTTCGGGTTGACGGATCAAGTTCATAGCACATGCATCAACATACATTTGCTCAAAAGTGATATCAGGATAATCCTTTGATACATCAGTGCAGGCTTTTGCAAACAATCCATCTGTAACTCTCATTACATTTGATTTGTGAACACACGTTACTTTTCTCATAGAATCACGCTGTTTTGCAGATTCAAAGGCATATTTTGCAATCCTTTTTGAGGCATTCTCTGAAATTATTCTCAAAGCCACTGCAGCGTCACCCAAGCTAAACTCTTTTCCAGTGTAAAGGTCTTCAGTGTTTTCTCTGACTATGACCATATCAATATCATCACGTAATGCAGGCATGTGTGGATATGACTTTGCAGGTCGAATATTGGCATAAAGATCAAGCATTCTTCTCAAAACAACAATGACATCAGCTGCACTTTCCCCAACAGGCGCCTTCATACACGCATCAGATTGTTTTATGGCATCAATTGTTTCATCAGGAAGTGCCTTTCCTGTTTGCTCTAATGCCCTGTCACCAGCAGATAATTTTGTTATATCAAACTTCAAGTCAAGTTTATCATGAATTGTGTTAAGAACAGAAACTGCAGATTCAGATAGTTCAGGACCAATTCCATCACCAGTAATTAATGAAATTTTGTACATAATTGTATGTGATTATAACGAAATATAATGTCATCTCATAATGAACTAAATTTCACGGTGTAAATATTATTGATATGGATTAAGTATTCCAATTGTTTGTCCCACTTCACAGTTTAGTCCATGATCTGTTAGGAACCAGATGTAGTTACCAATATCAAAAACATCACCATGACAAATCCTTGCAATAGATACAAAGACAACTTGTATATGATCACCCACTTTTGGCTCACTACTGCATCCAAAAGTAGCAATCTCTGCTCCTAGTCTACATACGACATCAGGTTTTTCTGCAGATACTGTGTTTGTCAATCCCAAAGTACCAACAACCATGATACTGACAATTACAGGGATTAGGAACTTGTTCACAAAAATAAATGAGTCTAGATTTACTTAAACTTGTTTTTCTTGGAGTAGTTTCTTGAGCATTATTCGGTTAATAGCATCAATAACTGCCTTGACAGAGGTAGTAACAATATCCTCACCAACAGATTTTGCAGAAACTTTGTTTCCCAAAGCATCTTCAACTTTTACTGTAACCTCACATAATGCACTAGAACCGCCAGAAATAGATGCTAATCCATAATCTTTGATTCTGATTTCAGATAATTTTCCTGTGATCTTTTGAATTGCATTTAATGCTGCATCAACAGGTCCAACACCATAATCAGTTCCAACATGATCTTCACCATTCACATTTAATTTTACAAATGCATAAGGCATTGTTCCGATTCCAGTAGAAACTGAAAATCCTGTTAATTGAACAATTCTTTTAAGATCTTTTTCTTCCATTACCTCACTGGCAATTGACAGCAATTCTACATCAGTGAGTTGTTTTCCCTGATCACCTATTACTTTGACTTTGTCCAAAATCTGTTTTGATTGTTCTTCAGTAGGTTTCACCCCATATTCTGCAAGCATTGCATTCATCCCATGGACTCCTGCATGTTTTCCAACTTGGAGCCATCTTTTCCTTCCAACTAATTCAGGACTAATTGGCTCATACGTGAGAGGGTTACTCAATACACCATGAGTATGAATACCAGATTCATGACCAAAGGCATTTGCGCCAACTATGGCCTTGTTTGGTTGAACAATAATCCCAACGGTTTTTGAGATAAATCTAGATGTATCATAAATTAATTCAGATTTGATATTGGTCTCATATTTTTGCTCATAAGGTAAACACTTGAGCGCCATAGAAAGCTCTTCTAATGATGCATTACCTGCTCGCTCACCAATGCCATTAATGGTAACATGTGCACATGAAGCCCCTGCATGTATTCCAGCCAAAGAATTTGCAACTGCTAATCCAAAGTCATTGTGACAGTGAACGCTGACTGGAAGTTTTGTAGCTTCAATTGTATCTCTCGTAATTTCTGCCATGTATTCAGGTGTAGAATATCCCACAGTATCAGGAATGTTGACTCTATCAGCACCTGCTTTTGCAACTTCGCCAAATACTTTTTTTAAAAATTCTCTATCAGTTCTTGATGCATCTTCAGCAGAAAATTCTACTTGAAGACCACGAGATTTTCCATACTCTACTGCCTCAATTGCTTTTTCAAGTGCTTGGTCTCTAGTTATTTGGAGTTTATGTTCTAAATGAATATCAGATGTTGCAATGAATGTGTGAATATAATTTAATCCAGCATCAACTGCAGCATCAATATCTTTTTTGATAGTCCTTGTCAATCCCGCAATTTCACATGACAATCCTTCGCCAGTAATCATCTTGACTGCTTTGAATTCACCATCAGAAATTACTGGAAATCCTGCTTCGATTGCATCTACTCCCAATTCATCAAGTTTTTTTGCAATTGATAATTTCTGTCCAGGTGATAAAGACACACCGATGGTTTGTTCTCCATCTCTAAGTGTAGTATCAAATATTCTAACTTTCATTCAGCACCGCTCCTCTGCAAAGCTGCAACACCGGTTCTTGCAACATCAATGATTCCAAAGGGTTTTGCCAATTCCTCAAATGCTTTGATTTGATCAGGTGTAGCAGTCAATTCTACCATAAGAGAGTCTTTTTTAACATCATGTACCTTCCCGCCATATGCGTTGGCTAGTTTGTTTACTTCCATACTATCATTAGCATTACTTAGTTTAATCTTAAAAATACTAAGTTCTCTAAAGACGGTTTTATGCTCATCTAAATGCTCTACTTTTACAGTATCAATCATTTTATCAAGTTGCTTTACAATCTGGTCCACTTGTTTTTCATCACCATACGTAGTGATTGTCATTTTAGAATAATCAGGATTCTCAGTTACCCCTACAGAGATACTATCGATGTTAAAGTTCCTTGCACGGAATAAATGAGTAACTTTGAACAAAATTCCAGGTTTGTTTTCAACTAAAATAGAGAGAATGGCCCACATACTAATCACTACGATGGTAATATCATGTCCTTAAGTGAAGTTCCAGGAGCTACAAATGGCAATACGTCCTCTTCAGGATCAATTGGTATGTCAATTACAGTTGCAACATCACTGCTTAATGCATCCTTTATTGCCTTATCAAGTTCATCCATTGATTGTGCTCTAATTCCTTGAGCTCCATATGATTGTGCTAATTTAACATAATCAGGACATTTTCCTTGATCAACTCCAATCATTCTTCTGTCATAGAATGTTCTTTGCCATTGAGCTACCATACCCAATGTAAAGTTGTTTAATACAAATACAATTACTGGAATATCTTCTAACACTGCTGTTGCAAGAGAGTTTTCTGTCATTGCAAAACTACCATCTCCTGCAATGTCTACAACAGGAACATCAGGTTTTGCAACTTTGGCACCAATTGCAGCTGGAAATCCCCAACCCATCGTACCAAGTCCTGTAGAACTAAAGAAAGTTCCAGGTTGAATCACATCATAAAATAATGATGCCCACATTTGGTGTTGCCCCACTTCAGTTGTTATGATTGATTCTTTAGGTAATAATTCTCTTAATTTACGTAAAATTTTTGCTGCACCCATTTCGCCAGGATGAAGTTTCAAATTTTCTTGCCAATATGCTTTGGTCTCTTTGACATGTTTTATCCAAGGTGTTTCTTCGGTTTTTTTAATTGCTTTTTGCAAGAGTAACTTTACCATAACTCTGAGATTCATCTGCACATCACCTACTACAGCAAGTTGTGCTGTTTGGTTTTTACCAATTTCAGCAGGATCTACATCCATGTGAATGATTTTAAGATTCTTCTCAAATTCCTCAAAAGTTCCAACAGACCTATCAGAGAATCTAGTACCAATTGCCAATACACAGTCAGCCTCAGACATTATTCTGTTAGCCTCAGCATGACCGTGCATTCCAATAGGACCTAAAGATAAAGGATGATTTTCAGGAAATGCTCCTTTTCCTTTGAAAGTAGTTACTACAGGAAGCATCAATGCTTCAGCAACAGCTTGCAACTCTGCAAAAGCTGATGAAATGATTGTTCCACCACCAGCTAAGATTACAGGTTTTTGAGAATGAAGTAACATGTCAATTGCTTTTTCTACCGCAACAAGATCAGGATCAGCCCATGGATGATATCCTGGGATTTTAAATTCATCTGGGAAAACCATTTCAGCTTCATTTTGTTGAACATCTTTTGGAATGTCAATCAAAACAGGTCCAGGTCTTCCAGTTTGTGCAATGAAAAATCCTTTCTTTACAACTTCAGGAATTTCAGAAGCATGTCTTGGTTGAAATGCATATTTTACAACAGGATTTGCCATTCCAATAATATCACTTTCTTGAAATGCATCCTTTCCAATCATAGCTACAGGAACTTGTCCAGTCACTGCCACCATGGGTGCAGAATCAGCCTGTGCTGTTGCAATACCGGTAAGAATGTTAGTTGCGCCAGGTCCAGATGTTGCAAAACAAACTCCAGGTTTTCTACTTACACGTCCAAAACCATCTGCCATGTGAGCTGCAGATTGTTCATGTCGTGCCAAGATGTGTCTAATATTACATCTAGCAAATTCATCATACATTGGAAGATTTGCACCTCCCGGTAAGCCAAATACTTCCTTGACGCCTTCTTTTTCCATTGCCGTCATCAAGGCCTTTGCACCAATCATATTTTCCATATTATTCATCAAATTTCTCTCCATAATTTTAATGTGTTAAAATTTTGAGCACACTTTACAGTGTTAGGACAACTAGCAACTCTTTGCCAAATTTTACAGCTAATCTTGTGCTCATTGAAATCAAAAAATCAATCAATCTATAATTAATAAAGATTCTCTAAAGAGTAATCGTGGTTTTGCCCAAATGCGTACAGAAGATTTAAACTGATTATTTTCATATTCGAAAATGACTGTTTTTGTCAGATAGTGAAGAAATTATCAAAGTAATAGAAGCATTATTTCAGGCAGGCATTACAAAAGACACATCAATTCTAAAAGACATCCATCTAAACGATCCAAAATTTTCGAGTTTTAGTGACTTGCCACCATATGATCTTAAAGATTATCAAAATACAATAGAACTAGAAGAACTCAAGTTTGTCAGTATTTCAGATTATAGTTATGAAATCAAAAATCCAAAAATTAGTATTTTTGGAGATTCAGCTGTTGTTGCAATGGAGTTAAATCAAAAAGGAATGTTAGTGGACACAAAAGCATACACAGGAGAACACATGGAGATTAAAGGAAGAGCCACTTTTGTTTTAGTAAAGCAACCAACATGGAAAATTGCTCACATTCATCTATCAAAAATTAATGGGTGAACTAGTTCTTTTTTGGTTCTGATTTATTTTGATTAGGTTTGTTGCCTTTTGATTTGTTTTGATTAGGTTTGTTGCCTTTTGATTTGTTTTGATTAGGTTTGTTGCCTTTTGATTTGTTTTGATTAGGTTTGTTGCCTTTTGATTTGTGTTTTTTGTTTGGTCTTTCGCTAGCTAATTTTTTGTATAATTGGAAAGCCTGATCGACATTGGCATTTTGATGAACGATTGCCCTAACTGCTTTAATCATAGCTACTGGATGTTCAGATTGCCAGATGTTTCTGCCCATATCAACACCTACAGCACCACCTTTAATGGAATTGTATGTTAATTGTAATGCATCGCGTTCTGGGATTTTCTTTCCGCCCGCAACAATAATTGGGACAGGACAAGATTCAACAACTTTTTCAAAGTTTTCACAATAGTATGTTTTCACAATATGTGCACCTTGCTCAGCTGCCATTCTACAGGCCAATGAAAGATATCGAGCATCTTTACCAAGTTCTTTTCCAACTGCAGTTACAGCTAAAACAGGAATTCCATATTGTTCTGCCTCACTGACTAATTTTCCAAGATTTACAACTGTTTGGTATTCATACTTTGAGCCAACAAAGATAGACATTGCAAGAGCACTTGCATTGAGTCTAATTGCATCCTGAATTGAAACGGTAATGTCTTCCTGAGACAAATCTTCACCAATAATACTAGAACCACCAGATACTCGAAGTACCATAGGAGTATCAGTTTCTGCAGGAACAGAGGTTCTTTGAACACCTCTTGTGAGCATCAAAGAGTCACAATGTCTCAATAGAGGCGCAATCACTTTTTTTGGATTTTCTAATTTTTCAGTAGGTCCCAAAAAGTATCCATGATCAACTGCTAACATTAATGCACGATTATTATGTGGTTTAATTATTCTTGATAACCTATTTTTTAATCCCCAATCCATATCTTTTCGAATCTGAAAATGCCTTTCTTAAGCCTTTCTCATTTTGTTATGATTATTTTCATAGCATTTTCACCACTTCGTGCATGATCAAATGCCTTTTGTGTATCAGTGATTGGATATGTATGTGTGATTAATTGTTTAACATCGATTTGAGATGATTCTATAAGACGTAGTGCTTCTTTGGTGTCGTTATCAGATGCTGCATAACTAGTAACAAGCATAATTTCTTTTGAATATATTTTACTCATATCCAAATCCATTTTTGCTCCTTTTGAAGGAACACCAAACATCATTACAGCACCACCCTTTCTGACCATATCAATGGCATCTTCAAGAGCCTTAAGACTACTAGTTGCAACTATTGCGACATCAACACCTCTCCCATCAGTGTGATCCAAAATTTTTTGTTTACGTGAATCATCTGCAGAATGTATAGATTCAGTAATATTGAATTTTTTTGCAAAATCTAATCTAAAATCATTTACATCAAAACAGAAAATTTTTGAGAATTTTTTTGCTTGAGCTAACATAACGTGCATCATTCCAGTAGGGCCAACACCAAAGATTGCAGCACTGTCACCTTCCTGATGATTGTATTTTGTCCAAGCCCTAACACAACATGCGAGGGGTTCAATCATTGCAGCTTCTTCAAAACTTAAGGAATCAGATATTTTTAAGACTCCACCATGAGAAACATTCCATGCAGGAACAACAAATTGTTCAGATAGACCACAAGGAGACAGATTAGTTTCATAGTATTTTTTACACATTGTTTCATTACCATGATTGCAAAAATGACAGTCATAGCAAGGAACATGATGGTGAGTAAACACTCTGTCGCCTTTTTTGAATTCAGTTACATCAGAACCAACATCAACAATTACACCAGAAGGTTCATGTCCTAAACGCATAGAAGGTTGCCCATATTGGCCAAATACCTTTTCCAAATCAGAGCCACAGATTCCACATGCATGCATTTGAACTAATATATCGCCAGACTCTAAAGAAGGATTTTCTGTCTCAGTAACAGAAATTATTGCAGGTTCTTTAACAGATGCAGTTTTCATGATTTGACTTTAGGAAAATGAGTATAAGTAGATTAAAAAATTAAACACCAAGAATCTTTTTCAGCATTACCCGGTAATCAACTTCAGATTTTTCACTGCCAGTTGCAGGTAGTGCAAATACCAAAGTATCTTTTTCAGCTCTTAATGCAGTTAATTCGTCATTAATTGATTCTGTAATATCATCACTTACCAAAACTAGCCCTACATCAGAATCATCAGTTAGTTTCTTAATGTCATCTAAAGCCTTTTGAGGAGATTCTGAAATAATACCTGGAACGCCAGCTAATTGAAAACTAGTTACAAACGATTTGCTTCCTACAGTGAATATTTTCACAGATTCAATTCTTGCCCATTCTAATTTAACCCTTTTTGGAAGAGATTAGATCAGGAAAGATTGATTTAGTTTAAAAAATTAGTAATTTCATGGCAGAAATCGATGCTCAAAAAGATGTCTATCTGTTCTTACATGGAAAAATGGATCTTAGAGAAAAGGCAACAAATGCACTTACTGCAAAAGGATTTGCAGCTGAAAAAATAACAATGGCCTCACCAAACAAAGTAGGAAATGTAGGGGATTACATGGCAATGTTATGGAGACCACCCACACCGGATCAAATCAAGATTCAACAAATAACCAAGGTTGAAGAAGTAGAGCCAGAGGGAATGATAGGACTTTGGAAAGGGGTTTCACAAGAAGATATCGAGTCTATTCCATTAGAATAAACTCAACTAAATCCAGCACCAAAATCGGAACCTTTGTCTAATAGGTCTCCAGAATCTGAACTTTTTAGTTTTCTAAACAACAGAGTCTCATAAACCAATTTCATTGCATCGTCATCATTTAGATTGCAATCTTCTTTAATTTGGTTCTTGTATTTCTCTAGTTTTACAGGATCTTGTTCATCAAGGGAGACACCGTCATGAACCATTAGATTAGCAATTTTTTCAATTTCAGAATTTTGTTGCTCCTCATCCATGATTGTCAATAAATTTTCTGCTTATTAATACATTCTAGCAAAAGATCATTACAGATCTGAAAGTAATCCTGAAAGAAAATCAGAAAACTCATCGTCAGAAAAAATGATTTCTTCTACTTTTTTTTGATTTTGAGCAAGTTTTACAGAATCCAAATGATAGCATGTCTCTTTTCCATTTAATTTTCCAAAATAAAACCCAGGACAAGAACAATAAACACCATCAGGATCAACCCAATGTTCTTCTCCCTTACCGACAACAGTCCAAATTTTCCTTTGACTGGGTTCAAAAACATGGAGTTTTACTCGCTTTTCAGAAACCAGAGATTCTATTCTATCATGTTCTTTGTTCACAAGGGTTTAATCACATATCTGCAGTATAACTTTGATGCTGCAAATGAGAATCATACCATCAAAACCAGCATTACTTTTGGAAGGAGAAAAAAACAACTAGTAATTACAGATTTACACATAGGATTTGAAAGTAGTATGGCATCAAATGAAATTTTTATTGGCAAAAATTCAACAACTAAACAAACAATTCAAGAATTAACAGAGATAATAGAGTCTGAAAAGCCTGACTCTCTGATTTTGCTAGGAGATGTAAAGTCAAGTGTTAAAGTTATCTCAAAAAACGAATGGGATGAGGTTCCATTATTTTTTGAAAAAATTAAGGAAAAATGTGACGTGATATTAATTCCTGGAAATCATGACGCAAATATTCAGAAATTAGTCCCAGAGGGAATAACAATGATAAGTTCAACTGGAATGGTTGAAGAAAACACATTACTAACTCACGGGCACACAATGCCATCTAAGAATTTCTCTCATGTGGATAGAATAATTATGGGGCATGTTCATCCAGTTTTTTTTCAAGAAGGTTCCATAATAAATGGACAAAGAGTTTGGATTTCAATGAAAATAGAAAAAGAGATGATGTTTCCAAATAAATCCGGAGAATTAGAAATTACAATAATTCCCTCATTTAACAAGTACTTTTATGCAACTCATAGAAAAAAATACAAAAAATCAATTTCTCCAATAATTGACAGAATAAAATCAGTTGCAAAAGCAAGGATTGTTACACTTGATGGAACTATTATCGGAAATGAATCAATTATTGATCAAGTCTTATGATAATCATTCAACAGGATCATATGGTTCTATAGGATCTTTTGTTGTTTCATTATGTTGTAACCACTCCAGTGTCTTGACAAAAGAATCCGCTAATTCTAGAGTAGTAAGAACAGGTATTCCTAACTCCAAAGCCTTTCTTCTAATCTGATATTCATCATCAAGCATTCCAACATATTTTTCTAAAGACAGGGTGCTTGGAATGTTAATAATAAAATCAATTTTTTTCTCATAGAGTAGATCAGATATGTTTGGTTTTCGTTCCGGTTCCGATATCTTGTGTACTATCTCAACGTCACCAACTTTTTCTTCAAAGAATTCTGCAGTATGTTCTGTTGCTAAAATTTTGAATTTTAACTGTTTGAGTTTTGCAATAGTTGGCAAAAGTTTTTCCTTGTTTGTAGTACCACCAACAGTAACAAGGGCAGTTCCTTTTTCAGGGAGATTATATCCAACCGAAGTCAGGCCTTTTGATAGTGCATCATAAAAGCTGTTACCAAAACATGCAGCCTCACCAGTTGACTGCATTTCAACTCCTAGAGTAATATCTGCACCATCCAATTGCATAAATGAAAACTGCGGTACCTTAATTCCATAGTTGTGGATCTTTTGCCATTTGTTTTCAGGAATTTTGGGAAGAGGTTTTCCTAAAATAGCCTTGGATGCAAGTGAAATCAGGTTGGTTTTTACCAATTTCGATACAAAAGGCATTGAACGAGATGCCCTAATATTGAGTTCAATCACATAAACATGGTCATCATGAATCAGAAATTGTAGATTAAATGGACCTTTGATATTAAATGTCAATGCAATCTTTTTTGTGTATTCATTAATGGTTTCGATAATTTTGTTGTTTAAACGCCATGGCGGAATACACATCATTGCATCACCAGAATGAACTCCAGCTGAATCAATATGTTCAACTATAGCGCCAATTACAACTTCTTTTCCGTTACTTACTCCATCAACATCTACTTCAAGTGAATTTAACATGAATTTAGATATAACAACTGGATGATCAGGAGAAACGTCTGTTGCGTCTTTAACATATGTTTTTAGTTCATCTTGAGACCAAACAACTTTCATCGCAGCACCAGATAAAACATAGGAGGGTCTAACAATTACAGGAAATCCAACTTCTTGTGCAAAGTTTTTTGCTTCATTGAGATTGGAAAATGCTTGCCATTTTGGTTGCTGTATGTGAAGTTTATCAAGTTCTGCACTAAATTTTGAGCGGTCTTCAGCTCTGTCAACATCTATTGCACTTGTTCCCATAATGTTGATTCCTTTTTGTGCAAGACCAGGAGTTAAATTGTTTGCAGTCTGACCACCAACACAAGTAATGATACCTTTGGGATTTTCAAATTCTATAATGTCAAGAATCCTTTCTTGAGTCAGTTCTTCAAAGTACAATCTTGTACAGATATCATAATCGGTAGAAACAGTTTCAGGATTACAGTTTACAACTGAAACATTTTTCTCGCCATTTTCTTGCAGACCCCATACCATATTGACAGTTCCCCAATCAAACTCCACACTACTTCCAATTCTATATGGACCTGCACCTAGCACGATGATTCCTTTCTCGTCTTTAGGCACATCAATATCATTAGAATTTCCACCATAAGTCAGATAGAGGTAATTTGTAACTGCAGGCCACTCAGCAGCAAGTGTATCAATCTGTTTTACGGCAGGAATCACGCCTAGTTTTTTGCGTATTTCACGTATTTCATCAGGAGTCTTTTCTTTGACCCTAGCAATCTGCTTGTCTGAGAAGCCCATCTTTTTTGCTTCCCACATCATAGATTCATCAAGTTCTGATTCTTTGAGATGAGATTCAGTGTTAACAATATTTTGTATTTTTTCAATAAACCAAGGATCAATTGCAGATAGGTCATAGATTTTATCAACAGAGAGTCCCATCTTCAGAGCAATTGCAACATTATACAGGATTTGATCATCATGATGTGAAAGTTTGTTTTCAATTTCTTCTTCGGTGTATGTTTTTCCATTTGCACGATTCAAAACAAGTCCATCATTTCCAATATCAAGCATTCTGATTGCTTTTTGTAATGATTCTTCAAAGGTTCGGCCAACTGCCATTACTTCTCCAACAGATTTCATTGTAACTCCCAGTCTTCGATTTACTAATTCAAACTTTGAAAAATCCCATCTTGGATGTTTGCAAACAACATAATCAAGCGATGGTTCAAAGCATGCAGTTGTATTTTTGGTAATTCGGTTTACAAGTTCAGATAAATTGTAACCTAGACCAATCTTTGCAGACATGTATGCAAGTGGATATCCTGTTGCTTTACTTGCAAGAGCTGATGAACGTGAAAGGCGCGGGTTTATTTCAATTGCAACGTATCTGTCTGAATCAGAATCTAATGCATACTGTATGTTACATTCACCAACAATACCAACATGTTTTGTTGCACGCAGTGCTGCTGAACGTAACATATGATATTCGTGATTATCAATTGTTTGTGACGGTGCAACTACAATATTATCACCAGTATGCACCTTCATAGAAAGAACATTTTCCATATTACACACAATTACATTATTGCCATCATAGTCTTGCATTACTTCATATTCGATTTGTTTCCAATGGCCAATGTATTCTTCAATTAGTACTTGACCGACTAGGCTTGCTTTTAGACCCCGTTCAACAATCTCATGTAATTCAATCTCGTTGTGGGCAATACCACCACCACGTCCACCAAGAGTATAGGCTACTCGAATTATAACAGGGTATGATAGTTCTTCTGCTATCTTTTTTGCATCATCAAAGTTTGTTACAGTCTTACTTTTGAGCACAGGAACACCTGCCTCAGTCATTTGGTCTTTGAAAAGTTGCCTATCCTCAGTATTTTTGATGCCTTGTACCTGAGTTCCAAGAACATTTACCCCATATTTTTGGAGGATGCCAGCTTCTTCTAGTTTGACACCACAGTTTAGAGCAGTTTGTCCACCATATGCCAACATGATTCCATCAGGTCTTTCTTTTTCAATTATAGATTCAACATACTTGGGGGTTACAGGTAAAAGATACACTTGATCTGCAAATCTTGTATCTGTTTGAATTGTTGCAATATTTGGGTTGATTAATACACTTTTGAGTCCATCTTCACGAATTGCTTTGAGGCATTGACTTCCAGAGTAATCAAATTCTCCAGCTTCGCCAATTTTGATTGCTCCACTACCAAGTACAAGAATTTTCTTCAAAGATTCATTTATTGGCATTTTTTTATTTCTCCATTAATTTTTTGAGTTCTTCAAAAACATACTTGCAATCAAAGGGTCCAGGTGCAGCTTCAGGATGAAATTGTACTGCGATACAATTTTTTGTTTTGTGTTTGATTCCTTCAACTGTTTTATCATCTGCGTTTGTAAACCATAAATTAAATTCTGATTTTTCCAAAGATTCAGGTGTTATTCCATATCCATGATTTTGACTAGTAACATAAACTTGATTTGTTTCCAAGTTCACACATGGTTTGTTTTGACCACGGTGCCCATACTTTAGTTTGTAAGTTTCAGTGTTTCCTGCAAGTCCAATTATTTGAGCACCTAAACAAATTCCCAGTGTTGGAATATTGTTTGAAATTAATTGTTTGGCAGTATCAATTGTTGCAGGACAATTTTGTGGATCACCAGGACCACTACTAAGAACAACACCTTTTGGATTGTAAGACATTATTTTTTCATAAGATGTGTTCCATGGTACAACAATTGCTTTGTATCCAAGTTCTCGAATATTTCTAACAATTGCATTTTTTGCGCCAGTGTCAATTACAACAACTGTGTCATTTTCATCACCATAGATTTTTTCAGTTTTTGTTGAAACAGAATCCATGAATTGCTCTGTATTGTAATCAGCAGCTGCTGCCAACTCTTTTTTGACTTTATCAACATCAATCTCTTCATCTGAAACTACAAGAGCAGCCATCATGACACCGCTGCTTCGAAGTTTCTTTGTGATATCTCTTGTATCGACACCAGATATTCCAGGTACTTTTTCATTATACATCCATTCATCAAGAGTCAGGGATAGATTCCAATGACTTGCAGTAAGGGATAGTTCATGTACCACCAAGCCTCTAATTTGCATTTTGTCAGATTCAAAGAATTTGGGTATACCATCTTCATCAGCAATAGTTGGATCGGGAACACCGTAATTTCCAACTAGAGGGTAAGTTAGTGTCAAAATTTGTCCATTGTAAGAAGGATCAGTTAACGCTTCAGTATATCCAACCATTCCAGTGTTAAAGACAATTTCACCAAAAACAGTTGTAGAATAGCCAAAGCCTTCGCCATCAAAAACAGTCCCATCATCAAAGATCAGCTTTCCATACTTGTTTGCGTGGATTGATTTCTTTGTAGTAATTGTGACCCTCGTAAAGTCCACAAGAAAGCGAATTTAAGTTTTATGTGGATTTGAAAATAGAATTTTTGATCGCAAAAATTTGATTATAGTGCTTGGAACTCTTCGCTCCATTTGTGATATGCACGAATCATTTCAGTTGAAACACTTGGTTTTCTTCTTGCCATGATATCTTTGAAATCAGCTGTAGTGAGTTCTCTTGGTTGAACTGGTTCTTCACCCTCAATTGGTTCATGATAATCAGGAGCATTGAAAATCTCATGGACTGTTTTAATCTGAGCAGCTTGACATATGTCTTTGATGTCACTAGCGCTGTAACCATCAAATAGTTTTGCTAATTCAGAGGGATTAACTTTGTAGTCTTTATTTAGTTTAGCAGTGTATTGTTTGAATAGATTTTCTCGTGCTGCTTGTGTTGGTAATGATACATAAATTCTCTTTTGGAATCTTCTGAGGAAAGGCCAATCAAGACTCCAGGGTTTGTTTGTGGCACCAATTACATACATCATCAAATCTTTCCCTTTACCATTTACACCATCCATCTCAGTTAGGAATTGATTTTTGGTTCTAACTTCTCCGCCAACTTCGCTGTTTCTAGAACCCAACAGAGAGTCAACTTCATCTACAAACAAAATAACAGGCTTGCCTTCTTTTTCAGCATATTGTCTTGCCATAGAGAATAATTTTGAAACATTTTTCTCTGCCTCACCTAACCATTTGCTCATCATAGAAGATGCATCAACATTGATGAAATACCCATCCATTTCGTTTGCCGTGGCAGCTGCAAGCATTGTTTTACCAGTTCCAGGTGGCCCATAAAGTAACATTCCTTTAGGCCATCCCAATGGGAACAAATCAGGCCTTTTAGTTGGATAAACAATAGATTCACGTAATGCGCTTTTAGCATCATCCAAACCAATAACTTGGTCCCAAGTTACATCTGGTTTTTCTTTCATGATTAATTCTTCAAAATCATTTTCGTTTTCTTGTCTTTGAACAGATTTCTTTTGTTCTTCTTCAGAAGCTTTAGGATCCACTGCAGGCTCAACACCATGTGCCTGTTGTAATGCATTGATTCTATTATGATAAGAGTTACATCTTTCTTTGTAAATTTGGTTTAGTTTACTGGTAGGATATAATTGCAGTAATTTTACCAAAGCATCAATTGCATGTTGGTAATGAGCAATTGCCATGCCACGAGCGCCTTGAGAATCGAACTTGATAGCCTCAGAGGCATATTTGCTTGCAGTATTTTCTAATTCTTGGGGAGCCATACTCATCTCATATTACCTACGCAGTATTCTCTAGAGAATTTTGTTGGTATCCTACAGTGTTAATCTCTGTAGCAAAATTGGTTAAATTAATTGCACTTGTTTCATGTTCATTATATTCAGGACCGTCATGATATTTGCTCTTAAAATCAGATTTTTCTGAGATATCCACATGGATTCCCTTTACCTTGCTAATAGAATCCTCAGCGGACATTATCAGTTCAGAGATTTCATCATCCAAGTCTTCAATAGAACCAGCTGCATCTGAAATTACAGACACAAAATACTTGAGAATCGAACGCATCTCTTTTTTATCAGCATGTTTGACTAACAAGAAATCTGCAATTCCTACAATCTTGTTTAAATCTTGTAGTTCTTCTAGGGTTAATTTTTCAATGTTTTTGTCATCAGAAGATTTGGCTTCAGAAATTTTCTTATCAATTTTAGATGAAAGTGATTTTATACGTTCTAAGTCTCTTGTAAAATCACGTTTAGAGTTTAATACATTCAAGTATTACATAATTTAAAAAAATCAACATTAGGATACTGCTTACTTATTTTAGAGTCCACCATCAATTTTACTTTATCAAGCAATGTTGAAGATTCAGTGTTTGATTGACTAAAATCAAAGCTAGCGTGAGTAAGAGCTGCGGAATCAAGTACAATACTACCTAAATGGACAGAAAGTTCTGAGAGTTTTTGGCTAGAATCAGGAACCAATTCATAGAGTTGGGCACTAATTGTTCGAATAAGAGGTATAGAAGAAGGCAAAACCTTAGGGATGGATTGAATGTTTGTAATGCTTTTAGTCTTTCTTTTTGCAATAGTTAAAATCTCAAGTGAAAACGCCATTATTCGTTCAATCTCAATTGCTTGAAGATGCGTCTTGTTTGTCTCATCAAAATCAAAAACCAAATCTTTGTTTGATTGTTTCAAAGCATCTCTTTTTTGAGAAATAACAGACACAATCTCATCAAGTAAAGAAGTAGAATAATCCAATCTAGGAGTCAATGTAACAGAATGAGAAATATTTTCATTATCCATCCTCACACACTTAACCGACATGATGGTTTTCTCTAGATTTTGTATTTGAGGACGATGTCACAATTAATTTAGTAACCACAGTTACACCTGTCTGTAGATACAATTTTGATTTTTTTTGAGTATTTGTGTAAAGGAATTTAGCTCTCAATTTTACCTAATAACAAATTAACCATAATCATGGTCAATGAGCACGCATTAACAGTTAGCCTTGAAGAATTTGGCTTGAGTAAATATGAAGCACAAGCATATGTAGCATTAATTGCTAAAGGTACAATTTCAGCAGGAGAATTAGCATATTATTCAGAAATACCAAGAACCAAGATTTATCCAACTTTACTCAAACTTGAAAACAAGAAGCTGGCAATAATCTCAAAAAGTAAGCCAATAATGTGTACAGCTATTGCTCCTGAAGATGCATTTGATGGAATTATTCATGAGCAAATTAACAAAGTAAATGCAATGAACTCACTAGTATCAAACCTCAAAAAGGCAAGTGAAGAAAGTAGAAAATCAAGAGGATCAGAAGAGAAGAGATATTTTCACATTAGTGCAAATAACGTATTAGAGCAACTTCAAACCATGATTGAAGGAAGTAAATCATCAATCAAAATTATGGCAGATCAATGGGGTTTTGGATTATTGGCAGAATGTAAAGAACAGCTAGTGTCAGTCTTACGTCGAAACTTAGACGTTAAGGTATTAGTTTCACCAGCACAAATCTGCTCAGAATCATACAGAGCAATTCCAGATGGAATAGAAATCAGAGCTTCAGATACTACACAGAATTGTTTTATTTTTGATGAAACAGAATTACTAATGATAAACAATGACAATGGCAAAGCAGCAGTATTTTCATCAACAGATATTCTTGGAGTGAATCAGGAGAAAGTGTTTTCACAGGTTTGGAAAAATGCAACAAAAACAAAAGCACTTGCAGACATGACAAAAGTAGAGGCACAAGAAATTTACAAAATTATCAAAACAATAAACGAGATAGGGTTGACACATATTCTAAACTCTACAATGTTTTCAAAAAAACCAGAATTTGATTTATTCAAACTATTAGAAAAAAATGGTGTTTCTTTAAAATCAAAGTCACTAGATGATATTATTGAAATGATGGATGCAGTATTACAGATTACATGTTCAGGACATGTGAATTTTGAGGCAAACACAAAAAACATCACAGTTGAATCAAAGCTAAATAGTGGTCATTCTTTGCCATGGGTTTCAGTTTTGGATAATTGTCTACAAAAACAAGGATACAAAACAAGAAAAATTTTCCAAAACAACTCAAACAAAGGCGAAAAAGTACACATCAAAATAAGTAAAAACTAAAATCAGACTAAAAAACGCAAAATCGTATTGTCTGAAGAAAAACTCAAAGAATTAGGAATAGAGTTACCAGAAGCACCAGTTCCTGCAGGAAATTATATTCCAGCCATCAAAACAGGAAATTTACTTTTCATATCAGGTCAAATTCCACTAGAAAACGGCAAAGTAGCATATACAGGAAAAGTTTCTGATGACAATCTAGAAACTGCTCAGAAATCAGCAAAAAGTTGTGCCATAAACATACTAGCCCAAATCAAAAGAGAGGTTGGAAGTTTGGATAAAGTAACAAGAGTTGTAAGGCTGTCAGGATTTGTAAATTCAGTTCCAGAATTTTCCCAACAACCAAAAGTGATTAATCCTGCATCAGACTTGATGTTTGAAGTTTTTGGAGACAATGGAAAACATTCAAGAATTGCAGTAGGAGTTGCAAGTTTACCACTTGACTCAATGACTGAGATTGATGCAATAGTTGAGATTTCTGAATGATTTGGAAATTTTCTTAAATACATTTTCAAAGAAAATTCATCATGGTTCAGATGTGTAAAGGATTATGCGAGAGAGCAAAATCAACTTCATTTAGAAATAACCTTCGTTACAAAATCGGACAAAAATGGTGCTCTCTGTGTGCAATATTTTTTCTTACAGAAGAACACACATGTCCATGTTGCAAAACAAGATTAAGATCAAGGGCCAGAAGTAAGAAACATGACTTGCCAAGAATGTAGTCATGAAAAAGGAAAATGTCAATGTTACTGCTGCTGTTCAATTTCCCAAATAGGATGTCCCTATTGCATACCTCCAGTTCTAGCATACAGACAGATAAAAAAATTGATGAGATGACTCAGGAATAAACCTAAATGATTCAAATACCAAGACCGCCTATTGAAGTATTTAGAAGAAATAGAATCTGAAAAATATATCTCAGTTGAGACATATAAGAAAAATGGAACCCCTGTCAGAACTCCAGTATGGTTTACAATTAAGGACAATCAAATTTTTGTGGTGACTCGGGTTCAAACAGGAAAGGTAAAGCGACTTAAAAACAACACTCAAGTTAAAATTGCAACATATACAATCAAGGGCGACATTAAAGGAAAGTGGTTTTCAGGAACTGTAGAAATTTTAGATGCTGAAAAAACCAAAGATGCAATAAAGAGAAGAGACAAAAAATATGGGTTTTTTTCTAAAATGGCAAAATTCTTGACTAAAAGCAAAGGAGAACTGTTGGCATTTTCAATTAAAATAAAATGAATGGTATTTAGTTTTATCAGACACGCAAGAATTTCAAAATACTAAAAAAATCCCAGATATTTTACAATAATTATTTAATTTTTTATTTAATTCTGTAACGAATTTTTTATTTTTGGTTTTGGTATCACTGCACCACATGCTTTATCATGTCCACCACCAGAGCCGCCAAGATCGGTAGCTAACACATTAACAATTTTTCCCAAATGAACTTTACAATTTTTAGAACCACGAACTGAAACTGCATAGATTCCATGATCAACTCTTTCTTTGTATGCAACACCTACATCTTTGCCAGATAAGCCCATTACAAAATTCACAGCACCACTAGCACCAGCATCAGTAATCTCCATGTATCCAAGATTTTTCATGGTTTTCATACCTGCTTTTACTTTGGCAATCATTTGAGAAAGTTTCTCGACTTGAATTTGTGCAAACTCAAAGGTGTTGGGAATATCATGAGGGAATTTAGATTCGGCTAATTCCTCTACCAAGTATAATAGATAATCAGGTTCCTTTTGATGACCTACAATATTGTAGGTTAAAACAGTAGCACTGATGAGTGCAAATTGTCTGTCATACATTTGAAGTAATTTTGCACCCAATGGTCTATCTTCCATATAATCAGTAATGGCAGCACATGTTGCAACAAAAGTTGCATGTTCATTTAATTTTGATTTAAAGGCATTGTAAACTTGAACAGTAGTACATTCATTTATGTCATGGATCACTTTGACTTTGATTTTTTGTAGCGATTTTACAACATCAGGATCAATATCATGATGATCAATATAGGTAATGGAGACCTTATTTTTTCTCAAAGATTTCATAATATCAATAAATTCATCTTGAGTCTTTTTACTTAGACCCAAATCACAAATGTATAATGATTTTAGTTTTTCATCGTTAACTACTTGTTGTAATGCTTCCATTTGTCCTGGATAGTCTACTAATATTGCATCACCACCAAATGCTTGTCGAATTAATGCTGCAGAGCTAATACCGTCAGCATCTTCTTTATGAGAAATACAAATTACTTTAGTACGCTTTAATGTTTTTTTTGTAGTTGTTTTTTTAGGTGTTTTTTTTGCAGTTTTGTTTTTTAGGTTGTTTTTTTGTCAGTTGTTTTTTTAGGTGTTTTTTTTGTCAGTTGTTTTTTTAGGTGTTTTTTTTGCAGTTGTTTTTTTGGTAACAGATTTCTTTGTTTTTTGATGCAGCCAACATCAAGAAAAATTACAATCCCTCATTTAAATGAAGAATGATGCTAAGATTTTCTAGATGGTTTTTTGATACTTTGATTTATCAGAGAACTTGAATCAAGATATACTTCATAAAGGGAAAGACCTTCCATCTGGTTTTGATGATCAATTTCTTGAATTTTTTTCAATTCATCATCAGATGCATTAAGTACTAGATCATCAAGTTTTTGCAAATTTTTACGCTCATCAGGAGTCATTTAATTTTTGATTAAAAATTCTCATTTAGGGTCAAAAGTTGGTATATTAGACTAATTACTAAATTTCATAGACACCGTTTTAGCTAAAATATAATAGAAGAATTTTTGCTAGGCTTAGTATGGAGACAAAAAACATAGGTTTGAGAGGAATAGAGGTTGCAGATACAAGAATTTCAAACATTGATGGTGAAAAAGGCAAGTTAATTTACAGAGGATTTGATATTTTAGATCTTACAAAAAATTCAACATTTGAGGAAACAGCGTATTTACTGCTGTATGACAACCTACCAACAAAAGCTCAACTAGACGAATTTAATTCAAAACTTGTTGAGGCAAGGTACATTCCAAAACAGATGCAAAAAAACATGGGAAATTGGAGAAAAGATGCCGATCCTATGGACATGCTTCAGGCATTTGTTTCAGCACTTGCAGGATATTATGATGAAGAGTTTTCAAATAAAGAAGCAAGTTATGAAAAGGCAATCAATCTAATTGCCAAGGTACCTACAATAATCGCAAGTTGGCAGAGGATTAGAAACGGATTACCAATTGTAGACCCTGATTCATCTCTAAGCCATGCAGCAAATTTCCTGTATATGATGTCAGGAGAAAAACCAGATCCTGAAGTAGAGAAGATTTTTGATGTATGTTTAATTTTGCATGCAGACCACACATTCAATGCATCAACATTTACAGCTAGACAGGTTGCATCAACAAGGGCTCACATGTATTCAGCAGCCAGTGCCGCAATAGGAGCATTAAGTGGAGAATTACACGGAGGAGCTAACACAGAAGTCATGAAGATGTTATTGGAAATTCAAGAAATTGAAAAAGTTGAGCCTTGGATTAAAGAAAAAATGAGAGCAGGTGAAAGAATCATGGGAATGGGTCATGCAGTGTATAGAACATATGATCCTAGAGCACAAGTACTAAAAGAATTATCAAGAAAACTTGCTGAAAAAACTAAAGAGCCATGGTTTGACATGACAGAAAAAATTGAAACAACAACTATTTCTGAAATGAAATTACAAAAAGGAAAAGATATCTATCCAAATGTGGATTTGTATAGTGCATCAATTTACTATATGCTAAAAATTCCAGTTGATTTGAATACACCGATTTTTGCAATATCCAGAGTTGTCGGATGGGCAGCCCATATTATAGAAGAAAAGTTTGCAGAAGCTGCACCAAAACCAGCACTATACAGACCAAAAGCAACGTATGTTGGAAAATATTGCGGTCCAGAGGGTTGTGAATACAAAACACTAGACTTGAGAAAATAATTTTAGTTTCTTGTACTAAGCCAATCTTTAGCTTTAGAATTTACATCATGTTTGTACAACACTTCAAAAACCATATCATAAAATGTGATTCCTTTTTTTTGTGCCTGTTCATCAAGCCACTTTATTCCATCTGCTAATTCAGGATCATATTCAGAAAATTCTACTAATTCATCGACCATTTTTGAAAAGAAGGCGTGAGATTCAAGCATAACTACACCTTTCAATCTTTGATCATAAGTGGGGGATTCAAAATATATTGACAAAGAACCACTTTTTGGATGACAATTGAACCATATTTTTTATTTTGATGGAAATAGCGAAAAAATTTCATGGACTGTAGAAACTAGTGATTCTGTTGTTAAACAAGATAGAGAACATGTTCAAATGTACAAAAACAAAGTGACAGATTTACAATCAAAATACATTGCATTTCATGTGGGTTTGTTTTGGGCAATTGGAACATTCATCATAAAAAATGAAGACAGTATCAAAGTAAAATGTAACGAAAAAATATTGATTGATCATTTTGAATCTAATCAAGAACCAGATGATAATTTTATCAAAAAGAGAATGCAATTCATAAAACAATTAATTTCGCAAAGAAAATTAAAAATAAAATTTGAATTAATGTAATCAGAAAAAATGCAAAAGAGCTTAAGACCAAAAACGAGTAGTTACTTGGTGACAGCTCAATTGCGTTGTATGATGTTATTACATTATAGAATCATAAAAGAAATAATTGTTCAACTTCATTGACAATAGTCAATGTTGCATTAGAGCGATCATGTGGAATTTTCAATGAATTTTCAGAAAATTTGAAAAAATTTGAACAAAAATCAAATATCAAATTTTGAAAACGGAAAATAAAAAATATTTCAGTAATAATGAAGACTAGATTTATTTAGTATACATCGAATTTGAGATCAATTATGGCAGGTATAGACAAAGCTGCAATTGGATGGTCAATTGCGATTGTAGTCATAGGAGTAGCTATAGCATTTGCAGGTCAATCAGGTCAAGATCTAAGCATTGCAGTAAATACACCTACGATTGTAAAAGACACAGCATCTGAAATGACATCAGCAACAAAAGAAGTTGTTGATCCATTTGCAGATATTGCAGCTAAAGTAAAAGAAAATCCTAAAGAAGTGATGAAAGAAGCTGAAAAAGCAACCTCAGACATAGCTAAAGAAGCTGAAGAAGTTGTTGAAGACATAGGTGAAACTATCAAAGAAGAGACTGAAAAACACGCACCAGGTCCAGAAACTCACACAGTTAACATTCCAGCAGGAACTTCAGTTCCAGGATGTGAAGAAACTAACGCATGTTACTTACCAGCAGACATCATAATATTTGCTGGAGACACAGTAGAATGGGTTAATGGAGACACAGCAGCACACACAGTTACTGGCGGAAGTCCAGCAGATGGACCATCTGGTGTCTTTGACAGCAGTCTAGTAATGGGTTCAGCATCTTATTCATTCACATTCAATGATGCAGGAAGTTATGATTACTTCTGTATGGTACATCCATGGATGGTTGGAAACGTTCAAGTGAACTAACCAAAATTTTCCTTTTTTCTTATTTTATCTGATTTTTTCTTATAGTTCTGTTATATGCCACACCAAATCTATGAGTCTCATCTCTAACATGTTGTAAAATTTTCAAAGAAGGTTTATTTTTTGCAATAATAACAGGTTTTTTGTTTTTTGGAACATAAACTTCTTCATTTTCTTTTGCCAAAGAGATGCAAGGAAGTTTCAGACCAAGTGACTGTAAAGACTTTGTAGCAGCACTAAGTTGTCCTTTACCACCATCAATTACCACCAAATCAGGTAATTCAGAATTTTCTTCTAATAATCTATAATATCTTCTTTTAATGACTTCGCCAATCATGGCAAAATCATCTCTACCAGATACTGTTTTAATTTTGAATTTTCTATATCCTGATTTGTGTGGTTTACCTCCAACAAACCTAGCCATTGATCCTACAGCAAAGTCTTCACCATGATTTGAAATGTCAAAACATTCAATGATGTTTGGTGTTTCAGGAAGATTGAGAATTTCTTTTAGTTCAGCTAGTCCAGGTTCACCTCCTTTTGAATGGATAAGTTTGATATTTTTTAGAATCAGATTCATGATATCTTTTTTCTTACCTTTGTTAGGAGTGGAAATTTTTACAGAAAACCCAGCTTGCTCCGAAAGTAAAGATTCTAAAAGTTTTTGATTTTCAGGAAGTTCACTAACAATAATGAATTTTGGGATTTTATGTGTAGAATAGTATTGATAAAGAAAATTTGAAAAAGAATTATCACCAACTAAATCAAAAAAGAATTTGTCGCTATCTCGAATCACACCATTGATCATTCTAAAATTCATTACAGTGGCAGATTGTTCTTGAATCCCTATACCAAAATATTCTTCATCAGAATTTTCAACATACTCCATTTTTTGTTTTGTTTGGAGACTACCTAGTCGAATCAAGGTGTCACGGATGTCTTTTGCACGCTCAAATTGTTGCAGATCAGCTGCCTGATGCATCTCTTCTTCTAATTTTTTGGTAAAAATTTTGGTTTGATTTTTTCCTTTAAGCACTTCTTCCAAGGCAGCAACATGTTTTGAGTATCGGTCTTGAGCAGCCTTAAATTCACATGGGCCTTCACAGTTTCCCAAGTGATATTCAAGGCAGACTTTTTTTGGCAGAGTTTTACAAATTCTAATTTGAAATGCCTTACGTAATGCACCTATTGTAAGTAATTTAGAACTACCCTGAGTAAACGGGCCAAAAGTTTTTCCCTTGCCCAAGAATTTTCCATCCCTAGTACGTCTTGCAACCAACAACCTAGGGTATTTTTCATCAGAAATTCTAAGGTAGGTGTATCGTTGTTGATCTTTTAATTCAATATTAAATCTTGGACGATACTTTTTGATCATATTTGATTCTAAAAGAAATGCTTCACTTTCATTATCAGTCAGAACAAATTCAATATCAGAAATATTTTGAACTAGTTTTTGTGTTTTGTAGTTTTGATTTTTTAAAAAATATGACTTTACACGCTTTTTGAGATTTTTTGCTTTTCCAATGTAAATTATTTTTCCATCAGAATCTTTCATCAAATAGATGCCAGGATCAGTAGGAATTGTAATCTTAGAAATATCAAAAGTCATTTTTTCACTAGTTTTTTGAGATATTTTCCAGTATAACTTCCAGGAGCTTTTGCAATGTCTTTTGGAGTACCAGTAGCAACTATTCTGCCGCCTTCATCTCCACCTTCAGGACCTAAGTCAATTATCCAATCTGAATTTTTGATGACATCCATATTGTGTTCAATTACTACAACAGTGTTTCCAAGATTTACCAATCGATTAAGAACATCCAGTAATTTTTGTACATCTGCAAAGTGAAGTCCAGTTGTAGGCTCATCTAGAATATACATTGTCTTTCCAGTGCCTCGTTTTGATAATTCTGAGGCTAATTTTACTCTTTGAGCCTCACCTCCAGACAGAGTGGTAGAGGATTGTCCAAGCTTAATGTATCCCAATCCGACATCAAAAATTGTTTGTAATTTTCGTTTGATAGCAGGAACATTTTCAAAAAAGTTCAGAGCCTCATATACAGTCATATCCAAAACATCAGAAATATTTTTTCCTTTGTATAGAACAGATAAAGTTTCAGAATTGTAACGTTTTCCTTTACATTCATCACACTTTACATAAACATCAGAAAGAAATTGCATCTCAATTTGTTTTACTCCATCACCATCACATGCAAAACATCTTCCATCTGCAACGTTAAATGAGAATTGTCCAGGTGCGTATCCACGTTCTTTTGATAATTCAGTATTTGCATATAATTCTCTAATAGGTGTAAATGCACCAATGTATGTTGCAGGATTTGAACGAGGGGTTCGTCCAATTGGAGATTGATCAATTGCAATAACTTTATCGATATTTTCCAAACCAACAATCTTTTTGTGATTTCCAGGCTTTACATTAGATTTGTAAAAATGGTTTTCTAATGCCTTGAGCAAAATATCATTAATTAAAGTGGATTTTCCAGAACCTGAAACTCCAGTTACAGATACAAAAAGACCCAAAGGAATCTCAACATCAATGTCTTTAAGATTATTTTCAGATGCTTTTTGCACGACAAGAGAGCCAGAATTATTTCGAATTTTGTCTTGCAATGTAATTAACGAATTGTCTTTAAGATAATCACCAGTCACAGATTTGTGGCCATCAAGTATTTGATTGACTGTTCCTTCAAAAACTACACTTCCACCATTTACTCCAGCCCCGGGACCCAAATCAACCATCCAATCTGAATTTCGTATAACTTCTTCGTCATGCTCCACTACAATTACTGTATTTCCCAGATTTCGTAGCTTATTTAGCGTTTTAATTAGTCTTGCATTATCTCTTTGATGAAGACCAATAGTAGGTTCATCAAGAACATACAAGACACCAGTAAGATTAGAACCAATTTGTGTGGCAAGTCTAATTCTTTGAGATTCACCGCCAGACAATGTTGAACTTAATCGATTCAGTGTAAGATAATTCAAACCAACATTCATTAAAAATTCAAGTCGTTCTTTAATTTCTTTTAGAACATCTCTTGCAATGTATTGTTCATTTTCAGTTAACTTTAATGTAGAAAAGAAATCATAACAATGATCAATTGATAAATCACAAACATCCATAATTCCTTTATCATTAATTTTAACGGCAAGAGATTCAGGTTTGAGTTTTTTTCCATTACAAGCATTACATGGAGTATCTCTCATGAATTGTTTTAACCATTCACGTTTTGATTCAGAATCAGTTTCCATAAAAACACGTTGAAGATTAGATAAAACTCCTTCAAAGGCATTGGTATATTGCCATGACGAGTCCCCGGATTTTGAACGATAGTTAAAGTCAATTAAATCATCGGTTCCATACAAAATAATTTGTAGGTGTTTTGATTTTATTTTATTCATAGGAGTCATCAAGTCAAAGCCAAACTTTTTTCCAACTGCTCTTAATGCTTGTCGCCTAAATGATGAAAATCTTCCACTCCAAGGAACAATTGCCCCATCCAAAATGGATTTTGTTTTATCTGGAATAACCAAGTCAGGATCAAATTCCATTTTAACACCAAGACCGTTACATTCTTTGCACAAACCAAATGGTGAATTAAAAGAAAAATTTCGAGGTTCTAATTCACCTACAGTTAACCCACAGTAAGGACAAGCATTGTTTTGAGAGAAAATTTTTTCATCCTTCTCAGATGCAATCATGACATCTCCTTTGGATGCCTTGATTGCAGTCTGTATAGCCTCAAATAATCTTGAGCGCTCTGATTTTTCAGTAGTAATTCTGTCTACTACAATCTCAATATTGTGCCATTTTTGCCTGTCAAGTGGAGGAATCTCCTCATCTAGGCTCAAAATATCACCATTTAGGCGCATTCTAGAATATCCATCCTTTTTGATTTGTTCAAATAATTTTTCATATGTTCCTTTTTCCTTTGAATAATAGGTGATAAAACTAGGATTTTTTTTCCGGAAAATTCTCTTAGAACAGAATCACAAATAGTCTCGACTGACTGTGTTGAGATTTTTCGTCCACAATTAGTACAATAGGGGATACCAATTCTTGCATAAAGCAACCTCATGTAATCGTAGATTTCAGTAGTAGTTCCTACAGTGGAACGGGGATTTTTGCTAGTAGTTTTTTGTTGTATTGAAATTGCAGGAGACAAACCTTCAATTGAATCGACATCAGGTTTATCCATCATTTCTAAAAATTGGCGAGCATATGCAGAAAGGGATTCAACATATCGTCGCTGGCCTTCAGCATAAATTGTATCAAATGCTAAAGTAGATTTTCCAGAACCAGACAATCCACTAATTACAACTAATTTGTTTTTGGGGATATCAATATCAATATTTTTCAGATTATGGTGACGCGCACCACGAATTTTTAATTTATTTTCGGTCATTTTTTAGTTGAATCTCCTTTTCCAGTCTTTTTATTCTATCCCTACACTCAATTGCACGTTCAAAGTCCAATTCTTCAGAATATTTTTTCATCTGAGATTCCAAATCAATAATATCAGCTGCAATATCATGTGTTGATTTTAATTTTGAATCATCTAGTGTTGTTACCTGTTCTGGAACAGATTTGATGATTGTCTTTGGGGTAATGTTATGATCTTTGTTGTATTTGATTTGTTTTTCTCGACGACGTTTGGTTTCATCCATTGCATTTTTCATAGAGTTAGTAATATTATCAGCATACATGATTACATTTCCATTTTCATTTCTTGCAGCTCTACCAAATGTTTGAATCAAACTGGTAAAATTTCTAAGAAAGCCTTCCTTATCAGCATCCAAAATGGCAACTAGTGATACTTCAGGTATATCCAACCCTTCCCTAAGCAAGTTTATTCCAACTAGAACATCAAATTCTCCAAGACGCAATTGTCGTATTAACTCTGTTCTCTGCAACCCTTCGATTTCAGAGTGCATGTATCGCACTCGTACTTGTTTTTTAGATAGATATTCAGCCAAATCTTCGGCCATCCTTTTAGTCAGAGTGGTGACCAAAACACGCTCAGAGTTTGCTACTTTTTTGTTGATTTCTTGTATTAGGTCATCCATTTGGTTTTTTGTAGGCCTAATTTCGACTTTAGGGTCTAACAATCCAGTAGGTCTGACAAGTTGTTCTGCAATTTGCGTAGAAATTTTCTTCTCATAGTCGGCAGGAGTTGCTGAAACAAATATGGTGTTTTGAATATACTTTTCAAATTCTTCAAATTTCAATGGACGGTTATCATATGCACTGGGTAGTCTGAATCCATAAGTAACTAATTCTTTTTTACGAGAATGATCACCTTTGTACATTCCATGTAATTGTGGTAATGTAACATGAGATTCATCAATTACCAGCAAATAATCATCTCCAAAAAAATCCATCAAACAAAATGCTTTTTCTCCAGGTTTACGTCCATCAAAATGTCGAGAATAGTTTTCAATTCCAGAGCAATATCCTAATTCCTCAATCATTTCCAAATCATATTTTGTTCTCATTTCAAGTCTTTGTTTTTCTAATTCGTTTAATTCAGGTAGACGTTTTTTTAGTTCATCTTTAATTGATTGTACTGCCTTTTTTCTAACATCTTTTGCAATAAGATAGTGTTTTGCAGGAAAAATCTTCATTTGATTAATTTTCTTTTTTCTTTTAATGAAACATGATCAAGTATAGAGATCTTTTCAACTTCATCACCAAACATAGAAATTCGAATAAGATCTTCAGAATATGCAGGAGTAATGTCAATAGTGTCACCTTTTACCCTAAAATTTCCAGGGGCCACTTCAGTATCATTTCTTTCATATCTAGCATCAATTAATTGTCTAATGAGTTCATTTCGTTTAATCTCATCACCAGAATTAACAGTGATTGCTAAGTCTTCCCAATCTTGTGGATTTCCAAGAGAGTAGATACACGAAACAGTTGAGACGATTATTGTAGGCTCACCTGAAAGCAACATCGCAGTTGCCTCCAACCTTAGTTTTTCAATTTTTTCATTAATTTGAGTATCTTTTTCAATATAGGTATCAGTTTGAGGAAGATAACTTTCAGGTTGATAATAGTCATAATATGAAACAAAATATCCAACATTGTTTTTTGGGAAGAATTGTTTTAGTTCTGAATACAGTTGGGCAGCAAGAGTTTTGTTATGAGATATGACTAGAGTATTTTTGCCTGTTCTTGCAATAACATTTGCAACAGAAAATGTCTTACCACTACCAGTAACTCCCAATAATGTCTGAACAGTCTTGTTTTTAACACCTTGAACTAATTGGTCAATTGCCTGAGGCTGATCACCTGTAGGTACATACTCAGATGCTAATTCAAATTGAGTTGTTTGTTCCAACATGTACAATCCCTGAAAACTGAATTTAAAGCAATGGTGATATCAAAAACTACCAAACAGGTTCATCGACCATTTTTAGACCATCGGGTGTTTCTTCAAAACCCATTATCTTTAGAGTTTGTTTAGATGAAGGAGAGTTTCTTTCTAGGATTTTTTTGGCCAAAATCAATCTAGAATCAGACCTTAAATGTTGTCCAATTTTGTATTTTCCTTTAATTGACTCTGGAATTATTTTGATTACTGCTACCTCATCTAAAACTAAATCATTGTTCTTTATTGGAATGTAATTGCCTTCAGGCTGATATTTTTCCATTAATCCATTGAGTCCAAGAGCCTTTTCATCATCATCTTCAACAAAAACTGCTTTTCCCTTGATTACTACACTAATGTACAAAGTATCAGCTTGAGACGCATCAGTAGGGTGTGAAAAATATGACGGTAAAAATTCCAGTTCCCTATCTACTTCGAATCCGACTTTTTGATTTCGTGAAATATTATCTAATTTTTCTCCTCTAGTATACGAATGCATGTAAATTGAGTCATTAACAAATGCAAAATTCATAGGAATTATTTGAGGATAGCCGTTCTCATCAATGCTTGCTATACGACCAACATGTTCTTCAGAAAGAAATTCCTTTATTTTTTCATAAGACTTTATCTCAAGACGGCCCACTAGTTTCAAATCAGTTGTGATTTGAAAATTGATCTAATAAACTAAATGTAACAAAGTACACCAAAAACTATGCGTGACCCATACCTTGATGAATTAAAAAGTGATTTTGCAAATTACACAAACAATTTAAAAAAATTAAAAAAGAAATTACTAAAAACAGATTCCCCACAAGAACAAGAAAAAATCATCAGACAGATAGACAATATTGCAAAACAAATGGAAAATAATCAAAAACAGTCTACAAAGGTTACAAAATCAAGAATAAGAGAAAGACGGACAAAAAAATAACCTAATCTTCCTCATCAAGTTCTTTTGCCAATGCCTTAATTTCTAAAATTTTACAAGACAGTTCATTGCATTCAATTTCATAATTATTCATACGAACAAATTGTAAAAAATATCAAAAAAATACAAACGTCCTAAAACTTGACTTTATTCATTTAATTTTTTTATTAAATAAAATCACTTAATTTAAGAGAAAATAGACAATAGTTATGGTTGAGTTTGATGAGGAACGAGAAGAAGCTACCAATCAAGCATTAAAAGTTCTTGAAGAATGGGGAGCAGAATCAAAATTCATCTGGTTTAGAGAATTACACAGAATCACAGATATTGACAAAGGTTTGTTACGAAATATCATCAATGACTTAAAAAAATCAAAAGAGATCAAAGAGATGCATGGAACAAACAACAGGATATTTTTCTGTCTTAGAAAATACTACATCAAGTGCAGAGATGTAGAGTTTAGATTCAAAGGAAAGGAAATAATGCTAAGAGATGGAAGTAAAACAAAGATTATTGCAGGCGCAACAAAAGCAACAGAACGTACCAGAAAAAGATTAGAAAAACAGAAGAATAAACGTAGGGCAAAATCATTTACAAAAACAAAAACAAAAGACCTCACAAATCATAAAAAATCTTCTGCTTGTCTTCTTGCAAAATTAGATTCAGCTCGTTTTAGTTTTGCAGATTCAGCAACATCTTCAGTCATATCATATAGTTGATGTAATTCCATTTCAGGAGTCAAAACATCTTCTTTTTCATCTTCTAATTCCAATTCAAGATTGGCCAAAATTTCGACATTTTCTTCTAAAATGTCAAGACATTTTTTTACAGATTCAGGAAGGTCGTCATCCATGCATATTGTAAAATGTAGTAAAGTAAATGACTTTCTGTATGTTATAGAATAAAACGCCTTATTGTTTGGCTTTTTCTCTTAGAGCAGGCATTACATGACTGGCAAATTTATCAATAGAGCCAAAGTAATTCTTACCCCAGAATCTAATTACAAAGTGATTAACACCTGCATCCATGAATCTTTCAAATGTTGGAATGATATCATCAGGAGTTCCAACTGCCGTTGAAGAACGTGCAACAGGTTCAGGTATTTTGGTTGCAGCTTCTCTCATCTTTACAATCCAATCTTGATTAGACATTGAATATTCTGTAAAGTATTTTCTAAAGTCAAAACCTTCAATTTCTTTTAGACCGTGAACACGAAGAATTTCTGGTTTAAACAAACTGACCTTGACTGCCTCTTTCATTCTTGCCCAGGATTCTTCTGCGTCTTCAGAAAAGTAGACATCAATATCAAGTGCATATTGGAAGTTGTCTTTTTCTTCTTGAGTTCTATTGTTTTCATCCATAGATTTTTGAATTTGTTTTGCATGGTCTTCAAAGAGTTCTGGAGTGTAACCGATTGGCAACCAACCATCTCCGAGTTTTCCTGTTAATGCAAGTGTACGGGTACCGCCTGCTGCCATGTAAGTTGGAGGACGGGGTTTTCTAATTGGAGGTGCTTGCAGACATGCACCTTCAAGTTTGTAGTATTTTCCATCATAGTTTACAGTGTCATCAGGAGTGGATTTGTATAAAGTATGAATAGTTTCAATTTGTTCTTCCCATTTTGAAACTGGTTTTTCAAATGGAATGCAAAATTCTTTTAGGTTTTGAGCCTCACCAGCACCAATTCCAAGAATTGCTCTGCCCTTTGAGACCCTATCAAGAGTAATTGCAGCAAGTGCAATGTTTGATGGGTGTCTTCTAATAGCATCAGTTACACAAGTTCCAAGTTCAACATTGTTTGTAACTGCAGCAATGGCTGAAAGCATGACCCAAGGATCTAATACAATAGCATTTTTCCATTGAGGAACATTGGTGTGGTCCATATAGAAAATAGAATCATAACCAGTTTTATCGGCAAGCATACATGCAGTTAAGATTTGATCTTCAGTATATCCGGCTCTTGCAACATTTAGGCCGTTTTGAATACCAAATTTGAGTTTATTTTGAGTCAAGTACATTTACGTTGAATCATTAGAATAAAAAGTTTAATCAAGCTGCCAATTTCGCAACTATTCAAGAAAATAGAAAAAAGGTAAAAAATTTATGAATTTTTTACAAATTGCCTGCTTTGATATCTTCAAGACATTTTATAACATCGTCTTTTGATATTGGAATTGGATTTGGATCCAAATGTCCTTTATCAGTCATTACGACATCAGCAGCTTCAGAAACATCGGCTTTGAGTTCTAATTTATCAAATCCTAGTTTATCCATTGCCTCTTTGAATCTGTCATAGAAGATAGATTTGTTATGTTTGTGAGCAACTGTGGTACATGATGAAAGGGAATAACCATGTGGCACACCCTCATTTGAGAATACATAGGACAAAGCATGTCCAAGGGTTGTAGAACAATTACCAAATCCCATACCAGACAACATTGAACCATAAGGATAGTTTTCTGGTTTGTCATTCATAATTGCATCATAAAGAATCTCAAATGCTTGTTTACATAGAGTTCTAGTCAAGTCATTACCAAGTTTGCTATCATAGCCTTCAGTAGCTTGAGCACATGCATCACAGACAGAGTTTTTGATGACTTGTTCAGGAGTTCCATCCATGAAATATGAATCGACTACTGCCATGTCAGCTAAGAATCTGTCTTCACGTAACAATTTCTTTTTGCCATCAAATTTGAGAACACAATAAGTTGTCATTTCTGCTCCGGTTCCGAAGGTTGTTGGAATTAAGATCTTTTCTTTTTTCATCTCAGGTGCAGCATATTTTACTACATCCATTGAACTTCCACCACCCAATCCAATTAAGACAGAGGGGTTTTTGTCTTTGAATTGTGAAATAACAGCATTGACATCATCAATTGATGGTTCAGGTTTTACTTGGTCATACAGCATATAATCCTGAATTCCCATTCTTGCAATCCATTTGTCAGATAGTTCTGGAGGAACTGTTGTGACAATTAGTGCATTTTTAGGATATTCTGTTTCACCAAGTGCATTTTCTCCAAAGTTGATAACTTTTGGAATGCGTACTGTTTGCATAGATCAACAGCATCATTGATTATTATTATATCTTGCATTATTGAGAAAGTACATGAGCATTCAAAATTTTGAAGAGTTGGCAACAAATGACAAGAAAAGAGAGTGTTTAGAGATTTTAGAATCAGGACTCAATGCAGCAAATCCTGAAAACATTATCTCAAAGTATGTAACACCTGAAAAAATCAAGATTAATGGTAAAACCATCGACATTACAAAATATTCTAACATTTACTCTGTTGCATTTGGAAAAGCGGGAGATTCAATGACAAGAGCGCTTAATACCATAATTCCAATTAAAAGTGGAATCATAGTAATTCCCAAAGGCTCAAAGTCAGTAATTAAGAGTAAAAAATTCCAAATATTCAATTCTAGGCATCCAGAACCTGATCAAACCAGTGTAAAAGCAGCAAAAGAAGTAATGAAATTTGTACAAAACAAAAAAAGTGATGAACTAATAATTTTTCTAGTTTCAGGAGGAGGGTCATCACTTTTGGCCATGCCAAATGATATAACATTAGATGACAAAATCTTTGTTACAAAATTACTACTAAAATCAGGAGCAACCATTCAAGAATTTAATTGTGTTAGAAAACATCTCTCAAAAATCAAAGGTGGAAGACTAGTTGAAAACATGAAATGCCAAGGAGTGAGTTTGATAATGTCAGATGTTGAAGGTGACGATCTTTCGTCTATTGCATCAGGTACAACATACATGGACAACACAACATTTTCAGATGCGTTAGAAATTTTAGAAAAATACAAGTTAAAAAGAAAAACCCCAATTGAGGTTTTACAGGTTTTAGAAAAAGGATTAGAAAATGAAAAATTAGAAACTCCAAAAAAATACAAAATTGAAAACCAAGTAATAGCAAATAATGGAGATTGCCTCAAAGCAATGGAAATACAAGCAAAAAAGAAAGGGTACAAAGTCAAAACAATACAAGTTTTCGGAGATATTAAAGAGGCAGTAAAAAAATTCTTGAGAATATTTCTGAAGAGCAAAAAACATGTCTGCTTTTTGGAGGAGAAACAACTGTCAAAGTTTTAGGAAAAGGAATGGGTGGAAGAAATCAAGAATTAGTTCTAAGACTTTTGAAGAACACTCAAAAATTCAAAAAAATAGTTATAGCATCAATGGGAACTGATGGGATCGACGGGAATTCAGTATTTGCAGGAGCAATTACTGAGAATGTCAAAGTAGACCTAAACATCATGAAAGAATTTCTAAAAAATAGCGATTCAGGTAGGTTCTTCCAAAAACAAAAGGGGAGCATCATCACAGATTTTACACATACAAATCTCATGGACATAGGTACGATTTTGAGATAAATCACAGATTGGGACAAATGATCTTTTAATATTATAATGACGCATTATAACCAGAAAACCCTTGCTTGAAAAACAATTCAACCCAGATGTATTGTATAACAGAGTGGTTCATTTCTATATGGACAAAAAAGGATACACTAAGGAAAAAGCAAATGAGATTGCACAATCAGTGGTTCAAAAAGAAGCTCAAAGAAGAATTTGTAAGAATGAAAAATGTAAACATTTTTCCCACGATCATATTAGAAATTCTGAAACCTGTCTAGTTGGCGATTGTGACTGTCATGAATTTATCAAGTAAAATCATCTAAAGAATTTTCCAGTAATGGTTGAGCGCTAATTCCAAGTTTTTTCTTTAGATGTTCTGCAAATTCTTCAACAAAGCCATGTATTGTGTAGACTTGTTCAGCACCGGATTGGATTACCATATTTACAAGTTCATCAAAATCACAATGATCACTCATAGGAATTGAGTAGTCTGTTCGTCTGCCAAAAGAAAACTTTGTTGATTGGGCCCAGCCACTAAAACCAATCGTTACTGCACCATATTTTAATTTCATATCTTGAATGAATTTACTTTTACTTGACATCATAGGTGCAACCATTATCCACGGTTTTTTATCCAACAATCCATTTTTTTGAGCCTCAGAATGCCCAACTCCATCTTTTAGAGACACACCAAATTTTTGATGCAGAGTGTTCATCTCTTTTACAGAATCATGAAAATAAAGAGGTCCCCAATGTCCAAAGAGTTGAGTGATAGTTTGCGCCTTGCCAAGTTGATATCCCATCAAAATAACAGGGATACCTTTACCATATAGTTCTGAAATTAATTCATTTACTTGTTTTTGTATTTCATCCATTTTAGGAAATACAAATTCGGGTAGACCAAATGTACATTCAGTGATTAGTGTTTTGCATTTTGGAACTTTTGCACCTTGAAGAAATCCCCTAGTACGTGTACAGATATCTCCGGTGTAAAATATGTCATCAAAAAGAAGTCCCTTTGCTCCAAGGATATGCCCACTATCAATTAATGAAAAATCATCAAGATATTCAACATGGTTTTTCATTTTAAATCCGCGCAAATTAGCAATTTCACTTGTTTCGATAGAAGCCAGAATTGTTCCGCCATTTTTTGAAGGAACATGATCGGCATGAGCATGAGATACAAAATTTATTCCTGTGGCATCAGCGTTTTTTGGATCTAAACAAACACGTCTATCATTTACCTCACACAGGATTCCATTTTTTGTCATCTTGACTTTTCTAGGCAATGAAAATGAAGAAAATAAGATTTGATATAAATTGCAGGTTTGATCTACTATTGACTAGTTGCTAAATCTTGGAATTTTAATCTCAGGTCGTGGAAGCAACATGGAATCTATCCTAAAGGCAATTAAGAAAAAAAAGATACCAATTAACCCAGCAATAGTAATTTCAAATAAACCAGATGCAAAGGGTCTAAAAATTGCACAAAAACTTGGAATCAATACAGAAGTTGTTGAAAGTAAAGGGTTCAAGGGAAACAGAGCAGAATATGATGAAAAAATCATGGAGGTCTTGACAAAATATGGAGTTTCACCAAGAAATGGGCTAGTGTGTCTAGCAGGTTTTATGAGAATAATTAGTCCAGAATTTGTAAAAAAATACAAAAATAGAATAATTAACATTCATCCTGCACTTTTGCCTTCATTTCCAGGACTAGATGCACAAAAACAGGCATTAGATTATGGTGCAAAATTTTCAGGATGTACAGTACATTTTGTAGATTCAGGAATGGATACAGGCCCAGTAATAATTCAGTCAGTTGTCAGAGTAAAAGAAAATGATACTGAGCATTCACTATCAAAAAGAATTCTAAAAGAAGAACACAAAATTTACCCTGAGGCAGTGAATCTATTTGCAAGAAAAAAGATCAAAGTACATGGTCGTAAAACAAAGATCGGTTAAGAATCAGGGCCACCAAAAAAATACAATACCTTTAGTTCTTTTGTGTTACCATGAAAATAATGTTCGATGTCTTTTGCAACAAAAAATAGTTTGTCTTTTGAAACCTTGTAATCATTATCTTTAATTCGTAAAAATCCATTGCCAGATATTACATAATAAACTTCATCACTTTCATGAGGGGTTTGAGTATCTTCTTCTCCAGGTTGTAGTGTTAAAACACCAACAGCTAAACTTTCTCGATTAATAAAAGTATAAAAATAATCACTGCCGTTTTTAGTTTTTTCTAGATATTGGTTTAAATCAAATTCTAGTTTCAATTTATTCAGCAGCTACTGTGTATGTTTTTCTTTGAGGGGGCTCACTCATGTAAGAATGTCCTTGTGGGTGAAGTTTTTCATGTTCGGGACTGTTATGCATTTTGATAAATGTCTCCTTGCTTTCATGCTCTACAACAATTCTATAACTCCCATCAGTTGATTTTAGGAATTTTCTAGATATGAATCCAGGAAAGTTTGCTAGAACTTTATTTGATTCTGAAAACCAATTTTTGAAGTCATCTTCAGCGCCATCTTTGAGTTGAACGTCTGCTATCATTACAAACATATCATCACTAGAAAAAAATGGCGTTAAATTTCTTTTCTAAGATTCCAATAGTGGAATCCAAGAATTAAATATCTACAATTCAAAAACATACTATGACAGGGACCAAAATTGATGGCAAGATAATTGCACAGTCAGTCAAAGACAGGGTGAAAAAAGCAGTAGAGGAATTAAAGACTCAAGGAATCAACCCATGCCTAGCAACGGTTCTTGTAGGCAACAATCCAGCTTCTGCCACCTATGTTAGAAACAAACACAAGGCGTGTGAGGAGGTAGGAATTGCTACAAAAGATCATAAACTTGATGCAAATACAACCCAAGTTCAACTTAATGAGATTATTGAAAATTTGAATAATGATAATTCAGTACATGGTATTCTTGTTCAATTACCACTACCAGAACAATTAGATGAATTTATCACAACATCAAGAATTTCCCCATTAAAGGATGTTGACGGATTGACCCCACACAATGCAGGATTGTTAGCAATGAAAAAAGCTGCTCTTGTTGCATGCACACCATCAGGAGTAATGGAGATGTTTGATTATCATGGAATAGATTTGGAAGGAAAAAATATTGTATTAATTAACAGAAGTAATCTTGTAGGAAAACCACTATATCATTTGCTATTAGACAAAAATGCAACAGTCATTACATGTCATTCCAGAACTAGAAACTTGACAGAGTTGTGCAAATCAGCAGACATAATCATTACAGCAGTAGGAGACCGAAACAAATTCACATTAACATCAGACATGATAAAAGAAGGGGCAGTTGTTATTGACGTTGCAATATCAAGATTTCAAGAAAAATTAGTTGGAGATGCAGACTTTGAAGATATTATTCAAAAGGCATCTTTTGCAACACCGGTACCAGGTGGAGTTGGTCCGATGACAGTTGCAATGCTTTTAAAAAACACAATAACTGCAGCATCATTGAGTAGTCAAATTGGACGACAATCCTGAAAAAAAATCAATTCGTAGTATTCTTTTAGAAAAAAGAGACAACACATCATTTGATTTGATGAAGATTGCAAGTGAAAAAATCAACAAGAAATTAAAAAAAATCAAGGCATTTAGTGATGCACAAAAAATTGGTGTGTATTATCCAATTGGAAGTGAGATCTTTACTCAAGACATCATCCAAGAATTACTTAGCAAAGGAAAAGAGGTGTATCTCCCAAGAGTGTCAGAAAACAATATAGATTTCAAGAAAATTACTGATTTTTCGAGCCTGGAAAAGGGTAATTTTGACATAATGGAGCCAAAAATAGTATGCGAGACAGAGAATAATCTGGATGTAGTTTTAGTACCAACAGTAGGAATAACCCCAAAGGGAGTCAGATTAGGATACGGACATGGGTTTTATGACAGATTTCTAGCAAAACACAAAACCACCACAATTTCTTTGACTTTGGAAAAACAAATTGTAAAAAATATTCCAAAATCAGAACATGACATGTTAATTGATTGGATTGTAACTGAAGACAGAGTTTTAAAAACTCAAAGATAATCTAGTCCTTTTTTGCCAATATCTTTTCTGCAAAATTTGTGTGGCCAAGATATTTTATCACATGCAAGGTATGCATTTGTAATTGCAGATTCTAAAGAGTCACCTAAAGCAGTAACCCCCAAAACTCTACCCCCATTTGAAAGAATTTTTCCATCATCTTCTTTTGTTCCAGCATGAAAGACATATGCATTATCAGGAATTAAGTCAAATCCTACAATCTCTTCATTTTTTGGATAAGATTCAGGATAGCCTTCAGAAGCTAAAACAACACATACTGCGTATTGATTTTTCCAAGATATAGGTGGTAATGAAGATAACTCACCATTTGCACTTGCAACAAAATAATCATACAAATCAAAATCCATCCTCATTGTAATTGGTTGACATTCAGGATCACCCATTCGCACATTATATTCTAAAACATATGGTTCTCCATCTTTTAACATAATTCCTGCGTAAAGAAATCCTTTGAAAACTATACCCTCCTTTTTCATAGATTGAATGGTTTTGTCAATAATTTTTTCTTGTATTCTTTTTGCAAGATTTTCATCTATTATTGGTGTAGGAGAGTATGCTCCCATCCCTCCAGTGTTAGGACCTTTATCATCATCAAAAATTCTCTTATGATCTTGACTGGAAGCCATAGGAATGGCAACATTTCCATCTGATAGTGCAATGTATGATGCCTCAATGCCATCAATTCGTTCTTCTATTATGATTCGATTTCCAGCATCTCCAAATGTTTTTTTGATTAGAATTGTCTGGATTGCAGAAATTGCCTCATCAGAACTATTACAAACAATAACACCCTTGCCTGCAGCCAGGCCATCTGCTTTGACTACGACATTATAGTCAAGGGATTTTACATATTCTTGGGCTTTTTGAGCATCATCAAAGATTTCAAATCTAGCAGTTGGAATGTCATTTCTTTTCATGAAGTTTTTTGCCCAAATTTTACTTGATTCAAGTTGGGCAGCATCTTTTGATGGACCAAAAATTTTGAGATTTTTTTCATTGAATTTATCAACAATCCCCATAGCCAAAGGGGCTTCAGGCCCAACTACGGTAAAACAATTATTTTTTTCAGCAAAATCTGCAAGGCCATCTAGATCATCAACTGGAATAGACACATTGTTTTTTGTCCCACCGTTTCCAGGAGCAGTAAACACAGTATCAACATTTGAGCTCTGAGACAATTTCCAAGATAATGCGTGTTCTCTTCCTCCAGAACCAATCACCAGTACATTGACCAACACAAATTATTTTTTGCTCAATTATATAATCCAAGTCTCACAAAACCAATTTAGCTTTATAATGCCACAGATCTACCAAAAGCCAGATGGAATTATCCACAAAGTTTGATGCAAAAGCAATTGAATCACAGATTAGAGAATATACAGAATCAATTGATTTAGAAAAGCAGATTTTTGCATCAGACAAACCTGAAAAAATTAGATTCATTGAAGGCCCTCCAACAATGAATGGAATTCCACATGCAGGACATCTCAGAGGAAGAGTCATCAAAGATTTGTGGTACAGATACAATACACTACAAGGAAAGAAAATAGAATTTAACGGAGGATGGGACACTCAAGGACTTCCTGTAGAATTACAGGTGGAAAAAGAGTTAGGAGTAACAGGTGGAAAAACAGAGGCAATAAAGCAATTTGGCATAGAACGAATTGTGTCAGAATGTAAGAAAGTTGTCCAAAAATATAACAAGACATGGGTGGAAGTTGATAAATTACTTGGAATGTCATTTAATCATGAAAAGGCATATTGGACTTTTCGAGATGAATTCATTGAAAGGGAATGGCAAATACTAAAGAAAGCACATGAAAATGGAATCTTAGAAGAAGACTTTACAGTAATTGCATATTGTCCAAGTTGTCAAACGTCACTTAGTCATGCAGAGGTCAATCAAGGATATGAAGAAGTGAAGGATCCGTCATTATACTATAAAGTAAAACTGGTTGATGAAGACGCGTTTTTGATTGTATGGACTACAATGCCATTTACACTAGTTACTGATGCAATGGTGGGATTGCAACCAGAAGAAGATTACGTGTATGTCAAAGCAGAAAATGAAACATGGGTGGTTGGAAAAACAAGATTAGAAGAATTCATGGCAGAAGTGAAAATTGAAAATTATAAAATTGAGAAAACAGCCAAAGGTTCAGAATTTGAAGGTAAAAAATACATTCATCCATTATTAGATTCAATTCCTGAATTAAATGAATGCTCAAAAGAAGATAATTTCCATGTGGCAGTATCAGAATCATTTGTAGATGCAAGTACTGGAAGCGGTCTTGTGCACCTCTCTCCTGCAAACGGTGAAGAAGACATCAAAATTGCCAATAAAAGAAAAGTCAAAATTTTCAGCCCCATTGATGATGAAGTAAAGTTCACATCACAAGCAGGAAAATATCAAGGAATGTTTGTCAGAGATGCAGACAGACTAATTGTAGAAGATCTAAAGGATTGTGATGCCCTAGTAAAAATTGGGAAAATTAAGCACAAATATCCACTGTGTTGGAGATCACACCATCCAATTGTATGGCTTGCCAGAAAGGGGTGGTTTTACAAATTAGACAGATTAGATAACAAGGCAATTGATGCAGCTGAAAGCGTGGAATATTTTTTTGAGCAACCTAAAAACAGATTTTTGGGAATCATCAAAGAAAGACATCCTTGGTGTATTTCAAGAGAGAGAATTTGGGGGTGTCCATTACCAGTATGGACATGTGAAGAATGTAATGAAAGAAATTGGTTTTTTACAAGAAAAGAGATTGTAGAATCTGCAGATAATCTTCCTGATGGTCCAGACTTTGAACTACACAGACCATGGATTGACAACATTACAATAAAATGCAAAAAGTGTGGAAGTACAAAAACAAAAAGAGAAGAGTATGTCTTAGATACTTGGCACAACAGCGGCTCTGCGCCATATTCATCGTTAACTGATGAAGAATATTCCAAAGAAATTCCAGCTCCGTTTTTTACTGAGGGGATTGATCAGACCAGAGGATGGGCATACACTCTACTTATTGAAAATGTAATCTTAAACAACGGACCTACCCCACCATACAAGTCATTTTTGTTCCAAGGACACGTGCTTGATGAGAAAGGAGGAAAGATGAGTAAAAGTAAAGGAAATGTTTTGGAAGGAATGGAACTTTTGCAGAAGTACCCTGCAGATTTAATCCGATTTTATTTCATGTGGAAAGCAAGCCCAATTGAACCGCTAAGTTTCAGCACAGATGAGTTAATGTCAAGACCATATCAAGTAATTAACACACTGTTCAATTTGCATTTGTACTTTAAACAAAATAGTCAGTACGATAATTTTGAAAAATCAAACACTGTAGAATGGGCAAAACAAAACGACTTGCTAACATCACCAGATATTTGGTTATTATCAAAACTTCAAAAATTGATTCTCAAAATCACAGATAAAAATAATTCATGTAGATTCCATGAGAGTGCAAAAGCAATTGATGATTTCATCATAAACAATCTCAGTCAAATCTACATTCCAATCACACGGGGGGAATTATGGGATGAAGATGAGGAGAAAAAAGACAGAAGGCTTGCAATTTATGCAGTACTGGAAAAAGTTCTAAAAATATTAGATATTTTGATTCACCCATTTTGTCCATTTACGAGTGAATACTTGTATCAAACGGTTTTTGATGGAAAACAAAGCATACTACTTGACAAATGGCCAGAAGCCCAAGAATCACTTGTCAACGAAGAAATTGAAGAATCATTTGACATTATGAAAGACGTAGTGTCTGTTTCATCAGCTGCAAGAATGAAAGGTAAACTGAAACGAAGATGGCCATTAAATGAAGCAAGAATTTGTGTTAAGAAGGGTCAAAAAGCCAAGCTAGAATCATTATCAGAGTTATTGCAATCTCAATTAAACGTAGAAAAATTCAGCATAGTTGAAACAGAAAAAGAATTAGGATTGGAACAAATTTTAGAACTAAAGGAATTAGGATTACCTGTAAAACCAATTATCGAATTAGAAAGAAAAAGAATCGGTCCCAAAGCGAAACAACACATGGGAAAACTTGTAACAAAGTTTTCTGAAACAGATCCTGAAGAAATAATATCATCATTACAAAAAGATTCAAAATTTAATTTTGACATAGATGGAGAAACTATTTCACTGGAAAGTGAAGATTTTGTTGTAGATTTTGATACATCAGAAAACTTTGCAGTATCAAAGAGAGATGATTATGTAGTGTTTATTTCTACTTTAAGAAACAAAGAGATGATGGCAAGAGGATTAATCAAAGATGTTGCAAGAAGACTTCAAACTCTAAGAAAAGAAAGAGGATACAATCCAACTGATGTTTTAGGGGTTGCGTCAATTCTTGATCTAGATGAAGAATCACTTGGGATGATAAAAGAAAAATCAGATGATCTGGCGTTTTTGGTCAGAGTAAAACAAGTAAACTTTACAGAATCATGTAAAGAATACAAAGACGACGATATTGATGGTCAGAAAATTAGGATTTCAGTAGAATAGTTTTTAAAAAAAATACGAGTGCAGTGCAAACTCACTTTTTATTAATCAAAATGGGAAATAAATCACATCGCAGAAGAGATTGGGTTCAGATCCCCTACCAGTGTTTTCTCAATCTCTTCTGAGTGATTTAATGTAATATTTTTATTACAATCATACTGACGTAAGGAAATGTCCGAATCAAAGGCACCAAATGTTGTTGGAATTAATGTTCTAAAACAAAACGGTCTTGATGTGGATGAATTGGTAAAAGAACTGATAAAAAATGCAGCAGTGGAATTTACTGCATACTACTATTTTACCAATCTCAGAGCACATTGTACAGGCTTGGAAGGAGAGGGACTAAAAGGAATTATCGAAGATGCAAGGCTAGAAGATCTTAGCCATTTTGAGTCATGCATTGAGAGAATATACCAGCTAGGAGGTTCACTTCCAAATGATGCAACAGAATTTATCAAAATTTCTGGTTGTGAGTTTTTACAACTTCCAGCAAATCCAACAGATCACAAAGCAATTCTAGAAAAATGTCTCAAAGCAGAACAAGGAGCAATTGTAAACTGGGATAAAATTTGCAAAATGACACTAGGCAAAGATCCTGCAACATACGATATTGCAAAAGATATTCTAGCTGAAGAGATCGAACATGAGTCTTGGTTCTTAGAGTTAATTTACGGAAGACCATCAGGACACATGAGAAGAAAATATTCTGGAGAAAGACCACACACCAGAAAACACTCTAGAGCACTAGATATGGCATAATGCCAAATCACTCTTTTCTTTATTCTCAAAATATTGGTTTTATTGACGACAAAGTGTGAAGAGGAGTTGTTTTACCACGGTTAAATAGAAAAATCACGTAATTATATCATGGTAAAACAAATCAGTCTTGATGCATGGCAAATTCAACACTTATCAGATTTGCTTGAAAAAGGCTCAAAGATTGTAGAGAAAACCAATCGACCCATTGTTCTGTACAGACAGACACTTGAGGAAGAAGAAGAATCCTATGAAGAGATTGTATGCACACTTACCAAAGGATATGTAATTGAACAAATGGTGACATCAGGAGGTGTTCTAGTCCCAAGTTTTCACCAACAGTTTGTGTTTACCATTGAAGAGTATCCACAAGAGTTACTGAGAAAAAGTAAAGATCGCTTTTTAGAAATGATTGATTTTCTAGATGAGCAATTAAGATAACATCATAGTTAATAAAGACCGTAAAATTCAAGATTTTTGCATGCAATTATTAGAATACCAGGCAAAGGAATTATTCCGTGAATACGGCATCAACCTATTAGACAGTATTTCATCTACCAATATTGAAGAGGGTAGAAAGCATGCAAAAGAGCTAGGATATCCATTTGTGATCAAAATTCAGGTTCCAGTAGGAGGTAGAGGAAAAGCAGGAGGAATCCAAAAGTGTCAAAATGATGATGAATTTGAGATAAAATATCCTCAAGTTATGGACTTGACAATCAAGGGAGAAAAAGCAAGAGCAATTCTTCTTGAGAAGATGGCAGATATCAAAAAAGAGCTTTATCTTTCAATATTTTTGAATCGTTCAAAAAGATGTTACACAATTATTGCATCTGCTGAAGGAGGAGTTGAAATTGAATCAGTGAAAAATCAGATTATCAAAGAGATAGGATTAGGGGAAGTTTCAGACGAACTTGCAAAAGAAGTAGCAAAAGAAATGGGATTAGAAGGAAAACATGCAGAAGGAGTTATAGATACATTGAAAAAATTATCAAAACTCACAATCGAAAAGGAAGCAGAACTTGTAGAAATTAATCCACTAGCAATCATGCAAGATGACACAATTATGGCATTAGATGGAAAATTTGTTACAGATGACAATAGTAATTTCAGACACCCAGAATTAGAAAAATATCAAGAAAAAACAGCAATTGAAGAACAAGCTGAGAAGAGTGGATTTTCATTAGTAGAATTAGATGGAGATGTCGCAGTTGTTGGAAATGGTGCAGGACTTGTAATGTCTACACTAGATATGTTATCAGACAATGGAGGAAAACCAGCATGTTTCTTAGATGTTGGTGGTGGCGCAACAACTGAATCAGTATACGAAGCATTAACTTTGATTAGTAAATTAAACAGAGTAAAAGGAATTTTAGTAAATCTCTACGGTGGAATTGTGAAAACAACAGTAGTTGCTGAAGCATTTCTAAAGGCATATGAAGACAATGTAATTGATTTGCCAGTATTTTGTAGATTAAAGGGAACAGAATCTGAAAAAGCAACAGAAATGCTACAAGGTTCTAGAACCAAAATTTTTGGCACAGTTGAAGAAGCAATTAACGCAGCAGTGATGGGTGTAAAGAAATGACAGATATTTTTGAATTACTAAAAGGAAATCCAGGAGATCCAGATTATGAGAAAAAAGGAGTGATAGTTCAAGGAATTACTGGAGCATATGGTTCACTCCATGCAAGAAACATGATTGCATATGGGACAAACGTTGTTGCAGGAGTCACTCCTGGAAAAGGCGGTCAAAAATTTGATGGAAAAGTTCCAATTTACAATACAATGAAAGAAGCAGTAGATGCAACAAATGCAAAAATTTCAATAGTTTTTGTACCAGCAAAATTCTTCTTAAGTGCTGCAAAAGATGCATTGGACGCAGGAATCAAACTTTTAGTTGCAATTCCAGAACATGTTCCAATTAGGGACACAATGGAAACATTAGAGCTTGCAAAACAAAAAGGAGCAATAGTTATTGGTCCAAACACCCCAGGAATAATGATTCCAGAATTAATCAAAATTGGAATAATGCCACCAATGCCTTTCAAAGCAGGAAAAATCGCAGTACTATCAAAAAGTGGAACATTACTTTATGAGATTTCAGATGCATTAACTAATGCAGGATTTGGACAATCAATCACAATAGGTATTGGAGGAGACCCAGTTAACGGAACAAGATTAATTGATGCATTTGACATGGTAAAAGACATTCCAGATTTGGAGGGAATGGTAGTCGTAGGAGAAATAGGAGGAGATTCTGAAGAAATGTTAGCTCAAAGAATTATGGATTCAGGATTTAACAAACCAACTGTTGCATATATTGCAGGAAGAGCAGCCCCAAAAGAAAAGAGAATGGGGCATGCAGGAGCAATTGTAATGGGAACGTATGGTTCAGCAGAATCCAAAGTATCAATGTTTAACAAAGCAAACATCCCAGTCGCCAAAAGACCTGCAGAAGTACCTGTTTTATTAGCTGGAAAGATGGAAAAATCCGATTAGAATAAAAGAGAGGGATTGAGGAGAGAATCAAATGCCAATTACAGACCCAGAAAAGAAACGAATTGCACAACAAGCAAGATTAGTTATGCGTATTTGTTTTAATTGTGGTTGCAGAAACGACATAGACGCTACCAGATGTAGAAAATGTAGAAATCCATACTTGAGATTAAAGAACAGAAATCTCGGCGTAAAGAAATAGAATCAGAAATTCATCAATCTTTGCCTATAATCAACTATTGCAGATTTTATGTTAGAATTATATCGCATCACAAAGGATTTTGCCAAATCAGGATTATCCAGTTCATCCAGGTCAATCTGAAGATCATCAGGCAGTTGTTCATTCATCTGAAAAAGGATTTTTGCAGCGTCAACGTATTGTCCTAGATTTTCTGCATATTCAAAGGCCAATTTCATTCGGTCAATTAACGCATCAAATTCCTGTAAGGACATAACAAAATTACGAAAAAACAGTACTAAAGGCAATGGTAATTACAAAATATTCACAATCTAAAGACAAAAAAGCTTGTAGTTTTGTAATTTTGTTGGACCGGTCGTCTAGTTTGGTTTGGATGACGCACTCACACTGCGTAAGAGATCAATTCTCCGCAAAGGTCGTGGGTTCAAATCCCATCCGGTCCATCCCTCTAATCTTGTAAGGTCCAAAACAATTCATCAATACATGCTTTTCATTCGTTTTTTCTTTCTCATATCCTTCTCATGAAAAGATGATTTTACAGAGTAGTCATAATCAGGAAAGAGTTGTTCAAATCTTTCTTCCAGTATATGATCGGGTATTATGTCAGACAAGAATCTCATTACCATCCTTGTGTTGGATGACAATCACACACACATCCATTAGTGCAATGCATTCTACGACAATCTTCACAATGTTTACTTATTGTATGACCCATTTTTCCACCAGAATTTTTTATTGATATTATAGAGATCTGAAAGAAAAACAACGATAAACTTGATTTTGTCTTAGATGAAGTCAACTCATCAATATCTTAAATAGTTGAAATTAATTGGTCAACCTATGAAATGTCAATGTACAACCGATGTGCCATGTATGTTTCATTACATTATGGCAAACCCTAGCTCCATAAAGCCTAAAAATTGAGTATGATATTTTGTTTGAATGCATACTCAAAAATTCTATCAAATGCAATCCAAACTAATTGTTGTGCCAGTTATTAGTTCCAAAAATTCCACCAAGAAGTAGATTTTTCAACTTTAATGACGGTACATACACCGTCAATTAATTTAGTGCCAGAACCACAAAAACCATACTCTTTTTGAGAAGGTTTGGAATCATCATAATCAACTGCCTGTTTTATTGAAGAATATTCAGGATAGTTTTCATCAAACCATTTTTTGTAATCTGAATCAATATTGTATCTAGCCACATAATAGTATGGGTCCTTTGCTTCATCTACAAAGTCTGCAGGGATTTGTGGAGGTTTTGATATTCCAACTGCCTCATATATTGAAGAGTATTCAGGATAGTTTTCATCAAACCATTTTTTGTAGCTTGGTTCGTTGTTGTATCTGTCAACATAACTTTGTGGGTCTTTAGATTCATCAACAAATGGAGCTATTCCCAATTCTTCAGATTCTGTATTTACAGGTGTTTCTGTAGGCTCTGATTCTTTTGTGGAGTCATTTACGGTTACAACAATGGTCTGAGAATCAAACAATTCATTTTTTCTAACCTCTACGACAAAATTGTATGTCTTTCCCCCATCAGAAATAGAAGGAGTCCAAGTAAACATACCTGTGTTTGAAATAATTTTTGCTCCGGATGGGGCATTCTTTAAGCTAAACACAGGATCTTTGATGGTGTTATCAGTTAGCTTTACTGCAAAGGAAAGCAGTTGTCCTTCATTAATTGTTAGTTTGCCAATTGGTGCAATCTCTAGTCCTGTAATCTTTGCAACAGCAGATGATTCATTTGAGGGTTCACTTGTTCCCACCATGTTTATTGCAGAAACTCGATAAGTGTACTTTGCATCCTTTACAAGTCCAGAATGAAGATATGTTTTTGAAGTGTTTTTTGTATCATCTATAACTGTGCTAAAAGAATCATTGTCTTTTTTTGCCTCAATCTTGTATCCAGTAATAGGAGAGTTTCCATCATCAACAGGAGCACTCCATGTGAGATTTATTGAAGTAGAAGTTTTTGCAGATGCAACTAGTTTTATCGGAGGGCTTGAGACACTCATATCTACTGCAGTAGATGTTATTGGCGTCTCAGAAGTGTCTTCAGAATCAGTTCGAGGGGTTGCAGACGCCGTGTTTGATTCTTCTGTTTCTCCAAAGCCTATTTTTGCAGTGACTGCATATGTGTAAGTTTTGTCAGTTGCCAAATTTGAAACAACATAGGTCAGAGTTTGTGCATTGGTATTTCCAACAACATCATAAACTCCTGGGACAACCTCACGTTTTATGTCATATCCACTGATTGTTTGCCCAAAAGTTTGAGAGGGAGCAATCCAAGAAAGTTTAATCTGACTAGGAGAAATAGCAGTTGCAGTCAATGCAACAGGGGTTGTAGTATGTTCTGGTTTTGTTGTGGCAACAGAGGATGCACCACTAATACCTGCTGAATTAATAGAATAGATTCGGTAACTGTATGTTTCAGATTCAGATAGTCCTTGATGGATAAAAGAAGTAACAGTACTGTCAGTGTTTGGAGTAATTGTAATATAATCATCTGAACCTGTTTTGTATTCAATCTTGTATCCAGTAATTTTTGGAATTGATTCTGCTTGTTCAGGTTCATCCCATGTAAGCAGTATAGAAGTTGGAGATATTGGAGAGGCATCAGGATTGGCGGGTTTTACAGGAGTTTGTACCGTAGGTTCAGAATTTAATTCAAATGCTTGTATTCTATTGTTGTTTGAGTCTGCAACATATAACAAATTATTTGAAGAGTCAAATGCAATTCCTTTAGGAGTATCAAATTTACCATCTGTTGTTCCCAACGAACCAAATTCTTCAACAAAACACACACCATCTATGATTTCTTCAGTATTACTTGGACATGTTGTACCATCAACAATTTCAAAAATTTGAATTCGATTGTTTTCAGAATCTGCAACATATAACAAATTATTTGAAGAGTCAAATGCAAGATCATATGGATTATCAAATTCACCAGCATCATCTCCAGAAGAACCAAATTCTTTGAGATAACATATTCCATCAACGGATTTAACAGTGCCACTTGGACATGTTGTACCATCAACAATTTCAAACATCACAATTCGATCATTTCCAGAATCTACAACAAATAAAATATTATCAGAGTTGTCAATCACCATTCCATTTGGATTTCTAAAGTCATCATTCCCGTTGAAAAAATTAAAATCAAATAGAAAATTCCCTAATGAGTTAAAAACAGAAATAGAATCATTTTCAGTGTCAGACACAAAGATATCTCGTGAAGAGTCTTGAATCACTACACCATTTGCACTTCCAAGATAGTCATCATCTCCACTGTCAGATGAACCAAACTTGAATTGAAATTCTCCATCATCATCAAAGACCTGTACTCTTTCATTATCAGTATCCACTACAAAAAATCGTCCTAAAGCATCAATTGCAATTGATATAGGATCATTGAATTGTCCATCACCGTCTTCATCTGCTCCATCTGCATCAGCATTACAGTTTTGAATTTGGGCAGTATTACAAAAAGAGCCATATACAAATTCAGGATTCCCATCATCATCAAAAACACTAATTCTTTCGTTATTGTTATCTACAACATAGATGTCTCCTCCATTGACATTAACCACCACATCTGTGGGATTATCTAATTCATCACTACCAGAACCAAGTGTGCCAAATTTGAAAGAAAACTCGGCATCAGCATACACTGAGGGGATTACAATAGCAATGAAAGCCGCCAGTGCAAACAAAACAAGATTTTTTTTCAATTTGTAGTTAAATCATTATTATTTTTAATAAATTAGAATAAAACTTTCACCACTCTTTTGATCAATTTGGATTAACCTAAAAATGGAAAATTTCATTAAAATTTACGACTATGAACAATGGATTTACTTTGGATCATACTCAGCAACAAGCAAAGATAGATGATGTTAGTCGGGTCAAGAACTGACCCGACATGGAAGTGCTATGGTCGGTTATACGCACTGATGAAATGACTCCTTTCATCGGTATGATACAGATTAATGCAAATCTGCTTATAATGCTCACTAAGAAATTATTCATATAATTTCTCAGTATTTGCTAAATACTAATTTCATAGAATGAAATACAGAAACTGTCACCAAACAACTAATCGTTGTTGGTCTTAAGTTTCAATTTTGACTATTTCATCTCTGAAAAATAGGGTTAGTTTCATCCCACTACTTAAAATTAGATAAGATTTTAAAAGAAATATGAAAGCAAGATTTCCAGGAAAATGTGTAGAGTGCGGAGAAGCAATAAAAGTAGGCAAAGAGATTTTAAAAAACTCCAAAGAGCAATGGGTTCATGCAGCATGTTCTGACTTGGAAGATGAATTACCATAGTACAAATTTGTGATAAATTTTTTAAGTAACTTTCAGCGAATACACACAAATGAAGACAAAATCAAGTATTTTTCTAGCAGTTATTGCATCATTTGCAGTTCTGATGTTCCCATCAGAAATAATTGCAGATACTTCTGAAAGTACAACAATCACCCCAATTAATGAGGAGATAAGTCTCAAGAAGACAGTCACTACAATGATTGTTCCTGAGGACAATACACTGCCATGGGGATTTGTTACAGGTAGCCCTTCAGAATATGTTGAAAGACATCCAATAATCATTCAGTTCTTTGATGAGGGAGATGAGATGGTACATGTTGCACAAGTAGATGTCAAAGGAGACGGCTCTTATGAATACAAGTTCAGAGTAGCCAGTATTGATGAAAATGGGGATGTGCAAAAAGCCTTTGACGGAGAATATACAGTCATTATATACAGAGTCATCCCTAACCAAGACCAACTGGTCTAAACTTTCTTTATTTTTACACAGAATTCATATACTATTTATGAAAATGCAAGCTAGAAAATGAGTAAAAACTTTTGGCATGACATAGAATCAGGAGCAGATATTCCTGAAATTATTAATGTAATAGTTGAGATTCCCAAAGGTTCCATGAACAAATATGAATACGATAAAAAACACAACATGATCAAACTTGACAGAGTGTTATTTTCACCATTTCACTATCCAGGAGATTATGGGCTAGTTCCACAAACACTTTCTGAAGATGGCGACCCACTAGATGCACTAGTACTTGTCACAAACCCAACATATCCTGGAATTTTGATTGAAGCAAGACCAATTGGATTACTTCAAATGAAAGATGCAGGAGATCTGGATGACAAAATTATTTGTGTGTCTACGAATGATCCTAGATATTTACATACAACAGATATTTCAGATATAGAAGATCACTATCGTTCTGAGATTGCACATTTCTTTCAAGTCTACAAAGACTTGGAAGGGAAGAAAGTTGAGATCCTAGGATGGCAATCAGCAAAAGAGGCAAAAAGCATTATTGTTGAATCAATAAAAAGATACAAGAACACGTTGAAGAAATTCTAACATGACAACAGAATGCAATCATTTTGTAGAAGAAAAGAAAGGAATTACACCCAATACAGTAAGTTGTGAAGAGTGTGAAAAAGAACATCTGCCAGTTGTCGCAATACGAATGTGTTTGACATGTGGTCATGTGGGATGTTGCGATTCATCTATTGGAAAACATGCAACAAAACATTTTGAAGAGACAGGACATCCAGTAATGAAAGCAATTCCAGGAGATATTTGGAAGTGGTGTTACCACCACAAGGAATACTATTGATTTTTTAATAGTTAGAAAATTACGGCTAGTGTATGCATCAGTACCAATTAGGAACATGGGATCTTTCAGAATTAGCCAAGAACCCAAAAAGTCCAGCATTTCAAAAACAGATTCAAGAATTGGAAAATCAGGCTAAAAAATTTGAGAAAGTTAAATCAAAACTAGATCCAAAAATGACATCCAAAAAATTCATGGAGATATTAAATCAGGTAGAAGAGATTTCAGAAAAAATGAGTAAAATTGGAGGTTATGCATCTCTTTCATATTCCTCAGACACCCAATCAGATGAGGCAACATCATTAATGACTAGAATGTCAAAACTAGGTTCAGATATTTCAAATAAAATTTTGTTTTTTGACTTGTGGTGGAAAACACAAGTTGATGAAAAAAATGCAAAAAGACTCATCAAAGATGCAGGAGAACTTTCAGAATATTTAGCACATAAAAGATTGATTGCAAAATATTCACTAAGTGAACCTGAAGAGAGAATCATAAACACATTAGATGTTACAGGAATTTCTGCACTTGTAAAACTATACGATAAGATAACTAATGCATTTGAGTATCAAATGAAAATTGGAAACAAGACAAAAAAGATGACAAGAGAAGAACTAACAAATTATGTTAGAGATGTAAATGGAAAAATTCGAGAAACAGCATACAAAACAATCCTTGGAAAATACACTGAGAACAAGGGAGTCGTAGGAGAAATTTACCAAAATATTGTACTTAATTGGAAAGATGAGGGTATTGAAATTCGAGGATACAAAACACCAATTTCAATGAGAAATATTGGGAATGATGTAGATGACAAAACCATTGAATCACTTCTCTTAGTATGTAAAAAAAATGCGCCTGTATTTCAGAAGTTTTTTGTACAAAAGGCAAAGATGTTGAAAATGAAAAAACTTAGAAGATATGATATTTACGCACCAGCTGCCGCAAACATTAAAGAAAAAAATTATTCATATAACAAATCCGTGAAATTAGTTTTTGAATCACTTGGCAAATTTAGCAATACATTAGAGGATTTTGCCAGAAAAGTTTTCAATGAAAATCACATTGATTCATCTGTAAGACAAGGTAAGAGGGACGGAGCATTTTGCAGTACATTGACTCCTAAAATCACCCCATATGTGTTGGTGAATTTTACAGGAAAATCAAGAGACGTGTTTACATTAGCACATGAATTAGGTCATGCAGTTCATAGTCAGGCTGCTCAAGACAGATCAATTCTAGTACAAGATGCACCATTGCCATTGGCTGAAACGGCATCCACATTTTCAGAATTACTACTCTATGACAATATTTCAGATAAAATTTCGGATGATGAAAAGAAGATAATGTTATCTGAAAAAATAGACGATTTGTATGCAACAATCCTGAGACAGTCATTTTTTACAATTTTTGAAATAGATGCCCACAAGCAAATTGGCAATGGAACAACCATAGATGAAATTTCAAAAACGTATCTGCAAAACTTGAAACAACAGTTTGGAAAATCAGTTGATATTTCAGATGATTTTGCAATAGAATGGAGTTGTATTCCACATTTCTATCACACGCCATTTTACTGCTATGCATATTCATTTGGAAATCTACTTGCATTGTCATTATTCCAAAGATACAAAAAAGAAGGACAAGATTTTGTTCCAGCGTATATTGATATTCTTGCTGCAGGTGGTTCAAAAAAACCGGAAAAACTTCTTTTAGAGCACGGGTTAGACATCAGATCACCCAAGTTTTGGCAAGAAGGTTTTAACTATGTCAATGAGCAAGTAAAAGTACTCTCATCATTAAATTAGATTTTTAATAAATGGGGCTGACAGTCCAACGCAAGGACTGCCAGCTTTGTTCCCCGAACGGTTTGAATTCGATGTCAAGACATCATCACAAATTATCTGATTTAAACGTTTGAAATCATTTTAGGTCCAGTTTTTTAGGTTTTATCTTCCTGATAGTACCACCCAGAATACCTATTGTAAATCCAAGTTGATATAGAAAATACAATAAAACTTCAAATGTACTTGGAGTAAGATCTGTAAATCTACTAACTCCTGTCAACACCAACAAAAGTGAACTGAAAAAGAATACAAATAATTTTACAACCCCGTGCATATTTGTAAATTTTAAAATAACAAAAGTCATTACAGTTACAGAAATTGCCAATACTGTTAGAAATCCAGTATTCATCCCAAATATAAGAAATAAAGTTGAAGCAATCTCGCCTAGGCTTCCAGGAGTTAGACTAGAAAGTTCAATTTTTTCAGGAGATGCAAAACGAGGTACACTCAGGATTGCATTTGCCAAAAATAAAATAAACAAAGAAATTGACACGGTTTTTAAATGATTTTGTAATCTAGGAAACCTAACAAGGATTGCACGTCCCAAAATCAGTCCTTGAAATAATCCAATCCCAAATGTAACAATTACTGTAAGAATGGAAAAAATTGGATCTTGGAATATATCAACAAGAAATGGAATAAGGGCCAATACTAGTTATGATGTCATACAAGATAGGATATTAGTTAGTAGATAACAAGTTTTCGTATTAAAATAAAAAAAATTAATCAAAAAATCATTTAGAAAATATATGCATAAGAGTAAAGTTAATAATTTCACCGCAAGAGGGACAACCAATGCAGAAAATACTTTGGGTTTTACTGTTAATTGCAGTTATTGGGTTTTCAGTAAATCTTTCATACTCACAAGAGATGGGATTGGCAACTTTTCAGGAAACTGCACAGGTATTCATAGACAGGAGCATATCACAAAACGTTACTGCATCAATAACTCTACAAAGTACCAGCATACAAGAAATTAGAATTCCGGCAGAATTAGAACAAAAACTTAGAGAAGATGAACGAGTTCAGGCAGTAATCATTACAAATCAAGAGCAATGTGTCTTAGGGGTATTTGATGAATCATGTATAATGATTAATGTGCAAAGAGACCCATCAGCGAAAGGAATTATTGAAATTCAAGATGCCGCTAAAGAAGTTGCACAACTATACATCGAGGATGTCAACCGCATAGTTGACACTAAAGCAGAACTTCATTCGGTTTTTGTGCATAGCGATGATCAGACTAACAAAGCACTTGAAACATCAGGAATCATTTCAGGCAGAGGAATGGTTTCGGTAGTGTACACAATGCCTCCAGAAGACACAAACTCCATGTATGAAAAAGTATCAGCAATTCTGATTCCAAAAATAATCAGAGATGGGGGAGGATTTTATGAAGTTGCCAAAGAATTATCTTTTGAAGAAAATGCAAAAATGACATTTTCAATAATACCTTTAGAATCAAAATCACTTTTACAGCTCAAGTTGTCAGTGGATTATCCTAACATGGCTTCAACAATTTCAGAAGTGAGTCCTTTAGATTTGTTAAAGACAGACAGAATTAACAGATCAAATTATTTTTCTACAGGATTTTATCCACTTAATTCAATCATCCAAGTAGTAATATTATCACCTGAAAATGAAATTATTTCAAATATCAAAGGCAACATTGTTCCAACCCAAATAATAAATGATGAGAAAATTCCAACAGACGTATCAAAAGAAGGATGGGTTTTTGATCCTCAAGAAGGACAAAGGATTCAAGGAAAATATATTTTTGGAGAAGAGACATCAATTAACAAAGACAAATTGAAATTTTCATTAGGGGACACACAGACAACATCAAAATCACCAGACGAATCACTTGCAGTTATCATAATTATTTCAATAGTTGCAATTGCTGCAGCTTTATTCTATCTTAAAGGATACAGAAAATAATCACAGCAAAAGGACAGCAGCTGCAAATACAGTAGTCCATTTACCATCTTTGTCGCCACGTGTTGACTGAGTAATGTTACGAGTATTGTAAATTTCACCAGATATTTTCCACTGTTGTCTTTTTTCGTCCCAGTTTTTATCAACATCAAATGGAATTCCTAATGAAGAGGCCAACATTTGGGCTGCAATATCCTCAGCGTAATCACCTGCCTGAGTTTCATTTTGTCCAAAAGACTCGTATTCAGAAAGATATCCATATCGTGAAGTATCTTTTGGCTGTGCAAGTCCCACAGATGCAGCACACATTCTATGAGGTTCATTTGTTTGATTCTTGGAATAAATTGTAAACAAAATTTGCCCTGGTTTGATTTGTTTCAATCCTTCTTTTCTGGAAATTAGTTTTGCCTTTGGAGGAAAAATACTAGAAATCAAAACAAGGTTGGTCCCTGCAATACCTGCATCTCTTAATGCGTATTCAAAACTAGTTAACCTGTCTTCATGTATACCTTTTCCTTTGGTAAGAAATAGTTTCTTGGCAACTAAATCCAGCATTTCTGAATTTTAGAAAATGCATTATTATTTAACTTTAATCAATATGTATCAGCCGAATTTTTGAAATCAGTATTGTAGAGATTTGGAAAAATTAATTTTTAAAAGATCAATCACGTTTCTTTTTCTTTTTTCTTTTATCAGGAGCTTTTTCTGCTTGAGTCAAAAGAATAAACGTAAAGAATGCCCCCAATCCCACATTAACCACGCCCATAAAAGTGATAATCATTTTTGTTGATGGAGGGGCCACAGGAGACAAACCGATTACAATACCAAGAACACCAGTTGCAAAGAACATCATCATCAGAACTTTTACTCTGGTCGGTTCAATGTATCTCATAACAGGTATCAAAAAACGGCATTATTATAAACTGACGGTTAAGAAAATTCTTCAGAGATCACTCCAAGAGGAACACAGGTAACACTTTAAACCTTCAAAAATTTCATTTTACTTCGTGCCAATGTAGCTCAGCCTGGCTAGAGCATTCGCCTTGTAAGCGAAAGGTCATGGGTTCAGATCCCATCATTGGCTTTAAAATTTCAATTAACAATTTGGCAATACGGTTAAGTATACTGAATTTTGGATCAATGTCACATGAGTTTTGAAGACGAGGTTAAGCAAAAGGAATTTGCTCAAAATAAATCAAAACCAAACAGCCTTGTCATCGGATTAGTTATTGCAGTAGGAGTTGCATCGTTTTTTGCAGGAATGTACGTATCAAACATGAATTCAAATCAGATTTCACAAGAGGATCTGGATAATGCAATTGCCAAACTAGAACTCAAAATATTGCAAAACCAGATTCCTACAAATCAGCCATCACCTCCAGTAAAAATTTCAGCAGACGATGATCCAATTATTGGAAATCCAGATGCGCCAATTACAATAATAGAATTTTCAGACTTTCAATGTCCATTTTGTGCAAGATTCTATACACAAACACTACCATTACTTCTTGATCAATACATAGAAGAGGGCAAAGTAAAATTGGTTTTCAGAGACTTCCCAATACAGAGTATTCATCCAAATGCACTTCCAGCTTCAGTTGCAGCAGAGTGTGCAAATGAACAAGGAAAATTCAAAGAGATGCATGACATATTATTTGATAATCAAGTTCAATGGAGTAATCAAGAAACAGTTGATGCATTGTCCATGTTTAGTCAATATGCAACTCAAATACAACTAGAGCAAGAAACATTTGATTCGTGTCTTACGAGTGGAAAGTATGTTGAAGAAATAAGAAATGATCTTGATGATGGACGAAGTTATCAAGTTACAGGAACACCAGGATTTTTCATAGGAAATGATGAGATAGGCTATGTAGAATTAAAGGGCGCACAACCTTTTGAAAGTTTTAAAAAAGTCATTGACGCACAGTTAGCCCTTTAAAATAACAAGCGTTTATTAGACCTAAATTGCGACTTTATGCATCGGAATAATGACGTCTAAGCAATGAGCTTTTCGTCATTGCTTAAGAGAAGAAAATAAAATGACAAAATTTCAAGAATTAGGATTAAAAGAAGATATACTAAAAGGGATTAACGATCTTGGATTTGAGGAAGCATTTCCAATTCAAGAAGCAGTGATTCCAGTATTACTTACAGGAAGAGATGTTGTAGGACAAGCACATACAGGTTCTGGTAAGACTGCAGCTTTTTCATTATCAATGTTGCAAAAAATTCAACCAAAAAATGGCATTCAAGGGTTGATTATGGCACCCACAAGAGAACTTGCAATGCAAATTACAGATGAGATTAAAAAATTTGGAAAATATACAGGAATTAGAGTAGCTACAGTTTATGGCGGACAAGGAATGGGAGTCCAATTTGATGCCCTTGAAAGAGGAGTAGAGATTGTCGTAGCAACACCAGGAAGGTTAATTGATCATCTCAAAAGAGGTTCAATAGAACTCAGAGACATATCCCACATAGTTCTTGATGAGGCAGATACAATGTTAGATATGGGATTTATTGATGATATTCAATTTATTTTAGATCTTGCACCTGAAGACAGAGTTATGTCATTGTTTTCAGCAACAATGCCAACAGAGATTCTCAGATTATCTGAAGAATATTTGAAAAACCCAAAGCAATTTTTGTTGGATGCAGATGATCTTAGCGGAGAGGGTATTGACCAATCATATTTAGTTATCAAAGACAGAGACAAATTCAAGTATCTAATTGACTTTATCAAACCAGTAAAGGGGCAATCCATTGTATTTTGTTCAACCAAATACAGAACAAGAGATGTGGCCAAATTCTTACACCAAGAAAAATTTGATGCCGTAGCAATAGAAGGAGACATGTCCCAGCACAGAAGAGAGCAATCCATGGGAAAATTCCGTAGCGGTAAAGCAGACATTCTCGTAGCAACCGATGTTGCATCAAGAGGAATAGATGTTCCAAGAGTTGAATTAGTGATTAATTATGATGTTCCAAACCAAGAAATGGCATACTTTCACAGAATTGGAAGAACTGCAAGGGCAGGTGCAAAAGGAAAAGCAGTGACATTTGTTTCATATTCTTCTGTCGGAGATTGGAATCTAATCAAACGTCAAATCAAAGTTCCAATCACAGATTTGAACAAAGAAATGGGAATTGAAATTGCTATTCCAGATCCTCTAAAAAGACAAATGCCATCAAGAAGGTATGGGGGTCAATCAAGATCAAACTATTCCAGAGGAGGTCGTTCTGGAGGATATGGTAGATCAGGAGGTAGACGAGACTCTAGAGACGAGAGAGGCGGAAGAAAAAGATACAATGATAGAGACAACCGAAATAGTTACGGTGGTCGCAGTAGATGGTAACTGTAAAACTTAAAGACCTGAAATACGTAACTAAATCAAGGTAAAGTAATGCATAAAGGATTCATTTTATTAAATTGTGATCTCGGGGCTGAAGAATACATTGCAGATGAATTAAATCAGATGCAAGATGTAAAAAACGCGTATCTTACTTTTGGCGCATATGACGTTATTGCAGAAATCGAAACAGAGAATCAAGAAGAGTTTGAAAAAGCAATTGCCGTGATCAGAAAATTATCCAGAGTTGTAAGTACAATGACATTGAATGTAATTCGTCCCGAATAATTGATCTAAGTTAGATTGTCAATAAAGTCATTGTAAAAACGATCAAATTCAATTACGAAAGTTAGATTTTTTGTAAATCAAGAAACAGTGATTTGCCCCCTCATTTCTGGGTGAATTGAACAATAGTAATCAAATGTGCCAGATTTATCTGCCAAAAAAGTAATTGATTCACTTTGAAAATAACCAAGATCTTTGGTATGTACATTAAATTCATCAATGTTTAGATTATGCTTAGAAGGATTTCCAGGTTGATTCTTTTCTTCATTGATTAAATGAATTTCAACAAGATTCCCTTTTGAGGCAGAGATATGAGGAGAATTACCTGCAGAAGTAGGGAGTGATTTGCCGCCCTTAGTATGCATGTAGTGATAGCTACCTTGGGCAGACTTTACTGCCTTAAGAAATATGTTAGATGGTGGAGCAAACACAAGACTATCAGAATTAACTGGACTGAAAGAGTGAAGGATTGCAATTCCAACCAAAATAATAATTCCAGTAAGTACAGTGATTGAAATTACATTTGTACGAGATAATTTAGATGATTTTGTTATTTTTTTATTCAATAAGTAGGGATAATTTTCAGAGATATATACAATAATTAACATTGGTAACCAATACTTATACAACATTACTGCAATCAGGAATATGAAAAATCCATTTAGTAAAAAGAATGATTGTACCCAATGCGATGCAAAGTTTTCTAATCATGAAGATTTAGTGACTCATGTTAGACATGAACACCATAAAACTATTGTAAAATGCCAAAAATGTGGTAAAGAGTTCATTCATGAAAAAGATAGACTTCATCATGCAAGAAAAGAACATGAAGAAGAAATGAGAGAAAGATCTCATAAAGAATCATACCCTGATGAATATAACACTCAAAACAGAGTTGACAGATTCAGATCTAGATTTAGTGACAAACTCTAGTATTTTTGATAAATTTTTAATTTTTAAACAGGTTTGGTTTTGATGGAATAATTGTTATATGAGATAATTTAGGATTCTTTAAAATTGCAGAAAATTGATTATGAAGCACCAGTATGGGTACTAAATTACAACAATCCCAAACCACTTTTAGATCATGCCATTCACATGTTAGAAAGACATGGCGTAAAACGTGAAGACATGGAAATTACAGAAACACCTACTGCAAAAATAGGCTCAATTGTGGTTGAAATATGGCCTTATGAACTTGTAATAGGAAGGGTGAGATCAACACGTAACGACTCTTTTATCAGCGGAACAGAGTTTACAATTGAATTAAAATTAGACGAAAATGGAAATTATATAGATTATCTTTGAAAAAAAAGAAAATTCAAAATATCATAATTGTCGCAATTGCAATTAGTATTATTGGAGCAATAGTAGGATACAATTATTCAGTAGAACAAAACAAGCAGAAAGGATTACAGTTTGGAATAGAATTAGAACAGATTCAACAAGATGTGAAAGATTTACAAACAAAGTTTTATTCTGAGAAAACAAGATGGAAAGAGGGAGATATAACAAAAGAAGAGTTGTTAGAGTTTTACGACAATCACTTGAAAGAATTCAATGAGACAATTTCAAAATATGATGATCTTTCACCGCCAGAAATATTTGAAAGTTCAGTAGAATTACTAAAAATTTCATCAGAGACACAGTTGTTAAGTGATTCAGAATATATCAAATGGATAAAGACAGGGGATGAGTCAGCTAAGGTTCGTTCAGACACACAATTCCAAGAATCAGTAGAATATGAATTACAAGGATTAGTTGAATTTTATTCAGCAAAAACAGGGATCAAAAATTATGATGAAGATGCAAAATTTGAAGCCCCACAAAGTGGATTAACACAAAAAGTCATTCAAGTTGCAGAAAATATGGCAAGTAAATGTGATGAAGAGTTCAAAAACGAGTTAGGAGAATTTGATTCAGATGAAATAGAAGTAGAGTGGTTTAACTGCACAAATGAGGCTAAAAAATGGAAAATAGACCATCTTCCCTAGTTGAAAATTAAAATCACAAAAACTACTTTAAAGAACCATACAAAGAATGATTGTGGAGAAAATTTTCATCATAGGTATTATTTTTGCAAGTATGGTACCAATGATATTTGCTGATGTCTACATACAAAATGACCAGCAATACATTGGAGACGATGGTTCGTTTCACATAGTTGGAGAAATTGTGAATAATCTGGAAGTGCCACTGAATCAAATTAGCGTACAAATTTCATTGTTTGATGAAAATCAGAAAATAATTCAGAAAAAAGAGACAAAATCATTAGTAAACACAGTCATGCCAGGAATGAAGGGACCGTTTGATCTAATTCTAACAAATAATGAAGCAAAGGACATAAGATCATACTCTCTAGAGTTAGACTATCAGGCTAGCTCACCAAAAAACCAAGTGATTGACATTACTGATTCAAAACTAACAAGAGATAATCACAATAATCTAATGATTACAGGAACTGTTGTCAACAACGGAGAGATTACAGCAAACACAATATCAGTGATTGCGACACTTTATGATAAACAAGGAAATGTGGCAGCAGTGTCAAAAGCAAATCCCGAACCAGATTATCTAAGAGCAGAAGACAGTGCATTCTTCTTATTATCAGTTTCAGACAAAATCCAGACTAGGGAAATTAACGATTATACTTTGATTGCAGAATCAGAAGAGTATGCAGCAGTACCAGAATTTCCCATAGGCACAGTCATTTTGTTGATTCTAACATTATCAGCATATATTGGAATTACAAGGTACTCAGGCAGAATCATAACAAACCTCTTTTCTGCAACAAATCTAAAGTAGGAAAAAGTTCTTTGACTAATTCTTCTTTTTTAAGAGAAGTGGGTTGAGAAAATAAAATAGGAAAAGTGATAGTCAGCATATCTTGATCAGTATGTGAAATTCGAACAGAATGAAACTCACAATTTATTTCAGATAAAACAGAATTCCATTTTTGTATGTGTGTTTCTACTCTAGATACATTTTCTTGTACATTTGAAATATTAGTATCTAAATCTCTATCAAATAGTCCAAATTTTACTAGAGGTACCATTATCATCCCTCTGGAAATCTTATCATGGTTTTTTAACATAGATGAGATAATTTGTTCAGCATTTTCTTTTAGATATATATCACCATAATCAGGATCAAAATAACCAGCAATCATTTTTTTTGAATCATATATACGAAAATATTCTTCATCAAGTTCCAGCTTCCACAACATCTAAAAATCAATCCATGAATAAATAAACGATTAACCAAAGATAGTTAAATAAACAAAAAATAAAGAAAGGCATGGCAATCTCAAAAGAAAATAAAGATTTCATCGACAGTTTAGTTGATTACTACATCAGCGAATCAGAAGCATACACTCAGATTGCAGAAAATTTTGTTCCCGAAGTAGAATCCATACCAGATACAACTTTTGGAATCATCACAGGATGCGTATATTCAGGATTTTTACAGGCATATCAAAACCAACAACAAACCCCAAGTTTAGAAGACATGAAAGAATTTAATGAAATAATAAAAAAACGAGCAGCATTAATAAAAAAGGCAATAATTGAACCTAAAAAAACAGAAATCAACAATGAGAAATCAGATGCAATAAAAGACGTTGAAGATAATTGAGAGAATTAAAACTTAGATAGTTATTTTGAAAAACAATACAATTTAATGCTGTTTATCAATTGTATAAATATGAAAGTAGATGGAAGCAAGTTAATTTTTTGGGCAGGAACAGCTTCTGCAATAATTACAGCAATAGTAGCACTGTATTTTTCAATTCGTTAAAGATAAATCATAAAGAAAATCTAACAAAGCATTGTCAGCAACAAATGAATTCAGAATAACCCAAATTGTGGATAACGGTCAAGTTGTACAGTTAACATTAATTGAAAATGTTTCGACTGAACCAATTTCTCAAAAACAAATGATCATCGAAAATGTTTCAAAAAAACTCGATTCAGAAACAAAAGAACAGGTAATGCCATTGTTAGAAGCAATACTACAAGCACAGCCAACTGTTAATATCAAATCATATCAACAGACACAAATCACGATTGCAATGCCAAAATCAAGATATGATGGGATGGGAAGACCACAAGTGGGAAACACTATAGAAGTAAACTTGAAAAAAATCTAAAGATGGGAATTTACTTCATCGATTGTATGTAATGGTAAAGAACAAGTAAAGTTTTTGCAAACAAATACAGAAGTTTTGTCTTCAAAAGATTTTCCAGCAAAGAAAGGATACTGAGACAGTGCAGACAGCTGATCAGGGTTTTGAATTGTAACAACAATTGAATTTGGCAAATACTCCAAAAGAATCGATTTGCACAATGGAGAGTTTTCAGTGTTAATAATTGTAATTTCAATGGGTTTTTCCAAATAAATAGAAATTGTGTTTAACAAATATCCAAACCCAAATGGATTTTCAGCAGCCATTTGTGCCTGAGATTCCATAATTTTTTCAGTTATTTCTAAGAATTTTTTCTCTTGAGATAGATGGAACAATCGAAGCATGGCAAATGCAGATACAGAGTTGCCAGAGGGCAAAGACAAGTCATAGTTGCTCTTTGGTCTGATGATTAGTTTTTCATGATTATCAGAAGTCATAAAGAAACTATTGTTTTCTGAATCCCAAAAATGATCCACAAGATGATGGCCTAGTTTGAGGGCAAGTTTTAGATATTTGGGGTCAGGTTCAATCTCAAACACATCCAAAAGACAGTTAACAAAGTAAGAATAGTCTTCAAGATAGCCATCGATTTTTGCAGTTTTGTTTTTGTATGTTCTCAATAATTTGTCACCTGAAAACAAGTTATCTTCAATAAATGAAATACAAGTTTTTGCAGCATTAAGATATCTAGAATCATTTGTAACACGACATCCTTTTGCAAATGCTGTAATCATCAAAGCATTCCACGAAACAAGGATTTTATCATCTAATCCAGGCGCAATTCGTTTAGAGCGAACATCAAGTAATTTTTTAGAACAAGATTGAAGGATTTCCCGTACCTTTTCTTCTGTAATTCCGAAATTAAATGCAACTGTAGATATATTCAAATTATTGCAAAGAATGTTGTTTCCTTCCCAATTTCCACCATCAGTAACATCATAGTAAAGGCAGAAAATATCAGAGTCATCACCAAGAATTTCTTTGATTTCACTTTTCTTCCAAACATAGAATTTTCCTTCCACTCCTTCTGAGTCCGCGTCATATGCAGAATAAAACCCACCTTCAGGAGAGGTCATTTCACGTAAGACAAAGTCCAAAGTTTTTTTCAAAATATCAAGATAGAAAGGATCTTTTGTAATTTGAAACGCTTCAGCATAATTGACAGGTATTAGAGCATTATCATAAAGCATTTTTTCAAAATGAGGTACAAGCCACTTTGCATCTGTAGAGTATCTATGAAAACCACCCCCAATCTGATCAAATATTCCTCCATTGGCCATTTTTTTGAGAGTTTTGAGTCCAAATTCGGTAAATTTTGACAGTCCTGAAAGTTTTGCATAACGAAATAGAAATGAAACGTTTGCAGCATTAGGAAATTTTGGTGCAGACCCAAATCCACCATATGTAGAATCTCCCAATTGGAATAGATTCATGGCTGCCTCATCAAGTATTGTTCTCTCTAACTTGGACGGAGTGGAAATTTTTTCAGTTTTATTTAGTGCATCAAGAAAATTGTTGGCAGATTTTTCAATATCGTGTGGTTTTTCTTTCCAAGCTTGTGCAAGTTGTCTGCAAATACTTCCAAACCCAGGGCGTCCATAAGAATCCAAGACAGGAAAATATGTTCCAACATAAAACGGCTTTTGATCAGGAGTTAGGAAAATACTCAAAGGCCAGCCACCTTGACCAGTTGCTATTTGGCAAACTTTTTGATAAATATCATCAATATCAGGGCGTTCTTCTCTATCTACCTTGATGTTTACAAAATTTTCATTCATGAATTGTGCGACTTCTTCATTTTCAAAGGATTCATGGGCCATCACATGACACCAATGACAAGAACTATACCCAATACTAAGAAAGATGGGTTTGTTTTCATCTTTGGCTTTTTTTAGGGCCTCAGAATTCCACCCATACCAATCAACAGGATTGTGTGCATGTTGAAGGAGATACGGACTAGTTTCATGAATCAGATTATTTTCTGCCACAGTTTTTTAGATTTCTTTTGATATTTGTATCTAATTGGTTTATCCCCAAATTCCTCTTCCTTCAGTTAATTCATAAATCCTGACATTGATTTTTCCAAGCAGTTTTACTTTGGACTTGTGGGCTTTTTTATCATGACTGTAATCTTTTTTTTCAACTAATTCTTGTAATCGTTTTAGTTGTTCAAGAGTAAGTTTCTTGAATTCGTTTTTCGAGCTAGATACGAGACGCAGTAGTTCCACTCTTTCTCTATCTTCATCAGTGATTTCAGGCACAGTATTGGATGGTTTGTGTCCTTTATTTTTCTAATGAATTTAGAACAAATATTAAAATTCGTTAAAAAAATTATGAGTTTATGGACAAGATGCGCGCAATGGTACTTGAGAGATGTGGAGCAATTGAAACAAATCCATTAAAGCTAACCCAAATTGACAGACATGAGATTAAAAGGCCAAATGAGATTTTGCTTAAAATTGAAGCATGTGGAGTTTGTCATTCGCAGCTTCACGGCATAGAAGGAGATTGGCAAGATATTGGAATTCCACCACAATTGCCAACAGTTCCAGGACATGAAGTTGTAGGAAAGGTGATAGAGATAGGAAGAGATGTCACAAAATTCAAAGTAGGAGATAGAGCAGGAATTACTCCATTGCTAGAAGCATGCAAAAAATGCCAATATTGCAAAGAAGGAAAAGAGTATCTTTGTGAATCATCTACAATTACAGGAGAATCTTTCAAGGGAGGATATACAGAATACATTACAGTTACGGAAGATTTTGCAACAAAAGTTCCTGAAAATATGAAACCAGAATATGCTGCACCGTTATTTTGTGCAGGAATTACAGCATACAAAGCAGTAAAAGCAGCAGAACCTCAAACTCATAAAAAAATAGGGATTTTCGGAATCGGCGGAGTAGGACACATGGCAGTACAATTTGCAAAAATAAAGGATTGTGATGTGATAGCATTTTCAAGGTCACAAAATCACCTTGATGTTGCAAAAAGATTAGGGGCAGTTGATGCAATAAAATTTTCTGATAATCAAGAAGAGTTTTTAAAAAAATTAAAGGAAAAACACGGAATGCTTGATGCTGCAATCGTTTTTGCACCTGCAGATATAGTCACAGACACAGCTATCAAAGCAGTAAAGAAAGGAGGACTCATAGTACTTGCAACTGTCGGAGAAAATCCACAATTCATGGCATTTGAAGAGAAAACCATTAGAGGGACATTAATTGGTTCGACTGCAGATATGGAAGAAGTAATCAAAATATGCAGTGAAAAAAATATTGAAGTAATTACAGAAACATTCCCATTAGAAAGTGCAAATAAAGTTCTTAAAAAATTAAAAGATTCAGAGATTGAAGCTAGGGCAGTTTTAATTCCTTGAGATTGAAATGGATTTGATGATATGAATTGTAACCGATGCCATCATACAGATGAAGCACACATTCCAAATGAGCAAAGCAATTCATTAATCAAAATGGGAAAATGTCAGATTCCCACATGTACATGCCAACAATATTTGGACCCAATACAAGAAATTGATGAAGAGTTGTTGTAACAGTTCATATATCAAAAATACTTTAGATATTCATGGAAAAGCACAAGCCATCTGATGAGATGATTAAGGAGTTAGATAATTTATTGTCAAAGATTAACGCTATGGAAATTGTTGCCTCAGATGATTTTCAAAAGAATTCAATTAAAATAATGAGGGCTTTAGTAGAAGGTCAGATGCATTCAATCAATGAATTTGGACATTTGAAAAAAGCAATTGACTTGCTTACACTTCAGTTGTTTGACGTTCAAAACAAAGTCAAGAGTTAAGTTTAGTATCACTAATACCGCAACTGCCACATCTATACAGTGTAGATTTTTCAAGGAATTGCTCTGGTTTCATTTCAGAGCCGCAGCATGGACAAGAAAATTTTTCAGTAGAATTATCTGATTTCCTTACAGCATAATCAGGTCTTTCATTAGAAACTTTTTCAACATTGCAAGGAGGATTGTAACGCATTTTGATCTTATTTAAGATACTTTCTCTATGTTCTTTACTTGCTTCAAATAAAGGCAATATTGCAAGATATAGTGATTTTTCAGAGCCAGATTTTTCAACCCAACATTTGAAACCTGAATGTTGAATGAAAAATGACTTGTCATCAGTCTTTTCACAGTCACCAACATAGACAATGTTGAATCTATCCTTATCTCTAGACATAATTAGAAACACCAATTTTTCCATTGGAGGCCCCCATTCATCAAGAGGAATAGGGCCAAGAAACTCATACTGGAGAATTTGAATGCTCAATGACGATATTTCATTAAACCGTCTTTTCTTCTTTTCCAAAAAATTACCAAGTACGATAAAATTGATCGCAAAATATGAACTTGAAAAGATTAAATTCAAGAGTAATTGATTTTTTGTAAATGAAAGAGCCTCACAATCATGCACAAGTAGGATATGCCATGATTGCAGTAGCAGCTTCATTAGCAGTAATTGGAATAATGGGGCTTTTTATGGCAGATGACGTATTGTTTTCAGACAACATGCAGAGAGAACACACCGCACACTTTAACGAATGCAAGGCAAATGATTTCAAGACAGATGGTTGTGAAAAATACTGGGATAGAATCAACAACCCAATCTCAGGAATTTATGTAGATCTGGAAGAATAGTTTCTAGAATCCATTTGAAAAATCTTCTAGCATATTTTGATTTTTGGTCAATCGATTCATTGCAAAAAACGCACCACCTACAATTCCCGCCTGATAAAAAGTATACAAAAATACTCCCGAAGAGGTAGGATCAGATTTTGTAAAGCTTAGTACTAGCATCGTAAAGAAAACAAAAGTTCCAACAAAAGTCACCAATCTATTTAAGAATCCAGTGTTCAGACCAACAATTCTTTTGGTAGCTGCTGCCATCAATGTAATACTTGTTATGATTAGAAATGTTGCACCGCCATTTGCAATAACAAAACTGTTAACCCATACAAGTAATCCATCCTCAAAAATAGAGACATCAGGCATTATACTACCTCCATTTATTGCAAAGTTTACAGAACTAAACATACCTCCAATTACAAAGAAAAACAAGAAAATTTTCACAATTGAGCGTTTTATAGGACTACGAAGTTCAGAAGGCTTTACTGCTTTTTCGGTAATTCTTACACCATAAAGGAATCCAACGGCCATGGCAGGAATGAACATTATGTTGATTAGAATTGGAGACTGTCTGTTCATTTCGTCAATTTGAGGATGAAATGTTAGGAATAATATTACTGCAAGAGATGCTGAGGCTCCAAACAAAATCAATCCCAGATATTTATGGTTGTTTGATTCATAGGAATCAGCCCAGTTGTACATTTGATAGAATCAACAGAAAATCATTAAAGACCAAATCCAAAAATCATTTGGTCAAATTATCAATTTTAGTTACATGTAATATGGTTTCAGCATATCATTTGTATTCATTTTTGCTGGACACATACTGTTTTTTGGTTAATGCATAAGATAATAGAGGAAATTGTCATTTTTACATATTTTTTAATTATTTCCCCCTCCAATACATGATCAAAGTACTTAATAGAGATTAGACTCACATGTTATGAGTGAGTCGGGTAATTTTACGAGTATTGTTAATTGGAGTTTTGGGTGTTTTGTTTACAGGTACCACTTTTTTGATTCAAAATGCACATGCTACTACTTTTACTAGTATTGTAGCAAATGACCCCGATGATGGAGATACTATATTCAGTAATGACGATACAATCATCATGTCATTTGCGTCAACTAATGCTACAGGGAGTGGAACAATGACAGATACTGAAATTAAAGCAAATTTTACCTCTTCAAACTCAGATCTCTTTGATACTGGTGGAACGTACACAGGATTCTGGAGTTCGGATTCCACAACATTAACAATTTATGTGAACTCTACTACAGGAGTTACAACTACTCCTGTTCCAGATACAACTGTAATCAATTATGATACATCTAATGGAAAGCTAGGTGAATCAGACAATACAGAACTAACAGGTGGGGCCATAACTTTGACAGGGGACTTCGGTATAGCTACTAGTTCTAGTTCATCAAGTGATTCATCTAAGAATGGCTCAGGTTGTGCAGGAGACTGTGAAGAGCCAACAATAGGAATTGACTCTCATGGAAAGCGTCAGGTGAGTGGTGGTTTTTCATACAACGGATATACAGTTGACGTTGAGAGGTATTTCACACCATACCCACTAATCACAGCTGATATTGGAAAGACAAATGTTGCAGAGTTTAAGATCTATGAAAATACAGGAGTTCAGAACATAAGGCACTTTACATTTGCATTTGGAATGGACAAAGGCGATATCATTTCAAATAGCAAAGCAAAGATTGAACTAGATATTGATTTTGATGGAACAGAGACAGTAACAGTAACTGATCCTGAAAATGCACTTGATAACATCAAAGTCACTACAAGCAAGGTTTCATGCATGGAACACTCCACTAACGAGTGCTTGAAGGTGTCAATTCAGCATATGTTCAGAGCACCATTGGACTTTAACATTGTTGGAACAGATGTATGGGACACTAAACGCAGCTCATGGCAAAACTATTACAATCACGGAATCGAGGTGGTTGGAGAATCACTAAACCCTCCAAAGGAATATGACGGAGTAAACAAGGGACATATCTACCACCTGACTGAAACAAGCAAAACTACGGCAGTAGATGAGTTTGGAGATACATGGACATTCCAATACGGAACATGGAGCAAAGACTACATCAAGAAAGAAAGAATTCAAGATGGCCAGAAAATGGTGTTTGACAGGATGCATTCAGAGTTTGGAGCATACAAAAAAGACAATGTAGACAAAGCATTTGGTCAGTTGCTAGAATTATGTCCAACATGTATAGAAGAATTTACAGACTTGGAATATGCAAAAAGTTACGACTATGCAAAGGCCAGTTCAAACAAGCTAGACAGACCAGATATCAAATACAAAATGATCTGGGAGGAAAACAAAGCTCAGAAAATCATGAATCAAATAATGGATTCAAAATTCCATATCAAAGAAGCATATTTTGGCAATCAGTAATTTTTTAAGTTTTTAACATATAGCACACATTGATTTTATGAAAATTGAATTAGTATTAATTGGAACTGGATTTATTATTGGAATATTAGGAATCATCTTTCATTTACAAGGTCAATCAGTTGTGGGGCCTGAATCATCATTCATGTATTCTAATCCAAAGTGGACAACATATGGAATACAAATAGTTGTAATAGGAATCATCATCACATCATCAGGAATAATCATTACAAAAATAAAACGAAACTAGTTAATTGCTCGAAGGGTAATAGTACTCCGAATTTTTTTTAGTTTCCTAATTTTCGATGTTATCACTTCGTTCATCTGTGATTGTGTATCAGTTTCAAATTCAGCAACCACATCATAGCTGCCAAAAGTCACCATACAGTTTTTGACTTCAGGAATATCTTTAAGTTGAGAGTATAGAGATTGCTCTTCTCCAATTTCACAACTAATCAACATGTAAGATTTTTCCATGCCTAAAATATATCAAAAAAACATCAACTTAAACACAGCTAAGAAAACATTTTTCCAGAATTGATCTCAAAAACCTGCCAAGATAGGATCAGAGGGTTTCATTATCTCCCTCAACAAAATTGTTGCAAAAGATCCCCTTGACAACGTAAATTCTACTGAATTATCATGAGACGAATAGTTAGTACAGTGTATTGCAGCTTGTCTAAAGCCACCCTCATTGCTTACTTCTTGCATCTCTTTGATGAAAAAATCTTTAGGAGATATCTCTTCTTGTTTTAGAACTTCAGATATTTGGTAGCCAAATCTAGTTTTTTTATAATAAGAATAACCAACAAAAGGCAATGCCAATTTTTGATCCAGTCCCTTGACAAATTTTCCAATAACACCTTTAAAATCAAAACATACATCACCTGATTCTGCCTCAAACAGATTTTCACCATCGCTAAAAGCCGCACTCAGAGACTGGTTGAAGATAAATGACTGATATGCTTGGATGTAAAATCTTCTCAAAGATAATGGGATTGAACGTATTGCATGAAAGGCATCATCATGCTCAATCATTTCTTTTATAACAATTCTTTCAATATCCATTTGACGTGGAATCTGATCAAAATATTGTTGGAAATTTTGTTTATCAGCAAGTTTTTGACGAATCTCACTGTTTTCTTTTGAATCATATGATGATGTAAAAGATAAAATCAATTCAATTGCTTTCTCAAAATTTCTTTGAACAATCGCTTTTCCTATAAGATGTGTTACAGGTCTTTTAGAGCCAAATCGTTGATACCCATAAAAATTCAAGACTTTATCAAACTCTTCAAAAGAAGATAATCCATCAGAACACTCAGAAATTTTAATTCTAAAATGATTTCCAACCATGTCTTTTTTTGATAGAGGTTTTTTTACAAAACCTATTTTTTTCAGAGAATATTTTTCAGTTGAGAAATCTTCAATTGCTTTTCCCTTGTTTCCAGAACAGACAAATTGTTCAGTAACTGCAGATGCATCCTTTAATCCAAGAGATTTTAATCTGATTCCTTTTTTTCTAAAAACATCAGATAATACATGATTAGTGTCAATTTTTTCTTTTTAGTTTGTAAACTGCATATCCATCTTCCTGATTAATTGTATGTTGTGTTTTCTCTGAAATTTTTTCAAACACTTCAAAATCTTCAGCAGTTGCACGAATTTTTCCACCAATGCCACCGAACTTTGTGCTATAAACAGAAATCCCTATTTTATAATCTAAATCAGGAATCACTCTATTGTCACTGTAACATATTTGCTAACTGCAATGTCTGATGATTGAGTTCCAATCAGAATTTTGTATTCTCCTGTAATTGCATCATCAGATGCTGAAATCATTGTATGAATTGTTTGAGCAGAACCAGTAACCAGTTGGAAAGATTCAGAGTCATTTTCTGCTAGTTCTACATTCAAAAAGTCACGTGTAGGAGACAAGATCAAAGTTCCTCCCAACACCTTATCGGATGATTTTGAAGATAAAATAAAACTGAATTCTTTAGAATCACCAGGACTAAGAGACATTGTTTCAGAGTCTAATTGAATTTCAAAAGGCAAAGGAACAGACGTGTCAACTACCCCAATATTGTTTTCCACCCATTCAGTAAACCAAATTTTCTTCCCATCTACAGCAAAATCAAAGATTTGAGCAAGACCGCAATCAGATACCATCAGACCAGTTCCAGGATCACAATCACCCCAGTAAGGATTCTTGGAAGGTATATGGTATTCTACAAGGGATTGAGATTTTGGATCAAATACAGATATGTTATTTGCATTTTGTTCATTGAAAATAATTCTGCCTTGATCATCAGAGTCAATCCAATACGGTCTGGATATAGGGGTCTTGATAACACCCGTTTGGTTTCCATAAGTACTAAGCAACGGAGTGGCAGTTACATATTGAGTAAATTCTTCAGTTACTGGATTAAAACTAAAAAAAGATGATGACGTGGTGTCTGCTAACCAAATCATTCCATCATCAGACACAACGGCTCCATTTGGAGTTAGTAATTGTACGGGTAATTGATAGATTTCAATAAAGTCAAGTAAAGGTAAGAGTTGTTCATTTGAATTTGCTACAGAGTCAAAATATCCATTTTGGTTAAATTTTACCAAGACACCTCCCTGCTGGAACAACCAATTTGTAAACCAGACATTGTTTTCTGCATCTACTGTAAAATCAGCAGTAACAGAATCATCAACAGGGGAAGGGATGCTAAGATAATTTACATCATCACTTGATTGGTTTGGATCCAAAAAGGTGAGTTTGTTCCCTGTAAAATCATTAATTATGATTTTAGAGCCATCAACTTGTAACCTTTGAGGTAAAGAATCACCTTCAGAAGGATATCCAAGTCGATCATACCTTTCATCAATGGTTGAAAATTTCCATACAGAGTCAAATGTCTCATCAGTAAACCATACAGAACCATCAGGAGCATAATCAATTCCCCACATCATTGAACGGCCATTTTGTGGCCATGTAGGATTGTCATATTCAGTAAATGTTTCAGTTTTAGGATCAAATTTTGCTAGTTTACCAGTATTTGTTTGTGCAAACCAAACATTTCCATCATAATCAGTAACTATTGCAAGAGGATTTGTGCATTCTGTTGGAATTGAATACTCTGTTACAAAATCAGTCGATTGTGCATTTCCAGAACCACAAAATCTAGGACGATCTGCATCAGGAAAATTGTCTGCAGGAGTTCCAGTAATTGTTAGTTCAGGATTATCTTCATCAGGTGCAAGTCCAGGAATCGCAATAACAACTCCCGAAGTCACCATAATACCTCCTAAAAATGCAAAAGCCAAAATTCCTTTGGTCTGTTTTTTCACAAATAAAAAAGCGTATTTTCCTTGTTATATCTTATTCCAAAATATCTAAAGTAATTTCAAATCTCCAGTTACTTTATCAATCAAGTTTTCAGGTGCAGGACCAATAGATATGCATGTAGTAGTTCCAGGAGCAATTTGAGTATGACCAGCATCTGTAACCTCAGACCAGGGCAAATTCAAATCAATTGCATGTTTCTTTACTTCTTGTAAATCCTTAATGCCAGACACTTTGACCACTACTTTTTCTTGTCCACCCCACCACTGTTCATACCATTCAGGATGAGATTTTCGCACATGTTCTGCACCAAGAACACAAGCATGTCCCACTTGTGCAGCAATCTTTCCTTTTCCCATTTCAAGATCAGTTCTAACAACTATTACTTGTTTGATTTCTCCCATAACATTATCTAAAGTAGGCATAATGAAAAACTTTTGAATTAAATAATTGACAAAGAAACAAAAACTGTGTACTTTGATGTAGTGATTGCAGGCGGAAGTGTTGCAGGATTATTATGTGCAAGAGAAATATCTGCAGAGGGTTTTTCAGTACTAGTAATTGAAGAGGATTACGAGATTGGGACCCCCGAGCATTGTGGAGGGCTTGTAAGCATTTCAGGGCTAGAAGAACTTGGAATAATTCCATTTAGAAAAACTTTTGATCACATGATAGAATCAGCTAAAATCACTGCCCCAAACGGCAAAAGTTTTTCGATAAATTCAAAAAATCAAAAAGTCATCGAAATTAGCAGAAGGGAATTAGACAAACAGATAGCTTTTCAAGCTCAAAAAAATGGGGCCGTGATCAAAGTTAGAACCAGTTTTCAAGAAATCACAGATACTGGAATCAGAACCAAAGACGAAAATATTGATTGTAAAATTTTTGTCGATGCAAGAGGTGTATCATCTTTGATTCACAAAGACAGAACAGGAATTTTATCATCTGCGCAGTATGAAATCTATGCAGATTGGATAAAAAAAGGCAAGGTCGAGGTAATTTTTGATCAAGAAAAATATCCAAGATTTTTTGCATGGATAATTCCATCAGGTGATGGAAAAGGTAAAGTCGGAGTTGCAGGAAAAGGAATCAGCGTTACTGAAACACTAGACAAAATTCTTGAAGAAAGAGGAAATTACTCTACAATTAGAAAAATTTTTGCGCCAATTTGGATAAAGGGACCAATTGAAAAATTTGTAGTGGATAATACCGTGATTGTAGGAGATGCAGCAGGTCAGGCAAAACCAACAACTGCAGGGGGCATATTTACTAGTGGAATGGGAGGAGTTTATGCAGGACAAGCGATTTCAAGGTTTCTAAAAACAAATGACAAATCCAAACTAGAAGAATATCAAAGTAAATGGATGGACAGATTTGGAAAGGAATTTGAAAAACAAATTTTTGCAAGGAAAATTTTAGAGAGACTTGATAACAACACAATCAACAAATTGTTTGAATCAATCACACCAGAGATACTCAAAGACATATCAGAAAAAGATGACTTTGATTTTCATACGGGTTCTATTGTAAAGTTATTAGGATTGAAAGGATCAATCAAAACAGCCCAGACACTTATTGGCGGAGAATTTAAAAAATTACTCCGGTAAAACATGCCTAAATTTCAAGGAAGGTATAAATGATGTTTGCAGAAAATCGTGGTATGTCATCATCAACCATATCATTACCAACATGTAGTTGTTGTCACAGACATATTATGCCTAATGATAAATGTGTAAAATTCAATTGTCCAGATTGTGGTGCAGATTTAATTTGGAGATGTCAAAGTTGCAGAGAAGCTGCAAGAAACTATACTTGCTCATCATGTAACACACAGGGGCCTTAAGAAAATGGCACAGTTACTATTTATCACAAAAATTCTTCCAGAAGGAACAGAAGTTGATCTTGACAAACTAGCTGAAAATCTCAAAACTTCATTACCAGAAGGCATTGTGATGAAAAGACATGCAAAAGAACCATTGGCATTTGGATTAGAATTTTTGAAAGCAGAATTTGTTTTAGAAGACAAGGAAGGTCAAAGTGATGCCTTGGAAAATGCTGTTAAAAATACAGAGGGTGTAAGTGAATTTGAAGTCCTCAACATGAGCCGAATGTCAGTAGACATGAAATAGGTGGTTTTTTGGTACGCAAAGAAGAACCTTTGCAAATGCGAATAGGAGAAGCAAAACAAAGAGACGTAGGTAAAAAGCGAGCTCGAATTGGTCCCGAGGCAATGGACTTTCTTAAAGTTACTCCAGGAGATATTGTGGAAGTCATGGGTTCTAGGACTAGTTGTGCAGTAATTTGGCCAGTTGACGAAGATGAGAAATTTCCAGACATCATAAGAGTTGACGGACAAACAAGAAAGAATGTGGGTGCATCTCTAAACGACATTGTAAAGATTAGAAAAGTTACATCAAAGATGGCAAAAACAGTTTCATTAACTCCAGTAAATGACACAGTCACAGTAGACAAAGAGTTTACAGATTTTGTGAAAAACAGATTGAAAGGATTGCCAATTACACATGGTGATGAAATATCAGTAATGATTTTAGGAAATTCCATGGATTTTAAAATTACAAAGACTACACCAAAAGGAGTAGTAAAGATTGACCGCTCCACCACATTAAACATTTCAACTGAAACTGCAGTGGACAGAAAGGTCAGAGTAACCTATGAAGAAGTTGGTGGATTAAGAGAAAAAGTAAAAGCAATGAGAGAGATAGTAGAGCTCCCATTAAAACACCCAGAACTATTTGCCAGATTAGGAATTGAACCTCACAGTGGAATCTTACTTTATGGACCACCTGGTTGTGGAAAGACTTTGCTTGCAAAAGTATTGGCAAGTGAATCAGAAGCTAACATGTTTCCAATCAACGGTCCAGAAATTATGAACAAGTATTATGGTGAGACAGAAGCAAAGCTAAGAGATATTTTCAAAGAAGCAAAAGACAACTCTCCAAGCATTATTTTCATTGATGAAATTGATGCAATTGCTCCAAAAAGAGAAGAAGCTTATGGAGATGTTGAAAAAAGAGTTGTCGCACAACTTTTGGCATTAATGGATGGTCTAAATGACAGGGGAAATGTCATTGTTCTTGGAGCAACAAACAGACCAGACAGTGTAGATCCCGCACTTCGAAGACCAGGCAGATTTGACAGAGAGTTTGAGATCTCAGTTCCAAACGAGGATGGAAGAATAGAGATTCTTCAAATCCACACACGAGGCATGCCAATTGATGAGGATGTAGATCTAAAAGATTTAGCATCAGAATTACATGGATACACAGGAGCAGACATCAAATCATTATGCAGAGAAGCTGCGATGAAATCAATTAGAAGGTATTTGCCTGAAATAGATCTTGAGACAGAAAAGATACCTTCAGAAGTATTACAATCAATGAAGATAAAATTAATCGATTTTTACGATGCAATGCACGAGGTTGTCCCAACTGCAATGAGGGAGTTCTATGTCGAACGACCCAAAGTTTGGTGGCAAGACGTTGGCGGACTAGATGAAATCAAAAAAGCATTAACAGATAATCTGATTTTAGCTATGAATGAACCAAATAAATTTACAAAGATGGGAATCAAACCGCCAAAAGGTGCATTAATTTACGGACCACCAGGATGTGGGAAAACTCTGCTTGGCAGAGCTCTTGCAACTGAAACTGGTGCAAACATGATTTTGGTTAGAGGACCAGAAATTCTTTCAAAATGGGTTGGAGAATCTGAAAAAGCAGTTAGAGAAATTTTCAGAAAGGCGAAAGCATCATCTCCATGTGTAGTCATTTTTGACGAGTTAGACTCACTTGCACGCAATAAATCAGGAGAAGGAGGAGTGGGTGAAAACATCCTAAGCCAACTACTTACAGAGATTGAAGAAGGAATTTCTTCACGTGTTGTAGTTATTGGAATTACAAATAGACCAGATGTGGTAGATAATTCATTGTTAAGAACTGGAAGATTAGATTTAGTTCTGTATGTTTCCCCTCCAGATGAGAAAGGAAGATTAGAGATCATTAAAATTTTGACAAAAAAAATGCCACTAACAAATGATGTAAAATTACAAGAGATTGCAGTTGCAACTCAAAATTATACGGGTGCAGATTTGGCAGCATTATGTAGAGAAGCAGCAGTTCAGGCCATGCAAAACAATGCAACAAAAATATCCAGTCAAGACTTTGCAAATAGTTTGAAACGTGTAAGACCATCAATTACAAAAGAAGTTGATCAATGGTATAATTCAGTGAAGGAAAGTATATCTAACGTGGTACCAAAGACAGGAGATAAAACATTCTACGGATAAAAATGACAATACCAATCAGAAATACAGTGTTTGACAAAATTAAAGAAGCAGGTTCATTAACAGATGTTGAGCTTTACAAAATTTTAACAAAAGAGGGCTTTGCCATTACAGAAGCCAGATTCAACAAGATACTTTTAGATTTAGAAATTCTTGGACTCATCAAAGTATCTTGGATTACAAAAGATGAGCGCAGAATTGAGGTTTTCTTAGAAGAAATTGAAGTCGATGAAGTCGATGAACAAAATAAAGAAATGATGGAAAAAGACTACGAAGCAAGTTTTCCAGGTTTTGAAAAATAATTCTAAAACAAAGGAATATGAAATGCTGCATCTAGTGCAACTGCTACAAAAATTATTGTAAGATACGGAGCAGTAACTTTGTATGCTTTCCAAGCAAATTCAGATGTAGGAGTCTTTGTAAGTTTGTAATGATATGCCAACATCAATCCACCAGACACAGCTGCAATTACAGTATAAACAACACCCAATCCATCAGGGATAAACGAGAGAATTAAAGAATAAGGAAGCAAGATTATCGTGTTTCCCAAAATATACTTTGATGTTTTTTGCATCCCAATTACAACAGGCAACATTGGAACCTTAGCTTGTGCATATTCGTCTTTGATCTTCATTGCAAGACACCAAAAATGCGAAGGTGTCCAAACAAATACAAGAAATCCAACTAAGAATCCCAAAAGATCCATGCTTCCAGTAGCTGCAGACCAGCCAGCCCATGCAGCTGCACTGCCAGCAATTCCACCAATTACAATGTTTGAAGTGTTTAGACGTTTTAGCCAAGCAGTATAGATAATAACGTAAGAGAAAATTCCAACTGCAATAAAGAATGCAGAAACAGCATTTAATGCAAAGAATCCGTAAATTACAGAGACGCAACTAACAACCAATCCATATATCAAAACATGAGACGCTGTCATTCGTCCTGAAGGAATAGGCCGTTTGCTTGTTCGCTCCATTTTAGGATCAATGTCTCTATCATAATAGTGATTTAGGGCACTAGAACCAGCAGATGCCAATGCACCAGCAATAATGATATGCATATATGACCAATAATCAAGTTCAGGAGCACCTGGAACAAGCTTGCTTGCGGCATACATCGAAGTAACCGCAGTAATTACTAGAAGAACAACTATCCTTGGTTTGGATATTTCCATTATCTCATTGAATCCCAATCTCACTCTATCCTAGTCCAAAGCCATTTAATTTCTTCGTCCATTGATCCATAACATTTCAAAAGGAATAAGTATCTCAGCCCTACCAGCTACGTTAAATGAGTAATTGGGACCTCATGATGCCGGGAATGGGACTCACATCCATAGGATTGGCTGGAGTCGTCTTATCATATGCAGGAATAGCACATACATTCATTGATGGAATGCATGCCTTGACTGGTCTTACCATGTTTGTAGGGCTAATCTTCTTATCTGCAGGCATCTTAGATGGAGGAATCTCAACTAGCAATAGAGCAAAAGCAACAGTGTTGGTAATTGCATCTATTGCATTAGGATTTGGAGCATTTGCATTTACAATGAATACTTCTGCATATACAGTCACTATAGCGGGAATTTTAATGGGAATTGCATTTCCAGCAATCATCATAGCGTATCTTGCAATGAAGCATCCACCATACTTGAAGCCAGTAGGCTCTATTGTAGCAATGGCATCAGCCGTAGGAATCATTGCATGGGTCGCATTTGGATTTGTTAGTCCAGACACATATATGATTCCTCAAGAAATTACAGTTGAAGAACCAAGTGCCAAAGAAGTTGCACCAACAGGACCCATCTTTGCAATTGAAATTCTTGAAGGTTCATCCCAAGAAGGAAATCCTGATTTCGATCCTGATGCAGCAGTTGTTCAACAAGGACATGTAGTTAAATGGACAAATACAGACTCTGTTGCACATACTGCAACTAGTGCTGCAGACTTTGGAGAAACATTTGATACAGGGTTGTTAGGAGCAGGCGAATCATTTACACTTGATACTACTAATTTAGAAACTGGCGAGTATGAATATTTCTGTATTGTACATCCTTGGATGGTTGCAACATTAACAATTGAAGCAGCAAAGGAACCAATCAAAGTTGTAATACCAGAAGGTGCAGCAATTCCAGAAGAGGGTAAAATCTATTATGATCCCGAAGTAATTACAGTATCGGTAGGAGATACTGTTCAATGGGAGAATGCAGACAATACAGTACACACAGCAACATCAGGGCAACCACCTACAGATGCAACAGGAGTTTTTGATTCTGAGATGATGTCAGCAGGAGATAGTTTTGAATTTACGTTTACAGAAGCAGGAAGTTATGATTATTACTGTACATTCCATCCATGGATGGTAGGAACTGTTAACGTAGAATAGATTTGCAGAAAATCATCTTATCAAGTTCAGACAAGAAAATTCTTACAGAACATGCTGAAAATGAAAAACCAAACGAATCATGCGCCATACTATTTGGTAAAAATGAAACAGTATCAGAGATATTTTTGACAAAAAATATTGAAGAATCACCAGTAAATTTTACCATTTCAAATGAGCAGCTTATTGAAGGATACAAGACTGCCGAAGAAAAAAACGTGGATGTGATAGGCATTTTTCATTCGCATCCAAATTCAGAGGCATATCCATCAAGTACAGACAAGAAATTCATGCAGAGCAATCCTGTTGCATGGATAATTTACTCTGGCGAAAACAAGGATTTTAGAGCATATAGGTTAGAATCAGAAATTATAGAAATTCCAATTGAGGAAAAATAGTTAGGCCCGTCTAAACGTGGCTCTTGTTCCATCAGCCACATCAAGAATTGATTTGTCAGGAGAAATTATTTTTCCAATAATGTTAACTGGAGATGCAGGAGTTATCTCCCCAGGATTACCAATAGGAGTAGAACCATAAAACAAGCAGATAGCCTTTCCCGTAGGCCAATAGGCCACATCATTTAATTGAACAGGAGACTGGGCATTTTCTTCAGGTTGATTAATTGGAGAATTTGATGAATAGATTTCATCACCCCAAACATTAAGATCCACGGTAAATTGTAATTTTTCAACAAACTCGTTTACTGTTTTTGGGGAATTAGAATCATCTAACTCTAAGATTATTTTTGAGGATTCTATATCAACATGAATTGTGTGTTTCATTATTTTGTAAAGGGTTTGACACACATAAGAATACTTAGTTTATGCGGTCTCGCAACTGATGACAATCACATATGCAACCTTTTTGACATTTCATTCGTTTACAATCAGAACATACATGTCTATCCCAATACGGTGCGGTGTTCATATCAATATCTCTGAGTAATTTTGTATGTTCCTCTTTTCATCAATATAATGATCCTCAACAAAAATACAATCCAAATTCCCATTAATAGAAAATAAAGTATGTCTATGCCAGAAGATTCTGGGATTGGTGGTTCATTAGGTTCTTCAGGCAGATCAAACGTAGGCACATAAGTGATTCCTAAAAAAACAGGAATTGCAATCAAGATTACGATTGGGAGAACCATATCTATCTAATTATATGGACTGTAATTTGTAAAAATCTTTGCCACAGAATGAAAGTAAATGTCTTTTATGTCATCCTCAGTAGATACTGCAAGTAAATTAACAATATCTGAGGCAGTTATGATTCCGACTACAACATCATTATCAATTACAGGCAGTTTTCTGATTCCTCTTTCATGCATTAAATCAGCAGCAGATCTTATGGATTCATCTGAACTTACTGAAAACATTGGAGAAGACATTATTTGTTTTACAGGAGTTGTGATAGGGTAAGCATGGGCAACTATTTTAGCTGAAAAATCTCTATCAGTGACAATTCCTACAGGGGTGTTATTTTCCATAACAATAATTGCGCCAACCTTTGCATCTTCCATCATTTTTGCAGCTTCATTTACATTCATAGATGAATCTACAGATATGACAGATTTTGTCATGACATCTGCAATAGTCATTGTTTTTCCACCAGACATTTTACAATTTTATTACAATAATTCGTTATTTTAGACTCTTCTAGAATATCATGAGTGAAAATCATAAAAGATAATCACAAATTCTTTTAAATTAAAAATTATCTATAGTGCATCATGGTAAGAAAAATTTCAAGCATACTTGTTCCATTAGATGGATCTTCAAATTCTTTCAGAGGACTAGATATGGCAATTCACATGGCAAGAGAAAATCATGCTACAATTACAGGTCTATACGTGCTTGGAATTACAAAACCTAGAACTAATGATCCAATAACACCCGTAGAAAAAATTCTGTTAAAGCATGCACAAAAAATTATGAAAAAAGCAAAGACAACTGCAGCAAAGAAAGGAATATTGTTTTTTGAAAGAGTCTCATACGGAGACGAGAAAAAAAGAATTGTTGAGATTGCTGAAAAGAAAAACTTTGATCTTATCGTTATCGGTTCAAGAGGCATGGGAGCTGCAAAAGAAATATTCCTAGGAAGTACGTCAAATTATGTACTGCATAAATCAAAGAAACCAGTATTAATTGCAAAATGATTGAATTTTTGAAGGGCAATATTTGAAAATGATAAAACCAAACACTCAAGAAAATACATTGCTTGTGGGATTTCCAAGTAACGGGCTTGTAGGAACATTTGCAATTTCATATCTAATTCATTCCCTAAAGATGAGACAAATTGGAGAGATAGAAGTGCCGGACTTGCCATCAACACTGTTTGTAGAAAACGGAGAAATTCTGGCTCCAATTAGAGTATACAATAAAAGAAATATTTTTGTAATAATTTCAGATGTTCCATTTAATCAGTACTTGGCAGAAGGTTTTGCACATGCAATACATGAATTTTGTAGGAAAAACACCATAAAGAAAATAATTATTGTTAGCGGCATGGAAACAGCAAACAAAGAAAAAAATGCACCAAAAATTTTTGGCCTAGTCACCCATTCGATACTAGAAAATACATTATACAAAAATCAAATTCCAAAATTCTTAGATGGTTCGATTTTTGGAACAGACGCTTCAATAATTTCAGTTTTTAGGAAAACCAAGATTCCAGTACTTGTACTATATGCTGAATGTCATCCATTTTTTCCAGATCCTGAAGCTTCAATTGTTGCAATTGAGACACTTGCAAAGATTTTAGATGTCAAAGTGGATATTCAAGATATTAAAAATAAGATAGACAAATTACGAATTCAACATAGGAATCTCATGGAAGAAACAATTCGCACATTACAACAACAAGAGAAACAAGGGAGTACTCCCCAGATATACAGGTGATAAAATGAAAGAAAGTTTTGAGATAAGAACAGTATTCCCATCTATTAGTTCATTAATTGACGATATTGAGCATAGAATTCTATCTCCATTATCATATCTAAAAGAATTTGATAATCATTGGATATTGGAATTAGATCTACCAATGGTAAACAAGAAAGATATCAAGATTACTTTTGATGGAAATGCGATTAATGTGGAGGCAAAACTCAAAGAAGAATACTCGGAAGAAAAACTAGGAAAAATTTCAAAATTTGAATATTTTAAAAAATCAATATCACTTTCAGGTAAAATTGAGATAAAAAAGACAACTGCAAAATTTCAGAAAGGCAGGTTAGTAATTAAAATTCCAAAAAAAACATCAGGTCATTCCATAAAGATCAACTAACGATTGAGACATTCATTTTGAATTAAATATGCCTTTTTTTAATTAAATTTATGGAAATTCACGTATACGACACTTATGTCAAAGCAGCAGATGGTCATACCATGCACTTTGATGTAATCACGGGTGAAAAAGATCACGATAAAGCCATTACATATGGTAAAGAGTGGTTAAAATCAATTGGAGAGGAAAATGCAGTAATGACTCAAAATGAATGTCAGTTCTGCCACTCCCAAGGTGCACCAGAGCCTGTTGAACAGGCAATTAAGGAAAACGGCTACTTTATCCAAAAAATGGAAGGCTGTCCTTAAACACTTTTTCCTTTTTCTATAAGACACATTTTTTAGATTAACAGATATTTGTCACATATGGATGAACAAAAATATTCAAAGTGGACAGTAGAAGGAGACAAAAAAACAAGATGGATTTGTGGTTGCTTTCAGACAGCAGATGATTACTTCAAATTCTGTGATGCACATAATGAAACTTTGAAAAAAGCAATTCAAGCTCAGGTTGACGAATTAGATATGACCTTGATTATTGAAGAAACTAAAGTGCAATGATTGCAACAAATGCAGATACAAACACGATTGCAATTGTATTTAGCAATTTGATTACAGTGTTAAGTGCAGGACCTGCAGTGTCTTTGTAAGGATCACCTATAATATCACCAACAACTGCCACCTTGTGAACTTCAGAACCTTTTTCGCCTTTCATCTCAACTAGTTTCTTTGCATTATCCCATGCGCCACCAGTATTTGCCAAGTGATATGCAAGGAGTATTCCAGTAACCACAGCACCCATTAACAATCCAGCTACTGCAGTTGGACCTAACAAAACACCTAGAATAATTGGAGCAAGGATTGCAACTAATGCAGGTTTGTAAAGTTCTCTAATAGAAGCAACAGTTGCAATATCTACACATTTAGCATAATCTGGTTTTGATTTACCAGTAAGAATTCCTGGATCTGACTTGAATTGTCTTCTTACCTCATCTACCATCTTTCCGGCAGCACGAGATACACCATTGATTAGTTGGCCTGTGATGATAAATGGAATCAGTCCACCAATCAAAAGACCTACAATAATTGCAGGGTTCGTTAAACTATAATCTAAATCTAAAACTCCTTCAAAGATATGAGCTGCCTCAAATTGGAATGCCTGAATCATGGCCAATGCAGCTAGTGCAGCACTTGCAATAGCAAATCCCTTCGTAACTGCCTTGGTAGTATTTCCAACTGCATCAATTTCATCTGTGACTTTACGGTTTTCTTCACCCATGCCAGTCATCTCAACAATACCTCCTGCATTATCTGCAATTGGGCCAAATGCATCAATACTTAGAACAATTCCTGCAAGACTCAACATTGCCATTGCAGTTAGAGCAGTTCCAAAGATTCCATACAATACAGGATCTGCGCCTTCAGGAGCTGCTGCAGATGCAATACTGTAAGAGATAATGATTGCAACAACTAGTGCAATCATGAAAGGGCCTGTTGATTGCATACCTTTGATAATGCCCATTAATGTTAATGATGCATATCCCCACTTTGCAGAATCTGCAATTTCATTTACAGGACCATGCTTGTAACTAGTATAGTTATCAGTAATTTTTTGAATCACAGGTACTAGAATAACACCAATTACGGTTGTCCCAAACAATGCAATTCCTGCAGCGGATTGTTCAATGAATTGTGTGATGAATACATAGTTTAATGCAATTGCAATCCCAGCTGAAACATAGAATGAACGATTAAGCGGTTTCATTACATCAGTTACTCCTTTAGAGCCAACAATGACAACACCAATAATTGATGCAATCATTCCAGATGAGCCGATTAGAATTGGGTAAAGGAAATAGTTTGGAGCACCAATTAGTGCCGCAATTAGTAATGCTGCTAAAATTGTAACAATATAAGACTCATAAACATCAGAACCCATTCCTGCTGCATCTCCAACATTATCTCCTACGTTATCTGCGATAGTTGCAGGGTTTCTAGGATCATCCTCAGGAATATTTGCTTCAACCTTTCCTACCAAGTCTGCACCCATATCTGCAGCCTTTGTGAAAATACCACCACCAATTCTAATGAATAATGCAATTAAACTTGCGCCAATTCCCACACCAGCAATTGTGATGGGGTCAGGGAAAATGACATACAATCCTGCAATTGCCATTAATGCCATTGCAGGTACTGCAAGACCGACAGTTGCACCACCTCTAAAGGCCATAGCAAAAGTCTTTCCAAGACCATCATTGCTAAGATGAGCAGCTCTTACTGCTGCTTTTACTGTAATTTTTAATGAGATAATTCCTGCAACTGCAGACAATGCTGCGCCAACTGCAAACGCAAGACCGTTTGAGGGAGTAAGAAATGCGCCAATAATCACTGTTAATGCAATTGCAACAGGAATGATAATTTTCATCTCTCTTTTTAGAAATGCTGCAGCGCCAACTTTGACAGCATTTGAGATATCCATCATCTCTTTTGTTCCAGAAGGCTGCTTTGAAATCCAAGCAACCAATCCGCCAGCGACTAAAAATGATGCAATTCCTGCGATAAATGGCAGAATCTCAGCGATTTCCATGTTATACTCGCTTGCCCTAGTCTGGGAAATATAAATCAAATAGCGGAGACTCTGATTCTTTTTCTGTATGGCAGAAATGATTTGCCACGCAAACCCTGCCTTACGAGTTTGTTGAATCTCTTTCCATGTGCAAGATATGGGAATCGCATATGGATCAATTCATGAACAATTGTGTTTTCAAGAGTTTTCTCATCAGGAATTTTTCTCACATTAATGAAAACTAAATTGTGTTGAAGATAAGATACTCCATAGTACTTGTAAGCAGATGTACGTCTTCCTTCAGTCATCTCCTTTGGCGCATCTAGAACTTCTTTTGTAGTTAGTAAGATTGTAGGTTCAGGAATAGAGAATCGATTAGCATAGATCCCAACTTTTTCTAAAATTTGCAATTTCAATTCAGGATCAAGCTTCACATAATCCAATCATACAATCTATGTTTATCTTGGAATGTCAGTATTTTGTATCGGTAAAATAAAACGCATTTGACAGATTTTGTGACTAAAATAAGAGCTTTGAAAGTACGAAATATGTCTAAAATAAGGTCAATTATCCATAAAGAATTGCCATATGGACTGGACCGCCATATTTCATTCCCTTACTCCCCACCATATTTCCAGCAGAAACAAAAATTTCAGCTGTGAATTTAGTAGAAAAATGTTCAATTCCAAACAGAGTCTTTAGTATTTTTAACAAATATCCTCTTGCAACTCTTTCAGCATCCCATAATCGATTTTTAATTTTCTCTCTTTCGGATTCGGTAATGGTGTAACTATTACCATGAGCAATCTTATGCCTAAGATTATAGAGGGACATATCTTCAGATTGTTTTTCAAACAATAGTTTGTAAGTTTCAGAATCTTTACCATGTAATTTTTCGATATGAGATTTTAGTGTTTGAGTAGAGCCAGTTTCTATACAATTCAGATATGCATTTTTTATGGATTCTATTGGATTCTTTCCAAGTTCACTTAAAGATTGTTCAATGCAATTTTTCATATTTTCTTTACGTTCACTCTTGGTCCTATTGTCTGCTCTAAATTGAATTAATGAAGAATTTTCTTTTGCCTCTTTTTCTATATAATATGCAAGAGATTCAATAGTTAAAATAAAAAATAAAAATTTCGCAGAGGGATCATTCAATCTAAATGATTGAGATAACCAACCAATACTACGATATATAGCATAATGATCTTCTTGTGGAATATTTTCTAATTTTGATGTGATATTTTCTAATTCTTGTAAATGTTCTTCAGTAAATTGATAGGATGAACCATGATCATGAGATTCGTATTTTGGCAACCATTCAAAATAAGTTCCAGTTTTTAAAGAAAATGAAGAAAGGGCCTTGTCTATTTCTTTTAATGATTTTCGAACATTGTCTTCAGACCAATCAGATATTGGCAACCATCCATCATACACAAATCTAGAACGCCTATCCATATCCATAGTTTTTAATCCAATTGGATCATCTTTACTAATTCTATTTCCTAGTGTAAAACATGGAACAAGAGTGATGTTCCCATTAAGAGTTATAGGATTTGTTAATTTTGAGCTTGAAAAAGCAACAAACTCAAACCCATCACAATTTGTTAATTCATGTAAGAAGAACGCTGAACCTTCAGCAGTAGTGAGATCTTTTCTGGCAGCGTATCGAAATGCTTTTTGTGTCTTTAAATCGCTTTCAGAAATTACTATTTTCCGTTCACACCAATTATTGAATTTATTACCTTCAATTTGAGGAAAAATCGAATCAGACATAAAACAAAGTGCTAGTAAGAGTGTAAAAAATGATCAGAGGTATTTGTATTTAAAACTCCTATTTGGGATATTCTAAATTATTTAATACGTAAAATCAGTACAGGATCCTATTTTTCCAAACTTATTTTATAGAAATATTCTGCAATAAAATAATGGCTTCAATAATACTATCTTTTCAAGTAATAATAGAAGATTATGAAACAAAATTTAGACTTCATGGACCATTATTTCATAGATGGATTCCAGATGGTGAGAAAGATGCGCTAATTTTGGATACACGATTTCCACATACGATGCTGAAAATATGGTTTGAAAGAAGAGGATATGTAGAAAGAGGAATGATTGAATTTGATTCTAAACGTAAAGAGGTGGATGAATCAATTATGGAAAAACAAGGAGTATTAGAAGGAGGCAGATTATTTGGCTCATTACAGATAGATGAAGTTACAAAAGAGCAATTTGACGCTCTAAAACAGAATAAAATTGGAGATGAACACTATAAAGAACTAGGAACAAAATTTGCAAAGACAATTTACGAACCAATCTCTCAGTTCTTAGATCTTCTACGGATAAGATATGGACAGTATTGGGTTAGAGACATAAGAAAATGGGATTCATCAAAGGAATCAATTGGTAATTATTGTGAATTATTTTTTGTCAAGTGGTCTGAGGATGAAGGAAAGAGTTGGAATGAGTTTAAACCAGATAATGAACCAAGATCAGCAATAATATATTCATCATCAATAAAAGAAATGAAATCTTTTTTGAGTAAAGAAGATTGGAGAAATACCCCAGAAATATTAAAAAATTATCATCGTAGTTCAGTGGCAGAAAGAACTCTTGTACGAGTACATCAATATTTAGATCAGGGAGATTTTCGTCATGCAATTATTGAGGGAGCAACAGCTGTAGAGCTAGCTACCAGTGAATTTTTTAACATGAAATTAGATTCAGATTCAAAAATAAAAGATGAACTTAATGGGTTTTGGGGAATTTCAGTATCTGGACAATTAGTAGCAATAGGAACAACATTAGGAATACCTGAACAGAAATTACAAGATACAATAGAAGTCATAAAAACAAGACATAAAGTTGTACATGAAGGATTAGATCCAGATGCACAAATTATACAAAAAATTAGAACTTTACTTGAAACCACATCCATGATTCTAGGAGAACCAAAATTCAGATTTCCATCATCAAATCCAGGGAATATGATACAGGAAAATGAAGATTGGGAAAAAGAAAATGGATGACATATTTATTTTGAAAATTTCATGCCTGAATCCCTGTTTTAGAGATAGGTTCTGAGGCTTTGTATGGTTTAACAAAGATATTTTATTGATTTACAAATATCACAAATAAGGAACAAGTCATCTAAACAATCCATTGTTTATAATTATCACATGAATTGATCCAAAAATAAATGTCAATGTAGAAAATGTCACTAATGTAAATGGGTAATCCTTCCATGATTTAGTAAATACAATGCCATGTTTTGCAAGTTGTATTTTTGCATTATATCCGAAAACAGAGGTTGCAAAAGGGAGAAAAAAAGTTGAAAGGATAGATACAATAACAGACAAATTGGAAAACCTATCTGAATCAAGAACGATTTCATTGTGTTGTTCAGCAATCAATTCAAATAACTCTATCATGAAAAAAATTCCATCAATAAAAAAAGACATACCAATTCCCAGAATTGTAAAACCAATTATTGATGCCTGTTTGCGAGAAATTCGAATATTCCAAAATGGACTGAAAAAACGCAACAACGTCAAAATCATCAACATCCAAAAAACTACAAAAGGGATCATGCTTGTCCATAAAAATTCCCGAAAGTCATACATTGTTTGTTCAAAAACAAGTAAACTGGTAATAGAAAGGAAAATACTCCACCATGTGAAAAGATTGTGATAATATTCAGATAGAAGAAAATGTAAGAATTGTTTCATTAGTTAGTCTTAATCTAATTTCTAATTAATTGAAGATATAGATATCTGTGGGATTTACTAGACATCAGTCTTCAAATTCTACTAATCCTTCAAACATTTTCTCCGGCCGGACTATAGAATCATAGTTTTTACAGTAAATTTCAACAAATTCATCCCGGGAGTTGATATTTGAGTAATGTCTCTTGCAATAATTTTTGAAATATGATTTTGTTCAAAAAGGAACGGATTGTATGGTTAAAAATTATTTTTTGGAATTGTTTTTTATCTCAGATTACGAAATTGATCTGGATTTGTGGTAGTTATAGTTATGAAGCTAGTTCCCTGACGCGGTTCACGATCACAAATAACATGTTCCCAGTGATTTTCAGGGATCCAATTTTTTAGTTCTGGATCATAAACGAAATGAATTTTTGCCAAGTTTTTTTCATAGAAAAAATCTATTTTTTCTCTATCAGGTCCTGCAGGATTTCCTTCCGAAACTATTTCGATTGCAAAAGGTTTCAGATTTGTATAATTTGAGTAAAATTTGGGGACGTCCATTCTGTATAGTTTGGATTCATTCCTTTCAATGACTTCTTCTTTATAAAATGCCTCACGTACAAGTTTTACTCTGTCTTGAAGATAATAGTTAGAATTATCAACATTACAGAGTTCTTCATTTAGATACCATGAAGATTTTACAAGGGAATCATATTTCCCAATATTCGTTACTTTAAGATCCCAATAGGTTCCTCCAAGGTCACCATCACGTTTGAATGGATGGATTTCATACTCAAGTTCCAGTTCAAAATCCTGATACAGACTAGCTAACATCAAACCATTACTTCTTTCCAAGGCTTCCAAAATTTTTGACGTAGATTCACTTTCTCCAAGCATTTCTTCAGTTAATGAAACTAATGTTCCAGTAAGACTAAGAATAACAACTGTTGCTATAGCTGTCAATATAGCAGAGCCAACAAGAATTCTTTGAGTCCAAATGTTAGTGTTTTCTAAGGATTGGCTGGATTTTGTTTGAGCAAAACTTACAAGTTCTTTAAGATGTTCAGAAAGAATTTTGTATTGATTATTTAGAACGCCGTATTCTTCATCAATAATTTTTGTATTTTTGTTAACATAATCTAATATATTGAAAAAAAATCCATAGTTTTTGGTAACAATATTTCCTCCAGTTATTGAGATTTCTGGACGTGGGAGTAAATCATGTTCAAGTGCACCTTCAACAAATTTTGAAATGTATCTTGTTTCATCAATAATACTAGAGAATTCTAAGAGAAAAGAGCTTTTTTCAATTAAAGGTGTGGGTCCAAAATCTTTTTTGGACAAAGTAATTTTTTCTTGAAATGTACTAATTTCTTTATTAAAAACATCTAGTTTCGTTTTCCATTTATGTATCTGAGAAATTCTAAAATTTGTCCACAACCACAATAGTTGAGTTTCTAAGCTGTTTTCCATAGAAGATGAAAAAAACAGGTCTCCATCAAACAATTTTGATTCTTGAGAAAACTCTAATTTTATAATCCATGAAAAATCATACCCATAATTAGAAAAAATTGATGCACCCTGAGCAATGACAGATATCTTATTAGCAAAATATTCAGAAATTGAAATTAATCCACCGTAATTGACACCATATTTTCTCATGAAGGGTTTTTCTCGAAATTCTTTTGAAAATTCATCAGAAGTTTTATCATGTTCAAGTTTACAGATTTCATCAAAATCAGGTGCTTCAAAATAGAAATTTACAAATCCACAGCCAGAATCAAACCTAAAATTATCTTTTGAATCAGAAACAGCGCCAATTCCCATCCCTTTCCAAAATGACCAAAATCTCTTTCTCAAGGTTTCAATTTTTGTTCTGCTTTCATTAATTTCGCCAGATTCAATTTCTTCAATAGTTTCTGAGGATAGAAATCCACTCATTTGGATAGTATGCATAAAGGAAAAACGTGCATAATTAATTACACGAATTTTTACTTCACTCATAAAAGAAATGGATTCTGGGATTTCTGTTAGAGACCATTCTTGAAATGAGCCTCCACCCATAGGTCCGGTTTGAATCCAATTTGAGGATTTTGGGACTTCCCCATCAATAATTTGTTTAATAGAATTATCGAGTTTGTTTTTTTCATTTTTGGTAACAAAATCTAAAATTGTGATTTTTCCTTTGCTTAATTTCATATTTGTATGAAAATAATAATAGATTTAACTATTTTTTAAAAATTCAAATTTTCAGTAAAAATGTTAATTTTTTAGTCGCCTAAGAGATTCCCAAACCCCATAATGCTCCAATGTTTCAGTGTCATAGTTTTCTACAATTTTGGTCGAGCCAGTTCTCATATAATCCCCTAAAGATTCGGTGAATTGGATTTGATTTTTCAATAAATGTTGAAGATCAGATACATGGATTTTCAATTCTTCCATTTCAGATTTTTCTACTCGCAGTTGTTGTATGAAGATTTCTTGTATTTGAGAAAAGATCATAGTTAATTATTCAATTTGCGTTTTAATTTACCGATACTTCTGGTATGCGTTTATCTTGGAATGTCAATTGTTGTAAGAAATTTGGTTGATTTTCATTCTTCAGAATTATGAATTAATAGGGTCAGAGGTTTTAGTAGTGTAATCACGAGTCATACAGCCACCGTCTCATCATACCCCGTTATTCCATTAAATCAAGTAGACTTTGTACTTTATTTCTAATTTCTGAGTTAATTTTGACTACCACGAGTCCTTCATTTGGTTGACCGTACAATACAACAGAATTTTCAGGAGCATGAATACAAACGGGCAATACCAAAAGGTCTTCTTCACCAGTTACAAGAATTCGTATTGGAGTTTTCATCAAAAATGCCTTTTTGATTACATCAATACTTTGAGAAGTGATTTCGGCAGGAGGGTTATCAACAGTTATCTCAGTTGCGTTTGCAAGTTTTGGCGGTTCTCGTTTTTCTCTTTTTTCGATACCATCTACAATCTGTAATGATGGAATTAAATCAAAACCAATCATCTTTTCAGTGGTTCTATCACCAACTGTAATGATGTAGGAATTTTGCTCAATATGTTTGAGAATATTTTCTTTGTTTGATTGACTTTCAGGTATAAGAGTACCCAAAGGGATTTTCATTTGTTCTCTTAGAGAGTCAGGTAACTTCACAAAAATCGATTCTAGTTTGTACTTGCCTCTGGAGCAGATTCTTCATTAGAGCCTTCAGACTCTACCTCTTCTTGGAGTTTTGCTGCAAGTATACTGCATTGTGCTGCAATATTCTTTGCGGCAATTCTAAATGCAACAGAACTTGGAGAATCAGGGTTTGTAATCATGATTGGTTTTCCAACATCAGAACCAGACATAATTCCAGAGTTTAATGGAATTTCACCTAAGAAAGGCATGTTAAACTGTTCACTAATTTTCTTTGCACCACCATCACCAAAGATGTAATGTTTTTCATCACAATTAGGACAGATAAAATGACTCATGTTTTCAACAACACCGATAATTGGAACATTTAGTTTTTCAAACATTCCAATTGCTTTTACTGCAACATTACTTGCAACATCTTGGGGTGTAGTGACTACTAAAATTCCGGTAATAGGAATTGTTTGTGCAAGAGTTAATGGAATATCACCAGTTCCAGGAGGAAGGTCCACAATAAGATAGTCCAAGTCAGACCAGTTTGTATCAACTAGAAATTGTTTGAGAATGCCTGAAATAATTGGGCCACGATAAATTGCTGCTTGATGAGCTTGTTCGGCAAAGAAACCAAAGGAAACAACTTTGAGACCATTTGATTCTGCTGGTTGAAGTTTGTTATCTTCAACTTCCATAAAGCCATCTTTCATTCCGAGCATCAGAGGGATACTTGGACCATAAATGTCAGCATCTAGCAATCCAACTTTAGCACCTGTTTGTTGTAATGCCAAAGCTAAGTTCAGTGATACTGTTGATTTTCCTACGCCGCCTTTTCCACTTGCAACACCGATAATGTTTTTGACGGTAGCCATTCCAGTGTCGGCATCAAGTGAGCGTCCTTCCATTACTTTTGCAGTCACGTTCATGTCAAAATTTTTCACGCCAAGTTCATCAATTGCTTTTCTTACATCCTCTTCAATTTCGGCGTTAAATGGACATGCAGGGGTAGTTAATTCTAAGGTAAATTTCAAATTTCCGTCGTTAAGTTCCAAGTCTTTAATCATCCCCATTGATACAATGTCTTTTTTCAAATCAGGATCAATGACAGTACTGAGTTTTTCAAGGACTTGATCTATTCCAACCATTGCGTCAAAAAACCCGTTTACTTTATTTAAACATAAGTCGATGACCAAAAGAAATTGTCAATATTTTTCGAAAATTAGCAAAATCTTTGGAAAAACATGCCCAAATTACCCAAAGATTCATAAATTGAAATTCAAGAAAAACAGCACAGTTGTTTTCTATATCTACCCTAGTTGATGTTGTCAGGATTCCTCCAAGCTTATTTGGAACCACACTCAAAAAGGCAGCTGTAAACATTCTCAAAGAAAAATACGAGAGTATGATTAACGCCGATTTAGGATACATCATCATGATTTTAGATGCCAAAGTCGATGAAATGGGAAAGATGATTGCAGGCGATGGCGGAACATTCCATAGAGTTCAATTTGAAGCATTAACATTTTATCCAAAATTACAAGAAATTGTACAAGGAGAGATTGTAGACATTACAGACTTTGGTGCATTTGTCAGAATTGGTCCAACAGATGCATTACTTCATTTATCACAAGTTATGGATGATTATCTCAAGAGTGATGTGAAATCTGGAATGATTTTAGCTAATCAAAGTGGAAGAACATTAAAAGTTGGTTCTACACTTCGCGCAAGAATTACTGCAGTATCATTAGGCAAAGCAGCCGCAATGGGAAAGATCGGAATCACATGCAGACAACCATTCCTTGGCGCAGACGAATGGATTGAAGAAGAGATTAAGAAATCTTCTGGCGATGCAGAAGAACCAGCAAAAGAAGCTAAAGTAGAGGCAAGTTAAGATGGCACGAGAAATGGCATGTAGAAAATGCAAGTATGTGACAGTGGGTAAAGTTTGTCCAGTATGCAAATCATCAGATTTGACGCCAGATTGGAGTGGGGTTGTACTAGTAGTAGACCCAACAAATTCTGAAATCTCAAAAACTCTAGGCATTACTCAAAAAGGCAAGTATGCAATCAAAGTAACATAAAACTTCTAAATCTTTAAAATCAAACTTACATTTTATCATAATGTTGTCATTTAATTCAAAAAAACAATTATCACAATTTTTAGCAGAAGACATCGGTAAAGGAGATATTACTAGTGCACTTTTACCAAAGAAAAAAGTCACAGTTAGAATAATTTCACGAGAATCCGCAATTGTGGGAGGGGCAACATACGCAAAAACTATTTTCAAAATTAAAGGATGTAATGTAAAAATTTTGAAAAAGGATGGCTCAAAAATACGACCAAATCAAACAGTTATGATCATTTCAGGAGATGCTGGAAAAATTTTGATGTGTGAGAGAACAGCACTTAATCTTTTAACAAGAATGAGTGGAATTGCAACTCAGACAAATGAACTTGTAAAAAAAATTCCAAAAAAAACAAAAATCTATGCCACAAGAAAGACAGCCCCAGGACTACGATACTTTGACAAAGAAGCAGTAGAGATAGGAGGAGGTAAAAAACATAGATTAAGATTAGACGAAATGGTTATGATTAAAGACAATCACATCGCAGTTGATTCTCTAGAGTCACTAATTAAAAAAGCCAAGAAAAAACACAAAAAATTTGAGGTCGAGGTTGAAAACACTACAGATGCAGTACTTGCTGCAAAAGAAGGGGCAACAATAATCATGTTAGACAACTTCTCTCCAAAACAAATCAAAAAGACAATACAGGTTCTCAAAAATCATAAATTACGAAAAAATATCCTGCTTGAAGCATCTGGAGGAATTAATTCAAAAAATATTTCCACATATGGACAAACAGGAGTAGACATCATTTCAGTTGGAAGTATTACAAACTCTGTTAAAGGAATTGATATGAGTTTGGAAGTCTAATCATATCTAGGGAGTTTTCCGAAGTCATCAAAACTGTTCTGAACATTAGAATCTGCAAACCCATATTTGATGTTAAGATCTTCATTAATCTGAATCATCTCAACGCGCGTAAGTGATGCATATTTAACAAATTCTTTTAATGCATCATGATAAGTTCCGCCATTATCAAGAACCATTTGCTTTGCAGCACGTGCAATCTGCACTTTGTTATCAACATAGTTGAATTGATCCCAATAGATTCCATGGTGAGTGGCATTTATGCCACCAAGAAAAGTAGCAAATGCATTTCTTGGCGTATAAGACTCATAATCTTTATTCATCCTATCAAGTTGTTTTCGAAGAATTTCTTGAGAAAGTTTTCGCTGTTCATCAATTGCCAACTGTTCGGGCGTCTTTGTCAGAATCTTTCCTGCTTGAAGTTCTTTTAGAATTTGTTTTGATTGTTTTATTTTTTCTAACATTTGTTTTGCAACAGAACTATTGTTAATCTCGTCACCTGAAATTGATGTATACTCAAACTCAGAGGGATTAGTTTGTGCAAATGCATAGCTACTTGAAAATACCATTAAAGAAAATATTGCAGCAACTGCTAACTGCATTGTAATCTTTTGCCCCACAGATAAAAAAAATTAGAACTTATTTACCAGATACTTGTGATTTCATAGTAAATCTTATTACCTATAATTCAATAATCATGAGATCTTTAACTCAGATAAAAGGGCTGAAACTGACTTGTTTTTTGGATCAACTTCTTGTATTTTTTCACAGCATTGAATTGCTCTTTTGTTTTCACCTAATTTTTGATGCGAATATGCTTTCAAAAGTAGGACATCCACATCATAAGAAGCAATTTCAAGTGCCTTATCGAAATAAGATACGGCAGTTTTGTACTTTTTTTTCAGATAATAAATTCCACCTACAGTAAACAATGCGTCATGATTATTTGGCACCATTCTCAGATATTCTGTACCGGATTTTAGAGCTTCGTCATATTTTTTTTGTTTTGCAAGTTTTTTAAATTCTTTAAATTTTTCAGCATTTCTTTTTTGATTAGGATCCTTAGGAGTTCTACTGAATAATCCAACCAAAATAATCACACAGTTTAGCTTATTGCAAGCATTCTATCAATTGCTAAACGAGCCTTGTCTGCAATTTCTTTTGGAACAGTAACAATATTTTTTTCATTTACAAGTGCATCATACACTTTTTCAAGTGTGATCATTTTCATGTACTGGCATTCAGCTTTTTCTGAGGCAGGAATGAATTTTTTATCTGGATTTTGTTGTCTCATTTTATATAAAATTCCAGTTTCAGTTGCAACAACAAAGTTTTTAGCTTTTGATTCTTTCACATGATTTAACATTCCCTCAGTAGAAAGAATGGAAACTTTTTGATCATCAAAACTTCCATCTGCAACATCATACATCATAGGAGTTGTACAACTACATTCAGGATGAATTACAAATTCAGCATCTTTCATTGAATTTAATTTTTTGTTACATCTTCAGGGGTAATACCGGCATGAACATGACATTCTCCTGCCCATATGTGCATATTTTTTCTACCAGTCATCTTTGCAACATAAGAACCCAAAAACATATCAGGCAAAAATAGAATTTCTTTGTCTTCAGGAATTGCTTTAACTACATTTACTGCATTAGAAGATGTACAACAATAATCAAGTTCTGCTTTAATCTCTGCAGTAGTGTTAACATATCCAACTGCAATTGCGCCAGGATGTTGTTTTTTCCAATCTCTTAATTCATCCACAGTAATTGAATCAGATAGGGAACATCCTGCTTCTAAATCAGGCAAGATTACTTTTTTTTGAGGGCTGATAATTGCAGCAGTTTCAGCCATAAAGTTTACACCACAAAAGAGAATTGTCTTTTGGGAAACATTTGCTGCTTGTCTTGATAAACCTAAAGAGTCACCTGTAAAATCTGCCACATCTTGAACTTCAGGGATTTGATAATTATGAGCAAGAATTACTACATCCTTTTCATTTTTGAGACGTTCAATCTCTTCTTTTATTTTGGAGGTTTGTTGTACGAGCATAAACCATTGAAAATTTGAGCAGTAGGGATTTAAAGAATGGGATCGCGCCCAGAATTCTCATGTATGTTGACAATAGTGGCAATAATTGCCATGTTATGTGCCAATCTGAATATCATTAGAACAGTATGTTTTCAGAGTTTGAATAGCAGATAGAATTGCCAATCTACTAGTTTTGGGATTATTTACATCGGGAATATTTTCTATAGTAAAAGTCATCTTTCCAAATTTTCCTGTAGCCTCGATATGATGAGTATTCTTGTCAGTGTTTGGATCTGCAACGATTTTTACATTTGTTTTTGCGCTACCTAGTCCAATCAAGGATAAAAGTGCTGCAACATTGATGTTTGCAGGGAACAAGGATACTGCTGCTTTTGCAGTTCCTTCAAAAATAGTTGTAGCAGAATTAATTTCATCCAAATTGATGTTAGAAGTTTCAAAGAATTTTGCACCTTTTAGTGAGCGTGGATGTTTTGATGTTGTGATAGATAGAGATTCTAATTCATCTTTAACAGATTTAATTCCATCCAGTCCTGCAATAGCACCTGAAGGAAGATAAATTGTTTTTTTAAAATCTTTGCATGCATCTGACAAAATATCATAGATTGATTCATCAAGTAATGCACCAACACTCATGATCATCAGATCTTTTTTGTTTTGTAAAACACTTAGTGCTACATCTTTTACTGCATCTTGAGATGCAGCTTCTACAACAATATCTATTGGCTGAGAGGACAAAAGGTGAGGATTTTCAACAATTTCAGGTTTGTTTGTTAATTTTTGAACAAGTGATGCAGAAGCATCTTTAGACGCATCATAAACATGAGTAAGAGTTGCAGGAAAAGTCCCAGATTCTATTGCTAATGCTATTTGAGTTCCCATTGAACCACACCCTAGAAGAGCTATTCGTTTCAATCAAAATATCTAGAAAACATCGGTTAATTAATCTAGAATAATCAGGTATTATTTTCCAAACAAATTGTAATGTAGGCACAAAACTACCAAAATCTATCTAATCCAGAATCATCTTTTAGAAATTTTCAGAGGTTATTAAAAAAATAGAAAAAAATAGTGTTAAGATAGTTCTGCACTACCAAACAACACACTAAATGCTTGACACCAAATCAAGACCTTGTTGTATTTTGTCAGATCAGTATCAACAGGGATTTCATAGTTTTGATTTCCCTTGTTTGCTTTGAGTTCACCTAGATTCACAAACTCTGAGGCATCATCATCAGTTGCTAAGTAGACATACAAATCAGGACCATTAGTGGATTTGAAATTCTCTAATCGTAAGACGTTGCCACCATCTGCAAGAGGAATAGTGTATGCATCACCTTGTGCATCATGAATTCCATCACCTACACCGATAAAAGTTCCAGAATAAGAAACAGGAATTGTTTCTTCCATCATAGTTTCTTCCATCATAGTTTCTTCCATCATAGTTTCTTCCATCATAGTTTCTTCCATCATAGTTTCTTCCATCATAGGTTGAACAACTGCATCAGTAGGCAATGCCTCATCAATACTAGATTCTGTAAAATAAGGAGATATTGCAAATACAGATACAGAGCCAATAATTGCTATTGCAATAATTGGTATCAGATATTTGTTCATATAGAAAAGATTGAGTTTTTACTATAAAGGGGGTTTTCCAAATGTGTACCAAATGTGTACCAAATCTTCAAACAACGATTACAATCGAACCTAGCATATTTTTAATAATATTATTTATTTTCAAAATAAATTAATTCGAGAAAATGAGATTGTTATCAGTTAGTCAATTCTAGGGAAATTATTTCCTAAAGAGAATTTTTTAGCAAAAAACACCAATCCTATAATAGAAATTGCCAAAATCAGAGTCACATATGCACCAAATTCAGGAATTACGTTTGTGCCAATGATTTCTACATGTTTTGTATTTTCAGAAATTATCATTCCAATTACATAACCATCAGGCATTTTCATTATATCATATCCAGTGTCCACGCCATCAATCAACACTTGATATTTTTCCTTCTCAGCAGTTAGAACTTCAAAAGGTACCCTTACCCAAAAATCTGTTTTTTCTGGAACTTCTTTAAAAGCAACCTCTATGGATTTGTTTTCTTGATTGATAGTCATTTCTTTGACAGTTGGATCACCTAAGCCCTCAGTCATAGAGTCATCCATGCTTCCATGATAACCATAGTAAACATCATAAGAAATTTCATCAAATTCAAAGACAAATTTTTCAGCTTCTAATTGAGAGATATCAAGATACTGTGCAAATGCTTCAACGCCTAAAACATGTTCAGCATACACATTTGTTGGAAATATGATTAACAGAGAAAACATCATTACAAAAAGAAAAATTTGATTTTTCATAATATTGCTAAAAGATTATCAAATATAATGAATTAGTAAATTTTCATACTTGATTTTCTGAATTGAGGTAAGTAGAATGATTTATCATTAAGTTATTTATGTAAAGAAATTCAAAAATATCCATTGAAAGTTTTGCAGATTTTTTTAATTTGCACAGTATTTTGTATCATTTTCAGTCAACCATCATTTGCAGATCTAGAATCACCAAGAAAACAAATCAAATTTGGTATTGCGCCAGAAAAAATAACATGTAATGAAGGATTGGTTTTGGTGTTAAGAACATCAGGAATGCCAGCCTGTGTAAAGCCAACTACTGCAGAGAGATTAGAAGATAGAGGATGGAAACAAATTATTCAAAAGTTTGAGACGGCAGGAAGAGAAATTGAGACAATCCCTGCATCACAGGGTTCTATTGTAAATTTCTATATCACAGATGATGATCTAAACACAAGTCACAGTGGGATAGACACAATTAGTACAGAGGATCTGTTTGAATTTACAATTAACGGAATTCCGATTAACGGTCCGCCAACAATGATTGAGACAGGACCAGATACAGGAAAATTCTATTTGAAATTAGATTTGCCTAGCGAAATTAATGGAAAGGCAATTACACAAAATGATGTAGTTCTGATTCGTTATCTGGACCAAACAGACGCTGCAGGTGAAAAAAGAGTGGTTACAAAATCAGTTGTACTCAGTCAAACATTTGCCAAAGTTGAGACATCAGGAGGAGGTTCAAGGATTGGACACGAATTTACTTTGAGAATTTACGAGCCGGATGCCAACATAGATTCCAAAGATGAAGACAAGATTTCTCTGAGTCTTTTTGAGTATAGAGGAGATGGAGGAATAAGAACAACACTTGCAAATCCAAAATTTGATGCAAACTCTAGATTTTTGATCGAAACAGGTCCCAACACAAACACATTTGAAGTAAAAATTAAGATCCCAAGAGAGATAGATGGGAAGATAATTCACATAGGAGACAAGTATGAGATTAGATACATCGATAGAAGTACACCATCTGGAACAGAAGAGAAAATAATTTTCAAAGGAAGGATTGGATAGATGGATCAGTTTTGTCAAAGTTCAGTATAACCTAAAGATTTTATTCAAACCAACAAACTATTGTTGTGCTCAATACCGTATACAAAGATGCAATAATCAACAGGGACAAGATGTTATCTATTCTCAAAGGTCCAAAATTTGAGCAGATTTTACAAAAAGCAAGAGAAAATTGGGTGGAATTTACGCCTGTGAAAGAAGAAGCAGTTACAGCAGGAATTGATTCTAGTTTTAACAATACAAAATTTCAAGGGATTGAGCTTTGGGCAACTACAGCAGTTTCCATTAAAGCAGATGGAGAAATATTAGTAGATTTACATGAGTCAGGATTAGGATCAGATACTGATCTTTCAAGAATTGCAAGTAAAATGGAAATTGATGCCTGTGAAAAAACCATAGATCAGGTTGATTTGGTATTGATGGATGGTTCTTTGCATTCCCAGTTTATGACCAGACAATCAGCTTTAGATGCACAAGTTGTCAGAACAATGAAAAAAAAGACAATGTAATTTTTATTGCAAAAACATCAAACACAAAAAAACAATTTGAAAAATTAGGTTCGCTTGCAGGAGATATTTTTTATTATAATCATGTTACAAAAGGTCCAGGATTCAGTAAGTTATTTGTAGAAAAAAAATATGGAACTGACAAAATCATATCATCAACATTTGTAAGATTAAGTGATTCTACACCAATTATCAAGTTAGAATTTCTTGGAGAACAGCATGATGAAAAAGAGATAAAATTAGTCATAAACAAACTATACAAAACAAGTATTGGAGGATATCCATACGCATTAAAACTTGCACATAATAACTGTAAAATATCTGATAAAGAGCTTGCAAAGATGGTTAGTTTGTTAGGTCTAAGTAACGAGATTGGTTCACGTGAGGTACTGGGTTGAGTCTGGGTTTTGTTGTTGGTGAATCCAAACCAACATTTGTTACTGCAATTACACAGAGAGCATTATCAGTTGGAGAATACATCAAAATATCTTCAGATGAAGGAGAGATTTTAGGATTAGTTGAAAAATCAGCAGTGTCTAGTGCTGCCTTTGCAGATGTTAAGAATTTTGATGAAGCATCAGAGAGCACAGAAATTGCAGAGATAAACAAGCGTGACAAAACATTTACTGCACATATTGGAATTTTGGGTTTTTTAGAAAACTTGAGGAAGGGTCAATCAATAATACCTGCAATACCACCAATCCCAGGCACTGAAATCACCCAACCAAGCAAGCAAGACCTAGAAGAGATTTTTAGTCCAAAAAATGAAGGATGGGTAAAGATTGGAAATCTTTTGAGAAATAAAACAATCGATGCGAAAGTAAACTTGGACAAAATTGTTTCAAGACATCTAGGAATTTTAGCGATGACAGGAATGGGGAAAAGTAATCTTGTATCACTAGTTACAAAACAGATTTCAAAACTAAAAGGCACCGTAATAATTTTTGATTATCATAATGATTACACGGCACTAAACATTCCACTAATCAATGTAATAGATGCAAAGATCAATCCAAGATTACTCGATGCAGACCAACTCTCAGAAGTTTTAGAAATTAGAGATGGTGCAAATGTTCAACAACGTGTTTTAAGAATGGCATTCACAAAACATGTCAAAGAATCAAAAGAGTTTTGGAGTAAATTAGAAAACGAGGTAGATTTTATTGTTAATTCAGAAGACAAAAAGCTAAAAGAGATCAGAACGTCAGCATATAGAGTTCAAGACATCATAGAAGAAGCTCAACGTAGGTTTGAAGACATTTTAGATCCTGACATGGGTGATCCGATTAGTTTTATCAAAGAAGGACGTACCAACATCCTAAACATTTCAGAATTATCAGAAAAACAAGCAAATGTTGCAGTTGCATTTTACTTACAACAACTACTCAAAGATAGAAAAGATGCAAGTATTGCAAGACATGGTAAAAGTAAGAGAGAAAGAAGTTACAAATTCAATTCACCAATTTTTGTAATAATAGAAGAGGCACATGTTTTTATTCCAAAAGATCATGATACGAGTGCAAAATACTGGGCCGCAAAAATTGCAAGGGAAGGAAGAAAATTTGGATTAGGATTAGGAATTGTATCTCAAAGACCTAGGAGTGTCGACCTTAATGTTCTCAGCCAGATGGGTTCATTTGCAATAATGAAAATAATTCAAGAAGACGACCAACGCCAAATAGCCTCAGCAACAGAGTCAACTAGCCGTGAGTTGATTGCTCAACTGACATCACTAAATGTAGGTGATGCAGTCCTGGTTGGACAATGGACAAATTTACCATCACTTGTACATGTGGAGGAGGTCAAAGAGAAGATAATGGGAGCAGATCAAAGTGCAGTCAATGCATGGGCCAATGCAGAAAAAATGAAAAAAGTTGCAGTAGAGTCAACACAGGGACTTGTTCAAAAAGATTTGTTATTAGACTGATGCAATTTTCACATATTTCAGACACACATTTAGGATTAGTACAGTACGGTTCAGAGGAACGTGCACAAGACGTCTACGATGTTTTCAATCAATCAATAGATACATCAATTAAAGACCACATGGATTTTGTGATTTTTGCAGGAGACATTTTCCACGTACCAAATCCTAATGGAACGGCAATTGTACAAATGGCAAATGGTCTTAAGCGATTAAAACAAAATAATATTGATTCCTTTTTCATTCTAGGGGAACACGATATTAGTAGAATTAGGACCACGCCAATTCCATATGTTTATCATAATTTAGAATTCTCAAGATATATCGGCCAAGGAAAACCAATTGAATACAAAGGAATACTTCTTGCAGGATTTGATAAAATTAGAAAAGCAGAGATTTCACAATATGAAGAAAAATTTGCCGAAGTTGATAAGATTGCAGAAAACTTTTCAGGTCACAAAATACTAGTTCTACATCAAGGAGTAACAGAGTTTAATAAATTTGCAGGAGAATTACAATCAACAGATCTTCCAAAAAATTTCACATATTATGCAATGGGACATCTTCATGATAAAGATATTAAAAAATTCAATCACCTTAATGGTCCAATTGCATATCCAGGTTCAATCGAATTGACAACCAGTGAAGGAATCAAAGAAACTAAAAAAGGGTTCTTTGAAGTAGATATTTCAGGAAAAGATGCAAAACTAGATTGGATAGAGCTGGATACCAGACCACAGTTTTCGTTTAAAGCACAATATCAAGAATTATCAAAAACAATAGATGAGATTTCTGAAAAAATAGCAGGATTTACAAAAAAACCCATTGTGGAGGTAAACATACAAGGTGAAAAAATAGAGACAGACCACATTCAGGCACAAATTGCAAGGTTAAATTCCATGGTTTTGAGGTGTTTGTGGAGAATCAGTACAAAGAAGATTTCAGATTCATCAGTATTTCTAGACAAGCCAAATGTAATTGATGAGGAGATGTTTAGACTATCAGTTGACGTATTAGGTTCAGAACAATATGCTAGTTTTGCAATCAAAGAGCTACTTCCAGTTTTATCATCAGGGGAAATTCAAGAAGCATCACAGATAATTATTGAAAATTTTGAAAAATTCAAAAAGGAGAGAGAAAAATGATCACATCAATTGAATTAGGAGATTTCTTGGCGCATTCTGAAACAAAACTAGATTTTGATAATGGAGTTACAGTTTTTGTAGGCCATAACGGTGCAGGAAAATCAAGCATAATAGATGCAATCACATTTGCATTATTTGGTCAGCATACAAGAAAATCAAACAAAGGTCTAATCAAACGAAACGCAACACAGGGATTTGCCAAAATAAGCTTTTCAGTAAACGGAAGAATTTTTGAAGCTGTAAGAAAGATTGACAGTAAGGGGGCACTTTCTGCAAAATTCACAGAAATAGTTGACAATAAAAGAGTAGAGATAGCAGCAGGAGAAAGAAAGCAATTTGGCGAATCAATGACACAAGAGATTGAAAAAGTAATAGGTCTTGATTTTGAAAAACTAAAAGTAGCATCAATTGTTCAACAAGGAGAACTTAATGCAATAATCAATGCAAAACCAAAAGAATTCAAGGAGTTGTTAAATGCAATAATAGGAATCGACAAGCTTGATGTAGCTTCAGAATCTATGAAGATAGTAAACAAAGAATTTCGTGAAAATATTAAAAGAAAAATAGGGTATGATGACACACACATAGAAATTTTATCAAGAGACTTGGAAATGTATCAAAAAGAGATCAAAGAGTCAGAACCACAAAAAAATCAGTTACAATCAAAACAAGAGACATTACAAAATGAAGTCAAAAATTTAAGAGAGGAAGTGGAGGCAGAAGCCCCAAAAATTGACAAAATCAACCAACTGGAATTACGAAAAAAAGAATTAATCGAATATGCAAAAGGTGCAATTCATGAAATTCAACATGAAATTAGTGAAAATGAGCGTAAAATACACGATTGTGAGGCATGTTTTGAGCCTGCAAGCCTAAAAGGAGATTTAGAATCAAAAATTCAAAAAATAGAGCAAGCAGTAGAAGAGACTTTAAAAAAAGTTCAAGATATGAGGAACCAGACCGCTTCTCTTAAAGAAAAACAAATTCTTGCATCAAAACTTCAGTTAAAAGACAACAAATGCCCAGTTTGTGATTCCAGTGTAGAAAAATTAAAACCGATATTCCAAGAAGACCATCTAAAACAAGAATTAATGTCATTAGAAGAGCAGATTATTAGAAAAGAAGAAGAACATCAAATGTACAATCAAAAAAGAAAAGAGTTTTCTGAAAAATTACAAGCTGCAAGAGATGCAGAAGCCACGCTTAGAGCACATTCCATAACTTCAAAAGACCAACTAGAAAAAATTCAAGAGAATGTAAGAATCAAAAGACAAAATATCCAAAAAATTCCAGTGGTGAACAGCGGGAATTTGATTGAAATCTCACAGATTGATTCTCATGCAAAAACAATTTTTGAGAACATATCAAAATTAGAATCAGAGACCAATGGTTTTGATGAGCAAGAATTTTTGAATCTAAAAAAATTAGTTAATCAAAAACAGATGGAATTGTCAAGTGTTGATCAACAGATAGGGGCAATACTAGAGAAAATATCAAAAGGAAAAGAACAAATTAGAATTATTGAAAACGCGATTTCTGAACTGCATGTTGTTAAAGAATATGTAACAAATCTTGCTGAAATTCAAAATAATATTTTTAGTAGAGATGGTCCTGTTGCTACAAGTCTAAGATCATGGGCATTAAATGCAATTTCAGCCAAGGCATCAGAATATCTTGCATTACTTAATACAAAAATTCAAAGAATCCAATTGACAGAAAAAGCTAGAGATATTTCAATTAACAGAAAAAGCTAGAGATATTTCAATTATTTGTAATTCAAAAACAGAAGAGTTAGATTTAGAGTCGTTGAGCGGAGGTGAAAAAGTCAGTGTTGCATTAGCCTTAAGATTAGGCATGGCAAGTCTCCTAGGAGCATCAAACCTTAACTTGATGATACTAGATGAACCTACAACACATCTTGATGCAGAAAGAAAAAAATCTCTAGTAGGAGTATTGTCTCAACTATCAAATATTTCAAATTCAGAAACGCCCATGCAATTTATCATAATTACGCATGATTCAGAGATTTTCGAGGATTCTACAGTTGAGCAAATTTACAAATTCGAGTCATCTGAACAAGGTAGCAAAGTGTCATTATTGAATTAGTTTTAAGAATTATTCTACGTGAACTATTCCAGTCATCCAAGGATGAACCATGCAGAAGTAATCATAAGTTCCAGGTTTTTCAAATGTGAATTCAAAAGTAGCACCAGACAGGAACAATCCAGAATCAAACATTCCAGTAGCACCTGCATTAACATTTCCGCTTGTCACAGTGTGTGCAGCAGAATCATCATTACTCCAAATGATTGTTGAATCAACTGGCACAGTTGCTTCATAAGGCAAATAGCATTCGTTAGTTTCATTGCATCCTGGAGCCCCAGACCCTTCAGGAATTGAAATAGTCAAAGATATTGGCAAATCAGACTGAGATTCAGGTAATTCTCTAGGTTCTGCAGTAGGTTCATCCATTAATTCCTCTGTTGGTTCAATTACAATCATTTCAGAGACTTCATTAACAATGACTTTACCAGTCATCCAAGGATGAACCATGCAGAAGTAATCATAAGTTCCAGGTTTTTCAAATGTGAATTCAAAAGTTTCACCTGCCATAAACAAACTTGAATCAAAGACTCCAGTTGCACCATCTTGTATATTGCCACTAGTTACTGTATGAGCAGCCGTGTCAACATTATTCCATTGAACAGCATCCCCAATGAAAATTGTAATTGTATGGGGCAAGTAACATTCGTTTGTCTCTTCACATCCAGGACCGCCAGAGCCTTGTGTAATTTCAACCACATGTTTTTGTGGTGGTGCAGGAACTGCAGAGGTCACCTCACCTAACACTAGAGTATCAGGTTCTTCAACAATTTTTGATTTAGGGGTGACTGTCAGCACATACTCACTGGTTATTGGAGTAGCAACATCTTTGCCATGCCCCAGACCAGTAACTAGAATTTTGATTGTAACATCAGAATTGCCAAGCACACTTGTTTTGTGAACAGGGAATAATTCAATTGCATATCCATCATCGTCAACACTTGTATGTCTATGAGATTCCTCATGGAGGATTTCATTCCCATCTTGGGTTGCAGATATTGTATAATAGACATGGTTTACAATTTGACCATCATCTCCGATAAATTCAGATTCAATTTCTAAAATTTCACCTTCAACTGCAGAAATAGGCAAAAGTTGTGGATTTACAAGGATTTCAGTAACTTCAACTTCCATGCTGGGTGTGACAATGGGCATATTATTCTCAACCACTCTTGGCTCAATAATTTCATCTGGAGACATTGCGATAAATCCAATTGATATTGCTGCCAATACTCCAACTGCAGTTATAATTCCATAAGAAAAGTTCATCTCATCCACCTGTTAACTTTGCAAACTTTTCGTTCTTACTTAACTTTTCCATAAATTCAATATTAGATAGAGCTACAACTGCAGATTCAACAACTGGTTTGTCTGGATCGTTTAATGCTTTTTCCAGAGCATCTTTTGCATCTTTATTTCCAACAACACCTAATGCAATTGCGGCTTCATGTCGTACAAACATACTTGGATCATTTAGAGTTGCATCAGTAAGTGGAGGAACAGAGCTAGAATAACACATTTGACCTAGAGAAAAGGCAGCTTCGTGTCTTACTAATTCATTATCATCATTTTTTAAAACTTTGGCAATATAGTGAACTTTATCCTCTCCACCAAAATCAACTAAGATACAGGTAGCTCTTGTTCGAACCACATAATCAGGATGATCCAAAAGATTTACAAAATATTCAGTATCTTTTTGCTCATATTTTTTTTCCATCTCAGCAAAAAGTGTTAATCGATCATCAGTAACTACTTGCAATGTTTTTGGAGATTTTTGTGTCCTATATTTAGTTAATCAGAAGAAATTCAAAATTTCTGTAGGTATGTATTTAATGGAAAAAATATGATGGTGTTTCATGAGCGCAGTAATTGGTGAAAAAGCACCAAATTTTGGAGTTTCAGAATGGGTTCAAGGTGCACCAACGAATTTTGATCAAGAAAAAGACCATATTGTTTTAGTTGAGGTATTTCAGGTAAATTGTCCGGGTTGTTTTATGCACGCATTGCCTGAGGCAATTGAGATCTACAACAAATACAAAGATGAAGGCGTAAGGGTAATTGGTATTGCTACTGCCTTTGAAGATTTTGATAAAAATACTTTAGACAATTTGAAAATGCTTGCAGAAACTGGAGAGATAGTTGGAGAAACCAAAAAGGCATTTCAGATGAGCGGACAACTTCAGGAAGGCAACAAGCTACCATACAAAATCCCATTCCCATTAGCAATGGATAATTTGGTAAAGACAACAGGGGAAATAAGTCAAGAAAAAATTATGCAGTTTATCTACCCTCAGATTCCAGAGTTTGATTCACAACCAGAGGAATACAAAAAACAGATCATTCAAAGAGTCAAAGATTACATGAAATCAAAAGAATATTCTGCTGAAACCTTTGAAAAGTTTGCACTTCAAGGAACACCATCAACCATCCTAGTTGATAGAAAAGGGATTCTCAGAGATGTTTCATTTGGACAAGTCGGACAAGCAGAATCAATGATTCAGAAATTACTCAATGAAGGTTAGATCATACAAATAAAACAAGAGTGATCGATAGTGCTACAGCTACAACAAATCCTCCAATAAGAGCAATTTTTGAATTATCCACAAAATTTGGTTTTAGATTATGAATTTTAAGGATATTATCAAAAACATTAATTCAAATCAAAAGCATCATTGACTATGGAAGGAGAACAGATCATTGTTCCATTGTTGATTGTGCTTGCGGTAGGGATTTTTGTAGGTACTAGAATCTGGATTATGTTTAAAAAATAGATTTTTTAATTTTCATAATTACAATTGCAGGCAATCCAAAATACATACCAACATTTAGTACAATCAAAGATATTCCAATGGACAATACTTCAGATTCTGTTTCTGCATAATCCATAAGAGACAATGTAGTTATCATAGGAGTAATTCCTGCCTTGATTATCTCATTGAATACAGGGTTTTCTCTTTGATAATCTGCTATTTGCGGACTGAACAGATAATAAAATTTGTTAAAGGAATTCATGAAAGATTTTCCTGATTCTGTTTGCATTAGTTTGTTATCTCTTAATTCTCTTAATTGTTGTACCTGAGGTGCCAGTTCAGAGCCAAACGTTGCAGTTGCAATCAAACATCCACCACCAGACTCCTCATCAGAATAATTTTTTTGATCAGATGTAGGCACTTCAATTTCTTTTACACCAGTCAATGCGTCTGTTCCAATGATGTCAATTTTGTTATTACCAATTCCAGTAAAATTCAAAGTGATAAATGAAATTCTATCATTTGATTTTGATTTTTGGATAGTCTCAACATCGTTGATAAAAAAAGTGAAATTTCCATAAAGTAAATTTTTAGGAATTGTTACTTCACCTAAATTATTTTCCAATCCGCTGTTAATGAAAAGTGTCAAACGTTTTTCATCTTTATCAAATTCATGTTCCAAAACATCAAAGTTTGAAACAGTCACAACTTCAAAAGTATGTCCACCGGCATCCACATCAAGACGAGTCAGCAATCCTGTTCTATCAGATAGTTGACCAAATACAGGAGAGATTATCAATAGTAACGGAATTAAGAAAATTATTTTCAATTTATGCTGTCTGAGATATTCGTTTAGTTAATTCTTTATCTTGTGCAACTCTTGGATGATCTGGATCTGCCAAGATTACTTCAAACCAATAGTGTTTTCCATCTTTATAGATAAAGTAAGAACCCAAAAGTTTCATGTTTGGATATCTTTCACTTACTCTTCGTTCTGCAACAGTTTTCATATTGTCATCTGCCTTGATTCTTGTTACACCAAGATGTTTTGGTCTTCTACCACCAGTAGGTCTTTGTTTTCTCATACCACCAGTACCAACCCTCATTCTAACAACAATAATGCCTTGTTTTGCTTTGTACCCCAATCTTCTTGCTCTTTGTAATCTGCTAGGCTTGTCAATACGAGTAATTGCATTTTGTTTACGCCAACCAACTATACGTTCACGTAGCTCTGGAGCATTTTCTTTCCAGAGTCTGATCCATATTTGGTCTTGACGACTAGGCATATCGGGCATAGTAAAATCCCCTTTAATAACTGATTTCCACATTTGTTAGGGTTTGAATATAAAATAAAAAAGGAAAGAAAATTAGGCTAATTTCCTGAGATTAAATCCCAGATAAAACCAAATAATTCTCTAAACACAGTTTTTTATCTAAAAAATTGTAGATAATCTCAAAACTAAAAATTCACTGACATTAATGGAACAAAATTTCAACCGAATATTCCCAATCTTGTTTTGTTTCATTACATTTGAGACATTTTTTAAGATATCACGGATTAGATTTTACCAAAGAATTCATCTTTCTTGAAAAATAATGTTCAGCCTCATGTCCTTCATACAACAAACATTGGTTTTCATCCACATCACATCGAACAGGACATCTTGGTGGAGGTTGAAAGGGCATGCATGAAAGTAATATACACCATATTTAGATCAATCGCATCTTTGACATGTTTTTGCACAATGTCACAAAATAATTTTACGTTGTATGGTTTTACTGACATTTACTAGTCATAATAAATTCAGACTGAATGATAATCCTGATTGGTCAAATCCCAGTCGTTTGTAAAATTTGTGCGAATCTTTTCTTCTGTTACCTGATTCAAGCCTAATTCTATAACATTTTTTAGATTTTGCTAATTTGACACATTCTAAAATTAGTTTTTTTCCAATTCCTGAATCTCTAAATTCATTTTTTACTACCAATTCCGGAATATACATTTCAAATTTAGCACGGTTTAGTCGTCTAAGAAGAACAATGCTTACCACTCCCACAATTTTTGAATTTATTTCTGCTACAAGAATAAACTTTGAAGAATCTGAAAAATAATCTTTTATTTTGTCTTCAAATACCTTAACTTCCTTTTTATCTATTGGTTCTGGCCTCCCTAACTCGTAAAGTAATTCTAGAATTGATGGGATGTCTTTTTTAGATGCGTTTCTGATTTCTGCTTCCACCAACAATAATTTGTATTTAATATTTTTAAAGAATATGCAATGTTTCCTAGATCATTCACAATGTTAATTTACTAGAACTATTCCATATTTTTTCGTGATAGGTGTTTGTCAAAAATGCCATTGTTCTGGAATCAAGATAGTGAAAACTCCCGTTTTGTTAAGCGAGATAGGGGTAGCAGACTTGCCACTATGTGAAAATTGCAGAAAAACCAACTATTAAAAACAAGTTGAAAATTTTTATTTTATTTTAATCAGGAAACAGGGGCAATCATAGCTGTTCCTGAACTGGTTGGAACAAACTGTATCATTACAACATCTTCTCCCATAAAATTGGGTTCAACTACAAGATCATTGATGAGAATCCCATTGACAGAGACAGCATAATTCTCAGGTAGAAGAAGATTGTTTGGGATGAGTAGAATAACATATTCTGGTTTGTCAAATGAAAAAGTGATCATGCCAATTTCAGACTGGTAATTGAAATTTGAAATGGTTGAAGGTGTTCGGATGTCTACTATATTATCACCTATCCATTGAGGTTGGTATTTTTCTCTAATATCTTCAGTAAGAGGAGATACTTCATACTTTTCTGAATCTTGAATTTCCAGTCTTAATCCTTCTACACAGTAATTTCGTGAAACATCATCTACAATCACATCACATAATTCTTGACCTTTTTGAAAGTCATGGTTGGTGAAAAATGCAAGAGTGGTTCCAGTAGACATACTGCATTCTAAATAATCATTTTTTGCTAGATGTTCGGAATTGCAAAGATTAGAAATTGTTTCTTCAGATAATCCATCTCTAGTTAAAACATTGTCCGTGTACTGCATCATTACACCTTTAACACACAAAATGTTTTGATACAAAGATAATTCATGACAGGATGCTAGCGAAGAATCCAAATCATCGCCAAAGTAATGAACAAAACCATGACCCAATCCATGAACACAGTCTTGGTAGTTGGAAGAGCCAATCAAGTCATCACAAATAGTTTTGTATGAATTTGGAAATGGCTTGTCCAATTCACCAATATTGTGGAAGTAAGATGCCAAAACTCCGTGGAAATATCCACCTCGGCACATAGTACCATCCATCCCCTGAAGACTTTTTGATACATCTCCTGTTTCTTCATAAGCCACATGACCAATCTCATGAGATACGAAATGACAGTCGTCCATGGTGCCCATCTTGGATAATGCTATAGATAATTCAAGTGCATCAGCATTATTTTTCTCAGATTCGGCGAGTCTGCCAAAAAATTCAGAATAACAAACAAGACGTAGTGTACCGTCATTCATGTCAGCACAAGTGCGAATATCTTGGAAGTATTTTGTAGCCAAAGATTCTGAGGGCAACACAGGAACATAGTCATCAATATCTAAAATTCCATCGTTGTCATCATCTGGATCTTGATTTGAACCTATTCCATCAAAATCAAAATCTGCCCAATCTATCGGATCTGTATCAAACTGGTCAAGAGAGTCAGATACACCATCGTTGTCATCATCTGTATCTTTGTTATCACCTATAAAATCAAAATCAGAGTCTGCCCAGTCAGATGGATCTGTATCAAACAAATCAACATCATCATTAAACCCATCATTATCATCATCTAAATCACATACATCTCCTAGGTTGTCTGAGTCAAAGTCTGCCTGGTCAAAATTACTATCTGTCGGACAATTATCAATAGAGTCAATCACCCCATCATTGTCAAAATCGGCAAAAGAAACAGTTCCATTCCATGCCAAAAAGGACACAGTCAGACTAACAGTCAACAAAACAAGCATCAGTTTCATTTTTTTAGTTATTAGTGAAGACACAACAGTATTTTTCAAAATACATTTTATGGTATTTTAACTCATCTACTAAATTATTTGATCTATGGTATAACCCACCAATTACTGTTTTAGATTATCTATGTAAATAAAAAAGAACCAGTCATTACGAAGTGTAATAGAAAACAGGTTCTTTAGTTAATTTGATTTTCATCATTACAGGATTATTTTTTCTTTTTATCCAAGGTGTGGCCCTCCAATGCTTGATTCCAATGAATGTATTTTTACTGTTGAATAGTTATTGTCACCCTGTACGAAATCAACTAGTTAACTTGCTACTGACAGAAATCAAAAATATTTTTTCTTAATACCACGATCAGTATTTCTGGTTAATTAGTAATTAAGGAGGTGCAAAAATGTCAAGACCAAAACGTACTGCAGAAGATTATGATGATTTTGATGATGACGATGATGATTTTGATGATGACTATTACTAGTCTAGTTAAATGTCACCAATGTCTATGAGATAGACAGGGCAGGTCACATGTTCTACAATTTTCCTTGAAACGCTTCCAAGACTAAGTAGTTTCTTTAATCCTTTTAACTTTCTTCGTTTTGCCATAACGATCAAATCAACGTCTCTTTCTAAGACAATTCTCAGGATTTCTTCAGCAGCGTCTCCTTCTACTACTTTAACCTCTATGATAGTCTCGGTTCCCAATTCCTCAATTTTGTCGGCAAGAACTTTTTCCATTGATTGTTTTATTGTCTTGTTTGCATCGTCTATGTTATTCACAAGTTTTTCTCTTTCTGACTGTGATAATGCAAAGCTTGGGGGAATCGGAATACTTTCAACCACATGTAATACGATAATTTTTGCAGAATCTGTTTTTGCAAGATGCATAGCATGTCTTAATGACTCATCTCCTGCAGGGGTTCCACCGTGAGGGACTAGAATGGTCTTGTACATGTACTCAATTCAACTCCTCGTAATTGGTCTCTATTTGTTCAAAGCTTGTACCTTTGCATTGAGGACATTCCGAAATATGTGATACACCTGCCTTTTTTGAAAAAACATTTCCGCAGTTTTTGCATACTCGTAATTCTTCAATTATAACCATATTTGGATACTCTCTGTTGTCTGTTTTAAAATTTTGCAAATTCTCATTCATGATGGAACATCGCAAATCCAAGTCGATTAGATTGTTATTTGTGAGATTATAGTTAAGATTCTAAAACAAATTGTACCTAGAACAAAGATTTTGCTTTTGTCAACTCCATCTTAATAGAGTCAATTTTTGCATCAATCATATCAGACGCATCACCATTTTTTATCATGTTTCGAAGATCTACACGTAACATCAATTCTATTTTCTCCATCAGAGGGCGGTCTTTTTGTGCAATAGCACTTTCAACATACTCATAATTTTCTAAGTATGCATTTGTTGCAAGTGAGAAGGCAGTGTCCTTTTCACCATTTCTATAATTTATTGACACATCATCTAGGATTTTTTCTATATTATTGATTATGTCTAGCACCTGACTTTGTTCGGTAATTGAAGTGCCCATCATGTTTCCCATCATTCCAGAGCCCATCATATGACTGTCCATCATCATATCTAGCATCCGTTGTTGGTATTGAGGATCATTCATCATGGTGTTCATCATTGGTTGCATCATCATGTTCATGTGTTGTTGGTTATTCATCATCATGTTGTGCATCTGTGTCATAGCTTGCGGATCATTCATCATAGTACTCATCCATTGATTCATAGCATCAGGGTTATTCATCATGGTTTGATGCCATTGGTTCATCATATTAGGATCATTCATCATTTGTTGCATTTGTTGAGGTGTCATTTGCATGAAATTATTTTGAGGTGTTGAGGTTTGCATCATGGCATAACCTATACCAATTCCAGCAAAGAATACTCCTACTGCAATTCCAATCATCACGTATTGGCTAACCATGTTTGAATTTCGTCAATGTCAGATATATGTTATTATCCAAAACTCATGTCTGATTATCAATTTGGATTATGGTGAATCTTTAGTTTGATTCTTAGTTTATCTTGATTCAATAAAAATTACATCAACAAGATCATTATTGCTTCTTTTAGTTACAGTATCCCTACTTGCATTGTGGAAATTTTGCAGATGTGCTTTTCTTGTTTTAATTCCATATTCTCGACATAATCTGCAAAAATAGGTCACTTGTCTTTGAGATTTTGGCATCACGTGGTTTTCACATTCTAAAATTGCAGTTTGCATAAGAGAAAACAGAAGAGCAGATATTTTAATATTGTCATATTTATGACATATTGTCAAGTATGTAGAAAATATGCAAAATCTTTATATTTTGTAATCACCATTACACTAATTTGGTGATTAAAAGATGTTTGATGACCAATTCGAAAGAACATTTCGAAGATTGTCGAGTCCCTTTTTTTCAATGGGAGATATCTTCGAAAGCCCAAATGATAGAACAGTCCAGACTTTTGGACCATACTACTACGGTTATGTAAAGACTGTAGGGGAAGATGGCATTCCTCATGTAACTGAATGGGGCAATGCAAAACCAGCTAATTCTCTTGCAGATACTACTGTAAGAGATCCATACGTTGATGTTTCAGTCAATGAACAAGAACGTACTCTCAAGATTGTTTCAGAGATGCCAGGAATTGAAAAGTCTGACATCAAACTCAATGTGTCAGATAAACAAGTATTACTTTCAGCCCAACACGGTGAAAGAAAATATGAAAAGAAAATTCCACTACCATCAAAAGTAGATGAAAACTCTGCAAAAGCCAAATACACAAACGGAGTCTTGGAACTGACAATACATCTTGCCAAGGAAAAACCTCAAGGCAAGTTAGTGTCAGTTGAATGATCTGGAGGTAAAAAAGATGGATTGTAATTCATCCCTAAAACAGGTCAAAGACTCTATCAAATCTTCTGTGGAAAAGGTTTCTTCATATCCTGAGGAAATCATTTCCAAATGGAAGTTTGGTAGGAGAAATTTTCCCTGAGGTGAGAAAAAATGCCAGACACTTTGTGTAGACAATGTGGTGGAGAACTGGATACAGAAAGACAATGCATGCATTGTCATCAACCAGTTCAGCTAGTTTGTACAAAATGTTTGCAGCCCACAGAAGAGAGATTTCACAGTAAATGCATGTACAGTGAGGAGATACTATGTCACACAGTCGCAGCACTTGCATAAGTCATAGATCACCTAGTTTGAACATGTGGAGAGTCCCTTCCTCTCCATATGTTTCAACTTTTGTTGGTCTATGTCATAGATGTTGGTCAAGCAATGTACCAATAACCTTGACTGAATCCTGTGATATATTGTGCAGTAAATGTATCGGAGAGAACTCTAAATGATAAAACAGAGTGCCAGAACGAGCATTGACTGCAAACACTCTATTTTATTAAAAAACTATCAATCAAACAAATACTACTGCATAAAATGTGACATACAATTTAACCTAAAAGAGGAAAAATAAGCCATCCAAGATATTAAGAAGTCAAAATGAATCACTTTCTAACTTGTGATCAGACACAAATCTATAGAGTTTGAATCTAAGTTATCTTGATTCAATAAAAATCACATCAAAATGAGAATTAAAAAAGAAGGATGCCAAATATTTGTGCAATTATTGCTGCGACAACCAAAATTAAAATTTTTATTCCTAATTTCATGTTAAATCATAAATCCATTAGTTAATGTTTCAAGATTCTTGTTCTTTGATAACATTTAATGTCATACTTGAAACAATATGAGGTATTTTTCTAATTGCTTTGGTAATAACATTGTCTAGTATTTCATCACTAGACGATTCAACAATACAAATAACATCATACAGTCCAAAAACAACATCAGCTTCTTTTACTTCAGGAATATGGCTCAGATCTTTCAGTATTGGATATTCTTCTCCTTTTTCACAATGAATAACGACGTAAGCTTTGACAATATTTTGTCCAAGCATTGCTCCAATTAGTTTATCAGATGGTTGAAACAGTTCTCCTGATTCTGAACGAATTAAGGTCATGGTAGAACGAATTTTTGGCATTTTACGAATTTGTTTAGTAACTACTTGTTGAATTTTCTCTTCAGAGTCCAATTCAATTTGTGCAACAATGTCATAAAGGCCAAATGTACCATGAACACCTTTTATCCCTTCCATGTTTTTTAGGGATGAAATGATCTCTTTTTCTGAGCCCAAATTACAATTCATTAAGACATACGCTTTTGCCATTTCTATGAATCTCCTTTCAAAATCAAAAAAACATCAAAAATTATATAATTTTGATCCATCATATTACTCCGACAGGGATAAAGAGAGATTTCAAAGTGACATGTACAATCAATGTTTCAAATTCCATTTAAGATACAGCAATTATAAAGGAAATTCTTTACTTTAACAAAACTGAACATTGTTAAGTATGCCATAAATAGAAAACAAAAAACAGGTATGTTTTGATGAAATTCTTACATCAAAATGAATAAAACATCAGCATTCCAGATTATTTTGTAACCATTACCAATGTTGCAATTATACCAAGTATTGCAATGAAAATCAATGTGTTTCGTATGTAGGATTTTCTCATTAATGTTATTTTTCACGCTTTGGCTTTGAATGAGCCTTTATCATGTGTTTTTTTGTTCTTTCTGGATCGGTAAATTCCATATCGCAAATGGTGCATTTGTTAGAAAACGTTGTTTCTCTTTTCAGGATACTTTTTAGCTTATTTTTGTTAAAGGGTAATCGAGATTTCATAACAAATACAGAAATCAGAGATTATAAGGCATTGCTTAACATTGTTAATTATAACTACTAGGAACAATAGTTAAAGTGTCATTTATTCAATAGTACATAGTGGCCGAGCCAAAAAAATATAGAGATAGAATCTATATTGTAAAAGACATTATTCTTACACTTTCAGAATATGGGGAGTTGAATCAAACTGCATTGTTTAGTTTTTGTGGATTAAATATTTCAAAGCATAAACAAATTTTAGATAATCTAGAACAAAATGACATCATTCAACGAACAGAGAAAGTAGAAGGAAAAAGAGCTGTTACGATTTTTAAGGTCACTCCAAAAGGAATGAATTTTTGCCATGAAATATTGGAACCATATGAAAAACTATTTCCAAGAAGTGGTAAATCCTCGGATTCATTAAATTTTGGATGCTTATTCTTCGTCTAGGTGATATTTTGAGGAGATGGCCTTATCCAAGTTTTCTCTTTTTTCCAGATAATTACAATATCGTTTGTTCCAGGAACTAAGAGATTTGAATTGCCGTATACCTGCAGATAACCAAACACCAGATGTGACCAGAACGACGGTTAACAAAATTATCAGCAATAATGCAAAATCATACTCACTTTCAACCAAATGCAGGAATTTTGGATGAGTGACAAGATATAATGAAATTCCTATTGCAAGAGGGGCTAAAATCAGAGCAGATAATGAAACACCAAGCATTAAATTTTTGAGTTGTTGAATTTTTTCAATAAAAAGATCCATAGAACTTAAAATATCGTTTCCAAAATCAGACAAACTTGTATACCTCTAATGAACCAAAATTATTTCTTTTAATATATTTTTGATGAATTTTAATTGAGATATCAAAAATGTTTTGATTTTTCACTGTTTCTGTTGTGTATGTGTAGTATTTAGGAAATACTTAACAATGTTAATTTAATTTTATTAGAAATTCATCATAATTGATTTTATGACTGAGGATAATGATTTAGAGGAAGAAAATCTTGCAACCAAGAAAAATAAAGACTGGTGGAGATTAGAAAAATTTCAGATAGGTAGGAAAAGGTTTTCATAAACATGGCATTTTCATGTAAAGGCATATGCGACTCATTAATGGAAGAACCAGTTCCCAGCGGTTTACGCTACAAACTCGGGCAGAAGAGATGCACATTATGTGGTATTTTTGTTAAAACTACGAATCTAAGATGTCCTTGTTGTAATGCTCGCTTACGAACAAGATCAAGAAACAAAAAACATTCTAGAAAGCGTATCCATTAACATTGTTAAGCATTTCCTAAATATCAAAAAAATGAATCATAATTAATGCAGAGCAAACTACTCCAAAAAGGAAATAATGACAACTGTTGTTCTATCCTAGTTTTCATTTACTGCCATTAGACACGGTAATTTCCTTTTTGCTCCTGCAGTACCATTTATCTAAATTCGGGTTAACAATGTTAACTGAAGTATATTACATACAAATCTGATAAAAATACAAAATGGTAAAACTCAAGTGTGTTGATTATGGATTTGAATGTGATTTTGTAGCAGAGGGAGAGATGCAACAAGTAATTGATGAATTTGGACATCATACTGATGAAGAACACGGAATTGATTATTCCAAAGAAGCTTTGATGCAATTTATCTTGAGAAAAACCACGTAACACAAATCAAGGATGAATTTAATGATTGAATTTTTTGACCATAATCTAGTATTACAGTTCCTAGATTCTGTTTTTCTTCAAGGAGATGGAGGCATATTTGGATTTATGGGTAAAGGTCGAGATGCATTAGGTAGTGATGATCCCATAGTAAAGGGGCTTATTCCAACATTATTTGGAGTGACTTTATTTGGAATTTTATTGAATTTCTTCAATTCTGCAGTTAGAAAGAAGATGGTTGATCAAACAAAACTAAAACGAATAATGAAGGAGACTCGTAGATGGCAAAAAGAAAGAATGGCTGCAATGCGAGCAAAAGATACTGCAAAAACAGCTGAACTAAACAAGAAATCTGCATACATGAACAAGATGTCAATGGAGATGATGCAGATGAATATGAGACCGATGATGATTACGTTCGTTCCTTTGATTTTGATTTTTTATTTGGTTTTGCCTCAATTATTTGCCCACACAGTTGCATTAAGTCCAATACCACTAAATGTGATTCCAGGTGATTTTTTTCACCTAACATGTACTGCTGAACAAGTAGCAGATCCAGACAATGTCTGCACCCAAGAAAATGCGTTATATCTTTGGGCATGGTATTTCCTTTCATCCATTGCATTTAGTGGAATAATTATGAAATTAACCAAAACATCAATGGGGGCAGATTAAAAATCTGAATCAAGTTCATAAACTTAAAAAAGATTAATTATTATTTCTAAATGACCATTTTGTTTCTTCATGAGGCCTTACAAATTTTTCAGGAGAAACTTTACTATGATCACTTTTGATATGAGACATGTAATTTACAAGTGATGAGAAATTCTGATTGCATATTGGGCAGACTTTTGTAAATCCCATAAGCATTATTGGAAAATATTTCTTTTAGAAGTTCCTTAACAATGTTAATTATCACATACATTTAGAAAAATTATTTCAACAGTATACTGCTTATGTTTTTCCAAACTCACTAATTCAACAATTAGCCAGTTAAATGAGCAAAAATGTCTACTTTGTAAACTATAAACCAACCCCAAATACTAAGTTAAAATTCTCTTGAGTGGGGCATCACATTCCACGCACTCGAAGAGGTGCTTCCGCAGAAAACTCGATAATCAAATTACTCCAAAGTTGTTAAAAAGTATTCCTGATAATTGATTTGAGATTTTTATTGAGCAAAAATAGCATGAAAAAATATGAAAACAATTGCTGTAATCATAGCCATAATAATAGCATTCAGTCTGACATTATATCCATCTGCATATGCAGAGCCCTCTGTGGAGATAATTATGGAAAAAACAACTTACAGTTATTGTGAAAAATTATTCTATACAATCAATGTTTCAGAGATCACAGGAAATCCTGCAATTATTCACATCCGAGATGAAACAGGAAAAGGCAGTAGTGCAATACCTATTCCAATAACAGATTTACAAAATCCAGTACCATCACGTGTTGCTTTTGAAAAAGAAATTTTTCCATTAGGAAAATATTTCATTGATGTAGAATATGAAGGAGTTCAAACCACAGCAGAGTTTGAATTAGTTGATTCAAACAAACCATGTATCCCAGAATTGATTAAACCAATAATGGCAAATTGGCTTTCAGGTAATATTTCTGATGGATTTTTAATTGACGCTTTTCAAAAATATGTTGACAGTCAAATAATAGACATACCTTTTGAAATTAACGAAACAAATGTTTATGACATCACTATTCCAGAATGGGTAAAAAATGTAGGATATTGGTGGATTGAAGGGGTGATATCAGATGATGATTTTGGACAAGCGGTAAATTACCTAATTGAGAAAAATATAATCAAAAATACAAGTCAGGCAGAAAACGAATTATGAACAAGTATTCAATCATCACAGTTATTGCAATCATAGTTATTGTTATTCCATTTGCACATTCTGGGTTAAGTATAGCAGGGATGCAGCAACTGGAATACAGATGGAATGGTCCTGGTGAATTTACTTTTTTTGCAATGTCAAATTCAGGAGATGTTGAATTTTGTAATACATTACCAATTTGGATGAGTTTTCAGAAATTTGAAATTGCAACATTTTATGAAAAAAATCATCTAGGATCATTTGTAGTAGGGCCAACCACCATCAACCCATTATCAGCAACAGTCAATGAGGGTGTTTTTACATCAGAAGAAATTACAGCAGCTCAACATAATTTTATGACATTTGATTTTGAATTTGATGGGGGAGATATCAGACTAGATCCTAATCAATTCATAGTTGTGATCAGTTCAGAGACACCAATAATAGGAATAATCCCATATTCATCAACAACTCAGATTACAGGTTATGATTTTGATCAAAAGATGAATGTTAATGATTTGACTTGTAACTAGTCGCTACTTTTACTGGCTTTGGACATTAATGCCAATATTATTGCCACTGCTCCAGTAATGATAAACGCGGCCATAACTCCATATCCTAATTCTTTACCAAGTCCTTTGAAGGAAGTTTCTTTAGGAACAGATGTTTTAGGTTCAACCACACACATTCCATCTTTTAGAACAGTTCCAGAACCGCATCTTTCATCTAAAACACATACACCGTCTTTTAGAATAGTTCCTTCTCCACATTCTGTTGTTTCTTTAGGAGTATCCACAGGTGTTTCTACAGGGGTTTCAACAGTAGATTCAGACTGTTCTTCTTCAATTTCTGCAATTAGTTTATCTAATTCAGATTTTGAAATATCTAGTGCTTCATGAAAAGTATAGTCTGAATAATTATCTTCAAACCATTTTTTGTAAGAGGGTTCAGTGACATATCTTTCAACATAATATTTTGTATCTTTAGAAGAATCTACAAAAGATGCGGGAATTTGTTTTTCAGTTGTTTCATCTACCATAGATTCATCATCAGATGATTCATCCAGAGTTTGGCCAAATACAGTTCCAATTATTTCTAAATCTTCAGAACCAGCAGGTATTTTGATGTTTAAAGTTCTACTTTGAGCAGTGGTGGTTTCTGAAAAATCAGCTTCTAAACCATCAACTATAACGAAAAATGGATCATCTTCACCATCATAAATTGAATCAAAAAATGTACGTTCAAAAATTATATTTAATTCTCCAGAGTCACCAATTACATTAATTCCAAAAAGCAGTTCTGCAGAATCAGATAAAGTTTCGGCAGTAACACTAGTAATTTCAACTTGTTTAGCAGTATATTCAAAATCATAAGGCGTGCCATCAACATCAACTGACATTGTTTCAGCATACACAAATGCTGATGAGATAATTGTAAAGAAGATCAATCCAAGAGATATTTTTAACAAAGAATTTCCATTTGGCAAATGTCTTAGTCGTTCAGATTGAAATTGTCTCATGCTAGTGTTATTCAATACGATTAACGTCCTCCAAATAGATGTTAAAAACAAAGAGACGACAATAAATCACGTAAAAGTCAATTTTTTTGCTTATTTTTAAAGTTCAGGCAGAAATTCTTCTAGATTACGCCTCTCAAAATCTGAACAATCTTCTCAGCAATTACATTTGCAGCCAAAGATTGCGCTTCTTTTGTTTGAGCGCCAATATGAGGAGTTAAGATTACATTGTCAAGTTCTGCTAGCTTTGTTCCAATAGCAGGTTCTTTTTCAAATACATCTAAAGCTGCACCACCCAGAGTACCATTTTTGAGAGCATCATAAAGTGCATCCTCATCAACCACACCACCTCTAGAAGTATTGATAATTTTTGCAGTATTTTTCATAGTAGACATTTTTTGTGCATCCAATAGATGATAAGTTGAATCTAATAATGGAACATGAATAGAGATGTAATCAGAGCTTTGAAGCAATGTATTCAAATCTGCTTTCATCAAACCAACTTCTTTTGAAAATTCTTCATCGATTGGAACCACATCATATCCGATAATGTTCATGTTTAGTGCATGTGCAAGTCTACCTAATCTTTTTCCAATATTTCCTAGTCCAATAATTCCAAGATATTTTCCCCTAAGTTCCGTTCCTTTCAATTCTTTTTTGAGCCATTGTTCATTTCTAATTCCTCTATCACCACGTGTGGTTTGTCTTGCAAGAGATAACATTAAGCCTAAAACTAATTCAGCAACGGCATTCATTGCGCCTTCAACGGCATTAATTACTCGAATATTTTTTGCTTTTGCAGCTTCTTGATCAACATTATCTAGTCCAACACCTACACGAGCAATAATTTTACAATTATCAGCTTTATCGATCATGTCTTTTGTAATTGTAGTTCTACTTCTAACAATTACAATATTGTAGTTAGCAATTTTTTCTAAAATTTGTTCAGGGGTAATTTCTGGTTCATATGATACTTTCAGACCATTATCTTCTAAAATTTTATTTAAAATTGGATCTACTTCATCACAAATTAGTACAGAATCATCAAATCCCATGAAATAAGAAATAGAGCTACGGAATATAATTCATTCAAAATAATAAAAAGAAAAAGATGTTATGTTATCAAGAAGTTAGCATTTCGGCTACTACAGGAATTACTTCCCATAATGCGACATAATCGCCACTTGCTTGCATTTCAGAAGCTACTTCATCAGTGTATAAACCGTGAATGTTTAGTGCAGGATGAGCAATACTGTTTGCTCCCATTGGTGGGACAGCATCACTTGGATTGCCTAAAGCGTATGCATAAGATGCTACTGGTGCTGGAATAACTCCTTTCTCAACGAGAACTGGGTTCAAGCCGAATGGGTCACCTGCTACAAAGACTGTAGCTGCGCCAGTGTAAATTGCTGCATAGTCATGGTTTACTGCTGCATATGCACCTGGTTCATCAAAGACCAAGTCAACAATCATGTTCTGTGAGCCACCGAGTAACCATGTTTCAGTTGCTGCGGATTGGACTCTATTGCCTTGGACAACTCTATCCAAAATTTCTCCAACAATGTGGAAGAATAGTGGTTCGTTACCATGGTTTTCAATAAAGAGTCTCACGTGTTGATCATTTTCAACAAACAAGAGTTGTGATTGGTATTGCTTGTGTTCAAGTCCATTCCATGGTTGTGCAACAAAGATGTTCTTGTTTACATCGCCATTGACGAGTAAGTTATGAGCCATGTTTGGTACATAACCAAATTGCATTCCGTTAACAACTGTTGCAGTGTTATGATGTTGGAACATTGCTCCTGCATCATAGTTGCCTTCAGGTGTAAGGTACAATTGATTGTATTGGAGTTGGAACTCTAATGCATCTGCATCATAGAATTTTCTGTCAATTTCGCCACTTCCACTGGTTTTCTCAACCATTAATTTCTTGTATCCATCAGCTGGATCAACAATTGCAATTCCGTACATGCCGGAAAGTACATGTTGGTCCATACCAATTAGTTTGACACCAGAACAATGGTATTTGAAAACACCAGCAGCTTCAGCGATGTAACAGTACTGACTTGTTTCACCAGGATTAACTGATTCAAAGTTTCCTGCTGACATTTGTGATGCGTGCATGTCGTTACCGTGTCCAGTAACTTCATCATCTGGAATTGTAAGTGTCATTTTTACAACATCGCCTTGTGTGACTCTAAGTGTTGGTCCTGGGACTTGTCCACTAAAGGTCATGGCATTGTAAGTTTTTCCTCCCATAATTGGAAGTTCAACACTTTCACCAGTCAAGTTAAACTCAACTACTGTTCTACCAGAATTTTCTAGAACACCACAATCAGTTTCTGCGAATGCTTGAGGCATTACAAGCTGCAAACCGCCCATTTGATGGATTTTCTCAATTACATCGATATCCATTTTTTCCATATCGAGTGATTGCCCACCAATTTGGGTTTGTGTGTATGTGCTTCCGAATAAGGTTGCGCCCATTACAGCTACTGCTGCAATTGTAAAGAGCATACTAACACGCTTATTCATTATCAGCGTTGGTCTCTGAATCCTATATAATAATTCCCATTATGGATATATGATTTTATGAAAATATCTGAAAAAGAATGAATAGTGGGGCAAAATAATTGGTTTTAGAATGAAATTTCGATTAGATCAAGACTCACTAGGTAAAGTCAAAATCCCATCTGACGCATATTATGGGGCATTTACTGGTAGAGCAATCAAGCAATATCATGTAACAGGAAACAAATCTCACGAGAATTTGATAAAGTCGTTTGTCATGATAAAACGATCAGCTGCTGTGGCAAACATGAAAACAAAGGTTATTGACGCTAGACGTGGAAAAGCAATAGTTTCTGCTTGTGATAAAATTTTGTCAGGAAAACACGTTGATCAGTTTGTTGTAGACATGATAAACTCCGGGGCAGGAACTGCATTTAACATGAATTCAAACGAAGTAATTGCAAATGTAGCATTAGAAATTTTACATAAAAAGAAAGGACAATACGAGTTCTTACATCCAAATGATCACGTAAACATGTCACAATCAAGTAACGATACATATCCAACAGCCATGCATGTTGCAATTTTGATGAATCTCAAAGAAACAATTCTATCTATTGATATTTTGATAAAGTCGTTATCAAAAAAAGCAAAGCAATTTTCGTCATTTAAGAAAATCGGAAGAACACATCTTATGGATGCATTACCAGTTACATTAGGTAGTGAATTTGCAGCTTATGTTACATCAATTACAAAAGCAAGAAATGAAATTGTTGCATCACAAAAAGAATTACAAAATGTTGCATTAGGAGGAACGGCTGTTGGCTCTGGTGCAAATACACCAAAAGGTTACAGGAAGATTGCAATTTCAGAACTTGCAAAAATTTCAAAATTATCATTAAAACCTGAAAAAGACATGCAGCATGGATTGCAAAGCAAGTATGCAGTTGCAAATTGTTCAAGTGCATTACGCAACCTAGCATTAGAAATTGGAAAACTTGCAAATGATATCAGATTAATGGCATCAGGTCCAATTGCAGGGCTAGCAGAGATTGGAATTCCTGCAGTTCATGCAGGTTCCTCAATTATGCCTGGAAAAGTAAACCCATCATTAGCAGAATGCATGAACATGATTTGTTTCAACATTATTGGAAATGATACTGCAGTATCTTATGCAGCACAAAGTGGACAGTTTGAGCTTAATGTAATGCTGCCAGGAATGCTAAAGTGCATGTTAGAGTCAACAGATATGTTAAAGAATTTCTTGCCAATATTTTCTGCAAATCTTATTGATGGTTTAACTGCAAACAAAGATAAATTGCGTGCTGACATTGAAAACAGTCCAGTAATTGTTACGCTGTTAACACCAAAAATCGGATATCTAAAATCTGCAGAACTTTTCAAAGAATCGTTAAAAACAGGAAAAACTATCAGAGAATTAGTTGTTTCAAAGAAATTAATGACTAACAAAGAAATCGACTCTCTGTTTGGATAAAGTATGGCAAAAATTTTTGTAGAATCTTATGGATGTTCTGCAAGTTTTGCAGATTCAGAAATGATTTCAGGATTAATTCTAAATGGAGGTCACACACTAGTAGAAGATTCTGAAGAGTCAGATCTAAACATTGTCGTCACATGTTCTGTGAAAGATGCAACAGCAAACAAGATGATTCACAGAATAAAATCATTGAAAACAAAACCTCTTGTGGTAGCTGGTTGCTTACCAAAAGCTGAAAAAGAAACAGTTGAAAGATTTTCTGAAAATGCTAGTCTTTTAGGTCCAAATTCATTAGGTAAAACTCTTCAAGTGATTGATTCTACACTTCAAGGAAGAAAAGAGATTGCATTAGAAGACTCTGATTTATCAAAAGTAGGACTCCCAAAAGTCAGACTAAATCCAGCAGTAGGAATAGTTGAGATTGCAAGTGGGTGTATGAGCGAATGTACGTTTTGTCAAACTAAAATTTCCAAAGGCGATCTCCAAAGCTACAGACTGGGAGATATTGTTAGACAAGTAAAAACGGAAATTGATGAAGGATGTAAAGAAATTTGGTTAACATCAACTGATAACGGATGTTACGGATTGGACATTGGAACAGATTTACCTGCATTAATTAATGCAGTTTCAGAAATTCCAGAGGACTTTATGGTTAGAGTTGGAATGATGAATCCAATGTACATGCCAAGAATTAAAGAAAAATTAATTGAATCATACGAAAATGACAAAGTCTTCAAATTTCTTCATATTCCAGTACAAAGTGGAAGTGACAAAGTACTACAGGATATGAAAAGAGGTCATACTGCAGGAACATTTAGAGAGATAGTAAAAAAGGCAAAAGAGAGATTTCCAAACTTTACTATTTCAACAGATATCATAGTAGGTTTCCCATCAGAAACAAGAGAAGACTTTGAAAAAACAGTAGAATTACTTGATGAAACAAGACCAGATGTAGTAAATTTATCAAAATATAGCGCCAGACCAGGAACCGAAGCTGCTGAATGGGAACAAATCGATGTTGCAGAAGTAAAGTCAAGAAGCAAGGAGATTTTTGAGCAGATCAACAAAATATCGCTAGATAACAACAAAAAATGGATCGGGTGGAAAGGAAACGTCCTCTTTGATGAAAAGACAGAGGATGGCATCAAAGGTAGAAACTTTGCTTACAAGCCAGTGTTTGTTCCAGAACAAGTAGACATAGGACAATCACATACAGTAGAAATTATCGATGCTACTCAAAACAGCCTGCTTGGAAAGATCGCAAGCTAAATTTTTTAGATCTAAAATTTGATTAAAAAAACGTAAGAAGGTTTTTTATGGAATTCAGTGAATAGGAACTGAAATGAGTTTTCAAGTAAAAGAACCAATTTTAGTAATAGGTCTGGGTGGCGCAGGCTCAAAATTAGCAGTTAAGGCAAAAGATGCACTAAATTCAGATTGTCTTCTAATCAGTAATGATTCAAAGGACTTCATAGAAGAAGTGCCATCTGTTCATGTTTCAACTGATTCTGTGATAAATCCATCTATGCAATTAATCAGAGGCTCAACTTATGATGTTTCAGAAGAGATCAAGTCAAAAATTTCAGGTTATTCTACTGTGGTAATGATGAGTAATTTGGCTGGAAAAGCAGGCTCAGCCATAGCACCAGTTGTTTCAGAAATGTGTAAGGAATCAAACAAAGGACTGATTTCATTTGCAATTATGCCTTTCAAATACGAAAAAGATAGAATTTTCAATTCTGGTGTTGCATTAAAGAGAGTTAGAGAAAACTCTGAATGTACTGTTGTGCTTGATAACGATTCATTACTTGAGAGCAATCCAGATTTGACTCCAAAAGCATGCTATGATATTGCAAACTCTGCAATAATACACGTAGTTGAATCACTTGGAGCCTCAGAGATGGCTTCTGAGACAAATATTCTTACAACAAGCAAAGACGGACAAAATATCGAAGATTCGCTTAGAGATTCACTAAAAATGCTATATGAAAATGCCCCACCAAATACAGTAAAGCGTTCAATGCTATATGTCGTAGGAGGAAGCAATATTCCAGTAGGAGTATTAAATTCAATTACAAATCTTACAAGCGGAATTCTAAATGAGAGTAATTCACAAATTGATATGACTTCAACTACCGAAGAATCTAAAGTAGTGATGTTGTCATCCATTCAAGGAATGACAAAATTTGATAATTATGATCCTCTTGGGATGATTTCACAAGAAAATACACTTGACTGGGTTACACCAGATTGTAGTATTGATTGTAAACTAGATTTACCACAACTAGAATAAAACTTTGTCTTCAACTTTTGGAGTTTCTTTTTCGGTAGTTACTTTAGATTCAATTTCTTCCTCATATGGAGAAACAAGAACATAGCCCTCGTCAGTCTTGCTCATTCGAACTCTAATTTTTCTTGGAGGGCTACGAATTCCTTTTGCCCAAATTTGATGAGCCAAGTCTTCTTCAATTTTAATATCTTCAACTTTCATGTGATGACGAGCAAATTCTTTAATCATGTTAATTGCTCTGACTGCTCTATGTTGTGATTGTGAGAGCAATACTTTGCCGAGATTAATTGTATAAACACGTTCTAATTCTTGAGACATCTATCCTACCTCCACATCAGTTGATCTCCAAGCTCTACGTTTTGGATTTGTTCTAACACTTCTCTTTGTTTTGAGAATAATCCAAGCTGGTACAGGTGATGCCTGTTTTGTTTTTTTCAACAGACGAATTTTCCTTGGAGAGGACTTACGTGCAGCCATAGTTTTTCAGGCACGAAGAGCTCTTTTTAAATGAATCTCAGGATTTTAGGCCACTATGAATTTGTTTTAGTATTCTAGCAGAAGCACCCCATACTATTTTGTTTTGATACTCAAATGTATACATCTCTTGAATGATGTTATGAGTGGGATTAGGGTCTTGTGCCATAGTTTTCAAAAAAGACTCCAAAGGTATATGAAAAATTTTTTCAACTTCACAGTTTGCAGAAAGTTTGGGTATTTCATTAACAACAGAAATGAAGGGCAAGATAAGAAAACCAGAGTTCAATGTAACCACAGGATCTAATTGTCCTACAACCTGATCTCGGGTAATGGTCAACCCAATCTCTTCACTAGTTTCACGAAGTGCAGTATCAAGAAGATCAGAATCACTAGTATCCAGTTTTCCTCCAGGAAAAGATATTTCGCCTGCATGAAATTTCATATTTTTTGGTTTCTCAGTCATCACAACCTTTGGTTCCTGTCCATAAATTACAACAAGGATTGAAGCCAAACGATATTTTTTAGTATTTTCTAAAATAGGATCAATCGGAGTAGAAAATAGGGATTCAATTTTTTCCAGTGTTAACATTACTTTCCCACTTTTCCATATCGGTTTTAGTATTCAAAGGTTTTAACCAAGGATACAAAAAATTACAATATGACAATTAGATATGAAGCTAATCCTCCTAAAATTTTACCTAATGTAGATACAGACGAATCGA